>JANYBV010000057.1 GCA_025360605.1 Alphaproteobacteria bacterium | reverse complement strand
ATATATTGAAGTGTTCTATAATCGCGTCCGTATCCATTCCGCTAACGGCTATTTGTCGCCAGTCGAATTTGAAACGACAATACTACATCAACCAAAAGCTGCTTAACAGAGACTGTCTACAAAACTGTTGCCACATCAGTTCGAGCCGTGGCCCGGAAACCAATCGCCTGCCCGTAAAGGACAAAGACCTGCACCAATAGAGGGTGAATGGGAGCCGCATGACGGACGCACCCCTGATATGGATGCGCTGAGAAGGCAATTAGGGCGTGATTTCAGGGAAGGTGACGAGCTACTCTTTAGACGGGACATAACGATACCCGATAACCGCTTCCCTGCGGGAGTAAAGCCAACTCCGCTCAATACTCTGGAGGTTACACCGGATAAAAAGGGACGGCCTATGTACAAGGATGGGGACCGCGGTTTTAAACTCAGGCGGGCCATACCTGAAAACCCGCCGGAACGAAAATCGGGTGAAGGCCCCGTGGCACAAGACCAGCTCATGTCCTCTCAGGTGCAGCCTGCCGGTAGCGAAGAGGAGCAGGACATACCCGTCACCCCGCCCCGCCTGTTGCCACCAAACATTGACGCAAAACCCCTGCAACCCGACACCAGAATCCCAAAGATACGGTTCAACGGTGATGTAACACCCATCCCGCCCGCATTGAAGCTAAGGCCGAAAAGCCCCGTCATGCTGGAGGGTATTGAAGACGTTCCGGCCGTGGAGCTGGAAGGCACGATTGAGCCTATCATTCCAAGAAGGGTACCTGTAGCAGGCATGCAAGGTGATGCGCCGCCCAACCCTGCCCTGCAAGCGTCCGGTGTGGAAGGTGACCCCTCCTCCGGCCTGAACGGCCCAAGGATGCCGAGAAAACCCCGCGGGAAATAGCGCCCTTTCATTACGCTCAAAAAACGTCTGACGATCCCCTATTGATTTTTTCTATTTTGATTTCTGGAATCGGTGATATTCCTTAATATAAGATTTCTCATAGAAAAAGTATTCACATGCTGCAAAAGCTTGCTACCGACTCAAATTATCTCAAAGAAGTCCGCGAACAATACGAAAATTATCCGTATCCGCCGCGCGATCCCGAAAGAGAAAGACAAAACTTTTTCTGCGTGCGCTCCTGTTCGCTGGATGCGCTCAATTATTATCACTATGCCGGTCAACGCAACTTCACCAAAGGGTTCCGCGCGCTGGTAGCTGGCGGAGGTACCGGTGACACCACCATAGCGCTTGCGGAACAATTCAGAGGGCTGGATGCCGAGATTGTCCATCTTGATCTCAGCCTCAACTCTATGCAGATAGCCAAAGCCAGAGCAACCGTGCGGGGACTCGATAATATTACATGGATCCACGGCTCTATTCTCGACGCTGAAAAACTTTTTAATGACCCGTTCGATCTCATTGAATCTGTAGGCGTACTGCATCATCTGGAAAATCCGGCCGCCGGACTGGCGGCCTTGACGACGGTATTAAAAGATGACGGCGTTATGAATATCATGCTCTATGCCAGCTATGGCAGGGAATCTATCTACCAGATACAACGCCTTATGCGGATTATAAATAAAAATGAAGCCGACATGCAGCGCAAAGTCGACAATTGCAAAACCGTCCTGTCGCATGCGCCGCAAAGCAACGCATTTATACGTGCGCAAGATATCTTCAGTGATGTTGCTAATTTTGGCGACATTGGAATTTACGATTTATTCCTGCACTCGCATGATGTCGCCTATTCGGTTCCGGACATCTACCGGTTTCTGGCGGGATCTGGCCTGCAACCTACCCATTTCTTTTTTGAGACCCAGCCCATGGGTAACGACCTTTACAAAATAGAAGCCTATTTAGAGGGCAGCAATCTTTCCGATGCAAGCAAGCGACTGAGCGTGGAGGAAAGTCAGGCGGCAGCTGAACTCATGAACGGAAGAATTATCAAACATAATTTCTACGCCTCAAAGCACACACCTGTCACACCCAGCCCAGATGACACCGATAATGTGCCGTTTTTATATATGATCGTGAATAAACAGATGTATCACGACCTTTACCAGATTGCGGCCAATGCCAAGATAGGAGACGTTTTTAGCTGTAAAATTTATGTTCATGAGGTGAAATTCGTCAATACACCAAATCTGTCTCGTATATGCAAAGCCATGGATGGCGATAAAAGTCTTGATGCTATTTTTAAAGAGGTCAGGATGTCGTATTCGGCAACGGAAAAAAAACCGACGCTGGAAGAATTGAAAACAGAATTCAAAGCTTTTTTTGCCGCATTCAACAAACAAGATTTGATGTTCCTGCGTCATAAATCCCTGCCACGCATGGTAACGATGGAAGACATCCTTACGCGTATGAAAACAGTTTAAGCGCGCGTATCAAAGAATATAGCGTTAGTTTATGGTTGCTGGTTGTAAATTGCGGGTTTAGAGTTCTTCCCGCAAATAACAACTCATAATGTGGTAAGTATTGAAATGGGTTTTAAGAAAACAACCATAAAGCTTTCTAATATTTTTCTGCGCCCGATCGGTCTTAATTTACAGAAATTCTCGAAATTTCAGCACTTATTTGAGCAATTACTAAAAAATAAAAAAATAAAATTTGTACAGGTTGGCGCTAATGACGGCATTAGGTTTGATAGCCTCTATTTTAGAGTCACTGAACATCGATGTGCGGGCATAGCCATAGAGCCTTTACCCGACTTGTTTGCGCGCTTGCGAATAAATTATCAGGATTATCCGGAAGTAATACCCGTAAATCTTGCCATTCACCCTACCGCCGATAAAGCCATTATTTACAGAGTTGATCCTGCCAGACTTGGAGAACTGCCCGACTGGACTGCGGGTATAGCGTCTTTTATAAGGGATCATCTCCTGAAAACCGGTGTAGTAAAAAATGAAATGATTATTGAAGAAGAAGTGGCCTGCGCTCCTCTTATGGGCGTACTAAAAAATTATAATATGCTGGATGCGGATTATCTGCAAATTGACACGGAAGGCTTTGATTTAGAGATTATAAAAATGATCGACTTCTCAAAATTCAAACCCTCGCTTATTAAATATGAGAACCAGCATCTCAATGAACAGGACAAAAAATTGGCGATGAGCATTCTAAGTGCAGCAGGCTATCATTTATTCAATGAAGGTCGTGATTCCATCGGATATTTAAAATAATCCTGCCAAGTCCCTATTTTCATATCCAATACGGACATAAAAACGGTTGTCTCATAAAAATACCGTGAGGACGTGCCATTATGAGCGAATTTTAATGTGAATTTCATCAGGCATTTATGATGCCTGCCAGCGGCTGCGTATAATGAGCCATAGTAAATGATGGCTTTGAATAGGCAGTACAGATGAGCAACCGCAACCAACGGCGTTTAGCCAGCAAGCACAAGGAAGCACAGGTTGTTTGGAACGGTATCGCCTACACTATCGAGGATGCGTGCCGTATTGCGGTCGAAGCGCAATTAGCCGGTAACAACGAAACAGCGATGACACTCTACCGGCTCATTATTGCGAAGCAGCCGAACCATGTGCATAGCATGAATAATCTGGGATATATACTGTATCAAAACTACGATATCGATGATGCCATCGCGTTGTATCGCCGCGTTATTAAATATCAGCCGGAATACGTGCATGCGTGGAATAATCTTGGCAATGCGTTTTTGAGCAAGGGGCAGATCGCCGAAGCTGAAAAGGCGTTCATGAAAGTGTTGTCGCTTGCGCCTACCTACTCCAAGGCGTTGTATAGCCTGACGCGCATACGCAACTATACTTCAGAGAATAATGACGATGCTGCCCATGCCCGTGCGCTTCTGGAGAGTCAGGATACGCAGTCGGAAAAACAGTATCTCTATTTCGCGCTGGCAAAAATCTCCGATGATTGCGGAGCCTATGACAAGGCGTTCGCCTATTATGAGCAGGCCAACCGTTTTTGCAGCGCAACCGCTTCCTATGAACCCGTTACGGAAGAGCAAAATTACATCCACTATAGCCAGAACTTCACTAAAGAATTCCTGACGCAGCGTTTTTCTTTTGCTTCCAACAGCGCCCGACCGCTGTTTATCGTCGGCATGCCGCGTTCCGGCACAACGCTGCTAGCCAATATCCTGTCCAGTCACCGTGATATCGGAGCGGCGAGCGAATTGCCTACCTTTCCGGAAATAGTAAGTACGCTAGTGAAAACTTCCCCTTATCCGCAATCCGTCCTTACACAGCCGCCTGCCGTGATACGCGAACTAACCTGTAATTACGAGGCGGAACTGAATGCAAGAAGCAGTAAGTCCAAACGTTACGTCATTGATAAGCAACCGACCAATTTCTGGAATCTGGGACTCATTGCCATGCTATTTCCTAATGCGCGAATTATACATTGCATGCGTCATCCTCTCGATACCTGCCTGTCCAACTATTTCCAGTATTTCGACCATAGTTACGGCTATTCATTCGACCTGCGTCATATCAGTCATTTCTATGTCCAGTATCACAAACTAATGGCGCATTGGCGTAGTGTGCTTCCCGACAGGATACTGGAAATTCATTATGAGGACGCGGTAACGGACACGGAAAAAACAGCCCGCACTATGCTTGATTTCCTTGGGCTTGAATGGGACGAACGTTGCCTGTCGCCGCATAAGAATCCCCACCCCGTCCGTACCGCCAGCGTCTGGCAGGTGAGGCAACCCGTTTATACGCGCTCACTGGAGCGGTGGCGGCATTACGAATCATATATCGAACCGCTAAAGGAGATCTTGCGATCAGAGGGTATTCTTCTGTAACTAAAGAAAAAAACCCTATTATGAGTGAATTTTAATGTATATTTCACTGGGTTTTGATGATGATCGCCAATTTGTCCTGTATAGTTAAGGCCATTATGGGGTAAGTGATGCGTATATTAGTAATCGAAGATGAAGAGAAACTGGCCAATATTATCGTCCAAGGCTTAAAGGCCGAAGGCTATGCGGTCGATAGTGCGCCCGACGGTATGCTCGGAACGGAAATGGCGTTTTCTCATGCTTACGATGCCATCATCCTCGACATCATGCTGCCCAAGCGTAGCGGCACCGAGGCGCTTCGCGCCATCCGCGAGAAAAATAATCAGGTTCCCATCATCATGCTAACAGCGCGTGATGCAGTGGGGGACAAGGTCACACATATCGACGCTGGCGCCGACGATTACCTGACCAAGCCATTCTCCTGCGCCGAACTGACGGTGCGTATCCGAGCGCTGCTTCGGCGTGCGCCGGTTCAGCACAGCAATACGCTGCGCGTCGGTGATCTGGAAATCGACCGGATGCTGCGGCAGGTCAAGCGTGCTGGAAAGCGTATCGACCTAAGCGCCAAAGAATATGGGCTGCTGGAATATCTGGCGCTGCATAGCGACCGTGTATTATCGCGCGCCATGATTATCGAGCATGTCTGGGACGCCAGCTTCGAGGGTCTGACCAATATTGTCGATGTTTATATTCGCCAGCTGCGTGCCAAGATCGATGAAGGGCATGAATATAAGCTGATCAAAACAGTGCGCGGCATCGGCTACGGCCTGAATGACGGGGCAGCATGATCAATGCTCGCTCCATACAGTTCCGCCTGATCGTCTGGTATAGCTGCCTTATTGTTGTCGTATTATTGGCCTTCGCCTTCTATACCTATCACGGCTTGCGCCAGCAGCTCTATGCCGATATGGAGCACACACTGACCCATCGCGCCCAGCAGATCGATGCGAATATGTTGGTGGATAACTTTAATCCTACCGCCATCGCCAGTCAGATTCACTCTGTTTATACGCCTGAGGCAAATAATCGCTTCATTCGTATATTGAATCCTGACGGTTCCATCCTCTATGTGTCGGGAGTGCCACATGATGGGAGATTCAATCCTAATGATATTGCTTTAATCAAAGGCGATCCGCCAGCCTCGCGTATCGAATCGCTTTCCTATGGCAACGATATACTGATTACTGCGACCAAGGCGGAAGCAGGTGGAAAAACCTATCTGGTCGAGATGGGCGTACCGACCAACGATATCGAGCAGACGCTGCACAACCTGCTGATGACGCTGCTTTACGGCCTGCCGGTGATTATCCTCCTCGTCTCCGGCGGCGGGTACAGGCTGGTCAATCGAGCATTGCAGCCGGTAGAGAACATACGCTTCACCGCCGAGCAGATTACCTTCGGCAATTTAAGCAATCGCCTGCCGGTTGCCACCACCGGCGACGAACTGGAACATCTGTCTGTCACCCTCAACCAGATGCTCGATCGTCTGGAAGTCGCCTACGATCAGGCTAAACGCTTCTCTGCCGATGCGAGCCATGAACTACGCACGCCGCTGACCATCATGCGCGGCGAGTTGGAAGCGTTGCTGCATGACAAGGGGGAGGCGCTCAACTGGCAGGAAAAAATTGGCAGCGTTCTGGAAGAAATCGAGCGCCTGTCGCGCATTACCACCAGTTTATTTACCATTTCCCGCCTCGATGCCGGAGAAGTGCAGATGGAGTATGCGTCATGCGATCTGGCGGCCATGGCGCAGAATATCGCCGAGCAGATGGCATTGCTGGCCGAGGTAAAGCATATTGCCCTGCATGTTGAGGCGGTGGAGCCGGTATGGGTGCATGGCGATTCAGAACGAATCAAGCAGATCATCGTCAATCTGTTGGATAATGCGATCAAATATACGACCGCCGATGGGAATATATGGTTAAAAACAGCGGCGATGCAACAAAAGGCCGTATTGGAAATCTACGATGACGGTATCGGCATTCCGGCTAAGGCGCTGCCACATGTCTTCGAGCGTTTCTATCGCACCGACAAGGCGCGATCACACGAAATGGGTGGCGCAGGGCTTGGACTCGCCATCGTACATTCCATCGTTCATGCGCATGGAGGGGATATCAAAATAGCGAGCAAGGAAGGCCATGGCACGACAGTCACGGTGGAATTGCCCTTAATTATGAATACGCAAGAGCAGGCAGCATGAGAATACGCAAGAAAACCTGCATGATTCTTCTGGCGTCGGCAACGGCTTTCCTTACTTTGTACAAAGCAACCGGATCGAGTTCTCAGGCGGCTGAAAAAACTTCCGATACAAGACCCGCTGCGGTCACTATCGCCAAACGCGGCGACTTAGCCAGCCGCATCACGCTTTCTGCTGAATTCCGCCCTTATGCTGAGGCTGATCTGCATGCCAAGGTCGCTGGTTATCTAAAGAGCATTACCGTCGATATAGGCGATCAGGTGAAGGCCGGTCAGGTCATTGCCACGCTGGAAATACCGGAACTGAAAGACGATATCAACCGTACCACTGCCGATTATCACAACGCCAAGCTGGATTACGACCGCATAAGCGAAGTGATAAAACGTAAGCCCGGCTTACTGGCGCAGGCTGAGGTCGATAAGGCGCAGGCCACGTATGAAATCGCCAAGGCGAATATGGAGCATGCAAAAACCCTGCTCGACTATGCTACTATCACCGTACCGTTCGATGGCATTGTTACTAAGCGTTATGTCGATCCCGGTGCGCTGATTCAGGCCAGCACCAGTTCCAGTACGCAAACGCTGCCGCTGGTGCATATCGCGGAGAATACTTTGCTGCGGCTTGATTTCCCCGTACCGGAGGCGGCGGTGCCGCAGATTCATGTTGGAACACCGGTACAGGTTACGGTGCAGTCAACAAGACAGGTGATTCCGGCTAAAGTCGTGCGCACTACCGGCAACATCAGCGACAATACCCGCACTATGGAAACCGAGGTCGATATCGACAATAAGGATTTACGCATCACTCCTGGCATGTATGCGACGGCGGTGATTGATCTGGAACAAAAGAACAATGTTTTGGCGCTTCCGGTGCAGGCAGTAACGATGGGGGATAAGCCCAATGTCTGGCTGGTGAACGGGCAGGATGAAATCGAGGAACGCCCCGTTACCGTAGGGTTGCAAACGCCGGATAAGGTGGAAATCATGCAAGGGCTGAATGAAGGTGAGCAGGTGATATTCGGCAGTCGGGGATCGCTCGCCGTCGGCATGAAAGTCATCCCTAAATTGGTCGGTGAAAAATAGATGTCACGTTTTTCTCTCCTCTATCCCTACTTCATCGTCGTTTGCTGCCTGATAGCCTGCGTGGTTGGCGTATCCAGCCTGCTGCGCATGCCGGTCGATCTGTTTCCCGACATTAAAATCCCGACCGTCGTTGTTATGACACTCTATTCCGGCATGCCCGCCGAACAGGTGGAGGCGTCAATCACCAGCCCGTCCGAGCGCTTTTTCACGCTGGGCAGCGGCATCGACCGCATCGAATCAAAATCGCTTCCCGGCGTGAGCCTGATCAAAATCACCTTCCAGCCCGGAACCAATCCCGATGCGGCGGCTTCCGGCATCTCTAACCTCGCCATGGCGAATCTGCGCTCGCTACCTCCCGGCACATTGCCGCCCGTGGTATTGAAATTCGACGCTTCCAGCTTGCCGGTATGCCTGATTACGCTGAAAGCGGCGGGACTAAATGAATCTGAGCTACGTGATTACGGCCAGTTTGTCATCCGTAACCAGTTGGCCAGCATCCCCGGTGCGTCCATTCCGCCGCCGTTCGGTGGGCGCTACCGCCAGATCATGGTCTATGTCGATCCGCTGAAACTGGAAGCCAACCAGCTTTCGGTGATGGATGTGGTGCGTGCCATCAATGAATCCAACCTCATCCTGCCTGCCGGAGACGTAAAAGTAGGGCCGTTCGATTATAATATATTCACCAATAATCAGCTCAACACAGTGAAGGAAATCAACGGTGTGCCACTCAAAACAGTAGGCAATTCCTCGGTTACTGTAGGTGATGTCGGCTACGCTAAGGACGGTACGCAGATTCAGTATAATATCGTGCGTGTGGATGGGCAGGATTCGGTGTATCTGCCGGTATTGAAACAGGGCGGTGATTCCAACACCATCGCCATCGTCGATGGGGTGAAGCAGACTGTGGCCAACCTGCTCGATGTGCCGAAACAACTGGTGACGAAAGTGGTGTTCGACCAATCCATTTTCGTCAAGCAGGCCATTGAAAACCTGCTGCATGAAGGTGCAATCGGGCTGGTGCTGACTGGCCTGATGATTTTGATTTTCTTGGGTTCGTTACGCGCCACGCTCGGCGTATTATTTTCTATTCCCCTCTCGGTGATGACGACCTTCATCGTGCTGGCGCTGTGTGGCAACTCGGTCAACTCCATGATTCTGGGCGGGCTGGCACTGGCGTTTTCTCGGCTTATCGACAATTCGGTGGTGGTGCTGGAAAATATCTTCCGCCATTTGGAATTAGGCAAAGATCCGCAAACGGCGGCGGAAACCGGCGGGCGCGAAGTGGCGCTGCCGGTGTTGGCGGCAACACTTACCACCGCCATCGTATTCTTTCCGGTGACTTTTCTTTACGGTGTCAGCCGTTATTTATTCTCTGCGCTGGCGCTCTCCGTGGTCATTGCTCTTTTCGCCTCGTATGTGGTGGCGATGACGGTGGTGCCACTATTTTGCGCCAAATACATCAAAGGCCATGCGCACATGCATGAAATGCCACCGCAACAGCATGGTCCATTCGCACGATTCAATCACTGGTTTAATGCAAAATTCGAGTGGTTACTGGTGCGCTACGATCATTGGGCAGGCAGGGCGCTGGAGGCACCGGCTTTTACGCTGACACTGCTGCTTGGCCTGTTCGTCGTGAGCCTCGCTATTTACCCGCTGCTCGGATTTTCCTATTTCCCCCGCACCGACCCCAGCCAGTTCATAATTAATATCAAAGCACCAAGCGGCACGCGAGTAGAGGAAACCGAAAAAGAAGTGGCCAAGGTCGAGGACATTATCCGCCGCATTGTACCAGAGAATGAGCGCGACGTTATCATGGCCAATATCGGCATAACGCCGGGTTTTTCCGCTATGTACACCAGCAACAACGCCTCCCATAACGCCTTCATTCAGGTAAGCCTTCGGGAAGGCCATGCCACTGGCAGCTATGAATACATGGCAAAAGTGCGCCATGCTTTGGCGGAGGAAGTGCCCGAAGTGACCGCCTATTTCCAAACCGGCGGGCTGGTGGACGCAGTGCTTAATATGGGCATGCCCGCACCAATTGATATTCAGGTCAGCGGCTCGAACCTGCCGGAGGATTTCAAAACGGCCACCGAACTGGCGCAAAAAATCCGCAGCATAAGCAGCGTCAGCGATGTGTTCATTCCGCAGGATATTGATGCGCCTGCTTATAAACTCGACGTCAACCGCATCCATTCCAGCGAGTTGGGGCTGAGCCAGAAGGAAATCATTGGTAACATCATCACCGCGCTGGTGTCCAACCAGATGCTTGCACCGAGTTACTGGAACGACCCCAAAAGTGGCAATCCGTATTTCTTCACTGTGCAATATCCGGAGAATACGATCAAGTCGCTGGAAGACCTGAAAGCCATTCCCATTCGCGGCCCCGGTATCAAAAACTCCACGCGGCTGGATAACGTGGTCGATATCAAAAATATCCAGTCGCCAAGCGTCGTGAGCCATTACCAGATTCGCCGCATGGTCGATATTTACGTGGCCACCAAGCCGGAGGATTTAAGCCGCACGGCCAGCGCCATCGATAAAATTATCGAGGGTACCAAATTATCGGAAAACGAGCGCATCAATGTGCGCGGTTCGGTGGAGGCGATGCACACGTCCTTTAACAGCTTTGGTGCAGGATTGTTGCTGGCGGTATTGCTCGTCTATCTTGTGTTGGTGGCGCAGTTCAAATCCTTCATCGATCCGGTCATTATCCTACTCGCCGTGCCACCAGGTATTACCGGTGTACTGCTGACGCTGCTAATCACCGGCACGACGCTTAACGTCATGTCGCTGATGGGTGTGGTGATGCTGGTTGGTATTTCCGTCTCCAATTCAATTCTTATCGTTGAATTCACCCATCGCCTGATCGAGGAAGGTACGCCGCTCAAGGAAGCGGTCGCCGTTGCCTGCCGCGTGCGTTTGCGCCCAGTGCTGATGACATCGCTGGCTACCATCATTGGCCTGATCCCCATGGCGCTGGCTCTTGGCGCCGGTTCGGAAGCCTATGCATCGCTGGCGAGGGTGATTATCGGCGGGCTGACTTTTTCTGTGATTATCACCGTATTTATCGTTCCGGTGGCGTATTTGCTGGTGTACCAAAAGCGAGGTGAAGCATGATCCGCTGGTTTTCTATCGTTATAATATCCGGAATGCTGTGGGGAGTGAACGCCATTGCCGCTGATTCCTCTGTCGATGATACAGCTCCGCAGCAACTCACCTTGGAAGATGCGCAACGCATCGCCTTACAAAATTACCCGCAGATACTTGCCGCCGAAGCCGAGACCAAGGCTGCCAAGCAACATGTCAAAGTACAGCGTTCCTATTACCTGCCGCAGGTGACGGGCAATGCCGTCCGCGCCTTCGCCGGTCAGAGTACGCGCATAAGCGCTCCGGGAGGCTTGAACAATCCGCTGGTGCTCGACCGTGGTTCCGCGGGAATCAGCGCCAGTCAGCTCATTACTGATTTTGGGCGTACCAGCGACCTGATCGAATCCTCGAAGCTGGAGCTGGAGGCGCAAAAAGCGCGAGGCAACCTGACGAAGGAAACGGTGCTGCTTGATGCCACGCGAAGCTATTTCAACCTGCTACGTGCGCAGGCGCTGCTGAAGGTGGCGCAAACCACCGTCAAGGCGCGTAAAACCTTTCTGGAACAAATCTCCTCGCTGCGTCATGCCAAGCTGAAATCCAATCTCGATGTCAGTATCGCCAACCAAGTGGTGGCCGAAGCCAATCTATTGCTGCTCAAGGCGAGAAGCGGCGTCGATGATGCGCAGGCAACGCTTTCGGAAGCGCTGGGCTATAGCGAGTTACGAACCTTCACGTTGGCCAAGCATACCGATATGGCTCCCCCACCCGCCAATCTCAATACACTGGTAGATCAGGCGATGGATAAGAATCCTGAACTAGCATCACTTAAAGCACAGGCGAATGCGGCGAAAAAACGTGCTGAAGCCGAGGCAGAAGCGCATTACCCAACCGTCAGCGCGCTGGGCTATGCGGGCAGTACGCCAATCAGCGAAAACAGCCAGCCGATCAGCTCGCATTCACTGGCAGGTGGCATCAATGTCAGCATCCCGTTTTATACCGGCGGCAGGCTGTCGGCGATAGAGCATGAGGCTACCGACAAAGCCGATATCGCGCAGCAGGACATGATCACGCTTAAAAACCAGCTCCTGCGTGATATACGCATTGCCTTCGGCAACGTGCAGACCGCATGGGAAAACATCCGCGTGACGAAGGAACTGGTGAAAAATGCCGATGAAGCACTCGACCTGACGCAGGAGCGTTACAATATCGGTAGCAGCTCCATCGTCGATTTAAGTCAGGCGCAGCTAAGCCAGACGCAGGCACAGATCGAAGGTGCGAACGCAACCTATGAATACTTAATCAATCGCGCTGTACTCAATTACAAGACCGGTAGCGGTCTGTTAGCTCACGCTCAGGAGGCGCATTAATCTTGACCGATCCGGTTATACCCCTAGATGTCAGGCAGTTTTTTACTCAAATACAAGTAAGGCCGCCAGAGTGCTGAAATGGTCAGTTTCAGTATAAACTATTGAGGGAAATGGTGGGCCGTGCTGGGATCGAACCAGCGACCTATTGATTAAGAGTCCAATCCTGCCGATTGTGTCCGGTTCATGTCCGTGTATTTTGAATTTATAAGCATCTATTTTCAATTGACATTATAAAGCGACCAATTGATTATGATTCACGAAAATGCACGGACACAGCATCTGAAAATACGGACACGGCGGACACAGGACGGACACAGACATGCCCATTATCACCGACAAACTTATTCGCTCATTGTCTCTCCCAGCCAAGGCCAATCGCGTTTATTGGGATGATGAGATTACAGGGCTAGGCATCCGCATCACCGCATCCGGCCATAAGGCGTTTGTGCTGCGTTATACCATCAATGGGCTGGAGCGCCGTTACACTATCGGAGAATTCGGCCCATCTCCCGGCTTCAATACCACGGCAGCGCGGGCACGGGCGCAAGAAATAAAAGGCAAGATAACCGGCAGCAAAAACAAGTTCGATCCTTCGGAGGTATTTGATCCTCTGGAGGCCAAGGAACGCGCCTATAAGGCCGCGACGGTAGAGCAGTTAGCTAATGAATACCTTGAAAAGCACGCCTTTCCAAAGAAGCGGCCTGATTCTGCCCGGATAGATAAAAGCACTTTGGAGCAAATCGTAATCCCCCACATAGGCAACCTTAAGGTGGCATCGATTACCGGCGGTCATATCCATGAAATGCACCGCGCTCTTATCGATACTCCGTACCGGGCAAATCGGGTATTGGCCCTATTAAGCAAAATGTTTTCGCTAGCGATGCAGTGGGAATGGTGCGACTCCAACCCTGTCAAAGGTATCGAACGCTATCATGAGCAGAAGCGCGACCGCTGGTTGTCATCAAGCGAAATAGGCCGGTTATGTGAGGAACTCGACAAACATGCTAACGAACGCTCTGTAAACGCCCTGCGCTTACTACTCCTGACCGGCGCCCGCAAAGGCGAAGTCCTGACCGCCAAATGGGAAGATATAGATTTCGAGCGTGGCGTATGGCGCAAGCCTTCTGCGCATACAAAGCAGAAGAAAACTGAACACGTCCCGTTAAGCCCACCAGCGCTTGCCCTGCTTACCAAGATGCACGAACAACGCATAGTAGGTATCCCTCACATTTTCCCCGGCGATGCCGCAGGAAAGCCATTACAAGAAATACGCCGGACATGGGAAGACGTATGTAAAAAAGCCGAGCTTGCTGAGGTGCGTATCCATGACCTCCGTCATTCCTTCGCCTCGCATCTGGTATCGAGCGGCCTGAGCCTGCCAATCGTAGGCCGCCTGCTAGGCCATACACAAACCTCCACCACCGCCCGTTATGCTCACCTTGCCGACGATCCGCTCCGGGATGCAACCACCCGCTTCGGCGTCATGTTTGAAAACGCGGCATTACAGCGGAAACAGGAGAGGGAAAAGGTGGTCAAACTGCCGATATTAGTGGGGCAGGAATGACTATTGATCCACTCGGTATTGCCGCATCACCTGAATGGCTTGCAATGGAAGCAAAGGCGAAAATCTTTTTAGATGGTTGCATTACCGCAGAGAAATACCCTACAGCTTCGCAAAATCTCTGGGTGAGCAACGCGATAAAACAATGCTGTGATATAGGAATATCTCCACCGCGATCCTTGGTAAGATTAATCCAACTTGGAATTCGAACGGCAGAATACCGTAAAACCAAGCAATCTGACGGAGCATTCTCCAAAGAAACTGCTCTTGTAATTAAATCTCCTTACCGGAAAGACAAGCAGCATACTGACTCGACAAAACAATATCAAATAGCTGTTAGAAAAGCAGCGGAATTAGTAAGCGAATGGCCTATAGGAGAGCCTTTACCACGCGGTATTCCCAACCAAATTCAAATAGCCTGCGGTGCTGATTATAATTCGATAAAAAACTGGATAAAAGAGCTGGGTTTTAGAGAGGCATGGCTTGAGCAGCGCCAGCTAAATACAGGACTGAATGACGCGAATGTGCGCTGGAATCAAAAACCGCGAGATAGGCGCGCAAGGTGTTTAAGAGCGGTTAGGAAGGCAATCGCCTCAACTCATCATAATCAATCCTGAATCGAAACAATATGCCGCGCCGCTATTTCCTCCGGCGCCAGCTTCCTGCCAAACGCCTCTTCAATGTGCGGGAGCATTCCCTGATAAGCAGAATCTTCCAAGAGAGTATTAGCCGCCCAAATGCCTGCCGCAGCCTTATCTTTACGGTTTCTAATGGCAATCATGAAAACGTAGGCGACGAAATATTTCTCGAACGTTTCTTGAGACGCATTATCTGGTGGGCTTGGAAGGCCGCTCGCCTTTTCCATGTATTTACGCAATTCTTCATTATTCATCTCAGAGACGGTTTTCTCCGCGAATGGCTTTAGTGTACGGCGGGCCATAAATCACCCCGGCCAGCCTGACCAATCTGTTTGAGGATTTCAGTATAATCGATAACACGTCCGGCCTGATCGTCGGCGGCGGTGCGGGCTTCCGTCATTTCTTTTGCCGCACCCACCAGGCCAGCATGTTCAAGCAGCGTCCGTGCCGCCGACACACGGGCAGCGGCGGGAGTTTTTTCATTGTTGGCAATCTGAATCAGGACATTAATGCCGACCGCGCCGGAGCGGAAACGCTGACGCATTAGCTCCCGGTGGATAGCGTCCTGCACATGCGGAATCTCAAGGTTTTGCCTGCCCTGCTCATGGGCTGATTTCTCGCTGTAACCGGCGCTCTTAGCCGCCGCCGTGGCGTTTCCGCCGTTACTGGCGTAGTCCAGTACGAAGGCTTTCTGCTTATCGGTCAATTCGGACATACTATTTTCCTCTATAGGCCAAGACTTTAACAGATTTCACCCCCCTAGACCACCTTAAAACGGCTTTTCAAGCGCTTCAAAATATCCTAGGCTGGCCATAGAGCTAGTCGTTCTAGCTCCGGGATTTCAAAAGCCCTTGATAAAGCGGTTCGGCATCAAACCGTGATTGGTGCCGTCTCTCGACCTGTGTAGGTCGGGTTGACGGCGCAAATATAACAGGCTTCGGTCGAAAACGCCGTAGCTGTACTTTATCGCAGCTTTTGAACAGCCCGACGCCACCGAGATTAACATTTCGGTGGTTTCGTTCCAATGTTCAGGAGACTGTTATGCTGAATAGAATCGTTTCAATTATCACGCTTATCATGCTTTGCGGATGCGCCACGATCCAGCAGCAGGCAGAACTTCAGCGAAAAGAACGCGATGAGCAAATTGATGATGCCCTGGCTTTGGCAGTACCCGGAAAAAGGATATGTATAGACCAGCGTCATGCCGGGATATTCAAAACATACGCGGAATCCGCCAAGTGCTCTAATCCCCAAATAATTGCCGCCTTCAAGCGCGTCAAATTCCCCTATATGGATTTAGTAAAAGAGTTCACCGATAAGCGCCTAGAAATACTACAGGAGTTAGATAATAAGCAGATTCCTGAAGAGCGCTCCGACAAAGAAATCAATGAATACTTGGACAATCTCATCGCTGAAACACATGTACGCGATTTGGAGAGGTAGCACATGGCAGCGCAACAGAACATGACCAGAAGGCAAGCCTGCATCAATGTACTATCAGGTTCGCGGCAAGATATACGCAAACTTTCACATGATAGGTTTGCAAACTCTCCGGCACCAGGACGCCTAGTGATTTTAAAATATTCTGCGGGGGGTATATGAAAGAAATTGTGGTAAGTGATATCCTGGGCGAAGCATGGGACATCTTTGCTAAAGATTTTAACAAACTTTGTATCTTGGCAATAAAATCTTACGTCCTTACCATTATTTTAAGCTGTGTTTTAGCGTTCATTGTAGTAGCGAGTGGGGCGCAATGGCTACAGACATTCGGCGACGCCATTGCATTGTGGTTTGCAAGCACTCTTTTTATATTGGCAGTACATCGTTATCGCTTGCTGGAGTGGAACGATAAAACAAGACGGCTGTTGAGATTACGCTTTGGTAAGCGGGAGGTCTACTTTCTCACTTACACAGCTATTAGTTACTGTGTTGTCGCTTTTCTGACCATATCTCATACCTCGCTGCTGATGCTAGATGGTCGGATTTTATTCGTGCTAATCATCACCGCAATTAGTGTCGTCTTTCTTTTGCCTCGGTTCTTACTTATACTTCCAGCTACTGCTGATGAGCAACCGCACCCAATATCGTTTGGCACTCAATTAGGTGCAGGAATATTTTGGAAACTGTTCTGGGTTATGGCGGTTCCTAGGATTGGGTTTTCTTTATTCGATAAATACGTGATCTTATCAGTACGATCTGAAACAGTTCAGATTATATTTTTAAGTGTAACTTATTATATTGTAGTGGCATATTGCGCCATCGCACTTTGCCTTTTATATAAGAAACTTTTGAATTTGGAACCATTGCCAACCGCCATTGGCGGGGAAGAAATCAGTGTCGAAAATAATTGCTGAAAATTAAAAAGACCTAGGAGCCGGTGCATGTGTCAATGACAACACTATTGAAGCAGCTAATAACACGGTCTACCGTCTCCCTGCTTTGCCTCCTGTTATCCCTTTCATGCGCAGGGGAGGCCCACGCCCGGCAATCGACGCAGGCAGCCTTTTTACCTTCGCCGGATGCCATTAAGCTGATAGAGCGCACCATCGACCATGCAAAGGTCAGCATCGACGTGGCAGCTATTCATTCACGTCCTACAAGATTGCCGACGCACTGATCGACGCCCGCCAGCGCGGGGTGGAGGTGAGGGTATTACTGGATAAAGGGCAAGGCAGCCGCCACTACCGCGCCATCGAAGACATGCAGGACGCCGGTATTCCCATCCGCATCAATAGCCACTACGCCATCATGCATAACAAATACCTCGTCATTGATGGTAAAACAGTCGAAACCGGTAGTTTCAACTACACCGCCAGCGCCGAGCGCCGAAATGCCGAAAACGTGGTAGTCATCAAGAACAATAAGAAACTGGCGACGGAATTTATTGAGAACTGGCAAAAGCTTTGGGACGAAGGAACGGCCTATTAGTATTTCATTTATAAAACTTCAACTTTGATTTTACGGACACGGCCGCGGTGCTTGCGATGAAGCGGGCATTTTCTGGTAACATATTGCTGTCCCCTAACCGTCGTTGTAACCGTAAAATGCCTACAGCAGGTTGTGCAGGTACTACCCCACGTTAATATAGCACTCGGCTGCCCGTCTTTGCGTGTATATCGCTGCGCCCGTATAAGTACATAATACCAACTTTTCATCAGGTAAAAGATGCCTATCTCCGGCTTGGTAGGAAAACCAAATTCATTAATGGTCATGTTTACGGCCTCCGTTAGTAGGGTTTGATATATTCGGCACAACACTTGCCGCATCTTAAAGAAACCGATTCAGAAAACGTTGTGTATGGGTGACTATGGCGGATGTATGGCATAATTACAAAATACTGTATTTTAATAATGATTTTAATATATATTTCCATACATCCCATACTTCCCATAATTCCTTAATCCGGTTTTCTTTAAGAAAAGAGAGAAAAGGTTATGCATAGGTGGTATGGATAGTATGGGATGCATGGTTATCCTTTAAATCTATAAATTGTTCGCGGTTTACCGCCGCCTTGTTGACGTTCATTAATTTTGATCTCTGTTATTACGCCCTGGGCAAGCATATCCGATAAGAGATTCCCGATCTCCCGCCCCTGCAACCTACGAAACTTTCTACCGAGCTGCTCACGCGATACGCCGTTTGAATATTGCTTGATATAATTTAGCATCTCATGCTGCTGAGCCTCGTGCGGTGTTTCCGCCATATGGTTTTCAGCTAAGTTTTCCATATACCTAATTGAAGCCCGCACCAGTTTCTCTGCAATAATAAAATCATCCATATAGAACGTCGGGTTTTTTACATTCCTTCCAATAGATAATATCATCGCTATTTTTATTGTATTTTCATGGAACCGGCTCCATAAGGAACGTGTTGGCGACGAACCGCACCGTATCTCTTCCTGCTCACAGCGGACGCGGTACTGCGAATCATCGCACTCCCCCCAAGGTATAACAAACGGCGATGTGCTTCCCCTATCGCTATCCACGATACCGCGAAAACATGCAAAGTCAGGAGAAAACACGCTCCATGCTTGTATCAGTTCGTCCGGGATATGTTGCGGCGGTAAATTCCTCAGAGGTTGGCGCTTGCTGGAATCCATAGGCAGCACGATGAAGCGATTTAACTCTCCGCTTTCGATGGCCGATTTATTTAATGCTCGAATATATTCGGATTCGGTCGTCGTGCCAAAAATGCAAAGATTCGGATCATGGATAATAATAGGCTCTTCTTTTCGATCAGCGTAATCCCCATGGTGATATGTGCTGTTTGAATCGGAATAAAGTATCATTAAGACTCGCATAATCGCTCGGTGATGTGGCGATGCATTCGTGTCGCTAATAGCTTTTAGTAATTGACCAAATTCATCGAGCATAAGCACTCGGCACCCAATGCGCATTAACCCGCGCAACATGCCGGTATCGGATCGTATGGAATTCCCTCCAAGGAAGTCCAATAATCCTGACTCTTTGGCCAATCGCGTAACCGCCTGGCGACTGTGGTTCTTGCCAGCACCGGTTTCACCGGTTCCTACAACATACACATTTGTTCGTGTACGCTTAGGTGATTCGTACTGGCGCCCAAACACTGCACCCGCAAAGGCGAGAACGTTATATAGAGCGATATCGGCACGGGGCTGGTCAGAGGTGGAAATTATCCACCGTACCGTATCACCTATCAGGCCAGGCAATTTTGCCGGATCGAATCCTAAGTCAAAATCCTGCGCCTTTTCTGTCGAATTCTCATAGTTACTGTCAACATTTGCAAATTCCTCAGAAGCATCCGGCTGACGTTCTAGGTAATGGCGTATTTCGCCATGTGCGTGCGAATATATATATGGCACTGGCGTATTCTTAAGCACTGCGAAGGCAATGCGGGGATCATTGCCATAATCCGGTTCTAGCGGGTCAGCAAATCGCTCACTATCCCATTTATCGGGATTCGCTAGAATTTCAGCCACCGTTACCGTACCTCCGCTCTGCGGGTAAAGCACTAAATCGGGAGGAAGAGCGTTTCCCTCCTCAGCAGCTTTATAAAATTGCTCACGATACGATGTGATAGTTTCCGCATCGTTCTCTTTACCATCACGCTTTGCGGCCTCCTCAGCACGTTTCTGCGCCCATGCTGCACGTTTCGCTTTTGCCTCAATCTCTTTAAGAGCTTTGGCACCAGATTTAATTTTACCTATCAGTGTATGTTCTTCATTGGTCAGCGAGCTAATGGAACCTGACCCGATCCAGCCTTCTTCTTCCATCATATCATCTCCATGCCCGGCGAAATATAAAGCTCAGGAAAACGTTGCATTATGCCGTGCCCACATTCCGCGCTTCCGAATATCAGGCGCTCGGGCTGCCAAACGCTGGTATCCGTAATAGTTCTTTCAAGAAGATTGCCACTACCGCCGATGGCAATATATCCATGTCCTGCCAGCCATAAACGATCCGCTACTATCTGGCCTATTTCCGGTATTTCATGAGCATTTTTTACAATGGCGAAAACATGTTGCCCGCGCACACCACGCAGCTCTGTACCATCCTCTCTATAAATACAGCTTGAGGTGCTTGGCTTTACTGCTAATTCTACCCACCGCAATTCAGGAGCCGCCTGGCGTAATACCTTTACCAGATTCTCAGCATCCAGTGCGGAGGTGTTGGGAGGAGGATCATAGTCAAAGAGAATAACGCCTGGGCCATCCGGCCAATGAAAATTGCCCCGCGTTCGCGTTACCATTATTTCACTTCCGTTATAATCTACTGCCCGCCGCTGCGAAAGCACCAACGCCTCAGTATGGTCACATACGCCAAAAGCTGCCGCTTTGTGCGGCGGCAAATTCCGCATCAGGGAACATACTTCGCGTAGCGAAGCACATTCCACGCGTCGCACGCGCCCATGAACCAGATTAGCAACGGCGAATTTATCTAACTTTCCTGCATCGTTTAAGACAAGACGTTTGCTTAATGTTGCATGGCCATCATTTTCAAATATGCTCAATGCAATGACTGAGTCGCTAGGATTTTGGGATTCTTTCGTCATTGCTATTACCTCCCATCCAAAAGAGGTTGATGAGTCTCTTGACTGTCCAGGTAGGTTTTTAAGGAACTTTTCTTGTAAAATACTTTCCTGCCGACCTTTATCCGGGGTGGCCCCTTTCTACGTACTGACCACACTCTCAGCGTATTGACTTTCCTACCTAGAGCAGTAGCTGTTTCAGCTTCCTCAAGATATTCATCACCCAATAAATCTATCGACATATATTTCACTCCTTATGAATTGACTGGAGTTGCAATAAGCAACCTCAAGATTACTGCACAAAGAGAATGTGAAAACATTTGGAGAAATAAGCCGGATTTCTCCAAGTCGGCAGATTTAGCTTTTGACCGCAAATTAGTCGGACGGGGTGCGCGTGCCTGCGAGATTGCCATTCACCCTACCCCCAGGGGGTGGGATCGCTAAAGCTGCATATGCAGGGTATTGCAGCTGTAATTGGCAGTCACTGCGACAAAGCGCATGAATGAATGCAGCGCTTAGTTTACGCCTGAGGCGGACACTAGACGGACACAGAATATTTTTTGATGTGATGCCTTTTGGTAAGGCATTGAATTAAATGGTGGGCCGTACTGGGATCGAACCAGTGACCTATTGATTAAGAGTCAACCGCTCTACCAACTGAGCTAACGGCCCTTAGAAAATTGGGATTTAGAGTATAACTACAACTCAAGGTCTTCTGCTATTATGCGAAAGAGAGGCAGATGTAAACAGGTTTTCTGAGATTCATCTGTTTCAGGAGGTTAAAGAGTGTAGCATGATTTGGTTTTTTGATCCAGTTCTTATTGTATTTAATGTCTTCATAATCAGCCTCTTATCGAAAAACGCCATTCAATTTATTGCTGATTCTCATTGTTTTTTAGGGTATAATACAAGGGAGGGAAGATAATTTTTTCCCAAAATTATGGCCCAATACTATGGGAGTATACGATGTCTGATTTCGAGCAAATGCTGCTTCATGATTACCGTTTGACCACAGCAGAGATTCTGTATCATATGCCTGACCACCCCGTATTGCTGCAAAGCTTTATCTGGCAAGAGCTCGACATTGCCCCAAAATTTCCTGTACTGAATAAATTTTTATCGTTCTGGGAAAAAGAAATTGAGGGCAAGCTCCACTCAGTCAAGATCGCAACCGTAGAGCTGGTAATGCCCGCAAAGCTCACCTTCTGTAAGGGCGAATTCAATATTCACTAGATAGGGAAATTGTACGAAGGAAGCAGGTATTATGCGTCTTCGCTTTCGATTTCTTCGTCTTCTTCAACGTTAGCGCGGCGTTGTTTGCGGCCTGCATCCGGTTTTGATTTGACCAGTTTGCCTTTTTCCTGATCCCAGCTGTAATGATACACGACCGTTTTAGTTCCGGTAGCGACGATATCGCCGTTAGCCAGTTGCAACACGTCAAAACCTTTTTGCAAAGAATCCTGAATTAGTGACGACGATTGACGCAAGTAACGGGCATCCAGCATCATGTTGGTAATCTCTGGTTCTGCCTCAGCTGATTTCTTCGTGATATGCGAAGTAATCCGCTTGGACGTCAGATCAATTTTTTTCATCACAGTGTCCTTGCAAAATAGAAAGGTTAACTTTGTTTATTAACTATCACGATGATATGGCAATGCATAGTAAAAAACTATATATGGCCGCACCTTTGTCACGTTACGCATACTGTAGTAGATAATTTCCATCCGTTTGTCAACTTCTATCAACAAAGAATTTACTATTAAGAACAGTTTGTTAACAATTGAGTTTCCGTAAAGCTATGCCTGCGCAGCCCACCAAAAACACTGCTGCAATCTCCTTTTTTAGAGGAAATTGCAGCAGTGTTATGAAGTCAATGATTCCTAATAAGAAATTACTGAATAATCTGATCCAAACTTTGCAACAGGTTATCTGCGGTCTGAATGACCTTACTGTTCGCCTGATACGCACGCTGCGCAACGATCATATCCGTAAGCTGCGAAGCCAATTCCACGTTGGACGACTCTAATGCACCTGACGAAATAGACCCCACGCCGCTTTGCCCTGATTGTTTCAGGTTGACGATACCCGAGCCATTCGACTGCGCATACGCATCGCCGGAGGCAGCTTGCAACAAGTTAGCATCAGTGAACGAGGCCAGAGGTATTTTGTACAGTTTCTGGGTTTCACCATTGCTGTAACTAGCCGTAATATAGCCGTTACTATCAATTGCGATCGCGGTCAGCGATCCGACCGGCGCACCGTTCTGGTTTACGAACGATACGTTGTAACCACTATCAAACTGGCTTAAACCATCGGTCTTACCAATCTGAGTAGCGTTAGGCGTACCAAATGGCAAACCTTGTGTTCCGAAATTAAAGTTGATAGTGCTAGCCACAGAACCGTTCGTCCAGTTAACCGCGATAGGCGCGGTGAGTGAAGCACTTACGTTCTGCAAACTGCCGTCACCGTTGAACTTAATCGTACCGGTAGCGACCTGACCGTTGATGAAGGTAGCGTTAGACGCAGCAATATCACTGACAGGCTGCGCATAAATTTCTACTGCCCATGTGTTGTTTTGCAGTTTTGCAAAAGCAACGTTCAGGTTATGTGCTGTTCCCAAACCATCATATACGGTTACCGGACGGCTGAATTGTGGTGAAATCGAACCGGATGCCATGTTATTGGCTGACACCTGTGCGTTATACGCAGGACCGGTTGGTCCGACAGTCTGCAAGCTGACAGCACCACTGTTTTGTGAATTAGCCAGACCTAATTGCGAAATAAGACTGCCGGTATTGGTATTGACATCTTTAAATGTAATCGTATCCGTTGGATCAACCACGTTGATCTTCAGATCCGCTGTCGCCAGAGGGTTTTCTACAGCTCCGGTTAAGCCCGCCGATGCGTTTACAAGCGCGGCAAGCGAGTTGAGTGACGAGAAGCGATTGGCACCACTTGCAACGTTACTCAATCCTAATTCACGCACCCAGTCCACCCCTGCAAGCACAGGAGTTGCTGCTGGTGCGCCACCGCTAGTGGTGGATTGCACGTTTGCAAAGGTGACCGCCTGTGTCGCATCGGTCGCACCAATCCATAAATGGCTGTTGGCTACGACACGTGAAGTGAGCCCTGTGGTCGCATTAATGGCATCCGCAAGGTTGTTGAGGGTACTAAACTGATGCAGGGATGCGTTTGGCGTGGATGCGGTGTAGGTAAACTTTACTGTGCCTGAAGCCGGAGTAAAGATGGTGAATGAGAGCCCGTTCGGATCAATATTCGTTGTCCCTGTAACCCCAAGCAGCGGTGACGATGCATTGGTTGCATCAAGGATATTCCCTGCATAAGGACGCGTTACAATCGTAGCATCGCCAGTCGGTGCACCCGTAGTCGCGTTTGGCGGGGTGGTGCCAACGGGAAGCGTGATGGTAAAGTTGTTAGCGTCAATCACGTTTACCTTAAACTGGTTGCTTAAGAATATAGCTGCCGGAACGTTGCTAAGAGTGGCTTGCGGGAATGCAGAAAATGTAATCGCATCTCCGGTTGCAAGCCCATGGCCTGTCGCGTGAACGGTAATCACGTTACTACCGTTGGTAGTGTCAAAACCGGCTGCAGCATTTGCTGATTTGGTGCCTGCTTTAAGCGCCACCGCCAAGTCACCATTAGCGCCTGAAATAATGTCGCGGCCTTGGCTGATACCACCATAGGTGAAGGTGTAACCTGCGGAGTTGGCACCCGTAGAGATATTGATTTTATCTCCCCTGACAATGCTATCAACCGCCGTAGGAACAATAAGCGCAGCTCCATTGACGGGATAGTTGGATGTGTCCAGTTTATCCAAAGTAGCTGTACCACCCGCACCTAATAAAACGGATTGTGATGATTTAAGATTAGCACCGATAGAGACTAAAGACGTTGCCGATGCAGTACCTGCCAGATTTTGCACGTTTACCGTGTTCAAGCTGGATAAGTTGGCGCTTGAAACAGTGTTCAGATTGCCTGGTTGGCCTGGCAGCAAGCCATTCCTGTCCAGAGGCCATGCCTGAAGGAATAAACCGGCCGTATTCGTAAAATTGCCCTGCGCATCCTGCGTAAATGATCCTGCACGTGTGTAGAGAACCTGCCCCGTCTGATCTGGCTTTTGGTTCACTACAAAGAAACCCTGCCCAGATATGGCAATATCAGTAGCGGAAGTGGTTGTTTGCAACAACCCCTGTGTTGTCACCAGTGCCTGACTGCCACCCAATACACCACCTGGTGTGTATGCACTGACGTTACCGCTTCCGGTTACCAGCGCGGCAAACGTCGAAGACGCTGCCTTGTAACCAACAGTGTTCACGTTGGCGATGTTGTCGGAAATAACACCGAGTTTATTACTCTGTGCACTAAGACCCGCGACGCTTGCGTATAATGCTCCATATAAAGTCATATCATAACTCCTTTATTACTTTAATTGTTAGTTACGCACCCGGATTAGTTCCGGAAGTATAAACCGATTGAACTGAACTTAACGGTACAGAAATTTGTCCCAGCGAAAGTTTATTCTCGCCATTTTGTGTCAGCACTGCCGTTACAATTCCTGTCGTGAAAGCAGTTGCAGTTACGTCTTTTTTATTGGCATCTTGCGCCGCAACCGAGAAAGTGTAGGTCCCATCAGGCACTTTATTCCCCGACGTGTCCGTGCCTTTCCAGAGCAACTGGTTACGTCCGGATACAGTCGTGCCTGGTCCGGTAAATACCGTTGCGCCCGTGCTGTCTTTAATCGTTACGGTCGAAGTGGTTGCACCGTTAGGCAAATTATAGACCAGTGTCGCCTGACTGTTACTCAGATCCACCTGATTGCCGATAGCATCGACTTGCTTGCCAATATATGACACCGCTGCATTTGCCTGTGTGCCATTATAGATAGAAATCAGCTGATCGAGTTTGGTATTGGTATTGATGCTCTGCTGCACCTGTGAGAGCTGCGCAATCTGCTGGGTGATCTGGTTGGTATCCAAAGGCGCGGTCGGATCCTGATTGGTCAGCTGTGTGGTGAGCAGTTTAAGGAACTGGTCATAATCATTATTCAGTCCTTTTTGTGCCGAGGCAGTAGTGTTTGAATTGCTAGCGCTGCTAGTCCCCGTTGTATTTGTCGTATTCGTAGTATTAGTGACATTGTTAATGGCCGCAGTCATGATTATTTACTCCTATATTTCTATATCCAGCCCCTGAGCTACGTTCACAACGTAGCTGCGGCTTAGAATACTCAAGTTGGTTTCGTGCTCATCATCGGGCTGTAATTTCTGGTAGGTGCTGACGGACTGCGTGGCATTGTTCTGGCCGCTGTTCTGATTCTGGCCGCCACCAAGATTGAAACTAAGGCTTCCGCTGTCAGTGCTCAAGCCGGCATCGGTCAATGCCCGCGCAAGCCCCTGCGCATCACGCTGCAACAAGTCCAGTGTCTGCTGCTTATCTGCAGTTACGACAACACTGGTCTTTCCACTCGCATCGACGCTGAGTTTTACATCGACTTTGCCTAAATCAGCGGGATGGAGCTGAATCGTAATCTTACTGCTGCCATCTTTGAGTGCCGTTTTAACCTGAAAGGACACCTGCTCTAACAGAGGCTGTGGCACCGTTTGCTGTAATGCGCGGGAAAAATTAGCACCATTAGCAGCGGTATTGGATTGGGTTTGCGACGCACCCGTCAGCACAATCGGCGTTGCGGGAGCATTATCCTGCTGATTGCCGCTAAAATCTGATGTGTCAGAATTCGCTGTTGCCTGCTGAACCAATGCAATACCATTCGCAAACAGCGTATCACTCTGCGTACCTGCAGTTGTTTGTCCCACAGGTGTATTCTGTGCAGGTGCTGCAATCACACCCGCGTACACAACAGGCGTCTGAGCAACAGTGTCCTTCAGTGTAAGACCATTTGCCGATAACGTATCTTTAAACAATGCTTCAGGATTAAAGCCTAAAGCCTGCGTATCATTTTTTACCTGGGAAAAAATTGCCTCATTCTGCCCCTTCAGTTTTTGCAACTGCTGACGAACATCCGCGATACCTGATTTAATGAAGGCGACAAGTTCATCTTTAGGCGCAGCTGGAGTGGCAGTTGTATTTGCTACCGGTGCTGATGGTAATGACGGCGTATTCGCTGCATCAGTTACTACCGGCGCAGCCTGTTGATTAGTGTTGGCCGCTGGTGCGAGCAACTGCGCCAATTGATCCAGCGCATTCTGGAGCGCATCAACCGGAGTCGGCGTTGCTGCCACCGGTAATGCCACAGAAGTATCTTGCGGTACGGCATTAGTCGCAAGTGGCGTTGCAATGGAAGCGCTTGGAAGAGTAAGCGCAGAGAGTATACCGGCCAGATTCTGATCCGGTGCCGTATTCTGGGTAATTTTTGACCAATCGATCGCAGAGGCCGCCGGAGCACCTACATTCCCCTGAAATGCCTGCTGCAACTGTTCGAGGATTGACTGAATATCATGAAGCAGCGGCAATTCACCGGAAGCCGCTGTCCCAGAAGCCTGTGGCTGGTTGCCCGCTACGTTTGGTAAAGAACTAAATTGCTCGGTAGCTAAAGCAAGAATCGAAATACTGCCAGAGTTTGTGGTGATGCTTTCACCCACTGCGGCAGTGATGGTAACATCGCCGTTCTGAGTGTTATTATTGGTATTAGATCCCGTTGTGGCTTGTGGCTGTATTGGCGCCGGTGTCAAGAGCTGAATAATAGAAGAAAGAATTTGGTCCAGACGGCTCAGCTCATCCTGAAGTGCTGAATGCAACTGCTTTTGTGATTGCTGTGGATCCGTACTGTTATCTTGAGCATTTACATCGCTGGTTTTATCACTTTTTTGCGAATCAGAAACGGTATCACGCGAATTTTTTGGGTCGTTTTCAGTGTTCGCTGACGCATTGCTATCGTTCTTGTTGGACGCCTGTCTGGAAGCAGACGATGACGGCTGCTCCAATATCTTCTGGATAGAAGGCTGAACGGCAGGCTTTACATCATTGGCTCGTTGGTCTTGTGATTGTGAATTGGTTTGTGCCGATTGCTGGTCACGAGCAGGCGCTTGATCTTTATGCACCAGTGCGCTCAGGTCTACACCTGAATTATTAGCCGAAAAATCAGAGCCATTCAGCTGATTAACCGAACCGGTTAACACCGCCAGAAAATCAGCCGCACTATGATGATCTATCTGCTTAGACGCCGACGCATCAGGAACACCTGCCTGTGCTGACGTTGTGGTAGCTGGAATAGATGCAGTCGACATAATAACACCAAGTTACATTTGTATTGGTAAACACTATGCAAGTGCCGTGCCAATCCGCAAAACGAGGGCATTTTATTGATTTTTATTGATTTTTACAGTCTGGAAACGCGCTAAAATCCCCGATCGAAGGGGCAAGGGCAAAAACAAAAGAGACGAGAAAAGCGACAGGTAAGACTAGGCAGAAAGTGTGATATTTTGATCGGAATTGCCTTCTGAAGGCGCCGGTGCTACCGCCGCCAGCGGGGCAGAGCCCTCTGATGCATCTTCTACATTATTCTGGTCTATTTCGTGCCAGACATCACGCATCTGTTTCAATTCCGCAATCACCTCGTCGCATGTTTCAATATTATTCGTCCGGTGAACAGAAAAAATACGCGCGTCAATGGATGAATAAAAACTATAGAGCACGCGGGCTATCTCCGGCGCTTTTTCAAAATCGAGACAACCTTGCAACCCCATGATCACTTCGCTGGATTTAATCAGGGCTTTATAACGGTCTTCAATACGTTTATCGCGTGCCGCTTCTTTGGCTTGCTGCATAAAACGCACAAGCCCGTCATATAGCATGACAATTTGTTTTGTCCTTGCAACGGTTTGGGTAGCTGCGGCGTAGGCCTGATATTTTTGTTTTTGCATATTGTCCGCCATGATCAATTAGTGTCCTGAAGAAGTCAACTGCGCGTTCGAATTAGCATTTAAGCTTTGCAACAACGTATTCGCACTGGAAATCGCCTTTTCAAGGGCTGCAAATTTTTGCTGCAACTGGTCTTGGTATATGGTCACCTGAGCATTAATATTTTTAATGTCATCATTCAGTTTAGTGTCACTATCCTTGAGGCCCTTCAAAGCCACAGCCAGACTACCCGTCTTGTCGGTCAGCGCAGAGCTTGCACTGGTATAAACCTGATCAGCGATGCCTTGGGTAAGGTGCACATTAAACGTTGCATCCGCGTTGCTGCCATAAATAAAGGTTGCGCCTTCAAGTGGAGAACCCGCAGCGCCCACCAGCGTATAACCAGGGGTGCCGTTGGTAAATACCTGTGCAGTTAAATTGGTGGTAACGGGACTACCATTTTGCGTGTAGGTAGCGGTAAAGGTGTTAGCCCCTGTCACAATATTTACGCTAAAATCCGTGATCCCGATCGGAAGGCTATGGGAATAAATAGCAATGTTCGGGTTAGAGGATGTCAGGTTAAACTGGAACAGGTTTCTGACCCCGTTAAAATTCGTCGTGAGCGCGGAAGCCAGCTTGGTATCGTCAACCGTCAGAATATTATCAACTTCCGGTGCCGTGCTGGTGGCGGCCTGCTTGGTAAAGGTAATGCCCACATCGGACAAGCTGGCCGGATCAGTACCGGTAATCCCCAGAACCTGTGTATTCACCGTGCGGTTCACATCGCTTAATACGGCCTGAAAGGTTGGATCATTCACCAATACCGCGTTGGTCGCGTAGGTTCCGTCGGCACCCAACTGCGTTTGCTGGGACTCGAAAGTTTTAATCGCATTATAGGCAGTTGTAAAATTCACAATGGAATTCTGAATGGTGGTGGCGTCAGGAATCACATTGACCGAATAATTGGTAACGGCATCAGGAGTCGTTTGAAATATCTTGAACGTAACGCCACTGAGCACATCATCCACATTGTTGCTTTGCCTTGTAATCTGGACATTGTTGACCTTAAATATGGCATTCGTACCAGACGCCGCGGCTCCCAACCCGATATTGGCCAATACTGCGCCACCACCGGTGACAGTCGGAGCCCCTGTAAGATCAAAATTCGCATTGGTTCCGGTTTTGGTCGAAACAAAAGACAGCTGGTAATGGGTGCTGTCTACCTGAATGATAGAAGCATTGATACCCGTGCTTGAAGATACGGCATTAAAATTGGCAGCAATAGTGGCTAGGCTATCGCCATTGGCAACCGTTACGGTTGCACCACCAGCAAAAGTGATGGTTCCGGCATTAAATTTCACCGCGCCAACAGTGGCATCCGCATTAGCACTGGCGATCGCAAAGGTACCCGTACCCTGTGTTGCGGCAGAAGCCACGCTGCTAATATCACTTATATTATAGGATTGTAAGGCGGCACCTGGCTGGGCAAGTACGCCGATATAGTTACTGCCACCGTTACCCACGTTGGCAGTAGTAAGTTTGAAGGCATCGCTGGCGGCATTGTTTACGCCCGGAGGGTTACGCAACGCGTCAGCGGCCGTTTGAAATGTTGACAGCAACGTCTGGAGCTGCGTGAATGCGGAGCTCTTAGAGTCGTTGGTTTTTATTTGCGCCTGATCCTGAGTTGCACCTATACTTTTTGCGTCAGTGAGCGATTTGATGAGCGACTGGGTATCAAGACCCGAACCGCCTGCACCGCCCAACAGGGTTTTCCCACTACTTGTAGTGTAAAAACTCCCAAGCGTCACCGCTGTAACACCCATTGTGTGCCCCCATTTTTTTATTAGTGATCAGTATACCACAATTAAAGCAATAATCGTGCCTTAATTACGCATTGATCTGCACTGTTGGCGCAGAAGAGCTACCGAGCTTGTACAGCGAAGGCTCAGGAATATAAGTCACTTTCCCGTCCCTTAGGCTGGTGAAGCGCGTAACGTACTTGCCGGTAGAGTCCTTAAAGATCGTAAAGGACGTATCACCGAGTACAAAATCGTTCACCACCTGCTGTGACAATACCTTCACTGCCTCAGCACGCTTTTGTTCCGTATTCAACGGATCAAAGGTCACCTGAGCAGCAGGTTGTGGTAACACTTCAGACGCAGCGACAGGTGCGCTTGGCGCCGATCTCACCTGCGGAACCGCAGGCGCCGGTACAATTAGTTGGGGTATTCCTACGTCTACCATGACATCCTCCTATCGGTTCGCCCGGGGCGGGTTAGCGCCCCGGGGTTACCTTTTCCCTAACTACTACTGAATCAGCTTCAGGAGGGCCTGAAGCGACTGGTTGGCCTGAGCTAACACCGAGATACCAGCCTGCAGTTTAACCTGCGAGGTAGCATACGAGGTGGACTCAGTTGAGATGTCAGTATCAAGGAACTGCCCGCGAGCAGCATCCTGATTCTGAACGCTGGTTTGCAGAGCCGCAGCGGCGAAGTTGAACTGCGATTCAAGCGCACCCACACCTGCACGTAAGGACGTTACAGTGCTGATAGCGGTTGCCACGATACCAGCAGCGGTCGTTGAACCTGCCTGTGTCGAGATGTCCAGAGCCGTTGAGCCGAACAGCGCAGTAGTTTTCGCGCTACCGATGTTCACGGTAACGGTCGAACTGGTTGTGCTACCCAACTGGAAGCTCAAACCACCTGAACCGGTTGAACCACCACCACCAAACGCACTGTTAAGTGCGGTTGCAAAATTGGAAACTGCAGCAGCAGAATCAAACCTTGCACTTGCGCCGAGACCGGTAAGATCCAGTGTCAGAACTTCGTTGGCATTGTTGGTCTTGTCACCGTTCTTGTAGAAGTTCAGTTTACCGGTTGAACCGTCGAACACACCTGTGCTAAGAGGACCGGAAGTGGTAACCGTTCCCTGAGTGGTGTAGGTATCGGTACCAATCTGTACGGAGAACACCACAGAAGTCCCTGAGCCGGTAGCCGAGAAGTTGGAAACCGGAGGCAGGTTAGTGGCACTTGCACCATACTTGTCTGACTTCAGGATTGCTTTGCTACCATCGAAACCATTCAGAATGGAACCGGCAGTAGAAGCAGCAGTGATGGCAGAACCAGCAATGGTACCACCGGCACCGTTGCTTTGCAGCGTGTTGGCAACCAGATGGCTAGCGTGTGCCGTTGCAGCCGAGAACTGGTTGGTGAACGCGGTCTGGAGGGTAGTTGCGTTTGCCGTTGTGGTCGCACCAGCACTGATGCTGAATGCAAGTACACCGGTACCATTGGTGAGCGCCAATGTTCCACCATTGGTCACTTCGGAAGCAGAGAAGTTACCCTGATAGGTTGAACCGTTGAGCGCATAGCTCACAGCGTAGCCCGAAACAGCCGAACCAGATACCGCGAACACACCTTTGCTCAGGTCACCAACGAACGTCGTATCGTTTTTCGTTGGAGCACTGGTGAAGGATACCGAACCGATACCGGTCTGCGACACTTCACCGGTTACCGTACCAGCCTTCGTAGCGTTAAAGGCGGTGGAACCAGCAAGGTTGGCCTGAATTGCCGACAGAATGTTGGCTGTCTGGTCAACGGTTGAAGCAATGGTTGCACCAAACTGGGTGTTGGCAGTGAACGCAATAGTTGCATGGTTCACGTCATCACCCGATGACAACGTCACCGACTGAGCCGCCGTCACACCAAGGTGACCTGCCGTACCGGTCGTGCTGTTATCGCCAGCAAGGAAGCCTTTATAGGCAGTGCCGTTCAGCGTGTAGGTGATCAGGTAGCCTTTAGCAGCAGCAGTGCTGGCCGTAGTAGTGTTAGCATCGACTGCAAGCTGAACACTGACCGCACCCTGTGACAAATCACCATACAGTGAAGCATCTGCTTTCGAGCTGGTTGGCTGGACGATGGCTGGAGCCGAACCAAACGTACCTGACGTAAAGGTATAGCCACTAACGTTGGCTTTCAGAGCCGTGTCAATTGCCAAGCTGTTGTCAGAAGCGGTGGTAAAGCCGGTTGCACCCACGGTGAACTTCAACGTAGCATGGGATGAAGCGTTGGTGGTTGCCGTCAGCGTGAAGTTACCGGAAGTCAATGTACCAGTCACAGCCGATGGAGCGATCGAACCGCTATACACGGTGCCGTCGGTGGCGGTGTAGTTGATGTTGTAGGCGGTAATCGCACCCACGCCACCCACTGCGGTGGTGGTAAAGGTACCGGTGGTAGAAATATCACCGTACAACGACTTATCATACGAGTTGGTTGGCTGGGTGATCACCGTAGCAACAGTAAAGCCGGTAGCCGAACCGGTAAATGAAGAAGCGGCGGTTACGTAGGTAAAGCCTGCTTTCGACTGGTTGGTAACTGCTGTTAAGTCGGTGAAGCCAGCAGGTGTAATGGTGGTGCCAGAACCAACGAGAGCATTGTTCTGGATGACGTTAGACGAAGAAGAACCGCCTGTTGCAATAGAACCATCGATCAACTGCACGCCGTTAAACGATGTGCCGGTTGAAAGAATGTTAATTTCGTTTGTCAGCGCTTGGAACTGCTGGTTCAAGAACCCGCGAGTGGTGTTCGTCAGAGCACCGGAACCCGCTTGGAGAGCCAGAGATTGCTGTTGTTGAAGAATGTTACCGATCTGCGCAAGAGCACCGTCAGCCACCTGAAGAAGGCTGGTTCCCTGCGAAGCGTTGGTCTGTGCGGTTTTAAGAGCACTTACCTGAGCCTGAAGAGAAGTACCGGTTGCAAGTGCCGCCACGTTGTCAGATGCCTGAACAATGACGTTACCACTTGAAAGTCGGGCTACGGATGATTGAGCGTTTTGGGAAGCAGCCGCGATATTTGCCTGAGCAAAAAACGCAGCAATGTTGGTGTTAATTGAGCTTGTCATAGTAATCTCCTACATGGACGTTGTTAATCGAAAGCTACATGCTTTCATCTAGTAATGCCGCCACACCTCATACATTGAGGATACGGCCACACTAACAATAATTATTACCCCTCAAACGTTAACATAAGATTAATAAAACCCTGAAAGCGGCAGAAAACAACAGTGATTACTACCTAACTCCCTGTATTCTATTTTAAATTTTTTTGTTATTATTTTTTTAGAAGCCCGCGCATTCTTGCCTCTTCCGTCCAGCCGGTTTCGGTGAATATCATCATCGAAAACGACGCGTCGCCAAGGTGGTCAAGAAAACGAGACAAACTTTGTACTACGCTTATCACTACATTTGGTAGCGATTCTTCCCTACGAATACTACAATTGCAAAATAATGCAAGCCGAATTATTGCAAGCCGCACGCCAATCACGGTAACGCGCTCTGACAGGGTGTTTCCCAGTCCGCTGAAAGGAAAGAGCGCCAGCGACATTTGCATCTGCAGCCAACGCCGCAACACCTGCTCCACGAAAAGTGTGTCTTCTTTATGTAATGCATGCTGCAACTGACGATAGGCATTTAGACTTCTGTCATCCGCTGATATTTGTACCTTCGTCCAGTCCAGCGTCACCGCCAGCGCCGCTTCCATCGTTTCAATGGTTCTGCGCAACCGCGCCGACATGGGCTTATGGGAGGCCACAATCAACCCACACAACGCATGCAGCAGGTTGAAGGGATCCACCTCGTTTGTCTCGGGCGGCGGCAGGAGCGAATCGGCATGTTCAATATAATAGCCAGCCATGCTCGGCCATCCTGCATGATCGATGCGCTCCAGCGACCGCGCAGCACTGGCGATACGCAAAAATGTCTGTTCGGCACTCGCGGATTCATCTGCACATGCTGATAAAAATACTTGATGAACCGCCAGCGCGTCGTCCTCGTTCATGCCCACAGGCAGATAATTTTTGAGACCAAACGGCAGGCGCTCAATCTCTTTATCCGCCATAGCGGACGTGTGTCCCTCAATCAACGCAATCCGCGCGATTTCCGGACAGGATAAACTTGCCGTCATAATAAGGTGGGAGCCGAGCGCACGTGTAGCACGCGGATAAAAATGGCAGGCATTGCCTAAAAAACGGTCGCCATATTCTTTGTGAATTCCACATAAGCCATTGTCGAATTTGACACAAAAACCTGTGGCGGGGTTTTTTCGCATAATCCACGACGCTTCCTGCGCCGGTTCAATCGAATCTAATAATTCAGGAGCCGATTGTTCGTAGAGTTGTTTGGTGGCGTCATCCACCTGCATCGACCAGCCCTGACAGCACGTGTCTTCGCAGGACTCGCCCAGACAAGAAAATGTATTCAGAACATCAGCGCACTTGACCGTTGCCATTATAGCATGTGTTGTACTTTATACTGATCGTTTTGAAAGACATACTGTGCGCCGATTTTCTGTCCGGCATCCACCAGAAGCGGAGCGCGGGCATTCACCGACAAACGTACCCCGTCAAGGTTACGGTGCACCGATACAATCAGAAGGGTTGCAACATTCGCTTCATCCATCTGCATGTCCCTGCACGCAATTTTAATGTCATCGGGTGCTATGATGCTGTTTTTACTATCCAGCGGCAGTGTAATAAAGGAGAGGTTTTTATCATCCAGAGACTGAAGCAACATGAATTGCTGCATCTTCGGATTAGGAAAGCTGGTGACGACGAAGTGAAAACGCTCCGGCATACCAAGCAACCCAAGAGGAAACATGATTGTCTTGCTGGTATCCACGCTTACATCGCCAAAGCGCGTCTTGATCGTCTCTATCATGGTCGACATTGTAGTTACTGCAGTTATGTGTGCTGTCTGATTTAGCATAATTACCTTCCTCTGTCTGCCATAACCGTATCTCAAAAACAAGATACCATAGCATGGTTAATTTACTTTAAATAGTCTGATAGTCGTAGCGCACTGATTTTTGCATACACAGAAAATGCCGCCTGTAAAATTCCTTGATTCGTCGCGACCTGCGTCGAAACGGAAACAAGGTCGGTATTGCCAATACTCTGCTGGATGCCCTGATAGTATAATTTGCTGTTTTGCAGATACGTATCGGATGTGCTGAAAAGCACTTTGTTTCCATTTACAGTGGCCTGCGCATTGATCACCTGCTGTATACCTTTTTGCACAAGATCATAGGCGTTCTTCAGCTTGATATCACTGTTGGTGGCATCGCCATCCTTGGCAGTGGCAAGCCCCGCTATGATGTTCTGGAATCCCAACGAATCACCGGGCACATTATACGCCACGGATACATTGTCCTGCGGGCTGGCAATGAGATCCTTGCTATTACCGAGATAGTATCCCTTATCAGGCACACCGGATACCTGAATCGTAGGAAATACGCTGGCGTCAATGGCGGGAGTGTTAACTTTAGAGCCGCTGAACAGAAAATGATTGTCAATCGAGGTATTTAACTGACCTGCCAACTGCTGGAATATCCCCTGCAACTGGATGCCAAAAGCCGCGGAATTAGCGACACCTGTACGTCGCTGCGATATCAGGTTCTGCAGATCCGTCGCGCTGCTGACAATGCCCGACAAGGCACTGCTGGTTGAGTTGATACGGGTTTCAATAATTTTATTGTTGTTGAGATACTGGTCGGTCTTCGACAACACGGCGTCAAGCGAAAGATACTGCTGTACCTGACTACTCATACCAGAAAAATCCTGAGACGCATTGCCGCTGGAAACCTGCTCCTGTTCCTGCTGTAAGTTGGCAACCACCTTGCTTACATCGTTCAGTGTCGACTGGACCGCTGAATAGGTACTTATTGGACTTACCGACATAAATTTCTCCTGCTATTCATCTCGAATGCCTATTGGATTGACTGTAATAAAGAATCAAACAACTGATTGGTTACCGTAATAATACGTGCCGAGGCAGCGTACGCGTTCTGGTAGATCACCGTATTAGCCAGCTCCGTATCCAGATTAACGCCGCTAACGGCAGAACTTTGCTGCTTGTAGCTATCCAGCAATGCCTGCGCATTAGCGCTGCCAGTTGAAGAGGTGCTGGCGTTAGTTGCGATTCCGCCAATCACCTGACCGATATAGCCACTCAGTGTTTGAGTAGTGGCCCCTAACCCGCCAGCCGGAGAAAATATGATAGACTGGTTTGCGACTGCGGCAAGCTTCGCTACGGTGCTGTTATCACCCGGAGTCAACTGGTAGGTATAATTGGGAGATGTCCCCGTCACGACGGAACTATTGCCGAGAGATAATGTGCCAAGACTAAGAAGACTGTTATTGGCCTGAATGCGGCTTGCAACGGTTAGCTTGTTAGCACTGCCGGTCACCGCGTCGCCAGTGCTGGTCGGCGCATTACTCGTAAAAAAATCGTTCAGGTCAAAATAATGTGAAAATCCACGATTGGTCCCAGCAACCGACGGGGACGCATTCGGCTTTCCCAGCTCTTTGCTATCAAGGCTGTCAATGGCCAGAAACATCTTTGAATCACCGGCCTGAATCTGCAGAAAGCCATTTTGCGAAACCACATATTGTCCATTAACCTTACCCAGCTCAACACCATTGGCGTCCACAAGTTTAGCGGTTACCCGCTGGGCATAAGTGGATGGATTTATCACAGTACCGGCACCGTTAGCACTTAAGCCGCCATACGCCAGACCGAGTGCTGAAGGCTGATTGTTATTGATCCGATAGCTGATTTGCGAAGTCACCACATTTCCAGAACCATCGTCAACTCCGACGTTGGCAGTAACCGTATAAAAAGCAGCGCCGGAGTTAGCACTCAGGTCGGCAGTAACCGACCCATTGCTTTTGGTTCTCGTATCGCCTCCTGCTGGCGCTGTCGCATACGATGGGTTAGCCGTCTGCCCCGCCACACCATAATTGGTTCCGATAATCGCCGCATTCGTTACACCAATATCGAAACTGGTTGGCGTTACGTTAGACACCCTGAAATAGCCACCTAATGCACTAGGGTTAATACCGTCATATGTGCCCGCCACTGGACCTGCCGGAGGTGTGGACAGAAAGATAATCTGGCCATTCACAAGATTGTTCGTCTGTGTGGTATTGACCGTAACCGTACTACTGGCTGCCGTTGTCACGTAGGTATTGGCCGCATTAAGCGTAAAGGACGGAATGGTAGACGTGGTTGGCATCGTAACGCCCAGATTGTCCTGCACGGTAACGCCCGTCACATAAACATTCGACGATTTCGACGAAATATTATTCAGGTTAAAGTCGAACTTAAAATCGGCTGCTGCGTTCGGTAGCATAGAGTTGTCCGAAATCAACTGCACGTTATTGAGGTTACCCAGCTCGACTTTATTCTGCGCCCCACCGTAATACTGGTTGATCGCATTGATGATACCCTGCACGCTGGGAGAGCCCGGACCATTACCAGAATCCAGCTTCGATAAATCAAGGTTTAACGACTGCTGGCCATAAGTTTCATCAGAGTAAACAGACTGCACCGGTTGACCATTGGTATCCAACAGGGCAATGCGGACCTTGCCGCTCCATTCGCTGTAGTCGGACGCATTCACCGAACGCGTACCCGTTAGTGTGTTGGTGCCAGGATAACCGCTACCGGCATTATGAACCGCATTAAATTGATCGCGCAGGTTGGCGGCAACAGAATCCAACTGGCTGTTGATGTTCGGAATGTCTTTATCGCGCAGGTTTAATAAAGAGAATAACTTACCATTATCCAAAACGGTGGTAACCTGAGAAGGCGGTCCGCTGGTGGTCAGGTTTGTGGTGGTTCCGATAATAGTACCCTGCTGATCCACGGGTGACAGCGTAATCGGCGACACGACCGAATCACGCCCGAAGCTGTCAGCGGATGTAGCCGGCGAATAGGACATCTGGTAAAGGTTGCTATCAAGCATGCTGATACCGTTCGATGTCGTCAGGAAGATAGAACCATCAGACTTCTTGAATGATTTAACACTCACGTAACTAGAAATATCTCTAATCAGATTATCACGCTGATCTTCCAGATCAGCCACCGACCTGCCAAGAGCCGTGTCCTGAGCAATATTTTTATTTAGATTGAAGACATTTTTTAGGTCGATATTTACCGTGTTGATAGCGGAGGTAATATCCTGATCGGCTTGAAACTGAAGCCCGTTCAACCCCTGCGCCAATTGATTAAACTGCTTGGCGACCGCAATACCGCCGTTGACGACTGACTGCTGTAAGGTGGTATTATCCGGTGTGAGTACCAGTGACTGGATTGAATTAAAAAAGGTATTCACATACGAATCGATACTGTTTTTATTGCCAGGGGAACCAAGCAGCAGCTGAATCTTCGTATAGTAGTCATTAAGAGTGCTGGCCTGCCCGACTTGCGATGTCTGATCCTGCGCCGCCCTGACAAGATATTCGTCTACTTTACGCGTCACACTTTGAATGCTAACGCCCTCGCCCTGACCATTAATAGTAACCGACTGCTGATTAATCGACTGCTTGCTGTAACCGGGCGTGTTCGCATTGGCAATATTCTGCGACAATACAGTCAGCGCCTGCTGATTCACATTCAGGCCGGTAAGCGCATTATTTAAAGCAATCGATACGCTCATTCCAAGCTCCTAAACTTTCTTATTTAAAGTCACCGAAAGCGTTACATAGGGCTGGTTACCGGTATAACCTTTACCGTCATACACCCGACTCATACTCTGGTCCTTCACAACGGCCTTGATCGCCTGAACGATCTTATGGTTAATTTCCTTGGCCACCATTAGCTTGCGATGATTTTCCTGAAGGATGTCATTGAATACATTGACCACCTCCTCCAGATCATGCTTGTCCTGCGAGGGAATGGTTTCCAGAAGGTAGGGATGCTTGTCGACCAGTTTGCGCTGCGCCTCCAGTGCATTGGTAATGAATATTTTTTCCTGCTGGAGCGCTTCAATCCGCGACACTTTCATGTCACCCAACAAGTCGACTTCTTCGGCTAAAAGCTGGGCAAGGCGGGCGGTCAGCGTGATGGTATCTTTGATCTTAAGCTGGGTACCGGGTTGGCTTTGTTGCATGCTCATATTCATACTTCCTGTTGTTTCAGAAGTTCCCGTTTAACAAACGATGCAATTCCTATGCCACCAGAGCGTGAAATGACCTTACCATATTGATCCATAAGCAAACTTTTATAGACATCATTGGTATCGCTATCGCCAAAAGCTTCTTCGCCGGAGGATTCACCAAACATCTGCTCCAGCATCTGGCTCATGAACATGGATTCAAAGTCCTTAGCAGCACCCTCGGCTTTTTCCGGTGTCATTTTGCTATATTTTGCCGCTATTACCGCCGAACTCAAGGAGGCACCCGCGTCCGTACTGCTAACGGAACTCTTTGCAACCAATGCAGAATAACTATCGATCGCTGCCATGAATTACCTTGTCTGGATATCAGCCTGCAATGCGCCGGCTGCTTTGATGTTTTGTAAAATAGTGATGAGGTCACGCGGCCCGACGCCGAGCGCGTTCAGCCCTGCCACCAGATCCTTAAGCGTTGCCCCGCGTTGCATCACCGCCATGCGCTTGCCTGGGCCTGCCCCCTGATCGACAGTAACACTGGCCTGCGTGGTGACCGCCGTCTGCGCGCTTTCAGGTGCAAAACCTGAAGGTTGCGACACAGCCTGTGTTTCCTCGACCTTAACCGTCAGGTTGCCCTGCGATACCGCCACGGTGTCAATGCGTACATTCTCACCCATCACGATGGTACCGGAAGATTCATCGATGATGATTCGGGCCACCTGATCGGTGGGCACGGACAGCTTTTCAATATCCGCCAGCAATAAGGTGACATTATTATGGTACGCCCCCGGAACCGAAAGCGTCACTGTCCCCGGATCAGTCACCGCCGCCAGCCCTGGGCCGACCTGTTCATTAATCACCGCCGCAACGGACTGTGCGGTTGTAATATCAGGATTGCGCAGCGCCATTTTGAGTTCAGGCAGATCGTTCAGTGCAAAGTTGATTTCTTTTTCCACAATGCCGCCATTGGAAATAAATCCCGAGGTAGGCACACCTTTGGTCACGGTAACACCCGCCGAATCACTGCCAGCCTTGAAGCCGCCAATAGAAATCTGTCCCTGTGCTACAGCGTACACATCCCCGTCTGCACCGTATAAAGGTGTGGCAAGCAGCGTGCCGCCGCTTAAATCCTTGGCATCACCCATGGCACTGACAGTCACGTCAATTTGCGAACCGCTGCGGGCGAAAGCGTGCAAGCGGGCAGTAATCGTAACAGCAGCCACGTTTTTGGTTTTGAGTGACGTACCGCGAGTATTAACCCCCTGCCTTTCTAAAAAGGCAATCAGGCTTTGTTCGGTGAAGGCGTTATTGGTCAGCTTGTCACCGGTGCCGTTCAACCCAACCACCAGCCCATACCCCATCAGCATGTTGTCGCGCACGCCTTCGAAGGTCACGATGTCCTTGATGCGGGCATCGGCGCGGGCATCATCGGCAAAGGCCAGCAGATAGTAGCCAAGAACGAGTGCGAAGATGATGGTCAGGTAAATAAACTGGTAAGCGGTCCATGCCACATCGACGGACGCTTTTTTTGCCACCGAAACAGGCGCGCGTCCAGTGCTGCTGCGCCATAGCTTCGTTGCCTCTGTCATGGTCGTTTGTTTCGGCATACATCGCCCCCATATATTCTTTGCCTATATGCTAAGCGATTCCTGTGCCAACAGGACGGGTTCAAAAAGATCTTTGGAATACAGCCTTATATTCCATTACCGCCATGGGCATCCATCTTCATAAATAGCGATTTTCCCCGAGGGTTTATGATGGTCGGCATTTTTTGCCTTGTGCCAGAAAATCAAAGAGAAAATGTAAAAAAATAAACGAAAACGCCTTGTGTATCTATACCCAAGGTTTATTATGGATAGGCAGTATCACCTAAAGTGTTTCCCTATGAAAATTGACGGATTTGGCTCTATCGGCTCAACCAGCGGCACCAGCAAGCGCAAAGGTGTATCTACGGCTGGTAATTTTGCCGAGCTGCTCGCCGCCAGCGAGGATACCGCCGAGGCCAACCAGACCGCTGCCGCCAGCGACGTTATAGCTCCTGCCGCCATGAGCAGCCTGCTCGCCCTACAGGAAGTGCCGGAGGAATATCTCAACCGCAAAAAATTACTCCAGCAGGGCAATAACATGCTGGATACGCTTGATAAACTTCATAGGCAGCTGCTCATGGGGCCTATCACCTTCCAGACGTTAAGAAATATCGAGCAGGAAATCGCCACGCAAAAGCAAGCCGTAGACGACCCCAAATTGCTTGAAATTATTTCTGAAATTGAACTGCGTGCCGCCGTAGAAGCCGCTAAATTACGGCAATATATGAAAAACACGTGGTAGATGCAGGTCTGCACCAGATCGAAGTAATGATTGCTTTTTCCCCCTTATTTAGCTATACAGCCCCTCTCTCGTTTTTATTAATTCTTTAACTTTTGCGTGAAAGTTGAGGTTCGAATGACCGCTAAACCTGCTAAAAATTACCAGCCTACCGAATCCGAAAAGTACATGAACGATAAGCAGCTGGAATACTTCCGCAACAAGCTCGTCACATGGCGCGACGAATTACTCGCTGAATCGCAAGAAACCATTAACAACCTCAAAGAGGAAAACTGGCGCGAGCCTGATCTATCCGATCGCGCATCGCTGGAAACCGAAGCCGGTGTTGAATTGCGTACCCGCAACCGTTACCTGAAACTGATCGGCAAGATCGATGCCGCCCTCAAGCGCATCGAAGACGGCACGTATGGTTACTGCGAAGAAACCGGCGAACCTATCGGCATCAAGCGCTTGGAAGCCCGCCCTATCGCTACCATGACCATCGAGGCTCAGGAACGTCACGAGCGTATGGAAAAACAATATATCGACGAAGAGTAAGCATTACTCTTAACTCTGGTTATCAACCGCCCGCTTACATCACTGTAGCGGGCGGTTTTTTATTGTGCAGCCGCTACTTTCCAGCCACCACCGAGTGCTTTATAGAGACTTACCATCGCCTGTAAGTGCGATATGCGTGACTGCACCAGCGCGTCTTCCGCCGAGAATAGCGTACGCTGGGTGTTCAGCACCGTGGTGATATCGATGATGCCGCCCTTAAGCTGTTGTTGAGTCAACCCATAGGCGTTGCGGGCGGTCTTCACCGCCAGTTGCTGCACCTCTTCCTCGGCAGACGTCTGTTTTACCCCTACCAGCGCATCCTCCACATCCGAAAACGCAGAGACAACCGATTTACGGTAATCCGCCAGCAGCTCATCATAACGGGCTTTTTTCACGTCCAGCGCTCCGCGCAGGCGGCCGCCTTCAAAAATAGGCTGGGTCAATGAGCTTGCTGCCGACCATAACATGCTGTCAGGGCGGAAAAGCTGCGACAATGCCGCGCTCTGGTAACCGCCTGTCGCCGTCAGCTGGATGCTGGGGAAAAAGGCAGCGCGCGCGTTGATGATATCAGCATGGGCCGAGGCAAGCTGCGCTTCGGCATTCTGCACATCGGGACGGCGCTGCAATAATTCGGATGGCAACCCCGACACCACCGTCGGCAGCGTAATGTCCTTGAGGTCGCTGTCGGGCAGTTCAATCTTTTCCGGCATCGTCGCCAGCAAGATCGCCTGCGCATCCAGCAATTGCTGTAACCGCTGCTCAAGTGGAGGAATGGTAGCACGCTGGGTAGCCACGACACTTTCCTGCTGGGCAAGATCAAGCGCGGTCGCCACCCCTACCTTGAAACGTTTGCGGATCGTATCCATCAGCGTTTCGGCATTTTTCAGGTTTTCACGCGCCACTTTCAGGCGCTCCTTCGTGCCCAGAATATCAAAATAGGTATTCGCCACCGAAGCCAGCGTCGTCAGGCGCACCGTTTCCTGTGCAAAGCGGCTGGCATCCGCCAGAGCCTGCGCCGATTCATCCGCCGCCTTGTTCTTACCCCAGAAATCCAGCTCATACGCCGCCGTGAGATTGCCGTTATAGGCATTGGCCAGACGTGGCCTTGTGGTTTTCGTACCGGCCGAACGGTTGCGCTCGGCTGAGCCTGAACCATCCAGTTTCGGAAGCAGGGCCGCGCCATTAATCTGCGCCTGCGCGTCTGCCTGTTGCACGCGTGCGATGGCAGCCTTCATGTCAAAGTTTTCGTTCACCGCCTGTTCGATCTGTTTGGAAAGTTGTGGCGATTTAAAGCTGTCCCACCACTGGTTATCCGGCCACTGCGCCTTCGCATCCTTATCGGCATCCACTTTCCATGCGGTGGGAGCTTCTGTTTCAGGACGCTCGAAATCATTCCATAAAGCACAGGCACTCAGCGGAAGAAGCAACGCGATGACAACGGCTATTTTAGAACTCATGACACACCCTTACTACTAAACAAACCTGACACTGCATTGCCCGCATAAATAATCGCCATCACCGTGAGGATCACTGACAGGATCACACCAGCGATAATGGCAACAATAGCTATCATCCGTATCCATACCGGATACGCACTCAGACGTCGCTTGCATTTTTCCAGCGCCAGATACACCACCGGCGTCGTATACAACGTAAGCATCTGTGACACCAGAAGCCCGCCGATAATAGTAACCCCCAGCGGCTGGCGCAACTCCGAACCGTGTCCTGTTGACATTACCAGCGGCAACGCCCCCAGCAAGGCAGCCATAGTCGTCATCATGATCGGGCGGAAACGGTGATGGCAGGCCAGCGCAATCGATTGCGCCGGAGTCAACTTTTCACGCCGTTCGGCCTCGATAGCAAAATCCACCAGAATAATACCGTTCTTTTTCACAATCCCCATCAGCAGGATAATGCCGATCACACTGATGATGTTGAGGTCGAAGCGCCCCGTCGTATCAAACTTGGATGCAAAGCGCAGCGCAATCAACGCGCCAATCCCCGCCGATGGTAACGTGGAAAGAATAGTCAGCGGGTGCAGCAGACTTTCATACAGAACCCCGAGTACAATATAAATGGACAGCAACCCCGCCCCGATGAGGATGGGTTCATTTTTCAGGCTGTCGGCAAAAGCCTTCGCGTTACCGGCAAAGCCACCATGGATGGAAGGCGGCATTCCGATTTCCAGAGCAATCGCATTCACGCGGTCCACCGCATCACCGAGGGACATCCCCGCAGGAAGATTAAACGTCAGGGTGGCCGCCGGAAACTGCCCCTGATGCAGCACCGACACTGGCGTGACATCCGGTTCCATATGGGCGATCTCATTTAATCGTACTAACTTACCATTGCTGCTTTTGATAAAGACATGGTCGAGTGCGTTTTCATTTTCAAGATATTGCGGCAACAGCTCCATCACCACATGATACTGGTTGCGCTCGGTGTAAATCGTCGACACCTGCCGCTGGGCAAACGCATCTTGCAAGATATTATCCACCGATTGCATGGACACACCCAGACGTGCCGCCTTGTCGCGGTCGACCACCACGTTCAGTTGCTGTCCGGCGCTGTCCTGATCGCTCGACACATCGGTAATTCCGGGTTCTTCTTTCAGGCGTTTGATCAGTTTGGGCATCCAGATACGCAACTCGTCGAGCGATTCATCCGACAGTGTGTACTGGAACTGCGCTTTACTCGCCCGCCCACCTGCCCGCAAATCCTGCGCCGCCTGTAAAAAGGTATCAATCCCCTCAACCTTGGCAAGCTTGGGGCGCAATCGACCGATCACCGCATCTGCGCTGATTTTACGTTCCTTCAAAGGCTTGAGAGTAATGAACATGCTGCCCTGATTCTGCGTGTTCGGCCCACGGCCTGCACCAATAAACGATGCCAGCGATTCTACCGCCGGATCAGCCAGCACAATGGCGTTGGCTTCCATCTGCTTGTTGATCATCTGCTTGGACGACACATCAATGCGCGCTTCGCTGGTGCCCATCACCATGCCAGTATCCTGCTGCGGGATAAAACCTTTCGGTGAGCCGTAATACATCAAGATGGTGAGTACAATCGTCGCCATCATCACCAGCAGCATGAAACGTTCACGCGCCAAAGCCCATGTAAGCCCTTTTTCATACACGCGCTGCATGGCATCAAAGAGCCGTTCACCCATGTGGGCAACAGTCTTGGTGGGATGCCCGTGTTTGCGCCGCCACACCATCAGGTGCGCATAGAGAGTGGGTGTGACTGTCAGGGAAATTAAAAGTGACACCGCCACCGCGACGGACAGCGTTACCGAAAATTCACGGAACATACGCCCGATAATCCCACCCATAAACAGCAGCGGAATAAACACCGCAATCAGCGAAATGCTGATGGAAATAACCGTGAAACTAATTTCCTTGGCTCCTTTGATCGCGGCTTCCAGCGGTGGGTCGCCTGCCTCGACATGGCGGGTAATGTTTTCGATCATCACAATCGCATCATCCACCACAAACCCGACAGACACTGTCAGCGCCATCAGCGAAATATTATCGAGGCTATAGCCCAGCAGCCACATCACACTAAACGTTGCCGCCAAAGACAGCGGCACAGTAATGCATGCTGCAAGTGTGGGCGTAAAACGCCCCAACGCAAATAACACCACCAACACCACCAGTATGACCGAAATCACCAACGTCACTTCTACATCATGCACGCTGGCACGAATGGTCTGTGTGCGGTCTGCCAGAATCGACAGGGTGGAACCTTTAGGCATCCACGCTTCCAGCTGCGGCAGGATGGATTTGATACGCTCCACCGTTTCGATGACGTTCGCATCCGCCTGCTTGCGAATGATAATAATAACGGCCTTTCCAAGATTATACCAACCGCCCTGACGGTTATTTTCCACGCTGTCTCTGACAATGGCGATATCGGAAAGCCGCAGCACGTTGCCTGCCGAGCTATTGACGATCAGAGGTGCATATTGCGAGGCTTTGGTGAGCTGGTCATTACTGCCAATGATGTTGGATTGCAAAAGGCCTTCGAATCCACCCTTGGCCTGATCGACATTGGCCTTGAAAAGTATGCTGCGCACATCTTCCAGATCAAGCCCTGTCGCCGCCAGCGCCTGCGGATTGACCTGAACGCGCACAGCGGGCTTATCCGCACCGTTGACGGTCACATCCGCCACGCCTTCAATCTGCGAAATACGCTGTGACAGAATCGCATCACTCGCATCATAGAGTTTACTGAGCGGTAACACCGAGGACGTAACGGCAAGAATCAGAATCGGTGCGTCGGAAGGATTCAGCTTACGGTAGGTCGGCGGATTGGGCAGGTCGACCGGAAGATCTGTGCCCGAGGTATTGATCGCCGCCTGCACATCACGCGCGGCCCCTTCAATCTCACGATCAAAATCAAACATGGCGGTGACGTTGGTGTTGCCTTGCGTGCTGACCGAAGTAAGTTCGGACACACCAGCAATCTGCCCCAACCGGCGCTCCAAGGGAGACGCCACCGTCGCCGCCATGGTGGTCGGGTCAGCCCCGGGTAGTTTCGCAGATACGTTGACGATAGGAAAATCAACACGCGGCAGCGGCGCTACCGGCAAATACATAAACGCCATCGCACCACTTAAAAAAATCCCCAGCGCCAACAATGTTGTCCCCACCGGACGGCGGATAAACAGTTCGGACAGGCTCATGAAGGCAGCTCCTGCGCATGTTGCGGCGGCGTAGGGGCAAAGCGTTGCTTCAGGCGTTCCATCGCCAGATAGATCACTGGCGTGGTGTAAAGCGTCAGCATCTGCGACAACACCAGTCCACCCACAATGGAAATACCCAGCGGACGGCGCAATTCCGAACCGATACCATGGTCAAACGCCAGCGGCACCGCGCCCAGCAATGCCGCCATGGTCGTCATCATGATCGGACGGAAACGCAACAGGCAGGCTTTAAAAATCGCATCCGTTGGCGACAGGCCCTCGTCACGTTCGGCCTGAAGGGCAAAGTCGATCATCATGATCGCGTTTTTCTTGACGATACCCATCAGCAATAAAATGCCCACCAGCGCCACCAGCGATAAATCATTGCCCGTAACAATCAATGCCAGCAATGCACCTATACCTGCCGATGGCAGCGTAGATAAAATCGTGAGCGGATGAATGGTGCTTTCGTACAGCACTCCCAGCACGATGTAGATAACCAGAATGGCAGCAAAAATCAGCAAAGGCTCGCTCGCCAGCGACAGGCGAAATTCCGCCGCATCACCACTGTAATTTCCGGCAATCGTATCAGGCATACCCAGCTCTGCCTGTGCGCGGTCGATCGCGTCAATCGCGCTGCCAAGGCTGGCTCCTGCCGCCAGATTGAAGCTTAACGTCACCTGCGGAAACTGCCCTTGATGGGTAACCGTCAGCGGTGCGGGCAGGAAACGAACCATAGCAAATGAGCCAATCGGCACCAGCATACCATTCGCCGAACGCACATACAGGCTGGACAGCGACGCCGGATCACGCTGGAAATTCGGAGCCACTTCAATGATGACATGATACTGGTTGACCTGTGTGTAGACGGTAGAAATCTGCCGCTGGCCAAACGCATCATACAACGTGTCGTCAATCGCCTGCGTGGAAATCCCGAGGCGTGAAGCCTGATCACGGTCGATCTGGATATCCGCTTTTAATCCGCTTTCCTGCTGGTCGGTGGCGACATCGGTAATCATGGGCAGCGTTTTTATTTTAGCAAGCACACGCTCCGTCCACTGCGAAAGCTCCACCGCATCCAGATCGGTGAGTGTATATTGATATTGTGTACGGCTGACGCGCGCGCCTATCTGAATGTCCTGCGCCGGTTGCATATGCACGGAAATACCCACCACCTGCGAAAGCTTCTGTGTCAGTCGTGCCGCCACCTGCTGCGCCGAAACACGCTGTTTACGGGGTTTAAGCACAATCGTGATGTGCCCGCTGTTGGGCGTGATGTTGATGGTGCCTACCCCAAGGAAGGAAGCCACACCCGACACGTCTTCGTCAGCCTGAATAATCTCCGCCACCTTGTGTTGCAAGCGGCTCATCTCGGGAAAGGAAACCGTTTCTGCCGCATCGGTCGTGGCGATAATCTGTCCGGTATCCTGTTGCGGCAGGAATCCCTTGGGAGCCACCACATACAACACCACGGTCAGCACAAAGGTCGCCAGCACCACCCATAAGGTGGCGCGCTGATGGCGCAACACCCACCTCAGCGTTTTTTCATACCAGCGGCGCACGCGCGAAAACAGATCGTCCTCATGTTCTTCGTGACGTAACGTGCCCGCACGCAACATATGCCCGCACATCATCGGCGTAAGCGTCAGCGACACCACCATCGACACCAGCACGGCAATGGTCAGCGTCAGCGCAAACTCGCGGAACAATCTTCCAACAATCCCCGACATGAACAGCAACGGAATAAACACTGCCACCAAGGATATGGTCAGCGATATCACCGTAAAGCCAATTTCCTTCGCGCCCTTGAACGCCGCATCCATGGGTTTTTCACCCTTTTCAATATAGCGGACAATATTTTCAATCATCACAATCGCATCATCCACCACAAAACCCGATGCAATCGTTAGCGCCATCAGCGACAGATTATCAAGGCTGAAGCCGGATAAATACATGATGCCGCAGGTGCCTATCAGTGACAGCGGTAACGCCACCCCCGGAATAAACGTCGCACGCGGCGAACGTAAAAACAGGTAAATCACACCAATCACCAGCACAATTGTCAGCACCAGCGTGAACTGCACGTCGGCTACGGAAGAGCGTATCGTCTCGGTGCGGTCGGCAAGGATATCCAGCTTGATGCCTGAGGGAATAGAACTGACCAGCTGTGGTAATGCCTGCTTGATGCGCTCCACGGTCGCGACAATATTGGCACCGGGTTGTTTCTGGATATCGACAATGACAGCGGGTTTACCCGCCACCCAACCACCCACTTTGATATTCTCGACGCTTTCGACCACGTCGCCAACATCACGCACGCGCACCACATTGCCGTTATGCGTGGCGATCACCAGCGAACGGAACGTATCGGCGCTGTCAATCTGGTCATTAACCCCCAGCGTCAGCGATTGCAGCGGCCCGTCAAAACTGCCTTTGGGAAAATTCACGTTGGCTTTGGCCAGCACATTGCGGACATCTTCGATGCTGATGTTATACGCCGAAAGCCGCGCCGGATCAATCTGCACGCGGTACGCAGGGCGCTGCCCACCTTCAGTCAGCACACGCCCGACCCCTGTCACCTGCGACAGCTTCTGCGCCAGAAGCGTATCGGCGATGTCGTTGACGGTGGTCATAGGCAGGGTTTCCGAGGTGAGGGAAAGAGTCATCACCGGTGGGTCGGCAGGATTCACTTTAGAGTAGGCCGGTGGATAAGGAAGATTCACCGGCAACACGCCTTTAGCCGCGTTAATCGCCGCCTGCACATCCTCGGAAGCCACGTCGATATTTTTGCTTAGGTCGAACTGCAGCGTAATCGCACTCAGGCCTTCCGAGCTGGTTGAAAGCATGGAACTCAGTCCGGCGATAAGCCCGAATTGCCGCTCCAGCGGAGTCGTCACCAGCGATGCCATGGTCTCGGCGCTTGCCCCTGGCAACTGGGTTGTTACCTGAATGGTAGGGAAGTCCACCTGTGGCAACGCAGATACCGGAAGGTTGCTGTATCCCAAAATCCCCGTCAGCATCAGGGCAATAGCCAGAAGCCACGTTGCAACCGGACGGGCAATGAACGGTGCGGAGACGTTCATGGTTTTTCTATCCTTTTTTAGGATGAGATTTAGGTTTTTTCTCTTCCTCTTTGCTGCCTTCTTTAGGCGCATCTTTTGTCTCGTTGCTTTTAACTTCGGGCAGGCTGACATGTGAGCCTTCCTGAAGCTTGGCAATACCGTCCGTCACCACCTGATCGCCTTCAGCGATGCCTTCATCGATCACAGCATCCTGATCCTGCATCATCGCAACCTTGACGGGTTTGATCGACACGGTGTTGTCTTCCGCTTTATACAAAAATACATACGTGTTTTTTGGGCCGCGCTGCACCGCTGATGCTGGTATCACCACCGCATGTTCGCGCACTGTTACCAGCAAACGCACATTCACAAATCCACCCGGCCACAACGAACGCTTCGCATTCGGGAATGTGGATTTCAGGCGGATGGTACCGGTGTTCTGGTCAATCTGGTTATCTACCAGATCAAGGGTTCCGTTATCGACCGCCTCACGGTTGTCGGCATCCATCGCCATCACCTTGAGTATTTTTCCGGCATTAATCTGCTCGTTGATGACAGGAAGGTTTTGTTGCGGCAAACTAAATACTACGGAAATAGGCTGCAATTGCGTCAGCACCACCAACCCATTTGCATCACCCGCACGGACAATATTGCCTGCATCTACCTGACGAATCCCTGTGCGCCCGTCAATCGGAGCGCTAATCACGGTGTAGCTTAGCAGTGCCTTGGCATTATCAACCGCCGCCTGATCTGCCGCCACGACAGCTTCCAGCTGGTGAACGGTGGAATGCTGGGTATCTCTCGTCTGGTCGGATACGCTTTTGCCCAATGTCTGGTAACGGTTCAGATCGCGGTTCGCATTATCCAGCAGCGCCTGATCTTTGGCCTTGTTAGCCATCGCCTGATCGTATTGCGCCTGATACGTGCGCGGATCAATTTTCGCCAGCACATCACCGACATGTACGTCCTGACCTTCCTGAAACAATACCGATTCCAGACGACCATCAATCTGCGAGTGTAACGTTACAGTGTTATAGGCCTGCACCGTTCCTAGCGTATCAAGATAGACTGGCACCTCTTTTTGCACCGCTTTCGCAATAGTGACGGGTATATCCTGCTTTTTGTGGTCCTTGCCACTGCCGCCAGCAAAAAAAAGCCAGTACCCCAAACCAGCAACGACAGCAGCCATAACCAAAGGCTTGCGTTTCAGCCAGTGTGAGAAGGAGCGTAGTGTTATGAGATAGGAAGAGCGAGCAGGTTGCCTAAACTTTATCATATTGAAATAATTATTGTAATTTTTATAAAACGCGGCTGAGTATACTGGATTTTACGGTAAGAGGGCAACAATTATACGAAATCAATCCAACTTATATTTGATATGTAATACCTCCAGCGTTTCACTCCCTGAAGGAGTGCGAAACTCCACCACATCCCCCACCTGCGATTTCATCAACGCCTTGGCAATAGGCGATATCCAGCTGATTTTACTTTGTTTTAAGTCCGCCTCATCTAAACCCACCAACATCACCCTATGTTCTGTACCATCGGATGTGGCGTAGGTCACGGTGGCACCAAAGAATACTTTGTCCAATCCCTGCTGACGCTTGGGATCCACCAGTTCCGCAGTTCTTAGCGCTTTACCCAGATAGCGCAGGCGGCGGTCAATTTCCCGCAGGCGTTTTTTACCGTAAATATAATCCCCATTTTCCGAACGGTCGCCATTACCCGCCGCCCATGCTACAATTTCAACCACCTTGGGACGTTCTTCCCGTTGCAGATGTTTAAGCTCTGCCTGTAACGCAGCAAAGCCGGATGGGGTCATATAATTTTTAAGAGCTACTGATGATGATTCGATTTCATCTGCCTCATCATCATTATCCGTCTCTTTCATAAAGGCTTTACTCATTCGTCTACTGGCGCTTAAAGAAGGCCCATATCACTTCCGCTGGATCAATATCGCCGTTCACTTTGCCATGCGCAGAGACTTTAGGCAAAGCCATGCGTCTTTGCGTGCCAAACTGCGGCCATTCATGCCCCCCACCATTGATACGATAAAATTCGACAGACTTAGAGTCCGCACAATCTTTATAGAATATATGTGTAACAGTCGTATCATCGTCATCTTCAATGTGTGGCACATCATAAACAACCCGCTCATTGCAATTGTTATGTTTTACCCACCACGCCACGGTATCAGGTCCCGATAGCATGGGATCGACTTTATTGCCTTTCATGATATCCCCGCCATGCCACGGTATTATAGGATCTTCGGTACCAAGCATAAACAAGATCGATATGGGTTTGGCACGGCAATGATGAGGGAGTGCTTCGGGCATAGTAGCGCTCACAACCGCCGCGGCAGCAAATACATCCGGACGTTCGCACGCTAACCTCAGTGTCATGAGCCCGCCATTGGAAACACCAACAACATAGATTCGCTTTGGATTAATAAGAGAGCGGCTACTATCAAGCAATTCAATGATTTTAATAATAAATCCAACATCATCGGCCGTTGATGGTGGTTGCCCATCCTCCATCACCGAACGTCCGTCATTCCATGTACGGTTCATTCCTTCAGGAGCCACAAGCACAAAAGGCTCCCTGAAGGCTAGGAAGGGGAAATTTCCCGCTTTTAAGATAATTTCGGGATTAATATGGTGCCCATGCAACAAAATCACCAGCGGCAGACGCTTTGCGTGGTCAGGGATAACCATCTCATAGGAGCGCTTCTGCCCTTCCCACATAATAACATGCCGTTCACTAGCGCCCGCCGCATTGGCTGATACGACAACACCAAGCATTCCTAGCATCAGGTATTTCATCATACGTTTACCCAAACAAACTTGCACCAATATTGACGGTCAAGGCCAGAACCGTTGTATTGAAGAAAAAAGAAACCATGCAATGCAGGGTAACAATTCTACGCATCAGGCTTGACGTAACATTAATATCCGCCGTCGCGGCAGCCGTGCCAATCACATAGGAAAAATAGATAAAATCCCAGTAATCCGGTGTGTGGCAGCCGGCGGGAAATTCGAGTCCCTCGACAATTTTTCCATTCTCTTCCATGTAAAATTCATGGGCATAGTGCAACGCGAACATGGTTTGCATAAATGTCCACGACAAAAACACCGTCACTCCCGCCAATCCGATATGGATCGTGCGTAGAATCCCGTGCAGTTCCTTCGCGGTGGAAAGCTCCACCACAATCGCCGCCAAACTTGCGATACCGGTAAAGATGGTAAGCATCAGAATAAGTATTTGCCCTTCGTCCTGTGCAGCAGCGCGGCAGCGTATTTTTTCCGTGGTGGATTGCATAATCATCAGCGCGACGAGAATAATATACAATGCGGTGCCGAAATCCCACGCAACAAGAAGGCGCGTAGCCTCGCGCATATGTTCAGGCAATACAAACCACGATGCCACGCCAACCACCGTCGCAATTAAAAGCCTTGGCCGGACTATCAGTGAATTTATCATACAGACCGAATTATGCCTAGATTGCCAAAATTCCTTTGCAGCATGGAGATCACCTCAAAAGAATAAAGTTAGCTGACTTTTTTCAGGAAGCAGGTTTTGAGCACCAAACCTTTTACTTTTTCGGCATTACACTCGATATTCTCTTCGTCATCAGTCAGATGAATATTCTTGATGACCGTGCCGCGCTTCAGCGTCACCGAGGTACCTTTTACCTTCAGGTCTTTTATCACCTGCACGCTATCGCCTTCGGCCAGCGTTGCGCCGTTACTGTCTTTGACTTTGATTTCCATAGTTTTTCACCTTGTATTATTTTTTGGCAGCTTATCATGCAGGCCATGATTGTCAAAATGCAACTTGGCTCAAGCCACTTTTTCATCATTACTGACACTGTCTTCCTGTAAAATACGCTCCAGTTCGCCGCGTGACTGGCGCGCAAAACTAATGAGATCAGGCTCGCTGTCAAAAAACTCAAACGATTTACGTAGCACCGACTCATCATGGCGTAAAAATCGTGAGGCTTTATAGTTCATATCTGACTCTCTAAAGCCGAGAGTCACCATAATTTCCTGTGCCATGGCAAGCGAAGAGTCAAATGTTTCGCGTTTGAAATAATCAACACCTGCTTTGTGCAGCTCATAGGCATGGCGGCGGTTGCGCGCACGGGCAAATATTTTAAGGTGTGGGAAATTCTCGCGTGCGAGCGTGACAATTTTCAGGCACACATCCGCATCATCCACCGCCACCACCAGTATACGTGCCTGCGCAGCACCGGCACTATGCAACAGGTCAAGCCGCGAGGCATCACCGAAATAGCCTTTGAAACCGAACTTGCGCAGCATCTCGATCTGGTCGGGATTATTTTCAAGCACGGTCAGTTTAATTCCCTGCCCGCCAATGAACCGCCCGATGATCTGGCCGAAGCGGCCAAATCCTGCAAGAATAATTGGATTTTTTTCCTCGATGACATCATAGGCATGGTCCGGCAGCAGACTCATGAAACGCGGTGTGATATAACGCGAATAGAAAAACATCAGAATCGGCGTGGACACAATCGACAGCGCCACCAGCAGCGTTAAAAACGCCACCTGCTGAGCCGAGAGAATATTCAGCGCACCGGAAAACTGGAACAGCACGAAGGCGAATTCCCCGCCCTGCGACAGCGCGAACGCAAAGCCGATATTATGCATGGCCCCGATTTTGAACCAGCGGCCAAGGGTGAATAAGATCATGGCTTTCACGGCAATCACAATGGCCAGCGCCGCCATCAGCGTCACCGGTTGTTGCGCGAACAGGGTGAAGTTCATGCCCATGCCCACCGAGATAAAAAACAACCCCAGCAGTAATCCCTTGAACGGCTCGATATCGGTTTCGAGCGTGTGTTTATACTGCGAATTGGCAAGCACCAGCCCCGCCACGAACGCCCCCAGCGCCGGCGACACCCCCACCAGCTGCATCAGCAGCGTAATCCCCACCACCAGCATCAGCGATGTAGCGGTGAAAATTTCCCGCAGGTTGGTCTTGGCAATAAAATGAAACAGGTACCGCGAAAAATACCGCCCCAGTGCCACCACCATCCCGATCACCAGCGCCACCAGCAGCGCGTGCGCCCAGCCCGACATGCCCGAGAACATGTCGTGTGAAGAAGCCACAGGCACCTGCCCTTCCACAGCCAGCAGCGGAATGATCACCAGAATCGGAATGACGGCAATGTCCTGAAACAACAGGACGGAAAACGAGGTTTCACCCACATGCGTGTTCATCAGATTTTTTTCGTTCAGCATCTGTAACACCAACGCCGTCGACGACAGCGACAGCGCCATGCCCACCACCAGACTCACCTGCCAGCTAAAACCAAGCGCAGTTCCAACGGCTGCAAATGCCACACTCGTAACCGCCACCTGCAACCCGCCGAGCCCGACGATGGATTTACGCATCCGCCACAGCATGACCGGTTCCAGTTCAAGCCCGATGACAAACAGCATCATCACCACACCGAACTCGGCAAAATGCATCACCTGCTCGGCATTACCGATCAACCGGAACCCATACGGCCCGACCAGCACCCCCGCCGCCAGATACCCCAGAACCGACCCCATGCGCACACGGCTAGCCAACGGCACAACGATGCACGCCGCCGCGAGAAACACAAACACACTAAAGAGAAAATCGTTGTTCATAGTAACTCATGTAACGTATACGGCTTTTGAATGCAAAACGTTGTGCAGCTACGCACGCCTACCTAAGCAATCCTTTGAGCTTACCCGCGGCATTATCGATGGTCTTTTTCACATCCCCCAGCTGGTTCGGAAGGCCGTTGAGCATACCGCCGTCACGCGCGCTTTTTTGCACTTCGGATAAATACTGGGTCAGCACCTGACCAATCGCATCACCGGCGTTGACTCCCCCGCCCGTACCGATACCCGACACATTCACCGCCGGCATGTGGATCGGCGGGATATCGCCTTTAATCAGGGTAATGGTAGGGTTGATGGTGGACGCGTCAATCACCATATGCTGCACGATCACGCGGATTTGTTCACTGCCAACGCTTTCTTTTTGTTTTTTCCGGCCAGCCAGCGCCTTCAGGTCATTCAGGTTCATGCCCTTTTCGTTCACTTCCAGATTCACCACCGAGCCCTTCACCTGAATATCGTTGAAATCGATGAGCTGTTTGCTCGCCGTATTCAGCCCGATCAGGATAGACTCCACCGTCATGGCATTAGGCTTGCTGTATCCGGGCGGGTTGGCTATCTCGACTTTACGCACGGTGACTTTCTTGTCCGACAGCGACACGTCGATGCTGCCGATGGTGACTTTCACGCCGAGTGCGTCACTGGCGATTTTCTCCGCCGTGCGCGTCAGCAGGCTGCCGAAATTGAGGGCGACATACCCGACCCCCAGCGCCACCGCCAGTAATACTATGATTTTGATAGGGCTATGTTTACGTGCCATGGCGATTCTCCTGTTAGTTTGATAGGTTAGGAGTAATCGAGGAACGCCCCTGCCGCAAGAGTATTTATTGACAGCCGCAGGTGCTGGGAATATTATTAAAAGAACAGACGAGGGTCGGTTCACGGCTCCGGTATGCACAGGACGCTTACTCCTAACTATTAACTTTGGGAGAAGTGTATGACATCTGAAAAGAATTATAACGGCATCTGGATGCTGGTGGCTCTTGTACTAATGTTGGGTCTGCCGCCAATCGTTGGCCACATGCTCATGCAGTCTGCCGTTGCAGAAACCATTCACGCCGACGCAGCCGCAACCCACTAAGCCACCCGCTTAGCCTTTCGGCAAAGCGCGCACATATAGCTCTTCCACCTTCGTCCGCGCCCACGGCGTGGCACGCAGAAATGTCAGAGACGACTTCACGCTGGGGTCATGGGTAAAGCAGCGTATGTCAATCAGCTGGCCGAGTTTTTCCCAGCCATGCTGCTCCACCAGCGTTTCCACGATCGCCTTCAGCGTCACCCCGTGCAGCGGATTGTTCGGCTGCTGCGTCATGCTTTGGTGGAAAGTTTTACGCGGATTTTTCTCTGGTCGACCATGTGGCCGTTGAGTGCGTTCATGGCCTTTTCGCCCTCATGCGCAAGCGCCATCTCGACAAAGCCGAAGCCTTTCGACGCGCTCGTCTTCTCGTCCATCACGATGTTGCAGCCTTTGATATTGCCGTAGGTTTTAAACAGCTTCGCGAGATCATTTTCGCTGAAGGTACGCGGGAGATTAAGGACGATGAGTTTCATGGTGTTCCTGTTTGGAGTGTGGGTAAGATTGACTCATGGCCTATATCTCGGCGGCTTTAAAAAGGGAAATACTATTTGCGAACCTACGTGAGCCGAGACTGAGATTCGAACTCAGAGGGTTTTAATAAACCCAACTAAAAATAGCGGAGAAGTGAGATTGACGCTCGCCTACTGGCTTCGCTCCCTTCGGGCGGCTATACCGTCAAATTTTGCTTCCTGCAAAATTTACGAACTACGTTCTCATCTCCTACCACACAAGCCACATACAAAAAAAGCCCTTGGGGGGGCTTGTTTTATATGTGGCGGAAGCGGTGGCCGCCTAACTCATGTTTATCGCGATTCGCCGATATTCGCCACTGTTTGATTTTTCCTTTCATTATCATAAGCTTGCATTGCAATTGGTTTGTGGGTATTTTTGTATGGCCCCCGCTGTTTTACCCTAAGCGGGAACTAAAGGGGGGGCTGAAAGGGGGGCTGGAATGGCGCGTAAATTAAACATACTAAATCCCTTGAAAATAAGAGCCGCCAACGCTAGTAGCGAAAGATTTGGCGGTGGAGATAGTCTGCTGCGAACCTGCCTCTGACATCTATTCACTGTTTGGCAGTGAATTAACAGGGAAATTATGCGATAATTCTGCCTTATGGTTCCCAAGGCTCATGCTTGGGTGCACTTCAGGAGGTCCACTTATATGAAACGCTCATATCCCGATCCCCTACCGCTATCTGATGAATTGCCGGTGTTTCCAGATGGCAAGCAGACGAGCCTTGCTACACTGGCATTTCTGACGCTGGGTAAAAGACTGCCTCATGCGATGCAGCAACAGGGTCTCCCGAGCCGTTTCAAAGGCCCTTTAAATGAGCAGGTGCTCGCAACGAAGATATTTGATTTTACTGTTTCTTACCTTGCCTACCGCACTGGGGACTCGGGCTTTACCTACCCGAAGGACAAGGCGGCATTTCAAGAACGTCTTGATGTGGAAGCAAATGAAGTCACCGCCGCTGCCACTGCCGTTGGCAAGGATGGGGAAGCTTGCATCCGGCTGGGAATGCAATGCGTAGACGATGTATTGAAGAAAAAATTTGGGGCGATTGCTTTAGTAGGGGTGAAAACAGGCAGAACGATAGCTTAAGGCCGAAGATACCCTCGCCAAAACCTACCTTAGCACACTGCTCAATAATACGCGGGTCGTAAAATACCTCGCGCTCCATCACCCTGAGTTCCTGACGCAATTTCAAAAGATAGTCGATATGAGTTCGCTAGTGGAACCAAAACCGTAAATAACAATATGTTGGCGGAAGCGGTGAGATTCGAACTCACGGAGAGCTTGCACCCTCGCTAGTTTTCAAGACTAGTGCCTTAAACCACTCGGCCACACTTCCACTATAACCCCACCCACCTCACAGCGAGTGGTTAATCTTATAAAAAACTTCGCTTGCTCGCGCAAGCTAATGGCACTCGGCCACACTTCCACAATATATCCACTCTCTTAAACAAGAGCTATGCTGGCAAAAAATACCGATTATTCGGCATTTCACAACCCTATAATGCGTAAAAATGGAAAAAGCTTGAAAATCAGGCGACTATGATGGTCTTGATGTTCACGAACTCGCGCATGCCATACGCCGACAGCTCGCGCCCGTACCCGCTTTCCTTGATGCCGCCAAACGGCATCCTCGGGTCGGAACGCACCATCATGTTGACGAAACACGCGCCCGATTCCATCCACTCGCGTGCAATCCTCTCGGCGCGCGCCACATCTTTCGAGAACACCGCCCCGCCTAAGCCAAACACCGAATCATTGCCAATCGTAATCGCGTCCAGCTCGTCCTTCGCTGGAATAATGACGGCCACGGGGCCAAACATTTCTTCCATATAGGCCGGTGTACCTTTTTTCACATCACTCAACACCGTCAGCGGGTAGAATGCGCCCTTGCCTTCCGGCACCTTGCCACCGAGCAAACATTTTGCCCCCGCCGCAATCGAACGCTGAACCTGTTCATGCAGTTCGTCACGCAGATCCGCGCGTGACATCGGCCCGACATTCGTAGCCTCGTCCAGCGGATTACCAATGGTTTGCTTCGAAAATATCTCGACGATTCCACGTTCAAAACGTTCCTTCAGACTTTCATGGACGATCAACCGTTTCGCCGACACGCAGGACTGGCCGCAATTGAGCATCCGGCTTGCGGCAATGGTTTTAATCGCGTGGTCAATGTCGGCATCTTCCAGTATCAAATAGGCATCGCTGCCGCCCAGCTCCAGCACTGTCTTCTTCAGATACTTCCCTGATAGTGCCGCCACCGATTTACCTGCCGGTGTGCTGCCCGTCAGCGTTACCGCTACTATTTTCGGGTTCGATATGACTTCTTCCACGCGGCTTCCGGGAATCAACAACGAGCGGAATGCGTGTTCCGGTAGTCCAGCCTCTTTGAAAATCGATTCAATCGCCAGCGCGCAGGCGGGGGTGTTGGAGGCGTGTTTTAAAATGCCTACATTTCCGGCCATGAGGGATGGCAATGCAAAACGCAGCACCTGCCAGAACGGAAAGTTCCACGGCATCACACCGAAAATAATGCCCAATGGCTGAAAGCTGACATAGCTTTTGCTGTATTCGGTGACGATATGCTCATCAGCGAGGAGTTTTAGGCCGTTTTCAGCGAAATAATTAGCGGCAGAGGCACATTTTTCAACTTCGGTGACCGCTTCTTTGAGCGTTTTGCCCATTTCTTCGCTAATAATGCGCCCATATTTCGCTTTATTCGCCATAATCACCGCATGTACTTTTTTGAGTGCGGCGGAACGTTCCGGAATCGAAATGCGTCTCCACTTCAAAAAACATTCGTGCGACTGCGCGATGATCTGCTGCACTTGCTCGGGTGTGTGGTCTGGATAGGTCTGAATGACCTCACCGGTGGTGGGATTGATGGCGGTTTGCATGGTTTTTCTGGAATGTTTTGAGGTTAGATGATGATACCATCTTCCCATATAATCATTAATTTTGGATTAGGCAGCGAGCCAGCTCAGGCGCGTGTCTGGCCAGAACCGTAAATAACGTATTTATAGGTTGTTAGCTGCTCCGCACCCACCGGCCCGCGAGCATGCAAACGCCCTGTGGAAATGCCGATTTCCGCGCCAAAGCCAAATTCACCACCATCGGCGAACTGGGTCGAGGCATTGTGCATGACAATCGCGCTATCGACACGGCGCAGGAACGCACGCGCCGCTTTCATGTCCTTGGTGATGATCGCTTCGGTGTGGTGCGAGCCATGGCGGTTGATGTGGTCAATCGCCTCATCGACATCCTTTACCAGCTTGATAGAAATAATCGGGGCGAGATATTCGGTGTCCCAATCCTCGTCAGTCGCTTTCGTGATGCGCTTGTCGAGTTTACGCGACTTGTCATCCCCACGCATTTCACAATCTGCTTCCGCCAGCGCGTCAGCAAGAGGTGGCAGTATTTTTTCGGCAACCGCCTCATCAATCAAAAGCGACTCGGTCGCTCCGCAAATGCTGACACGACGCATCTTGGCATTCATGAGTACCTTCAGCGCCATTTTAAGATCGGCTTTTTTATGGATGTAGGTGTGGCAATTGCCGTCCAGATGCTGGATGGTAGGGATACGGCTTTCTTCCACCACGCGCTTGGTCAGCGACTTGCCACCGCGCGGAACGATAATATCAATCAGCCCGACCATGGTCAGCATTTCACCCACCGCCGCGCGGTCACGCGTGGGCACCAGCTGAATCGCTTCGATGGGCAGGCCCGCAGCCTTGAGGCCTTCATGCAGGCAGGCGATAATGGCCTTGGACGATAAAATACATTCCGAACCGCAGCGTAAAATGCTGGCGTTACCCGCTTTTAAACTGAGTGCCGCCGCATCCGCCGTCACCGTCGGGCGTGATTCATAAATAATGCCGATCACCCCAAGCGGAATGCTCACACGTTGCAAGACGAGGCCGTTCGGGCGCGTCCACTCATCGAGTTTTTTATTCACCGGATCAGGAAGCGTGACGACCGTTTCCAACCCTGCTGCCATTGCTTCTATGCGTTTTTTATCCAGTGTCAGGCGGTCGATCTGCGCGGGATCGAGTTTTTTACCTTTGGCAAATTCAATGTCCTCGGCGTTCGCTTCAAGGATTTTTGCCATGTTATCACGCAAGGCAGCAGCAGCCTTCACCAGCGCCATGTCTTTTTGCTGGTTGGAGGCATCGGCAGTAATAGCATAGGCCGCGCGGGCACGATGCCCAATCGCCTGCATCTGCTCATGAATTTCACTATTGAGGGTCACGACTTTCGATTTCATAGCCACCTATTATAATCTATTCGCACACAGATATCTATCATTAGCCTACGATAGCCAATAAATTGCGTTTATTCAATGTTTTGATTATTTATTCCAGCACCATGTCATCACGGTGGATAAGCACATCACGCCGCTTAAACCCGATGATGGATTCAATATCCTGACTCTGTTTACCCTGAATGCGCCGCGCATCCTCGGACGAATAGGAAATCAGTCCTCTGCCAATGGTTACATGTTGTAAATTCCGAATCAGTACCGCATCGCCGCGGTCAAACTCGCCCTCAACCGCAACCACCCCCGCAGGAAGCAAACTTTTACCGGATTTCAGCGCTTTGGCCGCACCGTCATCAACCGTAATGCTGCCCGCCGGATGGAGTGAACCGGCAATCCAGTGCTTGCGTGCCGACAGCGGGCTTCCGGACGCAATAAAACGCGTGCATATACCGCCTTGCATCAACGCCTGGAGCGGATGATTGATTGTTCCACGGGCAATAATCATGTGGCATCCTGCACTCATGGCAATTTTAGCCGCGGCCAGCTTGGTCACCATGCCGCCCGTACCCACACCAGACGATACACCACCCGCCATACGCTCGATGGCTGGCGTAATTTCATTCACCTCGGGGAAGAATTTCGCGTCCGGATTTGTGGTAGGATCAGCACTGTAGAGGCCATCAATATCGGAGAATAAAATCAACAGATCGGCACCCGCCATCTGAGCGATGCGGGCGCTCAAACGGTCATTGTCGCCGAAGCGGATTTCAGCGGTCGCCACCGTGTCATTTTCGTTGATGATGGGAATCGCCCCTAACTCCAGCAGCGTATCAATCGTGTTGCGGGCATTGAGATAACGGTCGCGCTCGATACTGTCTTCGGCCGTCAGAAGCAATTGTGCAACCTTCAACCCGTGACGGCCAAGAGCAGCTGCCCATGCAGAAAATAGGGCGATATTACCACAAGCGGCAGCTGCCTGTTTTTCTTCCAGATGCAATGGGGCTTTGGCTTTGAGGCCAAGCTGTAAACGCCCGAGCGCAATAGCACCGGATGTGACGATGACGATTTCCTTTCCCTGCGCGCGGGCGGCACTGATGTCGTCGGCAAGGGCGGCCAGCCAGCCCTCACGCACACTGCCTTTCACCTCATCGGTTAAGAGCGAGGAACCTACTTTAATGACAATACGTTTGGCTTTTGCGAGCATGGCAGGAGGTGACAACCATTGTTAGTGATTTCAGAGGGTTCACCATTAACACAGGCACCCAAAATGTCGATACTCCGTTCACTGTATTTTATCATATTGTTTTTCTTGGTTATTTTCATTTCTATTACCCAATTCATTAATGCATTAATCATATTTAATGGGTATACTGGGGACCATGAACCACTGAATGCCCATACATCAGGAGGGCCAATGCCCATTTGGAATGAAGGCCAGACGGAGACCCAGCTTATACAAAAAGTGATGGGGGGACATGAAGTGCATTTCTCCATTAATCCTAATCCCAACACTAAGTACCGCGATGCTAACGATGAACCCCTTCAGCATGACAGAGGATTTGTTGCCGAACTTCCCAAAGTAGCACCCAAACGCCTGAAAGAACTCCTCAACATCGCCATGATAGCTGCAACACAGGTTGCCACAGCCACCTCCGATCAATTAGAAAGTGAAGGAAAGACTGGAGGAAGCACAGGCACTATTCTACTCTACGACCCTGAGCATTTTACTATCAGCATTGCCAGCCGCGGCGATAGCCCCGCCTTTATTATTTTAGATGATGGTAAAAAATCGGTGGCCGTGTCGATTGCTTCCGGAGAAGATGCCAAACGTGAAGTCATATATAACTCCCTCACTACACCGCTGCATAAACAACCGACACGCGAAGCCACCTATCAAATTGGTAATAACCCGCGCTTTACAGGCGTCATTGAACTCGACACACTCATCCAAGAAGCCGTAACGGAACACGGTCTGGATAGATCGACATTAAAAACACATCTGCTGTTGGCTTCCGACGGTATATTCAAGCCCTATCCAGACCCCTATCCTACGGATGAAAAAGATGTGCAGGCTATGGAAGAAGCCATGGCTATCAAACATTACAAGGAAGGGAAAATAATATCCCCCGATAATATCGCCCACGGAATCAACATGTCCGCTATTATCGATGGCAGCAAAGATAATCTTACCAATGAATTTGTTGCCAATATCGAACACGGCAAAGGCAACATACTCGCCATGGCTGTTGCTGATGGTTATTATCCCAGTGGATTTGAAGTCGCAGACAAATCGATTAAAATTATGGAACGTTTATTGCAGATTGAAACAGCCAAAAGCATTTTAGAAGAATCGCAAGTCATCAACAAACGTGGGGAATATCATATCAGCCTCCCCGACCCTAAAATGCCTCCTGCAGAAAAACGTGATCTACTGGAAGCACTGGAAAAAGGCCTGCTGGCGTACGAGCCGCGGACATCCCATCAGGTGGGACATAGAATCGTGCGTGAAACACTCACTATTCGTAATCCATCGAAAGAGATCAAAGCGGAGCTGGATTATGAAATCAGGGCACGGGAAAAACGCCCGCGCACCGTGTAAATCAGCTTTTTATACGCCTGCGCCTTCTTCCGCCGCTTTACTTTCGTCAATCGCCTTCATCATCTCGCGCAGTACGTCCTTCACGCCTTCACCCGACACGCCGGAAATTTTCCAGATTTTCTTTTTGCTAGCTTTTTTTAAGGCGGCGGCTTTTTCTTTGATCTCATCTTCTGTCAGCGCATCGCACTTGTTGAGTGCCACCAGTTCCGGTTTTTTTGCCAGCTCGGGGCTATAGGCTTTGAGTTCCTTGCGAATGGTTTTGTAGGCCAGCACCACGTCTTCCTGCGTGCCGTCGATCAGGTGCAGTAAAATCCCTGCGCGTTCCACGTGGCCTAAAAATTTAAGGCCCAGCCCTACGCCTTCATGCGCACCTTCGATCAGTCCGGGGATATCGGCGAGTACGAACTCGCGCTCATCCACATAGACAACACCCAGCTGCGGGGTCAGTGTGGTGAAGGGATAGTCGGCGATTTTAGGCTTGGCGCGTGACACCGCTGCCAGAAACGTCGATTTTCCGGCATTGGGCATGCCCAGCAATCCGGCATTCGACATCAGCTTCAAACGCAGCCACAACCATTGCTCTTCCCCCGGTTCACCCGGAGTTGCTGTTCGCGGCGACTGGTTGGTCGAGGATTTAAAACATTCGTTGCCCAATCCGCCCTGCCCGCCTTTGGCCATCACAATTCTCTGCCCAACCCGAGTCAAATCTGCAATCAGCGTTTCGCCGTCCTCGGCAAAAATCTGTGTTCCCACCGGCAATTGCATAATCAGATCGTCGGCACCTTTGCCGTAACAACTCGACCCCATACCATGCTGTCCTTTTTTCGCCTTGAAATGTTGCTGGTAGCGATAATCGATCAGAGTATTGAGACCCGATACGCACTCGGCAATCACACTGCCGCCACGCCCGCCATTGCCACCATCCGGCCCGCCAAGGGGAATAAATTTCTCACGGCGGAAACTCATACAGCCATTGCCGCCGTCGCCGCTTTTGATATAGACCTTTGCCTCGTCGAGAAATTTCATGCCGGTACTTTCTTACATAAATGGCTGGAATGGCCAAGCCTTGCCCAGCCACGCTTTATAAGCCAGAAGGCGTCAAAATCCAACGATTATCATAAGAATGGCTGCAACAGGCAAAATTCCGTTTAAAAAGCTTTATTACAATAGGTTATTAGATTTTAATATAGCCAGCCAACCCTGTGTATGAGTCATTATTCATAAGATTTACTCCGCATCCCAAGCATCCGCCCAATGAATGGCACGGTTTTGACCACTATGAATCAGTAGGATAAACCGTTTGCTCAAATACCTTGTATTTTTAGCCGTTTCTGGCTAAAAGACCTGCTCGTGTTTGTGGTTATGCCGTCTTAGCTCAGTTGGTAGAGCGGCGCATTCGTAATGCGTGGGTCGGCTGGGCGTCGGTGGCAAAAAGTGTTTTGACGGTCAAAAGGTTAGAGAAATATAATGTTGCTGATATCTTTGCCGTGTCAGCGCCATGTCAGCAAAAGGTTTGCAATTGTTTGGTATTGTTTGTAAATCGCTTGTTATGCCGTCTTAGCTCAGCTGGTAGAGCACCGCATTCGTAATGCGGGGGTCGGGTGTTCGAGTCACCTAGACGGCACCATTCCTCACGTTTTTCTATCCGAATCTTTGAAAGAATAAGTGCGCGGGGACAGAGTCCCGACGCACTATAAAAATCCAAATCCGCAGCACTGGTGCCGGGAACTGTAATCACCTAATAAGAGGTGTGCTGGCTTTTGATGTCAAAGCAATCAGGCTACGATCTTACGATCTGCAAATAATAATACTTTCTCTTCATTCAGTTTCATGCGTTCAACCTGCAATTCTCGATGCCTTAACTCCAGCCTAATCTCCAGCATGGCCTCGGTGATAGCAGATTTCAACTCATTCAGGGTAACCTCTCTCCCACTGGTACAACCGCATAATTTTTCTTCAAACTCCCCCTCTAATTTACATAATATACATCCGGTCAGATGCTTGAGTTCATAGGGACTAATATCGTTGAATGATTTTGTGAGTTGCTTATATGCTTTAATCATAACTGCTCCCTTGTTAATATTGATGACTCCCTTTTTTTCTTATTGAATTGTAATTTGTTATGCCTTCAAATTGTGCGATGTTACCGCCACATCGGCGCCACGGTTATATTCCGCCAGCAACTCCTGTTGCGCATCGGTAAGGAAATCCTCCGCGCCCAAATGATCTTTACTTTCGCCAGCGATCATATCGAGCGGGCTATGGCCGAACACCCAGCCAAGATTGGGCTTATGCACTCCATAGCCCAACAGATGCTGGAGCTTCGAATCGAATGTCCTGACAACATCGATGGGATAGGAAAGATACTGGTTCTCCGACTGGCGCAGCCAACCAAGGCTGTAGCTGATGGTGATGCCGGTGCGCGGCTCGTGGGTAATATTGGCGCCGCCCGCGTGCAGCAATGAGCCGGCGTAAATCAACACCGAGCCGGGCGGCA
>JANYBV010000001.1 GCA_025360605.1 Alphaproteobacteria bacterium | reverse complement strand
ATATATTGAAGTGTTCTATAATCGCGTCCGTATCCATTCCGCTAACGGCTATTTGTCGCCAGTCGAATTTGAAACGACAATACTACATCAACCAAAAGCTGCTTAACAGAGACTGTCTACAAAACTGTTGCCACATCACTTCGGCCGCTTGAGGAGTTCCGTGAGGATCTCGACGAGCATGGGCTTGAGCGTTTCCCCGAGCGCCGCCTTGAGAGCGGAGACGAGGTAGCGCTTGAGACCCTTGGACACTGCTGCGTCCGCGACTTCCTGACTGACCGAGATGGTCAGAGCGGGGGTAGCGGACGGCTTGGGCGCAGGCACGGGCTTGACGACCGGCTTGGCCTCGGGCGCGGGCGTGAGTGCAACGATCTTCTTGCCGAAGATCTTGCGCCACGTCCACCGAACCACCTTGAAGGTGAACTCGAGGATGAAGCACAGCACGAAGGCCGCGCCGAGGAGCCGCAGGATCGCGGTTTCCGGCCCGATGAACGAGTCGATGTTACTCGCCCATTCCTTGCACTGCATGTTGCCGGACTTCGCCTGAGACAGAACCGTGTACCAGCCAACCGTCGCGAGGGCGTAAAACGCCGCCAAGAGACGAACCATCGAAGGTCCTCCGTTGAACAGATGCGCCCACTTTCGTGTGGGATTGACGCTCGGGGATAGAAATGAGTAGACACCCCATAACCACCCCCAAGAAGAATTGTTTCACTTCCGTTGGGGGCAAGTAAAACAAGTCCATTTTACCGGAAAATGCAGAAAAAAGCTAATATTGTCCACGTTTTAGCAAAGCCATTCCTGTTAAAAAGAAATAGCTATTTATATGATTTATATGAATATAGATGATTGATAGGGCTGATTGTCATAATGGATTTCATGCGAGTGTAACAATATCTTGGGCGGTTTTATGCAACCCCCTAAACGTAGAAAGAGGGGGGCTTTTGGGGCCTCCCTCTCTCCGTTTTCTTGTTTTAATCTAGCCTTCCTTGGCTTTGATCATCTAGTGCCTTTCGCCGTGGCTGATCCCTGCCTTGCGGAGGAACCAGTCGAAGCTGGTGGAACCGACGATGTAGAACCCGAACCAGAAGAAGACGTTGGTCTCCTTCGGCAGCTCCTTGAGGAGCTGGCTGCTCCATACGGGCAGCTTCTTGATGTTCGTCAGAACCCAGTTATCGCCCGTCTTGACCTGAGCCACCGCTTGCGCGGGGGCGGGTTGGTCGAACTGCGACGTTGCATACACCACGATGTAGGCGATGGTGGCGACGATGTACAGCATGCTGCCCCACCCCTTGAACGACTTCGGCATATTCACGATCGAATCTCCCACTCGTTTACGTACGAGGGCACGCTCGGGATAAAGTCAATGGTAACATCCCACAACCAAACCCCGAAAATACTGATCAGAGAACGGTAAAACAGGCGTACCATAGCATAATTTAATAGTTAATTAAAGTTAATAATTAAACCGGTTTTGTACTTTGTTAGGTAAAACAAGGGATTTCAGTCCCCTAAAACGAGCAAAGGAACCCTTTTTGGGGGGTTCCTTTGGCTTCACTTCAATGATTCAGTAGTTCGCTAGCCGCGTTTTTCGTCCAATTCTTCAATTGTCCAATCGAACACGAAGTGTGTCCTCGGCTTGCGGGACTTGGGCGTGGATTCAAACAATCCTCTAAGCCTAGCCAACAGACTAAAAAAGTAGTTCATCATGGTGCCTTCTAAAGCTCATTATCGTATGAGTACACGCTCGGGGAGGTAAACAGGTGAACCCCATAACCATCCCAAGGAGAAACAAACCATCATCCATGAAAACGGTGAAAACGCTGCTATTTTACCACAATTTGTTGATTGAGAAAAATCAATAATTAAATCCGGTGCGGGATATGCGGAATACTAGCCGTAATTCAGTTGATTATAAGGGGGTTGTGGTGTACCCAAAGGCATGTATTTAAGAGCATAGGGTGCGTTATGTTGTGGTCGCTTGCGTTGAATTATCTGGTGAAATCCGGTGACCTGACCGTCATCGATGCAACCGGTGCGCGCCACCATTTCGGGATTGGCGGACAAAAACCAAAGTCCGTGATAAAGCTGCACGATGCGAGACTGCACACCAAACTACTCTATTATCCTGATCTGTATCTTGGTGAAGCCTACATGGACGGCACGCTGACGCTGGAAGAAGGCAGCCTCGAAGATTTTTTGACCATCATCGCCACCAATTTCGCCGTATCCAAACCTACCATCTTTGAAAAAGTCGCGGAATGGTTCTCGCCAATCACTCAGCGTATCCTGCAATATAACCCCATCGGACTCGCACAGAAAAACGTTGCGCCTCATTACAATATCTCCGACGACCTCTACGATTTGATGCTGGACAAGGATCGTCATTATTCCTGCGCCTATTTCACTGACCCGAGCAATTCGCTGGAGCAGGCGCAACAGGATAAGCTGGCGCATATCGCCGCCAAACTGAATATCAAAGCAGGCATGCGCGTGCTGGATATCGGCTCTGGATGGGGCGGCATGGCCATGTATCTGGCAAAGAATTTCAATGTTGATGTGACGGGTGTCACGCTGTCTTCCGAACAGGCCACCAAGGCCACGCAGCGCGCCAAAGACGCAAAGCTGGACGGCAAAGTGCGCTTCTTGCTGAAAGACTACCGCGAGCTGGACGGAACATTCGACCGCATCGTGTCGGTGGGCATGATGGAACATGTCGGCGTGGGGCATTACCGCGAACTGTTCATGAAAGTGAAATCGCTGCTGACACAAGACGGCGTGGCCTTATTTCATTGCATCGGCAGGCTGGACGGGCAGGGGAATACTAACGCATGGCTGCGTAAATACATCTTTCCGGGCGGGTACGCGCCCGCATTATCGGAAGTGACAAAAGTCATTGAAAAAACCGACCTGCTGATGACCGATATCGAAATCCTGCGCCTCCATTATGCGTATACGCTCAATGAGTGGCTTAAACGTATCCGCGCCAACAAGGCTGCCGTGGTGAAGCTGTATGACGAGCGCTTCTTCCGCATGTTTGAATTCTATCTCATCAGCTGCGAGATGGATTTCCGTTATCTAAGCACCATGGTGTTCCAGATGCAGTTCACCAAGGATGTGAATGCGGTGCCGATATGCCGTGATTACATGGTGGACGGGGAGAGGGTGCTATCCGCACCACAGCAAATCCTGCAAAAAGTAGCGGCAGTGTAAACGGTGCATGCGCCTGCGCCATAGCTACCCCTGAAAATGAAGGCGAATTACCTTAAAACGCATTCCTTAATAAATCTTTTACGGGCAACATAAAATTATTTGCCACGTCAGCTTCCGCTGCTATAGTGACAGTCAGATTTTTTGTAACCTCCAAAAATGTGTTGTCCATATGCCAAGCCCAAACAGCGCTGCCGAAGTATTGACTACTGTGAAACAAGCTCCTGTCCAGTTCGTAATGGAACGGTCGAATCTCCTCAAAAGCCTTGGGCATGTTCAGTCCGTTGTTGAAAAACGCGGCACCATTGCTGTGCTATCCAACGTAAAGATCGAAGCAAAAGGTGATAGCGTATCCTTTACCGCTACCGATATGGACATCGCCATTGTTGAAAAAAGCGTCGCTAAAGTCAGCAAAGCCGGCTCCATGACCGTTGCGGCACACACGTTTTATGACATCGTGCGCAAGCTGCCTGATGGCGCGCAGGTGGAACTCACCACCAGTGCCGATGGCACCAAGGTATCGATCAAAAGCGGCCAGTCGCGCTTCTCGCTCGCCTGCCTGCCGGTGGATGATTTTCCTGTTATGGCGGAAGGCGAACTCGCCCATAATTTTATACTGAAGTCGGCAGAATGCCTGTCGCTGGTTGAAAAACCAAGCTTCGCTATCTCTACCGAAGAAACCCGCTACTACCTCAACGGTATCTACCTGCACAACGCCGGAAGCGGCGACGGCAAGGTGCTGCGCGCTGTGGCAACCGACGGTCACCGCCTCGCACGCATTGAAGTGGCGTTGCCTGCCGGTGCTGACGGCATGCCTGGGGTGATTATCCCGCGCAAGGCGATCCATGAACTGCGCAAATTGCTGGAAGAGGGCGAAGGCGACGTGCATGTGTCGTTATCCGAAACCAAAATCCGCTTCGTGTATGGCAATGCCGTACTCGTTTCCAAACTGATTGACGGCAATTTCCCTGACTATGAGCGCGTGATTCCGGTGAATAACGACAAGCTCATGGAAGTCGACTGCAAGCATTTCAAGGAATCAGTAGACCGCGTATCGGTTATTTCCTCGGAAAAATCCCGCGCCGTGAAATTCCAGCTCGAAGGCGGCAAACTGACGCTGTCCGCCAGCAGTCCTGAACATGGAACGGCTTCGGAAGAAATCGACGTAACCTATTCAGCTGCTAAAGTGGAAGTGGGCTTCAATTCCCGCTATCTGCTGGATATGATGAACCAGATTGAAGGTGACACCGCACAGTTCTTGCTCAATGACGGTGCATCACCTGCTATCGTGCGCGACAGCGCCGATGTGGGTGCTTTGTATGTCATCATGCCGATGCGTGTGTGACGTATTGCTCTGAATGGTCACACTCACAGAGGCTCAAATAAGCCGCATCGGCAAATTGATCGGCTATATTGATGAATCCATAGGTAAATTACAGGGTTACGTTACCCAGTATGGACTAGATGGCTCAACCCCTACCGACCCGCTGCTTCTGGATGCTCTCAGCGCCGTTAGTACTGATCCAAAGTCGGGTGATGCTGCCAACCCAAGCGACTACCCTGAATTTACAGCGCTGCTTGAACGTCAGAAAATAGCGCTGAACCATTTACTGGAACACGGCGAGATAGGATGTGAGCTGGACAGCCTGCAATTTCGCGAAAGTACCATGACCACATCTCAACACCTGCATAACCTGCAATTTTTGTCACTCAAAACCAAAGGAGTGCCAGAGGCCGAACGTGAAGAGTTTATGGATAGGGCATTAAAACAAGATTTGCACGATCTCAAGGGACTATCCTCTACAGCAGATCTCGTGTATGAAAATATCCAAAAAATCCTTGCACCACCCAAGCTAGGCGGCGGCGATAAGAAACCAGAATGGAATCGCTAGAACTTGCGGCCATAACTGAACACAATACGAATGCGAGGGTGTTATCACTTACATCCTTATCCCTGAACAATTTTCGTAATTATCACTCTGCACGTATTGAAATCAACGCTGCTCCTGTTGTGCTAACGGGACGCAACGGTGCGGGCAAAACCAACATCCTTGAAGCTATTTCGCTCTTAACACCCGGACGCGGCATTCGCAGGGCAAAACTGTCGGATATTGATAGCCAGAGCGCTTCCGGCCTGCCTTGGGTGGTGGCTGCCAATTTATACGGGATGCAGGGCGAGGTAAAAATCGGAACAGGGCGCGATTCACAAACACCCGATGATGGCACTGACAAACGTATGGTCAAAATCGACGGGAAAGTGATTCGTGGCCAGTCGGAACTGGCGCGGCATTTCGCTATTATCTGGCTGACACCGCAAATGGAACAGCTATTTCAGGAAAGCGCCTCGGCGGGGCGCAAATTTATTGACCGTCTGGTCTATAGCTTCGACCCAGAACACGCCTCGCGCATCAACGAATATGAATACGCCATGCGTGAGCGCAACCGCATATTGCAGTCCAACCGCGCCGATGCCTACTGGCTGGACGCGCTGGAACAAACCATGGCAGAAACAGGTGCTGCCATCGCACAGGCACGCCTGCATACGGTGGAACATATCAACCATACCATCTTGCGTTCGCCGCTGTCATTCCCCAAAGCCGACATCGGCATCGCCGGAATGGTGGAAGATTTGCTGGCAAAAGGCACCGCAGCAGTGGCCGTTGAGGAGGAGTTCAAACACCGCCTTCGCAACGCCCGCTCACTCGATGCTGCCTCGGGGCGCACGCTGGGTGGGGTTCACCGTAGCGAAATGAATGTAATTCACATTAAAAAACAAATGCCTGCACATCTTTGCTCCACCGGAGAACAAAAGGCACTTTTGTTGTCTATTGTGCTGGCGCAGGCACGGGCGGGGGCACAGTGGCATAGGGTGGTTCCGGTCATTTTACTCGATGAAGTTGTAGCCCATCTGGATGCAACAAGAAGGCTTGAGTTATTTGAGGAAATCTGCCAGATTGGGGCGCAAACGTGGATGACGGGAACAGATTCCACGCTTTTTACGGGATTAGAGAAAAAAGCTCAATATTATCAGGTGGATGGCGGTTCGATCATTCCCACATAGAGACAGACAATGGCAAACGCAGCAGAATTGAAAAAAATGGAAGTCCAGAACGAACAGGAATACGGCGCAGATTCGATCAAAGTTTTAAAAGGTCTGGAAGCTGTCCGCAAACGCCCCGGCATGTATATCGGTGATACCGATGACGGCTCCGGCCTGCACCACATGATTTATGAAGTCGTCGACAATGCGATCGACGAAGCGCTCGCAGGGCATTGCGACCTTGTGACCGTGAGCCTCAACGCTGACGGCTCCTGCACCGTAACCGATAACGGCCGTGGTATCCCCGTCGATATCCATGAAGGCGAAGGCGTATCAGCTGCTGAAGTAATCATGACCCAGCTGCACGCGGGTGGTAAATTCGACCAGAATTCATATAAAGTTTCCGGCGGTCTGCACGGTGTGGGTGTGTCGGTGGTGAATGCACTGTCCGTCTGGCTCAAGCTGAATATCTGGCGCAACGGCAAGGAATACGAAGCGGAATTTTCCCACGGCGATACCACCAAACACCTTACCATGATTGGTGACACACCCAATAAAAAAGGCACAGCTGTCACCTTCCTGCCATCGCGCGAAACCTTCACCATGGTGGAATTTGATTACGCTACGGTGGAACACCGCCTGCGCGAACTCGCGTTCCTCAATTCCGGCGTGCGCATTAAACTCACCGATTTCCGCACCGACCCGCAAACCGAAGTTGAATTCTACTACGAAGGCGGCACGGAAGCGTATGTGCAATACCTCGACAAGAGCAAAAATTCTGTACATCAAACGATTGTAATCAAAGGCGACCGCGATACTCAGGACGGCATTCCCGTGGGCGTTGAAATCGCTATGCAGTGGAATGATTCCTACCATGAAAACGTGTTGTGCTTCACCAACAACATCCGCCAGCGTGACGGTGGAACCCATCTGGTGGGCTATCGCGCTGCGCTCACCCGCGCCATCAATAAATACTACGAAGAATCCGGCGCCGCCAAACGCGAAAAAGTTGCCATCACCGGTGATGATGCACGCGAAGGCCTGACCTGTATCGTGTCGGTGAAAGTGCCTGACCCTAAGTTCTCGTCACAAACCAAAGATAAGTTAGTCAGCTCCGAGGTTCGCCCCGTTGTTGAGAGCTATGTGTATGAAAAATTATCGCAGTGGATGGAAGAACATCCGGCAGAATCCAAAATCATTATCGGCAAAGTAGTGGAAGCAGCCTCCGCGCGTGAAGCCGCCCGCAAAGCGCGTGAACTCACCCGCCGCAAAGGTGCGCTGGATATTTCTTCGCTACCCGGAAAGCTGGCCGACTGTCAGGAACGCGACCCCGCCAAATCCGAACTATTCATCGTAGAAGGGGACTCCGCAGGCGGCTCCGCCAAGCAGGGCCGCAGCCGTAATTTCCAAGCGATTTTGCCGCTCAAGGGTAAAATTCTGAACGTAGAACGTGCGCGTTTCGACAAAATGCTCGGCAGCGCCGAAGTAGGCACGCTGATTACCGCCATCGGCACCGGCATTGGCCGCGACGAATTCAATATCGAAAAAACACGCTACCACAAAATCATCATCATGACCGACGCGGACGTGGACGGTTCACATATCCGCACGCTGCTGCTGACGTTCTTCTTCCGCCAGATGCGCGAGTTGATCGATAAAGGGTATCTCTACATCGCACAGCCACCACTATATAAAATGCGCCGTGGCAACAACGACGTATACCTAAAAGACGATGAGGCGCTGGAGCAGCATCTGCTGACCACCAGCCTTGAAGACGCAACAATGGTGCTGGCCGATGGCCGTGAAGGCAGTGGGCTTGAGCTGCGTGAAACCATCGAAACCGCCGGTAAAATTTCCGCATCCTGTGCTACGCTTGCTAAACGTATTCCGCTGCGCCTGATTGAAGCGGGTGCGTTAGCGCATGTGTTCGACGGCAAAATAGGCAACGAACAGAAAGCAAAATTCTGGCAGATGGCACTGGAAAAACTGGTGCGCCAGACCAACGATCCCGCGCTCGCAGGCTGGGCAGTGTCCTATGGCAGCGGTGCATTTAAACTGCAACGTCGTGTCCGCAGCGTGGAAGAAATATTCACGCTGGAAGACAAAGCGTGCCTCAGCAAAGAAGCTCACGATATTGCCGCGCAAATTCCATTTTTGGATGAACATTTTGCCGATGCCGCAAAACTGACACGCAAACAACATGAAGTTGTCGTTTCCACCCCGTCACAGCTTTATAACGCCATGATGGAATTTGCCCGCAAAGGTTCCACCATCCAGCGCTTTAAAGGACTGGGCGAAATGAACCCCGAACAGCTGTGGGAAACCACCCTCGATCCGAAAACACGCCGCCTGTTGCAGGTGACGATTGGTGACGATGCGGAAACCGAGTCTATCTTCTCGACGCTGATGGGCGATATTGTGGAACCACGCCGCGATTTCATCATCAGCAACGCGCTGAAGGTGGAAAACCTCGACATCTGATTTATCCCGCTATGGCTGAGGATAAACCCAAGCGCGATCCCGTTGAACTTTTTATCCGTAGAATGCGTGCGACCCTGAAATCGCTTGAGGTGCTTGAACGGCCGGAGCTACTTGGACAATTTGAGGCTATCCATCCTGAATTTCAGGAGATGAAGGCGGCTGTCGCCACCATACATAGCTATAATAAACAATACCTCAAATCTATCGCCGAATTAGACGCGCAAATTGCCGCCAACAAAACCACAGCAGAACCGTTGCTGACTAAAAAGGAACGCCTCCAATCCGAAGCCGCCACCTATTATCAGAGAGAAGCCAATCGCCTTGCAAGGGGCTTAAAAAATCTTGCTGAACTGACGATGGCAGAATATGGCATCCAATATGATAAAATCGATGGAGCCATTGTTTCACCTGAAGAAGAAACACTCGCACGTGCAGAACTGCGCGAGGGACTTGCCGCAACAGACGAATTTACAAAACATGAAAAAACTCCCAAAACAGATACCGATAAGGCAATCCAAAAATGGTCCGACTATATTTTTGAATATGAGGACCGCACGTATCAGATGTTTTTACCGGAGAGTTCCGTGTTGTTTCGCATGAATGATGTGCCGCAGGAACTCCGCCCTACGCTGACGCTGCTTTCGGCTATTGATTTTTTTGAAACAGTGTCAGAACACTCGATGGCAATGGCGACCGCCATGCGCGATACCAAGCGCTTGGGAAAGCCATCGCTTTAATTTTTTAGTTTTTCGCTATCTTTGCGGCGCCACGCGGTGACATCGTATTTAGGAATTGCAATCACAACAGGTTCATATTTTTTAAATAGCCACTCGCATTTTTCTTTCCTGAATTTACAACCATCCCTGATGCCAGGGGTTTCAAACACCAGCAGATCAGGTTTGCGTCTTTCAATATATTGCTCATCAAACAAATCATGGCCGACCAGCCCATGTCCGAATTCTTTATTTTCGTAACGGTGGCTAGTGAGGTAGGAATCATTCAGACCATATACATCAAGCGTCGGAAAGCCGGAATAATAAGGGATAGCACCCGCCGTGAACACAGCGATGAGTGGTTGCTTATTACCATAGATTTTCTTTAGTTCCTCACCCATGGGTTTCAGCACATCCGGCACCCAATTTCGCCCTAACTTTGCGTTCAGGTTATCCTTGTCTATCAACTGGGTCATCATATGCACCATGAAAACAACAGCAACAAAACACCATTCTTTTTTATAAAAATCGACCAACCGGCACGACTCCATGAATAATAAAATACATACCGGTATCAAAGGCACATATGCACGGTAGCCGAGCATCCAGTCGCCACCGGAGAAAATAATGGCAACACTAAGTATTGCGCTGACGATTAGTAAAAAATGAACATACGCACGTGTTGCACTGTCCAGTGTTGAGTGACCTTTTTTGGTTAAATAATGTCCTGTAAACCAAAGCACAGCGATAAATGATAAATACGCACGCGCACTATATACCAAGCCCATTACCACGCGGGTCACTCCGAATGTTACTTTTACCAGTACAGTATTGGGTACCCATGTACCAAAATAACAAAGTCGCCATGCCAGTAAGGCTGCAAAAAAAGCAAAAGCACTAAGTGATATGATGCCCGACATACGCAAACGCTTCCGGATATCATGCGTTGATACCAGCATCAGCCCTGCCGCAATGGCTATAGTATAAACAGGCCCTTCCGGCCGCAGTAAGCATATCAAACCAAGCAGGCATCCGGTTTTAACTGCCGTTGTGCTATCATAGTTGTCAAGCAGTGTGCGCGAAAGAACCAGCGCACATAGCAACAACACCATAACCAGCGGCACCTCCAACCCACCCACACCCCAGATTGCAACAGGGGCGCTTAAGGCATATATCAATGAACCAAGCCACAGGGACGAAACGGGCAAAGCATAACGAACCGCATAGTGCCGAAAAATATAAAGTGTCACCAATACACTTGCCGCTCCCATGAGCTGCACAGCAACCAATAAATCAATCCCAATTACATTTAGTCCCGCCGCCAGTAATATCCACAGAGGATCCGAGAACCCTTCCACATACTCGCCGTCATTCCATGAAAGCCCTTTGCCCGCGACAAGGCGCTGTGCGTAGCGCAGGGATATAAATGTGTCGTCAGGTGTGTAAGGATAAAAGTATGCCATATGTGCCAAAAGCACCATTGCCGCCGTCAGCATCGCAGCGGTGTACCTGTTCATGCCGATGCACCGAATGCAATGAGCAGTTGCAGCGCAGCCTGTGTCGGTGTCATGCTGCCATTCTGAACGGCATCTTCCATTGCCTGAAGACGTGAGTATACATCGGCGCTTTCGCGAAAACGCAAAAGCAGCATTTCCCTAATTTCTTTCCACATCCAGCTCACCGATTGCCGCGAGCGGTTTTGCAGCAACTGCCCGCTTTCGATCATAATTTTCCGGAAAGCACTTACCTCGTTCCACACCTCGCCGATGCCTTGTTCCATCAGCGCAGAACACGTAACAGCCTTGGGCTGCCACAGACCGCTGGAGGGATGGAGCATACGAAGCGCCGCCGAATAATCCGCACGCACGCGCTTGGCCTGTGCCGCCAGATCACCATCAGCTTTATTGACCACAATCAGGTCGGCGAGTTCGACGATACCTTTTTTAATGCCCTGCAATTCATCGCCACTCCCTGGAAGGAGGAGAAGCAAAAACATATCCACCATATCCGCCACTTCGATCTCCGACTGGCCGACACCCACCGTTTCGACAATAATCACGTCATAGCCCGCCGCTTCACACAGCAACATAGCCTCACGGGTACGCCGCGCTACACCACCCAATGAACCGCTGGTGGGAGAAGGGCGGATATAGGCCTGATCGTGCTGCGAGAGCTGGCTCATGCGCGTTTTATCACCGAGGATGGAGCCGCCCGTGCGTACACTCGACGGATCAATCGCCAGCACAGCTACTTTGTGCCCCTGTGAGATGACATACAGGCCGAATGTTTCAATAAATGTAGATTTACCAACCCCCGGAACGCCCGTGATACCTACACGGATGGAACGTCCGGTTTTGGGCAACAGAGCCGCCAGAAGAGCTTGCGCTTCCTGCTGGTGGTCGCCGCGTGTGGATTCCATCAGCGTGATGGCGCGTGCAAGTGCAGCGCGGTCACCGCTGGCAATGGAATCGGCTAATGTGTGGGTGTTGTTCATACTGTTTTGAAAGCACAAAGCACCGGCCTTGGCAAGCGATTACGCCTTGCGGGGTTTTTTGAAGCCAATTGCTGCGTGTATTAAGACAAGACCAAGAGATAGTAGCGACAACGCATCAGCAGCACGCTCCAGCAGTGATTTCGTCACGCGCAGCACAAGGTCATGCTCGCCCTGCGGCAGATTCAGGGAAACCATGCCATCGGTATAGGGTTTTACTTCAACTTCCGTGTTGTCAGAAAACGCCTTCCATGCCGGAATGTAAAACTGCGACACCACAAGAAGTGCATCTTTAGATGTCACACTTACATGCGCGGTGATGATGCCGTCGCGCATGCTGGTTTTATCGGAAGCCGCTTCGCCTTCCTTCACTCTGAAAAGTGGCAACGCCTTGAATTTTTCATGCCCAAGCAGCAGATCATCAGGGGTTATTGGTGTCCACAATGGAAGGTGAATAGGCCCCGGAATCACATGGTATTGCGCCGCCAACTCATGCACCAGCATACTGACTTTCTGGGGGCGGTGGTACACCATCTGGATATGGACGAGGCAAAGTGTGATAAACATCGCATACACCGCAAAAACAGCCACGTCATATTCCTTGCGCTTGCCTGCCAATAGATAGGTGCAAAACAGTGTTGTGATTATGGCCATAGAGGGTTGAAGGCGCGGGAAAGGAAATTGGAAAATATTCATTGCCGAAACGTTAGCCCATAGCGGATAGCTTAAGGGTGTAGCAATTACATATAATACCACCAGCACCACCGACCAGAAACGCGGCGACCCAGAACGCGCAAGGGGCACCAGCTGACCACGTGTGCGGTATACCAGCCACATAAACAGAATCGCGTAAAAGCCGATGAAATCATCGACATGATAGAGATTATTGACGGGGCTGAAATTGGCATCTGACCAGCGTTGCAGTTGCAGCCATGAACTGGCGGTGAACATGGCCGCAAGTAATGAGGCGATGAGTGCAAAGGCCAGAAGATTTGCGATGACCAAAGGTTTTAACAGCGTTTTCCATTGCCACTGTACGCGGTGCAGCGCATAGGCAACGACGCAGGGGCCCACGCTGATGACGGTGAGGGCATGGGCATAAAAGGTAAGGGCGGCCGCAAAGCCATATTGCACCATACCGCCACGGGTTTTCAGGGTTTCCGCCGATTGAAACCACAGCGGTAAAAATGCAATCGCCCAGCATTGGCCAAGGGTAAAATGCTGATAGAGATCAATCCATTTATAAGGAAGGATCGTGAAGAGCAGGGCAGCAAGCAGGGCAATGCGCGACTCATAGTGCGTGCGCATCCAGCGCCACATTGCCCATGCACCAAACACCTGTGATATATAAATGCCCAATAGATACTGATGCTCATCGGAAAAACTAAACGGCGCGTTGATGATGGCAGTGATGTAAAATACCAACGGCGACACATTATAAAACACCACACTGCCAAGGCCGACATTAGTATTGGCGATCCAGTGCGGAAAAAATTCGCCCTGCCAGAGCGCATCACGGTACGACGTATAGACGTTGATATAAAAAATACTGTCGGGATTCGCCCAGAAATACAGGTGATCCAGCCACAGATAGGGGACAAATAGTGGCAGCGGAATCAGCAAGAGGCACAGGAGGTTTTTCATGCGATCAGACATGTGCTTTGGACACCGGACGTTTTGTTTCAATAGCCATTAGCGCATAGTGTATCAGATATAATACTAATGCAATCAATGCCAACGCGTCGCCAATTTTTTCCAGAGTATTTTTGGTCAACATCACCTCCACGTCGTGTGAACCTTCAGGCAGTGTCATGCTGATAAAACCGTTATGTTCGGAAGGCACAATTTCAATGGCCTGTCGTTGAGAAAACGCCTGCCATGCCGGAATATAAAACCGCGAAAGCACAATCAACGCATGTGGCGAGGCGACCTTTGCCTGAAACTTCATCCAGCCATTGCCTTCACTCAAAAGCGTTACATTTGCCTTGCCATTTTCGACTACGAGCCTTGGTAGTGTCTCTAACTGCTCGTGATTATCCAGCAGGAATTTTTCCGTCAGCAGTGTCCATTTGGGCAAGTTAAAGTCCGCGTTCATGCGCGTAGGGAAAAGCTTGTCTTGCATAACGATAGGTTGCGTGGACGGTGTAACATCGGTTGCGCCATGAAAACTATAAATACTTTGAACGTATAACCCAATCCAGAGCGTAAAAGCCGCTAAAATGTAGATAATGCGTTTGGTGTAGGTGCGGTTGCGTACAGATAATATTTCAACACAAAGCAGGGTCGCGGCAACTTCCATAACCGGTTGCAGGCGGTCGAAAGGAAACTGGAAAACATTGAGCGCGTGAATATTGGCCCACAACGGATAGCTCAGTGGCGTGGCAAAAACATAAAAAATAATCAGAGCCACCAGCCAAAAATAACGCACACTTTGCGAAACCGGTTTGCGGTACTGGTAATATAACCAAGCGATGAAGAGCATATAAAAACAAAATTTATCATCTGCATGGTTTAAATTTTTCAGGGCGTTATAACTACCTGCCGTCCATGAATCCGCGTGCAGCCAAGGCATTGAAGTAATCATTGAAGCCAGATATCCGGCAAGGAGCGCCCCCATCAGCACATGGGTTTTTATCATAGGCCAGATCAGGCTACGCCATTGCCATTGCCTGACATACAGCGCGTAAAAAAATGCGGTCGGAGCGACACTAACAAATGTCAGAAGATGCGCATGCCCGCACATAGCCCCCGCCAGCGCAAAGGTGAATATGCCGTTGCGTTTGTCCAGATGTTCCGCTGCGTGGAACCACAGCGGAATAAACGCCATCGCCCAGCATTGTGCGAGATTGAAATGCGTATAGATCATCAGGAGTTTATAGGGAATCAGTGTAAAAATCAGCGCCCCCGCCAGCGCCGTTTTTTTATCATAATGCTCTTTCTGCCACCGCCACATCGCCCATGCGCCGAAGACCTGACTGGCATAGAGGCCGAAAATAAACTGGTTTTGGTCGGAAAGGAAAAAGGGAGCATTGACTATGGCTGTAAGGCTATAAGGCAAGGGAGAGCGAACGTAGAAAAGTAGATTGCCAAACCCAATATCCATATTTTGTACCCAACGCGGGTGTAATTCCCCGCGCCAGAGCGCATCACGATAGCCGGTGTATGCATGAAGGTAGTGAATACTGTCCGAGCTGCTCCAGAAATAAAAATGGCTCAGCCAGAGATATGGGAGGAACAGCGGCAGGGGAATAAGCAGGAGGCAGATAAAAATCTGCCAACGATCAGGGCAGCACACTGGAGATACTATTTTTGCAGATATCATCCCCTGTTGAAAACACAACCCACTGATTTTAGCAAGCAGATTACTGCCCGAGCACATCCTTGCGTGTGGATTCGGCAATAGCGGCAACCTCTGCAATCAGGCTTTCAGGGACATTTAATTCTTGCAGCGTTGCAGCAAGCAACATCACAACACGGTCGAAATGTTCACCCCGCATTCCATTAGCAACAGCACCTTTATGCGCATTGCGTAACCCTTTGCCACTGTAATGATTCGGCCCACCGAAAGCATAGGTCAGGAATTGTTTTTGCTTTTTGCTTTGTGCCTCCATATCCATGCCAGCAAAAAATGGCTTGAGCAGGGTATCGGCGATAACTTTTTTGTAAAAAATATCGACGGCAAGATCTACGGATATTTCACCGCCTAAGCGTTCGTAAAGTGATTTGGACGGAACTGCGGTTGAACTCATGGCTATATCCTTTTTCTGGGCGCGTGATAATGATAGCCATACACCCATTGATTGAAAAAGAAAACATTTATAAGCGCAAACAGTAGTTACGCCGCCTTGCGTTTCTGCTCCAGCAGAGAAACAATTTTTTCAGCCGCAACCGGAATATTCGTGCCTGGACCAAAGATTTCCGCCACGCCGGACTTATAAAGGAACTCATAATCCTGCGCGGGAATCACGCCGCCACACACCACGATGATATCCGAACGTCCGGCTTTTTTGAGTGCTTCGATTAATTGTGGCACGAGGGTCTTATGCCCCGCCGCGTGGGACGAAACCCCCACCAGATGCACGTCGTTTTCAACCGCCTGACGGGCGACTTCTTCCGGAGTGGCGAACAATGAACCAACATCCACGTCAAACCCCATATCGGCAAAGGCAGTGGCGATAACTTTTGCACCACGGTCATGTCCGTCTTGTCCCATTTTGGCAACCAACATACGCGGGCGGCGGCCTTCATGTTTGGCGAATGCAGCAACATGGTCACGAATATTTTTCAGGCTGTCATCTTTATCGTACACGGCTCCATACACTCCTGAAATGGTTTGCACGCTGGCATTGTAGCGGCCATAGATTTTTTCCAGTGCCGCAGAAATTTCACCAACCGTAGCACGCAGCTTCGCTGCTTCCACCGCCAGCTCCAGCAGGTTGCCGGATTTATTTTTGGCAGCAACGGTGAGGGCTTCAAGCGCGGAAGCACAGGCTTTTTCGTCACGTTTTTTACGCACTTCGGCAAGGCGTTTAATCTGTGATTCACGTACCTTTGCGTTATCAACATCCAGAATAGAAATCGGATCTTCTTTCTTGAGCTGGTATTTATTCACACCCACCACCACATCTTCCACGCGGTCGAGGCGTGCTTGCTTGCGGGCGGCAGATTCTTCGATTTTCTGTTTAGGGATACCCGCTTCAATAGCACGCGTCATGCCACCAAATTCGTTGGCTTCGGCAATCAGTTCCTCGGCATGCTTCACAAGGCTGTTGGTGAGCGATTCAATATAATAGCTGCCGCCGAGCGGGTCGACCACCTTGGTAATGCCGGTTTCATGTTGCAACACAAGTTGTGTGTTACGCGCAATGCGTGCCGAAAAATCGGTGGGCAGAGCGATAGCTTCGTCCAGCGCATTGGTATGCAGCGATTGCGTGCCGCCCAATACCGCCGCCATCGCTTCGATAGTGGTGCGGATGATATTATTATAGGGGTCTTTTTCGGTGAGCGACACACCGGAAGTCTGGCAATGGGTGCGCAGCGCCGATGAATTAGGATGCTTGGGATTATATTTAGCCATCGTCTTCGCCCACAACAAACGGGCAGCGCGCAGCTTGGCAATTTCCATGAAAAAGTTCATGCCTATCGCAAAGAAGAAGGATAGGCGGGGAGCGAACTCATCGACGTTAAGGCCTTTGCCGAGCGCGGCTTTGACGTATTCTTCACCGTCGGCAATGGTGTATGCCAGTTCCTGTACAGCGGTGGCTCCCGCTTCGTGCATGTGATAACCGGAAATAGAAATGGAATTGAACTTCGGCATTTTCTTCGCCGTGTATTCAATAATATCCGCCACAATACGCATGCTCGGTTCCGGCGGATAGATATAGGTGTTACGCACCATGAATTCTTTTAAAATATCGTTCTGGATGGTGCCTTGCAGCTCTTCCAGTTTTACGCCCTGTTCAAGACCAGCAACAATATAACTTGCAAGAATAGGCAGCACCGCACCGTTCATGGTCATCGACACGCTCATCTCTTTCAGCGGGATGCCATCGAACAGAATTTTCATGTCTTCTACGGAGTCAATCGCCACACCGGCCTTGCCAACATCGCCCACCACACGCGGATGGTCGGAATCGTAGCCACGGTGGGTTGCTAAATCGAACGCCACGGATAACCCTTTTTGCCCGCCCGCAAGATTGCGGCGATAGAACGCGTTGGATTCCTCGGCGGTAGAAAAACCGGCATACTGACGCACGGTCCACGGGCGCACTGTATACATCGTTGCGCGCGGCCCGCGTACATAGGGGGCAAATCCGGGCAGGGTGTCTATATATTCCATTCCTTCAAGATCAGCCGCCGTGTAAAGCGGTTTTACGCTGATGCCTTCTGGGGTTTCCCATGTCAATGTATTAGGAGAAATCGGATTTCCTGCCTTATCGTTTCCCAAATCTTTCTGGGCAAGTTTTTCAAAATCGGTAAGTGTCTTTGGGGGGAATGTTGTCATAATCACAATTACTTAATTGGAGTTTATCTGTGGCTGATACTGTTTTTAAAATAGCACCATAATTTTATTTAGTTAAGAATATAATAATATTTGGGTAAGGATTGCGTGCTAATATGAACCAATAGCATCCATGCAACCAATTGACCGGAAAGAAGATGACCGATTCTTCCAAAACCGCCGCACCGCCCCCCCGCGCCAGCATACGCCAGCAATTGGACAGGTTTTTAGTGCGCTGCCCCATACGCTTATGCTCCCACAAAGAGGAGGATAAAACTGTTGCAGATTATGGTTTTATTGTCGATGACATGCGCCCTAATGAAATCCGTAGTTTGTTCGAATTACTCGAACGCCTGACGGGCTATAAAGGTAATGTCGTGGTAGAAAACGAAGAGGGTAGTCAGGAATTGCGCTTCCACCTTGAAAGCATCGGCAGTTTCATGTATTTCGGCCTTGAAATACTACCGCACCCCACACTCAGCCATGAAAAGCTGCAAGGCACGATGCCGGAAGAAGGTGAGCTGGCTCAGGCATGGAATTCACCGAACCATGTATTCATCAAACACAGCCACACCGAACGTGTAAGAGATTTATAACGGTGCTTTAGCCGGAATCGTTGGAAGGGTAGGTATAATGATACCTTCCTTGCTGAATTTATCCAGAATGGTCATCATCACATCACTTTGCGGCCCATAACGCCCTTCATGTACATCGGGAATCCAGAAAATCAGCAAAAACTGCAACCCATTGTCGGCAAACTCGCGCAGCCAGCAATTCGGCGGCGGATTTTTCTGGCAGAGAGGATAGGCACGCGCCGCACTCAACATCAGGTCGCGCACCTTGGTTGGATTGGCGTCATAAGGAACAGTGACCTTGATATCCACACGAGCTGTATTGGAGGTGTGTGACCAGTTGATTACACGTGTGGAGATAAGCTCCTCATTGGGAATGAGGATTTCCTTACCTTCGGGAGTTTCAATCAGCGCATAGCGGATATTGAGCTGGCGAACCCAACCCGCATTACCGGCAATTTCAATCAAGTCACCGATTTTGATGGATTTTTCCATGAGCAGGGTGATGCCGCTGACAAAATTGGCAGTAATCTTTTGCAAACCCAAACCCACACCCACACCGAGCGCACCGCCAAACACTGCAAACGCCGTGAGGTCGACCCCGATGGCCGACAGGGTAATCATGAAGGCCATGAAATAGACAAAAATGCGGAAGAATTTGACCGATAATTCACGCGCCATGTAGCTCAAGGAAGAGCTTCGGCGCAGGTAACTTTCCAGCGTGCGCGACAATACCCCCGCCACCCAGAAGACAATGACGAGAATAAAAAGGCCGTGGAACAGGTTGAGGATCGAGATATGGAACTGGCCGATATCAAATCCCATGGAGTTGAGATACACGATGGTGTAGTTCGCAAAACCGGATACGTTCAACAGCGCAACCGCCATAATGGCCGACGCGATGAAATAGGATACGAGAGTCGAGCGCACCACCAAAACCACGCTTTTAGCCATAAAATAGGCAATACAGAGGTGAATCATCGCATCGGTAAGATCACCTTCCATCGCAAATTCATCCGACAGCGGCTTGATAACACTTAAATAAATGAGTGCAAGAATGGGAGTGAGCAGGCTCAGTGGCTTGATAAAAAATTCGACATCAATACGCTTGGGCGGGTGTTTGACAAAGTGGTATTTGACGCGACGCTGAATCAGCACCGACATCAGCCACGCAATCGCCAGCGCAATGCCAACAAATAAAACCTGCATGTAAAAATCGGAGCTGGTGAGTGCTGCGGCCAACTCTTCCTTGCGTGCAGAAAACTTTTTCGATAAATGCGAAAGCGCTTCAGGATTTTTGAGTGCGTCAGACTTGGCTGAAATCAATTTTTCCGAAATATTTTTGGTGTTTTCCAATGCCGAAGTCATAGTCTGAATCTTATCCCGAAACAATGCAGTCACATCGTTATAGAGGTTTGTCAGGAGGTAGGTAAAGCGGAAATAATCTCCTCAAAATCGATATTTTTTCCAAACGAGTACTCAAGTTGGCATCAGGATTATGGTTAATAATTCTTAAATGGGCGAATTAACCTTTTAAAACTCATTGTAAATTTGCTTTTGACAATGGGGGTGCGCCACGATATCAAATAACTGATCTCACCGTGTTTTTCGCGGCGATGCCCCTTTAAACTTCTTGATAAATCATATAAAATTAATGATGCACAATTTGGGGTCCACAGTATTTTGATGAACCAACCGGAGCGCAAACCAACATATAAAGCGGCATTCACGCTGCTTGAGCTGGCGGCTGCCTTGGTTGGCGTGTCTTTATTATCGACCTATAGTGTGACACAAGGTGCCTTCACCCTCATCGAAGTATGTATGATCCTTGTGGTGATGACCGTTCTCGGCGGCACCGTACTTGGCAAACTGACACAGGACACGCGCAGGGCCAAAACATTCGATCTGCAAAAACGACTCGATAAAATTGAAATTGCGTTACTCACCTATGCGAAGGTGAATTCACGCCTGCCGTGCCCTGCTGACGGCACGAAACGACGGGACCTCATTACCTCATTCGGCGTAGAAGCGTCCAATCCGGGAAGTTGCCTTGGCGGTGCTATCACGGCAAATTATAACGATGGCGTCGATACAGTCGGTGGCGTGCTGCCGGTACGAACACTCGCAGCCTATGGCCTACAGGACGAAGACACATTCGATCCGCACGGAAACCAGCTTGGATACTTTGTCTCACAAAAAATGACTGCGATAGGTGCATTCCAAACCTATCCGACCACCTCAACCACCGTAGGCGATCTCCATATCTCTGACGGCGCGAACACACTACGCACCAGTACCGCTATTGCTCTGATTCTCAGCTATGGCCCCAACGGACATGGTGCTTTTCAGGCCAGCGGTATCCGTAAATACGTGAATTCTATCAACGCCGATGAATGGATCAACTGCCACTGTAACGCCACCGGACCTACCGCCTTTGACCACTCATTCAAATTACATCCTCCTGTTACCAACGCCACCAATACGCTGAACATATTCGATGATGCGGGACGCTATTACCAGCGCTCATCCTTCAGCTGGACCATTGATGGCCCATCACCGATTCCGTTACCTAACCCAATACCTGTTCCTGATCATATTCCTGACAGCGTTATTGACTCGGCTCCTGATTCAGTAATGCCTTCCCCTTCACCGCCACCGCCGCCGTCAACTCCTGCACCAACTCCTACGCCTTCACCACCGCCGCCACCACCGCCGCCACCACCGCCGCCACCATCACCGACGCCTTCACCGAGTGCATCGCCACCGCCACCGGCTTCACCGCCACCACCGACGCCTTCACCGGGAGCATCGCCGCCACCAGCATCACCGCCACCACCGACACCTTCACCGGGAGCATCGCCGCCACCAGCATCACCGCCACCACCGACACCTTCACCGGGGGCATCGCCGCCACCAGCTTCGCCGCCACCACCATCGCCGCCACCACCGTCGCCGCCACCACCATCGCCGCCAC
>JANYBV010000042.1 GCA_025360605.1 Alphaproteobacteria bacterium | reverse complement strand
CGTTTTGTCACAGTGTGATTGTGACGCTTCCGTGAACCTTCACACCGATTTGGGTAAAAATATGCGATGATGAACTTATGAATAACGAATAACTAACAAAAGCAAACACGATGCAAACAAGCGCCCAACAAACCAATAAAGGAATTTTGATTATCACTCTCCCTGATGCGTTGATGGCGAAGCAGTCCGAGACCTCGATACGCCTCGGTCTGCCTCGCTATAGCGTCGCGAGAAAGGCACAAAAAAAGGAGGCTCCCGCACACTGAGAGCCCCCATGGATAACAGATAGGAAAAATTAGGCTAAAGCGCAGCGCCGTCTTTCTTTTTATCGATGCTGGCCTCGATATCGCCACCAGCCGTGCCAGGCGACATCTGGCCCATTTTGGTAAGGGACACCGTCTGGCCACCGCCGAGGCTAATGCTGGTTTTGTCCTTCGTCTGTTCCTTAAAGGCAGCAAGGGCTTCTTCCATGGCGTTACCCACACTCTTGACACTTTCGGTGCCGGCTTTGATGCCGTCACCCAGCGCACCGATAATGTTGCCGCCCTTTAAATTTTCAACGGCTAACGTCATATCCGGCGCTTTCACATCCTTGAATGTCTTCGCAGCAATATCGGCAAAGCGCTTGGCAGTATCAATGGCCTTATCCTTATTGTCTGACACGGCTTCAAGAATCTCGCTCACCGGTTTTTCAGCAACCGCCTTGCCCACCGTCTGCATCGTGCGTTCAACAAACGCCGCCTTATCTTTAATCAGCGGGTTGGCTTCGGCCACTTTCAGCACCGACTCCTTGAACTTCTCGAGGGCAGATGCCTTGGCAGCGGCATCCTTGGTCATGTCGCCGATCTCTTTGGTCGTTGCGCCCCCAGCCAGTGCTTCCGTCATCTTGCCTTCGACGATTTTGGTCACGGCTTCCTTGTTACCCGCTATTTTGGGGTTGGTCAGTTTTACTTCTTTTTCGATTTCGGTGCGTAAGCCTTCTACTGCCTTGCCGCGTTCGGATTTCTTGTCTTTTTCGCCGGCGAGTTCCGTGGTCACCATGTCATGGGCGGCATCAGGACCGGCAGCACTTTTTATACCGGCAATCTGGTTTTTAACACCTTGCACGCCTTCGCTGATTTCCTTCGGTGTCTTTCCTTCGGCTTCGAGGCGCTGTGTGGTCAGTTCGATCAAATCAATTTCGTCCGCAGGCGCATCATCCATACCGTTCGTAGCAGGTGTGCGTGCTTCTTTCGGTTTTGCTTTTTCCGGAGCGGGTTCCACTGCTGGTTTTTCAACTGATTTAGGAGCCGCTGGAACTGCAGGAGCAGCCGGTGCTGCAGGAGCCGCTTCCGCTGCTGGTTTTTCAACTGGTTTAGGGGCCGCAGGTTGAGCCGGAGCTGCCGGTGCTGCAGGAGCCGCTGCCGCAGGCTGTGCAGGCGCTGTTCCCTGTGCCGGTGCTGCTTGCGTACTCTGGCCATTGACGACTTCCTGAAGCTTACTCATATCACCCGTTGCCAGTGCTTCGATAATTTTCAGGAACGTATCGAGCATCGGGAAGCCGCTTGAGCCACGGGCCGGAGTATTTACGCCGCTCGCCGCCGCTCTGGCCGGAATTGTTTTCTGGTCGTTATCCAACTCGGCCTTCACATCCTTTATGCCTTTGTCGAAATCATCGGTCATGGCCTTGACCATGCCGTTCATCGTTTCTTTTTCCTTATCGGTCATTGGCGGAGTACGTGTCTTGGCAGCGTCAACGATGACTTTGATTTTCTCTTTCAGCGGCGCAAGGCTATCCTGCCCTTTCTGGAGGGCTTCGTTTAGGGTCTTGAGCGGGCCTTGCAGTGCCGCCATGGCAGCAGGACCAGCCAGTGATTTGGTGGCGTCCATAATCTGGTTATATTGCTTCTTCGCGTCGTCGATCGCCTGACTGACTTTTACCTGCTCCTGCATCAGCGCGGCAAGCTTGTCGAAAGGTTCACCTATTTTAGCCACAGGCGCTGCTGGCTTTGCCGCTGCCGC
>JANYBV010000005.1 GCA_025360605.1 Alphaproteobacteria bacterium | reverse complement strand
GTATGGCGGTCATTGCTGGGAAAGGCACTCTGCCTGCGGGATACCGCTATACCGTCAATACCACGGTTACGGATTTTCCGGTGGACAGGATGACGGGACGTTCACGCGTGCTACACCTGAAAAACTTTCATCCGCTGAATGACTGGTATGGGTTATCCCCCATTGAGGCGGCGGCCTATAGCATTGACCAGCACAACCAGTCCGGCGCATGGAATCAGGCGCTGTTGCAAAATGGAGCAAGACCCAGCGGTGCGTTGGTGGTGCGCGTGGATGGCACGAACGGTGGGACGTTGTCGGATGATCAATATAACCGCGTCAAATTGCAGATGGACGAGCAGTTTTCCGGTTCGGCGAATGCAGGCAGGCCGCTATTATTAGAAGGTGGTCTGGACTGGAAAGAAATGAGCCTCACGCCCAAAGACATGGATTTTGTCGAGGCAAAAAATTCCTCCGCGCGTGACATTGCGCTGGCATTCGGTGTGCCGCCGCAATTACTGGGCATTCCGGGGGATAATACCTATTCCAATTTACAGGAAGCGCGCCTTGCGCTGTGGGAACAAACCGTGGTTCCTATGGTGTGCGCGACGACGGATGCGCTCAACAACTGGCTGATACCCATGTTTGGTGCGCCGCTGGAACTGGCTCCGGATATTGACGGCATTTCCGCGCTTGCCATCCGTAATCAGGCAATATGGGACCGTGTTGAACATGCCAGCTTCCTGACACAGGATGAAAAAAGAGCGGCGGTTGGATATGGGCCAGTATCAAACAAACTCTAAATATTCATTGCGAAAAAAGAGTAACAAGGCCATTATTTGACAAATTTACTAGCAAGGATTTGTGGATTATGGCGCGAAAAAACACACCTGATAGCTACGGCAGCGTTGCCAAATGGTTCCATTGGTTTATGGCGGTTATCATATTCGGGTTGATTGTTGCCGGACTGACCATGGAAGCCCTGCCCAACGGCCCATTTAAATTTAAAATTTTTGGCCTGCACAAGTCATTCGGCATTACCATCCTGATGCTGGCTTTTTTCAGGCTGTTCTGGAAGATGAAAAACAAAGCACCCACGCTGCCGGACTCCCTGAATAATGTTGAAAAATGCCTCGCACATCTTGGGCACGGTGCGCTTTATTTTCTCATGTTTTCGTTGCCGCTGTCTGGTTGGATGATGTCATCGGCAGCAGGGTTTCCGGTATCGGTGTTTGGTTTGTTCACCCTGCCAAATCTCGTTGCCCCAGACCCAAGAACCAAAGCGGAGTTCATCGAGATACACGAAAATATGGCATGGCTTTTAATAGGTCTGTTGGTGCTGCATATCGCAGCGGCGCTGATGCATCATTTTTACCATAAAAACACTATTTTGCGACGCATGCTTCCATTTGTTAAGTAGGTCATTATGTCTAAATCCCTTACCTTCATTGTTGCCGTATTGCTCTTTATCCTTTCGGTTGTTATTCCGCTGGAGGCGCTTGCCGATGCTCCGGTCTATAAGCTCGTTAAGGAAAAAAGCTCGTTAAAATTTTTTGCTATCCAGAACAACGCACCGGTTGAAGGGCGCTTCGACGATTTTACCACGGATATTCATTTCGATCCGGATCATCTCGATCAAAGCTCGATCAAGGTGGAGGTAAACACCGGCAGTGTGCATGTTGAAAATCAGGACGTGCTGACGAATATCAAACTGCCGGTCTGGTTATCTACGGAGGCTTTTCCCAAAGCAACTTATGTAAGTAAAAAAATCACGCGGATGCCTTCATCCGATAATTATTATACGGACGGCGAGCTGACTATTCGCGGCAAAAAAATTCCTGCCACATCAAATTTTCGTATGGAGCATTTTGATTCCACTAATGCCATTGCCAGTGGCTATATTTCCATCATGAGAAAAGACTTTGATATTGGGCAGGGCGAATGGTCGCGCGACGATGTCATTAAAAATGAAGTTCGTATCGAATTTCGCGTAGCTACCGAAAAACAATAATTCAAGATTCCACCTAAAAACGCATGTAAACCCCGCTTCGGCGGGGTTTTTTTATGGGAAAGGTTTTCCATGTATTATGACAAAAAAGTGGGTGCATCAATGCACCAGCGCAAAAAACTCGACTTCAATTTAACCCTTAAATCCATTGATAGCTCTGGCACCTTTGCTGGATATGCCAGTGTATTTAATGTGGTGGATAACCAGCGCGATATTATTATGCGGGGGGCATTTTCCCAAACGCTGAAAGGGCGTGTCGGAGATATCAAACTGCTTTGGCAGCACCAACAGGATGAGCCCATCGGTATTTTTACCCGAATATTTGAAGATACCCTTGGGCTGTACGTGGAGGCGAAACTGCTTCTTACCGTCCAGCGCGCGCAGGAAGCGTATGCCTTGCTCAAAGCAGGGGCGCTGAGCGGGCTTTCTATCGGTTATTCGCCTCTGCGCTACTCAACTGACCCCAAATCCGGCATTCGCTCGATTGCCGAAGTTGAGTTATGGGAAATCAGTCTGGTGACGTTTCCCGCCAATGCTGCCGCCACCGTAACGGTAGTCAAACAAACCAAAGCCGATACCTCGTATCCGGAAACGGAATCGTGGCAACAGGCACAACGCTCAGGGCAGTTCATTACATTATCGAACGCACTTGATCGGGCCATACACTCACTCAACAACGGCCCGAAGGCATAATAGTGCCCACCATTTAACCACCTAAAATAATAGAGGATACTTATGACAATCAGTGAAATCACGGATCGTGTTTCTGCGCTTGGCCACGCATGGGAACAGTTTAAGCAGGTCAACGATAACCGCCTGCGTGATATTGAACGCAAAGGCCATTCCGACCCGCTGTACGAAGAACATCTGAACAATATCAGTCTGGCGATGGATAATTACAAACAACGCCTCGACCAGATCGAAACTGCTTACAGCCGCCCGACATTGGGTGAGGAAGCGGAAGAATATAAGTCACACGAAAAATACAGCGAATACAGCAAAGCGTTCCGTAACTACCTGCGTAAGGGGATGGATGCAGGTCTGGAAGCGCTGCAAACCAAATCACTTTCGGTGGGCTCGGATCCGGATGGTGGCTATCTGGTTACCCCGACCATGTCGTCGCGCATTGTGCAGGCGATTTTTGAAACCTCGCCGATGCGACAGATTTGCGCTATCGAAACCATTTCAACCGATGCGCTGGATCTCATTGACGACCACACCTCCCTCACGGCTGGCTGGACGGCGGAAACCACGGTCATCTCCACTGATACCGCAACGCCAACCATTGCCAAGCGCAACATTCCCACCCATGAGCTGTATGCACAGCCTAAAGCCACGCAGAAGCTGGTGGATGATGCTGCGATTGACGTGGAAGGCTGGCTGGCGGGTAAAATTGCCGATATTTTTGGCCGCACTCAGAACAGCGCGTTCGTATCGGGTAACGGCGTTGGCCAGCCACGCGGTATTCTGACCTATGCATCCGGCACCAGTTGGGGACAAATCCAGCAGGTGAACAGCGGAACCAGCGGTCAGGTGACCGCCGATTCACTGATCACGCTGTTCTACAGCCTGAAAGATGCCTACATGCGCCGCGCCAATTTCCTGATGAACCGCAGCACCATCCAGCAGGTGCGGTTGCTGAAGGCAACGACCAACCAGTATATCTGGCAGCCAAGCCTCGTTGCTGGTTCTCCTGATACGTTGCTGGGGGCTCCTGTCTATATGGCGGCAGATATGCCTGTTGCGGCTGCCGGATCACTTTCTGTGGCTGTGGGCGATTTCCAGTCGGCGTACCAGATTGTCGATCGTCAGGGCATTAGCATCCTGCGCGATCCGTTTACGGAAAAGCCATTCATCAAATTCTATGCCACCGCGCGCGTGGGCGGCGACGTCGTGAACTACGACGCACTCAAGCTTATGAAGCTGTCGTAATTTTGTTGATAACCACTTATTCATGAGGATAGTACAATGAGAGATCTTTACCATAATGTATTGCCCACACAGGTGCTTAATCCTGTCGTGAGTACCACCGCCAAAACATCATCTACGATTGATTTACAAGGTTTCAACAGCCTCAATATACTGTATGCACTCGGCCTTTCGGCGGATACGCTGTCGGTGTCGCTGTATTGGACATTGTCACTACAGCACAGTGATGACGGCGTAAGCTTTTCTGCCGTGGCATCGACAGATTGTAATGCGGGCGTCACCAGTATCACCGTGAATGCCCCGTCGCTTGACCGCACCGTCTATTCCATTGGTTACATTGGTAATAAACGCTATCTGCAGGCGTTGGCAACCCCCACAGGCAGCGTAACTACCGGTATGCCGGTCGGAATGCTGGCCTTACGGGGTGCTCCATCCTATAGACCTGTCGTTACCCCATAAAAAACAATTGGTTGCCAGCCGGAATATCGTATTTCGGCTGGCAGCTATGGGGTTTTAGGTGCTAAAAAGTCACATATATCATGAAATTTATGGTTTTTTTGAGCTTATGCCCCCACAATTTAATGTTTTTTTAAGTCACTTGACCTATAAAGAGTACTTAGGCTAAGCTTTTGAGATATTAATGCTTCTAAAAAGCTGATTTTGAATTGTCATGCAGGGGAATGTAGTGTGTCTAAATTAACTCGCACTGAGCAGATTATAGCAGAGAAGACCGTTTGTGTTTTATTGGTGCGTGGTGAAAGCCCCGATGGCAAAAAAATCTACGCGTATATTGCGATACGCGCCGACAAGCTCGAAACCTTCATGGAAGCGCAGAAACAGGGCACTTTCTATCCCGAGGATTACGGTATCGTTCTGGAATCGGGTGAAGGTGAACCCGCTGACGACGTTAAATTAAAGATGACCACCGAATATGGCTTCAACCACGAGGCTATGCTTGATCTCGGCACCACCGAGAAGGCACATGACCTGACGACCAGCCTTGCTACGATGGCCGTTAATGCCGCGCAGGATAATAAAGACGATAAATAAGCCTTTATTCCTAGGTTTAGCCAGTCAAACTTCATAAAACCGTCACACTATTAACCCTATTTTATGCTATCCTGATAATTGGGTAATCGTATCCTAAACGGGATAGCTTTGTGACAACATCTGGATATAACACCATAAATTCTCTTAACCGACGCAACGGGGTTGAGTCGGTCGGCGGGAAGATCGTTAAGGAATCCGGTGGCTTTCTGGTGGCCGAGGTTGCCTCTGCGGCTACAGGATTGGGTGTTGTTGCCGTTGCCGACTGGCTGATTCCTAAACCTGTAATGAAATTTGCCTCCAAAACGATTTCCAAAATCGTAGTGGAGCCTTACCTCGATACGATTGAATCGACGGTTTCCAAGTTTTGTAAACTGGACGAATGTAAGGTTGATCCCAATACTCCGCGTGAAGAGCGCGCAGAAAGAATAGCCAAAACCATGATCGTCTTTGGTGCTGCCTATGTGGCGTCCATGGGCGTTAAGCTATTTGCCCGCCGTAAAATGAACGAAATAACCGGCATTATCGAACATGCTCCGGCGGCGTTGCCTGCTGGTGCGACCATGTGGGATAAACTGAAATATTATGGCAAATTCCAGTTCATGGCCCCGCAGGAAAAGCTCATTTTTATCGCGGATGAGGGCGTGCATCTGGGTGCGCTGTATGTGCTGAATAACCAGCTTGCTCCGTTTACCGACGACATGATCCAGCGCACCAGCAAAGTCATTCAGAAAACGACCGGTGCGAGCGAGCCGAAGGCGCATGAAATAGCCAGCATGGCGTGGATATGGGAAGCATCCAATGGGCTTGGTGCGGCGGCAGCGATGACGGTGATTGCAGGTAACCACCTGGGCGGCTGGGCGACCAAAGGGGGGGTGGGTAAATTTCTGGCGAATAAAATACCTTCCGAATCCTTAAGTCACGTTGAAAAGCTGGCATTAAAAGAAGCGGCCAATCCCCACCTTTCGATGGGCGCATAAACCCGATTTAATCCTCTACATTTGTACTACCACCATGATTATTCTCATGCTTGAAACCCGTCGCGGAAGCGAGGACGGGTTTATTGTGCGCTATTTTGAAGCGGGCCGTCACTACGACATAGCGGACTCACTCGCCCGATATTTTATTCAGAAACGCTGGGCTACCGAACCGTCATCTGAACCAGCTTCTCTGACAAGCTAACTCTTATACCCTAATTTTATAGGAAGGAATCACTCTATGAATGTTCCGTTCAATCCCTATTTCGCCTTTGATTCGTTACTATCCAGAGACCCGCTACGCATCACACGCAACCGGTTGCTGAGCCGCATTACTGCACCATCTACCGAGCCTGTCACCCTTGCGGAAGCGAAGCTGTATCTGCGTGTGGACAATACGAATGAGGACACGCTGATTACCGACCTGATTACGGCGGCACGTATGGTCGCCGAAAACTGGTTGAAGCGCTCGCTCATCACCCAGAGCTGGAAACTGGCATTCGATAATGCGGTTGCAAGTTCTGTGTATCTTCCGATGGGGCCGGTGAATTCCGTCATTAGTGTTATTATAGTGAATCAGGATGGCTCCACCACCACGGTCGACCCCTCGCAATACTGGCTGAATGCCGCGCAAAATGCTCTGGTTTTAAATAGCACGCTGACGGGTTTCAGGATCGAGATGTCCTATAACGCAGGTTACGGCGTAGCGGAGGCGGTTCCTAAACCTATCAAACAAGGAATACTGGGGCATATCGCTGCCATGTATGACTCGCGCGGGAATGATGGTGATAGCCGGATACCGGAGCAGGTGGCGGCGCTATATGCACCGTACCGCGAGGTGGTGCTATGACAGTTTCCAATAAAACTACCAGCTCGCGCTTGCGGCACAAACTCAGCCTGCAACAGGAATCACACACACCTGACGGTGCGGGCGGCTACCAGAAATCATGGAGTACTCTTATGGATTTATGGGCGGAAATTATACCCATCACCACATCCGGCGCAGGAAATAGTCGCAGTTCCGGCAAGGAAATCCTGATGGCAGGGCAGGTGCAGTCGGAAATCAGCCACAAAATTCTGCTACGCTATCAGGACGGCATTACCCCCGCCATGCGCCTGCTGTACGAAAGCAGAGTGTTCAATATCCGCTATGTGGCCAACAGCGGAGAAAGGCGCAACACCTTGGAATTGCTGGTGCAGGAGGGCGTGGCCACATGAGCAATTTTAGCCATTACACATTGCAGCAGGCTATATATCAGTATCTCAACGCTGACAGCATTTTACTGGGCATGGCCGCTGCCGTCTATGACCGCCCCGTTCAGGGCAGCGCGTTTCCTTATATTACCATCGGCGAGGCCGCCATCACCGACTGGTCAACCAAAACAACCACAGGAACCGAACAAATCCTCTCCTTACATATATGGAGCCGTAACGGCGGCAGAAAAGAATGCGCCACCATTATGGAGCGGGTCTATGCCTTGCTGCATCAGGCCAGTCTTTCCGTCACAGGCCAGACACTGGTCCAGATACGCTTTTTTTCCAGTGAAATACGTTTAAGTGACGATGGCTGCACCTATCAGGGCATGATGCGTTTCAGGGCATTATTAGAAGCTTCATCATAACGGCAATCAGGAGATCATTATGACTGCACAAAGCGGAGCCTTGGTGCTTATTAAAGCAGGCAACGGCGCAACTCCCGAAGTGTTTTCAATCATCGGGGGATTGCGCACATCCGAGATGTCCATCAACCGCCATATCATGGATACCTCCAATATTGAAAGCGGAGCGTGGCAAAAATTGCTGGATAATGCGGGCATCATGTCGATGCAGATTAGCGGCGGCGGCCTGTTCACTAACGCGGCATCCGAAGACACCCTTCGGGGGTATGCGTTATCGGGCAGTACGAATAACTACAAATTTATCTTTGCCAACGGCAGCAATATTACCGGAGCGTTCATGATTACCATGTATCACCGATCAGGCAGCCATGACGGGGAAGAACACTACTCGGTTTCCATGGAAAGCAGCGGAAACATTGCGTATAGCAGCCTATGAGATACGATATGCACGCGAACTTTACAGCCCTTAATCCTAACATTGATGGAATCATCCGCATTGAAAAAATGCTTGAAACCAGTGTACTCACACTGGCTAAAAAACTGGCAGATGGTGAACTTTTACTTGAAGAACTGGTGATTATTATTGAAAACAGCCTTGAAACAAAACTCGGCGCGGGTGAAATTCATGCTTTACTGCTGGAGCAGGGGATTTCTAAGGCTACCGAGAGTGTGACCGCCTTATTTATACGCCTGCTGAAGGGGGGATAATAGCGCCTACTGAAGGGGGTAATTCTTCGCCAGTATGGCAATATAATTCCTATACTGTGAGCTTAGGTTGTTGATGCCTTTGCAGGGGCTTTTGGCATAGATTTCATTATAAGAGCCCTGTGCCGACATGTAGATATCGTCTTGCAGCTTCGCCGGAGCTTCCATCGCTGCAATTTCTTCCGAGAGGGCGTTGCTGATGATGTTAAAGTCATTGGGTTTGATCTGGTTGCATTTCTTCAAAAAGAGATGAATGACAATAATGTCTTCATACCGCTTTTTAATGTCATTCATGCCTGATTGCTTGTCGATGCGGTCTTTGTCCGGATTATAGAGTGCTTCAATCGTTTCATTTTTGCTCTGGTCCGGCTGGGAGTTCGCCTCGCCGGATGGAGGGGCGTTATCATCAATGGCTTCTACTGTATTGTCTTCTGTTGGTTCCGGTTGGGGGGCATTGGCAGAATTTTGCTTCTTTGACGCGGCACTGGATAATGATGCTGCCGATAGTGCTTCCGGTTTGTTGGCGTTGTTCAAGGCTAATTGCTGAGGTGGCGCAGGATTGGCTGCAACCTGTGGTGGCGGCTGGACAGGGGCAGGATTGGATGCTACGGCAGGTGGTGCAGCAACCGGTGGTTGAGCAGCAGCGGGAGCATTGACGATGGCGTTGACGGGAGCCTGCTGCACCGCTTGTGGTGGATTTGGATTTATCGCTGGTGCTGCCACAGCGGGTTTTGCAGGGACAACAGCGGTCATTTGTTGTGGCGGGGGGGTGGGTTTTACAGGGGGTGTTTTTGCAGCAACCTTGACCTGCGGTGCAGGTTTTTGTTGAATGGCCAGTGCTTTTTCAATTTTATCTTTTTTCTCTACTATTTCCGTAAGGCTATCGAGTGCGCCGCGACTTGCCACCAGCTGCTTGTCGTAATTCATGAACATTACAATACATGCACCCAGAGCCGCCAGTAATTGCAGGGTGCGCGACCATGCAAAACGCACCAGCCACTGCGCCGTTTGGGTATCCATTTTTTTCGGCAGGTCACGCTCTAGTTTGGCATTTTCTTTGATGTGCCAGAGCGCAGACGCAACAAAAACCGTTGATAAAAATACCCCTATGATGATGTTACTGCTGTCCATTACAGAGGCTCAATATCTCTATTTTTGCGGTTGATCACAATGAATGGTTACGTTTCCACCTAATTTTTTGATATTCCATGGCCTGTCATACGAAAAACAGCGATACTCCACTTCCAGTACCTTGGTGCCGCAGGCGGGCGAGGGGTCTGTGCCAAGTGTATTTTCATCGGGGGTAATGTCGCAGTCGGCATTGCCGTTGCACAGCCGCGATATGGGGCCAAGCACGTTGTCTTCGCGCAATTTTTCATTTGGGTCTGTTTTGTTCAAAAATGCATCGCGGGTCTTATCGCTTATAATGGCGGTATCACGGCAGTTAAGCCCCCAGCTTGCATGGTTGATCGCGATGCTGTAGGCGGGTTTAGAGGTCGCTAAATCCGAGGGTTTGGCGGGCATGTTCTGCATCACTATCCATGAAAGCACCACAGCAATGATAATGCACATAATGATAAGTAAATGAACTTTAAACGACATTGAATCATTCCCGAGAAGTATTTGAACACATGTAAGATTAGCATTTTAAGTGAAGTATGAAAGGTATTTTTATGCAAAAGAATGTCTCACACCGCTTTCACCCGCACGATATATCGGCTCTGAAATCGTATATTAAAAACATCGATACAACTCTTAACCGTTTGCATCATGCCATCGGCACCGATCTCAAAAATTTTGAATCGAATTTAAATAAGGGCAATGGAGTTGGTCATAAACGTTATCTCGCCAATCCTAAAATCCATGCTTCCCATGCAACGAATAATGCCATCCCCACCCAGCTCCTGAATGCATTCTTTTCGTCGCATGGCGGTGGTAACGCAAACGGGTTAACGCCGTTTATCAATAAATCCTATCAGGCAAGCACCAGACAGCTCTGGTCCGAGATTGCATCGGGTATTAGCAAGGCCATCCAGCGAAATATGTAAACATATTGTATTTTATTAATAAAATAATAGTATCGACGAGGTTTTGACGTGTTAACCTATACCAAAAACGCGGATTTGAGAGGGAGCTTGGCACAAGCATATCAATAAAAATAATAAAATACAATGGGATGAATGTTTTTGAAATTGGCTGGCGGAGTGCCCGTGAAACCATGAACGTGTTTTAACGGGATAATGTGTCAAGTAAGCCTATCTGGTTACTGGATATTTTATGAAACACCCATGCGGTGGTAAACGCACTAATACCCTAAAATTTCTCGCCAAATCAGGCGTTTTCGTAACCAAAATGTCACAAAAAAGCGCTGGTTAGTGGGAAGTCACTAGAGGTATAATGTTACTGGATGTAAATAGGATTTTACCTGTGTATATGCCGCTTATAAATTGATAAAAATTGGCACAATGTCATACGGTTCTGGTAAAGATAGGGATGATTACGATGACCATGGCGATTCTGGCTCCAAGGGCCAGAAGTCGAGCTACAGGTCCGATTCCGCACATTCTTCGCCATCCTCCAGAGACAGTTTCGGCAAAACCTCCAGCTTCTCCACCATGCTCAGCGACGACGGGAAGTTTTTCGGCGTAAGTTTATCGCCGGAACTCAAAAGCCAGCTGGACAGACTCTATCCGGTCGCCCTGCCAATCATCACCGAAAAAGCCGAATTAGCTGCCACACGGGCACTTGGCCCGAAATACGGCAGCGCCGTGGGCTGGGGTATTGCACTTAGCGAACAGATCTACAAAGTTGGCGAGAATTTATACAACTCGACCAAGTCGGCTAATGACCTGCGTGTGGCCGTGCAACCGCTCGCCAGAGCCAATTCACAGTCACACCAGTTAGCGCCGCTCAGCGGCAGCAATGAAGTCATCGCCAACGCCCGCGCCAAGATCAGCTCAGTATTCTGGCAGCGCATGGTGGATACGGCGGTAAGCACCATCGGTGCGGCACCGGCCATCATGATGAAGGTCAACCAGCGTAGTAAAATTACAGCGAATCATAACCTTGAAAAAGAAATCGAGGAAGCGGCAGGTGACGTTCAGAAGCTGAAAGCACTTCAGGAAAAGCGCCTGAATGGAACACTGACTCATAATGAATCCAGCAAAAAGGCACCAAGTGCTAAGGATCTGCGCGCTGCCAATGCCATGCTTATCGAAGAGCGTGAGGCAGAATACATTGCCAAATTTAAGGACTATAAAGCAAAACGCAAAGACGGATTCGTCAAGGACCTCGAAGAAGCACTTAAAATAACGCCGGATAACGTGTCCCTGAAAACACGGGATCTGGAAAAAATGGGTATTAATACCGAGCCGCTTAAAAGCAGCCTGAAAGGCAAGGAACGCCGCGACCCTACGACTGGCCAGTATTATCTGGATACTCCTACCGATGAAAAAGCCGTCATTGATAAGTTTATCGCGACCATCAAGGGCAACGGCGCTCCGCCAGCAGCGGTCAAAGGTAAAAAATCAACGCTTCCTTCATCATCGTCTAAAAGTCTTGACCGTTATGTGGATGAAGGCCTGAGGCAGGAATATGCCCAGAAAGAAGGTGCATGGGATGAAACGTGGAGACCATCTGGCTCACGCCGTACCGGTGAAAAAGACGAACCCACCCTGAAAAGCCAGCTGCAATCCGTTATCAATAAACTGGAAGAAGAAACCCGCAAGCTTGAAAATGAAGCGTTATCTGCGGCTAAAAACGGTGGGCATGGCGCGGGCAAAAAAGATGACATGAAAGATATCGTCAACCTCGGTTGGGGTATCGCAGCCAGCTTCACGCGTGAGGTGGCTGGTAATTTATTTGGTGGTGGCGCGCACGATCAATATAAAAAGCCATTGGCTCTCGACCGTATTTTGCACTTAAGGCGCACGGTAGAACAGCCGAAGGATAATCCGAACTGGGCCGTGCCGGAAGAAGTGGCGCCGCTGGTGCAGGATAATGGCAAACGCGGTGAAAAAGTTGAGAAGGAAAAAAGCCTCAGCTACACGCAATATTTGCATGAAATGGTGTTCCAACAGCACCAGAAAGATTGCCACCGCGTTGAAATTGGCGAACGCTTTACCCAGCATTTCGACAAAGTAAAATGGGATGACCAGAAAATTCAGGAACTCCCTGATGATGAGTTGTCGGCTTACGAATTTGCCCTGAAAACCCTTGCCAAGCGCGTTAAAGACGGGCGCATGGACGCTATCGCGCTGATTGATCTGGTGGGTGATACTACTGGCAAAAAAATCGTGCAGAATGATGGCCGTTCGTTCGGTCCGCAGGGCGCGGGCAAAGACGAAAAAGATATTAAAGATGCTATTCTCAAGCTGATTGATGAAAAATCGGCGTTGATGCAAACCGCGCAGGTGAAGACCGAAGAGCAGGTCAACGACAAGCTGGCCAACTTCGTATTTAGCGTCGATGACATGAAAAAGGCGCTGGAAACAGATGCTCTGGATGTCGAACAGCGCGCCTTCGTATTCACCATGTTTAGCGACGTGGTGGGCAGTGATGCAAAGCTCTGTGAAAAACTGGGGATCAATAACGAGCGTTGCCTTGAATTGCGCAAAGAATCGCAGGAGCATATCAACCAGACGCTGGATTCCGTGGTGTCGGTGATTGCCGATATGGTCGATAAAGATCCGGATTCTCTCGAAAAAACCCTGAAAATTACCGATAAAGAAAAGAAGCTCGTGAAGTCGCTGGCGGCGCATGGGCGTGAAGACGGCAAGCATGCTGTCGACCTGACCAAAGACCGCGAAGAAATGGAACTGCTCAAAACGCTGTCGGCCAATGCGACGATGATTCTGGATAAGGATCAGGCGGGAAAGCCGACTGAAGCGGGCGCTCCTGTGACATTCTGGCAGCGCGTGAAGAATAAAATAGAAGAGCTGAAGAATAAACCGAAGGAAGAGCCAAAATCATCTGCCAAACATGATGAAGATGATTTTGATAAGCCGAAGTCCAAAAGCTCGGCTCTTAAAGACAGCAAAGATGAGAAAAAAGATAAATTCAAAGACGACTTCGAAGATGATTTTGGCGATGAACGCAAGTCGTCTTCTAAAGGCGAATCAAAGGATTCGTCCAAATCATCCTATAAATCGCATAATCCGTTTGATGACGGCGACGATATGGAAAAGCCATCATTCAGCCACAGGGACAAGCTTGGCAAGCATGGCCATGACAAGCATCATGATAAGGATGAACATTCCGACAGGGGTGAATCTAAATTCTCCGACAGGTTTGAACCGCGCCACTCCGATAAGGGAGAAAAATGGGCAGCAGATAAACATAAAGATGATGATGGACACACGGGTCGTGTCCGTCGCAACCGCATGGAAAGTGAATCAGAAACGTCTGTCCGCGGAGGATTGACGTGATTGATTTGCAATTCTCTACCAAAGGTGATAAATGCAGGGGTATATCGATTTTATATTCCTGTTTAATATCATACGCCTAGGGGGTATATAGTGAGCCATCCGCATTACTATGCTTCGACTAGCCGAAACTTAGACCGTGTATTGCAATACGGGGTGTACCCATTTGCGTACATGGCCGGCCTCATGTTGCATAAGGACAATGCCAAGGCCACGCAATATGCACGCTTTAGCGGTGCTGCGTGTTCTGCTCTTCTGACCACCGGATTTCTTGGCCTTGAATCGCACACGCTGGACAATGTGGTAAGGGAAGCAGTCACCGCCGAGATGGGGATAGATGTCGATAAATTCAAACCCTCCGATTGCAAATATTCCCACAATATCATCGCGAAAGAAGGCTATACCGACTTTATCGAGCTTCAGCCGAAACGTTACCTCAAAGATGCGCTGTTCTTGCTTCCTACGCTGGTGGAGCATGTGTATGGCATGAGCGGAAAACATGGGACCTTGCCTGTGAGCAAGGAAGTCAAAGCATCCTTTGACCCGCGAAGTAAATCATTTGATCGCGAGAAGTATAATAGCTGGGATATTTTCGCCAACGGCCACGTCGGCTGGGATATGGCGATTTACACGGCAACCTCCGCTTATTGGGGTTATGAAACCTTCGGTATCGAAAAGAACTCCTATTATCCTATCGCTCAGGATATCGTGGGTAAAATTAAACCTACGGAAGGCAATATCAGTCTCAACCATCTGATTGACGTGTACCAGCGCTCGCGCAACGATCAAAAAATGCCCATGATTAAAGCGGATGACGCTGTGTCGCATGCCGCGCTGACCAAGCTGTTTACGCAGATGGTCGATGCGTATAATAAGCATGACGGTAAGTTTGATATTCCGGAAATTGTTTATCTTATAGGGCTAAATAAAATCAACGTCCATGCCGCCGATGGTAAAACGGTATCGCAGGAAGCGATTGCGGAATCTGAGCGTGAAATCCAGCGTGTTATTACCGTGGGGTTGGATGGTATACGCGCTGAAAATAAAAAACTTCGTGAAAGCGGACAAGAAGTTCAGAATAACACCTCGCATGTTACTCAGGCGAAATCTGAAAATACGAGACCTAATTTTGTCGATCCGGAGTATAGGAGCCGTACATTTGTTGACCGATTTACCGATGGTGCCATTCGCACCTCGCAAAATCTCCTCGGTACGGTGGGCTTGCTGCCTAAACGTCCCGAGTCCTACATTTCATCAGCGGATCCTACCGAGCTGATCGGTACGGACGGTGGCTTTGGCCGCTAATTCCAAGCGTTAAGGCTTCAATTCTCTGGCTGTTTTTTTCTGCGTGGCGCGTTCTTCGTCGCTTAGCGGAATCAGGCCTTTATCCACCAGATATCCATCGTTACCGATAGCGCCTTCGCTGGTGATTTCCTTGGTGTATTCAGCCAATCCGTGAATGTCTTTAAGATGATCGTTTTTAAGGTAGAAATACAATTTCCTCGATAGTTTGTACGAGCCGTCGGAAATCGTTTTATAGTCAGGTTCAATACTGTTTAAATTCAGGCTCTGGATTGTGGCTTTGTTGGGTGCAAGGAAGCTGAAACCGAACAGGGCGAAAGCATTAGGGTCGTTGCTGAGTTTCTGGGCGGTGGCGTTATAATCTTCACCTGCTTCAATAAATTTGTTGTCTTCGCGGATGAGCCCGCAGGCATTTTTCAGGTCTTTGGCGTTGGGGTAAACGGCCTTGAATTCGGGCAGTTCTTTGCAGGTGTTTTCCATGATAATTTCTACGAAGGTATCACGCGTGCCGGAGGTGGGCGAGGTGCCGTAAACCTTGATCGGCTGATCTGGCAGGGACGGGTTGACGTCCTTCCAGTTTTGCACCGTATTATCGACTAAAGCGCCATTTTTAGGTACCTTCCGCGCCAAGCCCATAAACAGGTCTTTCGCCGAGATACCCAGATTGTCGTGCTGCTTTTTTCGGGCGATAACAATACCGTCATAACCAATTGAGAATTCTGTAATATTGGTAACCCCATTTTTTTTGCACACTTCTTTCTCTTCCGGCATCATGGGGCGGGAAGCGTTCGAAATATCGGGTGTTTCCAGACCGTTTCCTGAGCAAAAAAGCTTAAATCCACCGCCGGTTCCGGTTGCTTCAACGATGGGGGTTTTGAATTTACCCTCCTTACCGAAGGTTTCGGCTGCCAGCGCCGCAAATGGGAAAACCGTACCCGAACCAACGATTTTGATCTGGTCACGGGTGCTGGCGTATGAGGAGTGCGGTATAGAAATAGCACCGAAAACGAGGCTGAAGGCCGCAATATAAGAAATAGGTAAATTCATTGTATTTCCATTGGTTAGTATTTTTTGTAACCTGCTGGCCTATCTTTGCCGAAACAGCCCTGTATTATACGCGAGAACAGGCTTTTAAAGGCTTTTTGTCAAGGGATTAAGGTCAGATGATGCCATAAAACACGTTTTTTTATGATGTGGCAAATCCAAGTAACCTTTTACTATTACTGAGATATATCCCTGTTTTGTCACAAAAAATTAATATTAAAGGCGTGTCCTTCCAACAGCACTCGCGTTATAATTATGGTGTGTAATTCTAACCTTTTGTAAGCGTTAAATAAATGGCAACACCATCTCCTAGATCTCTGGAAGATGCCCTCAGGGCGAGCAAGCCCATGATGGGAGAAGGTGCTATGGCGCTTGAAGGAGCCCCGTCTTTATTTAAAAAACTGGAACGCGTGGCGATGCGTGTCGATCCTGCCATTGACGCTGCTGCCATTAACGCTGCAATGCCGGACGACGCGGTGCATAACGCGGCTAAAAAAGCAAAACAAGGTGATGTCATAGCTCCGGGTGGTGTGAACGCATTGTTCAACATGACCAATCAGGCGCGAATGAACAATACCAGTGCGTTGAAATTTGTGGGCGGCGATGGTTCCGATCAGCCAAGCCTGCTGAAGCCCATTCCCAAATCCACCTCCGAGCAGCAAAGCGGTTTTGACAGTGCCATGCAAAAAGTGGAATCGGCATTCGGTTATGTGGCGTTTGCGCCGCTTGCAACGGAAATGGCGTTACCGGCATTGGGTGGCGTGGCCGGATGGTTAAGCATGAGCGGTATGAAAAATACGCTTAATGCTCCTGCCAAGTACCTCAACGAAACGAAGGTGATGAAAAACGTCACCGGCCGTCAAGCCTTGAACGATGGTATCCAGATTGGGTTTTCTGCGCTGCAAACCTACGGTGTTGCCAAGGGTTTCGTGCAGAATATGGCGTCGCTGAAAGAAATGTATTCGGATATTACAGGTAAAGACCCGCGCAGCATTTCAACCATGGAAATGCTGACCGCCAGCAATCTGCCGCCGCTGATTGCCGATGCGCGCAACCACTTTATCAAGGAATACGGCACCCGTGGATTAGTGCAGGCGGTGGGCTGGGGATTGGTAGCACGCGATTTCTTGAAAGGCAAAACCAGACCGCATGCGGAAATTGAAACCGGTCGTATCGGTATCGTTGCGGGTATCGTTCCTGGTATCGTTGGCATGGGTGTCGATATGTTCATGGGAACCTCTACCACCGAGGTGTATAGCGGCTTTAAGAAAGCCTTCCAGACGGGACAACCCATTCCTGCGAACGAATACGCTGCCTTTATCCTTGCCAGCAACCATGATCTGGCGAAACGCCGCGTGGGTAAGCAGGTGGCAATGGAAATAGGCACTGAATACGCCGAACAGCACGTTGATCCGGGTGAAATATTACGCCAGATGAGCGATGGACGTTTTAACGCCAAAATTGAACAGTTGATCGTTAAAGACGAAGCCGAGCTGGCCCAGAAAGATGCTGCCAAGGCGCAAAGGCCAGAGCAAAAAAATCCGGCAAAAGGCGTTGGCATGGTGGATAAAGCCAAAGGTGCCAAGAGCGATCGCCCCATCCTCGGTGACTTTACGGCCATGATTAGCGGGGAAAACAAAGGGGTTGCGCGGACTGTGACATAGTTGTCAAAAAATACGCGGTGGGTTCATAAAACATTCTTCCTGAACCAATCCAAAAGAGAATATAGTATAAATATAGCATTGCAGAATCAGGTTTGAAGGCCATGAGTATAAAAGATAACGGGAACGAGTTTGATGTAGATGCACAGGGCGTACCTAGCGCTTCTGTGCAGCCCGTTGCTGCCAGCAAGCACGGCACGCTGCACTTCAAAAATGCTCCAAAACGCAAAGTACAAGGTGACGTTCTTAAAGACGTGACCGGTGATGTGGGCACGCGAGATGCCGTTGAGTTTGCAGGGCAGGCAGCCGATTTACTTCCCGAAAAACTGGTCCCTGGTGGTGGTGCGGTTAAAAAATCAGTCGGTATTGCTGCAAAGCTGTTTGAGGCAAATGAAGAAGGTGAAGATGGCAAAGCCGCACTCGAAGATATTTCCGAGCGTTATGGTATACCGCTTGATACTCTGCTTGCCAACAGCGCGAAGCTCAGGCTGTTAGCTGGCAATGATCAGAATAGTGTCTATGACCAGATCGGCGATATGGCTCCCGAACTGGTGGGGGAAACTATCGGTGGCGGAGCCGGATTACTGGTGCCTATTCCCGGATTAAATTTCGTTGCGTCATACATTGGATCTACCGTAGGTGGTGCTGCCGGTTCGGCCATCGGTGGTGAAGTGCAAAATTCCTTTGATCCCAAAAAACCCGCTAAGGGCGTAGATATCCGCACGATATTCTTTAAAGCGGAAGACAAGCAGATGAAGGCGGCAGCTTGGTTGCAAGATGAAAGAAATGTCGGTCAGGATTTGCCATCTGAACTAAGGGTAAGTAAGCTGGAAGCGGCGTTGCTTGCTATGGATGAAAGAGAAATTCAGGAAGTGTCCAGAAAAGCAAAAAAACAAATTGCTAAAAATGAAGACCCTGCGATTGCGCAAAGTAAATTGAAGGGCATTGTGTATTCCAGCAGTGCGACTCTGAACCTGAAAGTATCCGAACTTGAATCGATGGGTTTGGTTCAGGTAGAACCAGGAGAGAGGCCGGAAACAACCATTGCCCGCGCCATGAACACCTTCAATCCTAAAACGGGTGAGATGGTGCTTCACCCACTGGCGTTGATTATGGATGACCCTTCGCAGCTTGCAGGTATGCAGCAAGATCAGGTGATGGTAGCCTCTGCGGAACCAGCCATTAGATATGATCAATCGGCACAATCAGATAATATCACCGTACCAAGCACACTAAATACGAAGAAGCCCGCTGGCCGCAATAATACGCCTGTCTTAAACGCATAATCCCACATATATAATTTTCTTTACATGCCCCACTGTTGGTGACGGGCATTTACACATTATTTCTGGAGAATTTTATGGCGTTCATCGAAGTACGCTTTCCAACCGATATTGCCTATGGTTCGGTTGGTGGGCCTGAATATTCAACGGATGTGGTCATTACCCATGGCGGGTATGAACAGCGTAATTCCAACTGGACGCAAGCCCGCGCACGTTACAACGTGGCGCATGGCGTGAAATCGCAAACGCAGTTAAATGCTTTAATTGCATTCTTCCGTGCGCGAAAAGGGCGTGCAGATGGCTTCCGCTTCAAGGACTGGACCGATTATAACGTAACCGGCCAGCCGATTGGCGTTGGTAATGCCGTGCTTACGGTATTTCAGCTGGTCAAAACCTACACCAGCGGCGGCATCAGCGAGCTGCGGACGATTACCAAACCTGTGGCGGGCACGCTTGCCATATACTTCAACGGAACGTTGCAAAGTAGCAGCGGTTATACGGTGGATAGCACGACAGGGCTGGTGACGTTTTCATCCGCACCGGCATCGGGTGTTGCGATTACGGCGGATGTTGAGTTCGATATGCCGGTGCGCTTCGATACCGACCGCTTGGCAGCCACGCTGGATTCCTACGGAAGCTACAGCTGGCATGATATTCCGGTTGTTGAAATACGCGTGTAAGGTAATCCCTATGAAAACCATATCTACAGCTCTGACGGCGCATATCGCCGGTGAAGTGACGAATCTGGCTACCTGTTGGAAACTCACGCGGCGCGATGCCACCACCTTGTGTTTCACCGACCACGATCAGGATATCGTCTTTGAAAGCAATACCTACAAAGCGGCGACCGGCTTTACCCCCAGCGCCATCCATAACAGCGGCTCGCTGGCGGTTGATAACCTTGATGTCGAGGGTATGCTTAGTTCGGGAAGTATCACGGAAGCCGATATCATGGCCGGATTATATGATTTTGCCGCCATTGCCATATTTCAGGTGAATTATAAAGACCTGACGCAGGGCGCGCTAAAATTAAAACGTGGATGGCTGGGCGAGGTGTCCCACTATAAACAACAATTCGTGGCCGAGGTGCGGGGATTGACGCAGCGCCTGTCGCAAACGGTGGGAGAGCTTTATTCCTCCTCCTGCCGCGCGGCATTAGGTGACAGCCGTTGCAAAATCAACCTCACCACCAGCACAGTGACAGGAACGATAACCACTCCCGTTTCAAATGCGGAGTTTATGGACGCGTCACGCACAGAAACCAGCGGCACCTATTCATTTGGAACAATAACCTTTACGTCAGGTGCTAATAATGGCCTTGCCATGGAAGTGAAGGAATATGGATTTAAGACGGGGGCAGGTGGGCAGATTATGCTCGCGCTGCCGATGCCGTATGTTATCGCCATTGGCGATAGCTATCAGTTGACGCTAGGGTGCGACAAAACACTTGTCACCTGTTTTAGCCGCTTCAACAATGTCGTTAATTTCCGAGGTGAGCCTTTGGTTCCTGGACTTGACCGTATGCTGGAGACGGCAGGGACACGAAGCAAGTGGTAAATAGTGCTACGGCGCATTTTATATTTGATTTATATACGGGATTGGGTACTGTCGTTTCGTAATAATCAGGACGTTTTGCATGCATATCATAGGTGACTTTATAAGGGGTTTGCTCTTGGTCATTAAAGTGACCGTCTCCTCCATGCTGTACCGCTATCCCTACAGAACATCAGCCGAAGGCCTGCGCTCCGACTGGATCAATATCGGCAAGGATATTGAAAGTGTAATCGGCAGACTGGAAAACGCTTCCCACGATGAGTGACGAACCCAAAGACGAGAATAACAACGCTAATGAAAGCAGTGGTCGCGAGCCGCGCACTCCCGACCAGCGTACCTATAAAACGGGGGGATATCGCCAGCCGCAGGGTGGGCGTGACCGCGTGCAAAACCGTACCGTAGAAATCCTGCCGCATCCCGAGGTGCTGGAAAGCTATAACTATGTGGTGGAAGGATCGGCAAAGCTAATCCTGACCATGTTTGAAATCGAACAGAAACACCGCCATGAATGGGAAATTAAAGCGCTGCGTATCCACAGCTATTCCACCGTTCTTGGGCAGGTACTAGGGTTCCTGATTGCGTTATCCGTTTTTGTCTCGGCCAGTGTGATCGGTATTTACGGGAACACCACGGTATCCGCATTTATCTGGATATTCGGGTTGTCGATTGTTGTGATGGCCGGATTGGTCTGGGCTTATGCGAAAAGCATGGGCCAGCGCCCACTCTTTGCCCGCCCGACCATGCGAACCCATTTCCGCCCGCAAAAAGAGCGGCACGAAGCAACAGAAGAGCAGCAATAACTCTCATTTCACTATTTTTATGCAGGACTCCAACGCCATTGTCACGTGTGCGCGGAGCTGGATTGGCACGCGTTTTCACCATCAGGGGCGCGTCAAAAAAACAACCACACACAAAGGTGGGGTGGATTGCCTTGGGTTATTGGTGGGAGTGGCGGATGAGCTGAACCTCAAGGGAGGAAATGGTGCGTTGCTGGCTGATGCCGATGAAACGCAGTATTCCCATCAACCTGATAATATCAGGCTACGTGCCCGCCTGAGTGAATTATTGCAGGATATTCCCAAAAATGAAATGAGTGCTGGCGATATTGTCCTGCTGAACATCGATGAACAACCGCAACATTTAGCCATTTGTACGGATTTTCAGAACGGAATGGGTATTATACACGCTTATGCCCCTGCAAAAGCAGTGGTAGAGCACGCGTTCGACAGCTGGTGGCTGGAGCGGATTGAAGCGATTTACCACATCTGATTCATTGTTATTTATCTTCGGCAGGCAGGACGTATCCCGTCGCTGCATCTATATTATTGTGAGGGTTTTATGGCATCTATTGTATTGAGTACGGTTGGTTCGGCGGTGGGTTCCTATGTGGGCGGCCCACCCGGGGCATTTATAGGCTCCCAGATTGGCCGCAGCATTGGCAGTAAAATTGACAGCACTATATTTTCCTCATCCGCATCATTGCGCCCCTTAAATGGACCTAGGCTTGCGGATCTGGGCGTGCAGTCGTCCACATACGGGAAAATGATTCCCATTATTTACGGGCTGATGCGTATCGGCGGCAATATCATCTGGTCGCAGCCGTTGAAAGAAACTATCACCACCAGCACCAGTTCCGGCGGAGGCTCTGGCAAAGGCGGCGGCGGAAAAGTATCGCAAACCTCCACCAGCTACACCTATTCCGTGACCCTTGCGATCGGCATTTGCGAGGGGCCGGTCGATCAGTTGTTGCGGATATGGGCAGATGCCAAGCAACTCGATTTATCGCAATATACCGTCCGCATGTATAACGGTGACGAATCGCAATCGCCCGACACGCTGATTCAGTCGATTGAAGGCATCAACAACACACCTGCGTTTCGCGGGCTGGCGTATGTGGTGTTTGAGGATTTCCAGCTCGGCGATTACGGCAACCGCATTCCCAACTTTACCTTTGAAGTCATCAAAAAAAGCCTGTCGGCCGATGTCAGCACCAGCACGCTGGAAAACCTGATTACCGGCATGGTGATGATTCCGGGGGCGGGGGAATTTGTCTACGATACTGTCAGCGAAAGCAAAATTGCCGGTACGCAGGTGGGAGGGAGCTGGGTGCAGCAGGGAAACCAGCAGGCCATCAACACCCACACCGCCTATGGCAAGGCCAATGCCTTGGTGTCGTTAGACCAGTTGCAGCAGACATGCCCGAATGTCGGCTGGGTGTCGGTGGTAGTGAGCTGGTTCGGTACGAGCATGACATTATCGGCGTGCAATGTTTTACCCGGGGTGGAATATCAGGTGGGGGCGATCACATCCCCCAACAACTGGTCGGCAGGTGGATTCACGCGCAGCACCGCCCACCCGATCACACTTATCAGCGGTTCCCCGCAATATGGCGGCACACCCGACGATGGCGGTATCGTGCGTTACCTGACCGAGCTGCGCGCACGCGGTTATAAAATCGCTTTTTATCCGCTGATATTCATGGATGTGACGGGCAAGCCGTGGCGCGGCGACCTGACCGGCAGCGGCACTGATGTCACTAACTTCTTTACCAAAACGAATGGCTATAACGCTTTTATTACCACCTATGCCACGCTGGTGAACGGGCTGGTGGATGCGTTTATTATTGGTTCCGAATTAAAAGGCCTGACGAAAGTAACCGACACAGTGGGCAATTATCCCGCCGTCAACCAGCTGGTGAGCCTTGCGGCATCGGTGCGCTCTATTCTTGGTAGCTCGGTAAAACTTACCTATGCCGCCGACTGGTCGGAATACCATCACACGGACGGCGGCTGGTATAACCTTGACCCGCTGTGGGCATCGTCCAATATCGACGTGATTGGCATCGATGCCTATTTCCCGCTGACGGATGGGCCGCAAACCGGTTATGACATCAACGCCGTGGTCGCAGGCTGGACTTCAGGCGAGGGGTATGACTGGTATTACACCGACACCGCCCGCACCATCAAAGCCAGCCTCAGTGCGCCGTATGCGTGGAAAAATATCGGATGGTTCTGGAATAACACCCACACAAACCCGAGCGGTTCCACCACCGCGTGGGTTCCCAATTCCAAAAAAATCTGGTTCACCGAAATAGGATTCCCGAGCGTGGACGGAGCAACCAACCAGCCTAACGTGTTTTACGACCCACTCAGCAGCGCGAGCGCGTTTCCCTATAATTCCAAGGGGCGGGTGGATTTTCTGGCACAGCGTGTTGGATTGAGCGCTGCGTATGCGCAGTGGGGCAGCTCGTCGATGATCGATCAGATGTTCGTCTGGGCATGGGACGCGCGTCCGTTTCCCTACTGGCCGAATTTAAACGCGGTGTGGACGGACGGTGTCGACTGGCAGACCGGACACTGGGTGCAGGGAAAACTCGGCACGTCCAGTTTAAGCGCTATATTACAGGATATCTGCGCCCGCTCGGGGCTTGCGCCTAGCGATGTCGATGTGAGCAGGATGTATAACCAGACCGAAGGATTTATCATCAACCGCCAGCAGACGCTGCGCTCCACCATCGAAATACTCCAGACCGCCTATTTCTTCGATACGGTGGAATCCGGCGATGTGCTGAAATTTATTCCCAGAGGCGGCAGCGCGGTGGCCAGCATCAGTGAGGATAGTCTGGTGTTGAAGGATGCGCAGCATGGCGGCGAATGTTTTGCCATTACCCGCGCGCAGGAAATAGAACTTCCCAAACGCATTAATATTGTCTATCTCAGCCGCCTGCTCAACTACCAGACCGCCACGCAACATTCCCAGCGCGAGGTGACCTCCAGCCTTGAAATCCACACGATCGACCTGCCGATTGTCTGCACCGACCAGATGGCCAAAACCGTGGCGGATGTGGCGTTATTCTCGGGATGGATGGCGCGCACCGGTTTTAATTTCAGCCTTCCGGTGCAATATGCCTGCCTTGAACCTGCCGATGTGATTACAGTGAGTGTATCGGGTATCACCCACCGGATGCGCATTACTGCTATACGCATGGTGGGGCCGACGCTGATTGACGTGCAGGCGGTGATGGATGACCCATCCACCTACGATTTCCATGCCACGCCTGCCACACCCTCGTCGCTTTTGCTGGAAAACCAGAGTATTGCCACTACATCGCTGGAATTACTCGACCTGCCTGCTTTTCCGGTGGATGACGTGGATAAAGGCGTTATCAGGGCGGCGGCCAACGGATTATCAGGCGCATGGACGGGGGCGGCGCTATACCGCTCGGACGATGGCGGCTCCAACTACGCCCGCGTTGTCGATATGAATACGCCCTCGGTGGTGGGAACCACGATCACGGCACTGGCGAACGGCCCTACCGCTGTATTCGACGATGCCAACAGCGTGACCATTTCGCTGCTCGGAAGTTCGATGCTGCAAAGCGTCACGCCACTGGCGGTGCTGAACGGTGCCAATGCGGCGCTAATTGGTAATGAAATCATCCAATTCACCACCGCCACACTGTTGCAACCCGCACAGTATACACTCAGCGGCTTATTACGCGGAAGGCTGGGTACCAACTGGGCGATGGCCAGCCATGTGGCGGGCGAGGCGTTTGTATTGCTGGACGGGAAATTGAGCAAATTTTCCACCACCAATAGCCTGATTGGACTCTCGCGTGCCTACAAGGCCGTTACCTTTGGTTCGACATTATCAGCCAGCGCCGAGCAAGATTTTCTCTATACGGGCGTTGCGCTCAAACCCTATAGCCCCGTTCAGGTGACGGGCAGCCGCGATGGTAGCGGCAACCTCACAGTGAACTGGGTGCGCAGGACGCGCCTTGGCGGCGACTGGCAGGACGGGGTGGATGTGCCGCTGAACGAAGTGTCGGAAGCTTACGAGATGGATATACTGGGCGGCACGACAGTTATCAGGACGATCAGTGGCATCAGCACCGAAAGTGCGGCGTATACGGCAGCACAACAAACGGTTGATTTTGGCAGCCCGCAGGCCAGCGTGTCAGTGAAAATATACCAATTGTCCGCACTGGTCGGACGCGGCTATGCGGCGGCAGCGGCGGTTTAACCCGCCAGCAGTTTCTTTTTCTGTTCCTGAAATTCTTCTTCCGTCAGGTAGCCTTTTTCCTTCAGGTCGGCGAGTTTGCTCAGCTGGCTGGCGATATCGGTAGCCTGATGGGTAGGGGCGGCAGTAGTCGTGCGCGAACCATGTTTAAACGTATACATGGCTTCTTCGGTCGCTTTGACAAACGGCATGATCGCGGATTTACGGACAAGGCGCAGGTTAAACACGCTGATACCGTCAAACACGCTGATGGAACCAAAGAAAATAGTGAATTGCTGGTCGATGGACTGGATGCGGTCCAGCGGCATCTGTATTTGTTCAAACCCGATAAACATATTGCAGTTGATGAACAGCAGCCTGCGCGTGGTGCAAACGGCCAGCCATGTTTTCTTATTCAGCAGCCCTGACGTGAGCGCGACAATCTTTTCGTTCCGGTCGATGAGTTTGGGAAGTGTCCTGATTTCTTTCTGTGTCCAGAAAATATAGGGGTCAGGGATTGCCTGAATCTGTTGGTTGATTTCGTCCTGTGTCAGCATACTACCCCGATTTCTTTTGAAACGTATCTGCAATCTACCTTTTACCACCAATGAAATAAAGCAATTAATCAGGAGCATTTATGTCTGCCACTACACACCTAAACATTACCTTGGTCGAGCAAGCGCAAGCGCAGAAAGAAGTGACCGTCAATCAGGCGATCACGCGTATCGACGCACTATTAAATACGGGAGCGAAAAGCCGCATCACCAACACGCCGCCTGCATCACCGGCCAGTGGCGATCTGTATATTGTCGGCAGCAGCCCTACGGGAGCATGGCTGTCGCAGGCGGGCAATCTGGCGTATTACGATCAGGTCTGGAAATTTATTATTCCCAATACCGGCATGACGCTGTGGGTGAATGACGAAAACCTCACCTATAACTATACCAGCTCGGTTTGGGTTGCGGCGGTAGCCAGTAAAATCAACGCGCAGTCGGCAACCACCTATACGCTTGTATCCACCGACATGGGGGAAATCGTGGAATGCAGCAACACGGCGGCGGTGACGCTAACCTTGCCCAATTCATTACCGCAGGGATTCAATTGCAGCATCGTGCAAAAAGGCGCGGGGCAGGTGACCTTAAGCGCGGCATCCGGAGCAACGCTCAGGAATTTTGACAGTTTTACCAAAACCGCAGGCCAGTACGCCCTGCTGAATCTCTATGTCACCAGCAACACCGGCGGTTCTGCCGCTATCTATATTATGCAGGGTCGCGGGGTGTAAATTGCGCAATACAGAAACAGAACCTAAGCGGAAAACCACACTTCGCATCCCCATGGCGGCGGTGGTGACGCTGCTAATGCAGGCGGGGGCGATTTTAATCTGGGCTACCCAGCTGGATGCAAGGGTGAACGGGGTGGAGCAACAGATGATGAACAATCATGGCCTCAACGAAAAATTTGCCAAACTGGAGGAGCGCCTCGACGATGTGAAGCAGGGTATGGGCGAAATTAAGCGCCAGATTGAGCAACTCACGCAGAATTTACTCAAAAAATAAAACAAACAAAGGATTTGGATATGCAGATTTCGGAGCAGGGCATTACCCTGATCAGGCAGTTTGAGGGTTTTTCCGCCACACCATACCTCTGTCCGGCGGGCAAATTGACCATAGGATATGGGCATGTGGTGCGCCCTAATGAGCAGTTTCCGGCCAGCGGCATCAGCGAAGAAGAAGCGGAAATTATTCTAAAACAGGATGTTAATTACTCGCAAGCGATGGTCAATCACTGCGTGCTGACCAGCCTGACCCAGCACCAGTTTGATGCGTTGGTGTCGCTGGTGTATAATATTGGCGTCAAAGCCTTTGTAAATTCTACCTTATTGCAGTATTTGAATGAAGGAAACACGCAAGCGGCGGCAGATGAATTCGGTCATTGGGTGTATAGTAACGGCGAAGAACTGGCCGGACTGGTGACGCGAAGGGCCGCCGAAAGCAAATTTTTTAAGGCCTGAAAGACAGATAATCCTATCCCCAACTAATATTGACAATTGCTATTTATCAATAGCTTGAATTGATAAATAGCCCCTGTTTGGCTATCCGCCTCATCCGTCACATAATTTTCACAAAACTGTAACACACATCCTCGCGTTTTTAGGTATAGTACGTACTAAGTAAGAGTATTATTTAATTTCAAACGCGGAGAACGTTATGGCCGTTACAATGGATGCAGCACTTGCTGGTAGGATCACTGGTTCAGAACTCTTTAGTGTCATTGTCGACACAGGCAAAGATTTCGATCACATTGATTATTCCCACTTAAAACCACATCTGCGCGGTACCATTCAGAGGGAAGGTCTTATCCGCTCCCTGAATACCCCGATTTTCCCATCTGGCAAAGCTGTGGATGGCGCGGCGGTATTAGGCAAGCTGGATGACATCCTGATTGCTGGCCCAGGCAACGAAAAATTCTTTGAAAACAATGAAAAACTCAGCAACCTGCTGCAGGAACTCGAAACCCATGGCGAAATGGCCAAATCAGGTGTTGGCGGAACGTTGACTGCCAAACAGCTTAGCACCAAAGCGGATCAGGCTTACACTCAACTTGGAAAAGCAAGGGAAAGCATAGTTGGTCTGCACAAAGAACTGGCTGCAGCAAATGCAGGCGTTCTTAAGGATCTCAGTGGCTATGCAAGTCACCACAATACCGGACTCAGGGTTGCCGCAGAACAGGTAAGAAAAGGTGCTGCCGGAGCAGTCACTGCAAAAACACTGAAAGATGCGGGTCTGATTTCGGAAGAAACCAAGGGCCTGATGATGAAGCTCGGTGGCCTTGCCGAGACTGATGCCCTCACTTATGAAAAAGTGACTGAAGTTGCCGGTACGTTCAAGGAACGCCACGCAGAAGCTTGGAAAACTGCGGTAGCGGAATTTGAAACACAGAAAACCAACATGACGCAGATGCTTGAGCACATGGACTCACGAGCTGGTCAGGTTTCGAAAATTTCAGGCAAAGCCATTCCTGCTAAACTTACGGGTGCGGTTGAAAGCGTCGCTGCTGAAGTCGGCAAAGATGTAGGAAAACTCAACAAAGAGATATCTAAAGCGGCTCAAGAAGCCGGTCTGGTGGGTGAAGAAGCTCACAACGCCAAGGGTTTCTTCAGCAAGTTGATTGGTAACGCAAAAGCAAACCTCAACATCGATAAAGTAACCAAGAATGCAAGTACTAGTGCTTTAGAAATTACGGAACGCGGTGCCATGGGCAAAGGTATGCGTCTGGCAGGTGCCGGCGCGGGTGCTATCCTCGTGGGTTATGGATTGAAAGATCTGGCAAAATCCGTTGGTCTTTCCGGTCCCGACACTGATGAGCAGGGACGTGAAGTTCCGGCAGACAGCAGCACGCTCGTTAAATCTGTGGCTGAGCTGGGTGCGGGTGCTGCGCTTGCTTACTTCACCTTGTTAAAAGGTGGTAAAGCAGTCGGTGCATTAGCGAAATAGCCAGTAATCATCTAAACCATTTCAGATAGGGAGTTACCTATGTCAGATAAGCACGGACAAAAAGACCACGGCCATAAACATGAAGGCAAGCCAGAAAAAGTTGCGCCGACAGCTGCGTATATTGAAGGTTGCACCGATCCGGTAGAACTGGCTACGATTGCGCAGGAATATGCGGATTTATCGACTACGGCTTCCACTCGTTTAGGTGCGCTTGCTGCAGCACCTCAGTCTGCTGCTCCCACCAATTCGGTGGCTGCGGGTGTAGTGGCGGGTTCTGCGGGTGCAGGTGCGGGTGCTTCGGCTCCTGCGGGCGATATTCCGGTGGTTGTTACGGCAGCGACTGAAGTGGCAACTCCACACCATCATGAAACACATGCTGTGGCTGCATCGGTTACGGTTCCTTCCGAAGTGGCGGCAACGGCATCCAAACAGGCGATGATTGATAAATTTAATCATCTTGGCCCTGTAGGTAGCGGCAAAAGCGTCGGCTAAGATATTCCCTTAAGTTACTTTTGGTACCTCGAACCCCTGTGAAATGTAAGTTTTGCAGGGGTTTTTCTTTGTCCGCAGGGCAGTTGGGCGGCGTTCTGTCATCAAACTTTCATATAAAAATGCTAAAATACCACAATGGATAATTGTATCAGTGGATTATGCCCGTAACCTTGCAACCCACCCTTGAAGCCCTTGGCCACCGTGAGCCAGCGCAGCAACGCGCCGTGGTAAAACTGTTGCAGGCGGCGGGTGCGTTTGGCGCAGTGGAAGGGGTGAACGGCATACTTACCGATCCGCAGGCCGATGCCATCCTCCAGCATATTACCTTTAACGACAATGCGCATGCGCTTGCGATGTTGCACCAGATCACGCAGGAACATCTCCTGCGCCCCGAAGGCAAGGAACGCAGCGACTGTCAGGACTCCGAAATTTTCCAGACCCACCGCAGGGAGCTGACATCGGCATTGCTTGACATGGGCATGCTGGCGGACATCAAGCCGCAGCATAAGCATTACGACCATGTGTTGCTGATGGGCGCGACGGAAGGCGAGGTGAATACACGCCTTGAATATATGAAGCAGCTCTGGGAGCAGGGCGTGCGTTTCGATAAAATTGTCATGCTGGGCAGCGAGCGCCCACTGAATCCGCAGATCGAGCCGAGCGCCGGAAAAACAGGGCCAAGCGGCCATGCGGTGCAGACCGAAATGGAGATGATGGAAGCGCGCTATTACGACCCGAAATCACGTTTTCCCGAGGGTATGGACAAAGTCCGTATTTTTGAAGTTAACACCTTCAACAAAGAAGGTGGCAAGCGTGCCAATACACAGGATACGGTGAATTCATGGCTGAAAACCAAACCGGATGCGGGCGAGGTTTTGGTGGTGTCCAGCCAGCCTTATGTGCAGTACCAGCAAGTAGCAGTGAAATCGGTGATGCCACCGGAATTCCGCACGGAAGCGGTGGGGGCGGCTGCGGCTGACGATGTGAAAATTAGTGTCGCACTGGACAGCTTCGCCCGCCAGATTGATGTCAACCTCACCCGACTTACCGAAAAACTGAAATCCGGTGCGGCGCTTTCCACACCGCTGATCGGCGTTGACCCGCAGACGATTAAAGTCGATGCCGCCACCTATCAGTTCCGCGCAGGCGGCGATGCCAACGGCGTAACGGACAAAGGGCGTTACCACGCCGACCACTGGGATCCGATTTTACACGGCGACCCGATATTGCTGCATGAACGCCTCGATGGAACCATGTATGTGGCGGACGGCCACCACCGCGTCGAGCTGGCGAAAGAACTCAATGCCAAAGGCGTTGGTCCGGGGAATATCATGGCCATGGTGCTGTCCGAAAAGCAGGGCTATTCCGCCAAGGATGCAAAGATTATCGCGGCGTATAAAAACATCGCCCACGGCCAGACCGATGTGGTGGAAACGGCAAAAGTGTTCAAGGAAGCCTATGCGGGCGGCGTAAAAACCGAGCTGTTGCCGCACCTGCAAATGGATAAGGGCAACCTGAAAATGGCGTTCACCATGTCCAAGCTTTCCGACAAGGTGCTGGATCAGGTGGCGGCGGAAAAGATTGATCCTAAAATTGCGGAAAAGCTGGCGGAAACCCTTCCTAACGATCACGACAGGCAAGAAAAAGTGATGCAGATTATCAGTAAGAAGATGCATCAGGATTATACGGCTGTGCCCAATGAAAGTCATGCTTCCAGCGTGCAAGTGAATATGCAACCGCTGGCGCAGAAAGCGCAGGCTTCCGCTGTGGCTTCCGGTTTTGTCGCCAAGCTGGCCACGCAGCGCGCACAGGCGCAGGCCAGCGCAAGTATCGTTTAAAAGTAACGCACGTTACTTGACATTACCCCACGTTTGCATCACACCCGAATGAGTTTTAATTCACTCTCCTGCTGTCATGACAACTCCCTCTAATCCGCGCCTCGAATTCAGCGTCCTCTGGCTTATGGCCTTGGTGCAGTTTATCAATATATGGGACTTCATGATCGTGATGCCGCTGGGGCCGGACTTCGCCCGCCGCCTTCACATTGACACTGGCCACTTGGGGTGGATTGTTGGCAGCTATTCCATTTCGGCCGCACTTGTCGGTATTATTAGCGCAAAATTTCTCGACCGTTTCGACCGCCGTAAGGTGTTGCTGTTCAACCTCGCGGGGTTAATGGTGTCTACCTTGTCTATGGTGCTGGCGCGCAGCTTAAGCGAGCTGATTATCATCCGCATGATAACGGGCATGTTTGGCGGGCCGATGATCGCCTCGTCACTCGCCATTATCTCCGATGTGTTTCCGCAGGAACGGCGTGGCGAGGCATTGGGGAAAGTGTTTGGTTCTTTTTCGGTAGCGTCCATTGTCGGGGTTCCGCTGGCGCTGGAGAGCGCGCACCGGTTCGGGTTGCTCTCGCCTTTTATCATTATTTCGGCGGTGGCGGCGGTTACGTTATTAGCCATTTACCATTATCTTCCAGCCATGCGCAGCCATCTGGAAAAAGAAAATAAAGGACATGAAAGCCTGTTTGCCAGCCTGCGCCATAACCCTAATTCCCTTCCGGCGCTGATCATGACGGCCAGCGGCCTGTTCGGGGCGTTCCTCATTATCCCCAACATCTCCGCCCATGTGCAGCAAAATATGGATTATCCGCGCCAGAGCCTAGGCCTGCTCTATTTTTGCGGCGGCTCGGCGGCACTCGTCACCATGCGCTTTGCCGGAAAACTATCTGACCGCATCGGCTATGCCATTACGTCGCTCTATGCCACTATTGTCTTATTTTTAGTTCTGCTGATCGGTTTTTACCTCCAGCTTCACTCCGTGCCTGTGCTGGCATTTTTTGTCCTGTTCATGGTTAGCATGTCCACGCGCAACGTCA
>JANYBV010000054.1 GCA_025360605.1 Alphaproteobacteria bacterium | reverse complement strand
GGTCCACGTTACCCTGCCGAGCAGAGCGAGGGTACCCAGTACGCTAATACCGATGGTTGCGATACCACGGCCTGCGTTACCCGAGAAATTGTCCGCCACGTAGCAGATGTAGTTACCTACGTTGGAGTTCGCAACAGTGGCGTAGAGATCAGACATTAACAAATAAGTAATGCAAATGAACAGAAGGCTTAACAAATGCCACGAGAGGCTCATATCAACTGTTGCTGTTTTTGTATGCATACATCACTCTTTTTCAAAAAAAGATTAATTTTTATATCGTAATGACCAATAACCAGGCAGTAAATCCCAGCCCCATCATTAGTTTACATTATATATTAAAATGCTTGCCTGTACAAAACTTTATTTTATACAGTTTTATGACAAAGTTTATGAATAAAGATTAAATAGGCTCTGTAATCAAAACAGAAAAACGCATCATGTTAACCAATAATTAACGCCAATGGAGCGACTTAATTTTTTTAAAAAACTTGATATTATGCTATTCAGCAATACACATTTTAATGTGGTCACGTAAATCCATCAGCTCTTTGCGAAGGGTAGCAAGCTGGAATTTGCTGGTATCTGATGGCGCGGCAACAACAACGGGCTGCTGCTCCACCTTCAGCGCAGCAATCATCTGCTTCTCGGTAGAGAAGGCCTTTTTAGCGCCTTTAATGGTGTATCCCTGCTTGTAGAGCAGGTGTTTGATGGTGCTGAGGATATCAATATCCTGCGGGCGGTAATAACGGCGGCCACCATTCATTTTCAGTGGCTTAATCTGACTGAAGCGGCTTTCCCAGAAGCGCAGCACATGCTGTGGAACATCCAGCAATCTGGCCGCTTCGCTGATGGTTTTAAATGCAGCAGGGTCTTTTTCTATTTCGTCTTTGGCAATTGCATCCGCTACAAACGGAGGAACCAGTGACTGTGGTAGTTTCGGGAGTGATTGCTCTGGCGTTTTTCGTAATTCTTGCGGTGTTTCGTAGTGTTTCTGGGGACGTTTTACCTTTTTTTCGGGAGCTGAATGTTCTTGCTTAACAATGACGTCATCCTGCAAAAGATCCAGCTGCATGCTTAACTCCTCCTAAAAAAAGGCGCAGACCCGAGCCCACCCGAAGGCGAGCCAACCTGCCAGTTACGGTGTAATTTTCTTGCCAGTGCCAGAAAGGCTTGTATTAACCTTGCTTTTCAGAAGGTTGGAAGCATTAAAAGACAGCACAGTGCGTGAAGTGATAGGCACTTCGATACCCGTTTTCGGGTTACGGCCCATGCGTTGTTTCTTTTTACGGAGGCTAAAAGTGCCAAAAGACGACAGTTTAACAGCATCACCTTGCTCAAGACCCGTGCAGATTTCCTCGATAACCGAGTCTACCAGCACATTGCATTCCTGCAAAGACAGGCCAATTTTCTTATAAACAGCATTGCTAAGATCAGCTCTTGTTAAGGTCTTTGACATAGTTTTTTCTTCTTCTGTAGGTTAATGATGGCACCCAGCTTACTTTATTTTTTAAATGAATTCAAGTACCTGATTCACATTTATAATAATCGTATAGAAGCTACCATCTTATAAGGGTGCAGCCCCATGTCAAGCCTGCTCCCAGCGCCGGACAGGCCAATAATTGCCCTTTTTTGATGCGTCCATCGGTATTTCCGGCATGCAGTGCTAGCGGAATGGAGGCTGCCGAGGTGTTGGCATGCACCGGAACCGTGGCAATGACCTTATTTTCGCTAATCTGGAGCTTTTGGGCTACTCCACTTAATATACGCATATTAGCCTGATGGGGCACAAGCCAGTCCACATCTGCATGGGAAAGTCCCACCCCCGCCAGCGCCTCATCCACGGCGGCAGGCATTTTACTGACGGCATGGCGGTAAATTTCCTTACCCACCATGAACATTTTACCGGAGGTCATCGTCGATGACACACCGCCATTGGTGGCAAGCAATTGCGTGTACTGGCCGTCAGAATGAATTTGGGAAAATAACACGCCGCGATCGGCGGAAGTACCCGCATCTTCCTGTGCTTCCAGCACAACGGCCGCCGCGCCGTCGCCAAACAGGATGCATGTAGTGCGGTCGTTCCAGTCGAGAATACGCGAATAGGTTTCCGCACCAACCACCAGTACGCGGTTTGCCGCACCCGATACGAGGAAACTGTTGGCAATCGTCATCGCATACACAAAGCCACTGCACGCTGCGTTTATGTCAAAGGCGGCACCGCCAGTGATGCCCAAGCGGTGTTGAATTTTGGTAGCCGTTGAAGGCATCGTTTCATCCGGCGTAGTTGTGGCAAGAATAACCAGATCAATGCTCTCGGGTGCAATGCCTGCATTTTTAATAGCCTGCTGCGCGGCTTTGGTGCCAAGGTCGGAAGTAAATTCGCCTTCGGCGGCGATATGGCGCTGGGTGATGCCGGTACGTTCCCTTATCCATTCGTCACTGGTTTGCACCAGCGATTCCATTTCGGCATTGCTCATGATTCGTTCGGGCAGATAGGCACCTGTTCCAAGTACAACCGCGCGGCGCATCAGTCCGCCTCGCCTTCAATCGCATCCATTGATAACGGAGGCGTTTGCGGGTTGGTGTACGCCGTGATTTCATCGGTGATTTTGACGTTGATATTGTGCTTCACCAGTTCGACAGCAACGCTGATAGCATTGCAGAAACTAAACGCATCCGCACCACCGTGGCTTTTGACAGCAATACCGTTGAGGCCAAGGAACATTGCGCCATTGCGCTTGCGGTCATCAAGTTTTTCTTTCACCGCTTTGAGTGCGCCCGTGGCCAGCACCGCGCCACTCTTGGCTATGATGGAGCTGGAAAACGCATCGCGCAGATAGGTGCGGATAAGGCGTGCAGCACCTTCAGCCGTTTTAAGTGCAATATTACCGGTAAATCCATCCGTCACCACCACATCGACGGCACCTTCGGCAATGTCATTGCCCTCAATGAAGCCGTGATAATTCAGGTCGCTATTGATAGTTTTGAGCATCTGGTGGGCGGCTTTCACTTCGTTTCTGCCCTTGAGCTCTTCGGAACCAACGTTCAGCAAGCCAACGCGCGGGCGGCTCAAACCAAGCACCGCGCGGGCAAACGCATCGCCCATGATGGCAAAGCGGCATAAATCATTTTCATCCGACTCGACGTTAGCGCCGAGATCCAGCATCACGCATTCGCCGCGCAAGGTTGGAAAAAGTGCAGCAATAGCGGGACGGGAAATACCCGGAAGTGTGCGCAGAATGAGTTTGGACATAGCCATCAGCGCACCGGTATTTCCGGCAGAAACAATCGCGCAGGATTTTCCTGATTTGACGGAATCAATGGCCAGCCACATGCTGGAGTTACGGCCACGGCGCACAGCGATAGAAGGCTTATCGTCACCGGCAATCATTTCTTCGGTATGGATAATTTCGCTGGCTGCCCTGACTAGCTGAACGTCCTGAAGTAGTGGTTCGAGCATGAAACGGTTGCCAAACAACAGGAAACGAAGGCCCGGATGCCGTATAAGCGCCATTTCTGCACCCCGAATAACAGACGCGGGGGCATTATCACCGCCCATGGCATCAAGAGCGATCGGCAACTGGAGCTTCCCAGCAGGCATGGCCAAGGACAATGGATTAAAGGTTCACTTTATCCGTAGTTACCTGACGACCTTTGTAGTAGCCATCAGGGGAAACGTGATGCGGGCGATGGTTTTCGCCAGTGGTTTTATTTTCAACAACCGTAGTTTTATCTAGGGCGTGATGTGAACGGCGCATGTTTTTCTTGGACTTGCTCGTTTTTCTTTTAGGTACAGCCATGTCATCAATCCTTTATTATCTTAATGACCCAAGGGCACACACGTATGCCCGAAGGTTTGGAAAGGGACTCTATATAGCAAAACTATTGCTTCGGGAAAGTGTTTTTTACGCACTTTTTGCCCCGCCTCCCCGTCCTTCGGAAAAATATAAGGTCAATTTTATTAATTAACTTTATATTACAGACTATTATCTAATGAACCATGCAAAGTTGGTCACAGGGGTTGGGTAGTAAGGTTGCGGGTAGTACACGACCTGTGGCGGCGCATAGTAGTAGGTTGTAGCGGGAACGTAGACGACATTGGGGTAGTGATTAAAGTGACGATACCTGTGAGATTCCTGCCCATGTTCAAATTCATGTTCATAATATTCATGCTCACGATGCTCACCGCGCTCGTCATGTTCACGATGGTCGCCGTAGGCATATGCCTGAGAAGACATCACGAAAAGGGCTAACACGCCAGTCAGAAGCAATTTTGGGCCAGAACTCATAAGTAACTCCATAGTTGTTGTCGATACGTGAAGTATAGCCAACGCGCATTGCAGGAGGTGTAACGAGGGATTACAAATTATTTAACTAGCCATTGGCTGTATCTTTGCTGGAATAATGCTTCAAAAAAAATTATAATGGTTGGCCATAAGAGTCTAAAAAATATTTTTATACGATTTTTCGGAGATAAGACGCATGTATCAACTCTATTACTCACCCGGTGCCTGCTCGATGGCTGTTCATGTTGTATTGAATGAACTGGCGCTACCGTTTGAACGCAAGCCGGTCAATCTGGAAGCCTCACCAGAGGACAATCTTGAGTTTCTGAAAATAAATCCGCGCGGTCAGGTTCCTGTTTTGGTGGCTGACGGTCAGGTGGTGCGTGAAGGCGGTGCGATAATCGTCTATCTGCTCGATGAATATAAAGGCACGTTGTTACCACGCTCCGGAAAAACCCGCGCTACAGCGCTTGAGTGGCTGATGTTTGCCAACGCCACGTTGCATCCCGCTTATTCTAAAGCATCCTTTATCCTGAAAAATACAGCCGATGCCGCCGCTCGCGACCAGCTTTTCAAAATAGCGCTGGAACAGATCAACAAGTTGTGGGTGGACATTGACGCACAGCTCGTGAAAACCCGCTACATCTGCGGAAAAGATGTAACCGCTGCTGATATTCTGATCACAGTTATTGCTAACTGGGGGGCCAAATATCCGCAGATGCCGACCATCGGACCAAACGTCAAACGTATGCTACGAGAAATGATTGCACGCCCAAGCTACACCAAAGCCCTCAAGGCTGAGCAGGTGGAATATAGGGCGGCTGCATAACGAATTATTTTTTAATGAGGAGTAATGATATGATCAAAAAGATTTTGTGCCTGATGGCTTCAATGAGCGTGCTGTTTGCGGTGAATGCAGCGGCAGACCCCGTTTCAACCATTGATACGGATAAGGACACCACCACTGTGGGTGACAAAGACACCACCACAAAACACTCGACTAAAAAAGACACCAAGAAAGACGAAGTAAAACAAAAAAAAGAAGCGCCAAAGGTTCTTACCGAGTCGATCGAGAGCCGTCACAGCAAAATGGCGGATAAAAGCCCCAAGAAACTGCGCCACAATGCGCCGGAAGCTATAAAACCAAAGCCTGTTGATGACCAGACAAAAACGGATACAGATATGGAAACAAAAGATAGCACCGATAACACGAATAAGTAGGTTAAACCCTACTTATTTCCCTGCTTTTTCTCGCGTAGTTTTTCCCAGTATTCAAGCCGCTTGATAATCTCGCGTTCGAAGCCACGCTCTACGGGTTGGTAAAAGTTTTCCCGTGGCATGGAATCCGGAAAATAATTCTGGCCCGAGAATCCGTCTTCCTCGTTGTGGTCGTAATTGTAGCCCTTCGAATACCCCAATTCCTTCATCAACTTCGTGGGTGCATTGAGAATGTGCATTGGCGGCATCAAGGAACCAAACTCTTTGGCGCTGTGCTGCGCGGATTTGTAGGCATTATACGCAGCGTTTGATTTGGGAGCTGTCGCCAGATACAGCACACATTGCGCTATTGCTAGCTCACCTTCTGGTGACCCGAGGAAATCATAGGCTTCTTTGGCAGCATTCGCCTGAACCAGCGCTTGCGGGTCGGCCAACCCGATATCCTCCACGGCAAAACGCACGAGCCTGCGGACAATATAAAGCGGGTCCTCGCCGCCTGTAAGCATCCGGCTGAGCCAGTATAAAGCGGCCTGCGCATCCGAACCGCGCAGCGATTTATGCAGGGCGCTGATCAGGTTGTAATGTGCCTCCTGACGTTTGTCATACAGCGGTGCGCGTTTTTGCAGATAGTTCGTCAGGGCTTTGGCATCTAGTAGTTCGCCACCCTTATAGGCGAATAAAATTTCGCAGAAGTTCAGCAACGACCTGCCGTCGCCGTCGGCCATGCCGAGCAGGATATCCCTTGCTTCTGAAGTTACGGGCAATGGCTTGTCCATATGCTCTTCCGCCCGAGCAAGCAATTCCCGCAGCGCCTGTGTATCCAGACGTTGCAACACCACCACATGCATCCGCGAGAGCAACGCGCTGTTGATTTCAAAGGAAGGGTTTTCGGTCGTTGCCCCAATCAATACAATCGTACCGTCCTCCACCACCGGCAGAAAAGCATCCTGCTGTGCGCGGTTGAAGCGGTGAATTTCATCGACAAAAACGATTGTCCGCATGCCATCATTGCGGCGGGCGCGGGAACGTTCGAAAATGGTTTTGAGTTCCGCGACTCCTGAAGCCACCGCCGACACCTGCTCCAGAACATAGCCGCTTTTTTCCGCGATAATACGTGCCAGCGTAGTTTTTCCACACCCTGGTGGGCCCCACAATAATAACGATAATGGCTGCCCGCCATCGAGGATGGAGCGCAGCATATGGCCTGACGATAATACGTGTTGCTGCCCGATCACTTCTTCGGCGGATTGCGGTCGTAAGCGGTCTGCTAGTGGTGCAGTGTCAGGGATAACATGGTCAAACAGGGATTTCATACGCCGTTACTACCGGTATCTGGTGTAAGCAATTCTGGCAAATTTCCTGAAGATGATATTGACAAGCGCATGGGTAAAAGAGAGCGTTTTACGCAAGCCAGATTTATTATAATTATTGGCAGCTGGCACAGCGCGGCAGGGTACTTGTTTGCAGGTAAAGTCCAGCGACAGCAGCTGGCAGAGCAAGTCCATCTGAAATGCCGACCCGAGTACGTCGGAATGCCAGCGCATCACATTATAGCGAAGATGTACATGCTGGGCGGTGTAGCAGTTGATGCGGTTTCCGGTGATTAAATTGACCAATGAATTGAACAGCCTCGCCGAAAAGGAATGGAACTGGTCTTTTTTAAGGCGGGTCACATAGTAAGGCACAATGATATCCGCATCACCGATCGAGCGAAAAATATCAACCATCGTTTCGACTGGCTCGGAGTTATTTCCGTACACAAGCCGGTAATAGGTTCCACAGCCCATGAACGCACCATCGAAATAATTCTGCGCCAACCCCTTGGTGTGTTTATTGATGCGCATGACGATATGTAAATCTTCGTACTGCGCCATAAAACCGCGCACCATATCAACAGAACGGTCTTTGGAACCGTCATCAATGACCAGAATTTCAAAGCTTTTATCCACCACACCCATAGCTTCCACAATATTTTGAAGCGTGGCGACGATGGTCTTTTCATCGTTATAGCACGGCACAAAAAGCGTGATGTTCAGCGGGCATGCCGAATAAGGAGAAGTGATATTGGCAATCGTGTGCAGGCTCTGCGCGGCGGGTGTCATGGTAATGGCACCACCCCAAAAATCCCTCCCCGAATTACCGGCTGTGGCAGAACTCATGTTGGATTACCCGAGGTGGGTACCGTATCGATGGAAACAGGATGATGTGAATGTTTGCGGTATAAAAGCCAAAGCACGCTGGCCGGAAGGCTGATTAAAACAATAATGACACCCAACTGGATGGAAAGCATCAACGCCTGCGCCTGAGGAACACCTACCAGTCCGAGCATGCCTATCGTCCCCGCTTCCCTGATGCCCCATCCGCCAATTGAGATGGGTATTGTTGTGGCCAGTAACACAGGTGGTATCAAAGTTATACACTGAATCAGGGTAATCTGGATATGAAAACTTTGCGCCAGATAGTATGCACCCATGCAGTAAAACGTGTGGGTGCTAACCGCGATAAGGAATGATTTTACCGAAGCCGAACGGCGGCGGAGTATCAGGCGCAGGCTGTCCAGAAAATAAATAACCCAGTTCACAACCTTAAAATGTTTGTAGCGGGCAATCAGCCGCTCCAGATTTAATAATATCCACACTCCGAGCGCCGCAAGCATCACCACAGCAATAAAGACCAGTGTGGGATTGAAACCGACAATGCCAGCCAGCAGCGGCAATGTCAGCAGGATCATCGAACCCAACGCCACCAGTGCGATGATGCGGTCGATAATAACAGAATGGATAGCGGTACTGAGGGGAATATGTTCTGACTTGGTAAGCCATACCCTCACCACATCGCCGCCGACCGTTCCCGGAAGGCAACACATGAAAAAGACGCTGATATAATAAATTTTAAACGCAGAAAGCTGGCTCAATAACGGCGATTGCGTTTCGGATAATGCGTTCAACACCAGCCGCCAGCGCAGCGACCCGACCACCATTTGCAGTATAAGGAACACTACCGCCATCGCCAGCAGCGTATGGTCCTGCCGGTGCAGCATATCCTGCAAATGCGTAAAATCGATGCCACGGAACACAAACCAGAAAGCAAGCAGTGTGAGGCCTGCTTTGGTGAGGTTCTTGAATAAGGCAGTATGAAGGAGTCGTTTTAAAAAATGCGGCATGAAAATCAGAGTAATACAAATGATTTTCGTTGTGACGTAAAGACGATGAAATGTCTAGTTTTTTCAACTAATGCCAAGTTTTTCAATTAATGAATCAGGGAAAGAAGGCCGGAACGGAAGAATTTCAACTGAACGGCAATCGTAGTGCCAAAATTAATGTGCAGCTTATCACGCGTTGCCGAGGCAGATTCAGCGGTATCATTGGTATCGATCAGTGCATTATTCGCCTTGTTTACACCGTCTATGGAGTGTTGAAGACTAGTAGTAGCAGAATCAAAGCCGCTCTGGTTACCGTTGATTCTTTGCAAGATACTCATAACCGTATTGCTTGCCGTGGTGATGGCTGTCTGCGCGCTAACGGCGTGTACTGTTGTTGCTACATCAGGGTTGGAATTATTGAATAGTGCGCTGTTTTTAACACTGGCGATGGTGATATTAATCACATCTGTGGGATTAGCCCCGACCCGTATCGCGGTGCCCGACGCCAGCGTTCCATCCAGTAAATTGATGTTGTTAAAGCTGTTGTTGTTGGCAATCGTATCAATCTGCGCAAGATTGTCATTGAATTGCTGCTGTAAATAATAGCGGTCATTGGAAGACAAACCTGTGCTGCTTGCCTGTTGTGCAATGGACTGAAGTGTATCGAGTTTCATGCTGATATTTTCCAGACCATCATTGGCAACCTGTAACAGGCTGGTGGCTTCGGCAATATTAGAAGCGGACTGGCGTAAACCGGATAACTGCGTTTTTAATTGCGTGGAAATGCTGGTGGCAGCGACATCATCGCTGATCTGGATAATGCGGTTACCCGTGCTGAGGCGCTCGACAGAATCGCCGAGGCTCTGATTACTATTATTGATTGCGGTCGCCACATGCGTGTAATACGCCGGACTGCTGACAGGTGCAGTGACCAAGGCCATAAGCTTCATGCCCGTTTTCTGTCATGGATGCCTTACGTGGCTATACCAATCACAGCTACAAACGGCTCACCTACATGATGAAACCGGACATTTACCCACCTACAGTGGCAGGCTACAGTATTATATTATAGAAGTATTTAGGGGTTATTAACAGAGGAATCATTCTGCCACAGCAACAATCAACCCATTGACTAACAATAACTTAGTCTTAAGCTTCGGCGAATTCATTGATTTTGGCGTTCACCACATCGTCTGCCCCGCCAATATAAGGGGTAAGGTCGATATAGCTCAGGAACATCCGGATGCCCTCATACTCTTCGCGGTCAGGGATAATGACATCCTTGCGCGTGGTTAAAGTATAGCCCAGATTATTTACAACACGCCTGTGAGTGCGCGTCATCGTCATTGGGGAAATGAAGAACAGGAACTTACACTGATGAGAAATAATTTTCAGGATAATGTGGTCAATCAGTTGAGTAATGACGTTATCCTTGCTGTACTCCGAAAGCACTGCAATTCTGGTGACTTCAGCATAACTGCATTCAGCCAGTTTAAGATCATGTAGTGCATTTTCCAGAGTAAAGTCAGCTCCCTCCATGGGAAGTTTCTGGCGTGCAGCCGGAGTAGAAAGAGTGATGCGACCACCACCGACACATTGTAATCCCTGCTTTGCAACAATGATGTGGCTGATGTCGTCGATCTTGTCTTTTTGCGCCTTAAAATGACTTAAATCCCATACTTTTTTGAACATTTCTTCGCGCAGGATGCAATATTGATGGAGCAATCCCTCGTCACGCGTGAATTCAAAAGTGACAGGTTGCGTTTTGCGTTGTGGGCGGACCATCTTGCGAACAAGATCGGAATAAGCAGACATTTCTTCTAACGAATTGAAAAACACATCGTCGATTTTATACACAGGCTGGTCTTTCACCTTAGCATTATCAAACATAAGAGTAGTCATTCACTTGCTCCAAATTATCTTGCCGTAAAATTTCACAGGTTATCCACAGCAAACACTGTGCCAGTTATGCACATAGTTAACAATTCGTTAATATAGACTCGACGTCGTTAATAAAATCAACAGTAAAATTCTAATTTATTTTGTCCACAGCGAAAAAATAAACCAATATCTAAATGTAGTATTTTAACCTCTATGTCCCTAACATCTACTAGTCGGGGGTATAGAGCTGTCGGCAATTATTGCCTATTTGGAGCTGGTATCATACTATGTAACCATGATAAACTCAACTTACTATTGTCTGAATCGCCATAATCCTTATGGTGTTCAGTTATTAGTATCCACTGTCTAATTTTCTTCATATTTAATAATAGGATAGAACAACGTGTGCGGCATTATTGGTATTTCTGGTTACAAGGAAGCAGCTCCCCTCATCCTCGGCGGTCTAAAACATCTGGAATACAGGGGCTATGACTCCGCAGGAATAGCTACCATTTCGGGTGGCTCCATCCACCGCGCCCGCGCCGAAGGAAAGCTGGTCAATCTAGAACAGCAGCTTCAAAAAGCACCGCTGGCAGGCACTATCGGCATCGGCCACACACGCTGGGCTACCCACGGTTTTCCAAATGAAACTAATGCCCACCCGCATTCAACGGATAAGGTGGCGGTTGTTCATAACGGCATTATTGAAAATTTCCGCCAGCTGCGCGAGGAATTGACGCAAAAAGGCTATAAATTCCTCTCCCAAACTGACACGGAGGTTGTGCCCGTACTGGTCACCGACTATTTGAAAGACGGCCTTTCGCCTCAGGAAGCCGTAGCCAAGGCCCTCAAAAAACTTCATGGCGCCTATGCGCTGGCCTTTGTTTTTGCCGATTACCCGCAGCTTCTGATTGCGGCGCGTCAGGGCCCACCTCTGGCCGTTGGTTATGGTAAGGGCGAGAATTTTCTCGGTTCGGATGCCATTGCGCTATCCAACCTGACCACCCAAATCAGCTATCTCGAAGATGGTGATTGGGCAGAGCTAACACCTGAGCAGATCATTATTCATGATGAAACCGGAATCGTTGTTAAGCGTACGGTGACGCAGTCAGGTTATAACGGCGCATCGGTGGGCAAGGGCAATTACCGCCATTTCATGCAAAAAGAAATCCATGAACAACCAGGGGTCGTCGCGGAAACCATCAAAATGTATTGCAGCCCTGTGGACCTCACCATCCCGATGGCGGATATACCTTTCGATCTGAAAGTGGTTGAGCGCATTCAGCTGATTGCCTGTGGAACGTCGTATTACGCAGCTCAGGTTGCCAAATACTGGCTCGAAGGCATTGCCCGTATTCCGGTGGATGTCGATATTGCGTCCGAATACCGCTACCGCAATCCGATACTTAATTCCAAAAGCCTGACCATCGTCATTTCACAATCAGGGGAAACCGCCGATACGCTGGCAGTGCTGCGCTTCACCAAAAATGCGGCACAAGGCGCGCATCCGGTAATCGCAGTGGTCAACGTTCCGGAAAGCACTATTGCGCGTGAAGCCAATGCGGTGCTTTACACCTATGCCGGTCCTGAAATCGGCGTGGCTTCCACCAAAGCCTTCACCACGCAGCTGGCAACACTGGCCTGCTTCACCATTGCTTTGGCTGAGAAGCGTGGCGCAATCAATGTTGAACGACGTAAAAGCCTGCTGAAACAGTTGCTCGGCGCACCGTTGCAAATGGTAGAAGTCCTGCATCTGGAAGAACGGTTACAGGCGTTGGCGCACAATCTTTTCCATGCCCGCGACATGCTGTATATCGGACGTGGAACCTCTTTCGCCATGGCGATGGAAGGTGCGCTCAAAATGAAGGAAATTTCCTACATTCATGCAGAAGCCTACGCAGCGGGCGAACTGAAACACGGACCTATCGCGCTGATCGACGAACAAGTGCCTGTAATTGTACTCGCCCCATCGGATGCGTTGTTTGACAAGACCACTTCCAATCTTCAGGAAGCCGCGGCACGCGGTGGAAAAATTGTTCTTATTAGTGACAAACAAGGTATCCAGCAAGCGGGTGATACACCGACCGCGACCGTTGAAATGCCTGCTTGCGATCCGTTCATCTCGCCCCTGCTCTACGCCCTGCCCGTCCAGATCCTCGCGTATCACGTAGCTGTGCTGAAAGGCACAGACGTTGACCAGCCGCGTAATCTGGCGAAATCAGTGACGGTAGAATAGCTATTTCGGCAATGCGTGGAATAGTGCGCTGTAATTAGGATACATCACAGGAATCATCACCGCCAAACCAAACGCTACGGTAATCAGCGGCCCTCTTTGCGCGTGGAATAGCTTTCTGACCACCCAGTCGATGGAGTAGAAAACACCAAATAGAACAAAGAATGTCAGAATATCTTTGCTGCCCACACACAAACCACCAACCGCCGAAAGCATCATCGGCGTGGGAAGTGTATAGATATGCCCCAGCGGCTTGATGTCCTTGCGCCAGACAAGCGCGCTCAGGAATAAGCCATACAGCGCTCCGAGGAAAAAATCAAAAATCGTATGGTCCTGCAACGTTCGGTACAGCATACCAAAAACCACCACACACAGCACAATTTTACCCATAATCATGTTCTCGTTGGCCTCGATGGCGGCAAGGGTAATAAGGAAAATGCCAATACACACGATCAGTAAAAACTGGTCGTTAAAACTGTATTCCAGAAATGCGAATACAAAAAGTAACCCCACCAGCACTTCGGTCCATGTGTGCGATACTGGAAACGGTGTATGGCAATAGCGGCATTTGTGCCGCAGCATCACCGCAGACACCACAGGGAAAAGATCCCTCACCTCCAAAGGCGTGCCGCAATGCCCGCAATACGGTTTTTTATCCAGCAGCAATCGACCACGCGGAAGGCGATGCACCAGACTGCACGCATAATTACCCGCAGCAAAACCAAGCGTAACCGCCCAGATGATACCGCATAAAATAAATCCGAATTTAACTCCTGCAACGGCTTCAAACATAACTAGGGTGTGTCCTTCTGATTAATGATAATACGCCGTCAATTTTCAATCTTCGAGGTAGGGTTCAGCAAACTATCCAGATACCGGCCCTGATAGAGGGATATTCCAAGTGCTTGCCCATATTCCACCGCGCTTTTATTATCGCAGCGGCAAAGAATGAGGCGGTTCGTGCCCGTAGCCTGCACCGCGTCAATGAGTGCCTTGCTTTCATCGCTTTGAAGGTCGGCATCCATATCGGCATTCCATTGCATTTTGACCAAATCAAGTCCCAGTTTCTCACGGTTGATACTGGTGAAGCTGGAGGTGGTAACACCATCCAGACAGACACGGTAGCCAAGTTTCTGCACCTCGTTACGCGCAAGCATATAAGCCGCCATATCGGCAAAGATATCAATGATGGGAATTTCCAGCACGATCGCCACTTTATTGGCGGGGCTGATGGAAGCATCAAACTCGGCAAAGCGGCTTGAGAGCAATGTTTCTACGTTCAGGTTGATACTGATCGGGCTATCCAGATAGCGCTCCGGCTTGCTCCGCAGCAGGTCGATCATGCGCTCATCCAGAATATGAGTGATGTATTTAAATAGCCAGCGGTTACTCAGGAAGTCGACATCCGATTTGATCATCCGGCGCAAATGGGTGATGTTGAGATACAGCTCGTCGAACACGCGGCGTATTTTTGTATCCGCCAACACTGCACACACTGGCTGGCGACGAATTGCCGCCTGCACATCCGCCCCACGGAGGTTGTTTTCGATGACAGCAAGTTGTGAAGCGCTCAACTCTCCGTGATCAATACCCGCCGCTGCCGCAATGCTGGGCAATATCGTTTCAACATGCTGCGCCTCGGCCTGTTCGATCACAGGAATCTTTACTTCAGACCGTTCGAAAGGCGTGGCTGCCGTTGCTTTTCGTGTGGACATCACCATCCGGTGCGAACAGAGCGCAAAAAACTCCTGCCAGTCACGTTTCAGGTCGTAGACATTACAGAATTTGGGGTTTTCCTGTCCGGTTTCCGTGTAGGCCAGCGGGTCATCCATATACAGGTAACGCAGCTGGAACGTCAGTTTTTCTTTGATGACAGGCTCCATGCGGTAGCACACCACCATAATGCTGTAATCACCAAGAAGGAAAATGGTACCGTCGTAATTTTTGAGCAGATCGTTGATTAAATTGATGGCAATCTTGATCTGGTATTCGCTTTTATACTCGTCCAGTAAATCCGATAAATGGAAGTGGATCGCAATCCAGCCGTCAGCTTTCAGCTGCTTGCTTCCAAGCATCTGCATCAGTTTGGCCTCGGGGGTTTTATTGACGAAGTGGATTGTCATACTTTTCGTTACCTGCCCATCACTGGCTTATGATACGTTTTGCAACGAAGGATTCAAGCGAAGACGTATCGGTCTTTAATTCTCCTGAATCCGGCGTGCCGGAATATTGTACAGTAAGCGTGGGCACCGTTTCATTGGACATGGCAGGAAACTGAAATAAGGCCGAAAGCTCCAGAGTCCATGGAACAAGCCTTAACTCACCTGTGAGGTTACCAATACTCGAAGCAGTACGAAGCCCTATTCCCGGTGTGCGTATCGCACCATTCTTGATGTTCAGATTGCCATCCACCGAGAAAATGGTAAAGCCGTTAAAGATCGAACGATTCACACTGTTGAGTACGTCGGAAGATGTGCGCGAGATGGCCACACTATCAACAACTCCCTGCATATTAATGCCCTGCACATAAATATTGCGGCCAATGACCACCATCTTACCCTCTGCCTGAGATACCCATGATAAAATATTCACGCCAGAGGATGTCACCGAGGCACTAACGCTAACCTGACCACTAATATTCTGACGTTGTGTCAGTGATCCCAGTAATTGCTGTACCTGTGCATCCACCAGTGTAAAGCTAATGGAAAATCCAGGCACTTTCCCACCGTAAAGTGACCCAAGAATACTGCATTGCCCACCCCAGTAAGAGAAACTGAGCGTTTTAAACATCACAAGGTCTTTACCGAAGGAGGATTTCAACTTCAGGTTTCCAACCGTAACGTCTTTATGCGTCAACCGCCCGACATTAAGCTCCAGCTCACCACTAAAGCCGTTCAGCCAGCTCATATCGAGTAATTTTTCCGACCAGTTTTTCTTGTTTTCACCTGCAAAATGAGGATCAAGCTTATCTTTCTTTTTAACCATGTCATCAATGCCACCCAAAGGGCGCGGCGGAACAATCGCTTCACTGTTATCAGCCAGCAATATGGTATTTGCCTGTGGTTTGATTTCCAGTTTTTTAGTATCCGTCGCGTTCTCAACAGGCACTTCCGCAGTAGCCGGTGTTGTTGCGGCATCTGTTTTCTCTTTAGTGACATCCGCTACCGATGAGGCTGTGGTTTTATCGGTGCTGTCGCTGGCAGCCACCGCAGGTGATGTCGCTGCGGATTCGGCAGTGGCAGGATCCGTTGCCGCAGTTACAGCCGCAGGGGAAGAGGCATCTGTTTTTTTATCGGTCACGTCGTTCGTTGATGCGGCTGGTTCAGTTGCGTCTGATGGTGCTGCTGTTGTGGAAGAGTTTGAATGGCTGAGCGGAAGATTGACCGGTGTTGAGCGGTAAGGCGCAGCATTGAAATAATCGGTATTCAGCTGACTTGTCGTCAGGTTCAACAACAAGGCCCGTTGTTCACCGTTGACGTTTAACTTGAAATATCCCTTCGTAATATCGGATGGATAGATGAAGTTGATGTCATACACACCAAGATCACCATTTTTCGCATACAAACGGAATGACGCATTCTCGCCATTGCGGTCGAGGAAGGTAAAATGCTCAACGTAAATTTTAAAATCGATGGCGGTAGAGAGTTTTTTTAACCAGCTAAAGCTCATGCTCTTATCGAACTTCAGGAAAAAATCCTCCTGCTGATCGGACGTTTTTTGCCTTTCACGCCATACGTCACGGAAATAGTCAAAGCTGATATTTTTAAGTTTGATATCTGCTTCAACGCGTGGATTGGCATCGAAATATGCCACCAGACCGCCGTTAAGATGCAGGTCACCAAGCTTCACATCCGCTTCTGATAAACGAAGCTGTTCAGAAGAAATGAACATATTGGAATGCGCGAAAAAGTCTCCGAACCCAGTTTCCGGCAAATCCACAGCCGTTGGATCAAATACCGTCAGTGTCTGGCGCAACGACTTACCATTGGTTTCCATGCTTCCTTCAAAACGCAGGTCACCCGTGGGCGACGGGGAGATCACACCAAACACCGTGAGGCGCGATTCCCCCTGAAGTTTGACGTTAAACTGATTGACCGTTACCGCACCAGAGCCAATAGTTGTAGACATCTGTGCTTCTTTCCACACCTGCTGCCCATAGTAGATTTCATCGGCTTTCAACGTCAGAAGGATGCTTATATTATTCGGTATAGGGTTATCCGGCACCTCGTTGACCTGATGATACACAATCAATTCCCCATCCGATTTACCAAATCCCGCAACAAGAAACTGACTCCACTGATCGTAATTAAAGCCGGAAAATTTCATATCAATATTCACATCAGGCTTCCAATCCTTCCATGAAACATCAATTGCGCCTGCGCCGCCGGATCCAAGCCCCTGAAGTGTCATGTCTTTCATTTCAACGCTCAGCCCGTTGGACGACCATTCACTATTGATCTCAAGAGGTAACGCCACCTTGCCATCGCCGCCATCATTTTTACGCAACTGATTAGCCACCTGCTGCAATAGTAGCTGCTTTTCCTGAGGCCTGATCGCTTTCATCCAGCTGGGAGCGTTTTCTACTTTCAGTGCAAATTTACCCTTGAGGTCAGGTAAATCGCCGGACATGTCCATATCCCCCTTAAGTTCAAGGAAATCCTTGGGACCTGAAGTGAGCTTCAAAAGGAAGGGTGCGGTTTTTTTGACATCCTTATCCGTAACTCCGGCAGCGCTCAGCGTAAAATTCAGATCATGGCCGGCAAGAGAAAATATACCGGAAGCATCAAGGTTTTTACCGCTGAATACAGTGCTGTAAATGCCATCAATACTAAGGTTTTTCTCTGTCTGGTTGTTACGGTAAAGTATTTTACCATCATTCACGACGATCTTTATGGCCGCTCCGGTGGTCGCATTATCTGAAAGTGCTTTCAAAAGCGTGGTATTTATCCAGTCGAGATACAGATGATTATCTTCTGCCTGCACAAGCTCCAGAATCGGGTGATCCATGGTAATATTCGAGATACGAAGCTTGTCGGAGAAAACAGATAACAACGAAACCTGAATGCTGGTCATGTTGATGGTAACCGCAGGTGCAGGCTTATCACTCGCCGGATCGCGTAGTTCCAGTCCGGGGATAAATAATGTCGGCGTTGGCAGCAGGGTAATGGTGGCTGTGCCTTTAATCGTCACTTTGCGGTTAGTCTGATTTTGAATCGCAGCAACGATTTGTTCGCTATAATTTTTAGTATCAATGAACCCTTGGGCAATAAGGATAAGCCCCAGTATGAAAAGCACCGCAATAAGGGATCCCACCGCTATTTTTAGCTGTTTAGGGGGTAGTCCTTTTTTTGGCTTTTTGATCATCGGGTAAGTCTATGATTAAAATGATAATTATTTGCTAATTAGCGACGAATCATAAAAATACCCTGCTCGCCGAACACATTAGCAAATAATCCTTTATTATTGAATATATTAGGGTCACCCTGATTGGTGACATAGAGTCTTTTTTCAACCACCAGATTCAGACTTTCGCATAAATTAACAAAATCCGTAATCGTACAGAAATGGATGTTGGGGGTATCATACCACTGATAGGAAAGCGTTTTGGTTACCGGCATTTTACCCATTAACGCAAGGTAAAGGCGATTTTTCCAATGTCCGAAATTGGGCACAGACACAATGGCGTGGCGGGCGATACGCACCAGTTGAATCAGCACATCCTGCGGCTGGCGGAGTGTCTGGATAGTTTGGCCAAGCACCGCATAATCATACGCCTGATCGGGATAATATTGAAGATCGGTGTCGGCATCCCCCTGAATCACGGAAAGACCGCGTGCAATGCAGCGGTTCACGCCACTCTGGCTGAGTTCAATACCACGGCCGGATACTTTTTTATGCTCCAAAAGCCACGACAAAAGCTCCCCCTCGCCGCAACCGATATCGAGTAATGACGAACCTGCATCCACCATATCAGCGATAGCCTTAAGGTCGGGGCGTAGTATCATAGCGCGCTAACCGCTTTTGCAGGCGGTGGAACAAAAGGAGGGCGGCTTTTGACAGAGGTAAATTCCATGTTTTGCATCTGTCCATCCTCTACAGTAACCGTTGCAGCCGCAAGGTGACCATCCTTGGCGACGCTCTGGTCGATACAAATCGCACTATTTGTTTCAACGGTTGGGTGTTCACCCCGTTGCCAGTAATGCCCGAAAAATACCGTATTTCCTTCTAATTGTTGCAATCTGCGTATTTCATTTTTAATCTCATCCGATGCCCGCATGTCGGGTATCGATTCCGGTGGAACGTCCAACACCACCTCATGTAACATCAGGTCGGGCTTGTCCGGATTGGCCCACCATTTCAAACGTGCTTTTTTTCTTTTGTGCCCGTCACCATCCATAAAGGAAACCCCAAGCGGAAGCTGTATCTCAAACCCTTTCGTCAGCAGCTCGATTGCCTCGAATTCGGGGGTCTGTTCCGGTTTTTGCCGTTGCCATTCCAGATCGTGCCAACGGTCAGGGGCGATGGTGTTATCATTAAGCATTATGCCAGCCTTACGCAGACAATCCAGCGAAGGTGCATCCCACATGGCATGGACAAAACGCAGGCCGTCCAGCTCAAGGCACACCGGCAGCGATTTCAACCATGCGATATTTTTCTCTCCCTGCTCCAGATCAGCATTATGTTCGTCAAGGTAGGCCTGATGCTGGCGGACGTTTTTTTCATCATGTTTGCGCAACGGTTTCTGTTTTTCCGGATGCAGAGTATGGAATAATCCGGCGTTCAGGTCATGATTACCCATGATCGCGCGGGCATGGCCGGCATTCACCATGTTGCGCACGATATTGATGACTTCAAAATTTTCCCGCCCACGGTCGATATAATCCCCAGTGAACACTGCCATCCTGTCCGGTTCCGGCGGCACATAGGTGCCGTTGGCATCCTGTTTGTAGCCCAGCTTATCAAGGAGGGATTTCAGTTCTTCGCCATAGCCGTGAATATCGCCGATAATGTCATATTTTTTTATCATCAATCCACTCCATATAAGCTGGCCGAACCTTGGATAAATCCGGTAATCACCGAGTCGAATTCCGGAACGTCGAGCAGGAACGAATCATGCCCCTTGTCGCAATTAATTTCGGTAAAGCTGACATTCGCAGCAACGGCATTCAGGGCGCGCACCAGATTCCTGCTTTCAACGGAGGAGTACAACCAGTCACTGGAAAACGATACCACACAATAGCGCACTTTTGTACCGGCAAACACATCTGTCAGTTTGATTTTTCCGCCTTGGGTCAGATCGAAGTAACTGGCCGCGCGTGTAAGGTATAGATAGGAGTTGGCATCAAAACGGTCGACAAAATTTGCCCCCTGATGCCGCAGGTAGCTTTCCACTTTGAAATCGGCATCAAACCCATAGGTATAATCCTCCCGATCTTGCAGATTGCGGCCAAATTTTTCCTGAAGCATTTCCTGTGAAAGATAGGTGACATGCGCTGCCATGCGCGCCACGGCAAGGCCTTTGGCCGGATATTTATGCTGTGCAACATACTCGCCGTCGCACCAATCGGGGTCGGCCATGATGGCCTGCCTGCCGATTTCATGGAAGGCAATGTTTTGTGCGGACTGGCGTGTGGCAGTTGCAATCGGGGCGGCTGCGTGCAGGCGTTCGGGATAGCGTGTCGCCCATTCTAGCACCTGCATCCCCCCCATAGACCCGCCAATCACAGCAAATAATTTCTCGATTCCGAAGTGATCGAGGAGCAGTGCCTGCGCCTTTACCATGTCGGTGACGGTGATGAACGGGAATGAAAGGCCGTAGGGTTTGCCTGTCGCGGGGTCGGTTTCCTTGGGGCCAAACGAGCCGAGGCAGCTGCCGATGACATTCGAGCAGATGACAAAAAAGCGGTTCGTATCGATGGGTTTTCCAGCCCCGACCATGCGGTCCCACCAGCCGGATTTTCCTGTCACCGGATGGGTGCCGCAAAGATACTGGTCGCCCGTCAGCGCATGACACACAAGTATGGCGTTATTGCGCTTGGCGTTTAATGTCCCATAGGTTTGAAATGCAAGGGGAAAATTACTGACCTTCACGCCACATTCAAGTGTCAGCGGCTCATTTCGGGCAAGAGTTACAATCTCGCCGATCTCGACTTCGCGGTAGTTAGCGCCAAAGAATGATTTTACCATAGGTTTCTTATTGATATTGCAACGACAATCGGAGGTCAAGGCATGGCTTGCAGGGAAAGTGGTTTCACGGCAAAAAACTGCTCAACCATTGCCTTGAATATGGTTAGTGGTTCGATTATGCTCTCCCTCCCCTGTGTAAAGGCAGAAAGTAAATTACCTCAAGACTATGATTAAAAAAGACACACAAGATCGCACCGAAACCGAGCTGATGGCTTTTCGCAAGCAGATTGATGAAATCGACGACACGATTATCAACCTCCTCAAAGAACGCATCAATATTGTATCCCGCGTAGGCGAATACAAACGCCGCACGGCCCCGGGCCGCTGCCCTATCCGCCCTGCACGCGAGGCGGAAATGATCCGCCGCATCATCGCTAAATTTGAAAACAGCCAGTTTTTACCCGCCGCCGCCGCTGCCATCTGGCGCATTATTATCGGCGCGTCTACATCGGTTGAAGCTAACCTTACCGTATCGGTGTTCACGCCGGACCGTGATAATGATTATTTCTGGATGGCGCGGGAATATTTCGGCCCCTTCATCCCGATCATCAAACAACCCCATATCAAGCGCGTTCTCGGTGACATCATGGACGGCAAAGCCGCCGTCGGCATCGTTCCGATGTTGCGCAGCGCCGACAGCACCTTCTGGTGGACAAACCTTGTGCAGCAGGGCAACGACATTCCCAAAGTATTCGCCCGCATTCCTTTCGTCTATAACGGCACGCCGCCGCGCGATGCTCCGTCCGCCCTTGCCATCTCCCGCCTCGCACCGGAACCATCCGGTAATGATTGCTCGTTGATGGTGTTGGAAGCTGATCACAACACCTCGCAAAACAAGTTGCAAAGCGCCTTTACCAACGCAAGGCTGGATGCGACATGGATCAATATTGCCACACTCACCCCGAGCGTGCGCCACCATCTGGTGGAAATCAAAGGATTCGTCACGCTTGAGCATGCGGGCATTGAAATGCTGATGAATACGCTCGGCTCTTCGGTTATCAATTTAAGTTTCATCGGCGCTTATGCCGTACCTGTCATTTTAAACAATGGGAACACCTCTCATGAAAGCAAATCACTCCAAGCCGCATTCTCCGGCAAATAACAAACCCGCCCCCAAAGCCGGTATCATGGGCATCGCGCCTTATGTAGGTGGCAAGTCCAAGGCCAAGGCAGGTGTGCGCGTGGTCAAACTTTCTTCCAACGAAACACCGCTGGGAGCAAGTCCACTGGCGGTTAAAGCATTTACCGATTCCGCGGCACACCTGCACCGCTATCCCGATGGTACCGCGCTTGCGCTACGTGAAGCGTTGGCTGAAGTGCATAAACTTCCCGTTGAACGGATTGTTTGCGGCGCAGGGTCGGATGAGCTGATCGCGTTTTTAGTGAACGGCTATACGGGTGAAGGCGACGAGGTGCTGTATAGTGAATATGGCTTCCTCATGTATAAAATTTATACGCAGGCAGCCGGAGCAACTCCCGTCACCGCTCCGGAAAAGAATCTCCGCACTGATGTCGATGCCATTTTGGCGAAGGTTACACCGCGCACGAAAATCGTATTCATCGCCAATCCGAATAACCCGACGGGAAGCTACATCACTAAATCCGAAATGAAACGTCTGCATGACGGCTTGCCAGCAAACATCATACTTGCGATTGACGGTGCATACAGCGAATATGCGACCGATGTTGCCGATTATTCTGACGGGCGCGAACTGGTGGAATCCTCGGACAATACGATCATCCTGCGTACCTTTTCCAAAATTCACGGCCTGTCTGCGCTGCGTCTTGGCTGGGCGTATGGCCCTGCCCACATTATTGATGTAATCAACCGCATCCGCGGGCCTTTCAACGTTTCCGCTCCCGCTATTGCCGCCGGAGCTGCCGCTATCCGCGACACAAAATTCAGCGAAGCCACCCGCATATTTAATAAACAATGGTTGGAATGGCTTTCGAAAGAACTCATCGCACTTGGCCTGAAAGTACATCCAAGTATCGCGAATTTTATTCTTGTCGAATTTCCGGAAGGCAAACACAATGCCGCCAACGCCAATGCCTTCATGATGGATAAAGGCTATATCCCGCGTGAAGTAGCAAATTATGGCCTGCCAAAATGCCTCCGCATCAGCATCGGGCTGGAAGAAGACAACAAAGCCGTGGCATCCATTCTGGCCGATTTTTTAAAGACGTAATCCGTGGCCAGACAGCAATTATTCGAACGCATTACTATTATCGGTTTGGGGCTTATCGGCAGCTCGGTGGCGCGTGCTGCGCGTGAGCGCCATATCGCCGGAACCATCATCGGCTGCGACTATAACGAGGTCTCGCTTGCCTATGGGCGCAAACATGGCTTCATTGATATTGCACTTTCCGATGTTGCAACCGCCGTTGAAAACAGCGATCTGGTGTTGATCGCCACGCCGCCTTCCAGTCTTGAGGATATTGCAAAAGCCATCGCCCCTTCATTAAAACCCAATGCTATCGTCATGGATGTCTGTTCGGTGAAAGAACACGCCATGGAAGCGATCTCGCCGCATATTCCCGCGGGTGTATATTTCATTCCCGCCCACCCGATTGCAGGTAGCGAACATGCGGGCGTGGGCGCGGGACGCTCCGATTTGTTCGACCATAAACGCGTCATCGTTACCCCCGCCGACCCCACAGGACTGATCCCAATTTTAGAACGCGTGACTGATTTCTGGCGTGCCATGGATGCGCGCGTAGAAGCCATGCCCGCGCACCTGCACGATCTGGTGTATGCGTATGTGTCACACCTGCCGCAATTGCTGGCGTTCGCCGCAGGTACCATTCTCGAACCATATGCCGCACAGGTGAACGACCATTCCTCCGAAGGTGAGTTGCTGAAAAAATTCCTGCGCCTCAGCCATTCCAGCACCGAGATGTGGATTGATATTTTTCTGCTGAATAAAACAAACATCATCAAGGCGCTCAACCGCTACATCGATGCCGTTGAACACATCAAAAAAGAACTCTCCGAAGCGCCCGAAGATGTCGTTTCCGAATCCGATGAATTGCTCTCACGTACCGCGCTTTTCCCGCGCGTGGCCGCGTCATGCCTTATCACCACGGTCATGGAAGCGGAAAAAAAGGCCGGTTTTCCTTTTGCTCGTTACGCAAGCAGTGGTTTTGCCGACTTCACCTTCCCCGCCAGCCAGTCGCCCGAAGGGGACATTGAAAGCATCGCCAACCAGTATCAGGCGGTGATTGCAGTACTGGCAGAATATATCGACAGGTTGAAGGCGCTCGGTGCGGCCATTGATTCCGGCGAAGCAGATGAATTGCTCTAATTAATATACCGCCAGTAATTTCAGCATTTCCTCATGATTATGCACATGCGCGTGATACGGCATTCCCTGAAAATGCGTAGCGTTGTATTCGGGGTGATCCTTGGCGAATTCACCGTATAAAATCGCGGTGCAGCCGGTATTCATCGCACATTCAAGATCCACATCGCTGTCACCAACAAACCAGACATTTTTGGCCGGAGTGATGTGCGTTTGTTTGAAGGCCAGATGCACAGGGTCAGGATGCGGTTTATCGCGTCCGGCATCATCCGAACCAATCACGCTGTCAAAGAGTTTACCCCAGCCCATATGCTCCACTTCAAGGCGCAGTGTCGGGCCTTTTTTATTGCTCACCACCGCGTTGAACAGCCCCAGCTCTTTCACGCGCTTAAGCACGTCCAGCGCCTGTTTCAGCGGCTGCAATTTTGCAAGATGATGGGTTTTATAATAGGTCTGGTAGATATCGCCCGCCTTCTGCCACTGGTCACCAAATAATTCAGGGAACGCATCACGCATGGATTTGCGCACGCGTGCCTTGGTTTGTTCCAGCGTCCACGGTTCATGCCCCATGGCGGTGAAGGTAGCAACCATGGCTTCGTGAATCACAGGCCATGTGTCGACAAGCGTATTATCCCAGTCGAAAAGAATCGCGGCAGGTTTGGGTAAGGACATAGTCAGAGTTGTTTTCCGGTTTGTTTGAAGATATGTGCGGTGTAAAGTGTGTTTAGCTGGCGGGTGATTACACCCACTTTTCCATCGCCCACTTTTATCCCATCAATCTCGACCACAGGCAACACATTCGCGCTCGTGGATGTCAGGAAAGCTTCGGCTGCTTTTTTCGCCTCGGCCACGCTGAACGCGCGTTCGCTGACCTTGATGCCGTTTTTGCGCGCAAGCCGCAACACCACATCGCGCGTGATGCCACCAAGGATGAATTCATTTGCCGGATGCGTCACCAGTTCACCTGCTTTAGTGACGATATAACTATTGGAAGCCGAACCTTCACTGATGATATCGCCATCCACCAGCCACGCTTCGCGGGCATGTTTTTCCGATGCTTTTTGCTTGGCAAGAATGTTCGCAAGCAACGACACCGATTTGATATCACGCCGTCCCCAGCGGATATCGGGTTGCGTGATGACTTTTACGCCCTCTCGCACTTCTTTTTCCTTGGGCAATTTAGCCTGACATACCGTCATCACCAGCGAAGGTGTGGTATGCTTCGGAAACGCATGATCGCGCTTGGCAACACCGCGCGTAATCTGGATATATAAGCCGCCATCCGCGCGGCCATTGCGCTCGATGAGTTCGCGTATCACAATACCCATGGAGCGTATGGACATCGGCAGGGCAATCTGCAATTCGCGCAGGCTACGTTCAAGGCGTTTGAAGTGCAGATCAGCGTCCACCAGCGTGTGGTTATAAAACGCAATATATTCATAGATGCCGTCGGAAAACTGGTATCCACGGTCTTCAATATGTACCACCGCATAAGGATGCGGCTCATATGCCCCGTTGACATACGAAATGCGCGTCATAAAGGCTTCCATTCAGGGATATTTTTGCAATAGTCCTTCCAGCTCATCAGGTTTGTATCGCGCTCGGACACTTGCGGATTGCTAATCGGCCAGTCGATCTTCAGGTCGGGGTCATTATATAAAATGCCCCCCTCGCCCGCCTGATTGTAAAGTCCCGTCACCTTGTAGAGCATATCGGCCGGTTCATCGCCCAGCACGCAGAAGCCATGGGCAAACCCCGCCGGCATCCAGAACAGCACACCGTTATCACCCGATAGTTCAACCCCGTAATACTGGCCGAAGGTCTTGGAATCCTTACGGATATCTACCGCCACATCCCACACGCGGCCACGAATAACCCCCACCAGCTTGCCTTGCGGCGGGGTGTGCTGGTAATGCAGGCCGCGCAGGATATGAGGCGCTGAGCGGGAATGGTTATCTTGTGAAAATTCAGTTGGTAAACCAGCATCGGCAAAACGTTTCGCGTGGAAACGCTCGACAAAAAACCCCCGAGCGTCGCCGTGGACTTTAAGCTGGATGGTTTTGAGGCCGGAAATGGGGCAGTCGGTGATGATCATAAGCCGCGAATTTACATTGACAGCCCTATCGCTTTCAAGGTAAAAGAGCGCCTCATTTGAATAAAGGTTTGTGCCATGAAAGTTTTAAGCTCTTTAAAGTCCGCCAAAAAACGCGATAAAGATTGCCGCGTTGTTCGCCGCAAAGGTCGCGTATACGTGATCAACAAAAAGAACCCACGCTTTAAAGCGCGTCAGGGCTAATTTCCTACAGTTTAGGATCCCTTTTGGGTGCGCGGCTGCTGCCCATACCGTCTTCGCGTGCGTTCTGCACCGTATTCCTGTTATCCCTAAACGTCCCAGACTGGATGCCTGCATCCTGTAATGCTATAATTTCCTGACCACCAAGGCGAAATATATTATCGTCCGAACTTGAGAAGAAAACCATTTTTCTGCCTTGCTGCGCTTCAAATGATTTGGGAAAGGTCTCATTCACCCGCGCGTGATAGGATTCGATGGTGATGCCACTGCCTGCAGTCATTTGCTCAAGCATTTTTCGGGCCCGTGCTTCGTCCGCCACGTTTAGTATACCGATATAGGAAACGGCATTATCATCCATGCTTCTGGTGCTTGCTACAGGCATACGCTATCCTTCTTATTAAGAATGGTAATTAAACGATGTGTCGGGCGATGCCCAGACCACTTTTGATTTCGCTTCTGAGACGTTCCTGTATTTTTACTGCTTTTTCCAAGGACGCATTGTCATCACCCAGCTTATCCGAAACTGCTACTATAAAATCTGCGTTCCCAAGCAGGAATTCTGCATTAGGCGAGCTATGCGGGGATGCCAGAAACAGTAATCTGGCCGCTTCCGCGTAAGCAGCCTGAGCAATATTCATATCTACATTAGAAGGTTGATCGCCAACACCCAGATCAATACCAAGTTCTTTTTTCAGGAATGGATCGATGATAGTTTCCAGTTTTTTCGGTGGCGCCTCCGTTTTTCCATCGGTACGCCCAGTCCAGCCAGCATCATTTCTCATTATAGCCTCCACCGTACACAGTAAAACCTAAGGATAACGGAATACTATTAATAATTAATAAATATTAATTAGTTAAACAGGTTCAACATAATCGCTCAGCACTTTCTTGTGCCCAGCCTTTTCGAACTCAATTTCCAGATGCTTACCGTTGATAGACTGAATGCGGCCATAGCCGAATTTCTGGTGAAAAATGCGCGTGCCCGTGGAAAATCGTGATTCTTCCACCTTGGCGGCAGCATGGCCTAAAATCGCAGCCACCTCGCCCGCCCAGTCTTTTTGGGTCGGTCTGGCTGCATTATACATGCCGCCTGATAATTTATCCAGATGCTCTGCCGGAATTTCACCAATAAAGCGAGAGGGAATACTGCTTTGCCACTGGTTGTAGATGCGGCGGTTAGCCGCGTGCGAGATAAACAGCTTTTTACGCGCACGCGTGATGCCCACATAGGCAAGGCGGCGTTCTTCTTCCAACCCTTTCGTGCCACTTTCATCCATCGCGCGCTGATGCGGGAATACGCCTTCTTCCCACCCTGGGAGGAACACCACATCAAACTCCAGCCCTTTCGCCGCATGCAGCGTCATCAGGCTGATCATGTCGTTGCCGTTATTAGCGTTGGTGGCTTCCGTCACAAGGCTCACATGTTCAAGGAACGCGCCGAGGCTTTCAAATTCGCCCATCGCACGCACTAATTCTTTCAAGTTTTCCAAACGTCCTGCCGCTTCGGGTGATTTTTCGGTCGCCCACATCAGGCGGTAGCCACTTTCTTCCAGCACCAGTTCCACAACCTCAGCCAATGGCAGCGAGTCCAGCTGGGAGCGCCAGCGGTCACAGTCTTTGATGAATTTATCCAATGCCGCGCCCAGTTTGCCTTTGAGTTCCCCTATCTGCAACAGGTGGACGATACCATTATATAATGACGTATTGAGGTTACGCGCCGTGGTGTGCAACTGTTGCATCGTCGCCTGACCGATGCCGCGCTTTGGTAAATTGATGATGCGTTCCAGCGCAAGATCATCCTGCGGCACTGCCAAAACGCGCAGATACGCAATCGCGTCGCGGATTTCCGCACGCTCATAAAACCGCAAACCGCCAATCACGCGGTACGGAATCCCCAGCGTTAAAAACCGTTCTTCAAACGAGCGTGTCTGGAAACCGGCGCGCACCAGAATCGCCATGTCTTTCAGGCTGACTTTATGGTGCTGCAGCGCCTCCACTTCCTCGCCGACAAAGCGTGACTCCTCGCCCTCGTCCCACAGCGATTTCAGTTTGATTTTTTCGCCTTCTTTAATCGGGGTCCACAGCGTTTTTCCCAATCGCCCTTTGTTATTGGCAATAACGGCGCTGGCGGCGGCAAGGATGTGCGGTGTGGAACGGTAATTGCACTCAAGGCGCACCGTTTTTGCATTCGGGTAATCGCGTTCGAAGCGCAGGATATTACCCACTTCCGCACCGCGCCAGCTATAGATCGACTGGTCATCGTCCCCCACGCAGCAGATATTTTTATGGAAGCTGGCCAGCAACCGTAGCCACAGATATTGCGACACGTTGGTGTCCTGATATTCGTCGACGAGGATGTATTTAAAGCGTTTGGCGTATTCCTGCAAAATATCCTGATAGGTGGTGAATAGCGTCAGCATGTGCAAAATCAGGTCGCCGAAATCAGTGGCGTTGAGGCTTTTCAGGCGTTCCTGATACAAGCGGTACACTTTGAGCGCATGCCCGCCCGCCTGATTGATGTCCTGTCCGTTCGTAACTTTATCAGGTGTCAGGCCTTGGTCTTTCCAACTGCCGATAATCGCAGCGAATAATTTCGGCGGCGTATTTTTATCATCGATATTCTGTTCGATCAGAATCGTTTTCAATAAACGTAGCTGATCATCGGTATCTAAAATGGTGAAGCTTGAGGTCAGCCCCAGTTTTTCGGCATGGCGGCGAATGATGCGCGCGCCAATGGAATGGAACGTCCCCATCCACAGCGCCTGCGATGTGCCCGTTAAATGGGTGACGCGTTCCTGCATCTCGCGGGCGGCCTTATTGGTGAAGGTGACGGCCAGAATTTCCCCTGGCCACGCCATTTTATTCAGCAGGATATGGGCGATGCGGGTGGTGAGTACGCGTGTTTTTCCTGTACCTGCGCCTGCAAGCACCAGTAACGGCCCCTCGGTGGTTTCCACCGCAAGGCGTTGCTCTTCATTCAAATTATCAAGTAATGTTTGATCGGGCAAAAAAGCAGTCTCGTTCACGGCAATATCAACTTAACGGGCAACCAGTGGTGATTTTGAAACACCGAAATTAAAATGAATAGAGGAAACGGCAGAAAGAAAATTGCTGCGTCCATGGCCGTCCTGCGGATAAATTTGGGTCTTGATTCGAACACTTCCGGCTCAGCATACAGTTTGAAATTCGGAATCCAGCGCGGCACTTCCTTCATGTACAGGTCATAAGGCTCGCCGAACTTGTGTTTTAAGAACGCTTCTTCTTTCGCCACCACGATAGGATAATAGATGACGTAAATCAGCACCAGCAGCACCAGCACCGTCAGCATCTTCGATTCCATGCCAATACCGACCACAGCAATGAAGGAAAATACATACAGCGGGTTGCGTACTATTGAAAACGGGCCGTCACGCACCACCACATCGTTCTTTTTGCCACCGATAAAGGCGGAGCAGAACACGCGGCCAAACGCGCCGACAATCACGAGAATATAGCCAATCCACATCATGGACATTCGATAAAACTCACCATGTTTAGGGCTTGGCTGGCTGATGAGCATGACGATAACGGCACACACCGCAAAAATACGGCTGTGAAACTGGCGTTCTTTGAGGAGTTTAGGTATGGCTGACATATAATTCGCAAGCTACGGGGGTTGAGGATTAGTCACTCACTTTTAAATAGAATAAAATGACTTGGAAAAGCTAGCATTTTCTTTATAAATCCCATTTGAAACTGTTTTACAATCCCTAATGGCATATCCCAAATTTTATGACCGTCGTTACCCGTTTTGCTCCCTCTCCTACCGGCTACCTGCATATTGGCGGTGCGCGTACTGCCTTGTTCAACTGGCTGTATGCCCGCCACAATAACGGCAAATTTTTACTCCGCATAGAAGACACCGACCGCGCACGTTCGACAAATGCCGCTATCGAAGCCATCATCGACGGGATGAAATGGCTCGGCCTCGACTGGGACGGCGAACCGTTCATGCAGTTTGAACGCGCGCCGCGCCATGCCGAAATCGCGCATGAAATGGTCGCACGCGGCAAAGCATTCCCCTGCTACACCACGCAGGCCGAGCTGGAAGAATTCCGCGCCAAAAACCCCAATGCCAAATTCCGCAGCCCATGGCGCGACGGCGGCACACCATCTGCCGGTGCAAAATTCGTTATCCGTATCAAATCGCCCGTAGACGGGGAAACCGTGGTTCACGACAAGGTGCAAGGCAGTGTCACCGTTAAAAACTCCGAACTCGACGACATGATCCTGCTGCGCTCGGATGGCACGCCAACCTACATGCTCGCTGTGGTAGTAGACGATCACGACATGGGCGTAACGCAGGTTATCCGTGGCGACGACCATTTAACCAACACCTTCCGCCAACTGATGATTTATGACGCGATGGGCTGGACAGCTCCATCCTTCGCGCACATCCCGCTGATTCACGGCAGTGACGGTGCCAAGCTTTCCAAGCGTCACGGCGCACTCGGCGTGGATGCCTACCGCGATATGGGCTACCTGCCAGAAGCCATCCGCAATTACCTGCTGCGCCTCGGCTGGGGACACGGGGATGACGAAACTATCTCCACACAACAGGCGATTGAATGGTTTGACCTTGACGGTGTGGGCAAATCGCCGTCGCGCTTTGACTTTGCCAAGCTGGAAAACCTGAACGGCCATTACCTGCGTGAGGCGGAGGATGCGCGGCTGGTAGATCTTGTCGCCTCAGGGCTTGACGCAATCGCCCATGACCGTCTGATGCGCGGCATGAAGGGCCTTAAGCAGCGCGCCAAGACACTGATTGAACTGAAAGAAAGCGCGTCTATCTACACTACCGCACGCCCCTTACCCATGGATGCGAAAGCCAGCGAACTGTTAGGCAAAGGCGGGCGCGAAATCCTGACTGCGATTGCACCATCACTTGAATCATTATCCGACTGGAATCACTCGGCAATTGAGCAATTATGCCGTACATTTGGCGAAGCATCAGGCCAGAAACTGGGGGCCATCGCCCAACCCTTACGTGCTGCTTTATCCGGAAAAACCGTATCCCCGCCGATTTTTGAGGTCATGGAAATTCTGGGCAAGGAAGAAACCCTTGGCCGCCTCAAAGACGTATGTTAAACTCTGGTAAATAGCTATTAATTGGATTTTTTATGACCGTATTACCCTTAGTTATCGCACCCGATCCACGACTCAAGACGAAGTCGGACATCATCACCATGATCGATGAGGATTTGTACGCGCTTGCGCTCGATATGTTCGACACCATGTACCATGAAAAAGGTATTGGTTTAGCTGCGGTTCAGGTGGGCGTGATGAAACGTATGCTGGTTGCCGATGTCAGCTGGCGTGATGAAGACGGCAGCGCCGGCGAGCAATATGTGCTGATCAATCCCGAAATTCTCGACGATTCCAAAGATGCACATTCGTATAAAGAAGGCTGCCTTTCATTTCCCGACCAGTTCGCGGATGTCACGCGCCCAAGCACTGTGCGCGTGCGCTACCTTGACCTGATGGGAGTAGAAAAAGAAGAAACCTTCACCGGTTTAATGGCCACCTGTATCCAGCATGAAATCGACCACTTGAACGGCATTGTATTTGTCGATCATGTGTCACCCGTTAAGCGCGACATCATTATCCGCAAGCTGAAAAAAATGAAAAAGATGGGTTACTTTGACCCGCACGACCACAGCACCTGCGGCCACGACCATTCACATGACCACGATCATGGGCACGACCATGACCATGTGCATGGCGAAAACTGCAATCATTAAATAGGTGGTGAGTGGTGAATAGGGACTGGGAAAGCCGCGATACAAAAACAGTACGCACAAAACCCAAGCCCGAGAAAACAGATTGGTTTTTAGACAATCTGCCGGAAAACGCAGAAATTCTGGATTTTGGTGCTGGCATCGGAAGATGGGCATCGCTTCTTGCAGCAAAACGCCCCGATATCACCATAGACGCGCTGGATGAACGTGCTGGCGCGCTTGAAAAACACTATGTCAGAATTCCCCAGATCACAGATTTAATAGAGTGTAAATTTGAAGATTATCATGCAGATAAGCAATATGACGGCATATGGGCGCGCTCTTCTTTGATACAACTTCCGGAAGACAAACTTCCCTTGGTGTTTGAAGAACTGGCCAACTCGCTTAAGCACGGCGGTGTTTTAGAATTCAACTTCATGGCACCGTCTGGGCTGAACAATCAGGAAAACTATCACCCGCAAGAAAAAGAAAAAATGGTAGCATTCGTGAATGCTGCCGGACTTGACGTTGAGCAAATCATTGATGAAACCGGTGTAGCATACGGCCCCAAACAAATAGAACTCCCCACTTACATCATCCGCGCAAGAAAACCATTATGAAAATAGTATTCATGGGCACGCCGAATTTCGCGCTGCCTTCACTGAAAGCATTGTATTCTGCGGGACATGACATCGTAGCCGTGTATTCGCAACCGCCCCGCCCTGCGGGCCGTGGGCAGAAGGAAACGCCCTCGCCCGTTCATGCTTTCGCGCTCGAACATCACATCCCCGTATTCACGCCTGTGTCATTGAAATCCCCTGAAGTTCAGGCAGAATTTGCCGCCCATAAGGCAGACCTTGCCGTAGTCGCCGCTTATGGCCTGCTCTTACCGAAAGTGGTTTTAGAAGCCTATCGGCTGGGATGCATCAACGTACATCCTTCATTGCTGCCGCGCTGGCGGGGTGCGGCTCCCATCCAGCGTACCGTCATGGCGGGCGACACGACCACCGCTATCTGCATCATGCAGATGGATGAAGGGCTCGATACCGGCGATATTCTGCTGATGAAAGACGGCTACCGTGTTGATGCGATGGATGCCGGAGCGTTGCACGATATGTTGTCCGATGCTGCTGGCTCTATTGTGCTGCAAGCCCTCGAAGGACTCAAACATGGCATTTGCAAACCGCGCAAACAATCCGCCGAAGGCGTAACCTACGCCAAAAAAATCACCAAGGAAGAATGCCTAATTGACTGGTCAGGCAGCGCGCACACTATCCATAACCAGATTCGTGGTTTAAGCCCGTCGCCAGCGGCCTATTTTGTCTATAACGGCGAACACATCAAAATCTTCAAAAGCCGCGTGGCAGAAGGCAGCGCTGCCGCCGGAACCGTGATGGACAATCAGCTTGGCATCGCCTGCGGTCAGGGTGCGTTGATTCCGCTGGAAATCCAGCGCCCCAATAAAAAGCGCATGAGCGTAAGCGACATGCTCAAGGGTTATCCCATTCCTGCTGGTATGGTAGTAGGGTAATCCGATGCCTCGCTATAAACTCACCATCGAATATGACGGCACCACCTACGCAGGCTGGCAAAAGCAAACAGAGTGCGCCAGCGTGCAGGGACAAATCGAAGCGGCACTGCTCAAATTTTGCGGGCAGCCGGTTGATATTGTCGGCGCAGGACGAACCGATGCCGGAGTCCACGCCACCGCGCAGATAGCACATATCGACATTCCCAAGGAGGAAGAACCTTTCAAGGTAATGCAGGCGATCAACTACTATCTTTTTAACAATGTCGATGAATCTGGCCAGACCTCCAACAACACAGGAAACCGAATTGCAATTCTAAAGGCCGAAAAAGTCTCCGATGAATTCAACGCGCGTTTTTCAGCGAAGAAACGCCACTATTTGTACCGCATCGTCAACCGCCGCGCCCGTCTTGGTATCGAGGCCAACCGCGCATGGCATGTGGTCGAACCCCTCGATCTCGAAGCAATGCAGGTGGCCGCCAGACATCTCGTCGGCCACCATGACTTCAACAGTTTCCGCGATACGCAGTGCCAGTCGAAATCCTCCATTAAAACTATGGAGCAGCTGGACATACGGCGTGTCGGCGATGAGGTACGGTTTTACATCTCCGCGCGTTCCTTCCTGCATCATCAGGTGCGTATTATGGTCGGCACCTTGGCGTTGGTGGGAAAAGGCCGCTGGAAACCGGACGATGTGCTGGTAGCACTGAATGCTAAAAACCGCACGAAGGCAGGCCCAACATCACCGCCGGACGGCTTGTATTTAGTGGGTGTGGATTATTAAGAGCGCAGCAGTTCGTTGATGCTGGTTTTCGAGCGGGTTTTTTCATCCACGCGCTTGACAATCACCGCGCAATAAAGCGATGGCGCATCCGGCGTTTTTCCCGCCAGCGACCCAGGCACGACCACCGAATAAGAAGGTACTTTGCCATAGAATACTTCGCCTGTTTCGCGGTCGACGATTTTGGTGGAAGCACCGATAAACACGCCCATGGAAATCACCGCGCCTTCACCCACCACCACGCCTTCAGCCACTTCGCTGCGCGCGCCGATGAAGCAATTATCTTCGATAATCACCGGCCCTGCCTGTAACGGCTCTAAAACACCGCCAATGCCGGTGCCGCCGGAGATATGGCAATGCTTGCCTATCTGCGCGCAGCTGCCAATGGTTGCCCACGTATCAACCATAGTGCCTTCACCGACATACGCGCCCACATTCACAAAGCTTGGCATCAGCACGACATCCTTGCCGATAAACGCGGAGCGGCGGACAACAGCACCCGTAACAGCGCGGAATCCCGCCTGTTTGAATTGCGTGGCATCCCAATGCGCGAATTTCAGCGGCACTTTATCGTAATATCCATCCATCACCTGATTATCATTCAGGCGGAACGACAGCAGCACCGCTTTTTTAACCCACTGGTTGACGATCCATTCGCCACCATTTTTTTCGGCAACGCGCAGGCTGCCATTATCCAGTTGCGATAATGTTTCTTCCACCGCATCGCGCACTTCACCCTTGGACTGGGAATTAAACGACTGGCGGTTATCCCACGCTGCGTCAATGACGGACTGGATGGACTGTGTTGAAATTTTCTGGGCCTGCATACATCCTCACTACTTTTCGTTGAGAGCCAGCACTTTACCCGCAAGGTAAAGCGAGCCGCATATACATACTATGGCTGGTGTTTTGGCACGCTGCGCAATGGTTTGCAACGCATTTTCGATATCCGTTGACACAAACGCCTGTATCCCCGCGCCCGAAGCCGTTTTTTGCAGCTTTGCAGCAGGCTGGCTCGTTTTTTCGCCGTCTATGGTCACCGAATGCAATGTCTTGACCAAAGAAGCCATAGGCTTGAGATACGCCGCGCTGTCCTTGCCCTCTACCATACCGCACACCAGATAGACGTTCGGCACGTTGCGCTGCGCCAGCCACGCCGCCAGCACTTCCCCGCCTTCGGCATTATGCCCGCCGTCCAGCCATAATTCGATACTTTCGGGGAGCATATCCACCAAACGTCCGGAATCGAGTTTTTGCAGGCGTGCAGGCCACGTCGCCTGCGATACGCCTTGTTTGATATGGGCATCGGAGACAGTAAATTGCGGCAATTGTTCGATGCAGGCAATGGCAGTGGCTGCATTATCATACTGATGTTTGCCCACCATGGACGGATGAAGCGGCATCGTGTGTTTCGCGGAACGAAAACGCATATCCTCGCCGTCACCCACCACTTTCCAGTCTTTCCAATACAGGCTGAGCGGTACATTCGCGCCCTTGGCTTTGCGCTTGATCAGTTCCAGCACCTCTTTGGTCTGCTTACCCACCACACACGGCACACCGGATTTCAGTATCCCGCATTTTTCAGTGGCAATGGCAGCCACAGTATCGCCCAGATAGTCCGTGTGATCGATGGAAATGGGAGTAAGGGCTGTGAGAACAGGACTTTCAACCACGTTCGTCGCATCCAACCTGCCGCCCAATCCGGTTTCCAATAGCACCACATCGGCAGGTTGTTCGGAAAAGGCCAGAAACGCCGCTGCTGTCGTCGATTCAAAAAAAGTTACGGGTTGTTTGTCAATGAAAGGAACCACGCGCTTCAATATATCCAGCAAATAATCGTCGGAAATAGGTTTCCCTGCAATCTGGATACGCTCGTTGAACTTAACCAGATGTGGGGATGTATAGCGGTGGACTTTATATCCCGCTGCCTCGAATATCGCGTTGAGATAGGCCAGCAGAGAGCCTTTACCATTCGTGCCCGCCACATGAATCACTGGCGGCAAACGTTTATGCGGCGAACCCAACAGCGACAGGAATTGCTCCACGCGCTCCAGCCCCATCTCAATGCCCGCCAGATCGGCGTGGTGCATACGTTCCAGCAACGCATCTACTTCTTTAGTCATGCGTCATCTCCTGCATCAGTGTTCTATGCGCCGCCACATCATGTACTCTGATGTAACCGACCCCTTGTTTAATCAATTCTCTGGACATTTCCAGCGTCGCCTTGTCGCGGTTTTCTTTGGGTTCACCAAGGAAAGACTTGCGTGAATGGCCGATATACAGCGGCACGTCAAGTTCTTTAAAGCGTCCTATTCCGTTTATAATGGCAAAGGATTGTGCGGTGGTTTTACCAAAACCAATCCCTGCATCAAAAATCATGCGTTCTTTGCCGATGCCCGCTGATACAAGGGCGGCAATACGTTTTCGGGCGAATTCCATGAGCGCGGTAACCACATCCACATGCTCATCCATCACCACTCGCGTATCCGCCGGAACGGTCAGCGAATGCATAATCACCAGCTTGCAGGAGCTTTTTTGAACGGCTTCCACCATCTGCGGACTGGAAAAACCGGATACATCGTTGACGGTTGATATACCGTATGGGAGTATTTTACTGACCGTCGCGGCATGTCGGGTATCAATGCTGAATTCCACTGTGGAAAACGCTGGCAGATGTTTCACCACCGGCTCCAGCCGCTGCCATTCTTCTTCCGCGCTTAAGGGTGTGGCATCAGGGCGCGTGGATTCTGCACCGATATCGATGATATCCGCCCCCTGCCTGACCAGTTCACCAATGCGTTCGATAGCGGCAGCAGGGCTGTAAAACTGCCCGCCATCGGAAAACGAATCCGGTGTGAGGTTTAAAATGCCAACTATTTTCGTATTAAACATGGATATGCAATCCGCTGTCACGAAGCGTTTCGTTCAGGCCATACCCTTTATCAACACAGATTTCTGCCACTGTTTTACCGTGATAAGATCCTGTCAGCGGGTATTTCCAGTCGGGGGCCACATCGCGCATGGGAACCATGGCAAAATCTCGATTCAACATTTCCTTGTGAGGAATGCAAAGTGTGGGCGTTTCTAGCACCATATCATCCATCGCCAGAATATCGATATCAATCTCGCGAGGGCCCCAGTTGCCGCGCGTTACCCTGCCCAACTCCCGTTCAAAAGCTTTCAGTTTTTTCAGCAGCAATTCCGCCGGAAGCGTGCAATGTCCCTTAACCACCATGTTGAGGAAGGGCATATCCATATCCGCTGTCGCATCGGGCAGCAG
>JANYBV010000037.1 GCA_025360605.1 Alphaproteobacteria bacterium | reverse complement strand
GCGCGCCCGCAATTCAGCCATGACGGTTCGAGGGTTAGCAACGGCAAGCCGCATATCCCGGCGCAAGATTTCAGCAGGTATGTCCGCCAAATCACAAACCAGAAAAAAGCTTTTGCCGCCTTCCAGCAACCAGCGTTCCGCGGCGGCTTGATTGAAAATAGCCGGTGCGGTTTTGCCAGCGGAACAGAAATCAAAAATCGCCTGTTTAACAACCTTGCGCCATAACACCAGTTCGCCGGAAAATTCCCCCGCGCCGCCCGGGTTATTCATCAAATCCCATGTGCCGCCGTCAAAGTGTGGGTCGATAGCGCAATGGTCGATTTTACCTTCCAGCCCTGTCTTTGCCGGTGTTTTGCTTGATCGCCTCTTGCGTGTTTTCTTTGCCATTCACCCAGCCCCGCCGCCCATTGGGTTTATCCCCATTTATCGCCCTTTTATGTGGTGTTTTCAAGCCAAAAATAAAATATCTATGTTTTTAGTGTTTGAATTTTATTGTTATTTCGTAAATTATCCACAATTAACCCGCCTTTTCGCGTATGGCTTCGGTGAAATACTGTAGGCTGGCCGGGCGTTTCCCCATATTTGATTCTGCGAATTTTTCTGTCTTTGAAATCAAAAGTGGCTTCAAGAATTTTTCCCAGTCGTACTTTTCTAACCAGCCTAAAAGCAGCGCTGCGTCGGTCGGTGAAAGTGTTTTCCGATTTAAGACGCAGCAGCAAGCAACAGCAGCGGCATCAAAATCATTATTTTTAAAACTTTCTTTCTTGGTTTTAGAGTTATCCACAACATGCGGGGGTAAGGGGGCTTCTTTCTTATCTTTATCTGTCTTTGCTTCTGCTTCTGCCTCTTGCGGAATGGGTGTCCGGAGTGTGTCCGGAGTGTGTCCGGATTTTTTTGAATACTCATCGCGCAATTTCAATAGGTTGTGGACAGTGATTTTCATTTTGTTTTGCTCTACTGTCAGTTTCATTTTACCCCGCTGTTCAATGGCGGATAGATAGCGGAGCAGTAGCGGGCGCTTACCGCGCAACAATGATTGCCACTTTATCCATGTATGTTCACTGCTGGGATCGTTGGCATTTTTCTCCATTGCCGAAGCGATAATTTCCAAAATCCGCCACCAGCGCCCGACGCCTTCAAAGCCGTATTCCTCTTCCAGCCATTCCATGAAATCGTCGTCGCGGGCGTTCGCCATGTGCTTAAACCATTTCATTTCCGCCCCCATACAGCCGGTTTTATAAATCCGACCTGTTTATTAACGATTTCTTTATGCACCGGACAAATTTTTTCGTGCTGCGCGCTGGTGCCGGGCATAGCTTAAAATCGCCAAGGCGTCCGCCTCGTTATCGTCCACGGGGTCGTAACCGCGCTTCCGCATGGCATCTATCATTGCCAGCTTATTCGCATTGCCTTTGCCGGTCACATGCTTTTTGATCGCCGCCACTTCGACGCCGCGATACGGTATTGCGTTTTCTTCACACCATGCCAGCAAATGCGCCCAAAAACCGCCGTAAATGTGCGCCGCGTGGGTTCCTTCGTGCCGCCGCACCTCTTCAAAGTAAACTTCGCGCACGGCCCGGAAATTTGATAAAAATTCGCGCTTAAAACGGACAAAGCGAATACCGACGTTTTCACCGCGGCCCGGCATCATATCAAAGCGGCCTGAAACCACCTTGCCTTCCGCCAGTAATGCCCAGCCGACTGTTGTGCCTATGTCGATTGCTAAAATTGATGGTGCTGCGTGTCGCATGGTGATTTCCTTAAAAGTTATATCTGGTTGCTTCTGCCCCGGCGCGTTCAAGGTAGTCTTCAATAATTTTCATGCGCTTTGTGGACTCAATACCCGGGTTTTCACCCTCTAAAGCACCGATAGACGCCTTGGCGCAGTCGAAATGGTGCTTTGCCAGTATCGCATAGGCTCTTTTTATGGCGTTATCGACCATATTTGACCGTTTTTTGGGCTTTTTCATAAAATATTCCCTGTTAATTTTGTAAAATTAAACGGCGGGACAACCGGACTCGAACCGATTTTTTGCGCGCTTTCACTAGATTGCACCTGCGCCCCGCCGCCTCCCTTGCGGGATTCCTTAGCCCTTTTTAAGGGGTGTTACCTTGTCGTCGCTGGCCTTAAGCTGCTCGGCTTTATCGAGCAACGACCCTTGCGTGGGTGTAGGTTCCGCCGGGCCGCGTTCGCCGGTGAAAGGCATCGCGTCGGCAAATACCATCGAAACGGCGTGGCCCTGCGCGTCAAGCAAGCTATGGCGCTGTTCGTCGGTTTTGGATAGCTTCACAATGGCTTTGATACCATCCTTCACCGTGACGCTTTCCAGCGTTCCCATCATGGCCTTTTTGCCACCCGATGCGATAATTTCACACGATTTACGCACAATGCGTTCGGCGGCTTCCTTCGCGGCGTGTATCTGGTCGCTTTGTTCGTCTTCCGACATTGCGGCCCATGGCTTACCCAGCCCTTTTACGCGGTCTAACAGAAAATCGCGTATATCGCCTGTTAAGGTAGTAGCTGCCAAATCCACCACAATTTCCGTGTCGGTGGGTGCTTTCGGCTTCTCTTTGCCTTCAGAAAGCATTTTGGCTGCTTTTTCCTTAAACTCTTCATCGGTCATTTTGGTCATATTAAACAGTCCTTTCAGTCGTTGATTGCAAGGCAGTTAAAAAATCATTCATGCGAACCTTGCGCCGCGTGAGTGTTTCAATGGCAATAATCTCCTTTAAAGAGGGTTCATTGCCAGAGCAAATACGGCATAAGCGCGAGGTGCTTAAATTAAGCATTTTGGCCACTTCGCGCTGTGTATAGCCCTTTTCTTTTATCCATTCTAATAATTGCATTTATGTACTCCTTTCAATGCCAGCATAAATGCTTAGTGTCGGTATGTCTATAAAATAAAGTTGCAGATTCTGCAATTTATGACGTTGCAATCGCTGCAATGCTTTGCTAGTGTGATTAGGCCAACGACGATTCGCAACACAAACCGAAGGAAACGACCATGAAATCCACCATAAAATTATCAAACGAAAACCGCATTATCGAAATTGCAAAAGTTGACCCACGCGCCGCGGGCATGATGCAAGCTTGGCTTGACGGTGAAGAATGGGCAAACAGCCTTGAAGCTGGTTCTGTTTTTCGCGGCTCAATGGGCGAAGCAAAGCACCGCGGGCTTGATGAAGACTGTGCAAGTATGTTTTGCAGCGCCGCCTATAACCTAATTAAAAACTGGGGGATTTATTGCCCCATGGATAGCTTTATTTTAACCCGCGTTACACGCCCGGAGGTGAAATAATATGAAAGCACTTTTAATGCTCTTATCAGGCTGCGGCCTTAGTGCCATGGCGGTCGGTATCGCGCTTCACAATGGGCCTGAATATATGGCGATTGCCGCGTTGATCGCTGGCGGTGTGCTTATGTTCGGTTCGCTTTTTATCGTTGCGAGGTCGGAACCATGACAAAGCTGGAAATTTTGGCCTTAATGACGCTGGGCGCGGTGCTTCAAATTACATGGTGGAGCGCCAACACCGACGTAAAGATTAATCAAATGGAAAAGCGTGTTACCAGCGCCGAAAAAACGCTGGTTACATTGCACACCTGCTTTCCGGGCGGCCACTACAAACCGGACGCCGCGCCGACCTGCCCCGCCTTTAAGGATTGGATGACGGGCGAATTAAACAAATCGGAGGAGAAATAATGGAAGAGATTTGGAAAATTGCCGACCATTTTTATGGAATTGAAGCGTCAAATTTTGGAAGGATTAGAAGGGGCGGTCACATATATAAACCATCAATTAAAAAAGGATATAAAGTCATTCGATTATGCGACTCAGGAAAGCGTAAGGAAATTTTTGTACACAGGCTAGTTTGCAGGGCTTTCAATGGTAGACCGCCAATAAACAAGCGCATTGTCGCGCATAAAGATGGAAATAAACTTAATAATTTCCAAGACAATTTGCGTTGGTCAACTCAGCAAGAAAACATGGATGACAGAGGCGCTCACGGCACAACAATGAGAGGTGATTCTCATTATGCTGCCGTATTAAAATCTTCTGATATTCCAAGAATAAGGCTTCTTTTATCGAGAGGAGTAAATCAGCAGATTATTGCCAAAGAATTTGGCGTTACAAATTATGCAATTTCAGACATTAAAAGGGGTAAATCATGGAAAAATTATTAGATAAACGCTTAGAAATTGGTGCAAATTCACCGCCGACCGACGCGGAAATCCTGCAACAGAAATTGCGCGACGACCACGACAAACCGCTTACCCGGGCGCAAGAACTTGTCGAAGCCGCGGCGCGCATACCGGGCGAAATCACCGACGCCGAAACCGCTGGTAAAGCGTCGGATTTCATCAAGCAATTGACCGGGTGCCGCAAAAACCTTGAAGCAATCCGCGTCAACGAAAAGGAACCGTATTTGACGCTGGGCCGGGTTGTGGACGGGTTTTTCAAAACCGTAACCGATAGCCTTGATACCGCGAAGCTTAAAGCCGAAAGGCCGCTGGGCGCATGGCTTAAAAAGGAAGCGGACGCCGAACGCCGCCGCCGCGAAGAGGAAGCCCGCATTGCCCGG
>JANYBV010000007.1 GCA_025360605.1 Alphaproteobacteria bacterium | reverse complement strand
CAAAACTCGCCAAGGCGGCGAAAGGCGGGTGACGCATTGGCCATATTGGTTCAGGGAACGCCGTAGCGGGGCGAGCGGTCTTATCCGTGGTAAGCGACCGGAGGTCTCCCTCCCCACGCGGGGCAGTATCAAGGCGGCCATTGGCGGCCACCTGGGTTTGGCTGTTATAGCCGCCCTGCTCGCCTGGGTGATCTTGTGGCTACTGCATGTGGAGACGGCGGCCACTACAGCATTAGAGGTATTTGTTGGCACGCTGGCGGTTCTATGCCTGTCGCCTTTTCTTATCGCCTTTGGCTTTTGGCCGCGTCGATGTTTTTCCCCACCGGCCTGGCGCACATTCACCAGCGGGCAACGCTGGGTCGCGTGTGGCGTGATGGCCATGTTGCTTACGGCCATCGTTAATGATTTTACCCTGCCGGTTCAGCACTGGCTGATGACGGATGGCACTTGGCATCTCCTCACGTTCCCGCCGCTTCCGGCAGAAACGTTATTTACCGTAAAATCTGACCTGTGCATCTGGCTTCTGGTGACAATAGCACTGTTTGTTATCATGCATTATGGCTCACGGGCAAAGCCGGATCGGGTAAAACTGTTTCGCCCAGGGAAGCTCACCACTCCCCTGCCCTTTGGTCTCTGGCTGGGGGAATCTTCTGGCCAGTTGGCCAAGCTCTGGCATACGGCCAACATGGCACGCGGCCAGCAAATCACCCTGTCGCTCGAAGATGCGGCGCAGAATATCCTGGTACTCGGTGCCATCGGCTCCGGCAAAACTACCCGCGCCATGCACGGCCTGCTTATCCAGCTCCTCGATCAGGATTGCGGTGGGCTTATTTTTGACATTAAGGGCGATTTTAAAAAAGCGGTGATGACATTCGCTGGCCAAACACGACGCGAGCCGGTCATCATCGGCGTCGGCCAGCCACCACTCAACCTGCTTTCCGGCCTCACCCCGGAACTCTCCGCCAGCTTCCTTAAATCGGCCTTGCTGCTCGGCGGAGGCGGTAAAAATGACAGCTTCTGGATCGATACCGCCACTGAACTCTGCCGCAATGTCCTCGGCGTCCTGATTTTTATACCGGAGCATTACCACCTGAACGGATTGTACCGCTATCTGTTCGATCAGGAATTCAAAGCAGGCGTCCATCAGGAATTACAACTCACGCCACTGGATGCAGCCCAGCAACGCCGCCTCGATGTCTGCCAGCATTATATCGAGGCTATCTTCGGCAATTTCGACGATAAGGTAAAAACAGGCGTGCTCGCCAGTGTGGCGCAGATTCTCTCCCCCTTCCAGCATCCCGATCTCGTTGACGCATTTTGCGCGCCAGTGGACGCACCCGCAGCCTCCCAGCGCATGGAAGCGGTACTCGACGGCAGCGTGTATCTGGTGGACATGCCACTCAGCCAGTGGGGCATGGCGGGAAAGGTGATTTATACCATGCTCAAGCTGAGATTCTTTAATGTCATGCAGCAACGCACCTTGCATCCCGACTGGAACCAGGCACGTCCGGTGTTTTTCCTGTGCGACGAATATCAGGAAATCGTCAGTTGCAACCGCGACGGCTTAAGTGACCTCAATTTCTGGGACAAATCCAGGAGCAGCAAAACCATCGGCATCATCTCCGCCCAATCGGTCAGCAGCTTCTATGCCGCCATCGGCAACCGCGACATGGTACATGCGTTGCTACAGAATTTCCGGCAAAAGATTATTTTCCGTAGCGAGGATGATTGGACAATCGGTTACTGCAACCGGCTGCTCTCCAAAGTCGATACGCTGCACCTGGTCGAAGGCGCTGGCGGCGGTTCCAGTGCCAGCCTGCGCGGCGGCAGCACCAACACCTCCACCAGCCAGACCGTCACCCTCCAGCAGCGCGACGTGATCGACGGCCAGCTTTTCAGGAACCTCTCACCAAACCAGGCGCTCGCCCTCCTCTCTCTCAAAGGTTACGCCGCCGATGATGTGCTCAATGTCGTGCCAATATTTGTGTAGGGCGGGTAAAAAGCGGCCAGCATTTTACCCCCGATTTTTAAATCGACGCCAGGGCGTTTTTTTTGCGATTCTGAGTGGGGTGAAAGATTATTGCTAGGCAGGGGTAGAAAAAATTTCTGGGGTGCCCCTGCCCTCGCTAATGGCCGATTAAGGCGTTGCCGTTTTACCTATGCCGAAGTGCCCCTTTCTTATCCTGCCGAGCGCCGCGAAGCGGCTTCTTAATACGCCCATATAGTTTGCGCGGCGGCGTGAGCCGCGCTCATTTTATAGTAAGGTGCTGACTAATGCAGCACCTTACTTAAAGACGATTGCAGCCGTTAGGCTGCTCAGTGTAGTGAGCGTAGCGAACACTGCTTTACCAGATCACAGATGCTAAACAGTTAAAGTTATCCACAGGTTCTGGCTATGTGTTATATATCTTTAGTTAGAAAAAGAGTGTTACGAAAATAATGCTGTGATGTAATATTCTGAAACATTGAGTAAATACGCGATTTTTATTTTCAAATTGTGGGTGAAGTGACGAAACACCGTGGGTGAAGTGACGAAAATATGTGGACAAAGTGACGAAGTGGTGTCATAGAAAATAAAAGCGTGGGTGAAGTGACGAAACACCCATATTTGTGGGTGAAGTGACGAGAGTTGTCTAATGAAAAAACCGCTATTACCAGATAGACACCCTAACCCGGATTTTTTTGTCTGTGACGTACTCGATGCCGTGCCAAAAGATGATATGGCAAGCATGGAGCATCCTATATTCTCTCTTTCCACTAAACCGGATACGCGTATTTTACAGTACGAGCATAACGGCAATCGTGTTGAAATTACGCCAAGCGTTAAAGGCTTAGCCACTATTCACGATAAAGATGTTCTAATCTATTGCATTAGCCAACTTATTGCGAAAATAAACCGTGATGAACAACCCACCAGGACTGTGCGCCTTAAGGCCTACGACCTATTGGTATCAACCAATAGGGAAACAAGCGGACGTGGATATGAACTTCTAAAATGCGCTTTTGAGCGACTTCGCGGCACATCTATCACAACAGATGTGCTAACGAACGGAGAACGCGTAGTAAGTGGTTTCGGCCTGATCGACGCATGGGAAATTAGAGTTAAAGACCCACAAACAACCCGGATGGTTGAAATTGAAGTTACCTTATCAAAATGGATGTTTAATGCCATTCTTGGGAAAGAAGTGCTGACAATAAGCCGTGATTATTTCCGGCTGAGAAAACCGTTGGAGCGACGGGTTTATGAAATAGCCCGCAAGCATTGCGGCCAGCAAAAAGAATGGTCTATATCCCTGCTTAATCTACAAAAAAAATGTGGCTCCAAGGGTGACATTCGTGAATTCCGGCGTATGGCGCGTGATTTAGCACAACACGACCATCTGCCCGATTATAGCGTTCAATTCAACGATGATAAGGATACCATCACCTTTTATAACCGCGAAACAATGCCCATTAATAGCACAGAAACCAGTGATTTTCCTGCCCTCAATCCTGATATTTATGCTACCGCCAAAATAGTCGCGCCGGGCTATGATGTTTATTATCTCGAAAAGGAATGGCAAGGTTTTTGGGTGGAAAGCGGCAAACCCGAACTAAAAAGCCCTGACGCGGCTTTCATAGGCTTCTGCAAACGCCGCTATGAAAAAAGGCCAAATCCTTGATTTTAGGGCTTTTCATTCGCACAAGTGAGTGCACGTATGCAATTGTGCACAGTTGCACGATTGCACTTTACAAATCATTAAAAGCCTTTTTGGCCTTCTGTTTGTTGTACAATTCATTGATAGCAAGCATTATTAATTCCGAATTATCCAGATTGAGTCGCGCCCGCAAAATGGCAACCTTTTCGACCATATCCGGGGCAAAGTAGCCGCCAATGTGTTTCAGTCCATCACGTGTTCCGACAGGTGCCTTGCCCCTCCCCTGCACCTTTTTCTCCCGTACAACCGGCGGCGTGGCATTAACCGGCTCCTCCTCTTGGTTCATATTAGCTAAAAACGCGGCGGCGCTGCTCTTTTTTGTCATACCATCTCCTTCACTTTGTGCACAGTTGCACCTTTGCCCATTTGCACTGTTGCACTAAACCATTTCCATAATGCCTTTATTTCCTCGGCAGCACTGCTCTCTGGCTCCACTTCCTGCGCCGTCAAACCTTTGACGTTGGCTAGCCGGTGCACGTCATAGCGGTGCAATATAACCGGAGCCATAGGCAGCCCAATTACTTTTAGCACCTCGCGGGCGGTTTCTTCATGGCTCTTGCTGTTTGGCGTGGCAAAATTCAGCACCCCAATAGCTTCCTTACCCAAGCGCCGCGCTAACAATGTTGTTTTCGCCACACCCTCATACGAATCTTGATCGTTCCAAAACGGGATTAGAACCAGTTCTGCGGCTTCGCATCCCGCCATAGCTTCGCTGCTGCGACCGGGCGGCGTGTCTATCAAGACAAGATCGCACCCAGCACTCTCTGCGCGTTTCAATTCATCGGATAAGTCCTGCTCTGTCACAAACCGGATAAGCGGCAAGGGCTTATTCTGCTGTTTCTCACGCCGTTTCTTCCAACCTACGGCATTCTGCTGCGTATCTACGTCCAATACCAGCACGTTAAGTCCCGCTTGTGTAGCGGCTGTCGCCAAAGTTTTAGTCAGCGTGGTTTTACCCTGCCCGCCTTTATTGATCGATATTGCAATTGTTCTCATGTGCATCCTTTCTATTGTGCGATTGTGCACAATAGCACACTTATTTCAAGTGTCAGTATAATCATTTTTGAAAATTATAACACCCTGTTGCATTTGTGCACATTTGCACAATTGCAAATAACCACCACGTTAGCCAAGGCAAGCGGGCAGGGGGCTAACGGCGGAAATGCTCCCATAAATATGCTCAATGTAAGCCGCGCTATTATTTCCTATAATGCTAACTGTACACACGCCATGAAAGTGGTGTGCCGCATCCTTCGGGGTGCGGCTTTTTTATTTGTAGGCCATGAAAAAGTCAGCCTATTTGTAGGTCAGACGCGATTTTCCATCCTCTATCACTTTTCTTTCAGGCCGTTTGCATAAACAGAGGAAAATCGGTCAATCTTTGCCAACTCTTCGGCAGCGGAAACTGACATACCCCGCACGATTTCAAGGCATGTTTGATGCGTTTCGTCCGCTGTCGGGGTCATTTTCCAGATTGGCTCATGATGCGCAATGCGGTTGCGTAGCGTTTTGATAGTACTCAGACGGGTAAATATCTGTTCGCGTGTCCGCAATTCAACGGGCATATAAGAGAAAATAGCCACCAACGGATTTTTACCACGGCTCCATAAACCGGGAATATAGCGTTTGTGAAAAAACGCAACCCAGAAGCCGAAGCCCAAAGCCGCCAACACATCGTCATGTTTGGCGGGGTAGCCTTTGACCCGCTGGATACTGCGCTGAAGGTTTTGGATTTGCTCTTTATCGTCCTCGCTCATGCGTAGCTGATAAGGAGGACTCAGAATCCAGTCCTGACTGTAAATCAACGAAATAGCATTATCCAGCCCGTTACGCAGCCCGATTTCAAGATAGTTGATGGATGGTATAAGCGCCTCTGCAAGCGTGATATTCCATTGATAACGGGAAAAAGCCGTATCCGACGTTTCGCCGGGCAAGCGATACGGAGTCAAGCGGTGGATAGATAAATATTTCTGTATTTCCGAGGTCATGATTACCAGAATATACCCAGACCCGTAGCAATAGTCATTGATTTTTAGGACACTTTGCCCTATATTCTGTGGTGGAAGCCCCGGATGCTCTTCCCACGCCGCAAGGCGGTGCTCAGACGCCGGGGTATTTTTTTGCCCACATTTTGCAACGCAAAAGGGGCAACTGGCGCGTCGTAAACACTCTGGTGCGCTATGTCATAATTCAAATTTTTTGAGAAGAATTTTGCGCCAAGAAAATCAGTCAATTATATTTCTCACAAATCAGCATCACAAATATCAGGCCTAACAGCACTCGTTCAATCGGGCAGTTCGACGGCAGAAATAAGCGTTTTCAGCATTGAGCCAAACAGCGAGGGGTAATTGTATTCTTTGAATTTGTTGTCATTCGATGCCAACACATATATGCGAAGGAGCTGGTCAAGGTCGTTTTGCCATTCCGTGAAACTACCTCCTGCTTTCACGCCCTTCATTAATAGGGCATGACCAAGTTGATACTGTTCAATTTTTTCTTCTGGCGAACGCATCAGCAGCAATGCGCCAACTAGGTTACCGCAACCCGTCTTAATATCAATGGTATTACCTTCCTCTTTACACAGGAACGCAATGCTCATAACTAAGCACATCCCAAATGTTACAATGATATGAAACCCCTTTGGTATTTCGCCAAATTGCGCGTCGAGAGTGGGTTTTCCAATATTATTGCAAGCATCATGAATTATCATCTGGACGACGACGCCCGCCGCGCTGTTGAGCCTACTGTTAAAGTCCTGCGGCGGTTTTGGCACGACCTTACCGAAGAAGCGTCTAAACCAGATCGCATCTGATTTTTCCGCCTCTCCACCTGTTTGGAGAAGGGCTAAAGTCCATACAGGCTTAGGGGGCATTTATAGTACCGTGAAGATTCTCCAAGTGTTGGTTAGCTACGGTGAGTAAATGCCTATCGCAATCGGTATCACGTTCTTGCCAGTGTAAAACGTAATCCCGTTTATCCAGCAGCGTTTGGTATATTTTCACGTCCGGGTTAATAATTTTAGCAGGCACGATAAGCCTTAATTTGTGTTCCTCTTGCATCCGGCAACCCAAATAGATGGCCGCCAGTTCCTCTCGGTGGAAACGTAGTGTCATAAATTTTTCGGCAGCCGGAACAAAATCTGGTATCGCCAAACGATATTCTTCTTCATATGCCCATTCTTGGCTTTTTGAATAGATTATCCGGTTGATAACTTCCATTGTCGCATCGAACAGCGTCATAAGGTGCATGTGCCGGATGTATTCGGCAGGTGTTCTGTAAAGCAAAGGTCTTTCCTGCATATATTGTACGGGCTGTGCCGCAATAAACGTGCTGTCCTTTACGACAAGAGGGACGAATTCAAATACCGCGCCTCTGTGATGGTCGGCGTAATGCGCCCACATCAACAAGCTATCTTTTCTTTTAGACGCGCAGAAAATTCCCCATGTTCTCAAATCATTGCTTATTTTCTCAACTGCCGCCTGGCAATGCTGTTCCAGCCTTGCCGGGTTCAGTTCTTCCGGTAATCCGGCAGTTACTTCTTTTTTGAGGCTTTCTATCATTTCCGGCGATGCGCCGCGCAAGGCCATGTTCATCATTATGATTTTTTCTCTGAAGTCGTTTGCGCGCAAATCCGCGTGGTTTATATCGCTGCAAAGAAAATCAAAGTGCGCGGATGCTAATTGTTCTACAAATTCGTTTAGGTTTGAACCTAATGCTTCTTCAAGGTTCATATCGAACGGATCATTGAACGCTGCCGCAGGGGAAAGTTTGACTGAGCACCGCCCAAGCGTTTTTTCCGCACCGTCAAAATCCAGATATTTATAGAGGGAAGGAGTGATTATTGTGTTTATCATTTGATTTCCTTTACGGCATGGCTATCAAGCTGCCACACGTAACCCCGATGCCTCAGGTCTCATGAAAAGCAAGTTTTTAGAGGTGCCCTTTACAATAACAAATAGTGATTAAGATTTCCACCTAACGATAGGGCAGGGGGTTGCCTCTGGCGATAGGGTATGATAAAGGACATTATCATACCCTATCGGGGAGAGATTCCATGCAAGGCCGATTTTCCCCATTCGTCATTCACGCCCTGGTCGAGGTCATCACCGGCGGCGCCGTCAATGACAGCACTCCACCGATCGGCCTCTACAGGTCCGGGACGAACATTCAACGGTTCTTCATGAGCTGCGGCGTCGATATGCGGATCGGCTCTATGAAGTCGCGCACGGACGCAACCACCGATGCGCTCCGCGAGGTGATGGACAGGGAAGACGGCGCCGTCGTTATGGCACGGATCATCACAACCGTTGCCGATCCACGTCTCTATGTCAGCGAGCCCGCCAAGGGTGAGGCGGTGATCGAGCACCTGAATCGTATGCTCGAAGCGGACGGCATGGCCGTGAGCATCGTGAACGGCAAGGCTGCGCTGCTCGCCAGGGAAGGGGGCAGCGTCACGGTTTCCGCGATCATCGCTAAAACTGCGCTGTTGGATTTCGACACGGTGCAACGCGATGTCGAGCGGGCGCTGCAAAGCGTCAAGGATGATCCCGAGGACGCGGTTACGGCGTCGTGCTCGCTGATCGAATCTGTCTGCCGCTCGATCCTGATCGAGCTGGGGCTGCCGCTGCCGGCGAAAAAGGACATAGAGGGTCTTATGAAGGCGGTGCAGGAACCTCTCGGCCTGTCACCAGGCCGAACGAATTTGCCGGCCGAGATCGAGGCCGATATTCGGCAAGTGCTGGGCGGTCTAACCTCGGTTGCCAAGGGCGTCGGTTCATTGCGGACGCATGGCGGCGATGCTCACGGCCGAGAGAGAGGATTCCGCCGGATCGACGCGCGGATCGCACGGCTCGCCGTTCACTCTGCCAGCACGTTGTCGCTTTTTCTGATCGAGACATGGGAGATGAAACACAAGCGCGCCCTTCCTCTCGTGGAGGCCGCATGAATCAGCTCGTCACGATCAATTCCCAGCTTCCGGTCCCTATCCTTGTCGCCAATGCCGGCGACCATGCCAAATATCGCTATGTCGATTTTTTCGCCTCGGCTATCCGCAACCCGAACACGCGACGGGCCTATGCCCGCGCCGCCGGCGACTTCCTGGCCTGGTGCGACCAGGTCGGCGTCTCGTCGCTCGATGCCGTGCAATCGCTGCACGTTGCCACCTGGCTTGAGAGTCTATCGCAAGAGCTGTCGGCGCCGACGGTCAAGCAACGCCTGGCGGCGATCAGGCACCTATTCGACTGGCTGGTGATCGGCCAGGTGGTGCCGGCCAATCCCGCCGCCTCGGTGCGCGGACCGCGCCATTCCGTGAAGCGTGGCAAGACGCCGGTACTCGATCCGGCCGAGGCACGCGCGCTACTCGATTCCATCGACATATCGACGCCGGTAGGCCTGCGCGACCGCGCTTTGATCGCGCTCATGGTATTCAGCTTCGCGCGCGTCGGCGCCGCGCTCGGCATGAAGGTCGAGGATGCGTTCACGCAAAATCGCCGGCTATGGGTGCGGCTGAAAGAGAAGGGGGGTAAGCGGCATGAAATGCCCTGCCACCATACTTTAGAGGAATACCTACATGCCTATATCAACGGCGCCGGCCTGTCGGCCGATCCGAAAGGGCCGCTGTTCCGCACGATCGGAACCGGCACGGATGAGCTGACGCGCTCTTCGCTACCGCAGACTAACGCCTATCGGATGATCCAGCGCCGGACTAAGCGGGCAGGGATCGGCACCAAGGTCGGCAATCATAGCTTCCGGGCGACAGGGATTACCGCCTATCTCAAGAATGGCGGCACCCTGGAAATTGCAGCGTCAATGGCGAACCACGCCAGCACCCGCACGACACAGCTCTATGATCGTCGGCCGGATGCCCTGACGCTCGATGAGGTCGAGCGGGTGCGGATTTGAAAACGCTTACTCGATTCCAAGCTTACTGAAGAATATCTTGTTACGCATTTCCGCATCACGCAGCAGTTTCGTCCAGCTCAACACCTCGATATAGAGATTGATATTTCCATACCAGTGAAACCAACCAAGCCCGTCAGGCATTGGTGTAAAATTCTTTTCGCGGCGCAACCAATCCGAAACCTTCTTTGGCAAATCACAAATGACATACCCGTAAAATGGCGTATTATCATTCACCAGAATATCTCGATTCTTCGGTGTTTTGTATTTTCCATCACGAATCTGATTCACATATCGCACAATTTGCTCAACAGGATCATCGTCCGATGACGGGTTTGCAAAATCATCCCTTTGTGGCTTCTTAAATTCAAAAATTGTTATTGGATTGCTCATTTCGTTTTCACCGCGAAAAGCAATTTTTTTATTGAACACCGTAATATCTGTTCTGTCTCCAACTGTGCCGCTTATGGGTTTTTCAGATGAAATAAATTCTGCGAAATTCAGACGTTCATCCAAAATCCAAAGATTATGCGCTGAATAATCAATCTCATCAGAGTCTTTTTTTCGCGGCATGATTAAGTCATGCACATCACCTTCTGATTTGTGCTTACCATTTTCATCAATCTCCAAAAATTTTCCGAATATATCGAGCGCACACTTGCGCATTGAGACATAGTGAATAAGGTCGTTTTTGCTGGTTTCTGAAATGCTCTCGATGACCTGGGCTATTTTTCCATCAATCTCATTGGTCGGTTCCTCGTTCAATATGGCTTCCACCTGAGCGCGCGTTTGCACTTCCTTCTCGAATTTCTTTCGCTGAAGGTGCAGCTCAATTTCTTGATCGCTTGGCCGCATGGGTAAGGCGCTAAAATCCGCTTCCGCGCTAAGTTTCCTATGCCAAGGGGCCTGCGATGAAATGTAGTCTGAAATTCTGGCGGCTTTACGCTGTTTGCGGTCGGCAATGTCATTTCCTACAGCCGTTTCGGCAATACCCGCCGCCGCTTTCTCAATCTGGCTCTGCGAGATACCATTCAGAAGATCGGAATCGACCTGAAAGCGGAATTCACCACGCTCTAACGAAACATTGTCGTTGAGATAGTCGCCAAAGACGTAAGCCTTAATGATAAAGTTTCGGCCCTTTGCCGCATCACCACTTGGGTCAGGCTCATAAAATTCTTCCGCAAACTCTGGGATATAATCATGTAAGTTGACGCTCGTCACCTCGCGCCTGTGAGCAACCAAGCTGATCTTGCTGCGCTCAGTCTTCGGCGAGTAGAATTTGAAGATGCGCACAAAAAATTCACGCGGCACACCGTGGGCTTGAAGCGAAAAAACGCCATTCTCTATCGGTATTTCGACAATCTGGCTGTCCTTCTTACCAAGGTAATCGTTCAAATATGCTGGCAATCCCGATGCGGATGCGTCCCGAATTGCTATCTTGGGGCAAGGTTTATCGGCGTCCACAAAGTAAGGCAGCAGACGTTCCACGATGACGCGGCTGATTACGTCGATGCCCTTATCGGGAAATTTCACTGCCCTGATGCCAGAAATTTCAATTTTCGAGCCAGTGTCGGCGGCGGCGGAATCATTCACATGCTCAGCAATGATGATGTCCTCATCCAATCCCATCCTGAATGTTCGTTCTTTGTAATTTTCACCGTCTGCGAAAACGCTACTGATTTTCACGTCATCAAAATACTTCAGGCAAGTGAAGCGCCCAAAGCCCTTGCCGCCTTCCAGTATTTTTTGCTCGGTATATACCTTGTCGAATGAGTCGCGGTTTTGCTGATTAAAGCCGATGCCGTTATCTGAGACGATGAAGCCGTCCACGCTCTGCAATCTGTCTTCCATATCCTCTTCGCCCTTTCTGAGGATTTGGATTTCAACCAAGCCGTCTGTTCTTTTGGCCAGGTCAATAGATTGCATCCCGTTCACGATCAGCTCGATCAGCGGCGTGTAAACATTGGTGCCAGAGCGTATGTTGTCCACCAATCGCCTGATGTTAACTTTGCTCATGACAAGTCCCCCAATAGTGGCAGGGCCTTCACAATTTTCATCATTTCCAGGCTGACGGTGATGACGCGGCGGAGGAGCATCAGCGGATAAGCCGGATCGCCGACGGTTTCGCTGTCGATGATTCTGTCTGCGGCTTCCATCCATTGCTCCATCATCATGCCGCCGCCCTTTCCCGCACGTCGGTCAACACCTGCACGATCTGTAGCACATCCGCCTCGGCCGGGAATACCCCGTTGATGCCCTGGTCGTCGAAATCGGTGAAAGGGCTTTCGTAGAGGCGGCGGGGGTCCATGGCGCCGCGTTCGGTTAGGTGGTCGATGATCAGGTTGATGAATTCGATCTGGTTGGAATTCAGTGTGCGGCCGGCAAGGAACCCGGCAAAGGCGTTTTTGGCGGCATCTCGTTCAAGGCCGACCAGGGAACGGATGAACAGGCCGAGGCCACCGTCATTGGTCTTGATGGCAGTCAGGTCATCGTCCGAGGCTTCAGCTTCGGCACGCAAGATGCGCTCCAGCTCGACCAAATCCTGGCCGGTCAGCTGTTCGTTGCGGCGCAGCTTTTGGATGGTGATGTGATCGGCGTGGGTTTTCAGGAAGTGACGCATCTTCATCTGAAAGCGGGCTTTGTCGGTACCAACGGACACGTCGGGCAATTCGATGACGGTGCCGGTGCCGATCTCGTCGGTGAAATCGGTATAGACGATTTTCCGTTCCTCGCCCTCGATCAGCTTGATCAGCGCACGCAAGCGGCGGCGCATCTGCTCCAGCGTCCAGGGGTCGATGTCCTGCCAATATTCATCGGTCTGCACCTCCAGGATCAGCGCCATTTCGGCGGCGACCATGGGGATGTTGGCCAGGGTTTCGAGCCGGGCGGCAATCGCCACCACTTTTTCACGACAGCGGGATATGGCGCCATCCTGTTTCAACAGGGCCAGCTGGCCGTTCAGCACCAGCATGTCAAACTGCTTGGCCATGATGTCGGAATCGGTCAGCGCCGTCGGCAGGCCGGCAATATCATCAATCAATGTCTGTTGGTCCTCGGGGGACAGATCGGCCCAGAAGGCTTGATCCTGAAAACGCTCGACGGCCCGGCGCTTGGTGCGGACGATGAAGTTGTCGAGGCTCATGCCGCGCACTTCATCATAGAGACGGGTTTTCACGTCTCCGAGCAGGTTTTCCAGATCGCCGCGTTCCGATGCAGGGAGGGATTGGATCAGCCCGGCCAGTTCAACACGCGCGCCGAACATACGCTGGCTCAGCGAGATGCCGATCACGCCGTCTTTGACCTTTGGGTTCTGGTTGAAGAATTCAAAGTTCTGGCAGAAGTCGAAGATCAGGAAATTTTCCTTGTGCCGCCCCGGCCCGAACAGGTTGGGGCACAGGCGAGTGCCGCGCCCGATCATCTGCCAGAATTTGGTTTTCGAGCGGATGATCTTGAAGAACACCAGATTGACCACTTCCGGCACGTCGATGCCGGTGTCGAGCATATCGACCGAAATGGCGATATGTGGTGATGATTCCGGCTTTGAAAAATCATCGATCAGGCTCTGCGCGTATTCGGTTTTGAAGTCGATCACGCGGGCGAATTGGCCGGCTAGGTGCGGGTAATTGGCATCAAAGCGCTGCGCGATGAATTGAGCATGGTCGTGGTTTTTGGCAAAGATGATGGTCTTGCCCAGCCGGTCGCCTTCGGCCACTTTCAGGCCATAGGTCATCAGGTGTTGCAGCACTTTATCGACAGTGTCCTCGTTGAATAGCCACTTGTTGACAGCGGCGGCATCGACCTGGTCGGGGGGCAGCTGATCTTCCCATTCCAGCAAGTCCCATTTCTCTTTTTCGTCGTCGGGCAGGTCATCATATTTGATGCCCTCGCGCTGAAATTTCAGCGGCACCGACATAGGCACCGGCGGGACCAGGAAGCCATCGGCGACGGCCTGCTCAAGGTCATAAGAATCGGTCGGCACGCCGCGTTCCAGCTCAAACAGCGAATAGGTGTCGCGGTCGATCTCGTCGCGCGGGGTTGCGGTCAGGCCGACCAGCAGGCTGTCGAAATAGTCGAAGATCGCGCGGTATTTGCGATAGATCGAGCGGTGCGCCTCATCGATCACGATCAGGTCGAAATGGCCAGGGCCATAGCGTCGCTGGCCGTTCTGCATCTCGTCGATCAGCCCCATCATGGTCGGATAGGTGGCAACGCACACCCGCGCGCCATTGTGGTCGTTCTTCTTCGGGTCATGCCCTTCGATCAGATTTGCCGAGGGCGCTGTCCGCAGATGCTGGTTGAAATTGCGGTGCGCTTGTTTGACCAAAGCGACGCGGTCGGCCAGAAACAGCACACGCTTGACCCAATTAGCCCGCATCATCTGATCGGCCAAGGCAATCACCGTGCGGGTCTTTCCCGACCCGGTCGCCATCACAAGCAGGGCTTTGCGCTGATTGTCCTTCTCGAACACCTCGCCCACGCGGCGAATGGCGCGGGTCTGGTAATAGCGTTCGACGATATCCTCGTCGATGCGGGTCGTGATCAATGCCCGGCGCGAAGTTTTCCGCTGATGCCACAGTTCCAGCTCGTCTTTTTTCAGAAAGCCATACACCGGGCGGGGCGGGTCGCGGGTATCATCCCACAACCAATGCTCATAACCGTTGGAACAGAAGATCAGCGGGCGGCGGCCGAATTGCTTTTCCAGGCAATCGGCATAGAGCTTTGCCTGCTGCTGGCCAACGAGAGCATCACGCTTTGTGCGCTTGGCTTCGACCAAAGCCAATGGCCGGCCGTCATCGCCCCACAGTACATAATCGACGAAACCTTTTTCCGCCTGATTGGGCATACCGGCGACCTCGAACTCGCGGTCGCGCGGCTGATCCAGCCGCCAGCCGGCTTCGGCCAGCAGCAGATCGATAAAGGCGTCGCGGGTTTGCGCCTCGTTGTAATCATGGGTGTCAGGCGTCGCCTGATTGGCGGCCTTGATCGCTGCGATCTCGGCCTGCAACTGCTTGATTTCAGCATCGAGGGCCTTTTGATCGGCCTCGCTTTTGATGCGGGCGGCTTGTTCGGCAGCCTGAGCCTTCACCGCTTCGGCGTGCGACTCGGCCAAAGCGCGATATTTGGCGAGGGTCGAGGCTTCCACCTGCACCGCGCGCGGCAGGGCGGTTTCAGAAAAGGCAAGACTGGCGTCAGGCTTTGCCCTTTGCGCATAGCTGCGCACCAGCCAATAACAGACATGAAACAATTCCCGCACAGCCGTCACCGCCTGCGGCACTGAAATCGCGCGGCCGTCATGGGCGGCGTTATTGCCGTAATCCTTGATGATGCGCGCCTTGGTCACTAGGGCATTGCCAACCAATGCCCGGAACGTGCCTTCATGAATCAGCGCCGACAGCGCCGTATCATAGGGCGAGCGCAGGCTGCGATCATGTTCATAAAGCCATTTCACCGCCGTTTCCAAAGCCAGCCGCGCATAAAAACACGCCCCGCGCGGATCGGCCAGGGCCAGGGTCTCGGCCTGGCGAGCATGGGCGAATATGTCGGGGAATTCGGGCTTGAGGAAGGCGAACTGTGTCATGCATCACCGCCATTTCCGAGTTGTCTCTCCAAAGCCTGCCGCACCAGGCCCATGACATAGGGCAGGTCGCTCAGTGTCGTGAGTTTGACCTCAACATCGCCATTGCCCCAGCGTCCAATGTTGGACACGTCTTTGCACATGTTTTTCGGGTCGCGCACGTCGGCGAATGGCATATTGAGAGACAAGCGCAGGCCCTTGGCCTGCGGCACCACATCGACGAAATTGGTTTCGGCCTTGAACGCGACATAGAGCTTCAAAAATTCTTGAGACACGCAGGGATCAAGGGCAAGAACCTCTTGGGAAAACGCTTCAAACAGTGCTCGAACCGATGGCGTCAACAGATGCGGGTGATCATTGATCGTGTAGGTCGCGGTCGGAGTGGTTTTGTCACGATAGGCCGCCATGATTTCATCGGCGACTTTCGGCACCGACCAAACCGCAACCATTTTCTGCGCCAGCCGGGCGGCGCGCTGTTTTATCGCGTCTTCGTTCCAGGCTTGCGTTTGGCCTAAACCCTCATTCAGCTTCAGCGGGCTGCTTTTGAAGCCCCCTTCCATATCGCGCTTCTCGGGGAAAGGCCGGTCGCTATATTCGGAATTATAGCCGGTCAGGGTCAAGTTCCCGAGGGTATGCAGCCAGGTCTGATGAACACGCTCCCATTCCGGGCCAAGAGCCGATTTCCAGCCCTCGGTCAAATTGGCATTCTGCGGCATGATGTGTTCGATGGTGTATTCATCAACCGCCACCCGCTCCTTGCGGCCATAATTTTCCAGCCGCCGCAGCCAATAGCTGCGGCGCGGGAAGTTATAGAGATCACGGGTCAGCAGAGCCTGACCGAATTCCTCATCATTGGGCAAGCGGCGATATGACGGCAGGCCGAGCAGATGCACCGCGATGCTTTCCAGATAGCGGTCTTTTTTCAGGTTCTTGGTTATGGTGGCGAATGTCTTGTTCAGCGAATTGGTCGGGATCGAGCAAATGGCGCGGCGGAACACATAGGATTCGATCAGCCACACCGCCGCCAGAAAATCGGCCTTGCTCAGCGTTTCAGATTTATAATCATGATACAGCTCCAGCAGGAACGGATAGGCTACATCGACCCGCATTTCCCGTAGATCGTCAAAGGCGTGGCGCAGATCGGCGTCTGGCTCTTTGCTCAAGGCCATTGCGCAGTAATAGACAGAATACTGATGCAGTTCCTTGATTAGCGCCTCATCGCCCGGTGCCAAATTGGCCGCCTGGGTGTATTTCTTGAATGCGATATAGACCTCGTCCTGCCGAGGAATATCGCCAGTTTTGACCGTCAGGTAATGACGCATGAAGCTGTCGAAATGGTTGTTATAAGCCTCCTGGCCAAATCCAACCTCCATCGGTCGCCAATAGCGTTGATAATGGCGGGTTTGCAGATCAGGCTCCAGCCCCATCAAGATGAAGTTACGGATCAGATCGGCTTGGCTCAGCTCCTTGCCGGTCGAATTCATGCTCTCGAAAATCAGCTGCGGATTATCCTCGCCCCGCGTCAAGGCAATATCGACAATCATCAGCTTGGACAGGCCCTTGCAGATCGGCAATAGATCAGCCTTATGCGCCTCTATCATCCGCTTGAAAAATTGGAAATTCTCGGTAATCCGCACTGATTGCACATCGGGCTGGGCGGCCCCTTCGACAATCGCGATCAGCGAGTCCTTATCCGTCTGCGACAAGACCAGCTTGAAATGCCGGTCGCCTGTTTCTTCCGGGTTGACCAGATAATAATTGCGCAGCTTGCGGGCTGAAAAACCATCAATCGGTTCGCCATCACCCACGGCTTCGGCCAGCGCCGCCAGCATCAGCGTGACCGTGGTTAGGCGTTGCTGGCCATCGATCACCAGTAGCGGCGCATCTTGAATGACCTGGAAATGCCCCGCCTGAATATAGACGATTGAGCCAACGAAATGCACCGAAACAGCATCATCCTGGCCGGTGCGCAGCACGTCATCCCACAGCTGCCGGCATTCGCCTTCGGTCCAGGAATAGGTGCGCTGATAAATCGGTATGACAAACTGCGGTGCGCGTTTCAGAAAGGCAAGGAGCTTGGCTTCAGAGGCTTTCATCAGAGTTCTCCCCCAAAGGCGCGGTGCTGGAGGGAAGTGAATAAGTTGTCGGTGGCGATTACGCCCAAAGCTAACGTATCTACAGCGGCCTCGGTTTGCTTAAGCTTTCTTGCAAAATCTTCTTGTAATTTAATTGGCGGCAACAACATGGGGAAGGCTTTCAATTGAGACATGTTGATCGACGCAATGCCCGTAGTTTGCTTGGCGGATCTCAGAAAATATTTTTTTCCGTAAGTGCTGCCCACCAACCAGTTTAAGAAAATGGGATTATAGTTCTTTGATGAGAGTCGGACGCGGAAAACGTGATTCTGGTGAATGCACTCTGGCAACTCTGCATTCCAGAGCGTGCCCCGCCCCAGTTTGTCCGGGTCACCACCTTCAGTGAGCAGTAGGTCGCCGGGTTGGAGTCTGTAGCGCAATATTTCGTCTTCTGTCGCCTCGATCTCCTTGGGCGAATCGAGTTGCAAACGCTTATCTTGGACATTTACAACG
>JANYBV010000033.1 GCA_025360605.1 Alphaproteobacteria bacterium | reverse complement strand
ATTCGCTAATAATCAGCTGCTTATTTTCTCTTATAAAATCTGCGAGGCGCATAGAGCTCTATTTAAGCATATGGGTTGGCCATCAACATCAATGCAATAATCAAGGATGGCATAGCTCCTAAACGAGCCTAATAATTCATTATAGAGGACTATAAACCCCTATATGAAAAAACCATAACGGATTCGAAGTGATCTTCGTTAAGAATACGAAATACGCCAGGATGTGCCGACGCAATTGAGCTCAAATTTTAACACCGATATGCCGGCAATAATCGTTCAAATTCCTATAAAAGACCGGCAAAGTGATATATTTTTAAAACGAGCTTGATTAAAAAAAGCAGCTTAACCAAATGCTTTTAATAGATATTTTCTGAGTTGAAATACTATTTGTTCAATTAATCGTGAAGTTTAGGCGTCAAAAGCATGGCTTATTTATAAGTCACGTTTTAATCTACAGAATATAATTGTACCTTCGCTTTTTTATTTTTCAATTTTGGTAATTTTTCATGCAACAAACTACTCCCAATTTGATTAAAACCGGGATTTCCGAACTCGATGATGTATTGGGAGGTGGACTAACATCCAACCGCGTTTATCTGGTTCATGGCACACCCGGTTCAGGAAAAACAACGTTATCGCTTCAGTTTTTACTGGAAGGGGCACGTCATGGTGAAAAGGTACTCTATGTCACCTTATCGGAAACGCGTAATGAACTAATCGATGTTGCAAAATCTCACGGCTTGGATCTTGCAGGGATCGAGATTTTTGAACTTATTGCAGCCGAAGAGGAGCTTGATCCTAACAACCAGTATACGATGTTTCAGCCTTCGGATATCGAACTAAATGTTACTACCAGGTCTATTCTCGATACAGTGGATAAGCTGAAGCCAACTCGAATTGTGATCGACTCCCTTTCAGAGATTAAGCTGCTGGCTCAAACAGCATTGCGTTTTCGCCGTCAGGTATTGGCGTTAAAACAATTTTTTGCTGGCCGCTCTTGCACCGTCTTTTTCCTCGACGATAAAACAGCGACGCTGGATGACAATTTGCAATTGGAAAGTATTGCACACGGGGTATTAAGCCTTGAGCAGCTTTCCCCTGAATACGGTGCCGAGAGGCGGCGTTTGCGTGTAACCAAATTACGGGGCCAGCGCTACCGTGGCGGTTACCATGATTTTACTATTGTCAAAGGTGGGTTGAAGATTTTCCCTCGTATTATTGCTGCAGAACATGAAACAAAATACAACCCAACTCCTATGCATAGCGGCATTGCGGAAATGGATAAGCTTGTAGGCGGCGGTATTGAGGCAGGCAGCAGCGTCCTTTTACTAGGACCTGCAGGTATTGGTAAATCAACCTTATCCATACAATATGCTGTCAAAGCGGCAGAGCGCGGTGAATCAAGCATTATTTTTGCATTCGATGAGCGCACGGAAACGATGATGATGCGCGCCGAAGGATTAGGCATTCAATTACGAAAACATGTAGAAGCCGGGCTTATACATATCCGCTCGATCGACCCTGCAGAATTATCGCCGGGCGAATTTGCGCATAATATTCGCATGGCCGTCGAAGGCACCGAACATGCGCCAGTTAAAATTGTGGTGATCGATAGTTTAAACGGCTACCTGAATGCGATGCCCGAAGAACGCTTTCTAAATGCACAATTACATGAGTTACTAACCTATCTCGGCCATCGCGGCGTTATTACATTTCTGGTTATTGCCCAACATGGCTTACTCGGCAATTCTATGAAAACGACCATCGACACAAGCTATTTGGCAGATACGGTAATCTTGTTCCGTTATTTTGAAGTTCAAGGTGTAGTAAAACAATTGATTTCTGTAGTAAAAAAGCGCACGGGTCACCATGAGCGCACCATCCGCGAGTTTTCACTTTCTCGGAAGGGAATTGCCATTGGTGAGCCGCTAGAGCAATTCCAGGGCGTGTTGACGGGTACACCATTTATATTGAATGAAAACCGCCGGGGCAAAGCTTCAAATGATGCGTGAAAATGAGCTTCGTGTGCTGGTATTGCCTCCAACGCTTCGCGATGGAGAAATGACAAGCCGTTTGTTAATGGACTCCGGCGTTAAGTGCCAAATATGTCCTACCATGGAAGCATTGTGTGACGAATTTAGTAACGGCGCAGGCGCTCTCATTATCACGCAAGAAGCGGTTCTAAAGGACCAACGAAATAACCTGCATACGATGCTGGCTGCCCAAGAAGCATGGTCTGATGTTCCTGTTGTAGTTCTGACAGCGCCAGGACAAGACACCTCAAACAATCTCAGGCAATTAGAGGATATTGGTCACATAACAGTCATTAAGCGCCCTGTGCAGCTTAATAATTTTCTTAGTACAATCTCATCAGCCCTGCGTGACCGCCAGCGTCAATATAGCACACGTGATTATTTACTGGAACGCATAATGCATTCGCAGGAATTACAGGCTGCCATGTTAAAATCTGAAGCGGCGAACATTGCTAAATCCGAATTCTTAGCAAATATGAGTCACGAAATACGCACACCAATGAATGCGGTAATAGGCCTATCTTCCATTTTGGAAAAAAGCCAACCTCTGACAGATAATCAAAAAAAATACATTACCACGTTACGCGAAAGCGGTGAGAGCCTGCTGATGCTTATTAACGATTTGCTTGATGTGGCAAAGATCGAAGCTAGCGCTATTGAAATAGAAAATATTGATTTTGACTTGAAACAATTACTCTCTGAAATCGTCAACATGTTAAGCGTAGGCATTCGCGAGAAGGGCTTAACCATAAGTTTGGATACGACCACAATTGAAAACATATGGGTGAAAGGAGATCCCACCCGTATTCGTCAAATTATAACCAATTTATGCAGTAATGCTGTGAAATTCACTAGCCATGGCAAAGTTGTAGTTTCAGTGTTCCGCCAGGAATCCCAGGAATTTTGTATTTCGGTAAGCGACACTGGGATTGGTATTTCCCCCGAAAAACTTACTAAAATTTTTGAGAAATTTACTCAGGCTGATAACACTATCAGCCGGAAATTTGGTGGAACGGGGCTAGGTCTTGCCATTAGTAAAACCCTAACGGAATTAATGGGCGGCAAAATTTTCGTGACTAGCGAAGTTGGTAGGGGCTCATGTTTTACCGTTATACTACCATTGAAGGAAGCGGCAGTTTATAGAAATGTCCTCTCTGCTCAAAAAATCAAAGTTGAACCGTTAACACACAAAGGCCATGTTTTATTGGTTGAGGATTATCCAGCCAATGTCCTTGTAGCTACCACATTTCTTGAAGAATTTGGTTATAGCGTAGATATAGCTAACTCAGGAGTTGTAGCCCTAAAAAAGGCTACGAAAAACCGCTATGATTGTATTTTAATGGATGTCCAAATGCCATTAATGGATGGATTTCAGGCAACTGATGCCATTCGCCGTCATGAACGCAGTAATGGTAAATCCGCCACTCCTATTATCGGGATGACTGCACACGCATTACAGGGTGACCGGGAACGATGTTTGGCTGCAGGAATGAATGAATATGTTTCCAAACCCTTTTCACCCGATGAATTGAAAAAGAAGCTTGAATACATGATGGCAACCTGATCGCTTTCCTGAATATTGCTGTAAGTGCGACCATTGGAAAAACGCTGGACGATTCCAGCAAGCAAAAATTAGCGTTAAGGCTTAACTCGCTACGGTTTTTGCGCTATAATAGCCACTATGGATATCTCTGAAAAACTAAGTCTGCTTGCTGATGCCGCCAAATATGACGCCTCTTGTTCTTCAAGTGGATCTAAAACCAAGCGTGAGGGAAAAGGCATCGGTTCAACCGAGGGCATGGGTATCTGCCACAGCTATACTCCCGATGGCCGTTGCATTTCCCTGCTCAAAATCCTGCTGACTAATTTTTGCATCTACGATTGCAAATATTGCATCAACCGCATCTCAAGCGATGTCGCGCGCGCACGTTTCACCGTCGAAGAAGTGGTAAATCTCACACTCGATTTTTACAAACGCAATTACATCGAAGGATTGTTCCTTAGCTCCGGTATTATCCGCGACAGCGATTACACGATGGATCAGCTGGTAGCAGTAGCTAAAAGCTTGCGTGAAACGCATAACTATAAGGGCTATATACACCTCAAAACTATCCCCGGTGCCTCCGACGCATTGCTCGCTGAAGCTGGGTTATATGCCGATCGCTTGAGCGTCAATATCGAACTGCCAACCGAAGATGATTTGCAGGCCTTAGCGCCCGAAAAAAACCGGCCACAGCTAGAGCGCAACATGCAAGAGGTACTCACCAAAACCGAGGAAATCAAAGAAGATAAGAAACATGGTTTGAAAGTGCCCCTATTCGTACCTGCAGGCCAAAGCACGCAGATGATTATTGGCGCCACACCAACGCCGGATAAAGACATTCTCGCCACTTCGCACACGCTTTATAACAAATATAAGCTCAGGCGCGTCTACTATTCCGCGTTCAGCCCTATCCCACATGCCGATGGTAGGCTTCCTGGCATCAGCCCGCCCCTCTTGCGTGAGCACAGGCTATACCAGGCGGACTGGATGCTGCGTTTTTATGGCTTTAAAGTTGCCGATATTGTCGATGATGCAACACCAAACTTAGATATGGATATCGATCCAAAAACCGCCTGGGCGCTCAAAAATCCCGGCTATTTTCCTATTGACGTCAATAAGGCGCCCAGGGAAGTGCTGCTACGCATTCCTGGCTGCGGCGTGCAATCGGTGCAGAAGATTCTTTCTGCACGCCGCTATCGCAAGTTGCGCATGGAAGACCTGCTGAAACTACGGCTTGCCTGGAAGCGCGCAAAACCTTTCGTAGTGGCCGCGAACTACAAGCCGCCGCTTGCCCTGCTCGACAGCCAGAAACTCGCTGAGTATTTGCGCCCAGCGCCGCCACAGCTTGAGCTTGCCCTTTAATGCACTATCTCTACGCAAAAGATTTTGCCCAGTGGCGCGCGCAAGCCCGCGACATGCTTGCGCGCGGTCTTACGCCGTTGGATGTGGCATGGGAGGCTAGCGAACAGCAATCGTTTTTTACCGCAACGCTTCCTCCCGCGCCTTCTTCCACAATTGAAATCAATGTGCCCAAAACCTTTCTCGCTTTAGCCAAAACCATTGCCTGCCACCGCTCTGATAAACGTTGGGACTTGCTCTACCAACTGCTTTTCCGTTTGCATTGCGGCGAAAAAAACCTGATGCATATCCCAACCGATCCGCTGATGTATGCTTTATTGCGAATGCATAAAGCGATCCGCCGCGACGCGCATAAAATGAAAGCTTTTGTGCGTTTTAAAAAAATAGAAGACGAAAGCGGCGAACATTACATCGCCTGGCATGAACCCGATCACCGCGTAACGCCGATGGTAGCGCCTTTTTTCTCGCGGCGTTTTTCCAGTATGCGCTGGGCAGTCATTACCCCGGATGATTCGGCTTACTGGGACGGAGAAACGCTCGACTATGGCCCTGGACTAACACGCGACGCCGCGCCTTCCGGAGATGCGCTGGATGCGCTCTGGCGCGACTATTACCGCGCCACCTTCAATCCGGCGCGCATTAAGCTTAAAATGATGAAAAGCGAAATGCCAGTGCGCTATTGGAAGAACTTGCCGGAAACTAAAATCATCGCCTCCATGCTTGCTGAAGCGCCCGAGCGTGTAGAGGCAATGCTCGCGCACACACAGGCCATGCCCGATTCCGCCGAATCTTTTTTGCCCGTCTTGCGCGATCTGGCCCATTTGCGCGAGGCCTCCAAAGGCTGTGAGGGATGTGAGTTGCACCGCCAGGCAACGCAAACCGTCTTTGGCGAAGGTCCGGAAAATGCAAGGCTGATGCTCATCGGCGAACAGCCGGGCGATGAAGAGGATAAAACCGGCCACCCCTTTACAGGACCCGCAGGCCAACTGCTCGATGAGGCACTTACCTTCGCCGGCATAAGGCGCGAAGAAGTTTACATCACCAACGCGGTGAAACATTTTCGCTTTTTATATAAAGATAGTTTCCGCCAGCATCAGTCTCCCTCGCGCTACCATATTCAAGCCTGCAAGCCTTGGCTAATAGGTGAGATCGCGGCCATCAAGCCGCAACTAATCGTCTGTCTTGGCAACAGCGCCGCCCGCTCGCTCCTAGGGTCAGGATTTACAATGAAAAATGGCCGTGGCATCCTGCACCCACACTTACCACCAGTGCTCGCTACTTACCATCCCGCCGCCATATTGCGCGCGCCAGCTCAGGAACGCGCATCGTTACGCACGTTTATGTTTGATGATATTCAACATGCGGCTCGTAATATAAATGCGGATAGCGGAAATAATAAACACCGTTTCGGAATTGAATGAGACAGGCGGATTGAGCATGTCAGGTTTTCCCCTTGCGGTTGCACCGCGCCAATCACACAATTGATTTAATGAAATCAGATAATAACAAGGAAACTGGTTGCGGGGGCAGGATTTGAACCTGCGGCCTTCAGGTTATGAGCCTGACGAGCTACCGGGCTGCTCCACCCCGCGTCACCATGGTAACTGCCGTAAGGGCAGCCCGTGCGGCCTGTTGGTCACGCACCGGAGCATCGTTATACAACAATTCCCGGTGAACACAAGCCTAAATGGTTTTTATAATTATTTAAGCTAATCCAGCGGCTTCGGCATAACGCTTTTATATCTTTTTCCTTACCATCACAAATCTGCCCCGTAACCCCGCCTATGCCGCAAAGGAGGCCCGCCCATGTCCAGTATCCAAAAACACCCCGCCCCCGGCGCATGGTACCAGACCTATCTCGAAGAAGACGACCAGCCCGTGATCGGCATCCTCGTCCGCAGCGCAGATAAAGCTGCCCTGTTCGACGCCCTGTTTGAAAGCGGCCATTTCGAAATACCCTATGCGCAGGCGCGCGAAAAATTCCTCCTCGCCCCTCCCGGCCGCCCGGTTTACGTGCCGGAATCCACACTGGAAAAAACCCGGCAGCATTTCGACATCAATCCGGGCAAGGCCGGGGCGCTGTATAAAAACGAATTGGAAGCCCACCGCGCGCAGGAAAACCCGACCTTTCCGCACGCCCTGCCCGGCGCGGCCCAGTGTCACCGGGGCTGAGCGCGTAGCGGCATTTATGGTGCGATTACAACATGAAACATTTGTAATGATATTGCCACTATGCAGTCAGGTCGAACCCTGTATAACCGTAATTACACCAACACTCGTTGGCAATTAATTACAAAGGATATCACTATGAAAAAGACCTCCATCGTACTGGCTACCGTAGCCGCCCTGGCTTTCAGCTCCGCAGCAATCGCCGCTGAAGCAGAAACCACCACCAAAGCATCCATCGAAGCCGATTCCAAAGGCAACATGGACAAGAAAGTAAAGACCACCAGCACCGATTCCGCTGGCACCAAGACCGTAACCGAAAAGAAGACCTCGGTTGACGCAAAGGCCGATGGTTCCATGGACAAGACCGTAAAGACCGAAGAAACGGTTGACCCCAAGGGCCTGATGAACAAGACCAAGACCAAGACCAAAGAAGAAGTAAAGACCGACGCTTCCGGCAACGAAATGATGCACAAAAAGACCGTTGACGGCAAAGTAGTTGAAGAAACCACCACCGAAAAGAAATAATACCTTTTCCTAGGTGAACGAACACAGCACGCCGGCAGCAATGCCGGCGTGTTTTGTTTTTAAATCTGCCCCCGCCATGCTATGCTGCCTCATGGTTTCTTCCTTCCGCATTCCCGCATTATTCTGCCTGCTCGCCGCTGCCCCGTCCGCGGCCTTCGCCACCTGTTTTGATTATTGCAGCCAGCTCTGCCAGCAAAATCCCGGCGACCTCGACCACCAGACCTGCACCAGCCGCTGCACCACCGCCTGCGTGGAAGACGCCGCCGGGCATTATAGCTTCACCAACGGCGCTCCCGTCTCCGTCACCGCGGCACTGAGCAAACATGCCGGTGCCATCGCCCTGTCGGAAAGCACGCTTTCGTCCGGCCGCTCCTTTGGCTACCCCACCACCGAACAGGCGCAGGCGCAGGCCCTCCAGCATTGCCACGAAGACACCCCCGGCAAGCCCGCCGACTGTAAGGTCATCCTCACCTTCACCGATGCCTGCGCGGCGCTTGCGACCCTCCCCAAACCCGGCGGCGGCGGCTTCTGGGGCACGGCTTTCGCGCCGGAGGAAACCGACGCCGGGCAAAAAGCCCTCGCCAGCTGCAAGGTCATGGCCAATGCGGACTGCACCGTCGCAGCCAGTTTCTGCTCTAAATAACCGCCCATAAGAAAAGCCCCTTTCGGGGCTTTTCTCAACAATGCGTTTCAGCTCAGGCTCGCTTGAGCTTTTCGCCTTCGCCCTCGTCACCGGCAAGGTATTTCAGCGCGAATTTCTTGCTGTCCTCCACCGCCGGCTGGTCAAAAGCGTCAACGCCCATCAGCTTCGCGGTGAACATGATCTCAATGGCGAAATGCATCAGCAGCCCGCCCAGCACTTCCTCGTTCACATCCTTCATCGTGAAGCTGCGCACCGGGATGCCGCGCCCCTGCAGTGAGGAAATCGTCGCCCGCTGCTCGGCCACCATCAAATCCCCCAGCGTGCGCCCTTTCAGGAAGGCAAGGCGTGGGTCGGCGTTATTGTCGAAATCAATTGCCTCGCCCTGCCCCGAGGAGTCCAGCAGCATCAGCGAGAAAAACTTGTCCTTCGGCCCGTCCAGGTACAGCTGCAGCTGGCTATGCTGGTCGGTGGTCATGCGTGAGCGGATCGGCGTGGTCGCCATGTCGCACTTGCCCAAAGACTCGCCCCAGCATTGTCGGAACCAGTTGGCAAGCCCGCCAAGCCGGTCGCAATAATGCATCAGCACGTTCATCCGCACCTGCTTTTCACGCAGGCACATCTGCAGCGCCGCGCCTTGGGCCGCGGGCGATTGTTTCAAATCCCCGGTGAACGATGCTTCCAGCACCGCCGCCGCACCTTTGCGCAATGCGCGTATATCCAGCCCCATCACCGCCGCGGGAATCAGCCCCACCGAAGACAGGATGGAAAAACGCCCGCCCAGCTTCGGGTCATGCGCCAGCACGCGGATATTATGCGCCTTGGCCAGCGTGTGCAGCACGTTGCCGTCGGTAATGGTGATGATGGTGAAATGCTTGTGGTAATCCTTCAGCCGCATTTTGGCGTGGCGCAGCAGCACCGAGGTCTGTGCCAGCGTTTCCACCGTGCCGCCCGATTTGCTGATGATAAGGAACCCGGTCGTTTTACAGTCGAGGCTTTCAGTCAGCGCCGAAAGCGAATGTGGGTCGATGTTGTCCACGAAGCGCACAGCCACCTTGCCCGGCTTGCGGATAAAGGCCAGCGTTTCGCCCGAAAGCGAAGAACCGCCCATGCCCACCACTACCAGCGTGGAATAGTTGCTGCGGATCTCCGCGGCAATCGCCTCGATCTCGGCAAGGTCGGCCACGTCGTTCGGCAGCGCCAGCACAGGCTCCGCTTCGCGCTGCGGCAAGGCGCGCAGTGCCGGGATAGCGGGCGCCAGCTTATCCAGCCAGTGCTGGAATCGTTCGCGGTTTGCACCCAGCTCGCCCACGGCGGCTTCAAAAGCGCTGTCAAGATTCTGCTGGTAAAGATGGTCGGTCATACGGCACTCGCTTTGGCTTGGAGTTGTGAAAGATGCCACTGATGGGCGGAACGGATAATAAGTTCGATATCGGCATAGGCCGGCTGCCAGCCCAGCGCTTTTTTCGCAGCCGCTGAGTCGGCCACCAGCTGGCTGGAGTCGCCCGCCCTGCGCGGCTTGAAACTATGCGGCACCGGCAGCCCCAGCCGCTCAAACGCCGCCAGCACCTCGCCAATGGAAGTCCCGATGCCATTGCCTAAATTATAAGAGCCCGAAGCCGCGCCCTTCAGCAGCGCCTCCACCGCCAGCACATGCGCTGAGGCCAGGTCTAGCACATGGATGTAATCGCGCACCGCCGTCTTGTCGGGCGTAGGGTAATCATTGCCGAAAATGCTCAATGCCGGCCCCGTGCCCAGCTGCGCCATGCAGGCCAGCGGCAGCAGGTGCGATTCCGGTTCGTGGCATTCGCCGATATCCCCGTCGAAAGAGGCTCCGGCTGCGTTAAAATACCTGAGTGCCATCCAGCTAGGCCCGCCCGCCGCGTGGAAGTCGCGCAGCAGGTGCTCATAGGCGAGCTTGGACTGCCCGTAAGGGTTCTTGGGCAGCAAGGGGTGCGACTCCGCGATAGGAACCGCCACAGGCTCGCCATACACCGCCGCCGTCGAAGAAAACACCACCGCCTTCACGCCCGCCATGTGCAGCGCGCGCAGGAAGGGAATCTTCACCGCGAAATTATTCTCATAATACTTAAGCGGGTCTTTCACCGACTCCGCCACCTCGATAGAGCCCGCAAGGTCAATCACCGCCTGGATGCCATAGCGCGCAACGGTCGCCGCAACCACCTCGCCATCAGCCACGGAAGCCTCCACCAGTGGCCCGAACTTCACGAAATCCCTGCGTCCGGTCGTAAGGTTGTCCAGCGTCACCGGCTGGTATCCCGCCGCGGCCAGCGCCTTGCAGACATGTGAGCCGATATACCCCGCCCCGCCGGCCACTAATATAGAAACTGTCATGCAATCCTGACTATTGGTTAATATTCGTTAATAACTTAGCGAGTTTTTGCGCCGTTGACAAGCCTATTCCCACAATCCGCATAAATTTGTCATATGGAAATGAAGTCATAAAAAAAGCGGGAATACAGCTATTTAGCCTATCCCCGCTTCAATAGTCGCACAAATATTAGTAAGCGCCGCTCCGCTTAAGCAATGCGGGGAAGGTTTTGAACAGGATGGCGATATCATGCCACAACGACCAGTTGCGCACATACCAGCTATCCATCTGCACGCGCTGGCCGTAGCTCACGTCATTGCGCCCGCTCACCTGCCACAGCCCGGTAATGCCGGGGCTCACACGGTAATAATGCGCGATGTCGAAGTCATATTTGCTCACCTCAGCCGTCACGATCGGGCGCGGGCCGACAAGGCTCATCTCGCCGCGCAGCACGTTAATCAGCTGCGGCAGCTCGTCAAGGCTGCTGCTGCGCAGGAAATTCCCGACTTTGGTAATGCGCGGATCGTTTTTC
>JANYBV010000008.1 GCA_025360605.1 Alphaproteobacteria bacterium | reverse complement strand
TGGGCGGTGTCGCTGTGGGTCTATAAAGGGTTCACTGCCCGGCAGCTGTCGCAGATGGGACTTCCTCTTTGTGGCATATTGGCATTCTGGATGGCACTGGGTGATGATGGGGTGCTGTGGGGACTGGTGCATGACCATCTGTTCCCGTTCCCACTGCGCAATGCCATGAAATTCCTACCGCTGATTGCCATTTTTACGATTGTCGTCGGCGCCCGCTTTATTGAAACACTGAGCCACTACACGCACCGCAATTCGATCGCAGTGGTCCTCGCCTGCCTCTCGATGGGGCTGACGACCCTCAATGCTGTGTCCAGCAAATGGCCGTGGATGAGCTTTATTGATGTTCCCTACCCGCCTTTGCCCGAAATTTATTACCCACTCGTGGCACCGGAAGGGTTTGTCGCCAACCTGCCACGCACAATGGCTATTGTTCCCTTTGATCCACTGCAGCCCGGATTCACCACCACGCTGATCCGCAATTACCCGGCATGGTATCACACCATTTCGGTGCAATCCTATGGCGGCACCGACCTGAACGCGCCAAGCGCCGAATATGCCAGGACGGTTCGTAACGTGTCATTAAAAACCTACCTGCAAACCTATGGCATCACCCATGTGATCGTGTCGCGGCTGGCCCACGCCGACGCACCCATTACACCCGATGACCGCAAAACACTGACTGCGATGGCGAAAAAAAGAATAGATTTACACAGCCAGCACGAATTATTCGCCGTCAGCAACGACCGGACGAATCCATTGGCGTTTTTCCAGAACCATCCCTACACCGGACTGCCATTGTTATTGCGAGCCAATGGGCTGGATATTATGCTCCCGGATAAGCACTATGGCCCTGTCGTTGCGAATTTCCTTTATCAGGAGTGGTTCAGGGCGTATGACGAAAATGGTAACTTTTTACAAACCGGCAGGGATGAGTATTATCGAACCGTTATCATCAATACGGAAGGCAATGGCATGATCCAGCTGCGCTATTCACTACCCTGGGTGCACAGCCTCCTGCTGGGGCTGGATGCGCTGCTGCCCGGGCTGATCCTGATGCAACTATACCTGAAACGTTTAGCACGCGGTAACCGATGAGCAGGCCAGACCGACATTTCGACCGCATAGTATCGTGGTGTTTTTCGATAAGCCTTCTCATACTGGCGTTCATTGCCGGTGCCGTGGTCATCAACTACCATATTCCGCCCTACAGGGCTTTCGCCAATGCCTTTGCTGCTGGCGAAAGCTGGTATGCGCAACTACACCAGAGTTCCAATACCGAACCCGGGAAGAAGGAAAAATTCCCGAGCGACGAATTCATCATCACCCACCCCGATTTCACATGGGACAAATCGCGTGCCTATTCTGGCTATACACTCATTTCCACTGCGTTTTATCCCACGCCCTATCTCATCGACATGCAAGGTAAAATTGTACACCGCTGGAACCCGCCCTATGACACGCTGGACTCCACCTGCTTGCCAACAATCAAGGAACCACACCCTTTCATTGACCAGGCGACTCTGTATCCCAACGGCGACCTGCTGGTGCAGCTTGGAAACATGGGCGCGCCTTACGGCTGTGGCCTGATCAAAATGGATAAAAACTCCAATGTGCTCTGGACATATCAAAATACAATCCACCACGACTCGAACGTTGATGAAAAAGGCAATATCTACGCCATCACCGAAGAAACCATCGATACACCGGTCAAAGGATTAGAAACCCTGCACTATCCTTTGATTTCAGCCAGCATCGTGAAAGTGTCGCCCGATGGCAAAGAACTCGATAGAATTTCAATACTGGAAGCGTTCCGCCAATCGCCATTTGAGCTAATGCTGTTTCATGGGGACGCAAGGGGCGATTCCCTTAATGACTGGTTTCATGCCAACTCGGTAGACATTCTGGGGACCTCGATGGAGAAGGTCTTTCCGCAGTTTAAAGCTGGCCAGATTTTAGTATCCCTGCGTACCACCAGCACACTTGCGGTGATTGACCCGCATACACGCAAAGTGGTGTGGGCCTTTCGAGGGTTCTGGGCCTTTCAGCATGCCGTCAGCTTCCTGCCCAATGGCCATATCATGGTGCTCGACAACACCGGGCATATCGTCAACGGCAAACCCTTATCCAGTGTGGTAGAGTTTGACCCAACGACGCTGAAAACCACGTGGCACTATTCGGGAACCCCCAAAGATCCTTTCTTCACCGCCCG
>JANYBV010000055.1 GCA_025360605.1 Alphaproteobacteria bacterium | reverse complement strand
ACCACCCGCTCCACATGGGGCAAGGAAGGCGACACGCAGCAGCTGGACGTTGATCCTAAAACCCACCCGGCATGGGTTGGCGGCGTGAACATGCGCAAAACCGGCCAGCTTGAGAAGTTTGAAAATAAGTTCAAGCATTTCGCCGTGTCCTCCGGCAAGAAAGACGCAACTGCGGAAGCACCGAAAGCTGCTGCTGCGGAAGCACCGAAAGCTGCTGCTGCTGAAGCGCCAAAAGCGGCTGCTGCTGAAGCGCCTAAGAAAAAAGCCGACAAAAAGTAGTCTTTTACGGCATATTCAAAAAAAGGCGGGTTATTTCAACCCGCCTTTTTTATTGGCTACCACAAGGCTTCCAGCTTTGGGGCGGCACAGAGACGCTTTACCGACCGTTTGCGATGCTGGAACATTTGCAGGGCGCGCTCCAGCTGGGGCCATGAAAGGCCGGTTTCGCCGTCGAACTGCTCGGAGGCAATGGCGAATACCTGCTCCACCTCACCCTCTCCCAGCTTTTCCATTTCCAGCTGCTTGTAGAGAAAATGCACGTCGCTCACATGCCAGAGATGATCCACATAATAGCCAGCCGACTGCAATACACCTTTGGCAGCGGAAATTAAATTAAGGTTTTCGGTTTTCATTGGTAACTTCCTATTAACGAAATATGGGCTGCCATTAATAATGTTTAATTATTAATAATCCGTTAACAAAAATTGCTTTTAGCGCAGCTTTTACTCGTTTTCACCCCCCTTGACAAAGGGGTTTTCAAGACTGTTCATTCCCCTTTGGGGTGCGATCTATGTGTTAATATTAACTTTTTTGACATATATAACTAAAAAAATTGCATTGAGGGGTTGCCAAGCGCTTTTAAGCACTTATATCTCTCCTACATTCTGAAATGTATGACGACACCGGACCGCCCGGGAAATGGCAAGCCAACGACTTATGGCGATTGCCCGACGGGTGTGGGAAGGCAAGCATCAGGACTATAGACCAGGAGAAAGACAATTATGAGCAAGATTATCGGTATTGACTTAGGTACGACCAACAGCTGCGTGGCCATTATGGAAGGCAGCACGGTAAAAGTAATTCACAGCCCCGAAGGGCGCAACGTGGTGCCCTCAATCGTGGCACTGACTGAAAGCGGCGAACGCCTTGTCGGCGATGGCGCAAAGCGCCAGGCGGTAACCAATCCGGAAAACACGCTTTTTGCGATTAAGCGCCTGGTTGGCCGCAATTTTGAAGATCCGATGGTGAAGAAGGACATGGGCCTTGTTCCCTACAAAATCGTGAAGGGCGACAATGGCGACGCATGGGTTGATGTGCGTGGCGAAAAATACAGCCCCAGCCAGATCAGCGCATTTATCCTGACTAAGATGAAGGATGTAGCTGAAAGCTATCTCGGTGAAAAAGTATCGCAGGCCGTAATTACGGTTCCTGCCTATTTCAACGACGCCCAGCGCCAGGCAACCAAGGATGCAGGCCGCATCGCGGGACTTGAAGTATTGCGCATCATCAACGAACCGACCGCTGCGGCGCTGGCCTACGGCCTCGACAAGGACAAGAAGGTCGGCAGCACAATTGCCGTGTACGATCTCGGCGGCGGCACGTTCGACGTGTCGGTACTGGAAATTGACGATGGCGTGTTTGAAGTTAAATCCACCAATGGCGATACGTTCCTTGGCGGTGAAGACTTCGATTCGCGTATCATTGACTATCTTGCCGATGAATTTAAGCGCGACCAGGGCATTGACCTGCGCAACGACAAGCTGGCATTGCAGCGCTTGAAGGAAGCATCCGAAAAAGCGAAGATCGAGCTTTCCAACAGTCTACAGACGGATGTGAACCTGCCCTTCATCACGGCGGACGCCACGGGACCGAAGCACCTGAATGTGAAGCTGACCCGCGCCAAGCTAGAATCGCTGGTGGATGACCTGATCCAGAAGACTATTGAGCCTTGCAAAAAGGCGTTGTCTGATGCCGGTTTGAAAGCTGGCGACATTGACGAAATCATCCTGGTGGGCGGTATGACCCGGATGCCGAAGGTGATTGAAGTGGTGAAGGCATTCTTTGGCAAGGAACCGCATAAGGGCGTGAACCCTGACGAAGTGGTGGCCATGGGCGCTGCTATTCAGGGCGCGGTGCTGAAAGGCGACGTGAAGGACGTGCTGCTGCTGGACGTGACCCCGCTTTCACTGGGCATTGAAACCCTTGGAGGCGTGTTTACCCGGTTGATCGACCGCAATACGACCATCCCCACCAAGAAATCGCAGACTTTCTCCACGGCTGACGACAACCAGACGGCGGTAACAATCCGAGTGTTCCAGGGCGAGCGCGAAATGGCGCAGGACAACAAGATGCTTGGCCAGTTCGACCTGGTCGGAATCCCGCCCGCCCCGCGCGGCGTGCCGCAGGTGGAAGTCACGTTCGACATCGACGCCAACGGCATCGTCAACGTCGCGG
>JANYBV010000021.1 GCA_025360605.1 Alphaproteobacteria bacterium | reverse complement strand
GGAGCTGCGGGAACAACGGGAGCTGCGGGTGCTGCGGGAACAACGGGAGCTGCGGGTGCTGCGGGAACAACTGGAGCTGCGGGTGCTGCGGGAACAACTGGAGCTGCGGGTGCTGCGGGAACAACTGGAGCTGCGGGTGCTGCAGGAACAACTGGCCGCCTAGGTGGAATAACACCACCTGGAGGAGTTGGAACGCCACCCGTGGCAACGGCCGCAGCAGTAATTCCCATGGCCGTTTTAAAAGCATCCTGAAATGGATTAGGCGCAGCAGCGCCGGTCTGTTTTTCTGTCAGTGCCGTAACGATCTGTGCCGGATTCTGAAGATCAGTCTCACGCAGAATATACGAAGGATCAAAAACAGCTGTCGGAGCACCGGTAGATGCTCTGCTGATAACTTCAGTTTCTTTGCCATCGGGCGCAATCGCCACCATTTTGGTCACACGGATACGTTTAGGTTTTCCTTCTTCACCCGCTTGTGAATAGGCTTCTCCTTCAACGCGGAATTTTTTAGTTTTTCCATCGGCAGCTTTGGCCTCGACCAGCACACTCACCTTGTCGTTATCAGCAAGGGGTTTTGCCTTATCATAAGCCGCGCCACCTACTTTGATTTCTTTCACTTCCACACCCACCGCTACGGCTGGTGCTGGTGGTTGCGGACCTGTTGATCCCGCGGCAGGGCCAGCAGGTGCAGAAACGGGGACGGCTGGAATAGGCAGATCCAGTGTCCTGTAAATATCATCTTTATTAATCATGCCGTCCTTACCCACGGGTATAACTTTCGGTGGTTTGAATCTCAGAGTCGAACCCCGTTCACCCTTCACTTTTGATTCCAGAGTAGCTTCGGATATTTCAAATTTATCGCCATTTGCCTTGCCGGTAACAACAAGGTTTTTACCCGGAGGACCTTCCATATGCATTTCTAACGTCGGGGTATCGCCTTCCGGCAAGCGCACCTGAACTTTGCCGTCGGTGGGTGCAACATTCAGCGTTTCGGTATCGGAAAACGGATTGTTTCCGGTGATCATGCTTCCCACTAGCGCACCGAGTGCCAGACCAATAATCACACCAATCAGTCCTAGCCCCATGAACCCGAGAAACCCGCCCAGTACCGCGCCAATACCCGCACCCTGATTCGCTATCCGGTCGATAAAGGATTTGCGGGTGGTGATGCGTTTCACACCGGTTGCGGTGGAGGTTGCTTGTTCGGTAACCACAGCAGCAGGCGGTGGTGTAACGATGTCTTTACCTTCAAGGTCGGTGCCTTTAGTGTCGATTTCTTCTACGATGTCCGCAAATTCGTTCGTATCTTCCTGCGACATTGTCAGGGTGTTATCTGCCGCGGGAACACCTTTCACTTCTTTTGATTTGGAAGGCTCCTTGGCAATTTTCATTTTATCGAGGGAACCGGCTTTATCCGCATCTTCTGCCGGTAATTCCGCGGTCACTTTAACGTTACCCACAGAAGACGTATTGGCCAAAACCACACGTTCTTTGCCGGATTTGGTTTTTATTTTCACTACCGAATCGGCAACCTTGGCTTTGAATTCGTCTTTGAAGGTGCCCTTCAAGGCTGTGCCTTCAAACAATTTATCCTTGGCATCGGGTGCGGCCAGCTGGTCCATAAGCGCTTTTTTCTTCTCGCCTTCGGGCATAGCGCCGACCAGCTTCGTCAGCTTTGCAATAACGGCCTTTTTCTTGTCATCGTTGTCCGCATTTACGGTCACGAGGTTATCGAGAATTTTGTTTTTTTCGTCTGGCTTCAGCTGCGTCATGGTCGCATTCACGGCTGCCGGTGCTGGGGCGGGTGCAGCAGACATTGTGCTTACCTTCGTCACCAAAGCCTGTAATTCATCAAGGGTCTTCATCGGTTTACGTTCAGCTTCAGGGATAGGCCTCATCAAGGGGAGAGGATTACTTTTGTCGCTTATAGCCTTTATTCCTTCAGCTTTCGGAATATAGGCAGAAGGAATAAAGCTACCGTCTGGTTGTTTTTTTCCAACCACAACGGCATCCACCATCTTGCCTGTGGTATCCTTTATCTGGATTTTTGCTGCGTCATCACCCATCGCAGCTGTATTACCCAAACCAGCCACCACCGAAGCGGTCACAATGTTCATTTTGGCGGGATTAAGCACCTCGCCAGCGCCAGCAGGATTTTTAACAAAAAAAGCCTTGGATTTTTCCGGATCCGCCAGATCAGCCAGTAAATTTGCTTTGGCTTTTTTTTCTATATCATTGGTTTCAGGCAGCTTCTGCGCCAGCTCTTTCAGAGATGCAAGAGCCTCTTTCTTGGATGCTTCATCCTTGAATACGGTGCTACCGAGCAAAAATCCTAATGCTAAGTCTGGCAGTGTCTTCGTTGGAATTGGAACATCAGGCATACGTCGCTCACATCAGCATTCATTAGATTATAGGTTCATTGTAGCTGATAACCCTTGCGGTACAAATTAAGCTTTTGTGACAATGTGATAGGTTTTTTGCACAGACAAATAATATATAACCTTATGTTATTTAATATTATTTGTATTTTTTATCCTGATTTCATGCCAACCCACAAGATAAATGCTTATATTATCCTTATTATTCAAAAGACAATATAAGCCGATACCCTCGTTCCAAACCGTTTACGTACCCCCTTACTAACCGCACCACGTTCCATCGGGATGGTAGAAAACAGACATTCCCCCATTCCCTATTAATGATTTTTTATACGTTACGGCAGTATACCATAAGTATAATATATAATTATTTTTACAATCTGTAATCATGACTTTCCAACGACACCATCAGGACCCACCCGAGAAATACGTTTTTATCGAACGCCTCATGTCTGACCATGGGTTTGCGATCATCACTTCGGTGATTGGCCTATGCACCCTCTTTGTCACCAGCTTTATCCGGTTGCATAGTGAAAGGATTCAGCAATACCGCGATAATTTTTGCGTGGGTGTGGTAATTTTTGCGTTACTGGAAATATTGCTGCTGTATGCCATGCGGCGTAATTTCTGGCTGGAAAAAAAAGAACTACTGCAATCTGAAAGAGCATTACGGCTCAGTGAAGAACGTATGAACTTGGCCCTCAACGGTATGTCGGACGGGTTGTGGGACTGGAATATAGCAACCCAAGAGATCTACTATTCCCCCCGCTTCATGGCACTCACCGGACACACGGCTTACGAACTGCCTTATGCTATTGAAACCTTTACCACACTAGTCCATCCTGATGATTTATCGCGGGTACATGATGCCATCCGCAGGCATTTCAAGGATAGGTCTCCCTACCGCATCGAATACCGCCTGAAGCATAAGTACGGACACTATGTATGGTGCGAAGCTCGCGGGCAGGCGCAGTGGAATGAACACGGGAGTGCCACACGCATGACCGGATTCACCATGGATGTCAGCGAGCATAAGCTGGCCGAGCAGCATCTGCTGGAAGCACGTACGGATGCGGAGCGCGCCACCAAGCTGAAATCCGAATTTCTGGCCAATATGAGCCATGAGCTGAGAACCCCCATGAACGGCGTGATCGGCATGTCGCAGTTGCTGCTGTCGGGCAACCTAAATCCTAACGACCACAGCTACGCGGAGACAATTTTGCAGTCTGCTGAAAACCTGTTGTACCTGCTCAACGATATTCTGGATTTATCAAAAATTGAGGCGGGGAAAATTGAGCTGGAGCATATTCCGTTTGATTTATACACACTTTGTGACGATGTCTGCGACATCATGACCCCCAAAACGGGAGAGAAACAACTGGAACTGCTTTTGCATTATTCCACTGACACCAAACGCTACGTCTACGGCGACCCCGGACGCGTGCGCCAGATACTGCTCAACCTCATCACCAATGCGATCAAGTTCACCGATGAAGGCAGCATAGAAATCCATTTTACCTCAAAGATCATCGACAATACCTATGTGCAATTTACGTGTGAGGTGCGCGATAGCGGTATTGGCATCCCTGCCGATAAACAGGATTATATTTTCAACAAATTTTCACAGGCCGATGAAACCACCACCCGCAAATTCGGCGGCACAGGGCTGGGGCTTGCCATCTGTAAAGACCTGACGCATATGATGGGGGGTGAAATCGGCGTTAAAAGTACGCTGGGAGAAGGCTCTACTTTCTGGTTTACGATGGTGCTGGAAAAGAACTACAGCGGACGGCTCCAGACCGCCGCAATGAATCAGACACGCTCCATCACCACACAATATAATTTGAGTGAATCACGTCACCCTCATAATAAAAAAATGGAGAAAAATGCCAGCCTGAAAAATGTCCGTATCCTTCTGGCCGAGGATAATCCGGTCAACCAGCGCGTGGCTGTAAAAATGCTTGAAAAATATGGATGCGAGGTGGTGGCAGTGAACAATGGGCAGGAAGCTCTCAGCACACTGGAAAAGGACAGGGCGTTTGATCTCGTGCTGATGGACTGCCAGATGCCCGTCATGGACGGATATGAAGCCACCGACATGATCCGCACCATGGAAACAACAGGACATTTACCGCACATGCCGGTTATCGCCTTCACCGCCAACGCCCTCAAAGGCGATGACCAGAAATGCTATGATGCCGGCATGGATGATTACATCACCAAACCCATCAACCCCGCCGCACTCGAAAAAATCCTGATGGAATGGATTTCCTATGCAAAACGCATTGATTGCGTGCATGAAAAAGTAGCTACAGAAGCGCCGCCAGCAATTACTCTCGCCCATGACATCACTCTGGATGAAAAGATATTCAATCGTTTCAGCACAATGGTGGGAGATGAAATTGTACCGCTGCTGGCATCGCACCGCGAATCGCTCAAGGAATATTTACATATGCTCAGAATATCTCTGGATGCAGGTAGTTTTCTGGAAGTCTCCAGAGCAGCGCATACCATTAAATCATCGAACTCCAATCTCGGTGCCAGCAAGACAGTCTACCTCGCTCGGCAGATTGAAACCCTTGCCCGCAGCATCTCTCCTGACATTGATAGACTCAGGGAGCTGGCACAACAGCTGGAAATAGAATCACAAAAAGCAGAAAGGGAAATCAACAAAAAAATGGCAAGCGGTTAGATCGTCGTTGCGTCAGCGCAAATATCACTCCGGCGGTCGAATTCCAACACTTTGCTCCAAATATCCGAAGACATCTCGTTGTCTTTTGATTTCTTCCTTTTCGGCGGGGTGACAGGCTTATGGATTAAGGCCAGCATATCCCTGAATTTCCGGTTAAAGAGCATTTTATCAGCCGCTTTATCAATGGCGCGGTCTTCGGGACCCTTCGCCTCGGTAATGATGGCATCCCCCACTTTGGGAATCACACGCAACGTAGCGATATAGGTTTTGTTATCGGTAAATCCGGCAGAGGCCATCGCGGGGCGTGTTTCATACTCGATATCAAACAGCTCGTTGCAGACCTTGCGCAGAAAAGGCAGTTTGTCGCCACGCTTCACCTTGCTGAGTTCCAGTTCCATTTCAATCAGCGACGGCGTGTACAGCTCCTCATGGGGATTGAGGTCACCATAATGACGGAAGAAGGTAAGGATGGCCGACTGCCGTGCCGCTTTTTCCGCCTCGTCTAAGGAGGCATACTGGTTTGCCGCCACCGCATCAATCACAGGCGCGGAATATTCCTTTTCATCAGTGGTGTTTTCGCCGCCATCCACACCCGATGTAAGGCGTTTGTGGGTCAGCACCACCAGCGCCGAAGGGTAACAATTGCCGCGATGATCCAGCAACGTAGCTTCCACCACATCGGTCTGTTTGGATTCCTTGACCGATTGCGATTCCGCCAGCGTATCCATACCCGCCGCATTCTCGACACCCATCGACTGCGTGACGGAATTTTGCATTTTCTTTTGCTGCTCCTGCATAAACTCAAATAATTGCTCGGTTAACACCGGCGTATTTTTGAGCTTGTCGAAGGCCAGTGTTTTTAAATCCGCCCAGTGGCTGTCCTTGCGCCGTTCCGCCACAATCAGAATGCTATGCAGATTTTGCACCAGATTAGACAGTTCGGCTTCTTCCAGCGCTTTTTCAAACACCGGCTCGTGTGTATTTCCTGCAGGCACGGGAAGGCGCTCAGCCGCACGGCTGGCCATTTCAATGCGTTTGGTCACTTCCGCCGTAAATACTTCGTTATTGTCACCACGTTTTGCCGCTGCCTCCAGCAATTCGGCAAACGACCCCGCCGTCCACTCGCTGATCAGCAGCGGGTCGGTATTCGGGAATACGGTCGTCAGCCACGCCGTCGTCTGGCTGAAGTCACGGCGGCTGTAGCGGTTGGCGGTGAGCGTTTTATTTAGTTTTTGCGCTTTGAATGCGATGTCTTTTTCATGATAGGGCATGTGCGTCGTCTGTATACCTGCAACGGCCGCAACAATAATTATACGCTTCTTGCGCGGCGTTACCCCGCCGAGATCATTTAAAATGTCCACCACGCTATCGCCCAGCTCATGGCGTAATTTTCCTTTGGTCAGGCTGCGGCCTGCCTGTTTGTATTTCGCCGCCTTCGCCAGCAGCTCCGACGCATGTGCCCACGCTGCATATTGTACGGCAGTTGCTTCCAGCGATGGCCGCGCCTGCAAAATACCGGCAATCACCGCATCCACCACATCAATCGCCCAGTGCATCATACGCTGGTTGATCAGATCGGCGTAGCGGCGAATGGGCGATGTCACATGGCTATAGGCAGGTGAATCCAACCCGAAATGGCCGATGCACACCGAGCTGTACTCCGCACGGTTAGGCTCCAGCCGCCCATTACCTTCCATGCCGTCATCCACGATATCGCACTTGCGGAATACCACCTGCTCCCTGCCACCTTTGGGCGTATACAGAAAACTATGGTTGCGGAACAGGAAGCTGCTTTCCTTCATCAGGCTGGCAACGCCTTCGTTCGCGGCGATCATGCAGCCCTGCACGGTTTTGAACGAGCTTAATTCATCGGGGCTGACGTGCCGTTCCACCCCTTCCGAATCGGTGTAGCACCCTGTTTTTTCATCGTAGCGCGGCAGGCTGGTAATGCCTTCCTTGTTTTTCAGCAACTGACCAGCCAGCACCGCAATCTGCTGCAACGGATGACCGAACTGCTGGATATCAATGGCAGCGCCACGGTAGCTTTTGCATTCGGTGGTCACGCGTGTACGCGAAAGCTGCGTGTGTATCGGCTCGCATTTGTCATTAAACGTGATCGAAATCGTCAGGCCTGCACGCTCCTTGCCGTCTTCAAGGCTTAAACGGTCCTGCAACGCACGTGGCAACATGGGCGCAACACCATGTGAGAAATAGAGTGTCTCACCGTTATTTTCCGCATGGGCATCAAGCGCGGCAAGTCGGTAATCACCCCGCGCCGCCGCTCCCGCCGGAATCACCGATGCCACATCCGAAATGGTGACGTGCAGCGTGGCGAGATTTCCCAGCACCGCATCATGATAAAAATCGACATTGATGGCATCGTCGCGATCCATCGGTGTTTTGGGATTGGCACTATCAATGGCATAGGCCTTGATCGGTTCCCTGCCTTCAAGGTTCAATGGCTTTTTTAAAATGCTGTCTACGGCCAGTTTCGCCGAGGCGCTTTCCTCGCGAAGATCAGATGGGTCGGCGATAAAACGTCTCAGGCTTTTGGATGTGTCTGACGGGCTGATAGAATGTAAGTCTTGATCCACGTTGTTGACCTGATTGTACCGCTCAAGGTTGGTATTGCCTCATACCTCTTTCCATCATAGCTGAATGCACGCCTTTTTTCTACTCTATCTTGTAGGATATAAAAAACCCGGCTTGCGTGAACAGGCCGGGTTTATGTAGTGAATACAAAAGTGAAGCGATTTAGCTAAAATCCGCGGAACGCGCCCATTGTTCCAGCGATTCGACTTCCTTGCCCCAATGGGCGATTTTAGCTTTGATGCGATCCACCGCCCAATTCCCCATCGGCAGGCGCAGCGGCGGTTTTTCATTTTCCACCAGCTCGATAATCATCTTCACCGCCTTCACCGGATCACCCGCCTGCTTGCCTTCGATGTTGGCAATAAATTCACGCGTTTTACCCACGCTGTCGGCATAATCAGGAATGATTTTTTCCATCGTGTCGAGCGAGCGTCCGGCAAAGTCGGTGCGGAACGGTCCTGGTTCGATAATCGTCACCTTGATCCCCAGATGTGCCACCTCTCCGGCGAGCGCTTCAGACATGCCTTCGACCGCAAATTTCGTCGAGTTATAAATGCCAAACCCCGGCGTTCCCACCACACCAGCAGCGGAAGACAAGTTTATAATATGCCCGCTCTTTTGTGCGCGCATGATCGGCAAGGTCGCCTGCGTCACCGCCATCAGCCCGAATACGTTGGTGTTGAACATGCGCTGAATCGACGCCATGTCCGATTCCTCCACCGCTCCCACCATGCCGTATCCGGCATTATTCACCAGCACATCCACGCGCCCGAATTTTGCCTTCACTTTTTCAAGCGCCGCAGAAATCTGCTCCGGTTTGGTCACATCCAGCGGCAGCGTGAGGAGGTTTTTATCATTGATGCCTTTTAAGTCTACCAGCGCGGCTTCATTGCGCGCGGTGGCCACTACCTGTGCGGACGTTTTGAGCAGTTCCTGCGCCAGCAATTTACCAAAGCCGGTGGAACAACCGGTAATAAACCATACTTTCACCATAGCTCTCTACCTTACGCTGCTTTGGAATTCAGGAACGGATAATCCGTGTACCCGACTTCCGCACCACCATAGAAGGTCGCGCGGTTGTATGGATTCAGCGCAGCCCCTTCCTTCAAACGCTCCGGCAAATCGGGATTGGCGATGAAGATGCGGCCAAACGCCACCGCATCCACCTGCCCACTCGCCACCGCCTGCGTTGCATTTTGTGCATCATATCCACCTGCCGACATAAATACGCCCGTGAAAGATTTGCGGAAAAGATCAGAGGTGCTGGGCAAATCATCCGACACCGCGTCACCGCCACCCGCACCGGTCGCACGCGGCTCAATGACATGGGCATAGGCGATGCCACGCTTGCCGAGTTGTTCGAGAACGTAGTTGAATAGTTTAACCGGATTGCTGTCGCTCATATCGTTGAACGTGCCATACGGCGACAGGCGCACACCGACGCGGCCCTTGCCCCATACGCCAATCACAGCATCCGTAACTTCCAGTAAAAAGCGCGCACGGTTTTCAATTGAACCGCCGTACTGGTCGGTACGCGTGTTGCTGCCATCCTGCAAGAACTGGTCGAGCAGATAACCGTTGGCGCTATGCACTTCCACACCGTCAAAGCCAGCAGCTTTGGCATTTTCCGCCGCCTTTTTATAATCCGCGACGATGCCTGCAATCTCATTGGTTTCAAGAGCGCGCGGCGTTTCATACGGCAGTTGTTTCCAGTCGGCGGTGAATACCTTGCCGGACGGTTTAATCGCCGAAGGCGCAACCGGCAATCCACCCTCAGGCTGGTGCGAGGAATGCGAAATACGTCCCACATGCCACAGCTGCAAAAATATTTTTCCACCTTCTTTATGTACGGCTTCCGTCACCAGTTTCCAACCCGCCACCTGCTCAGGCGAATGAATCCCCGGCGTGGCCGGATAGCCCTGCCCCTGCTGGGTGATCTGGGTCGCTTCGGAAATAATAAGCCCCGCCGTAGCGCGCTGGGCATAATACTCGGCGTTCAGTGCATAGGGAATGTTTCCGGGCTGCTTGCTGCGCATACGCGTCAGCGGAGCCATAATAATGCGGTTTTTGAGGGTGATATCGCCGAGGGTCAAGGAATCGAACAAGGTGGGCATGAGTACTCTCCTGTAGGTGTGGAACGTGCTATTAAACTAATAGCAAAATCCGCGATTTCAAGCGCATAGACCTATTTTTTTTATTCCCCATTCAGCGATTGACCTAAAGCCTTGAAACCTCTAGGTTGCGCGCCTGTTTTCCTACAGCATTATAGACTCGAAGTATTTCGATCATTGGCTAGGCAGCCAAGGCGAGGTGCGCGGAGTGTATAATGATACACGAGCACATCGAGTCTGCCGGATAACGACGCCAATGATTGAAAGACGAAGAGTACATGTTGTTCATAAATGATCTCACTTACCGCATCGCCGGACGCACGCTGTTAGAAAAAGCGTCGCTGACCATCGGCGCGAAGGCGCGCGTAGGTCTGGTCGGCCCGAACGGTACCGGTAAATCCACTCTCTTCAAGCTTATCGCCGGTCAGATATCCGCCGACGGTGGCGACATCAGCATGATCAAGGGTTCCTCGATGGGCATGGTGCGTCAGGACATGCCTGATGATGACACACCGCTCATCGACATCGTCCTCGCCGCCGACACCGAGCGCGACGCCTTGTTCAAAGAAGCCGAAACCTGCGAAGACCCTGACCGCATCGGCTACATCTACACCCGCCTCGACGAAATCGACGCGTACGGCGCTCCCTCCCGCGCAGCCCAAATCTTAAACGGCCTCGGCTTTGAAGATAAATTCCAAAGCCAGCCCATTTCGTCTTTCTCCGGTGGCTGGCGCGCCCGCGTGGCTCTTGCTGCTGCGCTTTTTCGCAAACCTAATTTGCTACTGCTCGATGAACCCACCAACCATCTCGATTTCGAAGCGATGATCTGGCTGGAAAACTTCCTCCAACGCTACAGCGAAACCCTCATCGTCATCAGCCACGACCGCGAAATCCTGAACAAAACCGTCGACACCATCGTCCATCTGGAAAACCAGAAACTCGTCCTCTACACCGGCACCTACGATGAATTCGAGCGCCGCCGCGCTGAACGCATGCTCGGTCAGGCCGCCCTGCGCGACAAGCAGCTTGCCCAGAAAGCCCACATGCAGGCCTTCGTGGACCGTTTCGGCGCCACCGCTTCCAAAGCGCGCCAAGCCCAGTCCCGCCTCAAAGCCATCCAGAAAATGGATATCGTCGATGCCGTAATGGCCGACCGCGTCACGCGTTTTGAATTCCCAGAGCCGGAAGAACTCAAATCCCCCCTCATCACCATCGACAGCGTCTCGGCCGGATACGGCGACAAAGTAGTACTCAAGAACCTCAACCTGCGCATCGACGCCGACGACCGCATCGCGCTCTTAGGCGCCAACGGCAACGGTAAATCCACCCTCGTCAAACTCATCTCCGGCCGCTTAGCCGCCATGAAGGGCGACGTGCATAAATCCGGCAAGCTGCGCGTAGGCTATTTCGCCCAGTTCCAGACCGACGAGCTGAATGTCAAGGAAACCCCTTTCGAAGTCATGCGCGCCGCCATGAAAACCGTCCCCGAACACCGCATCCGCGCGAGCTTGGGCGCGTTCGGTTTCGACAAACACAAAGCCGACACCAAAGTAGGCGAACTCTCCGGCGGTGAAAAAGCCCGCCTGTTATTCTGCCTGATGTCCTTCGACGCGCCGCACATCATGCTGCTGGATGAACCAACCAACCATCTGGACATGGACGCACGCGAAGCCCTTATGCAGGCTTTGAACAACTACAAAGGCGCCGTGATTTTAGTAAGCCATGACCCCCATCTCGTCGAATGCGTCGCCGACCGTTTATGGCTCGTCGCCGACGGTGGCTGCAAACCCTACGAAGACGATCTCGATGCCTACCGCACTCTCGTCGTCCAGCAGCGTAAAAAAGAGCGCGAAGCCGCCAAGCAGGACGCCCGCAAAGAATCCGCCGCCGCCCCGAGTGAAAACAAAAAACTTAGCAAAAGCGAAAAACAAGCCGCCAAGCTCGAACAGAAAATCGGCGATCTTGCCGCGCGCAAGGATGCGATGGAAAATGAAATCGCCAATGTTAGCAGTAATGGTGATGCAAAGCAGCTCAAAGACCTCACCATCTCCTACCAGCAGTTGCAGGAACAATTGACGGTGACAGAAACGGAATTGGAAAAGCTGATAGCGAACCTGTAATCACCCCAAAGGCCCTTACTTATTTTTTGCTAAAATTGATCCAATTACATTAACCCGTTTAAAAAATAAACTCGCAAGTTACTCAAATATATTGATCGTAAATACTATTTAACGTTCGTTTTTCAAAGATTAGTATTAACTGCTTAAAAAAATCCATCTGTTTCGGTATGACCCAGTGGCGCACAATAGTTAAACAAATGTTAAATAAATTCCCCTGAACGCGCAAATAAACTCTGGGAACGACAATTATACCGCGTGTTATTTGTAGGGAGCATCGCTATAATGATTAGGACTTCAATGTCACCAATCAGGCATTAGCCGACATGGTGCTACGCGCTTGAATATTAATATTAACATGTTGTAACAAGGAGTTCCTCATGAGTTCCACTGCCGCAATCTTACCAGCCCTGCCACAAGCCACGACGGCACCGCAGGCGTCCAAGCCCGTCTCAGCCGCAAAACCAACCACGGCTGCAGCCCCCACCACAGGTGCAGGCGATGCGGACGGAGGCAATGATGGCAGCACGGGAGCCAGCGCATCCGCAGGATCATCGCCTTTTGGCCCAGCCGTTAAGGTAACGCTGAGCGCCGAAGCGCAGTCACTTCTGGCAGCGGCAACCAGTAACGCGCCAGCATCTTAAATCTAACCATCCTCTATTAGTTCGATCCATTGCCCGCCTTTTCATCACGAGAAGGCGGGCAATTTTATATCTGGCCAATATGGCCCTGTGCGGCTATCAATACCTGCATGCAAACGAATGTTATCCAATGGCAGATACTTGCCGGATTTAATGGCTTCATGGCAATTGCGATGGGCGCAATCGGTGCGCATGCAGTGCCTGATCCGGCGCTAGCCTCCCTTGTAGAAAAAGCGTCCTCCTATCAGTTGCTGCACGCAGTGTTACTGCTGTGGCTGTCAGAGCGTGATCCACGTTGCATTCGCATAGCACGCTGGCTAATTGCTCTGGGCACTTCGTTATTCTGCGGCACACTGTACCTCAAAGGGCTCGGTATCCTTCCCGCCGCCACGGCATTAGCACCACTTGGCGGTAGCAGCTTTATGGCTGCATGGCTGCTGATTATGAGTTCTTCTCTTTTTAAGCAAAACACATAACAAAAAAGCCGCCCCGAAAACGGGACGGCTTTTTTTTATTCGACTCGTTCGCTGAATTAAGCGAGCTGTGTCTGTCTGCGGAAGTTTTTGAAACCGAACATTCCCAACAGCGAGGTCAGGAAGAACGGCAAAGCTGCCGGAAGCGGAACCGCAGAAACGGATACACCTGAAACAACCGGACCAAACGGACCACCATCGCTGAGGCTCTGGAAGGTGAGGGTTGTTGGACCAGAAGTGTTGAACGCCAGCGATTCTGCAAGGTAGTTCATGTTGCTGTGATTATTTGATCCCGAGATATTGTAGGTAAAATTATGAGTGGCAGTGCCAACGGTAACACGCACGGTTTTTGGACCATTGCCCGCATCTGGATTGCCAGAGAGCGAAAAGTTAAGGACATACGAACCAGCACCGGTGGTGATCAGCTGGTTAATAGCACCTGGGCTGTTGCCATCGAGATCAACGCTACCGGAAACAACATTCCAGCCACCGAAATTGCCACCGGTGCCATAAGTGGTGAACCCACCACCGCCCCATGGGTTGTTGAATTCGCCGTCTGTTACATAAGAAGCGTTTGCATTCGAGGTAAAAGCCCCGAAAAACAACGCGATAGCTGCTACAGCTACTGCAAGATTTTTCTTCATAGTTACTACTCCTGAATCAATTAAACATGCTGTGCCCCATCACTCCGACAGAGCAGCAGGGGTATTGATCGTAAAAATTGTCAGGGGAATATTCCACAGCATTAATGCTATTGTAAGCTTTATTTAACTTTTTTTAATGAATAGAATAATAATATATATCTATTATTTACAATATGTTATGAATATTTTGTATAGAAATTTATAGAACACAGCGGAGAAAAAAGAAAAAATAATCGTAGGCGGAACGACTATTCGCGCCAGCTTTTCACCACACTCTTAATTCCGGCAGGGGTAAAGGCCGCTCCGGCGAGAGCCTTGGCATCGGTGGGTGTTATTATGCCGGCATCTACTTCCTGCATCGTGGCACGTGCCTGATCGACCGCTTTTCGCATGTCAGTGTCTGTCAGAGTAGCGGCATTGCCTAGCGTCTTTTTGATTTTAGCGGTCTTGGCGATGATATCATCCGCATTCATGTCCTGCTCTTTAGAGCCCATGTATTTCGCCATCATACTTTCATAGCGCTTGACGAACTCGTCTGCTTTGGGCTGGTTGACTTCTCCCGTAGTCAGATCTGTAAACCGTACCTTGGCGTAATCCGTCACCGCTTTGGTAAGCTTGGCCGTCATGGGCGGTATGGCAGCAGGTTCGGCGGGATTTTCCTTTTGCGGTTCCGACATGCCACTATCCAGCACCTTATCGCGTTTGCCAAGTGCTTTTAAGGTTTCATTATCTGGCACGCTGATAACCGCATCCGGTATTTCTTCTGTAGGGTTTTTAGGCTTGGGGAGTTGAGCAGCTTCAATGACACGCAATGATGTATCCTTGGAAGCCTCAAGGCGGACATACGCGGTTTTGCCTACCTTTTCCGCCAGCAGCTCGTTCACATCGGGTTTGCTTACGCCTTCAATATATTTCCGTCGGGCATGGACATCTCCTCCCAACATGGCGAATTTTCCGTCAGGAAATTCCTTTTTGACGGCTTCAACGATCTTCACCCATTCGGCGTTGGCACGTTCACGTTGGGCAAAGAACGTGTCATAGGCAGGGTCATATTCCTTTTTTTCTTCTGCAGTCAGTTTTTTGTAATCGAATACGCCACTTGTTTTATAGGCTTCGCCATACTGATATTTTTTTACGATATCCCACGCCTTGGTTTCCTCGGCATTCAGCCCGACATCGGTGTAATGGACACGGATACCTTTTTGTTTGGCTGTATATAAGAGTGCCGATTGCTCGGCATACACACCACTTTCCTTAGCGTGTGCGGCCAGTGCTGCCGCCTCACCTTCCTTGGTGGTCGCAGCGAAAAATGCATCAACGTGTTTCTGGTATTTCTGGGGTATCTCGACAAACAGGTCAGTAACACCTGCGTCTTTAAAATTGCCCATATTGGCATTGATAAAGGTCTTGAAGGCCGGATTGCGGTGATTCGTCTCGCCAAAAAACACGACCTTGTTGTCTTTAAACAGGCCGCGTATATAGCGTAAGCTCTCACCAAGTGTTACTTCTGATGTATAGGCCATATCGGTATAAAAATTATCTATATCTTTGTAATTATAGTAATATTCAGGCTATTTAGGTATGACAGATTTATTACATTATAAATCTCGGCCATTCTATCTTAATTTTACATATATTACATAACGTTAAAAAGAACCAACACCCTTTCGGCGATGGCATATTTACCTACGTTATAGCATGCTATAATGGCATTGCACCGATAAACCTTGACTTATCCGGCAAAAGGTCTAGGTTCCGGCTTGAGTTTTGTATTGCTCTTTGATTGATGACAGTAGACGTTCGAGCCTTTGGCTTCTGATAGTTTGCGTGTAGTTAGCGCATTATCTTGATTATCGTTACCGGTATTCTTGTATTTTCCCTGACGTTTCATAAAAGAGGCAAGGTTTATGCCTTTTGATATGAACTCGTAGAGCTTCTTGCATAGTGCGAGAAGACATGTAATGCCGGTAAAAGGATATTTATTATGGCTAGTGGTGTTGTAAAGTGGTTTAACCCAATGAAGGGTTTTGGTTTCATTCAACCTGATCAGGGCGGCGCTGACGCGTTTGTTCATATCAGTGCGCTTGAGCGTGCTGGTCTGTCCACCCTGAACGAAGGACAACGCGTGACCTATGATCTCGCGACCGAAAAAGGTAAGACCTCCGCTGTAAACTTGAAGCTGGCTCAGGCTGCTTAATAGTTACGGTTGAATCGTACTGAAATACCGTGGTGATGCAAGTCACCGCGGTATTTTTTTGTCCGGAATCAGAGATGCAGATTATACAGGCTGCTGGTTGCCGTTGCTTTTAACGGGCTTGTTGGCCACGAGTGGCGTAGGAGCAGGCGTAGAAAGAGCGGTGGCACCTGTGGGAGCTTGCATGGAATCTGTCACTAGCTTGGCGAACTGGTTCACCACGTCCTGCACATTCCCCATGGCAGCCTCATTACCGGCGGGCGCAGGAACCGCTCCGTCACCATTTACCCCTGTATTGATACCTGCCACCGGTGGTCCGCCGGCAGGCAATGGATTGGCATTCTGGAATGCCGGAGGCATCGCACCATTAATTACCTCAACACCCGCAACCGGCGGTCCGGCTGGCATTAACACAGGAGTCATGGGCGCTCCCACCTGCGTAAATCCGGCAGGAGGAGGTGCATTCAGGGCAAGGAACCCTGCCACCTGACCGGCAGGCGGCGGATTATTAGCAAAGACAGAGCCCGCCATCGCAGGGCCATTGAGCGGAATAAATCCGGCAGGCAACGCACCGTTGGGGCCACGCGCCACAAAACCAGGCACCGCTGCCGGAAGTGCGATCTTGACCGCACCGTTAGGCATCGGCGTTCCCATAGGCACAAACGCCGGTTGCATGCCAGGTGCCGCAGGGTTCATCCCCATCGCACCGGCCTGCGGGCCTCTGTTTGCGCCTTTTAATGCTTGGTCTTCCGCCATAAATTCGCCCTGTTTCACAGGCACACGGAAATCCCCGATCGATTGCGGTGACGGACGCACCATACTGTCTTTGAATTGCAGATTTTTTGCCACAACCGTTTCGCGTGCCGCCGGCATTTTCACTTCCTGTAATTTAAGGACCAGATCGCCACGCTTCACAAGGCCTTCCACATCAAACTTCACCAGTTCGGAGGTATTGAGCTTCATCACCGCACCTTCGGAAGTATCCAGCGCTTTACCTGTCGCAGTGTCCGTAAGCGTGACGTAATCTTCGATAGTCGCAGCGGTTTTACCCTTCATCGCCTTAGCGATACGCTGCTGTAACTGGGTTGCTGATTCTTTGGTACCCTGAGGAGCAGGATCGAGAACGAGGAATTTGCCTTTACCATCCAGTGCCACCAGTATCGCGCCATTTTTTACGTCCAGTTTTTTATCTTTGATAGAAGACACGGCCTTGGTGCTTATAATTTTTTCTGCCAGCTCATACGAACCGCCCTTGCCGTCACCGCCAGCGGAATCAGCACTCTTGTCGCCTGCATCACCACTGCCTTTGCCATCCTTGCCATCACCATTGCCTTGCGGCTTGTTATCGGGCAGCGCCTCAAAGGCTTTCTTACGTTTGTCCTCGCGGTCATCCGGCTTTTCAATGCCCTGCTCTGCCGCCACCTGTTGTACGAACTCCGAAAAGTTATAACCAAGCAGGCGTTCATCTTCACCACCCTTGCCGGCGAATTTCTGTACGAGCGTGTAATTGACATTCACCCAATGCTCGGTGTCTGTTGAGCCTTTCTTCTGGCCGGAGATTTTCATTCTGGAAATCTGCAACACATTGCTGTTCGTTGCCGGATCAAATACCTCGGTAGCTTCCACCTGTATCGGCTGAGCGTTGAGCCATCCAGGCACCTGCACTCCCTTGGCATCATGCAGGCGGATGTCCCATTCCCACGGCGCACCCTCAACGTAAATTTTGCCTTTATCCGGCTCATTCGCTTTTTGCAGGGGGCTGACTTTAATATCGCCCAGCAAGCTGCCCACAGAAACATCATGGAACAGCAGCAGGTCTTCTTTGCTGAGATCATTGCCGTTACCATTGCCGGCACCGCCTCCACCACCCATGCCTGCGCCGCCAAAACCACCGGCAAGCCCCGCCGCTGGTAATGCAACCGCCCTGCGCACGCCAAAATCTTCCAGCTGCTTAAGCCCGATCAGTGTATGGCTGATGGAGTCACGCCCCTTGAGATGTTCTTTCTTGGTCATCACATAGCCGGAGGATTTATATTCAACATCGCGGAAATTGGCCGCCGTCACGCTGACACCCCAGTTCGGATCGAAATCGAGCGTAAATTCAGGATTCATCGCAATGCCCAAATCGCGGGTGGCGCTGCCACCTGTGACTGCTTTGGTCAGTTCTTCTGCCGTGTGCGGACGTTTTTTTAGATCGACCACCGTCGGCAACCTGCCATCAAGTGTGCGGGTTACGACTTTGGAAAGCTCGCGGTTCTTCGCCACTTCTTGCAACGCTGCCACCTGCCACGGGTCGGTTTGCAGCAACTTGATAAAACCCTGTGGATCAAAGGTTGCAGTAGCGGCGGCATCCTGTGCAAAACCCATTCGTATCTGGCGCGTTTCCCCGTTCATGGTGACGCTCACCAATTCACCGGCTTCGATTTCTTTTACCAGATACGCCATATATTCGGCTTCGTTATTACCGGCTTTCGGGCTGACCATGAACGTGCTTTTAAGCACAATCTTGTTGCCGCTGATGGCTAAGCCGCTTGAGGCAATCGGACGGATATAACCAAGGCGGTCTTTTTGCATTTCATCAAGGCCCTTGCGGTCTTTCCATTCGTCATGGCGTTCTTTCACCTTTTGTTCGGTGGCGCGCTGCTGCGCGTAATCCACCAACCCGCCGACGGAATCATGATGGTCCTCGTCTCCTATTTGTCCGGGCACGCTTATCGTGCCTTTTTTAGGGCCGTCTGCCCTGACAAGCGCGGCATCGGCGAGGAAGAATTTACCGCTGCGCATAGCGCCGAATAAACCTAACTCGGGTGCTTTCGAAGCTTTACGTTTTTCATCCAGCATTTTAACGGAGGATGCGTTTAGATCCTTTTCATCCTGATAATATTCGGCATCTTTGACCGTGAGCTGCTGGCTTTCCACCCACGGGTTATCCATTTTGCCAAAGCGGATATCTTTCTGCATCACTTTACCGGTGGCCTGAAAATGGTATTCACCATTTTCTTCGACAAAATCACCGTAAATACGCATCATCTGGCCTTCCGCGCCAAAGCCCAAACGTTCTTTCATCGGCCCCATCATATAGACCATCGAGAAATACTCGTCGCTCTGGAATTCTTTAAGAGTCTCCTGTGTACGCGGCAATTCCTTGACGCGGGTCACATCCTCCAGCTTACCGGATTGTTTGGCCTTGTATATCGAGTAGGCCATCCATACTTCATCGGTGATGACCGCCTGCCCTTTTTGCATCCGCTCGATTACTTCAAACGGACGGTAGGTGGTTTCAATATAACCCGATACACGTTTCATAGCACCGCCCGATGCCGCCATTTTGGCAAACGGCTTGCCACCCGTGTCGGTGCCTTCAGTCACAAACTTCACATCATCCAGACCCTTTTGCGCCAGTTTTTTGCGCATAGCCACTTCGGGATCAAACGATGCCAGCATCACATACAGCATGTGATCGAGGTCGTCGACCTTACCGTAGTAATTGATGGTGCGTTCCGCTTCGACACCGTCCTTTTTGTATTTCACTTTAATCTGGTTCGGTTTGGTGTCGTTAGCCCCCAATTCCCACCCATTTTCAGGTGGCAGTACCGGCGTAATCGCCAGAATCTCGACAGCTTGCGCACCGTTGGCTTTAAAATAGCCCTCCACATGCTTTTTCTTTACAATCTCGTCCATCAGCGAAAGATCACGCAGGAACATATTGCGTCCCTCTTTCGGCAGCATGCGGGCATTCATTTCCGCTTCAATCGCCTTATTATCCTTGAACGAATACATTTCCATGGTTTCCGTCACCGAGCGTGGCAGATAGCCATTTTCAAGGGTGCGGTCAATATCCGTTCCCAGCATATCGACGACAAACTTCTGCACAAACTGCTCATCGAGTTTTTTGCGGAAGGCTTCTTCGTTTGCGTCATTCAGCAACATATATTCGGCCAGCACGGCATCAAACCACTCCTGATCCATCGAACCAAAACGATCGAGCATATAGTTGGTGAATTCCACCTTGCGGACTTCCTTTTCAACCCTCGCCACTTCCGAAGGATTATTGAAAATTTCCTCGGATTTTTTAAAGATCTTGACGCGCCATGCCGCCTTACGGGCCTCTGAGGCAGCATCCGGTTTACCATTATACGTCAAGGTATCTTCGGGAGCTTGAAATTCGGGAGCAGTCATGGCGAGATGCTGTCCAATGATATTGATTTTTTCTTCCTTGGAAAAAACATTAGGATCGGTCAGTTTCCAGCCAGCGCCATTACGCAGCATCAGCATGTCCTGCTTGCTGCTGTCGCCCATATCTTTCCTGAGTTCGGCCACAATCGCTTCCCTGCGCTTTTCAGGGGGCTGGTTTTTCACACTATCGCGAGAGAGCAGGTCATAGACCTGAAACGCTTTATTAGGATCCACCACCGCTGCGGTATAGTAATAGTTCTCCGTAGCCGATATCGGATTGCCCTTGGCATCAACCAGCGGCTTACCGATATTAAACAGCATTACGCCAAGATCAAACTTGTTTTTCTTGATATCATCGAGCGAAGTGTTGATTAATTTAGTACGCGCATCCTTATGCAGCACCGGCATCTGCCTGAACATTTCCATTTCGGCATCGGCCATCAGCACTTCGGCCATTTTGGGATCGCCCAGCAGCTTCGCCTGAGCGCGCACTAATTCATACGTCTCGCGGGACTGTTGGTATTTTTTCCAGAAGGCTTGTCCAGAATACAGGGTGTCCAGCTTTTCGGCGTTGTCATCGAGGAATTTTTTATAGTCGCCGAAGAATGCCTTTTGCTTGGAAGAGCTTTTAAATTTGGTTTCCATGGCTTTAAACGTGTCGACCATGTACTGCTCGCGTAGCTCGATAATATCGTTACGCAATCCTTCATCCGGAATAGCTGAAAGTTCATTCCCCTTTTTGGCATCCCAGTACGTTGCCGTTGCATTGAGGTAGCGATCGAATAAGGCATTGCCCGTATAGCCAAGACCATTCAGCGCATCTTCGCGTTTCCAACGCGTATTTAACATTGAAGTGGCACCAAAATTCTTGGCGGGGTTCCCATCCGGTAACTTGCTGTTCATATCGCGTATGAAAGCGCCCCAGCGGTTATAATCATCGTCTTTATCACGAGGATGCTCTTTTTCCCATTCAGCCTGTTCAGCGTTATATTTTTCAACCTTACCCAGCAGGTCTACCACAACGGCTTTTCCCTGTGCCAGATTTTCGGGTTTGAATTGATCCGTACCCAACACTTCATTAAGTGCTTTGGCCGCTTCCTGCTTTTGCTTGTCGTTCATCCTGCCGAGCGTGTCGAAAAATTTATCTACCGTATTTACCATCGACGGGTCAGTAGCAGTGCCAATACCGCGCTTCAGCAGGGGGGGTGCAGCGGATTTGATGGTGACACCCGGAATACGTTGCTGCTCGGTTTCAACCGTTGTTCTCAGGCCGTTGAACGGATCATTCAGGTTCGTCGTAATCGCATAGAACGAGTCACTGAGCTGTAACGCCCTGTCCGTATCTTCCTTGCTTTTTGGTCTGGCAGCTTTCTTGGCTTCGGCAACGGCTTTTTTGGTTTCAGCCACATAGGTATCATAGGCCGTCTGGAAGGTCGGTATTTTCGCTTCCATCTGCTTCATGCCACCTCTGCCGTCCGGCACGTCGATCATCCGTTTGGGATGCTTGATGGTGGTGGTAACGGTCAGCAAATTGTCTGCATCCTTGTCACCGTTCCTTGTATTGCGGTAGATGATTTCCTGCGTCCATACGTCATTCACTTTGTCGTATACGGGTTTCTTTTCCTCTTGCACCTCGATGTAATTGCCAATTTTATGGAGCGAAAATTCATAGCTAGCCGCATCCGGTGCCCATAACAATGCCGGTGAATCCCCGATCGACTGGAAGAACGATCCCACCTGACTCACTTTATAACTGTTATCCTGCTTAAAATAACGGTCATACAGATCATTACCACTGCTGCCATCTTTGCGGGTAAAGGTAACAGTGGTCACGCTATCTTTCAGGGCGAAATAGGTTTTTCCGTCTTCCGTGATGATGTCGTTTTTGGCAAGGCCGGAGGTGTTGCCCATCCCCAGCTCGGCTTTCGCAGCATTCAGCTTTTCCAATGCATCGTAATTGCCGTTAATAAGCTGAAGCGATCTAAAAACTTCCTGTTCACCCTCTGTTGTCCAGCGCGACAGACCGGAGGTGGTGTTATAGCGAGCCATGAGTTTCACACGCTCGTAAGGATCACGAATGCGGTCGATGAGTTCCTGATCTAATTCATCATCCACTTCCTGAGGCGGAGGAGCGCTTGGGCCACCACCCGACATCGGGTAAATCGTTTTTTTACCCCTTGGCTTCAGGTTTAATTTATCTTTATCGTAAATATGGTCTGCTATTTCTTTTTTCAGCGTGTCTTCGTAAAACTTGAACAGCTCCTTCATTTTTTCAGGGGGTAACTCTGGCATGAACACCATGTCACCTTCGCGCTTCACCTCGACATATAAATCCATGCGGCCATGTTTCTTGGCCATTTCATTGGCGTAAATACGGGTAATCATCAGGTTTTCGAAATATTTTGACTGCGAAACCCCCACCTGACTTCTGTCTGCCGCATGCAGGTTGGCGCGGTCATTTTCGATCAGTTCTTTTTTGATCCCCGGACGAATACTGACAAAGCGCTTCTGGTTGTCCTTGCCCAATTCCTTGGCAATGCCAGTCGCTTTTTCAAAATGGTAATCATACGCCGCTGCCGCAATCATAATCGGCAAACCTGGCATCATCGCAAGGCTGCCTGCCGCTCCAAACCCTACCGCGCCAAGCATCATACCGCCACCAATGGCGATATCGATACCGCCCTTGAGGTTTTTCCATTCTTCGCGATCGCCTTGCTGGTTTGTGATGATGTCATCAACCCCCTGATACACAACCACCGCACCGCCGGCAGCACCAGCCACGCGGCCACTGAATTTACCGGCATTGCCGAGCTTGTACATACGCGCCGTTGTACCCGTAAGTTCTGAAGTGGTACCAGCCTTCACCGCCTGCTGAACCAGCTTTGCCTCAGCTGGATTACGATAAAAATAAAACGCCGAACGCGTATTCGGTAATGTAAGTGCCTGCCTTACTTTTGCCACACCACCTATCCCACCCACGCCCACCATGGTGCCGCCCACTACCTTATCGGCGGTGGTATCCGCACGCTTAAGTTTTTCAAACCCGCCGTAAATAAAGGCACCGTCCATGAATGCGCCAAGCCCGTGTTCGCCAAGCCTTGTGACCGCACCACTCCCCGGAATATTGGCATTCCCTATGGCTTTACTAACACCATAGGTTTTCGCAACGACGCTGTATGCCGGATCAAGGAAACTACCGCGAGCGACGGGGTCTGCAACTTTAAGATCCACTATTGGCGGAGCTGTGCCGCCTGTGGCTGGAGCTGTACCGCCTGTTGCCGGAGCTGTGCCGCCCGTTGCCGGAGCTGTACCGCCTGTGGCTGGTGCTGTGCCGCCTGTACCACCTTCTTTTCCCGCTGATGCCTTCGCTTTCTCTAGAGCCACTTTTCGTGCTTCGGCGGAACTGGCCTGTCTGGCTTCATGATCGGAATCTAATCGCTGGATAGTATCCGAATTCGTAATAATCTCGACATCAGCAGCTTTTACGTCTTCACCCTTAGGGGTGTTGCCGTTAGTTTTATCAATATACCAATGGCCATCGGTTGCCATCCGCATTAATTTCCCGAATGCTATGACCTCTACTTCCGTAAACTTGACCGAAGGCGCTGGGGCTTTCTTAAGTTCGGCAGCGGATTTAGCTTTACTGTCAGCATTGGCTTTGCGGTCAGCATTCGCTCTCTTTACCAGTTCGGCACGCTCGAACGCTTCCTGATCCGCTTTTTCTTTGACCGTTTTGTTAGCGTTACCACGGCGCATCAGATCTTCTGTGAGAAATGCAGCTTCATCTTTGCCCTCGTCAAGATGCTTCCTGTACGCTTCCTTTGCTGCTTTGAAATCGTCATCGGTTAAGAATTTTGCCGCTGCTTTTTGTGCATCTGTTGGCTTGGCACCGTCTTTACTGAGCGCGCCATCTTCTAGTAGCCATTTCTTGGTACGCCACAGTGCCTCATCCGCTTTGGCATCCCTATGGTCACTGACTTTTTTGGCTTCATCCGCCGGATCGGGGGCTTTGGCAGGGTCTGCCTTGGGCTTTTCTTCCGTGGGCGTTGCCTCAGCTTTACGCTTTAGTGCAAGTTCAACTAATTTATCTTCCAGTATCTTCGGATTTTCCTTGGAATCACGATAGGATTGCTTAGCTTTTTCAATATCATCCGCTGTAAGAAGTTTAGCGGCCTCAACCTGTTCAGGGGTTGGTTTGCGCCCGTTCGCACCGGCCTCGCCGCGCTTCAGTTTTGCAACTGCATCTTCTACGGCCTTGGTTCTTGCCTCATCCCTTAGCTTAGCTGCCGCATCGGCTTTGGCCCGTTCAGTATCCACAGGCTTATCTTTCTCGGCCTTATCTTTCTCTTCTTTTTCCTTTTTTTCTTTTTCTTCCTTCTCCTTTTCCTCCTTTTCTTTCTTCTCCTTCTCTTCTTTTTCTTTTCTTTCTTTTTCTTTTGGCTCTTTTTCCTTAGTTTCACGAGCACGTTCATCGCCTTTTACAATCGGAACGATAGGCAACTTGCCCTTTTTACCTTCCGCATCGGTGGAGGGAGCGTCTTTCTGGAACATTTTGAAGGTGAGGAACGAGGCAACACCCGCCATAAGATAGCCGGATACAGAGCCGATACCGTCAATAGCATCACCCAAAAGGCTGAATGCCCCGCCAACGACCGGAATTTTTTCAAACGTGCCACCGCCTGTCACCAGCCAGCGCGCGCCTTTGGTAATGCCTTTGCCGATTGAACTGAGCGTATCACCGAAAAAAGCTCCGACAATACCCACGCCACCCGCCGCCACCCACGGCAAAATATTGCGAACGGTTTTACCATCGATTTTTTTGCTTTCTTCCGCTGCCGCCACCGCTTTGTCGGTGAGATCGCCAAGCTTCCCCTTTAACCCAAGGGGATTATCGATCCACTCCGGCATTTTCTCCTGATCGGGTGCTTCTGGTTTGGGTGGTACGGTCATCGCTTACAAGCTAACTAATCATGTTTAAATTAATCCGATTGTTATTCTAACACACAGATCTGGAAGAATTATGAATTTAGGATTACGTTTTTTTTGTCATTTGTGACAGAAGATAAAAAATCACGTTATAAATTAATATATTGTATTATATTGTTTTTATAGAATTTCCACCCAAAGCCCTTCACCATCGAATGTGGATTTTTTAACGTATTCTGTCACAAAGCGTTAAACGCGTTGAGATACGAACGCGCAATGGCCATATTTTTCTAAATATACAATTAATATATTGTAATATATATATTATTTTTTCTTTCCAGATCTGTCACATTTCCACAAAAACCGACACAAAAAGTTCATTACCTATTATCAATGATTGCCCTGTATAATAGGCGGGATAACAGAAACAAATCGATAAAAGGTCGACATTATGTCCGGTCCTGAATGTTTCAGGCTTCAGAACATTAAGAGTTGCATTCCAACGGGCGAGGCAGCGTTGTGAGTGATTTTCTGCAAGATAATATCACCGGCCCGATCGACACGCATATTAAAGGCGCACAGCGTGACACTGCCGTTTCGATGGCACAATACGCCGAGAAAAATCTTCATTTAACTCCGGATACTGCCCGCACCACCATTCCGATTGTCATGGCCGCGGGAACCGGTTTAGTCGGCGCGTTATTATTTGAGCCTCTCACGTCCGTAGGGCGTGGATTAATGAAATCCGTCAAAAAAGTGGCAACCGGCTTTGGATATTTTGAAAAAATTCCGGTGGCGGGAAGCTTATTCACCGCCCTTGGTTCAGGCATTGAGGTACTCGGTGAAGTCTCCGGTATTGCCCTCGCCGGCGTGGGTGCATTCCTAACCTTCAAAGCCTTTCAGGTAGACAAGCCACCGCCTGCACCGGTTGTGCAACCGCCGCCGCCTGCTCCTGATGGTCCGGCAGCGGATATCTCCCGTGGGCCTTCAACGGGACCTCTGGGAGCGGGTGTGGTGCTGGCACGAACCGCCGAGCGCCCAACCGCAAAACAAATCAGGGATGAATATCGCGCAAGACTCGAAGAAGAATTGCGCCGAGGCCCTGTCGAAGGTGAAGCCAAAGCCAGCAAACGGCAAATCAAGCAGCTTAAAGAACTGGCTGGCGATAAATTTGGTGAACTTCATGAGTCGCTCACTGGAGAAAAATTAGGCCCCAAAGGCGAAGTATCCGAAAAGCTCACCGCCAAACAGGCAGAAGCCGCCAAAAAACTGCTCGAACATAACATCAATGAAGGCAAGGCGGAATTTATCGATGCTAAGATGAAGCAAAAAAAGAAACTCGGTTACACCGAAAAAAGCGCAAAGGATGCCTACGAAAGCAGTTCACGCCGTAGCGAAGATGTAAGTAGAGTAGTCGATGATGTGCGAGGGATGGGCAATAAAATACGTGCAGAGAAAGCCGCCAAGGCAGCCGTTTCCGCACCTGCCAAACCATCTGAATCAGATGCAAAACCAACTGAACCAAATGCAGAAGCTCTTGAACGCCAGCGCCTTGCCGAAGAACAGGCAAAAGCAGCAAAAACGAAATCCCCCGCAAAAGATATCGCCGCAGTAGACGGCGTATTCGCCGATGCGGAAGGACAGTTTGTTCGTAGTGAAGACGGTAAATGGTACAAGGATAAAACGGGCACACGAAAACAGGGTGAGAAAGCGCCTGCAACCGATCTGGAAGCCATCGACCCAGCCAAATCGAATGCACTTGAGCAAAAATTCCAACGCATGAATGAGCAGATGGGTGGCAGCTCTACCCCTGCACCAGATGCTGCCGAAACACGAAGCGGCTCCAATACACCCAAAACAGACGCTGCCACACCAGCAGCAGAACCTAAACCTACCGTTAAAAATGAATTACCTGTTAGCCGTAACCCGCTCACGGATATTTCGATACCTCTCGATGCAGCAGCAGTTGATGCGGTGCTGGCTGAGTATGCGCTTGATGCTGCCGTGCCAAAAACGGAACCCGCCAAGGCACCAACAGCAGAACCAAAACCTAATGTTAAAACCGACTCGCCAGTCGTCCGTAATCCGCTCACGGATGCATCTGCAGGCATTATCCTTGACTCGGAAATACCGACGGATCCAATAGCCGAGGATATAGGTGGCAACAGCTCTCCCAAGGAAGAAGCGGCAAAACCTACCGCTAAAGCAGAACCTGCCGCTAAGACCGCTCCCGCACAGCCCGCAGAAGTTACGCTGGGACAGGAAGTCATCTATAATTTGGATGCAGAAATGAATCCACGGCGATTTGTACGCGATACCGAAGGTAATTGGTATGAAGATATGTCCGGTAACGCAAAAGCAGGAGAAAAGGTCAAAGCAACCGATTTACAGCAAGTAACAGACGCAGCACAGTATGTGGATCTGGAATGGCAATCTGAGGTAGGCGATGGCAAAAAGGCTGGCCCGAAACCAGCTGATTCCGT
>JANYBV010000002.1 GCA_025360605.1 Alphaproteobacteria bacterium | reverse complement strand
CCGCGATAAGGTCGTCACTTCCATGCTCAAGCAGGGATTGATTATTGAAGATCCCGATGCAGAGGGCATCGTTTATGTTATTTCCGATGCGGGTTTCGCGGCTATCGGCAAAACGAAGCCGAAATCATCGGCGGAAGATAGCAATGCCGGGGAACAGCAGCATGCAGTCGCGGTGGTGACCGCCGAAACTCCCGCACCGAAAGCAAAACGCGAAGGCAAATCGAAAAAACAGATTATGATCGACATGCTTTCGCAGGAAGATGGCGTTACACACAAGCAGCTTATGGATGCGACCGGCTGGCAGAAGCATTCGGTTCATGGCGGTATGGCGAATCTGAATAAACAGCTGATCGCCACAAAGGGATTGACCATCTTCAGCAGCAAAACCGATGACGCGGAGCGTATTTATAAAATCACTAAAATAACTCCAGCTGCTTGATTTCATCGAGCCGGATGATGCCGTTAATCAGCCAGGTATCCGGATATAAGGAATGAGTACCCATTGCAAAGGCCATGCCTTTCTTTGGGTACTCTTCTCCAAAAACCTGTTGCATCGATTCCAGTGCTTGCTGCTCACCGTAATTCCTTCGCCAATTAAAAAATGTGGTGTTTGTTTCCCAATCCTGGCAGGTGCCATCGCGGGAACCATCTTCCGTCGTATATTTATATTTGAATTTGTAAGGACATGGTTCTAACGGCAGCAACGCCTTATTATCAAAAAGGTCTTTTTGCTTCAGCACTTCCTGATAAGCATGACGTTCTTTCGCTATATCTTCGTCAGTTTTTCTTTCAAAAGAAAATTTCGGCTGTTGCGGGCGTAGCAATGCAAGGCTTTTCCCTTCTGCGGCAACCTGCTTTAAGCCTTTTACTTCCAATTTAGCCAGCAGGCGTTCGCGTTCGCTTTTAGGATACTCTCCGATAATTTCGATAGACTGCTGATCAACGCGCACACTTTCCGGCCTCATATCTGTTTTAGGTTTCCGCCATTTGAATCGCACGCGATCCCAGCGGCCAAACTTACTGACATCTTCAAGTTTGCGAAAGCTTACAGGATATAGTCTTACCCATTCTCCTTCTGGCGTAACGCCAGCGCAACATACCGTTTCACCATATTGCTGGCTGATTTGAGGCGATGCCTTAACGATAATAACCGCCTCAGACTCGCCATCTTTAAGCATAAGCGGCTTCAGGATATACAGGAGTAAAACGATTTTTTTTAGCTATTCCGACACGCACACCTATAGGATCTATGCGCTGTCCCGTATCCGCGGCAATAGCATCAGCGACGATGGTACGATGACACTCATCCGGGCTACGTTCATAACACAGCAGGCAAGAAACACTGGATTGAGCAAGCTCAATGGCTAATTTCAAATCTGCTTGCGCCTGTTTGGTTTTCATGTGAGCAGAAAATATCTGCAGGAATTTTTTATAATCACCCGCGCGCGCAGCTTCTCTGCCGTTTTTTGGATCACCTAATCCTTTGAGATGTACATACTCTATGTCGTTGGCATTCAGTAATGCATGCAGGATGTTTTTGGAGAAGCCTTTACGCCGTGAAAGGGGATATTCTCGTACATCAATAACCCTTTGTATGCCTGCAGTTTTCAACGTGGCGATAAAATCTTCTATCGCTGCACTTTCATAGCCAAGAGTATAAAGTTTATTTTCCATATTTACTTGTTTACTTTTTTTCATCCCGCATTGGTAGCAAAAGATAGTTGAAAGTCCGTTAATATCATTCTGCGCCGCCGGTAGGCGGCGCAGAATGACTGATGGATCCTATTGAACAGACGATGCTGCACTGCCAGTGGTGCCTGGCTGCGCAGCAGAACCGGCGGCAGCGCCGCTGCCGTCCGTGGACGCGCCGGTTGAAGCGGTGCCGGTAAGACCGGTGGTCAATACGCTCAGACCGGCCTGAATATCGGCGATATGCGCGGCATCGGTCGCTTCGCCATCGCTTAGCGTTTTAATGGAAGCGTCGATCGAAGCGATATGCGCCGGATCAACTGCGGTTTGGCTGGCTTTGATAGTGGCCACAACAGCGGCCATAGCGTCGGTAAATGCAGACATGGTTTTACTCCATAGTTGGTTGATGATATCCCCGGCTCCTAAATCGAAACCGGACGGAGAGGCTTCTCCTATCCGCTGACAATAAAGTTCAGCGAATTCCTTTGTGCCTACCGCCTTGACGAGGCGGGGGGCGATTATTTCTGTTTTTAGCTCGTCCTCGCACGCACCGATTTCCTGATCGGTCGCCTGCAAAACGCTTCTGAAAAAATTCTGCATGGTGATTACTCCTGTGATGTTGGCGTTGGTTGCGGGAGCCGGATTTGCACCGAGCGCCTCATGGCGAATGAACCATGCGAGCTACTGCTGCTCTATCCCGCTATGGAATTGTTAATCAGGTAAACGCTCAGTGAAGGGAGCGCCGTTGCTTTCCAGCGTCGCCGTCTTGCCGGTGTATTGCTGCCAGCGCCGCACGATGACATCGCAATATTTGGGATCAAGTTCGAGCAGCCGCGCGCTGCGGGCGGTTTTTTCACAGGCGATCATGGTGGTGCCGGAGCCGCCAAAACTATCCAGCACGATATCGCGGCTCTTGCTGCT
>JANYBV010000022.1 GCA_025360605.1 Alphaproteobacteria bacterium | reverse complement strand
GCAAATCAGAACCTTTCCGAAACCATTCAAGTGCCTCAATGACTAACGCAACTGATACTCAAAAAAGCGGCATTCTGATCGCACTTTCCCTGCTGTTACTGACGATAGCGTATCGCTTTGCCGCCAGTGACTTGTTCGCCGCATGGCAGACCGACGAATACAGCCACGGTATCATCATCCCATTCATTACCCTACTTATCGGCTGGCACAAGCTGACGGAAAAACGCCCCGCCATCGCATCGTCATGGTGGGGGCTTGCTGCGCTCGCTGCCGCTGGTTTGTTCATGCTAATCGCCGAGCTGGCAGCCTTCCAGACAGCCGCCCATTATGGCTTTATCATCGCCTTGACCGGCATTAGCCTTGCGTTTTTAGGCAAGGCAACGACTAAATTACTTGCCCCCGCCCTGATCTATCTCTTTTTTGCCGTACCGCTGCCGAACCTGCTGTATTCAACGCTTTCACAGGATTTACAGCTGATATCGTCAACAATCGGCGTGGCGTTTCTGGAACTGGTCGGCGTGGCCGTTTATCAGGACGGAAACGTTATCGACCTTGGTGGCTACAAACTTCAAGTGGTGGAAGCATGCAGCGGCCTGCGTTATTTATTCCCGCTGATGAGTTTTGGTTATCTGATGGCGTATTTGCTGAAAGATAAAACATGGAAGCGTGTTATCCTGCTGTTGTCCCCCATTCCTATCACCATTTTCATGAACTCGCTGCGCATCGCCGTGATCGGCGTAACGGTGAACTGGTGGGGACAGGAAATGGCCGAAGGCTTCATCCACGAATTCGAAGGATGGGTAGTGTTTCTGATTTGCATCCTGATATTACTGGGCGAGATTATGATGCTGCTTAAGATTGGTTCCAAGGGGCATTTCAACTACGAAGTGTTTGGACTGGCACACGGCCCGTTATTTTCTTCGCCGCTCAAGACAGATAAAAATGGCATGTGGGCATGCGGCATAACCGCATTATTGTGCCTCGTTTTTGGCATGGGCATCATTAAGGAACGCACGCAGGTTATTCCACCGCACCCCGCGTTTTCTACATTCCCGACCACATTAGACACATGGACCGGAAAACAGAAAAAGCTTGAGCGCGATGTGCTGGACGGTTTGCAACTCAGCGATTATGTGCTGGCCGATTACGCCAGTGACAATGAAAAAAGCGCCGTCAATTTTTACATCGCCTACTACGATACGCAGCACGTGGGCTCTTCCACCCATTCACCGTCAAGCTGCATTCCAGGTGGCGGGTGGCAGATTAAGGAACGGTCGGTCAAAACAATTCCGTTGGCAAACAACGATTCGGTGACGGTATCGCGCTTCCTTATCAAGAAAAATAACGTGAGCCAGCTTGTCTATTTCTGGTTTGACGAACGTGGCCGCAACGTCACCGAAACCACCTATGCCAAATGGTATTTACTCGTTGATTCCATCACCATGCACCGCACCGACGGTGCCCTGATACGTCTGGTGACACAGTTGGCAAACGGCGAAAGCGCAGAAGATGCCGAAAAACGCCTCACACGATTCTTATCATTAGCATACCCATTAACCAAAACCTTCATCCCCGGCAGTTCTATTTCCAATAATCAGTAAAGCAAACAAGGACAGATCATGAAAAAAGCATATAAAATTGGCCTCATCGTAGCAGTCACTGTAGGTGTCCTAGGCTATGTTACCAAGGACACGCCAAAAGAAAAAGAAGCAAAATACCTCCTCCGTGGTAACGATTATTTTGAAAAAGGCGAATTTCTCAAAGCGCGTATCGAATATAAGAACGCTGTTAAAATCATCCCTACTGATCCTGAAATCGCATACCGTTGGGGTCTGGTAGACGAAGCAGAAGGCAACATCCGCAACGCGTTCACCAACTTCATGGCAGCGGAACAGCAAAGTCCGCATTACGATCTGGCTTTAAAAAGGCTCGCCCACTACCTGCTGGCAGGAAACCAGAATGAAGAAGCAAAAAAACGCATTGATATCTTGTTAGCCGATACTCCGGATGATGCGGAAGCGCGTGCGCTGAATGCTGCACTGTATTTACGCAAGGACGATAAGGTTAATGCAGAAAAAGAAGCGAAGTTCGCGTTAAGCAAAGACCCCGCCAACATCACCGCCACGTCGGTATTGACTGGCCTCTATCTGTCCCAGAAAGACCTCGCTAAATCCACCGCAGTTTTAGAAGAGGGCATCAAGAAAAATCCCAAGGATATTTCCCTACTGATGTTAAAGGCTTCCATTTATGAAAATCCTTTCAACGCGGATAAAATCAAAGAAACCTATGACGCGGTGTTTGTAATCAGACCAACGGAGCCACAGTTCCGGTTCTTGCTCGCACAGACCTACCTTACTACCAAAATGATCGATAAGGCAGAAGAAGCCCTTCGTAAAGGCGTGGAGGCTATTCCGGAAAGCTGGGATATGAAACATGCGCTGATTAATTTCCTTGATCAGAATCGCAAGATGGAAGTGGCAGAAAAAGAACTGCAGAGCATGATTCAGAAATATCCGGATAATGCAGATCTGGTGTTGTGGCTCTCTAATCTTTATGTAACACACGATGAAACAGACAAAGCGATCACCGTACTGCAAAAAGTTGCATCACAGAGCGAGGGCGACAAACAATCACTCAATGCCAAAACCTCAATCGCACGAATCAGCTTTATCAAAGGTGATAAGGAACTGGCTGAAAATATCGTAAACGCTGTATTGAAAAAAAGTCCCGCCAACAGGGATGCCCTTTTCATTCGTGCCAATTTATCGGTTGATCGCGGATTGTATGAAAACGCCGTCATTGACCTGCGCAGCATTATCCGTGACGACCCGAAATCAAAAGACTCGCTCAAATTACTCGGAGAAGTATTATTGATTCAAGGCTACACTGATCTTTCAATCGAAACCTTCAACCAACTGGTTGATCTGGACCCTTCTAATGCCGCAAACCGCACAAGGCTTGCCCAGCTGTATGGTTTGAGCAAGGATACCAAGCGCGCACTCGACCAGCTTAAAATTGTGACAGAGTCCGATCCCAAGTACCCTGTGGGTTGGGAAAGCATCGCCCGTATTGCCATCAGCAATAAGGATAATGATATGGCCAAATCCGCCATTGAAAAGCTGAAGGCACTCGATGGGCAGCAGGCAACAGCTACCTACCTCGAAGCGCAGTTGGCGGATTCCAATAATAAACGTGAGGAAGCCATCGCTCTATATAAGAAGGTGATTGAAGCCGATCCAGCCACACCTTTGGCGGAGCGCTCGTTATTTTCCTTAGCGGTTGGCACTCATGACAAGGATGAGATGGAAAAGACTGCCACTTATCTTGCCGCGCTGGCCAAGCAGACTCCTTATACTAATACATTATTGGGTGAATCCTATATCCAGCTTGGCAAACGTGATCTGGCGTATGCCGCCCTTGATAAGGCCATCGCAAGCCATCCTGTATCTCAGGATTCTTATATTGACCGTAGCAAATTGCTTATGGAGGACAAAAAGCCCGATGAAGCGATTGAAACACTGAAGCAGGCCTCGCTTGAGGCACCCGACGACGTACGCGCATCGTTAATGCAGGCATCTATTTTGAGTGGTGCGCAGAAATACAAGGAAGCCGTTGATATTTATGAAACTATCTTAATTAAAAAACCTCAAATTGCCCTCGCTGCTAATAATATGGCAGCCATTATAGCGGATCAGTTCTACACGGATGCTGCTATGTTGGAAAAGGCACGTCTGGCAGTTGAACGTTTTGCCGATAGCAAGAACATGTTAATGCTGGATACTATCGGCTGGCTTAACTACCGGCTTGGAAAAACAGAACAATCCGTATCATTTCTTGCTAAAGCAGTCACAGCCGATGACAAGGTTTCTCCGGAAGTACACTATCATTATGGGGCGGCTTTATTAAAAAGCGGAAACAAGCCGCTGGCCAAAACGGAATTGACTAAAGCCGTTGCGCCAGAGGCTAATTACCCATCGCTACCAGAGGCAAAGAAGCTTTTATCGGGGATATAATTATAATTATTTATCAGTACATTAAACACGTTCCTTTGGTGGGATTAAAAAAAAACAATCTTTTCAAAAGAAAGTAGTTGTATTTACTGTTCCATGATGTATTTAAGTTCGTGATTAATTCATTAATATTAAGTAAATTTCATTTTTAAGGAAAACTACAATGAAAATTCGCTCCGCATTATTTACCGCAGTTGCCCTCATCGGCATGATCGGCGCATCAGCTGCTAACGCAGGTCCAAACTTCACCGGATCTAACGTTAGCATGGGCTTCCTGAGCGTTGGTTCATTCGGAACCATCACTGATCATCTATCAGGGTTTGTTCTCGATCCCACCAAACGAAGTGGCTCAGAGCGTTGATTCAGGTTACATCCCACGTAACAGCGTAATCAACTTCACCTACCACCTCACCAGCGGCATCCTTGCTGGCGCAACGACCAGCACTTCCGACTATAACTATATGCTCGGTGGTAACCACTATAATGGTTTTTCTAACAATACCTCTGGTTTCGCTCCTGTTCAGTCTGGCTATATCAATGGTGTTGCTGGCGTTTCTCAGGTATTTGCTACCGCAAATTACACACAAGGCGCTGGTACGGCTACTGGCCACACCCAGATTGCTAACTACACCGGAAGCACTTTGACCAACGTTCTTGGTTACCAGCACTTCAGCACCACGCTGATCGCGCTGCTCCTCCAGAACCCACAGGCAACTGGCTACATCACCTATAACGTTTCAAACATCCCTCTCCCAGCTTCTTTCCCAATGATGGTATTGGCTGTAGCAGGTCTGTTTGGTTTCGCTCGCATGAGCCAACAGCGTAAAGCTTTCGCTGCTTAATTAAGCGATTCATTGTAAGTTATTATAAGCCGTCCTGCATAAAGCAGGGCGGCTTATTTTTTGGCGTTATTTTAAAGGAAATAAGCAGCGCAGGACTCTCGGGGGAGTTACCCTCGGGGCATAACGCCTGAACTATAATAAGACGCCCTGCGATGTCAGGCGGCCATAGCCTGAGCCATGATCCCGTCGATCTCCATCAAAACCTCGTCAGGCAGCTTATGCCCTGAAGCTCCAGCATTTTCTTCCACTTGTTCCGGTTTGGTCGCGCCAATGATGGCAGAAGCCACGGAAGGCTCCCTCAATACCCATGCCAAAGCAAGTTGTGTAAGCGTAAGCCCCAGTTTCTGAGCAATGGGGACAAGCGACTGGATGGAATTCAAAACCCTGTCCTGAAGAAGCCTTTTATCAATAAAACCTCCCATAGACTGGCTCAACACCCGTGAATCGGATGGTGGCTGGGAACCGGCACGGTATTTACCGGTCAGAATACCCTGAGCCAGAGGCGACCACACAATTTGGGAAATGCCATTCGCCTTGCATAATGGGATGACTTCAGCTTCCGGCTGCCGGTATAGCAGAGAATATTGCGGCTGGCTTGATACAAACGCCTTCATACCAGACATGGCAAGAGCTGCTTTTATTTTGTCTACCGGCCATTCACTAAACCCAATTTCACGTACACGCCCCGACTGAACCGCAGCCGTTAACGCCTCCATGGTTTCTTCCAAGGGGGTTTCAGGGTCATATCTATGGCACTGGTACAAATCAATAACATCTGTTTTGAGTCGCTTCAACGACGCATCCAGCTGCTTTTCAATTTGTGCCTTAGACAACCCACGGTCTGTTTCTGTCATTGGGAAAAAAAGCTTGGTCGCGAGAATGTAGTTGGAGCGCGGTATGCCCTGTAAGGTTTCCCCCAGAAAAGTTTCGGCAGCCCCTCGTCCATAGACATTGGCGGTATCAATAAAATTAATACCCAGATCAAATGCGCGGTGAACACAGGCAACCGCTGCGTTGGCTTCTATTCCCGAACCAAACGTGAGCCAAGAACCTAGTGCAATTTCTGAAACAACAAGATCACTGCTTCCGAGTTTTCTGTAGTGCATATGGTATCCTTTGAGTGATTATGTATCGCATCATAATACATATACCCACAAAGTCTAACTAAGGATGGCTTTGCACCCATTCGGCCTGCATCCGTTGCGCTTCGGCAATTTGATCCGCGCCCATATATTTGGCCACGGTGTCACGATCCTTAATCGCATGTTTATCATTATGGGAAGCAGCAATATTAAACCACATGTAGGCTTTTATATTATCTTTAGGAACGCCATCGCCTAGCAGATACGCAAATCCAAGCTGATCCTGCGCATCGGAATTGTGATGCTCGGCGGCCTTGCGCCACCATTTCAATGCTTCAGTAATATCTTTAGCAACGCCAAGTCCATTATAATGCATCGAGCCAAGCACCGATTCAGCTTTGGGAAATCCCTGCTCCGCCGCCTTAGTAAGCCACTTCACGGATTCAGGATAATTTTTGGCCACCCCAACCCCGACATAATAGGAATTACCAAGGTTATACTGCGCTTCTGCACTACCCTTATCAGCTAAAGCCCTTAGCTCAGAAATAAACTTACTCTCTCCGGTGGTTAAATCGGCGTGGGCAGTGGATACAACTGATTGGGAAAGCACCATTATGGCACACACACAAAACAGCACAACATATTGTTTTTTAAAAAATAACATAAGTAAGCAGTGCCATTTTGGGATCATTGTTAATGATAATCCCGATATGGTTACGTATTGGTAAATAAACGCAAATTATCTTCTTTTGTTACCAATTGTATTTAAATAATATTGTCTATTTACCGCTGCAAATACACTATTGGAGTTCGGCTTCGCTTTCAATAATGAGATTCACGAAATCCGCCACTCCGGGTAACGCGAAGTTAATTCCAAATTCCGAACGCTTGATCGTCGTCGCCGCACTAAAGCCTGCCACTTTTTTATTCGAGATCGGACTTGTACCTATTTTATTGAGGTTAACTACTAATACCAGCGGCTTGGTGACACCGTGGAGTGTAAGATTTCCATAGACCTTTGCCGATTTCCCTACGGCTATAATTTCGACTTTATTGCTTTGGAAGGTAGCGACAGGAAATTTTCCGACATCCAAAAAAGCATCGCTTTTGAGGTGCGTATCAAATTTGTCAATACCAGTGATAAGGCTTGAGGTTGTAACAACAACATTCACTTTGCTGTTTTCCGGCTTATCCTCGTCTAATGTTAATTTACCTTCTACTTTTGTAAATTTTCCTAACACATTTGAAAATCCAAAATGATTAGCCGACCAGATAACGTTAGTGTGATTTGGATCAAGGACGTAGTTTTCTTCCTTAGCAAAAGAATAACTTGGAAGAAATACCAGCGTGGCAATTATTGCCATAAATTTATTATATTTATTCATAGAATTTTTCCCCAAAAATCATTATAAGAATCGCGGACACTATATTTGGTCAAAACCATTTTGTATAGGGTTCATAATCAAAAAATATATTCGCTAAAACTCATTTCCTTAAAGACAAATCATCCGTCATCTATATACATTTCGTCTCTGTGAGCATGCTTATCTGATACGACAGGAGAATAAAAATGCGCCGTCGAATAACAATAAAAACAGCTGTAATAACGGCAGCATTGGGTTGCATGGCTTATTACGCATACACAAAGTTCATGCCGCATGAAGGTGGCTGGGCTGGTGGCGCTCCTACCGTTAGCATAGCTGAAGTCATCGACCGGAAAGTCCGGCAGTGGCACGAATTTTCAGGCCGTCTGGTTGCAGTTAATCAAGTTGATGTCAGGCCGCGTGTGTCCGGTATTATCGATAAGGTACATTTTGAAGACGGTGCACAGGTCAATAAAGGTGATGTGCTTTTTACCATTGATCCGCGCCCATTCGCCGCAGAAGTGATACGAACAGAGGGATTGCTCGGATCCGCTGAAGCACAACAGGCGTTAACCAAGGCAGAAATCAGCCGTGCTGAAAAGTTGATCAAAGAAAAGGCCATCCCGCAGCACGAATATGACCAGCACAGAAATGATTATAATGTGGCGGAAGCCAATGTAAAAAGTGCGAAGGCTGCCGTTGATGTGGCTAAACTTACGCTCGAATATGCCTCGGTCAGAGCCCCTATATCCGGCAGGGCCAGCCGCGCCGAGATTACCGCCGGCAATCTGGTGCAACTGGAAAATGCCCCCGTGCTTACAACCATTGTTCCTAATAACGAGATATACGCAGATTTTGAAATCGATGAAGCCACCTTCCTGCAATATGCCCATGCGGGTGTAACAGGTATTGATGAAGCAACCACCATTCCTGTCTTAATGGCATTAAATGGTGAGACAGAAGCCAACCATAAAGGTCATGTTGCATCGTTCGATAACCGTCTCAACACCTCCTCAGGAACCATCAGGGTGCGCGCCGTATTTGATAACTCCGATGGTATGCTGGTCCCCGGACTCCTTGCCAAAATCCGCGTCGGCAGTGCCAAGGAAGATGATTCATTACTCATTACCGACCGCGCTATCGGAACCGACCAGAATAAAAAGTTTGTCTATGTCGTCGATAAAGATAACAAGGTTGATTATCGCGAGATTACACTGGGGCAAAATTCGGAAGATGGTCTTCGAATCATCACGGGCGGCTTAAAGACCGGAGAGAAAATTGTCGTCAGTGGCATCCAGAGAATCATGATGCCTGGGCAGGCCGTAACGCCGGAGACCGTCCCGATGGAGGCTAAAGAACCGCCCGCAAAGCCAGACGCTGTGCCTGAAAAATAGGACCATTCATGAACATTTCGCGTTTCTTTATCGATCGCCCGATTTTTGCAGCAGTACTCTCCTTACTGCTGTTCATAGCGGGGTTTATTTCCATCTGGGTGTTGCCGATTTCGGAATATCCCGATGTGGTTCCACCTTCGGTCGTTGTGCAAGCGCAATATCCGGGTGCAAACCCAAAAGTAATCGCCGAAACGGTTTCAGCACCTCTTGAAGAGCAGATTAACGGCGTGGAAGACATGATCTACATGTTTTCGCAGGGCACGTCCGATGGCAAAATGACACTGACTATCACGTTTAAAATCGGGACGGATCCTGACAAGGCGCAGCAACTGGTTCAAAATAGGGTAAATCAGGCGCTGCCACGACTGCCGGACATCGTCCGCCAGTTTGGCGTTACCACGCTTAAAAGTTCGCCCGATCTTACCATGGTGGTGCATTTGCTGTCGCCGAACGAGCGTTATGACATGCTTTATTTGCGTAACTACGCCGTTCTCAACGTCAAAGACCGTCTGGCGCGGTTACAGGGCGTGGGTCAGGTAGCGCTTTTTGGTTCCGGCGACTACGCCATGCGCATCTGGCTGGACCCTGAAAAAGTCGCCTCGCGCCAGCTTTCTGCCAATGATGTCATCACCGCCATCCGTGAACAGAATGCGCAGGTAGCTGCTGGGGTTATTGGCTCATCCCCCTCACCTAAAAGCGTTGAGATTCAGCTCAGCGTCAACGCCATGGGCAGGCTCCAATCTGAAGAAGATTTTGCGAATATCATCATTAAATCCGATAAAGATGGGTCTGTAACACGGCTCAAAGATGTCGCCAGAATTGAATTAGGTGCATCGGAATATTCGCTGCGGTCGCTGCTAAATAACAAACCTGCCGTTGCGATACCTATCTTTCAGGCCCCTGGTTCCAACGCTATTGAGATTTCAAACCGCGTCCGCGCAGCGATGGAAGATCTAAAAAAAGATTTTCCTGAAGGCGTAGACTACAACATTGTATACGATCCTACCGTGTTTGTGCGCCAGTCAATTGAGGCGGTCATCCATACACTGCTTGAGGCCATCTCGCTTGTGGTATTGGTCGTCATCCTGTTTTTGCAAACATGGCGTGCGTCGATTATTCCTCTGCTGGCCGTTCCGGTGTCGGTGGTTGGCACGTTTGCATTTCTTCATGTGCTTGGTTTTTCAATCAATGCACTGTCGCTGTTTGGCCTTGTTCTGGCCATTGGTATTGTGGTCGATGATGCCATCGTTGTGGTGGAAAACGTGGAACGCAATATTGAAGCGGGCTTAACACCAATTGATGCCACCTATCAGGCTATGCGCGAAGTCAGCGGCCCCATTATCGCCATTGCGCTGACGTTGATCGCGGTGTTCGTGCCTGTTGCGTTTATCAGCGGTTTAACGGGACAATTTTACCGACAATTCGCGCTCACCATCGCCATTTCAACCATCATCTCCGCGTTCAACTCTTTAACCTTAAGCCCTGCGTTGGCAGCCTTGTTGCTTCGGCCCCATGATAATGATACGGACCGCCTCACTCATTGGATGGATAAATTTTTCGGAGCACTTTTTTCTGTCAAAATATATCTGGTGATTTTGGTCATCATATCGCTGGTATTGAAGCTTTCGCTGCTGATTACGCTGGCTGCCGGCCTCGCCATTATCACGATTAAATTAAAACGCTCGAAAATTGATAACGGCTTCGCACGGTTCAACGTATTTTTCGCTAATTTAGCCCAGTCCTATCAAAACAAACTGACTTCCGTTCTTGGCCAGAAAAAACGTGCCCTGATTGTATACGGTGTGCTGATCGCCATCACGCTGTTGATGTTTAAAATTGTCCCGACGGGCTTCATCCCCACTCAGGATAAACAGTATCTCGTAGCCTTTGCACAATTGCCGGACGGTGCATCGCTAGAGCGCACCGACGATGTGATCCGCCATATGTCGGATATCATGCTCCAGCAAGAAGGTGTCGCCGGAGCGGTTGCGTTTCCGGGGTTGTCGATTCAGGGTTTTACCAACAGCTCAAACGCAGGGATTGTATTCGCTTCGCTCAAACCTTTTGAAGAACGGAAATCCGCAAAACTTACCGGCCTGGCAATCGCAAAGTCGCTTAACATGAAGCTTGGTGTCATTAAAGATGCGTTTGTTGCGGTGTTTCCTCCTCCTGCAGTCATGGGGCTTGGCACTATCGGTGGATTCAAACTCCAGCTAGAAGACAGAACCGATCTCGGCAACGAAGTATTGTATGGCACTTTAAAGAAAATTTTGGGGCAAGCGTACCAAAACCCGATGCTAGACCCCCACCAGACCTTTTCGGGATATCAGATCAACGTTCCCCAGCTATTTGTTGATTTAAACCGCACCCGCGCCAAGCAGCTGGGAATCCCCATCACCAGTGTCTTTGACACGATGCAGATATATTTAGGCTCGCTCTACATCAACGATTTCAATAAATTCGGCCGCACCTACCGTGTTATCGCGCAAGCGGATGCGCCCTTCCGTGGAAAGTCCGAAGATATTGAAAAGCTAAAAGTCCGCAATGGCAATGGCGATATGGTTCCTTTGGGCAGCATCCTTACCGTGCATCAGAGCTACGGGCCTGAAAGAGCTATGCGCTACAATGCCTACCGCACCGCAGAAATCAACAGCGCCCCTGCCGCTGGTTTTTCAACAGGTCAGGCACAGGCGATGCTGGAAAAGATCATCCATGATACCGTTCCAAAAGGCATGTCATATGAATGGACAGACCTGACCTATCAGCAGATTTTGGCGGGGGATACGGCAATGTATGTGTTTCCGTTATGCGTTCTGCTCGTATTCCTCGTACTGGCAGCTCAGTATGAGAGCCTTACCCTGCCGCTGGCGGTTATTCTCATTGTCCCAATGTGCATGCTGTGTGCCATGGTCGGCGTGTGGATTACCCACCAATATGATACGCTGTGGTCTACTATCGCCGGTTTGCCTACCGACCCGATGAGTAATAATATCTTCACGCAAATCGGACTTATCGTTCTGGTGGGGCTGGCCTGTAAAAATGCGATTCTTATCGTGGAATTCGCGCGGGAACTGGAATTAGGCGGTGCGTCACCGCTTCATGCCGCTATCGAAGCAGCGCGCATGCGTTTGCGTCCGATTCTGATGACCTCGTTTGCATTTATCATGGGCGTTGTTCCGCTGGTCATGTCTTCTGGTGCGGGTTCGGAAATGCGCCATTCTATGGGCATTGCTGTATTTTCGGGGATGCTTGGGGTTACATTTTTTGGCCTTTTTCTTACGCCGGTGTTTTATGTTACGCTACGCAATCTCGTGGGCAAAAAACTCACCTCCCATACGGCCCATCCTCCACTAGAAAGTCATGGGGAGCATCATAATGTTTAGAAAAACCGCTGCCATTGTATTGATAAGCACCTCGTTATCCGCTTGTAGCCTTGCTCCAGATTTTAAGCTGCCTGATATAAAAATTCCGGACAATTATAAAGAGCAGCCAGCGGATAAGAATGCGTCCGAAAAACTGGAGAGTGCTAACTGGAAAACCGCAGAAAAGCTTGATAAAAATGATCGTGGCGAATGGTGGAAAATATTTGGCGATGAAAAACTCAATGACATGGAAAAAGAGGCCAATGAGAATAACCAGTCATTGAAAGCCGCCGCCGCCCGCGTGGTCGAATCCCGCGCGACAGCCGAATCAAACACCTTCAGTTTCCTTCCCGACCTTTCTATTGGCGGCAACGCGCAACGCGCTCAACCAGCCAGTGCATCATTGAGCGCATTTGGCCAGCCTGCACGCAATCTCAAACCCTACACCCTGTATCAGGGACAGGGCATTTTATCCTATGAGATCGACCTGTTTGGCAAAGTAAGGGATGACTACAGGGCATTTAGCTTCGATGCTGACGCTCAGGAAGCCTCCTACCGCACCACCATTTTGGCATTACAGGCCGATGTCGCACAAAACTACTTTGCCTTGCGCTCACTCGACTCCGAACGCCAGTTGGTTCGTGACACGGTGCGTATCCGTGAGGAAGCCGCCCGCATTATGCAGCATAAATTTGATGTGGGTGAAGCAGGAGAACAGGACCTGACAAGAACAATCAGTGAACTGGCCAGCAGTAAAGCTGATTTGCTATCACTAGATCGGCAAAGAAGCGGATATGAACATGCCCTTGCCGTATTACTTGGCAAATTACCATCCGATTTCTCTTTAGCTGACATGCAGCTTGTCGGTGCGCCGCCCGCCATTCCTGCCGGATTGCCATCCACCTTGCTTGAACGCCGCCCTGATATTACAGCCGCACAGGCGACCATGGCGGCCTATAATTCCAGAATCGGTGTCGCACGCACGGCCTTTTTTCCCAGCATCAGCCTGACAGCTACAGGTGGGGCTGAGTCAACCCAGCTTTCCAATTTATTCCACTGGACCAGCCGCACATGGGCGTTGGGACAAACCGCAGGGAATGCCATTGCCATGCCCATATTTGACAGCGGTCGTAACCTCGCCAGACTGGATGTCGCCCACGCCGCCTACGATGAGGCAGTGGCCAATTACAGGCAACAGGTGCTGGTTGCCTTCCGTGACGTTGAAGACAGCTTAGCCAGCCAGCGCATGCTCGGTGAACAATCCGCACAACAGGACATCGCCGCCGCCGCTGCCGCACGCACGACCGAAGTCATTGAAAAGCGCTACCATGAGGGAGACGTGAACTTCTTTGAAGTGGTAAATGCCCAGCGTGATTCGTTAAATGCGGGGCGTAGCGCGGTGCAGTTGCGCGGGCAGCGCTTCATCACCACCGTCAGCCTTATCAGGGCATTGGGTGGCAGTTGGGGCGATGCCCCCACCTTAAGCGTTGAAACCAAAGCCGAAGATAAACTCAGCTATGTAAAACATGGGAAAAAGAAGGGTAAAAAGAAGGGGAAATCTAAGAAATCCCATAAACCTACCCATAAAAAAGCAACTAAATCACCCAACAAAAGTAAATCACCCTCTGAATATTAATTAAAAGTTTATCTGATTTTAGTATTCAGAGTACGTTGTTATTAATAACGGTGATTCTGATAATGGACTGTAACCATGACGGTTGTGACCATAAACACATTGTAGACCACAAGCATACGATTGTGGTGGTCGATCACAATGATGATCACCGTAAGCAGACGTTTGATGCACTGCTCTCCTTCTACAATATTCTTGAATTCCGGAATACCAACGGTCTTTTAGACTCGCTGCACAAGATACGTCCGGCGATATTGCTCATAGACGAAGCCGTACCATCGCATGGCGCTTTTGAACTAGTCCGCCTGTTACGCCTCAATCCAAGAACACGGCGCCTGCCTGTCATCATCCTGTTATCCAGTGACAGCAGGCAAAATATACTGGCAGCGAGTGAGTGCGGGGCTGATGGATGGCTGGTGAAGCCGGTATTGCGAAGCGACATTATCCGCAAAATATCCGATCTGCTGAACAGCACAGTCGAAGAAGAATGGCAGAAACTTCCTGCGGTACAGTTTAAGGCGCTTAAAGGCACGGTGGAGGTGTTTAATAAACTGGCCGATTCCATCGCCAATGGTGAGCCCATCATCTATGATGATGTCGGCAAGGCGTGTGATCCGCTGATCGAGGCGGTGAACTCCGATAACTTCATGGGCATCCTCAACGGTGTTAAAAACCACGACAACTATACCTATGTGCATTCACTTCGTGTCGCTACGATGCTAAGCCTGTTTGGCCACGCCATACAGCTTCCCGTCCATGAGCAGAAAATTCTGACTACCGGCGGCCTACTACACGATATCGGCAAAATGTACATCCCCCACAGCATCCTGAACAAGCCCGGAAAACTAGATTCCAGTGAATTTGAAGTGATGAAAAGCCACGTCACCCAAACCATCAAATGCCTTGAAAAAAACGATGACCTCCCCAACGGCATTGTCACCATCGCCGGACAACATCATGAAAAGCTGGACGGCACCGGATACCCGTTCGGGCTGGAAGGCTCCAAACTGAATGATCTTGCGCGGATGGCGGCTATTGTCGATATTTTCAGCGCATTGACCGACCGCAGGGTCTACAAAGCCCCGATGGCACCTGAAGATGCCCTGTCCGTCATGATCAACGAGATGTCACGGCATATTGATATCGACCTGCTGGGCCTGTTCAGGCAGAGGTTCCTTGATTCGCTGCGGACGTTTGATTAGTACGACACCGTGAGTGGCACGAGTCCGGTATAAATCCCTGGTGCGGCATTGGCAGGCACCGTAATAGTTCCGCCAAGGTAAATAACATCTGTCCCGCTGGCGCTTAACTGTCCGATAGAGGATTCCCCGCCGGTATTCACGCTGTACGTCACAAAATTATTAACCAGCAGACTGGAAATCAGGTCGGGATTATCCGCAGAGACCGAGAATGTCAGGCTCGAAGGAGTGTGGATGGAATACGGGTGGTTACTGGCTCCCTGCACCCCGAACGTCGCGCGTGAAAAATCCGCTCCTGACGCAACCACGTTGCCGGTCAGCAAGCGCAGATTGCTGGATGTTACCGTGGCAGTACCACCATTGAGCCCCGCCGAGATAAAACCGAAGTTCAACGGTGTCTGGCTTACAATCACGACATCTTCAATCACATTGGCAGAAACGGAGGCATGAACGCTCTGGGCAGTGGCCGCGGAAGCAAATCCGCACATGCCAAGACATAGTGCCACCAATATTCTGGATGTCATATCAGTACGTGTATTGTGCATTGATATCAAAATAGCCATTATAAGGTCCCGCTTGCGTAAAACCAGACACTCTCAATGTTCCCCCAACTTTAATTCGAACGCGGCCAGCCGCATCCAGCTTAACGGTTTGAGACGGCGAAACGGTCAGGCCGCTGATCGTCATGCTGCTACCACCCGATATTTTGCTCAGTGTAACACGCTCTGGTAAAAATAGGGTAATTTCCTGATCCGGTTGCCCCAGAATCTCGAATTCGGCCGCCTGCGGCTCATTGCCGTTCAACATGGCCACGTTACCTGAAATTGTCCTCATGCCCAACGGGTTGATAGTAATGCTGCCAGAGCCGTTTCCTGTGCTGGCAAACGCCCCGAACGAGATTGGGGAAAGCTGGCGCACGGTAAGTTCTTTGCGCTGTGAGGCGCTTCCACTAATGGTCTGCTGCTGAAAAATACCGGAGCGCGCCACCGTCCCCAACGCCTTTGCCCACGATTCAACCGGAAGGACAGTGAATATAAGCAAATAGACTAACGGGAAAACTTTATTTTTAATCATTGTTTTAAAATAACTTAAGTTATATCGATTGAGTTAGCCTTACATCGTAATTTTTCTTAAGGCAATCACACAGTTTTTGCCTTAAAAATTAATTTTTTATTTATTATGCTGGTATTTAAAAAGGATTTCTTGTATCAAGAACTTTAACACTTCATTGGAATCGCAACCACATGATATTTAAAAATATTTTTTTGCACTTGCGCCGTTCTGCACTGGTTTTTCTTACCATTGCCGCAACCGGCACAACAGCATCGGCTGATGAGGCCAACAGCGGCGGCGCAGGAGATTTACTGGTTGCGCCAACCCGTGTGGTACTGGATGGAAAAACAAAGGCCGCTGAGATCACCTTAAGCAACCGCGCCAGCAAAGAAGCCACCTACCGCATTTCCTTTACCCATCTGAGCATGGATGACAATGGTAAATACACCGAACTGAACGATGCCTCCGCCAGCAAAGACAGCACCTCCGCTGATTCCTTGCTGCGCTACTCCCCCCATCAGGTGACGCTGAAGGCGGGTGAATCCCAGACTGTTAAAGTCATGGCACGCCCCGCAGAAACCACCGCTGACGGCGAATACTGCTCCCATTTACTGTTTCGTGCTGTTCCTGAAGCCACGACGGGTGAAGATGTGGAAGCAAAGAAAGCCGTCGCCAACAACCAGATCTCGGTGCGCTTAATACCTGTATACGGTGTTTCGATTCCGGTCATCGTGCGCAAGGGCGCTCTGGACGCTCAGGTTAAATTAAACGGCATTAAAGTGACCGACAAATCCCTCGTAGTGACCATCAACAGGACAGGCACCAAGTCCGTATATGGCGATGTCATTATTACCGAGGGCAATACCGATAATGTGTTAGGCCAGATTCGCGGCGTGGCAGTACTCCTGCCTAATGCCAAGCGACATGTGACCATTCCACTCACCCACACACCGCAGAATGCGCTTACGGTTGAATATCGTGAACGCGAAGAAGACGGTGGAAAAACACTCGATAAACTTACTTTTAAACCTTGAATTACAATTAACTTACTAAACAGAAGGATGTTAAAATGAAAAATGTACTAAAACTCGCTGCTGCCGCTGCTGTATTCACAAGCCTCACCGCTGCTACTGCGTTTGCAGGCAACAGCACCGTAGGCACCGTTACAGCCACCGTCATCACCCCCCTTTCTCTGGTACAGACCACACCAATGAGTTTTGGTACCTTCGCACCAAGCACCACCGCAAGCACGGTGGACAGCTACGGTAACACCACCGGCGGAGCATTGTGGTTCGGCGGCGCATCGCCAGCCGTATTCACTGCTAACGGCACCCCAACCACCAACTTCACCGTTGTCAGCGACAGCTCGGTAATCCTGAGCAGTGGTTCACAACACATGACTGCTGCTTTAACGGCTCCAAGCATTACGCTGGTTACCGATGGCGCAGGCAATAAAGCATTCAACATCACCGGTCTTCTTTCTGTTGCCGCTAATCAGGCAGCAGGCAGCTATGCTGGTACCTACAACGTGAGCGTTCACTACTAAGCATAACTAAACATCAATTCTTAAAGTCCGAAAGGGGTGGCGATGAGCCGCCCCTTTTGGCTTTTAACAGGGGTTTGACGACTATCTATTCCTATGTCAGTGCGAGCAAATGCATCTATATACGGTTTTTGTGTGCTGGCATTAGCAGGCATTGCATCGCCGCATTACGCACTTGCCACCGATAACACGCCGGTCAAATTCATTGAGCGTTCCGACGACGATCTGGTTTTGATCGAATTACGCGCAGGAAAAACCGTTCTTTCCGATTCCATTCCGGGTTACGCGAACAAAAATAATCTCATGCTGCCACTCGGGCAGCTTTCCAACGCATTGCAATTTGCCATCAAGGTAATGCCACGCGAAGGACAAGCCGAAGGCTGGTTTCTTGGCGTTGAAAATACATTCAGCCTCGATGTCGCCCGCAACGAAGTCATCATCGCCGGACAGCGCCAGCATTTTGCCGCCAATCAGGTGGAAATCCACGCCGATGAAATCTATGTGGACGCACAGTTGCTCAGCCAGTGGTTCCCGCTTGATTTCAAATTTACGTTCGCATCGCAATCGCTGACGGTTATTCCGCATGAAGGTATAAAGCTTGCCGCACAGGAAGCTGCCGAGCGCGATAAGCAGCGTACCCAGCTGGGACAAAATACCCAAGGCGCACCGGAGGGGCCATTTCCCCGAATGGAAACACCCTACAAACTCTATACTGTTCCGTTTAGCGATGTTACCTACACGTCAGGTTATGACCAGCAGACCCACACCGGTTTACACAACGATGTCACCGCGCTGGTCAACAGCGACCTGCTGTACATGCACAGTAGCATCTACGCCACCGCCGACGAGACACAAAAACTCAGCCAGTTGCGCTGGACGCTCAGCCGCCGCGATCCGGATGGTAAGATATTGCAGGACAATGAATGGCTGAAGAAAACAACGCTTGGCGATATCATTACTGCGAATGAAATCAGGGATGTGGAATTAGGCGATATCAATACGCAGCAAATGCCGCTGACCGCATTGGGGCAGCAAGGGCGCGGCGTTCTCATCTCGAATATCCCGTATGACCGCGCCACCAGTTTCGATCGTACAACCCTGCAAGGCGATTTGCCGCCCAGCTGGGATGTTGAGCTATACCGCAACGACCAGCTGTTGTCGTTCCAGCGCGCATCGGGTAATGGCCGTTACGAATTTGTCGATGTGCCGTTGCTATCGGGACTGAACGTCGTACGCCTCGTGTTTTATGGCCCCTTCGGGCAAACCCGCGAGGAAATCAAAAAATTCTATGTATCAGATGACCTGACACCGCAGGGTAAATCATATTTCCGCGCGTCGGTGAGCCAGCAGAATACCAGCAGCTTCGACATCCTGACGCAAAACCAGAACGTCGCCACGCTGTCGGGCGTCACTCCGCTGCAAAGCGCGGTCGTAAAGGGAACGCCACGCACCTTGCTGGAATATGAATACGGTATATTCAATAATCTCTCGCTGTTTGCGAATGCAGCGTCCTTCACCACCCCTGACGATGTCGCCCGCAATTACATTTCCAGCGGGCTGGCAACCACCATCGCAGGCATATACGGGCGCACGGATTTTGCCCATGATACGAAAAGCAACGGCAACGCGTTACAGGTATCATTGCAGGATAATATCTACGATATCAGCCTGTCGGCGAGCCACCAGCAATTCATGAACAGATTCATCAGCGATTACACGGAAAGCATCACCGACCCCGTCAAAAGCCGCACCACCGCACGCGCCGACACGCAAATCAAACTGCCCTATATCCCGAGCCTGAATAACGGTGTCACCGCCTCCCACATCGTTTATGACTCTGGCCGCAAGGTGGACACAGTGGGCTACCGCGTGGCAACCGCCATTCAGCGTCTGGCGCTGTCCAACAATCTCATTTACATCACCGACACCACCCCAACCAATAACTCGCTGTCCGCCATCATCGGCCAGCCCATCACCTCCACCCCGCTCAACAAGCAAACCACCGGCGACTTTATTATGAGCTTTCCGATACAGCAGCTCATCATGCGCGGCGATGTGATTTACGGGGTAACGCCGAAAAAGGATATCCAGACGCTGTTAATGTCGGGGCAGTATAATTTTACGCCCGAAACAAACAGTATTCTGGAAGTCGACCGCCAGCTTATCAACCAGCGGCTCACCACCTACACCGTGGGCGTGAACAGGAAATTTAAAAAATTCTTACTGGGTGCAAACGCCAGCCACGCCGATAACGGCACCAACGCCATTGGTTTCACCGTTTCGCTGAGCTTCGGGCAAGACCCGCGTAGCGGCCAATTTAAGCTCTTCCCTGATGCAACGGCCAGCAGCGGCATTATCGCGGCTCGCGCCTTTCAGGACCGTAACGGCGACGGGGTATTTAACGAAGGGGATACGCCGGTTGAAAATGCGAAGTTCTTCGTCAACCGTGGCAGCACCAATGCCCCCACCGATAAAGACGGGAATATATTGCTGCGCAACATTACGCCAGACAGCCGCAGCAGCATTGTGCTGGATGGCAAAAGCCTCGAAAATCCATACCTAATGAGCATGACGGGCGGTGTGGATGTGGTCACGCGTCCGGGCGTGCCGACATTCATTGATTTCCCTATCAGCAGCAGCGGCGATATTGATGGCACCGTGACGATTGAAGACCCGTCAGGCACAGGTAAACCCGCCACCAATGTTCAGATCGAACTCGTAGGCGCTGACAGCAAAATCATCAAAGATACCCGCACCAGCTTTGACGGCTATTATTTACTCAATGGCATTCCGGCGGGCCATTACACCGTCCGCGTGTCGCCCGAGCAGGCCAAGCGTCTGGGCTTCACCACAGGGCCGGACAGAACGATTGAAATTAAGAACTCGGAAGAATCAGGCCACGTCGTCGATATGGTGATTAAGCATTAAAAGATAAGCTACTTGAAAGGATGGCTCCGTATACTGGGTACTAATAAAAATACATTAACACGCTGATTTTGTTGATATTATTATTATTTTAAAGCGTATTTATTAACAATAATTTATTAATGTCTTACGTCTATACTTTAAGGTATGGCATTCAATGTTAATCAACCTCATAGGCAGGACGATGCGCAGATCCGTGCGAGCGAGATCCGGCACGGCTATATAAAGGATCTGCTTGATGAATATCGTGAGCACCTTAAGGTTGCCAACCCCGAACGACAGATTTTCTGGTCACGCGGCCGTCCGATGGAAGTAGAGCGAGGTGCGCCACCGACGTCTCAGAATAAAGAATTGGCCAAAGCATATCGGCTAGTCATGCGAAAAACCGATGGCCTTACCACCTATGAAGATCAACGTAATTATCATCTAATCAATTCACTGATCGACAAGCATAACGTAGATATTATTTTACCTTCGCAACCTTGGGCTTGCACACAAACACAACGGAATCAATTTTGGCGCACTATTTCTGAAGAATTTGCTGACAATGCGAGAGGAACGATCACTATGGCATGTGATTCCAGCCCGCCCGATACCAATCTTCGGTTATTTGAATATCCGCTCTTTATGCAGAATAAGGATATTACCCATGTATCTGTTCTTTGTAGTGAAATTATACCGCATGGTTATCATGCGGTTATGCCACGATCGGCCATGGGCACGGTTAAGCTTGTAGATACCAAAGAGTGGGAAAGTGATCCGAAAGAAAAGAAAAATATCAGGCTTCCTATGCATATTCTTCCGCTCATACCGCCATCTGAAATGCCGAAGATGCAATGGGCAGAATCGCAGAAAGCACAATGGTACCAAACATCAAGACGACATTTGATGGACATGCTCAAGGGCAAGCGTGACATTCTCTCTGTAGATCCAAACACCAATGTGAGCAAAGAACCATCAGAATATTCTTTAATTGATGCTGAAATCCGTCTTCTTGGTGAAATACAATTTTCAGTTCGAGAACTCGAACGATTAGAAGAAGTACATAAAAAAATAACGACTACAGATCTGGCACATCTTTCTCGGATTAGTATCAACAGAGAAAAAGCACGACTGGCCGATGCGCTGAAAATTGTAGATCAATTTCCTTTCATCGGTGATATGCGCTCGCCATGGAACGATCTGGAAAAAAAATACGGCGAATACCACGTTCCGGAACATGAATTGGGTGAAGGAAGCAGCCCTAAAGAGCATGCTGATAAAAAAGCTATCTACACCCAGACGCTCGGGCATCTATTCTTAAGGCTGGATGATCAAATGCCCAATTCAGAAAAACACAAACTATGGGGTGCATTTGAGTACTATAATTACTCCGATCCCAACCATCATATTAAACCTGCGCTGCTAGGGGATAATGAAGCGATGGAAAAATACACTGAAACGAAAATCGAGCAATTGCTGAGTAATGCTCATGAAAAACTAGTGCAACCCAAGCACGAAAGAAACGGGAAGTATAATTCCCGTTCAGTCTTTTAGCCTTAGCTAGTTGGCTCCCCAAGGGGAATTACACTTAGCACTTGTGGCAGTCTCAAAAATCCAGTTTCTGGAATATCGTACATATAGCGACTCAACTATCTATCTATCTATCTATCTATCTATCTATCTATCTATCTATCTATCTATCTATCTATCTATCTATCTATCTATCTATCTATATTTATTAACACATTGAAACATTTTAACTTAATTATCTACCAAACTAGCTCTGAGAGTGGTTTTTGCTGAGTAATGAATGAGTGCCTGCGGACCTATTGGGTCCAATCATCTCACCATCTGCCTTCAAAAAAGCGTGAACTGCTTGTTGAAAGAACTAGCATTGTAAGTCAAGCCGTAGATATGGTATTCGATGCGCATAGCGCATTGACGCCATAACCGAACGAGGTGTGTTATGACAATTACTGAACGGAAAGTATAAATAATGTTTGGAATCTATCGTCTTATACTTGCAACATTTGTATCCGCTACGCATATGGGGAAATTACCTGCTGCCGCTGGAGGATACGCGGTGTTTGGGTTTTACTTGCTCAGTGGTTATTTGATGACACTCGTGTTGAATGAAGTTTATCTGAAGCGCCAAGGTGGCATCTTAATATTCTATTTCAACAGGGTGCTGCGAATTTTCCCGCCTTTTTTGTTCATTACGTTGGTATCCATCGTCACCTTGTTAATGTTATCAGATGTGAGGCATCCAGTATTTAATGTAATGCATTTACCAAGCACAACGACCGGATTTGTTATTTCATTAACGCTCATTGATTATATTGGTTTAAATGGAAATTTGAACACTCACGTATTTAATATGCAGGTTATACCAGTCGCGTGGTCAATTTCCGTGGAGTGGATATTCTATCTTCTGATGCCATTTCTTGTTAGAAACAAAACATCTGTAGTTATCTGGTTGGCAATAAGTGTCGGGTATACCATTTTGGCTATCACCCAAGATTATCCCTACGAAATGCGGTACAACTCTCCTCTTGCCGCATCCTTACCATTTAGCATTGGCTCGTTAATTTATCATTTTGCAAGGATCAATTTTCCACGGGTATCTTGGAAGGTGATTCTAGGAGTGGCCGCTCTTTTAATCTTTCACTCTACAAGGCGGCACGTATACAATGACCCAATGATGGCAGGTCTATATGTGGCGATTGTGGCAAACGCTTTGCTTTTGATATTGCTGTCTGCCTTCACCCCATCTAGCGCGAAAGTTGGTAACATCGATAAAATGTGTGGCAGACTGAGCTACCCCGTATTTCTCTGCCATTATTGGGTTGGTCTAGTCGTGGTCACCGTCTTTCCAACTCTTCGTCCTTAATCAAATCTGTTTTTCGTGGTTTGCTTGCCGCTAATTTATCTGGTTGCATATTTATTATGGCGATTCATTGAGCATCCAATAGACAAGCTTCGTAGCCAGGTGAGGAAAAGTGCAACGGAATCTGCTTCTAATAGTGTCCGCAAACCATGTGTCTAATCTTCCGCCGCATGCGAAAGGCTCTGAAATTAGAGAGTCATTTAGGTGAATGAGTGTCGCTTTGCATTCCGAACTGCTGCGTCCGACAGAGACTTGGACATGAGATACAAGAAATATTAGCTGGGGTGCATTTGCTCGGTTTGTACCCCTAAAATACCCCGGATGTCAACGAAGTATAGAGGCTGCTTGGACGCAATTTGCGTCCTCAGCGGCTCCGAGACTTGATTTTGCGGACCGTGATGACACTAACGGATCAAGCGTTGGCTCCCCGAGCTGGATTCGAACCAGCGACCATTCGATTAACAGTCGAATGCTCTACCGCTGAGCTATCGAGGAATATCCACAAAACGCACTAAGAGGCGAAAGCTATAGCAAACTCGCTTTTTGAATTCCAGAGGATAATTTATTATTTTTCAACATTTGCCTGAAATATCCGCACCACCTGCGCCACAGAATAGCCAATAGCAGATATTTATCAATTAAAACAGCTAGATAAGGCGATTACGACCCGATGGAATAGAGCAGCACCCTGCAAGCAATTCCTCTGCCTTGCAGCTTGGTACAGAACTTGACGGCATCATCGTTATTCACGATCGGGCCAACACGCACGACAAACTCGTTTTTATCGGTGGCAGAAGGTGACACGCTGCTGCGCATTCCCTTGAGCAGGTCGGCATTGCTGGTCTTCATGGAGTCCCACTGGTGCAGCGCATCCATCTGGTTAGAAGCCGAAAGCACCTGAACCCAATATTGCTTGCTTGGCCCTGCAGCAGGAGCAATATTTGAGAATGCATTCTGGGCAAATTGTTTGCGTACTTCACCGGAGCGGCGATTACCGGAAGAACCGACCAGCTGCGCCAGTTGCGTATCTCCGGCATTGCCCTGATAACTACAGTTCAGCCCTCTGTCCTTGGCCTGAATCGTGTCACAAAACGCCAGCGCCTCGTTGTTGCTGGCAAATGGCCCGATGCTGAGCGAGGCTTTCGCCTGTTTTTCCACCATCAGCGGCTTCAATACTCTCACATGCAGACTGCTGGTCTTTTTGGGCAGAGAGGAATGCACTTCTTCCCAGAACGAGGTGGCTACGTCTTCATTAGGAAACGTGTCCACCGTCAGCCACCCTGCACCGCTGGCAGCGCCTGCAGCAGGTTTTTCCTCGGAAAGCTGTTTACGAAATGTCGGTTTAATATCCGGCAACGCCTTAACGGTCACCTTGCCATTGCCCTCGGGATTAAAATTATCGGTCAGCGGCACGCGGATAGCTTCCGCCACCTGAACCTGTCCCTGCCTGTTAGCAGGCGGCGTTTGGTTCAGCCACGGCAAAGCAGATGCTTCTTTTACCGGCGTTGGCGGCTGGATGTCGTCTGATGATGCGGTCAGCCACGGGAGGCCTGCCGGTTTATCCGGATGATCAGAAAGATTCATTACCTGCGTCGGCGGAGCATTATCGATGCCTTCAATCACGAAGCACGGAATATTATCGGTAAATAGTTTGGAGCAGATTTTCTGGGCTTTGGCCTTGTTATTAATCGGGCCCGCCTGAATTCGGGTGCTGACCGCCACCCCTCCCTGCATCACGGACTTAGGATAATACTGTAATTTGCTTAAGAGCGATTTATGCTTTGAAACCAGCGACTTCCATTCGGATATAGCTTCCTCTTTGGTCGTGTCCTTGCCTAATTCCACGTAAAAATCGGCATCTGCGTAACAAGGAGCAACCTGCACAGCCATGCAGAATAATCCAACCCCAAGGAGTTTTACCGTTGTATTTTTCACCTAAGCCCTCACCCGCAGCAAGTATGTTTTTAAAAACATTATTATTTTTTAACTTATATGCAATGGATGCTAAAAATAGTACGCCACCGGCAAAAAAACCAGTACAAAATATAAGAATCGGCAGCGGAATTATTTTATCGTGAAATGGAAGCTGTCACTGAGCTGGGTATCGTCGTCACACAGACACCGCGCACGCCATTTTATGGTGTACCTACCATAGGTTAGATCGGCAACAGATACCGACATATTCAAGCCCTGAGACTCAAGATTGCCCACGTCAATTTCACTGCCGGTAGCATTGTACAATTTTAATGAGCTTTTATCGGGTTTTATCGGCTGGCTAAAAGTAAAGGTGATCTTGGTCGGCGCCACATCGAGGATCTGGCGGTCATACGGATTGGACGAAACAAGCTGCAACGGCCCGTTTACGTTAGTATTATTCCTATTATTGCTTTCATCCAATATAATCATGGTTTTGAGCGCATGTGCGGACGCACACGGCAATACACAACAAAAAGCTAAGAATAGGAGCGTTCTTGTGCGCATTACGGTCACCGGTTCAAAAAGGCCGCTGCCCCTGAGCCTGAATCCGCCCTCATCGCCCAAGGATTATTGCTCATACGCATGAGCTGTTCTTCCAATGATTTAGCAATGCTCATCGATGTACCGCTCATTTCCTTCTGGTCAGCAAGAAATCCCGCAACATTATGCAAAAGCGGCATCTGCAATTCCTTAGGCTGACGAGAAATCGCTTCCGCTACCAGTGCTTCAATGCGCCGTTGCTCATCTTTATCAAATGTACCGTCTGCATTTGTATGCTCTTTGCTGGAAATTGCAATCAATGCGTCACCGATCAGGTAACTTGCGGCAGTCACGAATTTAAAAATATAACTTCTTTGTTTGGGATTGTCCTTATACTCGCGGTACGCACTCATACCGAGCAACCCCGCCCCCACCATGTAAGCAGCCCCCACCATTCGCAGCGGTTTTTCCTGCATCCAGTTCCACCATTGATTGACGGGGCTGCCGGATGCCGGTACTTCGTGCTGGTCACGCTTGCATTTTTCAGGCAGCAAAATAGCTGCAGCATTCGCCGCTGTCGCCACCCCGCCATAGCCCACATCCAGAAACTTTCCGTGCTTCAGGCCGGACTGCAACATGGATATGGAACCGAGCGAATAAATGCCGATCGTCGCCTGTGACGGGTAGCGCGTTAGAAACCGGTCTATCGTCGGCAAAACCCCATCTTTTTTTTCTTTCATAATGGAGAACAGGCCGCAATCTTCCGGCAATTCCATCGCCTGTTTTTGAAGATATTCACCCGTAATTTCCGCCACCTCTTTAAGGTGATGCTCTGTCTTTACGTTGCCATAGCGGGCTAAGATGGCTCCGCCTGCCGTATAAAACAAACCGGAGGCAATCTCCTTGCTCCTGCCGCTCATGATGCCTGACGCCAGTAACGACACGTCGCCAACAATGTAGCTCCACCCCGACAGCTCAAGACTTTTGTCCTGCAACCATTCACTGACACTGCGCTTGGCGTGATCGCCCGCCTCGGCTACGAATTCCGGTTCGCCTTCACAGAAATGATAATTCCGCATGAAGCTAAGAAGCTGTTGTTCTTTTTGAAAACCACTCACCTGCAACTGGTCTTTGCCGCCCACTGTGACGGGCACGCAATTCCAGCCCCCCGAACCCATCGCCCTGCGAATCACCGAAAGCTGGTCTGCCGTCGCACCTTCCGCCGCCGTTAAAAGTGCAATGGGTGGGCGATCATTCGCATGATGGAAAAGCACCTCCTGAACCGGAGATTGTGAGGGGAATTTATATATACTCATGATTAAACTTTAGTGATCGCCTATGTGCAGTGGTTAAAGAATATTCCAATAAAAAAGACCAGTTAAAAACTGGTCACAGCTCATTCAATCAACAAAAAAAACGGTTCTAGGATAAATAGGCACCGGATGTTTTGCTTGGGTCAGTTGGTGTCGTGGTTTCCGTAGAATATGACAAACCGGACGTAGGCAGCGCAGCCGTCACACTCGTCGATTGCATGCTTACAGGAGCCATCACCAGATTAGCCTGAATGATCGCTTTGAGGTCGGCTTGCGCTTTGATCAAAGGTTTCCGTGCTTCTTTAAGCTGCTCTTCAGACACCAGTTGCTTATCTTCGATCGCTTTAACAATCTGCATTTGTATCAATTCAATCTCGTCCATCTTGGAGCGCACTTTAGGCAGCAGCGCATTTATGTCGATTGGTTTTTTGGAAGCATCACCTTTCAACTCAAACTCAATCATGTGATTCTTAAACGCAACAAGGTTGGTGAGTGAACTCTCGATCGCAGGTCTTTCCGCGCGGAAGGCCTTCAGTCGGTCAATTTCTGAAATTGGATTATTTACATCGGTGTTAAAGAATTGCAGTTTTGAATCCGAACCATTTGGGTTCAACAGCTGAAGCTGATTAAAGTCCCTGCGGAGCATATCGGCTTTTGCTGCGTTATCATTTCCAACACCAAAATTCTGCAATTGCGCTTCGTTGATGGACTTGAAGAATTTCTCGGCATTTTTAGCGACTTCATCGCCATTCAAGAATCTACCCACAGCACTGGCGGCACCAGTAATCAAAGACATAGCTCCACTCGCAATGGCCGCCACCGTTTCTATCGCGCTTTGCGCCGCCATAAACATGCTGCTTGCCTGCCCTACAGCAGCGGCAATAACTTGCTGGGCAGCGGCATTATTCCCTGCTGAAAGCGAATTCAACTGATCCATAATCACTTTGATTTTGGCAGGATCACCCTCAACGGCGGTTAACTGCGATGCCAGCATCTGCGCCTGAACGGCGACATTAAAATCTTTCGCTTCCTGTTCCTTGCCAGACTTGGGATTGCCTTCATTATCAAAAGCATTCTCATACAGTTTTTTCAGGTTTTTGAGCGTTTCTTTGTCACGCTCGATATCTTGGGGAGATTTTTTTTCTGTTGATGCCAGTGATTTAAACATCCTATCGACATCGTCGGCATTAAACGAACCTTTTATTTTTTTAGATAACCTGTCCATGGCGTCTTTGTCCGCCTGAAAACCAGCCAGCATGTTGGCTTCGTTCTGTGTGGTCGGTAACGATTCGGCATCTTTTGTTTCGGACAGTCTTACGCCTGCTTCGGACAGGCTTACGGCTGCAGGACGCGGCGGTTCGTCATTGTATGTAATTATGTCGGCCATAATAGTTTCTTATAAATGAGTATAATATCCTTATATTCTACAAAACTACGCCTGTTAGCACCAATCACATGATATGAAACATTTGTTACATAAACGACAGCCCTCCATAGCGCTAAAAAAACAATATACTGAAAAACATCAATATTATTTTGTTTTACCAGAAGAAGACGTCCTCTCGTTGAAGTAGAGTGTCTTGGCGTTATGCTTTTTCAGGCGGTCTTCCAGAAAATAGGTCATAAAATTCAGCTCTCCCTTAGGAAGAACGGTATCCCCTTTAATTTCTTCAATAATTTCCCTAGCCTTGTCCATTTCCCCCCTGCGCTCATAGATAAAAGCAGGCAATTCCCTGATAATGATGGGAACATTGTGTAATTGCAGCAATGGCAGTGCCATCTGTAAAGCCAGATCCCTGTCATTCATTTTATGGTCAGCAATGTGAACGGCTTCTACTTGCCAGAACCATTTCTGTTCCAGTCTGTACCTTGAATATTCGTACAGGTAATGCACGAGAAATTTAAGATCATCTACGCGGGTGGTACGGCTGTAATAGTAGCTCGCCAGTGTGGGGATAAAGTTGGATTCATCGTCATAGGTATCCATCATCTTGAACCAGAAATAGAGCTTCCGGTAGTCGAATTGATCTAGCGGCGTATTGCGGCCATAGGTCCATCCGGCATTTTGCAAATTAAAGGCTTGCCAGCGGAAAAAAAAATGATCGTCTCCCAGTGCTAAAATTTTTGCTTCTGTTTCGCTGGGAAGATCAGGCACAATTTCCATATCAGGGATGATTTCGTTGGTGCTATCCCAAAATGCCACCTGAAATACGGTTAAAGCAATAAGCAGCCCATACAAAACAAAGAACCTTTGGACTACCGCCATTTGGTTAGACATAAAGCCGCAATGGCATCATCACTGATACTTTCAAATTCTGGTTATGCGATGATAATTACAGAAAATAGTAAAAACTATTCTAACTTAGAACAGCGTTTTCCAAAAACTACTTTTAGGGTTTTTTCCATCTCTTGACATGTTCTGGCCCTCCAGAATTTCATCCGGACTCAGAGTTTTTTCAACCTTATCCCGCATCTCAAGGGCTTCCTTATGTCCCTTTGCCACTGCTAAATTAAACCATGCATAGGCAAGCACCATATCCTTACGGATTCCGAAACCGCGATAGTAACATAACCCTAGCTCATACCTCGCATCAGCATCCCCCTGCTCTGCGGCCTTGCGAAACCAAATCGCTGCTTTTTTATCACTGGCTTTCACGCCGGTGCCATTTTTATAAGCCGATGCTAGATAGTATTGCGCTCTGGCAAATCCATGCACTGCCGATCTCATGTACCATTTAGTCGCTTTTTCGCTATCTTTGTCGGTACCTAGCCCTTCCGCGTAGGACACGGCAACATTATACTGCGCCTTGGCATTCCCTTGCTTTGCCGATTTCATAAACCATTCGAAGGCTTCCTGATCGTTTTTTTCAACACCGGAACCAAGATGCAATGACACTGCCAAACTATACTGCGCGTCGGCATTGGCCTGTTCTGCTGCCTTGCGATACCACGTTACAGCCATCGCCGGATCTTTCTCAATCCCTGTACCATTATCGTAGGCTGCACCCAACTGATATTGAGATTCGGAACTTCCTTCATCAGCCGCTTTTCTCCACCATTTCACGGCTTCTTCATCATTTTTTTCGGTACCGGTGCCGTTATGGTAAGCGGTCGCCAGATTATATTCAGCCTTGAGTACATTCTGCTGAGCGGCTTTCTGATACCAATTGAATGCCTCGGTATCATTCTTATCAACACCTATACCTGTACTGTAAACAACGCCGAGATTATATTGCGCCTCGGGATGTCCCTGCTTGGCCGCAAGCGTCCACCATTTCACCGTCTGAAATCGATCTTTGGGGACGCCAATAGGTGTATCATAAGCAATGCCAGCGACGTATTGAGCCACTGGTAATCCCTGCTCTGCTGCGCTAATCCAGCACTGGGCGGCATACTGATAATCTTTGGCAACATCCTTGCCGTTGTAAAAACGCCATCCAGCCGCATACTGTGCGTTGGCATCCGCAATACTTCCCGGTGCGCACACGGCAACATCATCTGTTGCAGTCGCGGCTTCAATTGCTGATGCCGGTGACGTGGCTGTTTCTGGGGCTGTTGACGTAGCTGCTTCGCTTACCATCGCTGGCGCAGTCGCTGCTTCTATTACTGGTGGCATGGCTACTGTAGCAGACGTGGCTTCGATAGCTGTTGCTGGAGATGAAGCTGTTTCTGGTGTGGCATAAGCGCTATAATACACGCCCAAAGTCAACAAAAGGGCACCCGCCACACACTGAAATTCTCTGAACTTTATCATTAAGCCTACCTGACTAGCCGCTAAAGGAACTGTTCTGGAGCGAATATACCCTAGTTTTTCATTAATGAAACCCCGTGATTTTACATTTATTTTGCCGCTATTTATGACAAAAACACTAATTTTTGTTATTAAAAATTACTTACCAACATCGAATATATTGAACTTTTCTGAGATGATAAATTTTTACGTTCCGCATTAGATGCAATTTGGCTAAAAATACTTATCAATACTTAATTAATCCATTGTTTTTTATAATTTTTTATATTGCCGTGATATTCTGTATTTGTTAGAATTTATAAAGCTGATGAGATCAGCGGTAGATACATACATAAGGGTAGCCATATGAACATGCTGAAACGTTTTTTAAAAAATGAAGAAGGCGCAACCGCCATTGAATACGGCCTTATTGCCGCGTTAATTTCTGTTGCGGCTATCGCTGCTATCACTGTTGTGGGGAGCCAGTTAAATACTCTTTACACCACCGTCGCTACAAGTCTGGCACGCTAATAATTACAGAATAAACCATGTGAAGCTTGCAACCTAACCTTCGGGTTAGGTTGTTTTTTTACAAAGCAGAGAAATATATTATTTTAGATTGATTAAACAGAGTCCATCAGATGTAACTTGATTAAGAATAATTTAGCCACTGCATGAGTATGAAGACGAATAAAGACTGGGATATATTGATTGTGGGTTCAGGACTCTATGGCGCCACCTGCGCTCATGAGCTCACCCAAAAAGGATATCGCTGTCTTGTGCTGGAAAAGCGCATGAATATTGGCGGCAATTGCTACACTGAAAACAGGGATGGCATCAATCTGCATCTTTTCGGGGCGCATATTTTCCACACCTCCAACCAGCGCATCTGGGACTGGATCACACAGTTTGCAAAATTCAATCACTACCACCACACCGTTAAAGTCGACTTTGAAGGCAAGCGATTTTCCTTCCCCCCCAACCTCGAAACATTCAACCAGCTCTGGGGTGTTAAAACGCCCGAGGACGCAAAGAAAAAACTGGAAGAAGTGCGTTTCAAAGGTGCTATCGACGACTCACTCGAAGACTACGCACTGTCAAATGTAGGTGAGGAAATCTACAATATTTTCATCAAGGGCTACACCGAGAAACAATGGGGGCAAGCACCCAAAACGCTGCCTTCTTCCATCTTAAAACGCATTCCTGTCCGCCTGAATTATAACGACAGCTATTTCAGCGATATTCATCAGGGCATCCCCATCGGCGGCTATACACCGATTATTGAAAAACTACTCAAGGGCAGCGAAGTGCGGATGGGCGTGGATTATTTGTCCAATCGCGAGCATTTCAATTCCATGGCCAAAAAAGTGCTGTTTACCGGAGCCATTGATGCCTTTTGCGATTACCAATTTGGAAAATTGCTGTATCGCAGCATGCACTTCAAACACTACTGCCATGAAATCGAAGATTTTCAGGGACTGGCGGTCATTAATTACACATCGGCAGCAGTGCCCTTCACCCGCATCATTGAACACAAGCATTTTGAACTCGGCACCCAGCCCGTCACATGGATAAGCGAAGAATATCCGGAAGCCCACAGCGCAAGCTCCGAACCCATGTACCCTGTGCGTGATACTGACAATCTAGCCAAGCTCACCCAATATCAGGGGCATTTAAGTACGGATGCCTACAAAGATTATTATTTTGGCGGAAGGCTGGCAGAATATCTCTATTACGACATGCATCAGGCCATCGGCGGCGCACTTAAAAAATCCGAACAGATTGCCAAAGACCTCGCCAACTCGTAAACCAGCCGAATTCATATTGACTAGAACCGCCATCCTGCGTAGTTTCTTACCATTACTATTTTGTAAGGACTAACGTATGGCCACAGTCACCACCATCGCTGGCAGTTCAGCTAAAAGTGCCACAGAAAGCAAGGCAGCATCACTTGTTGCAATTTTGCTGGGGTCTGCCTGTATTTTTCTCATCGGTTTTTCCCATATCGACGTAGTCCACAACGCGGCGCACGATACTCGCCACTCCTCGGCATTTCCCTGCCACTAAGTTTTATGTATAAAATCCTCCTCACCGCTTTAATTGCTGGCCTTCTTTCAGGCGTTTTTGTATTTGGCGTTCAGAGCGTAAAGCTGACTCCTCTAATTCTTCAGGCAGAGATCTATGAAAATGCCGAAGCACAAAGAAAAGAAGCCGCTGAAGCGACTATGGCCGCCTCCCACCAACATGAACATGAGGAAGAAGCGTGGGAACCCGCCAACGGATTCGAACGCAATGCCTACCGCTTGCTTGCCGACCTTGGCGTGGGTGTTGGTTACGCGCTGATTCTGGTCGGTGCTTTTACCCTTCAGGGTGGACAGATGGATACACAGCGCGGCATCCTCTGGGGATTAGCCGGATTTGGGGTGTTTTCACTGGCTCCGGGATTTGGCCTTGCGCCGGAATTACCTGCTACCATGGTAGCCGATCTGGCCGAGCGCCAGCTCTGGTGGTTGTCGGCAGTAGTTGCAACCGCAGGCGCTCTGTACCTGATCGTATTCAAACACTCAAATATTGCAAAGTGTTGTGGTGTTGCACTGATGACGGCACCGCATATTTTGGGAGCGCCAAAATCCCCTGTGGGTGGCGTAGTGCCTCCGGAACTGAACGCCGAATTTGCCGCAGCATCGCTTGCTACTATGGCGCTGTTCTGGGTGGTTCTGGGTGCTGCCAGCGGCTGGTTTTATAATAGACAACAAGCGGCTAAAATACCTGCCTAAGCAGCCACGGCGTGGAAAAAACTGCCCGTCACATTGCCTACCTTTTGCCCGACATTGCCTAATGATTTTCCATTCGCATCGGTTGCGTTGCCGAGCGGCTGTGAAGCACCCAATTCGGTAATATGGGAATAATGGAATTCGTGGCCGCGCACCAGTTCACCTTTTTTCCCGATGGGGGAATCGGCCAGCAATTCCACCGCGCGGTAGCCCAGATGCAACTTGCGCTGGGCGAATGAGGTATTCAGCGGTAATAGTCCCGCCATTGGCCAGCTTTTACCATCGGCGCACACCAGCGACTCCCCCAACACCATGTAACCGCCGCATTCCCCATGCACCGGTTTATGCTGCGCAAAAGCACGCAGGCCTTCGATAAAATTCCGGTTTCCTGACAACAATTCGGCATAAAGTTCTGGGTAGCCTCCTGACAACCAGCACATATCCGCTGCCGGATCGGGCGCTTCATCTGCCAGCGGCGAAAACAAGGAAATCTGGCAACCGTATGCTTTCCACGCATCGAGGATATGCGGATAGATGAACGAGAATGCCACATCCGATGCCAGAGCGATTTTCTTGGCGGGTGGCCTGATAGCGCTGCCACTAACATGTTTGGGCATCCACACTTCACCCGCCGCCAGAATCATCGCCTCCACATCCAGATGTTTTTCCATCGCATCGGCCAGATCATCCACCATTTTCAACACATTCGGAATTTCATTGGCCTGCACCAGCCCCAGATGACGCTCGGGAATGGTAGGCACGCCGCCACGCGGCAATGCCCCGAACACCCGCATGCCCACACTCTCCACGCCGCGCTGCGCCAGCATGTGGTGGCGCTCGCTGGCGACATTACCCAAAATCACCCCCGCGATGGTTATATCCTTGCGGAAATCACGAAAGCCCATGGCGATAGCCCCCGCCGACTGGGATTGCCCGCTCACATCCATTACTAAAATGACAGGCAACCCAAACCGTGCGGCAATATCCGCCGATGCCCCGTCGCCCGATGCCCCTTTGGTAGCCACCCCGTCAAAAAGCCCCATCGATGCTTCCGCCACCACGATATCAGCCCCTTCCGCGCCGAGGGCAAAGTTGTTATCCAGCACCGCTTCAGGCATCGTCCAGCTGTCGAGGTTATAACTTTGCTGGCCGGTTGCCACGCGGTGAAAGGCCGGATCAATATAATCAGGGCCACATTTAAACGATGAAACAACATGATTTCTGCGGGTTAATGCACGCAGTAAACCGAGAGTCACCGTGGTTTTTCCCGAGCCGGAGCGCGGTGCCGCTATCATTAATCCTTTGGTCATAAGGCCTGTGATTTAATATGAATTTAATGAATTTTACTATAGTAATAATGCCATGAGTGATGACATTCCCACTATTGCCCTGCGTAAGGGATGGACGACGGGCGCGTGTGCAACAGCCGCCGCCAAGGCTGCATTTACGGCATTAATTACGGGTGACTTCCCCGATCCAGTGGAAGTGCTGTTGCCCGCAGGACAACGCCCTGCATTCTCATTGGCAAAACACGAACGTCGCGGGGATGCCGCCTTTGCCGTAGTTATTAAGGATGCAGGAGATGATCCGGACGTAACGCACGGTGCGTTGATATGCGCCACACTGCGCCTGCTTCCCGCAGGATCCGGCATTGTGTTCAAGGCAGGTTCAGGGGTGGGAACCATCACCAAAGCCGGACTTGCACTTGGTGTGGGCGAGCCTGCCATCAATCCCATACCACGCCAGATGATGTACACCGCGATCACCGAAATCGCCGCAGCGCACAATGCAAATCCGGACGTAGAAATTGAAATCTCGGTTCCTGACGGCGAAAAACTCGCCTTAAAAACCCTCAACCCCCGCCTTGGCATACTGGGAGGCATTTCCATCCTCGGCACCACGGGCATCGTCATTCCTTTTTCCTGCTCGGCGTGGATACACTCGATTTACCGCGGTATTGACGTTGCCCGTGCGGAAGGCCTGACGCATATTGCAGGGGCCACCGGATCCACCTCGGAAGCGGCGGTGAAAGGATATTACAACCTGCACGAATCCGCGCTGATCGATATGGGCGATTTTGTCGGCGGCATGATGAAATATATCCGCAACCATCCGGTCAGCCGCGTCACTATCGCCGGAGGATTCGCCAAAATGACCAAACTGGCGCAAGGCCTGCTCGATTTACATTCACGCGCAGGTTCGGTTGACCTTGAATTTATGGCGAAGTTATTAGCGGATATTGATGCGCCTCACAGCATTATTGATCAGGTAAAAACCGCCAACACCGCCAAACATGCGCTGGAAATTGCCGAAAGCTACGCCCCTGCCCTCGCGGCACGCATCGCCGGACTGGCGTGGGAGACGGCAGCAAAACCAATCAAAGGCAGCGGCATCGTACTCGATGTCATCGTCTTTGACCGCGAAGGCAGGTTGCTTGCCGCCACGCCTGTAACCAATGTGGGCTAACTGCGGTAACGCCGCTTATATTCAGGATCATAAAGGGCACTTTCCCTGAAATCCTGATCTTCCAGCACCCGCCCGACAAAAATCAGGGCGGTGCGCTCCATAGGGGAATCTTTCAGTCGCGCTTCAATAGTCCCAAGCGTTGCGCGGATAATACGCTCATCAGGCCAGCTGGCGCGGTAGACGATTGCCACAGGGCAATCCGCTCCCATCTGCGGCATCAGCTCAGCCACCACCTTGTCGAGCGCGTGGATGGAAAGATGGATGGCAAGGGTCGAACCTGTTTTGGCAAACGCCAGCAGCGATTCGCCTTCCGGCATGGCCGATGCCCTGCCGCTGGTACGTGTTAACACCAGTGACTGCGCCACTTCCGGCAAGGTCAGCTCTTGCCCAAGGGTAGCGGCGGCGGCGGCAAATGACGGCACCCCTGGGGTGATGGTATAAGGAATACCCAAGCCTTGCAGGCGGCGCAACTGTTCGCCCATTGCCGACCAGACCGACACGTCACCGGAATGCAGGCGCGCCACGTCCTCGCCACGTTCATGCGCAGCAATGAACTCCGCTTCAATCTGGTTTAAATCCAGCGGGGCCGTATTGACGATACGGGCGTTGTGGGGACACCACGCCAGCATGGTGTCCGGCACCAGTGAACCGGCGTATAAACACACAGGGCTGCTGGCAATCAGCTCTTTGCCCCTCAGCGTAATTAAATCCGCCGCCCCTGGGCCTGCCCCGATAAAATGAATGGTCATTTCGTTACACTCCACTGCGTTACCGTCATAGCAGGCCGCCAGCCCGTCATCGTGCCCACCGGATCGGCGCGTTCAATAGCAATGCGCGTCATTACACCGCCATATTTTTTATACGCCGCCATCAACACGCTTTCCGTTTCCAGCGTCACCGCATTAATCACCAGACGTCCCTGTGGTTTCAACACCTGCCACACCGCTTCCAGCATATCGGGATGGGTTGCCCCGCCACCGATAAACACCGCATCCGGTGCGTCCAGTCCTTCCAACACGGAAGGTGCTTCCCCTTCCATCACCACCAGCTGCGGCACGCCGAGCTTTTTCGCGTTGGCGGCTGCCCGCGCAGCCCGTTCAGGATGTTTTTCAAAACCAATGGCGCGGTTGGATGGGTCGCGCAGCAACCATTCAATCGCCACCGAGCCGGAACCAAGGCCGATGTCCCACAATAATTCCCCACGGTGCATGGCGAGTGCCGACAGCGTCACCGCACGCACCTCGCGTTTGGTCATTTGCCCGTCATGGTCAAACCAGCTATCGGCAAGGCCAGAGGTGACGGGAGTGCTGTGTAATTTGGCCTCATCAGGCACCTGAATCGCAATGCAGTTCAGGCGCGAGATATCATCGAAGGCAAATTCCCCTGCCGTGGTGCGGCGGATGCGCTCATTCGGCCCGCCCAGATTTTCCATCACTATCATCTGGCACATCCCGAACCCGTGGCGTTTCAATAAGCCTGCCACAATGTCTGGCGTGGTTTCATCGGCACAAAGGGCAATGATATTGGCGTTGGGCTGGAGATGCGGGATAAGGCGTTCGACAGGACGGCCATTCACCCCGACAATCACGGTATTCTGCAATGCCCATCCCAGCCTTGCCGCCACCAATGAAAAAACAGAAGGGGCGGAAAATGTTTCCATTTCCTCAATAGGAATATGCCGCGCCAGCACCGCGCCCATGCCGTAATGGAACGGATCACCCGTACATAACACACAGACTTTTGCGGGGCTTCGTGCCTTGATGGCTGCGATGGCGGCATGTGGAGGCGACGGCCAGTCCAGTGTTTCAGAGCGGATAAGGGACCGCGCGAGGGCAAGGTGACGCTTGCCTCCCACCACCAGCGCGGCTTCCGATATCCGCTGTCGCGCTTGCGCCGAAAGGCCGTCCACACCATTTTCGTTAATGCCAACCAGTGAAAGCCATGGTAATACGCTCATATGCACATACTCATCCTAGGTGGCACCACTGAAGCCAACGAGCTTTCCGCCCTGCTGGCCCAGCATCCACACATTAAAGCAACGTTGTCCTATGCCGGACGGACGCAGAACCCGACCCTGCCCACAATCCCCTGCCGTATCGGCGGGTTTGGCGGAGTAGCAGGACTGGCGGCGTGGATACGCGAACATTCCGTCAGCGCGGTCATTGACGCCACCCATCCTTTTGCCAGCATCATGCCTTTTAATGCGGCCAGTGCCTGCCAGCAAACGGGTATTCCCCTGCTTGCGCTCACGCGCCCTGAATGGAAACCCGAGCAGGGCGATAACTGGCAGCAGGTGCAAAACCACCATGAGGTTCTCAACACATTGGGCCAGCCGCCGCAACGCATTTTCCTCACCGTGGGACGGCTGGAAATCGACCGCTACGCTGCTGCGCCGCAGCATTTTTACATCGCCCGCACCATCGATCCCGTTGCACCGCAACCTTTGCCTAACGCCGTCTGGTTGACGGGGCGCGGCCCATTTACAGTGGAGGGCGAGCGCGAATTGCTTAAAAACCACAACGCTACGGTGGTGGTTACGAAAAACTCCGGCGGAAAGGCTACTAAGGCTAAATTGATTGCCGCGCGTGAGTTGGGCCTTCCCGTCATCATGGTGGCAAGGCCTCCCAAACCCGATGTGAAAACCACGCATTCCGCCGCGCAGGCTATGGAGTGGATTGCCAGAACTCATAAAGCCTCTTTGTAGTAGCGGGGCGTGTAGACGAAGGCATCTTTTCCTGCGCGCTCAATACGCCGCGTCATGGAGGAGCCGATAATCAACAGGGTTTTCATGGTGACATCGGCGGGGTTGCATTCACCCAGAGTCGTAATCACCACCCGCTCTTCCGCCCGCCCGATCGAGTGAGCCAGCATCACGATCGTGTCTTTCCCGCGCATGTTCCTTAAAAGCTCAAGTGCTGATTGCAGTTGCTCTGTGCGGGTTTTGGACGCAGGGTTATAAATAGCGAGAACGAAATCCCCTTCGCTGGCTTTGCGCAGACGGGTTTCAATCACCGGCCACGGCTTTAAATAATCCGATAGCGACATCACACAAAAATCATGCCCCAGCGGCGCGCCTATGCGGGCAGCAGCAGCCAGCATCGCCGATACTCCGGCGATCACCCCGATATCCAGCTCACGCCATGCGGGTTCGCCGTTTTCCACCGCTTCAAACAGGGCCGATGCCATGCCGAACACTCCTGCATCCCCTCCCGACACCACCGCCACACGGCTACCCTCCGCCGCCATATGCAATGCCTGCGCGGCGCGGTCTACCTCCACGCCGTTATCACTGGCATGGCGTGTTGCGGTTGCGGTTGCCGCCACTGCATTCACATACGGAAAATAACCGATAATGTCGGTAGCATCGTGCAGTACGCGGTGCGCTTCCGGCGTCAGCCATTCGTCCTTCCCTGCACCCAACCCAACCACGCGCACCCAGCCTGTCATAAACGCCTGCCTTGCCCTGCCACGATAATGAGGGAAAAATACGGAGCTTCATCATCGGTTTTTTGCGATAAAGGCAGGATGCGTTCATTCGCCATCGTGCCATATTCAATGTATATCGCCCTATCATGCAATCCAGCCACCATTAGTGCCTCACGCACCGCCGGAAAATTGGAACCAAGCTTCATAATCACGGCGGCATCCGTGTTTTTAAGGCGTTTTGTGAGTTGTTGTTTATCCATCGTGCCAGGCAACACGGTCAGCACATCGTCGCCCCATGTGATCGGCGTGCGCGCATTCGTCCAGCAACCCGACATGGACGTAATTCCGGGGATTACCTCACATGTAAACTTTCCGGAAAGGCGGTGGTACATATGCATGAAGGAGCCGTAGAAAAACGGGTCGCCCACCGCGACAAGGGCCACATTCTCACCCTTTTTCAGGTATTGGGCAATGGCTTGCGCGGCTTCTTCATAGAAATCGTGCAGCTGCGTTTCATAGCGCGGGTCATCCACCGGATACTGCGTGGTGACAGGATACACCAGCGGCAGTTGCTTGTGGTCGTCGCGGATGATGGTGGACACAATCGTGTACGCATGGCCTTTTTGCGGGGCTTTACAAAAATAACTGACCACATCCGCCTGCGACAAAAGCCTTGCCGCTTTCAGCGTCATCAGCTCGGGGTCACCGGGGCCAAGGCCAACGCCGTATAAAATACCAGCCGCAGGTTTCATATTTCCACCTCGGTAGCTATCGCATTAACCGCCGCCACGGCCATCGCGCTACCACCCTTGCGTCCGCGCACCACCACATAAGGCACGCGCCCATCCAGCATCAATGCTTCTTTTGATTCCGCCGCACCGACAAACCCCACCGGAACACCGATAACAGCGGCAGGCATGTCCGCCCCATCATCCAGCATTTCCAGCAAATGGAATAAAGACGTAGGCGCGTTGCCAATCACCACTACCGAACCTGCCAGTTTATCACGCCACAATTCCATAGCCGCCGCCGAGCGGGTGTTGCCCATTGCCTTTGCCATGACGGCAACACGCGGGTCACTCAGCGTGCAGACAATCTCGTTGTTTTTAGGGAGGCGTTTTTTGGTGATGCCGCTGGCAACCATATTCGCATCGCACAATATAGGTGCGCCGTTTTGCAACGCACTACGAGCTTTGGTAACGACCTCTTTGGAAAATTCGATATCCTTTGCCAGTTCCACCATCCCGCAGGCATGGATAATACGCACCGCAACTTTTTCCTCTTCGCTGTCAAAACGTGCAAGATCGGCTTCGGCGCGGATAATGGCGAACGATTTTTCGTAAATGGCGTTTCCGTCATGGATATAGCTGAGGTCGGGTTTCACAATGCGCTCCTAACGGTGTTAAGAATATTTTCGGCAGAAAGCGCGATGTGGTCTGGCGACGCACTGGCAGTTTCATTCCATGCGATATCATAACCCTCCGGTTGGGCGACAATAACAGCAGAACTTTTCTGCGGGCACGCACATCCTTTGGCGCAGCCAGAAACATGGATGGTATGCTTGGCATCCAGCAAATCAGGCAATGTTCTGGCAAGCGCAAAGGCAAGCTCCCGCGTTGGCCCCAATGCCGACGAACATGCAGGTGCGCCCGAGCAGGTTTGGATCATTCGCAGGGAGTCGTGGCTGTCTGTGATAAACCCCTTGTCTTTCGCTGTCTCTATTACCCGCAATGCCTCGGCTTTTTTCACCTGAGTGATATACACCGCACGCCACGGGCTTAAGCATAATGCTCCCGTCCCATAATGTTGAGCCACTTCCGCAAGCCATTTCAGCATGGCTGCGTCCAGCCTGCCAAAGGCCAGTCCCAAACCAATCGTGCCCCTATCCACATCCACGGGTAAATACCCCAGAGATGGCAGATAGTCAGGATACAATGAACGCTCCGGCCTTGGTTCCTGCGTAAAACCGTGCTGCGTCAGTTCGGTAAATAACGCCTCGTATTCTTTGTGTTTAACACCCCTGAATTGCAGATTGCCGCGCGAGGTAAGGTCTATCAGCCCATTACCGTAGCGCGTGGAACAATCGGCAATGACGAGTGCGTTTGCAGCACTAACAATGCCATAACGTATATGCAGCCTCACCAGCAGGCCGTCGCCGGTTTCCATTGGGCGTTCCAGTGTCGGGCACCAACCTTTGCGTAGAATCTGGTTCATGCCGCCTGCCCTTTTATGGTATTAGCTTCATCAAGCCCCAGCATAGGCCACACCGAATTACGCAGTGGATTCCAGAACCCGCGCCTCAACGCTTCCGCAAGACGGTCTTTAATCGCCTGCAATGCTTCGGGGTTTTCTTTTTCAATAAAATTCCGAACATGGTCATCATGCAGATACGCATCAAACACCTGATCAAACTGCGCCGAAGGAACGCACTCCGTCGTTGCAGCAAAGAAGAAGAGCTGATCGGCAACGTCGGCAAACGCTCCCGCACCGGCATAGCCATGGCGCATCTGCCCTTCAATCCATTTCGCGTTTAATGCCCGTGAATGCAGGGTAAGGGAAATTTCTTCCGCCAGCGTGCGTGCCTTGATGTTGTCCGGCCTTGAGGTGTCGACATGATAGAGGGCGGCATCGTTTCCGAGCTGTTGCGCGGCAGCGGCAAACCCGCCTTCTACATCCACAAAATCTGCACCATTTAATACATCCATCTCCCGCGTATCCTGCACATGGAGTAACGCATCCGCCGATTCAACCCGTTCTTTGAATAACTCTGGGCTGGCAACGCCCTCCATATCCCGACCATAAGCAAAATGCGAGGCCTCCATATAGGCTTTTCCTAATTCCCCGCGGTCTTTCCATTGCCCCGTCGCCAGCACATCATTCACCCCCGAGCCATACACGCCCTCAGCATTGCTGAACACGCGCATCGTGCGCCCGTTGCCGTGATGCACTTTCTGCACGGCATCATCAAAAAGTGTAATGATATTGGCAAACATATCACGGAATAAACCGGATACCCGCAGCGTCACGTCAATGCGCGGCCATGGCATATCCGTATCCGCTAACACCTCAAACCCATTCACGCGGCCAGACGCTTTGTCCCACAACGGATTCACACCCATCAGCCATAAAGCCTGCGCGATTTCATCACCACCATTGCGTAGTGTCGATGCGCCCCACACATCCATCATCACGGATTTAGGCCAGTCCCCATGATCTTGGCTGTAACGGCGGACAAATTCCTCCGCCGCACGCCTGCCAATCAGCGCTGCCGTGGGTGTGGGAATCATGCGTGGGTCAATGGAAATCAGATTTCGCCCTGTAGGCATAATATCGAAACGCCCACGCACCGGCGAACCGCCCGCCCCCGCCATGATGAACTTGCCATCCAGCGCATCCAGCAGGCCTTGCGCCTCATTGGCAACGGATTGATTTAATAGCTGGGTAATCGCAGGTTTATCGTACTCGCCGTTGCTCACTTCATGGAGTGCTGCCGCCATGGTTTTCATGGATTGCGCCTGAGCCGCCTGCGCAAACACATGCAACCCATCCCCCACGCGCTGTTCTTTAATATCGCAAAGATGCGATTCCAGCGCTGTCATTAAATCATTGTCATCCTCTCCGGCAAGTCCGGTGCGGCGGGCGCGGTGAAGTATTTCGGTACGCAGTAATGTCATGCGCCGTGCATCCAGACCATCAGCGGCAGAAAATTCATCCACCAGTGTTTCCAGTTCGGCAAGTTCATCGCTAAGCGAAACCGGCATTAACGGAGGTGTAAGGTGGCTTAGCATAACAGCGGAAATCCGGCGTTTTGCCTGCGCCGCCTCCCCCGGATCGGAGACAATATACGGATAGATAACAGGCGTGGCACCGAGCGCGATTTCCGGCCAGCAGCGCGACGATAACGCCACCGACTTCCCCGGAAGCCATTCAAGATTACCATGTGTGCCGATATGGATAAGCACATCGATAGTGGCCACATCCTGCAACCACCAGTAAAAGGCCAGATACCCGTGGCGCGGCGGTATTTTGGCATCATGGTAGCCGGATTTTTTATCCGTTGCCGAACCACGGTCAGGCTGCAACGCTACCGTCACCTTCCCGATACAAAGGCATGGTATGTTAAACGCACCATTGTGAAACGCAGGATCTTGTTGTGGCATTCCCCACGCCTCAATCAATGCCTGCTGATTTTCTATTGGCAATGCGTTGAACCTGCACGTGTACGCTTCAAGGCTATAGGTGCTGTGCGGAAAAGTGCTGAAATCCAGATGGTCTAACGTGTGGGTGGCATAACCGTCCGCTTCAAGCAGCCGCAGGATATTGATGACGCTGGCGGGGCCATCCAGCCCCACCGCATAGGCGTTACGCCCTGCCCGATCCGGATAGTTCGACACCATCAATGTCACTTTGCGTTCGGATTTTTGTTTTTTCGCTATCCTGACCCAATTTGCCGCCAGCTTCGCCACATGCGCCACGCGGTCGGGTTGTGATTGATGCACAACATGCTTAAACTGCATGCCTTTGTCATCACCGGTTTCATGTTTAAACGAAATAGCGCGGGTAAATATACGTCCGTCCGCCTCGGGCAGCACCACATGCATGGCAAGATCGGTGGTGCTTAAGCCACGCACAGAATTCTCCCATGCTTCTGCACTGGCATTCGCAAGGGCGCATTGCAAAATAGGAACGCCCGCTTCCGAGAGTGGATGCGCCTTCTCGCCTGCAGAAAAAGCGGTAAAATCGATGAGTATATCGGGCTTGTGACGGCTCACATCGGCTTTCAGTAAGTGTAGCGCTTCGGCATCTTTCAGGCTTTTGACCATGAAGGCACGAACGGCAATCCCTTCATCCACCAGCGCCTGCATGAGTGCGTCGACAGGTTCCACGTCCGATGCGAGATAATGGGCGCGGTAAAAAATAATAGTCGCCGTTCCGTTTGCTGCGCTCAACGGCTTGGTCTCCTTGTACAAAGCCCCGTTGGCAACGCTTGCTGCCACTGGGACAGAAGCAGATTTTCCGCACGCTAAATCCATCAATGTCTGCAAAACGGCTTGGGTGTTTTCGATGCCGCCGTTGGAGAGGCATCCGTCAATAGCGGCCACTAATTCCTTTGAAACCGTGGACAGGCCGCCCAAGCGTTCATCGGGATGCCCGCACCCGGGAACCATAATCAGCGCGATGTTTTTTTCACGCGCAAGGCGGCCTAATTCTTCGCAGCCATACGGCCACCATTCCTGCCCGCCCAAAAGCCGCACCAGAATCACCTTGGCATGCGCGGCCACCTGCTCCAGATATAAATCAACGGAAAGCGGGTGTTTCAATGGCCCCATATTCGTCAGGCAGAGCGAAGGAACACCACTAACTGTATTGCGGTATGCCTGCGCCACCGACGCAAGGTCGGAGTCGGTAAACGACATGACAACGATATCTGCCGGTAACTGGTCTGGATTAACCGGAGCGTCACCTTCGTCAATGGATGCGGATGTCTTAAGCGACAGATGCAAGTCGGCTCTCCAGTAACAGCGATACTATGCCTTCTTTGTTCAGCCCTTTGCGGCCAATCACCACAACCTTACCTTCATTACCTTTGTACGCGCCGTCAAAGTGGCCGGAGATACGCTTGCCTACCGCCTGCACCAGATAGCGCATTGGTTTGTTGTCAATCCGCACAAATCCCTTCACGCGCAAAATACCGTATTCCGACACGCAGGCCATAATCTGCTCATGCAGCTGCATCACATCGGACACAGGGGGAAGCTCCACCACGAAGCTTTCGAAATCCTCATGGTCGTGTTCTTCTTCGGTGTCGTGGTGCGAGATGCGGTTTTCAACATCGTTCTCCGCTGCGGCTTTCAGGCCGAGCAGAATATTGGCATCCACCTTCCCGAATGCCGCTTCAATAATCCCAACCGCCGGAGCGACGATGGCGGCGATGTCGTCTTTCACTTTCGCACGGGTGGGCGCATTCATCTGGTCGATTTTATTCAGGATAATCAGGTCAGCGCACAGTAGCTGGTCTTCATAGACCTCCGCCAGCGGATTATCATGGTCGAGCAATCCGATATCTTCTTTCTGCTTGGCAATCGCATCCAGATCATCGGCAAAATCACCCGTCGCCACCGCTGGCCCGTCCACCACCGCAATCACCCCGTCCACCGTCAGGCGCGAGCGGATGGCGGGCCAGTCAAACGCTTTCACCAACGGCTTCGGCAGCGCAAGGCCGGACGTTTCGATCACGATATGGTCAAACGTTCCAGGCAGGGCGAGTAACTGTTCCATCGCCGGTACGAAATCATCCGCCACGGTGCAGCAGATGCAACCATTCGGCAGCTCGATGATAGCATTTTCAGGACATCCTTCGTTGCTGCAACTTTTGAGGATATCGCCGTCGACCCCGACATCGCCAAATTCATTGATGAGCAGTGCGATACGCCTGCCTCCGGAATTTTCCATGACATAACGTATCAAGGAGGTTTTACCTGCCCCAAGGAAGCCGGTGATAATGGTCGTTGGTATTTTGCTGGTATCTTTCATGGCGGTTCTCAACTCTTAGGGTTAGCAGGAATTCGTGCGACAGTACCTTTGCGTATCGCGGGCGGGCGTTCTTTCAGCGATGGCGTGCCTGCCTCGGAGGCGGCATAGGAATCAACATAAGCCAGCAATTCTTTAGCATCGGAAAGGGAGGCAAGGTCACCAATAACATACGTCCACTTATCCGCCGCCGACACCGCCACCGTACACGGGCGTTTGCACACCGCCATGCATTCCACCGGATGCAGCTTTGGCCGTGATTCATGGTCGCGTTCAGTGACCGCCTGCTGGAGCTGCTCAAAAAATAACCGGCCTACGGGTTCTTGTACGTCTTTGCACGTCACGCAGACAAACACATCAACGCTGTTTGGCATGGATTTCAATGTCGTTCTCAATTTCAGGGGTGCATACATGCTGAACACGGCTGGCAAAAAAGCCGTTCAACCGCTAACCGTGGAGCACCCCGTCCACATAGCAAATAGTCAAAACGGCAGGTCTCCTGGCTCACGGGTCTTCATTTCGTGCCGCCTTCCCAACCTATGTCAGTGGCATCATGGCACTCGTTTACCGCTTACAGTTGCGAGGGCAGCCGCAGCATTGAAGGAGTCCTTCTCACTGCATTCCCTTAACCGTTAATACCCTGTTATAGTGGGACTATTATTGATCTGTCAATGATTTAGGCTTTTTCAGGAGCCATGTTCCCCCAGTGGTCGTAAAACACTAGCTCGTCAGGCGGGATTTCCGGCAGCCAGCCTAGGGTTTTCAGCTCCGGAACAGGGGCGAATGCATCCGTATGCCCGACACATAAATACGCCACCGGCAGCACATGTTCCGGCAATTTCAGGATGCGTTGCAGTGCCTCGATCGTGATGATGCTGACCCAGCCCATTCCCACCCCCTCGGCACGCGCGGCCAGCCAGAGGTTCTGAACGGCGCATACGGTGCTGTAAATATCCATATCCGGCTGGGCGGTGCGCCCCAACACCACCGGCCCAAAACGGCTGCGGTCACACGTCACGCAAATATTAAGGTAGGAGTCTAAAATCCCTTCCAGCTTCAGCTTGGCATAGCTGTCCTGACGCTCCGGCGGAAACATGCCCACCGCCGCATCATTAGCTTTTACAAATTCCTGATGGATGGCGCGGCGCGTATCGCCATTTTGAATCAGGATAAAATTGGTCGGCTGCATATAGCCAACCGAAGGCGCACAGGCTCCTGCCCGCAAAATATTGTTTATCACTTCCGGAGCTATCGGGTCAGAGCGGAAACGCCGTATATCACGGCGCTGGCTTATCGCACGATAGACGGCTTCGCGTTCTTCTTTGCTAAATGCGTGCGGCAATTCCATCTCAGGCTACTTTATCCGCAACCGCAGTGTCTTTGCCCGCCACCTGTGCCGAAGCAAAGGTTGCCATCTGGGTGAAGGCCGCCACCGCCGCCCTGACCACAGCCAATGCAAGCTGGGCACCACTGCCTTCCCCTAATCTCATGTTGAGATCGAGCAACGGTTTCATTTTCAGCGCATCCAGCAAACGCTGATGCCCGATTTCGACAGATTTATGCCCCGCCAGACAGTGTGCCAACATGTCAGGATGAACCTGCGTCAGCGCTGCCGCAGCAGCACTCACCACATACCCATCCAGAATCACCGGAATGCCCAGCTCACGCGCTCTCCACACCGCTCCGGCAATCGCAGCCAGTTCACGGCCGCCCACATGCTGTAAAATAGCAAGTGCGCCGGTTAATTTTCCACGGTGTAATGCAATAGCTTTATCCACTACCTGCCTTTTGCGAATGAGTGTATCGGTATCAATACCTGTTCCGCTGCCCACCCAATCATGCGCCGCGCCACCCGCAACCGCGCAGGCAACGGCCGCCGCCGCTGTGGTATTACCGATACCCATTTCTCCTAAAATAACGATGTCAGCATCATCCGGCACGCTCTGCGCGCCAATATCGAAGGCTTCCGCGCACTCCTCGGCGGTCATGGCGGGAGCGACGGTAAAATCCTGCGTTGGTTTATCCAAGCTCAGGGGAATCACCCGCAGCGTTGAGGGAATCGCCTTGCATAACTGGTTGATCGCCGCGCCGCCATTCGCAAAATTGGCCACCATCTGCACCGTCACTTCCGCCGGAAAGGCAGAAACACCTTGCTTTGTCACGCCGTGGTTGCCCGCGAAAATCAGCGTATAGGCTTTACCGTCACGCGGTGTCAGGGTGCGCTGCCAGCCACACATCCACACCGCAATATCTTCCAGCCTGCCAAGCGAGCCTTGCGGCTTGGTGAGCTGGTCGGAGTGCTGGAGTGCCTGAAGTTCGAATTTTTTATCGAACGCCGAAAGGCTAGCATAAGCGATTTTCAGGTCTTGGTCGGTGCGTTTGGTCATGTGTATTTACCATTTTACAATGCGGGATGAATCACTAAACTAATTAACTATGATAAGTGGATTCTGGCTAGCTCTAAGTTTTTTGTCGCGTATACCGCTGCCTAAGCGTTTGGCCGATCGTCAAAATTGGGAAAATCCATTAGCACAGGCCGCATGGGCTTTTCCTGTCGTTGGCATCATTCTGGGGGCATTAGCCGCAGGCGTATACATTCTTGCCATCACTCTGGGCATTTCTTCTACCATTGCCAGCTGGGCAGCCGTCAGTTTTTATCTGCTACTGACGGGCGGGTTGCATGAGGATGGGTTGGCCGACATGGCCGACGGCCTCGCCCATGGCCGCACCCAAGATGAAAAACTCGCCATCATGAAAGACAGCCGCATCGGCAGCTACGGGGTCATTGCACTGATTATCATCCTGTGCCTTCGCGCCAATGCACTCGCCATTTTTTCCGCCAGTTATGAAACCCTGCTGGTGATTGCCGGAGCTGCCTCACTCAGCCGCGCTGGTATGGTGTTTTCGCTGTATCATTTCCCCTCTGCCCGCACAGAAGGCTTGGCTGCTCATGCCGGAAAACCAACACGCAATCACATGCTACTGGCAGTTGCTATCGGGAGTATGCCTTTGGCAATTTTGCTCCAGCCACAATACACCATCCTCTGTTTTTGCATTGCAGCATTATCCACCCTGCTCGTCGGGCGCGTGGCGGTGAAACATTTTGGCGGCATCACCGGTGATGTGCTGGGAGCCACGCAGCAAATCACCGAAACGGTTCTACTGGTGATCTTGGGTAGCAGCTTATTAACCTAGGCGGTTGACGTACTCCACGCGGGCATTGCCAGCCTCGGCGGCATAATAGCTAACATGCGTGATGCTGGTATAATCGATATGCATCTTTAATGCCTGCGCATGGGAAAGGCCGACCGCATGGCGTAATCCGGCACGAATGACCCCCGCATGCGCCACAATGACGATGGAACGTCCTGCCAGTGACTCAAGCATGGCATTCAGCCAGCCGTCCACGCGCTCGCACACGCGTGTAAAGCTTTCGCCTTCAGGTGGCTGCAAATGTTCCGGCTGCGACCAGTCGTGATGATGCTCATGCTCACGCCAGACCTGATCGTAACTTTTGCCTTCCCACGTGCCAAAATTCTGTTCTTTTAATTCCGGAACCGTTTGTACATACGCCAAAGGATTGAGCCACTGCGCGGTGGCCACGGCACGTTTCAGCGGGCTGGCAAACCAGACTGCATCGTTTACGGGAAGTAATTTGGTAAGACCGGACGTGTGTGACGGAATCACCGCCTCCACATCACTCTGCCCAATGTAACACCCCGTTACACTGACCGGCAAGTGCCGGACCCACCAAAGCTGTGTCATGACACGAAGCACTCTTCGAATGCATTTACCAGCCGCGACACGTGCGCCTCATCAGGAAGCCCCAAACGCAGCCAGCGCGGGTTACACTCAAACTTCCGTACTAAAATTCCCTGCGCGGCCAGCCGCTCGAAACACGTTTTCGCATCCGGCATGTCTACCAAAGTGAATAACGGCGTATGCCCCACGATAGCAAAATTGTTTTTCAACACCCCGTGCCACTGCTCGGCCTCTGTGTGCAAGCGCTCGCGCATATCCTTCACCCACGCCGTATCTTTCAGCATACGCGGCAATTGGTGACACGCCGTGGTGGAAATGGGCCATGGGCCGCTAAGCGTTCGCAGCGCCTCTATAAGTTTTCCATCCGCAACCGCCGCGCTGACACGGAGTCCCGCTACACCAAAAAACTTGCCGAACGAGCGCATGACAATGAGGTTATTATGATAGTGAACCTCCCTGACCATACTTGCCTGCGGTTCCAGATCGCCAAACGATTCATCGACAATCAGCCAACCATCTTGCCGCGCCAACGTGTCGGCTAACTGCTTCAGCTCCACTGCCGTATAGCGGCGTGCGTCGGGATTATTCGGGTTACAGACGATCAACACATCGGCTTTGATAGCGTTCAACTCATCACATACAAAACACTCATGACCTAATTGCCCCCACACGCGCTCATGTTCGACATAGGTGGGCGACAACAACGCCACACGCGCTTTGCCATGATACGAAAGCCGCAAGCTCGCCAGCATAACCATCAGCGGCTGCATGCCGGAACCGAGTGCAACATTAACCTCATCCCTCAAACCCAGAAACTGCGCCACCGCCTCATGTGCGTTTGCCATATAGGTTACATCCGGCAATTCATAATTCCAGTGGCTTTCGGGAGCTGGCAACGGATACCCGTAAGGGTTGATGCACGTCGAAAGATCCATCAGCGGGGTGGGCGCGTAGGGATAATGCTCCCTGACCCACGAAAGATTGCCGCCATGTTGATATTGTGTGAGTTCTGTACTAGTTTTCCGCATCTATGGCACATCGTCTGATTATTTTGCTATGCTCGTTCCTTATAGAAATAGCCTTTGGCTATCCTAAAGGGCTGTTTCAGCGCATCCGTCATCCGGTCGTATGGATAGGTGCATGCATATCGTTTTTGGAACAAAACTTCAATCACCATAACAAGCCACTCTATTTACAATATTTATTTGGCATATTGACGATGGTTATCCTGCTGGCACTAACCATTGGCGCTTCGCTGGCACTCAGGCAGTTTGGCGATGTCGTACGGGTGATCTGTTTTTCCTCCCTGCTCGCCACACGCAGCTTATATGACCATGTGTATGAGGTATATGATGCGCTCACACATAAAAACATTGAAACAGCGCGTGAGAAAGTAAGCCGCATCGTCGGGCGGGACGTACATAACCTCGATGCATCGGGTGTATCGCGTGCCGCGATAGAAAGCCTGTCGGAAAGTTTCAGCGACGGCGTAGTCGCCCCGATCTTCTGGGCAGTGTGTTTCGGTTTACCTGGCATTGCCTGTTATAAAGCCATCAACACCGCCGACAGCATGATCGGGCATAAAGACGAACGCTACCGCGCCTTCGGTTGGGCAGCAGCGCGCATCGACGACATCGCCAATTTGATTCCCGCACGCATCAGCGGAATGCTGATTGCCCTCGCCGCCGGTTCGCTGGATGCGCTGCGCTGTATGTTTTGCTATGCCTCTAACCACGCTTCCCCGAATGCCGGCTGGCCGGAAGCCGCCATGGCAGGCGCGTTAAACGTGACGCTGGGCGGCACCAATACCTATGATGGTGTTACGCACACCTCCGCCACCATCGGCGACGGCACCGATGCCATAAGCATCGCACATCTGGAAAAAGCGTTAGACATTTACGTCGGTGCTAACACCATACTCTGGTTTATGGCGCTACTGGCTTTGCAATTGCTATAAGCTGGTCCACCGCGAGGGCATTTTCCAGCACATCCGCCCAGCCATCCAGCACATGCTGCATGTGTGCGTTATACGCATACGAAGACGCGGACTGTCCCCACACCGATAAAAACTGGTGGCGGAAACCATCGTTGGCAAACAAGCCGTGGACATAACTACCGCACACCAGCCCATCAGGCGAAATCGCCCCTTCGTTGCCTTTCGTGCCTGAAAGCATGGGGCGTTTGCAATCCTCACCCACGCTCATTCCCATGTGAATTTCATACCCGTTGATGGTGTTGCCGCCAACCGTACCCTGCCACGGTGTGACGGTTTTTTCTTTGGTAAAAACCGTAGCAATATTCAACAACCCAAGCCCTCGCACCTCCTGCGCAGGCCCTTCAACGCCGTATGGGTCAGAGACTATTTTACCCAGCATCTGGTACCCGCCGCATATTCCGAGAACGCGCCCACCACGGCGGTAATGCGCCATGAGGTCGATATCCCAGCCCTGCTCACGTATAAACGCCAGATCGGCAATGGTGGATTTGCTCCCCGCCAGAATCACGAGGTCGGCATCCGCCGGAATAACATCGCCCGCCCTGCACCATGTCAATTTTACATTCGCTTCATTCGCCAGCGGGTCAATGTCGTCGTAATTGGCGATATGCGGACACACCAGCACCACGATATGAATGCCGGACTGTGTGCTGTTTTTGATTTTCGCCAGCGCCATGGAATCTTCCTGCGGCAGCTTTGACAGCTCGGGATGATACGGCACCAAACCCAGATACGGCCATTGCGTAAAGGATTCGATGGCCTTTGCGCCATTATAGAATAGTCGCGGGTCACCACGGAATTTATTGATAAAAAATCCGCGAATCATCGCCTTGTCTTCATCCGCTAACACGGTATGCGTGCCAACGATACTGGCAATAACGCCACCGCGTTCAATATCCCCGATCATGATAACGGGGCAATTCGCCGCGCGCGCAAACCCCATGTTGGCAATATCGTTTTCACGCAGGTTGATTTCGGCGGGGCTGCCCGCTCCTTCCACTAACACAATGTCGGATTGTGCCGTCAGTGCGTGGTAACTCTCCAGCACTTTCGGCAGATATTGTAGCCGCGTTGCCTGATACTCCACTGCCCCCATGGTGGCATGCACCTTCCCATGCACAATCACCTGACTCGTGCGGTCGGATTGCGGTTTCAACAATATCGGATTCATATCAACCGAAGGCGTGATTCCCGCCGCCAGCGCCTGCAACCATTGTGCGCGGCCAATCTCACCGCCATCCGGCGTAACTGCGGCATTGTTCGACATGTTCTGCGCTTTAAAAGGTGATACACGTAATCCTTTGCGGTGCAACAAGCGGCATAAACCCGCCACCACCAGCGATTTGCCAACATCCGAACCTGTGCCCTGAAACATGATGGATGCGGCAGCCATGCGCTAAAACTCGATGCCTTCCTGCGCCATCACTCCCTGCTCGCGGAACGGATGCTTGACGAGTTTCATTTCCGTCACCAGATCGGCACTGTCAATGAGCGGCTGCGGGGCATTACGTCCGGTGACGATCACATGGTTGGCGCGTCCGGCAAGAGCAGCAACCACTTCTTCCACCGGAAGGTAATCATAACGCAGCACGATATTCAGCTCATCCAGAACTACCAGATGGTAGGACGTGTCACGTATCATGGCCAGCGCCAGTACCCACGCCTCACGCGCTTTGGCGATATCGCGCGCGCGGTCCTGCGTATCCCAAGTAAAGCCTTCACCCGCCACCTCGTAGGTGACCAGATTATCAAACGTAGCCAGTGCTTTTTGTTCACCGGTCGACCATGCCCCCTTAATGAACTGCACCACCCCCACCTTGTGGCCATGGCCCAATGCGCGCAGCATCGTACCAAAGGCGGCAGTGGATTTGCCTTTTCCCGTGCCGGTATACACCATCAGCAGGTGTTTTTTCTTATCGGCCTGACTGACGAGTTTGTCCTGAAACGCTTTGCGCTTTTCGGCTTTTTCTTTGTGGCGGCGGTTGATATCTTCTTCGCTATCAGTCATGGGAACCTTTAATGATGGTGGGAATACCTGCTACCATCCATACCACCGTATCGCAAACTGCAGCAACTTTTTGGTGCAACATTCCGGCATGATCGCGGAAGCTGCGGGCGAGCGCGTTGTCGGGGACAATTCCCTGCCCGACCTCATTAGACACCAGAATAACCTGCGCTTTGGTGTGTGCAATACTCTCCAGCAACTGTTGGGTATGTGATTCCACATCACGCTCAAGGCATAAAAGGTTGGAAAGCCACAGCGTCAGGCAATCCACCAGTATCACCGCATTACTATGTTGCGGAGAGAGAAGCGTTTGCTCGATATTGACTGGTACTTCAACCGCATTCCAGTCATCACCACGGCGTTTCTGGTGCAACGCAATACGCTCGCGCATTTCGTCATCAAAAGCTTCCGCCGTTGCGAGATAGAGTTTCGGCCTGCCTGTTTTCGCCGCCAGCATTTCTGCATGGCTGCTTTTACCGGAGCGCGCGCCGCCAAGAACCAGCGTTACCTTAGACATGAAGTCATTCCTGTAATTTAGAGACTTCCTGTATAACAATGATTCTTAGCGCCTCACAGCATTATTTTATCGTGTAAAGTCAATCATCTGGCCATCCGACGGCACATTGTTGGACCATAACGTCAACCGCGATATGTACCCGTCCAACGGGCCATAAGAAGTTCCGGCACCATTATTACCCAACCCGCAATGGGTAATAGCAGTGCCTAACGCTTGCGGAACATTCGTGCCGCCCGTGGCATAGGAACTCAGTGCGCCGCCATTGATAACGGCGATTGCCCCCTGCCCGTTCACGCGCCCGCAGACCTTGTTGATATTACCGAGGCCACTGACACCTGTATTGACAGTCGAAGCCCCCTGAAACTTAAACACCCCGCCATCGCAACCGCCACCGATACTGGGTGGCCCGTCGCTGGCAATCAGAAATCCACTACTTACAGGAGAACCGGAATACGACGCACACACTGCCCACGGCGAACCATTGACGAACACTTCTTTGATAAGGCGCAGGCCATCGCTGGTAAAAGAACCGGACGGATCGTTGAACGATGGTTCTTCGTTCGACCGCACCACCGCAGCACTGGTGGTCAGCAACGGAGTCGTAGGTAACACGCCTCCTTCCTGCTGCACAAAATCCACGGCAATCGCATCACCGGACGTCACGATCTGGAATCCAACCGTAGGATTCAACACCGTAGCGCTCGGCACTTTCACCTGCGTATAACCGCCGGAATTGATGGAGGACGTAATCGCCGTCCATGTCGTTCCGTTATCCTGCGTCATGTTGATCACCCCGCTGCCCGTCAGGCGTTTGACATACGCCGAAGTTACCGATGCGGCAGATGCCAGCGTGATCGATTGCAGGCATGTCCCGTTGGCAGCGGTGGCGGTCAATGAGGTCGCAGCATTGGCAACACCATCCGCACCTGTCTGGTTTTTGGTGGCGGTGACGCTGGTTTTCGTCCATACCACGTTGGTCATGTCGCGGCACCACAACGCCGAGTTGGTGGACGCCCTGTTGGCCCATAGCCCACATCCCTTGGTGATACGCGGCACAAACACAGCAGTTGGAACCAGCAAACCGTTACTGTCCGGAGCATAGGCAGCCGAAACACTATTTTGCGGCCCACTGACAAGCGACTGGATGCGCCCATACGATGTGGTACATGCCCCATACACCACTGCACCGCCCCAATAGCGGTTGTTGACAAAATCCAGATCATATTTTGCACCGGATAATACCCAGTGGGGAGCCTGAACGCAGCGTAATGGCAACATTATTGTATCTCGAAATAAGGGGTGAACACTTCAGCGGAAGATGGCGTGTACGCTGCCCGCACCTCAATCAGGAAATAGATTGTTTGCGTGCCCGTTGCGGGCGTTCCGCTGATGGTCGAGCCTTTATCAGGAATACCAACGCCTTCGGAAGCATCGGAAAAGGCACGGTCGATAGTGATATCAAACGCTCCGAGATAACCCGATTCTGTGGATAGCCACACACCGTTATCACCATTGGTCACCGTGGGTGCGTTTTTATAGCAATGCACACGGAAAATCGCATTGGTAGTGCTGGTGCCGGATTTTTTGAGACGGCATTTAAGAACAGTAAATGCCTGATCGTTGGCTTTCGCCACAGCTGCCGTGGTGGGTGCGGCATTGACCGTTGCCGCCGTGGTGCTGCTGGCTAGCAAGTCGCCTACGGCATACACCAGCGTGTCGGCAGGGCGCGTGATGGCAGTGCCGGTAATAACAGCGGGTATAGGAGCCGGAATGGCAGACTGGTCACTGGCAAAGGCCACCGGAAATGATGACGCCATGACTTTCTGCCCCAAGGAAGTGGCCGAGCCGCCCACCTTGGTGATATCCGCCGCCACAAGGTCGGTGGTGCCGTGCGTGGTTTGGTCGGTGGTGAGTTTACCGATGATGTTCGCACCCGCTGGTATAGCGGTCTGAAGGGCACTCAGCACCGAAGCGAGCGTGCCTTGTGTCGCCGGTGCGATGACCGCACCTGTGTTATCCAAAATCGGATGGGCGAACGAAAAATTAGTACCATCCGTATAGGCGATCACCGGCTGTGTTGCGCCTGCCGCATCTTTGAGATTGAGTGTTGTTGCTGTCCAAACCATTAGAATACTCCTGCAGCTAATCCGGAATTACCGGCGATTGAAAAATTAAGCCCGCCCGATGTGGTGGTGCTGGCGGCTTTAGGCTTTACAAAAAATGTGAATAAATTGCTCATACCGGCCTCACCGCCAACGTGATTAAGCGGTCAGCCGCTTCATTCGATGAGCTCGAAAGCGTGATAAAACGTGCGCCTGCCAGAATACCAAGATTGGTGATTGGTACATATTTGCCTACGGTGACCGTGATGGCATAATCACCGCCACCCACCTCGTCTTTTTGCACTACAGCATTGCTCCCGCCGCTGGTGGAAGCCGCCAAAATTTTAAGCGTGGTTCCGGTAAAAGCGGCTGGAATAAACAGCCCGCAGAGCGTATTCCCCGCCAGATCAATCTGCTGGCTGGTGGCGGTTCCGTTCCCGATGAGCGCCACCAGATCGTAACTGTCGATGGGCTGGAATTGTTGTGATGATGGCATGAGAATCCCTTTCAATGGCCTAAGTGATGGGTGTTGTGGCAATACGCCTCTTAACTACCAAACTATAAGCAGGGTTAATGCTCGGGAAGGGCCTAAAAATGACAAAATACGAGTGGGGGGTTCTAGCGTATAACGATATGAGGGGAGAATGGCGCACCCGGAGCGATTCGAACGCCCGGCCTTCTGATTCGTAGTCAGATGCTCTATCCAGCTGAGCTACGGGTGCACATACGAAACGGAGGCGCAACGTAACAAAAAACACACAAAAAACAAGGGCAAAATGTAAAAAATGCTAATTATACTATCCGATTGGCACAATTAGCTTATTTTTCAATCCCAAGCAGCTTTCGGGTCGCAGATGTTACATCCTGCTGGCGCATCAAGGATTCTCCAACCAAAAAGCTTGAAACACCGCATTCTTCGATCCTCAACACGTCTTCATGCGTGACAATGCCACTTTCACACACGCACGTCATAGAGGATGGAACCATTTTCACTAAAATCTCTGTTGTCTCAAGATTCACCACCAGAGTCTTTAAGTTTCGGTTATTTATACCAATAAGTGTTGATTTCAGGTTGGAAAGCGCCTGCTCCATCTCGCCTTCATCATGCACTTCAACCAACACATCCATGCCCAACTCAAACGCTGCCGCCTCCAGCTCCACGGCTTGGGACACCTCAAGTGCAGCCATAATTAACAAAATGCAATCCGCCCCCAAAGCCCGTGATTCCAAAATTTGGTACGGATCCAGCATAAAATCCTTGCGCAACACCGGTAAACGAACCGACTCGCGCGCCATCATCAGATACTGGTCATTCCCCTGAAAATAAGGAACATCCGTTAGCACGGAAAGGCACGCTGCTCCGCCCTCCTGATAGGCCTTCGCCAGCACCACCGGATCGAAATCCGGCCTGATAGTTCCTTTGCTCGGTGAACCCTTTTTGATTTCCGCGATCAACCCAAACCGATGTGCTGAAGCCTTGGCCTTCAGGGCATCATGAAATCCGCGTGGCTGGTCACCATGCTGAATGATCTGCATCAAAAAACGCTCGGACATCGCCGCCTTGCATTTCAATACATGGTCACGCTTTAAAGCACAAATTTCCGCAAGCACATCAGACATATATTTCTCGAAAAATTATTGGCACATCGGCGCTCTTTTATGCTCCGTCGAAGCCGCAGTAATTTTGTACACACGCACTCCTTCCATCATCCCATTAAAACAGGATGCCCCTCATAACGGGTGTTATGAACCAGATCCCCGAGGCTTTTTGAATCCGCCGCTATGAGGTGGGATTGCAGCTCGTCACGCCAAAATACGTGCGTGCAGATCATGTGAACCTGCAGACAAATCACAACAAGCATCAACACAGCACTTACCGCTAGGGTGATGCGTTTACTGTCAGGAATGTCCGCCAGAAAGTTTTTCATGGTTTTTCGTGGCTTATTTCAATCAATTTTTTGAGCTTGTTGTGCGCCACACCGGAATCGATCGCTTGCTGCGCCATAGCGACACCTTCTTTCAGGCTGGCCGCCTTTCCAGCAATCACTAATCCCGCCGCAGCGTTATAGACAATCGCATTGCGATAGGCACTTTCAGCGCCGGATAATGCCTCAACCATCTTTTTAGCATTGTAATAGGAGTCATTCCCCTTGATGTCTTCGATAGAGGATTGCGGCAAACCGGCATCTTCCGGTGACACGCTAAACGAACTGATGACACCATCCTTTAATTGCGCGACAGATGAGGGGCCGGATAGCGATAGCTCATCGAGCCCGCCATGGCCATGCACCACCCACGCCGCTTTAGTTCCCAATTCTTTTAACACACGAGCCATTGGCTCCAGCCATTTTTCAGCATACACTCCGAGCAACTGATAGCTCGGTGCAGCAGGATTGGAGAGTGGCCCAAGCAGATTGAAAATAGTCCTTAGCCCCAGCTCCTGACGCACAGGTGCTACATGGCGCATGGCAGGGTGGAATTTAGGGGCCATAATAAAACAAATGCCGCATTGCGCTAAACAGCGCTCGACCACTACCGGTTCCGCATCCACTTTCACACCCAGCGCCGTAAGCACATCCGCCGAGCCAGATAACGAGGACACGGAGCGATTGCCGTGCTTGGCCACAGGAACATCACAGGCCGCCAGCACAAACGCCACCGCTGTAGAAATATTGAAGGTCCCTTTGGAATCCCCGCCCGTGCCGCAGGTGTCGATAGCTCCTTCGGGAGCTTTGATTTTTTGCGCCTTCACGCGCATGGCAAGTGCGCCCGCGCTTATTTCTTCCACCGTTTCGCCCTTAAGCCGCAGCGCCATAAGGAACGCGCCCATTTGCGCAGGCGTAGCGCCACCGTTCATAATAACCTGAAACGCCCGCACCGCCGTATCATGTGGCAGGTTTTTACCATCGGCTAACAGGGCAAGGACTTGGTGCATAACGTGATCGGACATAGTCTGGTCTGCTATAGCATATCGAGAAAGTTTTTAATGATATCGTGGCCATGTTCCGAAGCAATACTTTCAGGGTGGAACTGCACGCCGTGCGTTATGTGTTGCTTGTGCGACAGCCCCATAATCAACCCGTCATCGGCGGTAATAGCCGTGATTTCAAGACAATCCGGCAGGCTGCTGCGTTCAACCACCAGCGAATGATAGCGGGTGGCTTTAAAAGGAATAGGCAACCCTTTAAAAACGGTGCGCCCCTCGTGGTAAATGCCGCTGACTTTACCGTGCATCGGTGTCGGTGCGCGCACCACTTTTCCACCAAAGGCTTCCCCCATTGCCTGCATTCCTAAGCACACGCCAAAAATCGGTATTTTTCCGGACAGTGTTTTAATCAGCTCAAGGCAGATGCCGGATTGCTGCGGTGTTCCGGGGCCGGGCGAAATGACAATACCGTCCGGTTTCATGGCGGCAATCTCGTCCACCGTCACCTTGTCATTACGGAAGGTGGCCACTTCGGCACCAAGTTCACCTATATAATGCAAAAGGTTATAGGTGAAGCTGTCATAATTATCTAAGAGTATTATTTTCATAATCATTATAAGCTGTTATGTGTATTTATCTGGAAAACTATAGTGAATAAGCCCGATGGTCAACATCGATTGCCGCCCTGAAGAAACTTCACCCGTCGCAGAAATGCGTGATGAATCCTTATTTTTCTTGTTTTCTTCCGTCACAAGAATCAAGGGATTGGGTGCCGCCACAGGGCAGGCTTTGGCACGGCTACTGCCCGCTGGCACTTCAGCATCGGGAAGCAACGTACCCATTGTTCGGGATTTACTATTTCATTTACCGGTAAACCTGATTGACCGCCGCTTCACCTGCCCGCTCAGCGAAGCGCCGGACGGGGTGATCGCCACGTTTATTGTTGAGGTTGATTCCCATCACCCGCCTTCTGCGGGTTACCGTGGCGGCAAGCGCCCCTATAAGGTCGAATGCTCCAACGACAGCGGCACGATTACCTTAATTTTCTACCACGCACATACGGATTACATCAAACAATCCCTCCCGCTGGGCAGCACGCGCGTCATCAGCGGCCGGACCGAGCATTTTGACCACCGCCTGCAAATGTCCCACCCCGATATCATCACCACGGTGGACAAAATACAGAATGTGCAGACACAAGAACCGGTATACCCGCTAACCATCGGCCTCACCTCCAAGAGAATCGGTAAATATGTCGCCACAGCACTAGAAAAATTACCCGATTTTCCGGAATGGATTGACGCTTCCTTTCCGCCCTTTCCTGATTTTCCTGACTGGAAATCGGCGTTACGAAAAGCCCACCACCCCGAAACCGCCGAAGACCTGATGCCCGTAAGCGCGGCGCGCAAGCGGCTTGCCTACGATGAAATGCTCGCCAACCAGCTATACCTTGCGATATTGCGGCGCAATATGCAGCGGCAGGCCAGCGTTGTTATCAAAGGCAACGGTACACTCAGCGGCAAATTGTCGGCCAGCCTTCCGTTTACACTCACGCAAGGCCAGCTCGATGTGTTGAAAGAAATTTACGCCGATATGGAATCCGGCAGACGCATGGGGCGATTGCTGCAAGGTGATGTCGGAAGTGGCAAAACCATTGTGGCATTATTCGCCATGCTGCGCGCGGCTGAACAGTCGCTGCAATCCGCGCTGATGGTTCCTACCGAAATTATTGCACAGCAACATTATGAAACCCTCACCAAGCTCACCGCAGGGCTTGGTATCAAAGTGGGGCTGTTGACGGGAAGCGTCAAAGGAAAAGCACGCCAAGCCGTGCTGGAAGAAATCGCCAATGGCACCATAACGATTGTGGTTGGCACACACGCCCTGTTTCAGGAGCATGTTATTTTCAGCCAGCTGGCACTCGTCGTCATCGACGAACAACACCGCTTCGGCGTGGCGCAGCGCATGGCGTTAACCGCGAAGGGTAACACCCCTCACCTGCTGCATATGACCGCCACCCCCATCCCCCGTTCGCTCACCATGACCATGTACGGCGATATGGATTGTTCGCTGCTGAAAGAAAAACCGGCAGAGCGCCTGAAGATCACCACCCGTGTGATTCCCCTGTCGCGCTATGAGGACATGATGGACCGCATGAAGGAAGTGTTGGGTAAGGGAGAAAAGATATACTGGATATGCCCGCTGATTGAAGAAAAGGAAACCGAAGGCGAGCTGGAACTCACCCCTGACAATGATATTGCTGCCGCCGAAACGCGCTTTACCGAATTCAAGACACGCTTTGGTGGCATCGTGGGACTGGTGCATGGCCGGATGAAAAACGACCAGCGCGACGGCGAGATGAAACGCTTCGCCAGCGGTGAAACGCGATTGCTGGTGGCAACTACGGTGGTAGAAGTGGGCGTGGATGTGCGCGATGCCACCATCATCATCATCGAAAAGGCAGAGCGTTTCGGGCTTTCACAGCTGCATCAGCTGCGCGGGCGTGTGGGGCGTGGCAGTAAGCCCTCTTCGTGTGTATTACTCTACAGCGACCGCGCCAGCGAGGTATCGCGCAGCCGTCTGGCGACATTGCGTGACAGTGATGACGGGTTCATGATAGCCGAAGCCGATCTGCAAATACGCGGAGGGGGTGATTTATTGGGCAGCCGCCAGAGCGGATTGCCACGGTTTATCTTTACGCACCTGATCGAACACCGCCAGTTGCTTGAACAAGCAAGACAGGATGCAACTGAATTCCTGAAAAAAGATCCCGAACTGCACTCCGCACGCGGCAAGGCGCTAAGCACTTTGATGCAGCTATTTGGATAAAGTGGTTATTTCACTTTATAGATATTGTTGATGTAATCCGTCCAGAAATGCTCAAGCATCGTCAGCGTTTTATTCAGATGGCTGAACGCTTCGGTGTCGAGTTCCTTGGAAATAGAATCCACGTTACGCTGATAAAGCTCGTCAATCTTCTTACACAGATCAAGCCCCTTATCAGACAGCTTAATGCGTGTTGAACGCTTGTCATGCGGTGCGCGTTCCTGAACGAGGTAGGCGTTCTCAACCAGCTTTTTCACATTGTAGGAAACGTTGGAGCCAAGATAGTAACCACGGTTCGTCAACTCGCCGATAGTCAGCTGCTCGGCACTGATATTATAAAGGATCAAGGTCTGGATGTTGTTCACATCATCAATCTTAAGACGGTCAAGCTCGGTCTTGATAACATCAAGAAAGCGCCTGTGCAGACGTTCAATCAACAAAATGGAATCTGTGTAAATTTGTTTCAAGACAATGCCTCTTGCGGTTATTTTACTTCAACACTAACTCTAGGCGCGAAAAGTTAATATTCTATTTAAATTCAATGATATTTTATGCTTTAAGCTCTATTTAACCAGCCTTAGTCGTTAGGCTGGTAGTCCGCGCCTGCAGGCGGCATGGCAGGGAATACAAGGGTTACAGTCGTCCCCTTGCCCACTTCACTTTCAATCAGAATCTCGCCGTAATGAAGCTCCATAAGCTTTTTGGTCAATGGCAGACCAAGACCTGTGCCCTCATATTTACGGTTCAGGCCGCTGTCAATCTGGCCAAAGCTCTGGAACGCCTTATCGATATCTTCTTTGGCCATACCGATACCGGTGTCCTCAATAGTGACCATAAACTGCGAAACGTCGTCACCGATAGAGCGTGTATAAGCACTAATATTGACCTTGCCGTTTTCTTCCGTGAACTTGACGGCATTTGAAATAATATTGAGCATAATTTGTATAAAACGCAGACGATCCGCCACCAGCATAGGCAGCATTTTGGGAATGTTGGTGGTGATGGCGACTTTGCCTTTTTCCGCGCGCTCAGAAATGATCGTGATACATTTGTTGATAGCCTTAACGACATGCACCTCTTCGTAATTCAGCGATAGTTTGCCCGCTTCGGCTTTGGAAAGATCGAGGATGTCATTAATAATATCGAGGAGATGCGTGCCCGATTCGTTGATGTCTTTTGAATATTCCAGATATTTCTGATCACCAAGCGCCCCGAACAGCTGGTTCATCAGAATGGATGAAAACCCTATGATGGCGTTCAGTGGCGTGCGTAATTCATGACTGATATTAGCAAGGAACTGTGACTTGGCGCGGTTGGCACCTTCGGCAACGTCCTTGGCTTTTTCAAGTTCGGTATTTTTTTGCTTCAATTGCTGATCGCGTGCGCCAATTTCTGTCAACATGCTATTGAACGAATTGGTAAGGATGACAAGTTCGTTATTAAATTCTTTTTCCTGATCGCCTACCGGCTTCGCGCGGATTGAAAAATCTTTCCGGATGGAAATCTGACGTGCGGTTTCAGCGAGACTTAAGATAGGTGTCGATATCATTTTTTGAAGGCTGATCGCCAGCAAGTACGATACAAGAAGCGCAGCAAAGCTAACAGAACATGCAATCATGATCTGGTTGTTAATGTAAACGCCGATTTGTTCCTGTGTGGACTCCACGTAAATAAAACCGATCTTATCGTGCATCTTCACGATAGGCTTCATCAATTCGATCCGACTCTGACTGACGGTGATATGCTCAAACATTTCCGTCGGACATTTAGAATCCACCTCATATTTGCTATTTACATAACGGGCAAAAAGCGCACCGGTCTGGTTATATAAACAGGCTTGGACAATGGTGTGATTCACGCTGAACACATTCAGGTTGTTTTGCGCCTGCTTATCATCATTAAATAACAACGCTGCCGTATTACGATCACCAACGATGGAAGCTGTTACATCCAGTTCCTGAATCAGGTTGTTGCTCAGGGAATAGACACCGATAATAGAAATAGCGAGTGTCGTCAGCATGACGGACACAAAGCTGATCGACATAATGATCAGCGTAAGGCGCAGTTTAATGGAAGAATTTCTAAGCATATGTGTGCCTGCGTTCCATTATTTGTCTATCACCTTTACGGCAATTTCCAGCAGCTGGGCATCAACCCTGAGTCCTGCCGAAGTCACCGCCTTGGTATTGACCTCAACCTTAATTTTATTATCGTTGGTGACAAAGCCTATCATGCCACCGGAGTCGGCAAAATTATCAATATCACTCACCGTAAGCACCGGCTGGCCTTTGAGCGCCCCCATTATTTCAGTGAAACGCCCCATTTCCGATTGGCTGATAAAAACGATATGACAATGTGAGGCTGCTTTCTTAGCGCTGGACTCCTGAACTAGCGACAATTTCAGTTTCGAGGTGGAGGCCGCCTTGAAAACTTCGGAAGCGGAAGCTATGGCATTTTCCCCAAGCACACATATATCAATGCTGGCTTGTTGACTAATGGCTTTCGGTGCTGGCCATTCGACAAACTTGACGAAATTGTAGATAAATGCCGCCTTAATAAGCGGTTCTTTGTTTCCATCGGCCAACAGTAGTTGCGGTGCAGCAATGGTGCTGACTGCAATACCTACAGCAACGAATTTATAGAAAAACTTTCTGATCACAAATTAAAACTTCCAACTGATATTGCCGTAGACAGTGCGCGGAACTTCCACCTGATTCTGGTAAAGGAAATTACTAAATTCACGATGCTGGCTCTGAAGCAGATTCTGCCCGACAAGCGACAATTCAAGCCTGTCCAGCGGCTTCCATGAAAGTCTTGAATCAAGACGAACGTAGGATGCAATAGCAGCAACACCAGCCGGTGCAATCGCCCCGACGCTGTACAGGGAGTTATCAAATTCCACATCATAAGGCAACTGCAACGCAGAACTTAAATTGAACTGTTGTTTAGGAGATTTGTTTGCAAAGGTGAAACCATAGGGATCCGGCTGATCGAACTTCAATTCTGTCAGGCTGTAATTAGCTGACAATTCCAGATAGCTTTTAGGATTCCACTTCACAGAGGTTTCAAAACCGTAGGAACTTGCGGTGCCGGAATTGATAGGCAACACAGGTGCGATATTATAGGTCCCGAGCGAGGTGGTCACACCATAAACATTGCCCTGAACACCCAGAATAAGTCGGCTGTAATCGTTGTAAAACGTCGACACATCCACCGACACGTTTTTCAACGGTTGAACGCGATATCCTACTTCATAAGCATCCAGTTCTTCCGATTGCGTGGTGTGCGATCCTACGCGTGCCGCAAACAGATTGTTCGCCAGCGAACTGGAAACAAACTGAATATCTGCAAGTGTGACGCTAGGGGTTCTCACCGAATGCGAAACCGCACCCCATAGAGTTTGGGAACTATCGACAAGCCACGTCAGTCGCGCACTTGGTTCCAATTCCATTCCGGTAAAGGCATTATGTTCCAGTTTGGTACCCAATGTGAGGAACAGGTCGTTTGGATTCAGAGTGATTTTATCCTGAAGGAACGAGCTGTATAAGCTGTCGTCACGATGCGTGCGAGCAAAGGTGATATAAGGCGTTGAGGTTTCTCTGGTGTCCACCATGCGGTAGCCAGCGCCCCAGATAATTTCATGTCCATGCAATGCCGTCCATACGTGCTGCACGTCTACGTCGAATGTCTGGATATTTGCATAGTACGGCAGAAGATCACGCGCAGCAGAATCGTAATACATCTGCACGGTCAGGTCGGAATCTTTTGAAATTTTATCATTCCAGCGTCCCAATACGTTCGCTCCGTGATCTTTTTCATGATCAAGAACAGTAAGCAGGGTTGTGTTAGGCTGCGGCAGCTTATAGACGGTGTCTTCCCTAGCCCTGTAAGCATCGCCCTGAAGTGTAAATGTCTGGTTTTCTCCCTGCTTCCAGTCGGCACGGAAGCCACTTTGTTCTTTTTTCCATGGATCATTCGCATCGCTACCGGAGAGTTTCTGGTAGGAATCCGAATCATCATATTTTGCATAAGCACGGACGTAAGCGCCATCATCCGCCTTAACACCGTAGCGAACGGTCGTTTCGGAATTAAGCTGGCTACCCACTGTTTGCGAAGCGAATCCGCCTTGCGTATCCTTGGCATTTTTAGTGATGATGTTAATTACACCGTTGACCGCGTTCGCACCCCACAGCGTTGCACCCGGACCGCGGATCACTTCAATGCGCTCAATGTCTTCAAGCGGAGTATCCTGCAAGTCCCAGAACACACCCGAAAATAATGGCGTGTAAACCGTTCTGCCATCGATAAGCACTAAAAGTTTATTGGCAAACTGGTCATTAAAACCACGAATACTCACAGCCCAGTCATGCGCTCCTGATTGGGCAACGTTCACCCCCGGAACCATTCTGAGCAATTCAGGGATGGTAGCGAGACCTGAACGCCTTATATCATCCTGAGAGATAACATAAATATCAGCCGCTGCCTCGCTGGCTTTTTCCGATTTTTTGGATACAGAGGTAACTTCAATATTACTCAGCTGTTCCAAAGAGAGATTAATCAGCTCATTCGGATTTATGTCTTCGTTAGCATGCGCCAGCGAAACCGTTAAAAGTAATGCGAGCGTACTAAGGCTCGTCCCCCTTAAAAAGTTTTTAGTGTCAAACATTGTATTATTCCCCCATTTTTTTTACAGGTCTAACAGGTTAATGTTAAAAAAATAATTACAGGACTGGGGCAACGCACATAATCTGTTCCATTTGAAGAATATAGACCACAAGTGTTGCAATAATAGCGCCCGTGCAGTGCAGCAAAAAAACGCCCAACCAAATGTTTTAAAATATTAATTTCAATTTTGTACACACTCTGTCAATGAAGATAAAATATTGACTAAAGAGCCGTTTTTTACTATATGGTAACCGTTTATTGCGCGGTTATGGGCAGGCAATTATGAATCTGGAGCAATATAAAACATCTAAAACCAGCATCAGGGCGCTTAAAGTCGACAGTTACGCCAAGAGCTACTTTGTCGTTGCCCTGAATATACTCATGCTGTTTGTCGCTATTCGCCTATTCCTTTCAGCCAATACAGCATCACATATTGCCGGCATCTTATTGTGGGCATTGCAAATGAATCACTCGTACCTGATTGTGCACGAGTGCTGCCACGGCAGTTTTTTTAAAAAGGCCAGAACCAATGAAATACTCGGCAATATCTTTGCCTTTTTTGCCTTGCTGCCTTTTTACTCGCGCCGCCTTGAACACCTGACACATCACCGCATGGCGGGCACGTTTGACGAACCATCAACCAACCGCGCGGTCAAAAGATTCCAGTTTATCAATCCAAAGGCAGAATTTTTTATCTCCATTTGCTGGAAACTCTGGGTTCCTATTTTTTCTTTCAACGAACAGGTGATGCTTTGGGGGCTTCCGTTTAAAGAAGGCACCTCTCCCAAAATTACCAAAAGGGCACGCATCGCTCTGGGCACATATGGACTGTTACTGGTGATATGCACATTCATTATCCCATCGCACAACCCGCTCGCAGTCATTGCCAGCTTTTTTCCTGCTTTTTACGCCTATATGATGCTGGTGGAGTTTTTCAACCTTCCCCATCACCTGTCATCGCCATTTGAAGATCGCAAAGGCAATGTTCCTTACCATGAGCAATCGTACTATTCACGTTCCTGCGCCCCCATGCAAGCGCCCTTTGGCCCATGGCTCAACCTGAATTTCAACTATCACATCGCCCATCACCTCTATCCGGCTGTGCATTGGACGAAGCTCAGAAAGGCCCATGAGATCATGGCGGAGATTGACCCATCGGTAGGTGACGTATCCAAGAGCGAGCTGGAAATTAATGTCAATTTGAGAAAGCAGCCACTGAGAAAAGCACTCAGCAAATTTTATGACTATCAACGGAGTCAGGTTGCTGTATAATACCGCACAATTATTCCCAATAAGGCTGTGCCATGCTTAATCCGTTTATCGACCTGATAGCCACCCTCATCCAGCTGTACACTTATGCTGTCATTGCTTGGATCATTCTTTCCACACTGATTTCATTCAAAATCGTCAATCGTCAACAAATCTTTGTTATGCGTTTAATGTATTCACTCAACCGCATGTGCAGCCCTGCTTTGTGGCGTATTCGCAAATTGCTTCCTGATTTAGGGTCTTTTGATATTGCTCCCGTTATCCTCATAATACTGTTGGGCTTTATCCGCCAGTGCCTGTACCACTATCTGTACAATCTGTAGCAGCACGCATGTCCTTCTTTGAGCATCACATTTTTTGCTGCACTAATAAACGTGAAGCAGGGCACACACGGGGTTGCTGCGCCGAAAAAGGCGCGGAAGGCTTGCGCGATTACATGAAGTTGAAAGTCAAGGAAGCCAAGGTTCCAAACGCGCGCGTCAACATGGCCGGTTGCCTTGACCGCTGCGAACTTGGCCCGTGTATGGTGATTTACCCTGAGGGTGTGTGGTATGCGTGTAAAACCAAAGAGGATGTTGACGAAGTAATCCACGAGCATTTGCAAAACGGACGTGTGGTGGAAAGGCTCAGGCTGAAAGATAGCTAGTCTTCTTCGCCCCTGCCACCCGATCCTTTGCGCGCCCTTTTTTCTTCCCGTCGTAATTCCTCGCGTTTTTGCCAGATGGCCTGATCTTCCTGTTCATGCGGAAGCTTAAACCCTGGAAACTCCCTTTTCACATGCGCAATGAATTCATCCGCGGCTCCTGAGGGTTCGTCCCCACGTTCCTCGCGCCGCCTCACATCATCAATTGCACGTTCATGAAACGCCTGCGGATCGTCTTTAAATTGTTTTTGCAGCTTCTCGCTGTCCGACAATTTACGGGTAGACTGATTAAGGCTTGCAAGGATTTCAGTGGTCAGTATCACAGGGGTTGAATCGTTATTATCGATATACATCGCAATGTCATCAATCGCCCGTGTAATGAATGCGCGCCCTAGTCTTGAATCGTTAAGCTTGGTTTGAAATTCAGGATACTCTCCTTTGAGAATTTCATCTACCAGCTTCAGCGTCATCGATTTAATTTTCTCACTACGTACCTTACGGTCAGGTTTATCTTCCACTTTTCTGGCTTCTTCTTTATTCTGTCTTTCGTCCAGCTCCATCTCCCAGCGCAAGACCTGTGGAAGTTTACTTTTGGGGATAATCTGCCCTTGTTCATCAACGCGGCTTTCAATAAATTTGACAATCTGCTCAACGTTTCGTTCACCCGTAAATTCACCTGCCAGATAATAATCCGCCATGATGGCAAGGTTGGATTTATTCGAGCCGCTTCGAAGTACCGTATGCCAGCCTTTACGGCCCGCTCCGGCCGTGAGTGACGCACCACTGAGGGAAGATGTGGTATTTTCGTCTGAAATAAGAAACCCAGGGTGTGTGTCGTTGGCTTCAACCATTTGCTGTGCTTCATACGCATCAGCTTCCTTGCGCGTAACTTTGCCACTTATAAAATTTCCACGACTGCTGGATTGTGCGAAACGCACATCATATTTACCTTCCGGAAGCGCAGCGGCCACGTCCTGAGCCAGCGGCTCGTCCAGCGCAAGAATCACGATAGGTTTCCTCTTGGTCTGTTTATCCATGGCGCGTTACCCAATATTTTTAGTTTTATGCGTTTGAGATTCTTGAAAATTATACTATGCCCATCTAAAATTTGTGTTAAACAAATGTGAATCCTCCAATGTTGTAATTTTTTAATATATTGTATTTATTATGTTTAATTCTCTTTCCAATAAATTCGGCGACATTTTTTCACGGTTGCGCAAGCGCGGCGTATTAACGGAAGCCGATATCGACGCTGTCATGCGCGAGGTTCGGATTGCCTTGTTGGAGGCCGATGTTGCCCTGCCAGTGGTCAAGGATTTCATCACCTCGCTGAAAGCAAAAGCAGTCGGAAACGAAGTCATCCAGAGTGTTTCCCCTGCCCAGATGGTGGTAAAACTGGTCAACGACCATATCGCGGAATTGCTCGGCAGCGAAAATACGGCCATTAACCTCGCGGCGACACCGCCCGTCGTTATCATGATGGTGGGGCTGCAAGGCTCAGGTAAAACCACCTCCACCGGTAAACTGGCTTTACGCCTGCGCACCAAGCATGCCAAGAAGGTGCTGGTGGCATCGCTCGACGTATATCGCCCTGCGGCGCAAATGCAGTTGGAACAGGTAGCCAAACGCGCGGAAGTCACCTCACTGCCTATCGTAGAAGGGGAAAAACCACTGCAAATCACCGAGCGTGCGCTGAAAATGGCGCGCCTTGAAGGTTATGATGTGCTGTTGCTCGACACTGCAGGGCGTTTGCATATCGACGAAGAGCTGATGAACGAATTGAAAGCAGTCAAGCAACTTGCGAGTCCGCTGGAAACACTGCTCGTGGCCGATTCGCTAACGGGTCAAGATGCCGTCACCATCGCCAAGAATTTCCATGAACAGATCGGCGTGTCCGGTATCATCCTCACACGTATCGACGGCGACGGACGCGGCGGTGCAGCATTGTCCATGCGCGCGGTCACGGGCCAGCCAATTAAATTCATGGGCGTTGGCGAAAAGATCGACGAATTTGAGGAATTCCATCCCACGCGTATTGCATCACGCATCCTCGACATGGGTGATATCGTTTCGCTGGTAGAAAAAGCCGCTGAAAACGTGTCGCAGGCCGAAGCCGAAGCCATGGCCGCCAAAATGATGGAAGGCCATTTCGATTTTAACGACATGCTCGACCAGTTGCGTAAAATGAAAAAAATGGGCGGCGTGAGCAGCCTCATGAAGATGCTTCCGGGTATGGGGGCCATGCGTGAAAAGCTGGGAAACGCGAAAGTGGATGAAGATGCGCTCGCCAAACAGGAAGCCATCATCTTGTCGATGACCAAAAAAGAACGCGAATTCCCCAAACTGCTGAATGGCTCGCGCCGCGCCCGCATTGCCAGCGGTGCAGGTGTTACCGTTCAGGATGTCAACCGCATCATCAAACAGCACTTGCAAATGCAGGATATGGTGAAAAAGCTGAAGAAGCTCGGCCAGAAAGGCATGATGCGCGGTGGCTTGCAGAATTTTATGAAGGGTATGGGCTAGACCTTCGACGATTCGTCGGGATTGCTGGTGATCGAATATTTAAGCTTCAGCACCACCTCTTGCAGGTGATTGACGTTTACCTTATCACTGGGAATAGCAGGCCCACACACAAGCGTTGCCCTGCGACCCCACTTGCGTGGCCACCAGCGGAAGCGAGACCTCAGGTATTTGCGGCTCAGCATGCTGCCCCACAATCCCGAAATTGCGATGGGAATAACGGGCACATCAGGATCACGGCGGCAAATGGCCTCAATGCCGGGTTTAAAGCGGCCAAGACTGCCGGTGAATGTCAGGTATCCTTCAGGGAAAATGCAGATCAGGTCGCCTGCTTTCAGCCCCGCAGAAATTTCATCGAACGCGGCTTCCACGCTCTTGCGGTTATAAGTAATAGGAATGGCACGCCCCAGCGACATCACGTAATTCACGGCGGGCAGATTATAGATGTCCTGATCGATGAGATAACGAATCGGCCGTTTGCAGCCCGCATCAATAATAGGGCCATCCACATAGGAAACATGGTTGGAAATAATGATAGCGGGGCCGGTGGCAGGGATGTTCTCGAAACCTACATAGGTAGGTTTATAAAATATTCGGGTAAGAAAATGGATAACTGAGCGGATGACAGGCGCGGGTTCAAAGGAAATTTTATCCTTCGGAAACTCTATTTTAGGTATGTCCGCAAGCGTAAAAGCCCGCATAAAATCTATCTCCTTTGACTTAAGTATAGCATTTTTCCAGAGAAATGGGACATTTTTCTAAAATATGACACAGATTAGTGTAATTTCCGCTTTACCTGCCTATTTCTTGCTGGTATAAACCTCCGCCTTAAACAAAAATTAAATTCAGTTAGGCCAAAAGCCAAACTATAGATAGGATTATATGCCAACAACGATCAGAATGTCCCGTGCCGGAACCAAAAAACGCCCTTACTACCGTATTGTCGTGACCAACTCACGCAGCCCGCGCGATAGCAAATTCATTGAAAAAATAGGCACTTACAATCCATTGCTCGCTAGCGATGATGCTAAACGCGTCACCATCGACAGCGAACGCGCCAACTACTGGCTCTCCGTCGGTGCCCAGATGTCCGACCGCGTTCACCTGTTCTTCAATAAAGCCGGTCTGGTACAGACCAAGCCCGCTTTCAAGCCGGTTCGCGGTTCCAAAAAAGACAAAGGTGGCGAGAAAGCCGCCGCTTAAACCTCCTGTAGGGCGCTATGTCTAAGGGTCTTGTTCTTTTGGCTGATGATGATGAAGGGCCAAGGAGTACTCATGCTGAAATCCTTGAAAGACATGGTTTTGAAGTAGAGACATTCGAAACGGCCAATGCACTTTTGGCGCGCTTTAAAGAACTCTCGCAGCAGCACAACAAGCCTGTTGCCATTGTATCTGACAATAATATCCGTAATTCCATTTCCGGAACACAGTTAGCAAAAGAAATCAGGGTGTTAGACCCATCAATTCCCTTTTTGCTGGTTTCAAGCATCAATGTCGGTGCAGAAATTACCGTACCGCTTGATATTTCCTTTATGAAAAAAGAAAAAATTTATGACGGAAGCCGCCCCAAGGGCGAGCGCAACCTCATCGGAATAAAGCTGGATGAAATGATCCAGAAAGCTGCTGCCATCGGCTCCAGCCAATTAGAACCGTGACCCAACCGAATCTCATTCGCGTGGCGGTTATCGCATCGGCCCACGGTGTTAAGGGGCAGGTGAAAGTGAAATGCTTCACTGAATCCCCCGATACTATTTTAACCTATCCGCAACTCACCAACGCCAGCGGCACGCGCTCGTTTAAGCTTAAAAAACATGGCATAAGCAAAGACCTGCTGATCGTTAGCATCGAAGGCGTTGATGACCGTAATGTCTCTGAAACCCTCAAAGGTACGGAGCTTTATGCCCCTGCCCCGATGCGAAAAAACACCTCGTCCGGCCAATGGACATACAGCGATCTTACCGGCCTTACGGCACGTTTAGATAATGGCAAAACCTACGGCAAGGTGATCGGTGTCTATAATTTTGGTGCCGGTGATATCGTCGAACTGGAATTGGCGGACGGAAAAACCGAAATGCTGCCGTTTAAAGACGAATTCGTCGGAACGGTGGATCTCGATAAAGGCTACTTAACGGTGATTCCGCCCGATTATATTGAAAGCGATGAACAACCATGACACAGCCGCTTTTTTCCGCCGTAGCACTGACCCTGTTTCCCGACATGTTTCCGGGGCCACTTGGCCTGTCGCTTGCCGGTAAAGCACTGGAAAAAGGGATTTGGTCATTAAAAACTTTAAATATTCGTGATTTTTCAACCGATAAACACGCAACCGTCGACGACAGCCCTTACGGCGGCGGCACCGGCATGGTAATGAAGCCCGATATTATCGATGCCGCCATCGAAGGCGCTAAAAAAATCCTCCCCCAAGGCAGGGTGGTCTACATGACCCCGCGAGGTGTTCCATTAACCCAGCCACTGGTAGAAAAATTAAAAAACATTGATTTAATAATTGTTTGCGGGCGGTTTGAGGGTATCGACCAGCGGGTGATCGAGCATCACGACATGCTGGAAATAAGCCTCGGTGATTATGTGCTTTCAGGCGGGGAAATTCCGGCTCTGGCGCTTCTGGATGCGTGTGTACGCCTGCTTCCGGGGGTTATCGGCAAGGCAGACGCTACCGTGCAGGAAAGTTTCACTATTACGTCAGAATATGCTGGACTGCTAGAATATCCTCATTATACTAGGCCGCCTGTTTGGATGGGCAGGCAGGTGCCTGATACCCTACTTTCTGGAAACCATGAACAGATAAAAACGTGGCGCCTTGAGCAGTCAAAGTCAACAACTGCGGCTCGAAGGCCTGAATTAATAAGAGACAAAAAGGAATAATACGATGAATACGCTTCAGAAGATCGAACATGAAAACATGAAGAAACTGGCAGAAGGCAAGCGCCTCGACAGCTTTTCTCAGGGTGACACCATCCGCGTTAATGTGCGCATCATCGAAGGCGATAGCGAACGCGTTCAGGCGTTTGAAGGCGTAGTCATCGCTATTAAAAACGCTGGCCAGCGCTCGGCTTTTACCGTTCGTAAAATCAGCCACGGCGAAGGCGTTGAACGCGTATTTCCGCTGTATTCTCCACGCGTTGAAAGCATCGAACTGGTTCGCAAGGGTACTGTCCGCCGCGCTAAACTCTATTACCTCCGTGGCCTCACCGGCAAAGCGGCGCGTATCGTAGAGAAAAAAGACGTTGTGAAAGACGAAGTAAGCAAAGCTGCTTCCGCTTCGTAACCAAGATCTCCGGCAGAAAAATCCACGTAGCGTCAATCTCCAAACGTACGGCAGCCTGTTTACAGGATTCGCCGTATGGTGTCGTATCAATACAGTGAAGTGACATTCCATGACTGATAAAGCTAAAACACTCTACGATAAAATCTGGGAAAGCCATCTCGTCCACGCACAATCGGACGGCACCTGCCTGATGTATGTGGACCGCCATCTGGTGCATGAAGTCACCAGTCCGCAGGCGTTTGAAGGACTCCGCGTTGCCGGACGCAAGGTGCGCCGCCCCGATGCCACACTGGCCGTACCCGACCACAACGTGCCCACCACCCCCGAACGCAAGCAGGGCATCATCAAGGACGAAACCGCGCGTGTTCAGGTGCAGACACTGGCCGATAACTGCAAGGAATTCGATATCACCTATTATGCCATGGATGATAAACGTCAGGGTATCGTCCATATCGTTGGCCCCGAGCAGGGATTCACCCAGCCTGGCATGACCATTGTCTGCGGCGACAGCCACACTTCCACCCACGGCGCGTTCGGTGCGCTGGCGTTCGGCATCGGCACCAGCGAAGTGGAACATGTGCTGGCCACCCAAACGCTCATCCAGCGCCATGCGAAAAATATGCTGATCCGCGTGAACGGAACATTATCCGCCGGTGTCACCGCTAAAGACATCGTGCTTGCCATCATCGGTAAAATCGGCACCGCCGGCGGCACCGGCTACGTCATCGAATATGCCGGTGACGCGATTAAAAGCCTTTCGATGGAAGGCCGCATGACCGTGTGCAATATGTCGATTGAGGCCGGTGCGCGCGCTGGCCTCATAGCCCCTGACGAAATAACTTTTGCGTACCTCAAAGGCCGCCCGCAGGCTCCCCAAGGAGCGGACTGGGATAAAGCGATAGCTTACTGGAAAAGCCTGCCAAGCGATACAGGTGCAACCTACGACCGCGAAATCATCCTGAACGCTGCCGACATCGCGCCGCAAGTCACGTGGGGTACCAGTCCTGAACAAGTACTGCCAATTACGGCCACCGTCCCTAATCCTGCTTCCGAGGCCGATGAATCCAAAAAGAAAGCCATTGAACGCGCCCTCGAATATATGGGGCTGGTTGCAGGCACATCGCTCAGCGACATTCCCGTGGATAAAGTGTTCATCGGTTCCTGCACCAATGGCCGTATTGAAGACCTGCGCGAAGCCGCCGCTATGGCAAAAGGACGTAAAGTATCCGGCAGCATTAAACTAGCCATGGTGGTACCGGGTTCAGGGCTTGTGAAAGAACAGGCTGAAAAAGAAGGGCTCGATAAAATTTTCATTGAGGCGGGATTTGAATGGCGCGAACCAGGCTGCTCCATGTGCCTTGCCATGAACGCCGACAAGCTGGCTCCGGGGGAACGCTGCGCGTCCACCTCCAACCGTAATTTTGAAGGCCGTCAGGGACGCGGTGGCAGGACGCACCTGCTCAGCCCCGCCATGGCCGTGGCCGCTGCTATCACAGGAAAATTAACCGATATAAGGAAAATGTCATGAACCAACCTATCGCCATTGTTATCAGTGGATTTTTAATTGCTGCGGGCATTTATTGCTCTACCCCCCGCTATGAAATCCTTACCGTACCCAGCTCAACCAATCCGGCCGTGTGGAAGCTTGACCGCATGAATGGCGACGTATCGCTCTGCGCTACCTCATCCGGCAAAGATACCGAATCCGGTTGCAGCGCCAAGATGAAACAATTCTGAGATTGATAATGTTATCTTTTAACGCCATCACCGCTATTGCCGCGCCGCTGCCGATTGATAATGTCGACACCGACATGATCATCCCCAAGCAGTTCCTGACCACCATTAAACGCACCGGTTTAAAGGACGGGTTGTTCTACGAAATGCGCTACACCGTGGAGGGTGCTAAAATTAATAATTTTATTCTTCACAACGCACCTTTTGACCATGCTGAAATTTTGCTCTCGGGCAGCAACTTCGGTTGCGGGTCGAGTCGCGAACATGCACCGTGGGCACTGCTGGATTTTGGAATCCGCTGTGTCATCGCTGAATCCTTTGCTGATATTTTTTTCAACAATTGCTTTAAGAATGGAATTCTTCCCATTGTTCTTCCTAAAGAAAGCATCGGCGAATTAACATCGGCGGCCAAAGGCGGAAAAAAGATCACCGTCGATCTGGAAAAACAAACGGTGGTGGCCGAGGGACAAAATACCCCTGCCTATTCGTTCACCACTGAACCTTTCCGCAAGCATTGCCTGATGAATGGGCTGGATGACATTGGATTGACGCTGGAAAAACTAAACGAGATTTCCGTTTACGAAGGAAAACAGAAGCAGCTGACCCCTTGGTTAGCAGCTTAACTAATTAAACTTTTTTCCAAAGAAATAGACTCGTTACGTCCGTGCGGACGGGCCGCCCATACTTGGTGGGGTATCATTGACCAGACGGCTGGCACCGCCACCAAATCTACGGCGGTTATCCTCGCCTTTTTTAATCATGACATCATCCATTTTGGCTAAATTTTCGAGCTTGGACTGAATCGAATTAGCTTCACCTTCGGGCCATTGCAATCTTTGAAAAAGTCCCTCTTCAGCATTTGAAGTGCGCCTGCGTACTTGTTCGGACACCTCTAGGAAAAACTCTTTGGCAAGGTGCGGTGACATAAGACCATACTTGTTAGCCATCAGCGGCATATTAATATAGCCAGAAGCAGAAGAAGGCCCTTCCACCGACATCCTTTCGATCATCCGGAATAAAGATCCGCCGGTGGTGATGCGCCTCAACCCTTCCACCGGAGATTCAGGATGGTTGTTTCCGCTAATCAACATGTGATAATTGGTGCAATCATGCTCAGGGTCGGGCCTGTCAAAGGTCACCGGAACGCCGTAGTTGGTATTTTGGGGAGTGTTATACTCATCTCCATGGGTGCGCTTGTCGACAGTGCGTGTGAGTGCAGACTTTAATGCTTTTAACTGGCCCTCACGTCCCGTAATATAAACGGCGTGACTCTGGAGTGGAAGTTTGGTCTTCTCACCATGTGTTTCATCCTGTTTACGCCACTCTTCTATTTCAGCCTGCGACAACGGAGTCAGGTCAACGCTGACAACCAGCGCACCATGCGGTAATTCACGTTCACTGTAAATTTCACTGGGAATCGTGCTGTGGTGTGGGTCGTTCTTATCGAACAGAACCCAGCTTATCTCTTCTTGTATATCCCGATTTCCCAGACGTACTTGCTTGAATGCATTCAGTCGTGAATCATTGTCATCACGTTCACGGCCAAGCATTTTGGGAAGTTTTCTGCCCGAGTTCTCATCGACGCTCATACATGCCTCCAAGTCGGTTTTCCATGCGTTATCATAGCAGACAATAGGTTAATCAAATTTAAATATTGCAGCCTTTCTACCTTACCATTAGCTTTCCTGTAAGAACCTGTTGCAAGTTATATATCCACTTAGTATGTCTTCTGCTTCCAATCCAATGACATAAACGAGGCATACTATGGCAACCACAAAACACATCCTCCTTCTCGCTGGCGACGGCATCGGCCCTGAAGTGGTCGGCGAAACCGTCAAGGTTATCAATTGGTTCAGCCAGAATACGGCCACACAATTTACCGCCAGCACCGCCCTGATCGGCGGCGCGGCCTATGATGCAAAAGGAACCCCCTTTCCTGATGAAACCCTTGAAGCAGCTAAAAAATCCGACGCGGTATTGCTCGGAGCCGTAGGCGGCCCGAAATGGGAAAGCCTGCCGATTGCCTCGCGCCCTGAAAAAGGCCTGCTGGGTATCCGTAAGGAATTGGGATTATTTGCTAATTTGCGCCCTGCTATTTGTTTTGATGCGCTGGCGGATGCCTCTTCATTGAAACGTGATATCGTCGCTGGGTTGGACATCATGATCGTGCGCGAACTGACCGGCGGCATCTATTTCGGCCAGCCGCGCGGCGTTGAAACCCTGCCCGACGGCACCCGCCGCGGGATAAACACCGAAGTCTACACCAGCCCCGAAGTGGAACGCATTGCCCGCGTCGCCTTTGATCTGGCGGCCAAACGCGGCGGAAGGGTTTGCTCGGTGGACAAAGCCAATGTACTGGAATGCACCGAGATGTGGCGCGAGGAAGTCATTAAAGTCCACAAGGCCAGCTATGGCAAGATAGAGTTGTCGCACATGTATGTCGATAACGCCGCCATGCAGCTGGTGCGCAACCCACGCCAGTTCGATGTGCTGGTCACCACCAACATGTTCGGGGACATTTTATCCGACATCGCTTCCATGCTCACTGGCTCCCTTGGCATGCTGCCATCCGCCTCATTAGGTGTTTCCGGAACTCCGGGGGTCTACGAACCTGTGCATGGTTCTGCGCCAGATATCGCAGGGAAAAATCTTGCCAATCCAATCGCAACAATATTGTCGTTTGCCATGATGTTGCGTTATTCATTTAATCTAAAAAATGAAGCAGATTTACTGGAAGCAACGGTACGCAAGGTACTTGAAAAAGGCCTGCGTACAGGCGACATCATGCAAGATGGCATGAAGAAAGTATCGACCACCGAAATGGGTGATGCCATCGTCAGTGAGCTGCAAAAAACCGCGCTACAAAAAGCCGTCTAACGACGACGGCTTGGGAACGCCTGTTTGGATACATCATCGGTATTGATTTTTGCCATGCGCTCAATCGCGCCGTCCATGTCAATGCCGCCGAATACGTCGATGGATTTGACTCTGCCACCTTCCTCGTGAACAGCAACGCTGGCACCCGTTTCCTTTTCAAGGGCTTCTTTTAACCTGCCTGTGTGGCTCGGGTCGATCCCCGCCCCACCATTTTCTATAGCAAATGATGCACCACCGGTGCGGTCGTTAGGGGAGATGGTGATCTGGTCGTTATTCACCCCCAGCACACTGGACAATCTTTTACGGGCAGACAGAACTTCGTGACGTGATGCCATAACCTAACTCCCTCATTTGTGATTACAAAACACCCCATCCTTATAGCACAAATAGCATTGAAAGAGTATTAATTTTTTAACTAACTCTGCCAGCGCAGGAGCTTTTCAGGGATACGGTTGACAAAAGGCACGCCGTTAGCTTGCGATTCAAGATAATCTTTCTTTAATTTATAATACCATAGCGCCTGCGCGTCGCTATCCCCCAGCAGCATCAGGGTGGGGTTGCCGCCCTTAAGGCCTTCCTGCTGCTTGATAACGATATCAAGATCCTGACGGATAAATGCTTTTCCGAATCTAGTGAGAAGTGGCCGCAATGCGTTGATAAAACCGATATCAGTATACATAAATTGATGTAATTCGGTACGTTGCTCATCTATGGGGGTAAGTGCCGTCAAAAGCACCACATGACGATCCCCAATCATAATATGTTCGGTGCGCAAACCCGGAAGCTGGAAGGTGATTTCCGTGGAACGCTGGCCGCCCAAAATTTTATAGGCCCGCGAATTGGACGAAGGCGCGTGGCGCACCATTTGAAACCCTAACCCGTACGGGGCGAATTGCTTCTGCTTCACATGCATAGAGCGGCGGGAACGCCACCACCATGAGGCATGGACAAACGGCCCGTGCGATGGATCCATCAAACCAATCACCGCGTGGTCGAGCGCACAAGGGAAAACTACCGAATCAACATGAAAATACCCTGCACGCATGGCCACGGGAGCCGATGGCACATCCGGTAACTGCTCGGGAGGTTTGGTTTTGGGCGGGGGAATGAACACCCAGATGTTCCCGTCCACCTCATGGCAAGGATACGATGGGGTTTTAATTCGTGAAATATCGGTCGTGTCATCGGGCAGCAGGCTGGGAATTTTAGTGCATTGACCGGCGGTGTTAAAACACCAGCCATGATAGCAACACTCAACGTTCTCGCCGTCAAACTTGCCATAGCGAAGCGGAATACCACGGTGCGGGCAAAAATCGCGCAGTGCAAATACCATCCCGTTTTTGTCACGCCCCAGCAATACGTCCTGCCCGAGAATGGTCTTGGCCAGCGTTTTACCACGCTCCACCTGCGTGCCCGCAGCAGCAACATACCAGAGATTGTAAAGAAAACTTGAATCGCTCATGCGAAGTTCATAAGGGATTCATGCGAGCTGTGCAAGTATTTCAGGGTAACGTCGGCAGTAACTCTAGGAACGTCCCTCATCAGGGCCGGAAAACATCTGGCGGGAACGCCCCGCATTGGCGCGGTGGGTTGCACTTTCACTTTTGGTCTTCGCTAACAATTCTCCCGTAATATGGTCCAGCGCCTGTTTTGCCAACGGGTCGCCTTTTCGCGCGGTCAACTGGTTGCCAATAGATGTGTCGAGCAAAGGGTCTTTTTTGAAAACACCGTCATAGCCCTCGCGGTCAAGTACAACGGCGATGTTTTCAGTGACTACTACAATGTCCGGTGTTTTTTTATCCAGTTCACGAATCAGTGCCTGCCGCGCTTTGGTCACCGCTGCTGCATCCCTCGCCGCTGCGTCTGCATCCACCAGACGTTCCAAACGTCTTTCGGTCGGGTTTCCACCATCATCTTGCATCGTAGCCATAACGTTGCTCCTGCCTAATCTGTAAATTTTATCTCACTAACATGCCATATTATGACATTTTTTTCTATTAAACTTATATGACAATTCCCTGCATTTCTCCCATTGCATAAACCGCAGCTTATGCTTAGATTGTAGCCCTCTAAACATTATTGTAATAAAAAAGAGAAAAAACAATGTCTTATAAAGTTGCTGTCGTCGGCGCCACCGGAAATGTGGGGCGTGAAATTCTGGAAATTCTGTCTGAACGCCGTTTTCCCGTGAGCGAAGTAGTCGCCCTCGCCTCCTCCAGCTCGGCTGGCAAGGATGTTAGTTTTGGTGAAATCGATATCCTGAAAGTTAAATCTCTCGACAGTTATGACTTCACCGATACCGACATTGCGCTGTCCTCGGCGGGTTCTTCCGTATCCAAGATTTTTGCTCCCAAGGCCGCCGCCGCCGGTTGTGTAGTGATTGATAATACCTCGCAGTTCCGTATGGACCCGACGATCCCGCTGGTGATTCCGGAAGTGAATGCCTATGCGCTGAAGGATTTCCGCAACACCAATATCATCGCCAACCCTAACTGCTCCACCATGCAGATGCTGGTGGCACTGAAGCCGTTGCACGATGCCGCCAAAATTAAACGCATCGTCGTTTCCACGTACCAGTCCGTCAGCGGTGCCGGCAAGCAGGGCATGGACGAACTGTTCGACCAAACCAAGGCGCTGTTCATGAACGCGACAAAAGACCCGAAGAAATTTACCAAGCGCATCGCTTTCAACGTGATCCCGCACATTGACGTGTTCATGGAAGACGGCTCAACCAAAGAAGAGTGGAAAATGGTGAACGAGACCAAAAAAATTCTCGATCCGAATATCGAAGTGGCGGCAACCTGCGTGCGCGTTCCGGTATTTGTAGGCCATTCGGAATCGGTTAATGTTGAATTTGAGCGTCCAATTTCAGTGGATGAAGCACGCGAAATTCTCTCCGAGGCCGAAGGCATCGTAATGTATGATGAACGCAAGGATGCCGGTTACTGCACACCACTGGAATGTGCCGGTGAAGACGGTGTATACGTCTCGCGCCTGCGCGTTGACCCCACCGTAAAACATGGCCTGTCCATGTGGCTGGTATCTGACAACCTCCGTAAAGGTGCGGCACTCAATGCTGTGCAGATTGCTGAAGAGTTGATCCAGAATTACGGGCTTGCACCCAAAAAGGCGCACTAGCTTAACACTCTCTTTTAGTGAAGGCTGAAGGGAACTGCTGGTGCAGCTCCTATTGCACTGGATTTATTCTGTATTTCCTGATGTAATTGTCGGTGATAAAACGCTTCCGATCACCCGCACCATAACCTGATGAACCTGAACGCTGCTGCCGATAAACTCCGCTCAAAAAGCCTTTCCAGCTATGTACTTGTAATGCTGGTGCTGGTCATGGCGATGCAGCTTTTTGCACTACCCTCACAAAGCGTAGTACGTGTTGAAAAACGGGGCAACCAACGAATAGCCCAATTTCTTCCTGACATGGACATCATCACCATGAAAGGAACCGGTGATTTTACCTACAGCTTAAGCGTCTACTACAGCGACATTGATATTGAGCAGACCGCATACAGCATTACCCCTGGCGCATGTATCAAGCTCATACGCATCAACCACAAGGAAATTCCGTTTAAGAAATTTGGCGGCTGTGATCCCAAAGCCGGATCGTACTGGAATCCCTATGATCCGCCCGTTTATATGGATCTGGCCAAGTTCCTGCATAATGGCAGGAACACCATTGAAGTGGTAACCCCCAAACCGGAATTCGATATTGGCCCCGTTATACTCTTTGACAATACCAAACCCGCGCAATGGATCGGGCTGGCCATGATTCTGGTCACATCTCTTGCAATCGTGGTGTTTATGGAGCGACTCACGTCTAGCTGGATAACCGGTTACATCATTGCCTGCGGATTCTGCGTCTATCTGGCACGCATGAGTTATCTCGGTGCGAACCATTTTTCGATGGATTTACCCGGACATGTTATCTATTTCGCTTTTATCGCCCAACACTGGCAAATTCCCAAGCCTTTCCTTGGCTGGTCGTCCTATCATGCTCCACTTTATTATGTGCTTCAGGCGATAGTAGTAACCATCGCCAGCGCCTTGCGGAGTTTTGACGCGCTCACCTTTGCACGCCTTTTCTCGCTTGGCTGTTTTATGATGTTTATTATTTTTTCGGCACTGACACTCCATATGCTGATAAGGAACAGGATTGCATATTATATTGCATTGATACTGCTTGTTTTCTATCCGTCGGGCATCATGTTTGCCGCCCGCCTTGATAGCAATATTCTGTTTTATAGTTTTTATAGCGCCTGCCTTTACTTCATGCTGCGTTGGCTTAATCAAAATAACATACGCCATCTCGGCATCGCGCTCATGATGCTTGGACTGGCACTGGCAACCCGCACTAACTCCCTCATCCTGTTACCCATCATTGTCCTTGCCTTGACCTATCACCGGATCGCATGGGGGAAAACCAAAGGCCTCATGGACAGCCACTACATACGGTTGGGAATTCTTATACTTTGTCTTGGCGCACTGGCCAGCCTTGGCCGGTCAGAATATTACCACCTGAGCGAACACCGCCATGAGCCGCTGATTGTCGGAAATATCGGTTTAATGTCGCGCCAGCTCAGGCTGGAGCCTCTCGATTATAATAAATTATTTATTCCCAATATAAAAATATACCACGACAATCCTCTATGGAACGTGTGGATAGATGTTAATGGCAGGCAGTATTTCTGGAACTCGATGCTGAAATCATCGATGTTCGGGGAGTTTATCTGGGACTGGAAAAAACTGGCAACCATCATGAGTGATTTATTATTGGTTCTTATCGCCTTCACCACCGAGGGATATATCCTGCACCGTCACAATTTGCGTCAAAAGAAAGAATGGTGGATGTGTCTGGCTACCCTTGCAATTCCTATTGCCGCACTCATGAAAAACCGTGTGTTATACCCTTACGCCTGCTCCGAGGATTTTCGCTACATCTATCCCGCAATCGTTAGTTTTTGCGGACTATATGGCCTCGTATGTGAACAACACGCTAATGACTGGCGACCATTCCGGCTAGCCATTGGCGGGGCGTTGTGTCTGGCGTTTGGCCTGAGTTCCGCTATATTTTTTATGCTATAAATTATTTTTTGAAATTTTTATACTGGTCATTGCGCATAAATATCTCATAGCCGCCAATACGCGATACCGGCTGATACTGCAACAAGAAGAGATCATCGACCGCCACTTTGCAATACTCTGTTTGTTTCTGAACAATAAACACAGGTGACAATCGCTGCACCACCAACCTTAGATGGGCCACTCTATGGCCTATCATATCCTGCAAATTATTATGGAGGTTTACATCCATAGCGAGATAATAATAAGCAGGCATGGTATTAGTAAGCAGGTACAGCATATCGGCCTCCCCACATACAAACAGATCCCGCGAATGTAGGGGAACGGTATTCAGCACTCGACGTATGCGATACAGATCATCGTTATAGAAAGCACGGTTTTTTATATTGTTCCGCGCAGAATCAAACAACTTGCCGTAGAACCATGGCGTGGGTTTAGCCACATCCCAGATACCAACTACTGTCGATAGCATCAGAACCAGTAACGCATCGCGCCATTTAAAACGAAAGACTCCCACCATAATCAGGGAGAATAATGGCATGAGCTGTTTAATGTAGTTCGTATTCGCTATAATCATGAATGACTTGTAGTACAAACCAAGCAAAGCGAAGCATAGCAACGCAAAAAGCATCATGTTTGTTTTAGTCAGCTCCTGCCTGATAGCTACCATTTGCCACACCATACGAACCACGAAGCACGCAATAAGAAATGGTACCAGCCAGTAGGCCGTACTCATCCAATATAAAAACAATTCCCTACATAGAATGAAGAAGCTACTTACCGAAAAATGCAGTAATTGCGGCGTAGTTGTAAGCAGGTGTTCGAACCCAAAAGTGGCAATCGTATACGAACGCAGAAATAAATCCTGCTTCGACTGCAACGCATATAATCCATAAAACATTGCATATATGAACACACACCCCGCCAGTAGTGTTATGCTGTAAATGGTAGCATTAAAAATGTAAACGCCTACGCGAGAGATAACGACGTTATATAATGCGCTTCTGGTCAGGGGAGCAAAACTGACATGAATAGGAAACTGCAGCGTAAGCCCAACCGCAAGCACGGGCAAAAGAAAAAGGAAACTCGGAGAAAGCAATACGCACAGAGTGTATAGCAATGCAATCCAAAGAATGTGTATTTTTTGGGGATGCATCTCAAAAAGAAAATACAATATCAACGCAAAGGCTAGTCCGGTGAATGTTTCATAGGTAACGGATTGCCCAGCAGGCAGATGACTCACAAATAAGATATAAAAGCACCCTGCCAGTATGGCCGCTCCTTTACTATTGCAGCGTGCTGCCGTCTTGAAAGTAATGTAACCAGCGCACCCGACTAATATGGCTCCGATAACACGAACTACCGTAAGACTCCCATGTGAAACCAGCATGAGTAATGCGTAAACAAACCAACCTAAAGGAAGGGTTCCGTCCCAGTAATGGTTATAAGGAAGGTGGCCATCAAGCACATCCTGCCCTTGCAACATCATCAGCGCTTCTTTGTTCACAGTAAGCGCAAAAGGGAATCCACTGAGATCTGTAGAAAGAAAAATGGCAATCTAATAATGACGGCAAACACCAAAAAGGACAGGAAAAGCGCCGTCCGTGTGCGAAAGAAAAGCATCCACGCAGTATCACTATTTACAGATCGATAAAAAAATGCCGCCAGTTTTTGTAACACGCCCTGATCAACCCGTTATCTTTTTTTATTGTAACGAGCATACTGATAAACGACAAAAATAAAACTATTTTCTAGGAGTTTTACACCTGCGGTTGCATGTTGGCGTTGTTCTGTTCGCCGGTGGCAACTTTCGCTTGCCATGCAGAAACTGCCGCTTTATCGATTGCAGGCGCAACCGCTACAGGGATAGGAACCGGATGCTCATCATGATGCAGCCCTTCTGCTTTCACCCATGGGTTATTCCGCAGTGCCTCTACCTGTTTACGCAGGGAATCCACCGCAAGTTCATCTTTCATCGCAAGCACATCATTGCGCCCAAGGAATTTTCCCATTTCTTCGATGAGGTGGTTTTGCAGGCCTTTAGGTTGTTTCACGATAAGATCCGCAGCAATAGCCAGTGCGCTTTCATCAACGCTCTTATCGCTGACAACGCCTTCTCCGTGCCCTTTGGAAGAAATAGCCACCATCAGCTCAGCCATAAGGGCCGACACCACAAACGCAATTCGGAACGGAACCGCCTGCTTGTGTTTGGGGTCTTGCCCTTTCGTTGCCACCCATGTGGCACCTGCATGTAACATGGTACTCACCATAAAACCCGCAGCAGCAATAGTAAGCGGGTGCTCACGCGCATAATTCCACGCCGCACTCAGTCCGGTTTTCTCCGGTTCATCAGGATCGTGGGCTTTTTCTTTCACGAGTGCCCCGAATAGCCCTGAAGTAATCGTGGTTATGCCCACCCCTGCGTTCATGTAGTTTTCCGTACGAATATTTTTAAGGGCAAGCTCCGACGCCATTGCTTTGGTAATATCCGGCTTCGACTTCACCAGATGCTCCATCCAGCCTTCCAGCGTTTTTTCCGGCACACCGTGCGCGGAGAACCCTTTAAGGTGTTTCACCGCTGCCATTAAAATACACGCCCCAGCACCGGCATAGCACAGATTCATAAATTCGGACGGATAACGCTGCAGCAAATCGCTGGCATTTTGCAGCACGCCCTTTTTATGATCAGCAGTTAAAGTCTGGAGTGAACACCCATCGGGCAGCGTCTGCACTTCTTTTTTAAATTCCTTTGCCATCATTTTAGCAAAATCTTTAATCTGCAATTGCGACTGGTCGTTGCGCCCATACGCCAGCAAAATCGGCGTAGGCAGTCCGTATAATATCCCCGCCGCCATATCAAGCGCGCTGGAATCTTTCCAGCCATACGCAATGAAGTTCACATCTCCGAACGCATATAACCCACCCGCCACCTGCAAGGAGCGGTTTTTAAATTTATCAACCCAGCTCGCTGTGTCTTCCTTGTCAGGTTGTATGACAGGGTTATCGGTAATCCATTTATTTTTGTAGAGCAAGGTGATGAGCTTGGACTCTCTCTGGAACCCGCGAACCTCGATACAAGGCTTGCCACCCAGCGTGTAGGGTATCAGGTCAAATTCGTTATTTTTGAGAGTATCGAGAACGGTTTTAATGGTTTCGATATCGTCGCTGGGGGAATGGATATACGCACGCATCGACCCGTTCGCCGTTTTATTGAACGTGATCTGATCGATAATTTTTGAATCTGAATAGGTGTATATGCTCACTAATGCCCTATAATACTTAGACTACTCCACGGCTTAGATTATACCATAATTGTTACGGCTTGATGTCAATTAACATCAAGGAGGTATAAAATACCGAACTTTATTCTTAAATATTATATAACAGCAGGTTACCTGTGTTTTACCTTAGGAATTCCTGAGCTTGCTGTTTCGGCTGCCATAACCGAAATAGATCACAAACCCCAAAATGAAATACGGAATCAGGGCGACAAAAGTCTCCCAGAGCGTTGAAATTAGGGCCGCACAGGTCAGCATTCCCAGCACCGGAACCAGTTTTGGGTAAGGAACCTTGAAAGGACGCGGAAGAGATGGTTCCTTAATACGCAGATAAAGCACAGTGAAGCAAATGATGGTAAAGGCCATCAGCGTTCCAAGGTTTACCAGATCGCCGAGATCGTCGATTGGGGTCATACCCGCCACGATTCCCGACACAATTCCCACCACAATGGTATTGATCCACGGAGTTTGGAATTTAGGGTGAATAGTGCTGAATACTTTGGGCAGAAGACCATCTTTAGCCATGGTGTAGAAAATACGGGTCTGGCCATACATCAGCACCAACATCACCGATGACAAACCGCAGATTGCCCCTACCTTCACCACGAACGCCAACCATGGAAGATGGATAGCATCCACCGCCACCGCAATCGGGTCTGGTACGTTCAGTGTGTCGTATTTGACGATGCCGGTCAGCACCAGCGACACCAGAATATAGAGAATGGTGCATACAATCAGCGAGCCAAGAATACCGATAGGTACGTCGCGCTGTGGATTTTTTGCTTCCTGAGCTGCTGTAGACACGGCTTCAAAGCCGACATAGGCAAAGAAAATATAGCCCGCGCCACGCATGATACCACTCCAGCCGAAATGGCCGTATTCGCCGGTGTTAGCAGGGATGAACGGATGCCAGTTGGCAGGAGTTATATAGAAAAAGCCAAAACCGATGAACAACAAGATCACCGTGAGCTTAATGCAGACGATGACGTTGTTGACAGTGGCAGACTCTTTCACGCCGCGAACCAGCAATAAGGTCACACCCATCAGCCCAAGAAAGGCAGGCAGGTTGAATATTGCTGTCACCGCAGGAAGGGTGGAAGCAATGATGCCCTTGCCACCGAGATCCTTGGTGAGCGCGTCGGTCAGTTCTTTCCAGCCCTGTCCGGGAATCTGCACCAGATGTGTACCCGTTGCCGCCGCCCATTCCGGTGGAATGATAACGCCGAAATCTTTAAGGAAACTGACCAGATAGCCCGACCAGCCCACAGCCACCGTAGAACCGGCAATGCCATATTCAAGCAGCATCAGCCAACCCATCACCCACGCGAATAGTTCGCCGAGCGAGGCATATGCGTAAGAGTAAGCACTGCCCGACACCGGTAACATGGAGGCCAACTCGGCATAACACATAGCGCAGAAGGCGCAGCACAGGCCGGTAAGCAGGAACGATATAATAATAGCAGGGCCAGCATACAGAGCCGCCGCCTGTCCGGTCATCACGAAGATACCGGTTCCGATGATACAACCGATACCAAGGCTGATAAGGTTAGTGGCAGATAGCGAGCGTTTCAGCTCTGCTTTTTCACATTCTTGCTGAATTTGCGATACGGGCTTCTTGACGAAAATACTAGATTTCACGGTTTCCCCCAACTGTTGCGGATATTCTAACTTTTTTACAGGCTGTGACGTTCTACACCATTATCCGGTAAATACAAGTTGGATAGGGTTAACACGGGAACATGGCGCATTCATGAAGCAATTCTGCGGGTTTCTCAGTACAGATGTTGCACTGCAAAACAGGCGGGGCTTTTTTGAAAACAGCCTTCCGTAACACTTGACATTTGGTGAGGAAGCGCTCAGTCTCAGATTGAGACAGTTTGTAATTTTTTAACATTTGTCTGCTAAGGTCTGCCTATTACCAAAGCGCTGACAACAAGCGCCGCAAATCACAAAGTGATCCACGTTATTTAGTAACGAATTATTTGCGGGAGTAATTTATGGAACAGCGTCAGTCTCCGTCTAAGGATCTTTCTTTTCACACGCGTCACACTATCAATCTGATGATTATGACGATAGTCCTGAGCAGCGTTGCAACACTTTATATGATTATCAATACCTAAGGCTGGCTATTAATCAGCCGTTCCTGAGCATTTGCGCGAGATCCGGAGCGACGGTATTCAACGTTGTTTTCGGGTCCGGCAAACGTGAACCGTTTATGCGCAATTTTTCTCCCGCTAGCGTCATCGCGATGTGTGCGCTTACCGCATCAGGGAGTTTTTTCAGGTAACCAGCAGCAAAACCGGCGTATGCAGTGTCGCCAGCACCCAATGTATTTTGAATTTCAGAAATTTCGAGGTGTAGCGGCTGGACATAATCCACGCCATGCGCGCCGACAATCGCCGCACCATTCTCGCCTTGGGTAATAAAACCAACGGTGCGCCCCTCGCCTCCTGCTCTTTCGCGGTCGCGGAAAGTTTTCTGCATATGCTGCAACGCCTGCTCCAGCGGCAAACTATACAGTCGTTCCAATTCTGCATGATTGCCAAACACCATGTTGGCAGATGACAACGCATGCATGAATTTATCCGATTCGTCCTGCGTCAGATTCGCCTGCGTGGGTAATGTCAGCCAAAGCTGACGATGATGCCTTTCACAAAGCTTCAGTAAACGATCAGAAAATTCCGGATGGAATTTATGCCACAGCGATCCTTGCACCAGTAATATTTCACTGTTTTTTACCAAATGCTCGGCGATCATGGCCGGCTTCAGCACTTCCTTGGCATTCCCCGAATAGGTAGCGATGGTACACTGACCGTCCGGATAGGTAAATACGAAGGATACCGCTGATTCCATATGCGAGCAGCATTGCGGAAAACGTTCGGGCACCAGCGCGATACCGGATTCATTCAATGAACTGCGTATCGTCTCGCCGTACGTTCCGTTACCTGGCATGCCGAGAAAACGCACCTCGACATCCTTACCTAATAACTTGCTCAAGGTGGTCAGCATATTGGCAGACGAACCACCCGGAGTGACCGTAACAGAAACGCCTTTCAGCGCAGAAGAGAATTCGTTGAGCTGAATTTCATCCAGCGATTGCTTATTCCCCGGACCCATGTGGTATTTTTCGACAAGATCCCACAGCGGCTGGTTTCCGTCCAGCGGCGCAATCACATCAGCAATTAAAATGTCACCAGATAGTATTCTTGTCATCTGCGATAATTCGTTTTTATTTATTCTATTTCAGTGAATTATCGCACAAAGGCGTTATCAAATGATTACCAGAATTTGTAACTATTTCTTAACACTATAATGATGATTTTCTGCTATCATGATGGGGTAAATAAATAATATTATTTATAAAAAACAATAAATTAATAGAATATTAGCCACCATGCACGATACAAAAAACCCACCACTTTTTGGTCTGGATCCCGACAAGCCGGTGGTCGTTATCGTCGATGATAGCCTTGTCAGTAAGGTATTATGGGAAATGTCGAATGTAAAAAATTTTCCGGGTACGCAAACAGTTGTCGTCGACTCGATTGCAGGCGGTGAATCGCAAGGAGAATACAAAGCGGGTGCGCTGGACTTCCTGTTTCATCCCCAGCTTAAAGTGGCGGGCCTTATCACGGATAATAATTTCCAGCTGGCACCTGATTGTGAAGAAAAAAGCACTACGCGTATCGACAATTTCAGCGCAGGTACACATTCCGAAGAACAGCTACACAAGATGAAAGAAGGTGCGGCCGGTATTATGCTGCTGCGCCTTATTAAAGGCGGCCAGTTAAGCCTTGAGTCAGACAAATCAAAAACCGAGCTTGGCGACAATCCGATAGTGAAAGAACTTCTTGAAAAGCAGGAGCGTGGTGAGCTTAAGGACTATATCGCCGACCGCTTTGCCGATATGCCGGTAGTGTGGAATACGGCCACCTCAAGCAACGCCAAAATATACTCCATAGAACAGGCTATTGCCGGCAAACTTCTGGAGCAGGACAACCCAAGGTTGTTTGATGAAGACCCAACAGCCACATCCAGCCACCGCTTTGATGATAAACAAACCATCGCTCTTCGTAAAGGTGCGGGCAATTCAGCGGGATTTACATTCATCAGGGAAATGGGGCCCAAACGTTTGGAGCACCTTGCTGAACAGGCGGGAAAAAAGCCTGATGCAGAAGTTACTAAACATGGCATTGACATCCAATCAGAGCCTGAAAAAACTCAGGAAACCAAGAGGGATTGAAATGGTATCGATGCTCCCCTCATCATTCACCAAACGCCACCGCCTACCTATCCATTTCATTCGCTGCAAGGATAAGAACAATCTCGACTGCTATTTTTTCCTGATGTGTTCTCATCAGAAAATCAGACTGTTACACAAAAGAATCAACACCAATGACGGCATCAACACCATCAATCTGGCGCAATGCGGTACCATTATCGCCAGCGGATTCGGCAAAGAACCGTCACAGGCCATCAAAGACCTGTTGAGCCACAATTACGGCTATACGATTCATTGATTATTTGCCGAGCTTGCCGTCTTTCAGGCGCAACACCGGATAGCTGAATAACGAAATCAGGTGTTCATCATGCGTGGCAAGCAACACAGTGGTGCCACTCTGGTTTAATGCCTCGAATAAATACATAAAACGCAGTGCCAGTTCTGAATCCAGATTACCGGTCGGTTCATCGGCAAGAAGCAAATCCGGTTTGGTGATAACGGCACGGGCAATCGCCGCCCGTTGTTTTTGTCCACCGGAGAGAGTGGCGGGCCTTGCATTATGGTATTCCGGCAAGCCCACCCATTCCAGTAATTCCTTGACCTTGTCATCAATCAACTGCTGCGACTCACCCGCCACTTTCAGAGGCAGCGCAACATTTTCAGCAACGGTAAGATGATCGAGCAGGCGGTAATCCTGAAGCACAATGCCCACACGCCTGCGCAACCTTGGCATTTCCTCACGCGGGAGATGGGTTATATCCTCCCCGAACATGCGGATACGCCCCTTGGTAGCGCGGTATTGCAGGGATAAAAGCGACAAAAGCGTACTCTTGCCCGTACCGCTCGCGCCGGTGATAAAATGGAATGACCCGCGCTTCAGCTCCATGGAGACATCTTTCAATATCTCCTGACCGGGCAGGTACTCCATCGCTATATGTTCTAATGATAACATTTTTAATTTTAGTTTTTTGTAATCTCAAACCAGATATGCTACAGACATTGATAACTTGCAACCATATCATGTTAAATTGTGATAATTCAGTGTTCAAAATGTTCCTCGCGCTTTCTTGTACCCGATCAGGCCATCGGGGCTAAAGGCCGCAGTGTGCGCTGTGGAAAGTGCAGCTATACATGGTTTCAGGATCCCACGCCCGAAATGGCTGCGCAGGATCTGCCCGATCTCAATACCATGATTGAAGAGATCAACGCCCGCCCGAAACAACGCCCCATCCCCAAAGGCTCCAACCTTCCGGCGATTACAAAGAGCGGCTTGCCTCTTATCCATAAACTCTCGCTGGCTATCCTCCTGCTCATTACGTTGGGCATTACATTGCTGGTGAGCGCACCGTGGGCACTCGGTATTCCCTCCACACGCGGCCTTGTACTTGCTGACGTGGGGATTGTGCGTATGGCGGATAAGGATAAGCATGTCAGCTTCCAGATTAACGGCAAAATTGCCAATACCTCGGCCAAGTCCATGAAAGTGCCTACCCTTCGCATCACACTGGTGGATGCGGAAGGAAACTCATTACAATTCTGGGATTTTTCGGGCGACATCACCGACATCGAATCCCACAAGGACGTACCTTTTGCTACCGGTGACCTTGATATACATTTCACCAAAGCGCATAAATTTGTCGCCGAAATCGGTAGCCCGCTTGAACTGGCATTACGAAGGAAACCCGCACCATGATCATCACTGACAACATTGAACGCCTCATTGCCGCTGACGAAATTGCCCTGCGAGTGACCACTCTGGCAGAAGAAATTATACAAAAGCTACCTAACGACCTAATGATCGTATCGCTGCTGCGCGGCAGCTTCGTATTCACAGCCGATCTGATTCGTGCCTTGCATACCGCAGGTGGCGGCAATATGCGTCCGCAGGTCGATTTCATGACTCTCGCCAGCTATGGCAGCGGCACCACATCAAGCGGTGACATTCAGGTAGCACGTGACCTGAAAGATGATGTAGAGGGGCGCGATGTACTGATCGTGGATGATATTTTAGAATCAGGACGCACCCTCACCTATGCCAAGGAAATCATTATCGCGCGCAAGGCACGTTCGGTGAAGATCGCCGTATTGCTGGAAAAGCCTGGAAAACGCAAAGTCGATAATATTTCCGCAGATTTTGTCGGCTTTGTGATTCCCGATAAATTCGTGATCGGCTACGGGCTGGACTACGCGAATTATTACCGCGAGCTACCCTATATCGGCGTCATCACGATCAACTAATCCCACTGCGGAATAACATCGCGGCCAACCAGATCCTCGTAGGTTTGCCGTGGGCGCACAATCGCCGACTTACCGCCATTGACCATCACCTCGGCAATCAGAGGCCTTGCATTATAGGTGCCCGACATCACCGCGCCATACGCACCCGCCGAGCGGAACACCATAAGGTCGCCAGCCGCAGGCACTTTCAATAAACGTTGTTCGGCAAAAATATCACCGGTTTCGCACACCGGACCCACCACGTCCACCAGCTCGGTTGAAGCATTACCTGACGGTGCAATCACCGGCACTATATCGTGGTATGCGCCGTACAGCGTCGGGCGGATCAGGTCGTTCATCGCTGCATCCACAATAACGAAAAGGCGATTAGTGCTTTTTTTCACATACACCACGCGTGACACCAGAATACCGGCATTACCCACCAGCACGCGGCCCGGTTCAAACATTAGAGTACAGCCGAGATCTTTCATTTCGCGCTTTGCAATTTCAGCGTACACATCCGGCATCGGCGGTTCTTCCTGCCCGTAAGGAATACCAAGACCGCCGCCAAGATCGAGTGTTTTGATGGTACAGCCTTCGGCACGCAATTCGCCGACAAATGCCCGCACGCGTGCAAACGCCTGCGCGAAGGGCTCAAGGTTAGTCAACTGCGAACCGATATGCACCGACACGCCCTGCACATCAATACCGCGCAAGGATGACGCATAACGGTACACCGGCAGCGCGTTCGGCATGGCAATACCGAATTTGCTTTCTTTTTGTCCGGTGGAAATTTTCGCATGCGTGCGCGGGTCCACATCGGGGTTCACGCGTACGGCAATCCGCGCCTTAGTATTTTTCGACAACGCCACATCATTAAGCAATTCCAGTTCAGGCTCAGATTCCACATTGAACTGGAAAATGTTATGATCGAGGGCATAGGCCATTTCAGAAGCGGTTTTTCCTACACCGGAAAACACAATGTCGGATGGCTTTATTCCTGCCGCCATGGCAAGGCGGATTTCGCCTTCGGACACCACATCGGCCCCACACCCCAACTTGCTCAGCGTATTCAGCACGCCAAGGTTGCTGTTGGCTTTTACGGCAAAACATATCTTTGCGTCCATATCCGAAAAATGGCCAGAGAATACCTTGTAATGGCGCGTGAGCGTGGCCGTTGAATAGCAGTAGAACGGGGTTCCCACCTGCGCGGCCAGCGCGTCAAGCGCCACATCTTCGGCGTGGTACACGCCATTTACATAGTGAAAATGATCCATTTATTTTGGCTCTTTGGGTGTTTCAGCCGTTTCTGCCGGCTTTTTTAACGTATCAGTATCCGTCTGCGGAAGCGTGACATCCTCGATATCCTCTTCCGAGCGGGCTTTCTTTTCGGCCTGCGCTTTTTTCTTCGCTTCCATCACTTCGATCTGCGAGGGCGATTTGAGTTTGCCCTTCGTGCCGCAGGCCGAAAGCCCCAGAACCACCAAACCTAATATCAAAAAACGTAAAACGATTATCATAGGGCTACTTCAGATAGAGTTTTTTAGCTTCGGCAATGGCCGAGCGCACATTGGCAGGAGCAGTACCGCCAAAGCTGGTACGGCTTTTCACCGAATCAATGGTGGCAAGCACAGAGAACACATCCTTGCGTATTTTGCTTTCCACCGCCTGCATTTCCTTGAGCGAAAGTTCTTCCAGCTTTTTACCTTTACCGGTAGCAAGCTTCACCAGCTTCGCGGTCACATGATGGGCATCGCGGAAAGGTAATTTCAGCTCGCGCACCAGCCAGTCGGCAAGATCGGTGGCATTGGCGTAGGCCTCGGATGCGGACTCTTCCATTTTATCTTTGTTGACTGAGAAATCCAGCACCATGCCCGTCATCGCCTGTACGCACACCATCAGGTTTTCAACACTGTCGAACACCGGTTCCTTGTCTTCTTGCATGTCTTTGTTATAGGCCAGCGGCAGCGCTTTCATGGTGGTCAGTAAGCTCATGAGGTTACCAAACATACGGCCAGATTTTCCGCGCACCAACTCGGCCGCATCGGGATTGCGTTTTTGCGGCATGATGGAGCTTCCCGTCGACCATGCGTCGGAAAAGCGGATAAACCCAAACTGCACGCTCGACCAGTTGACCATTTCTTCGGCAAGGCGCGATAAATGCACCGCCGCAATTGCCGCAAAAGACAGGAATTCCAAGGCAAAATCACGCGAGGCGACAGCATCCAGCGAATTGCTCATCGGCGCATCGAAACCCAGTTCATCAGCGGTAAATTCACGGTCGAGCGGAAAGGAGGTTCCCGCCAGTGCCGCCGCCCCAAGAGGGGATTCATTGAGGCGCTTGCGCGCATCGCGGATACGGTGGCGGTCACGCCCCGCCATCTCCACATACGCCATCAGGTGATGACCGAGTGTTACAGGTTGCGCCACCTGTAAATGGGTAAATCCAGGCATCAATGTGCCGACATGTTCTTCCGCACGTTTGATGAGCGCACGCTGCAACGCCATGAACGCGCCGTCAAACGCATCCAGCGCATCGCGCACATACAGCCGTAAATCCGTGGCCACCTGATCGTTGCGTGAACGCGCCGTATGCAAACGTCCCGCCGCTTCGCCGATGCGTTCTTTCAGCGCGGATTCGATATTCATATGCACGTCTTCGAGCGCATCCTGAAAAGTAAAATCTCCCGATTCGATATCGGAAAGAATGGATTTTAAACCATCAATAATCGCCTTGGCATCCGCCTCGGTGATAATTTTCTGACGTGCAAGCATTTTGGCATGCGCGATGGAGCCTCGTATGTCCTGTCTGTAAAGCTGCTTGTCAAAACCAACAGATACGTTAATCTTGGCCAGCAAATCAGCAGGCGCACTCGAAAACTGGCCACCCCACATCTGATTGATGGACGGGCTTTTGGGCGTAGCAGACGTTTTGGGCTTTTTCGTGTCGTTTTTCATAAGTACCATAGGAATTCTTTATGTCATCTAATACAAGGTTATCAGGTGTTTTGGCAAGCTGTAGAATCATTATTTTATGTATGACTGCTTTGTACGCCACACCCGCCATTTCCGAGGAAAATGGCGTTATCGAGGTAACAGACGCTATCCCTTTTCGCGACCTGAACTATAATGACGACCAGAATAAGTCCCATAAACTGAGGGCAGACCTCGGAAAACTAACCCTTGTCCATTTCTGGGCAACATGGTGCGTGCCGTGCGTAGCCGAACTTCCAAAGCTCGACGCCTTCCAGAAAAAATATGAGAATCAAGGCCTTAAGGTTATCAGCATTTCGGAAGACGGCGAAAAGAAAATGAGCGCAGTGAAGGAGTTTTTCAAAAAAAACAGCATCCAGACGCTGATTCCTTACCTCGATATCAACAACAATGCCTTCAATGAAACCAAGACCCGTGGCCTTCCCACCACCTATTTTGTCGATTCAAACGGCCAGAAAATCGCGGTGGCCGAAGGCCCTGTGGAATGGGATGGTGAAACGGCAACTGCCTTCCTGAAACTGCACCTGAAAGCAAACCAATAGGGTCTTATGCAGGCCAGCGGAAGGATGGAATAACATAGGTCGGGGTGACGTCCTGCTTCTGGCAAAGCGCTTCAATGTTTTTATCCTTGTTCTTCAGAATACCACCCGTCACTAACACGCTGTCGATGCCATACCGCGCTGCACCGGAAATATCCGTAGCAAGACCGTCCCCCACCGCAAGCAGGCGGGCTTTGGAAACAGGTTTCAACCATTCCATGCAATGGTCATAAATATCAGGGAACGGTTTGCCAAAATAGGTCACCTTGCCGCCAAATCTTTCGTAATCCAGTGCCAGTACACCCGCACAAGGAAAAATCTCGCCACTGATTTTGACCACTTCAAAATCAGGATTCAGGCACAGCATGGGTAATGCCAGCTTGCTCGCATCACCGAGCAAGTCATGCCAGTCATTGGAGGACTGCTCATCGCTGCCAAACCCAACATTAAGAAGGAAATCAGACTGGCGGATATCATCCACCCGCTGATAGTCCAGCCCATCCAGAATATCGAGGTCCTTGGAAGGGCCAATGTAGAAATAGCGTTTTCCCCATTGCGCGGTATCCGAAGCCAGCCAGCGGTATCCCATCTCGCCCGATGTGATGATGTCGTCATACCATTCGCGTTTTACCCCCAGTTGGTTGAGAACCACCGCAGCTTTAGCCGCACGACGCGGCGCATTGGAGATAAATATGATTTTCTTGCCTGCGCTGCGCAGCGCTACCAGCGTTTCCTGCACATCGGGATACAGGTGCGTGCCGTCATGGATCACGCCCCACAAATCGAGCAAAAGCGCGTCATAGCGATCAATAACCGAAGATAGCCCTGTAATGGATTGCATTGACGGTAATCAGGCTGCCAGATTTTCTTTAGCTATCACGCGGCGGATCAGGGCAATGGATTCCGTACGGCCATACAGCTTCACAAACGACCCCATACGCGGCCCCTGCGGCTGGCCGAGCAGCGTTTCATACAACGTCGAAAACCATGCTTTCAGATTTTCGGCAAAGTATTTTTTGCCAATCTCGTAGATCTCCGTCTGGATTTCTTCAGCAGTGGCGTTTTCCGGAACTTTTTCGAGATAGATGGCAAGGTCGTGTAACCCCTTCTCTTCCACGTCGGTCGGCAGACGGTATTTCTTCGTCGGCTTGATGAAGTCGTGGTAGTAGTTCACCGCGCCTTTCACCAGCTGGTCGAGGAACGGATGCGTCTTGGCCGATACATCCGGCATATAGTTGCTGATGTAGCCCCACAGCACTTTCGGGTCTTCCGCCTGCGCCACACCGGCAAGGTTCAGCAACAGGTTAAATCCGGGGGTGCCTTCGGGTTTCGGCGGGTTGCCGGAATGGATGTGGTACACAGGGTTATTGAGCTGTGCGAGTGGTTCTTCCTTCGGGAATTTTTCGATGTAGGTCTGATAATCATCCACGGCGCGCGGAATCACATCAAAATAAAGACGCTTTGCCTTGCGCGGCGACTGGAACATATACAGGCTCAGCGATTCCGGCGGCGCGTAACGCAACCATTCATCAATCGTCAGGCCATTGCCTTTGGATTTGGAAATCTTCTGCCCTTTGTCATCGAGAAACAATTCATACATCATCTGCTGCGGCGGCTTACCACCGGCAATGCTGCAAATGGCGCTATATAACTCGGCAGAGCTTAAATGGTCTTTGCCGTACATTTCATAATCCACACCGAGCGCTGCCCAGCGCATGCCCATGTCAGGCTTCCATTGCAGTTTGCAATGACCGCCTGTGACGGGCACTTCTTCTTTCGTACCGTCCTCTTCTTCGTATACAATGGTGCCTTTGCTGACGTTTGTTTCAAACACCTTCGCCAGCAACACTTTACCCGAGCGCGGGCTTACAGGCAGAAACGGACTGTAGGTCTGCTGACGTTCTTCGCCAAGCGTTGGCAACATCACGTCCATCACCTGCTGGTAGCGATCCAGCAACGTCAACAACGTCTTATCGAATTCACCTGACTTGTAGGTTTTGGTGGAGCTTTTGAATTCATACTGAAACCCGAAATGGTCAAGAAACTCGCGAAGCTTGGCGTTCATGTGTGCGCCGAAGCTTTCATGCGTACCAAACGGATCAGGAATAGCGGTGAGCGGCTTACCTATATTAGCGGCAATCATGTCCTTGTTGGGCAGGTTATCGGGTACTTTACGCAACCCGTCCATATCGTCGGAAAAGCAGATCAGCTTGGTGGGAATGTCGCTGATTACCTCGAATGCGCGACGCACCATGGTGGTGCGCGCCACTTCGCCAAACGTGCCGATATGCGGCAAACCCGACGGGCCATAACCGGTTTCAAATAACACATAGCCCTTCGCAGGAGGCGCGTCTTTATAGCGCTCCGCAATGCTTAAGGCTTCCTGAAACGGCCATGCGCTGGATCCAGCGGCAAGTTCTTTTAACGATGTCATCGGGTACTCATTTCTTTTTATTAAAAAATCCAGCCAGCGACATCCGCAGATTATCGCCCGACTGCTCGTTTACTCTCGTTACCATATGGTACGCATCATTAGCGATAAATACGATACGGTTACGTTTAGGGAATATCACCTGCCCGAAACCATGTTGTACCATCATTTCGTCCAGAGGGTTAGCATGTAACCATTTGCGCTTGTAATAGTCAATCTGGTCCACATTCTTGCGGTATTCATGAACATTACGGTTAGCTTCTTCATCTGCCACTACCAGTAACCCTCCCCAATGTGGCCGCCAGATGGGGTTCAGGAAATAGACATACGCCCCCGTATAAACCCCTGAACCATCGTCATGCATTGAAAGGGCGGTGCCATGCGGATACATCCATCCGGTAGCTGAAAAATGTTCCCAGTCAACGCTTTGCTTACCAACGATGTGTTCTATAGATGGCTGCGCAGCAATGATATGTTCGATAAGCCGGTCAAGCGGGAGCTTTGTCGGGTAGACATGCTCGCCACTGTGCGAATGACTGCCGTGGGCATTATAAAACATGTTTACGGTACTTCGCAGAGGAAATCCGTCATGGACATGCCATGCACGCACCGATTTTCCGGTGGTATTGATGCGCTCATAGTCTGCGGTGAGCATATAATCACTGATAGATTTATAGACATTCTCAGGCAGAAAATCATCAATAACGATGGCCTGTCTTGTTTCCATCATTTTTCTGGCCTGATGATCGCCTGCCGTTTTGATCATTACACCCAATGATGTTTTCGCTGGCGTTACAAGTCCTGATTCCGAAGGCGCAGCCACTTTGTTTTCAGGGGTAAAACTGACGTTTTCCTTTTGCCATTTTTCATAGAATCCACGACTCTGGCGGACGTCAGGATAGCGTCTTAAAACCGGATTAAAATCTTTCTGGTTGGTCGGACCGTTCTTCGATTTAACAAAATAATGACGGAAAGCCTCATCTTGCTGGCCATGGAAGAATCCCACCACTATATAACGCGCGCCTTTGGTAACAGGTCGTGCCTCATGCAGAGTAGAGCAAGAAAACGCAATCGCCGCACCCATTGACGGACGATAAACATGGTCATCATATTCAGGAAAGCGTAAGCCGCCGCCTTCATAATCATCATTCAACTGAATCGTAGCCGCAACGCGACGATAACCGAGCGGGGCATCAAAATTATCACGGTGCTGCTTAAAAAAGCCATTTTTTTCACCCGAATACATGCCAATTTTAAAAAGTTCGCGGTGAGTCACCTCAAAACCAAAGATTTTTTTGATCTCGGGATAGAAGCTCCGCGATAGCTTATCATCAAGTTCTGCCAGTAATTCACCGTGAACCACATAGTCGGTGCGAACTTTAATATCCGCGCGATAGGCTTTGCCTTCCAGCGCCCCAACCGTTCCGTCAAACGTATTACCGGTGTTAAAAGCGTGGAGGCATTTGGCGCATAATTCAGGCGACAGCACATCCGGCACGATTAAAGCAGGAGCCATCTGCGAAATGATTTGCCTTTTGGCATCTTTTTCTTTCCTTTTTTCCATTTCGACAGCACAATAATGCACCAAACCTGACGATAGCTGCAATGGGTCATGGCTGCTATGGCGATGCAGTATTTTGAGGTTCGTATTAAGCACAAACCCCACCGGTGTAAAATTTTCACCCCTGCGCGCGATGCCCGCAGCACGCGCGAAGATACGGTTTGGATCTGCATGCAACGTGGAGGCTATATTCATTCTCTGTCGCAATTCAATGAGCCTCTCGGCGGTATCATCGAGGATAAAAATTTGCCATGTATCCTGAATCCTTGCCGCCGTTGTTCGCTGCCCTTGTTCATGGAAAAATTTTGCCAGAAATTCAGGCTGATCCGATGGCAAATAGGTCACTATGCATAATTTACCGGCAAAAACCTCAATAGCCCGCACTTTTTTACTGGTATCATCCAGTTCGATTAACGGAAAAAAATCACCCGCCTCCAGCATCTGTGGAAATGCGGGAAGGATAGTATTTTTCTCTGTATTTTTAGCTATGGCAAGAGGTGCATGGGTTACAACGGCAGCAGGTTTTGGCATTAACGGAACCGTCCGGTCGTTAGCAAGACTATTGGTAAGTTGCACCGGAGCCACCGTCCGAGCCGGAATAACAGGCTGAACCGGAACGGCGGCCTGAGCCGCTTTAGGTTTATTGTCATCGACCTCAGGCACATGGATGGGACGATCACGGTACAGGTGTAAATTCTCGATGAATTGACAGCGTAGCGCCCTTTCTGTTGCAACCTTGTTTTTGAAATCGACACCTGAAAACTGCTCATATTGTTCCAGTGTACGCACAGGGCCAAATCCATAGAGATCGAGCTGTTGGATTACCTCCGGATCGGTTGAAACATTATATTTGGTCAGGTGATTAAAGCGCTTAAGGCCGCGCTCACGCAGAAAGCGGATATGCTGTTCGTTTTCCTTATGAAGATCGCGCCAGTGCAAGGGCCTCACCGAACCGGTGGGCACTTTGGCATCATTGTAAAAATGGTAAAGGAACTGGTTTCTCGCACTGAACACATCCCATCCATAGGTGTAGACGCGCGCGGCATAGCTGATTTCTTCCTGATCGAAATACAGGAACGGATCATAAGGCACTTCGGACGTGATTTCCGAACGCGAAAAAATAAAATTAGCGACAAGGAATGCACCCTTCAGCGGCTTGGGAGGCGAACGGTCCAGCATTTCTCCCTGACAACGGATGTTACCATCTGGCTGAAAAGGCTTCACACGACGGATGGTGGGGTACATGCGCGTACCCAGATTATTAGGTGGAGTATAAGGCACCGGAGAACATGACAACACGGGCTTGCTGGATTCGCAGGCATCCAGCTCCTTAATCATCAGCTCATCCCAGCCGGGGACAAAACGCATATGGCTGTCGGTCATAAGGGTGTATTCTTCCCCCTCCCACAGCTTCTGCGTTTCATGACGCGCCCAGCATACGCCCTGAGCTTCACGCCAATCCACCGGCAGCATACGCACCTGTTCGGGACGTGTGCTGATTTCAAAGCAATGCTTGTCCTCTGCCGGATCGAACTGCCAGCAAATACCCACATTGATACGGTCAGGGTATGTGGCTTTCTCAAATAAATCCTTTACCGTCCACTGACACTCGGGGTCGCGGTAGCTGGCGATATTGATAAATATTTTAGGCATTTTGCCTGCACTCTGTGTGGTCATAGGGCTGCTCTTTGTGTTTTTAGTAGTGTGAGTTAAATTAACAATGATGTCATGCGTCAGTTCAGGCCTTGCTTTCGCAAACGAAAAAATTCCTTTATAGGAATGCGGCTGAATCTGTCTTTGAGCGAAATCAACTCCCGAATACTCCTGATATTGCTCAAGTGTACGGACGTTTCCAAGCCCATACTTGTCAAGATTATGCAAAACCACAGGGTCATTGCTGCGTTCAATATTCAGCAGGTGTTTCACGCGGCCGAAGGAAATCTCATTGGCTTTTTGCCACTCCTTGTTGTCACCAAAATGTGTAGGGCGTTTCCACCGGTACCAGTCGTGATAAATAAACAGGCGGTTGGGATGGTACAAATCGTAGCCATGCGTCCATAAACGCACCGCCATTGAAATTTCCTCGCCAAAGAAATAGAGGTCCGGATCATAAGGCACATCCCTGATCATGCTGGATGGGCCAAACAACGTATTGGCGCTGGCAAATGCGCCGAGCAGTGGGCGGGAAGGTTCGTTCACCCCCACCTCAAATGCAGGCGCACCAAGCATCAGAAAAATACCGTATACATCAAATTCTTTGGCGCTCATGCCAAAAATCCACTTACCCTCCATCTTGTCCGGCGGCGTGAATGCAGGCGGATAACAGGTAAGCACCGCTTTTTCGCTGCCGCAATCTTTCCACATCGACAGCAGCATCTCGTCCCAGCCTTGCTCAAACCGCATATGGCTATCGATCTGGAAGGTAAATTCTTCCCCCTGCCACAACTTTTGTGTAAACCCACGCGCCCAGCATACGCCCTTGCTTTGCCTTGCATCCACCTCGTGGACGCGCACCTGATCGGGGTATGGATATGGAACAACAAAGCAGCTCTGGTCTTCCTCGCGGATAAACTGCCAGCAAATACCCACGGTGATGCGCTCGGGATGGGTAGCTTTTTCAAACAAATCTTTAACCGTCAATTGACAGTCAGGGTCGCGGTAGCTGGCGATCTGGACAAATATCCTTGGTTTATCCATGCGAAAAATGGTCGGTGGCGGGTCAGGTGCAAACAATTGCAGTGACTGGCCGGACGCAGCCGATTGTTTTCCACGTCCTTTCTCACGCGCCGTCATATTCCATATTCCCTCTTCCGCATCTGCGGTGATGTCGTATTTTTTCCAGTCTATTCCGGCAAACGCCCATAAATCTTTCAGTGAGCGTGCATTGCCAAGGCCATATTTTTTAATATCCACCAGCGCCTGTGCATCATCGGTTTTTTTTAATCCCAGAAGATGCCGGATCCGCGCCAGCGAGCGCTTATTTTCATCCGTGAAATATTCACGGTAATCATGCAGGTGGAAATGCTCCTTACGCACCCAGTAATGGTAAATGATGATGCGGTTGGGCTGGAAAATATCATAGCCATGCGTCCACAGTCGAGCGGCAAAGTTAATTTCATCACCCCAGAAGTGAATGTGCGGGTCAATCGGCACCTCATCCAGCACCGACGAGCGCATAAAAATGAAGTTCGCAATGCAAAACGGTGATGGATACAGCGTCTTCGTACGTTCATCCGACAACGGCACCATCTCGCCGCTGATATGAATCAGGCGCGGGTCAGAGGGATGTTTGGGACGGCGCAGGCGCGTGCGTAACAACACGCCTTGATGCTGAATCAGCCGGTTGGGCGGGTTATAATCCGGCACATACCCCGAAAGGACGGGCTTTTCTGCAACGCATTGCGACAGCATTTCCAACATCGCCTCATCCCAACCATGGGCAAAACGCATATGGCTGTCGATCATCAGCACATACTCCTCATCCTGCTTCAGCTCGATCGCTTTCACCCGTGCCCAGTTGGCTCCTTTGCTTTCGCTGTAATGGAACTGTGCAACACGCACCTGCGCTGGGCGCAGATCCGGATGGATAGTGCAGCCTTTATCTTCATCGGGATCAATCTGCAAACAAACACCTACATTGATGCGGCTTGGATACGAAGCTTTTGAAAACAGGTCCTGTAAGGTGGGTTGAATTTCGGTATCGCGGTAGCTGGCGATGGCTACAAAAATACGTGGCAGGGGCAACACAGCTTTTCCGCTATTGCTGTATGTCGCGCTAAGCGCCTCGCGCTTTAATGCCTGTGTGCGACGGTGATCTTCCAGCGCCTGCGCCAGATAATCCGATTGCGAGCGTTTACGGAAAAGTTCGAATCCCGCCTCGGCAATGCGCTTGCGTTCTTTAGGGGTGACAAGATAATGCAGTGTGCGCTCGACCAGCTGATCATAGTCACAGAACACCACGCCTTCTTTAAATTCATCGGTGATGTCGGTGTCGGTGCAGTTTTCCGAAATAACAAAACAGCGATTTGCCAGCAGGTACGACACGCGGACAATCTCGAACAGTCCGGCGGGTTCCTTGTGCAGGTTGAGATGGATTTTACCGCGCGCAATCCAGTCGTCGCGTTCCTTGCCAAACACCTTATATACCGTGTGCAGCCTTGCACCGCTTTTGGCAATAAGGTCGAGAATTTTTTGGCGGCGCGGATGTCCGCCGCCCACAAACACCACGTCGATATCTTCTTTCGATCGGCGGATGCGTGTCAGCTCCGGTACATATCCCACCGCGCAATGTACCACGTCTTCAATACCAAATGCCTTGAGCGCCTGAATATTTACTTTACTGAAATCCCAGACCGGATATTTTTTCAGTAATTCGATATAACCATAGCCGAGATCAAACCAGCTCGATGCAGGATGCACCTGCTCGAAATTATAAATGATAGCATTGTCAGGCAGCGCAATGTGATACATCGGGCATAAATTCGCACCCAGCACAATTGGCACGCCTTCAATCGCTTTCGGATCCGTAACAATCTCCACGCCATAACCCAGCGAGCGGAACGCCGATTGCAGGCCAAGCGCCAGCTCGTCAAAGACATGCGACCATATCAGCTCCGGCGGAGAGACGATCCATACTGTGTAGTCATTCGTCATGGAGAGCAGCTTGGTAAGAAAACACGTTATGTTTACAGTTGTTTAACAGGAGGACTATAGGGTATTACAGTACTATTGATAAATAATAAAAATAGCCGAATCACAGATTATGCAGATTATCGTATTAGGGATGCACCGCTCCGGCACGTCGATCACGACGCGCCTGATCAATATGATGGGGGCCTATTTTGGCCCCGAAAGCAGCGTTGGCGAGATAACCATCGATAATCCAAAAGGTTTTTGGGAACGTCCCGAAGTGTTCAAGCTCAATGAATCCATTCTGGCGGCGCAAGGTTGTTCATGGCACGACCTCGCCCGCTGGAACATAAACGCCCCACCCATGGCACATGACAGCCAATTGAAAACAATGAATAAAATTATCCTTGGAATGGATGCTTTCCGCCCGTGGGTGCTGAAAGACCCGCGCCTTTGCCTGCTTTTACCGTTGTGGCGGCGTTTTCTGGAAGTCCCGATCATCGTTATTGTACACCGTGATCCTGTAGAAATAGCACTATCGCTTCAGAAACGGGACGGTTTTCCCCTCGAAAATGGCCTGCAGCTCTGGGAACGCTATGCCCGCGGTATCGTCCGTCATTCCCACGATCTGCCCAGAATACACATCCGGCACGAAGACGTGCTAAAACACCCCGCCCAAACCTGCCATAATCTCTACCAACAACTTGTGGATTACGGGGCGCGGCGTTTGGCACTACCGACCGAAAAAGAAATCACCGCATTCATCGACCCCAAGCTTTACCGCTCCAAACCCACCGCCCACACGCTAAGCCTAAGCGCAGAACAGCAGGGTCTGGCCGATAGGCTGGCAGGCATTATTCCCTTTTCCCAACAAGGATAAGTACGCGATATGACCACTCAGGACGAACTCAGGATTTTTCAGCGCATCGCTCAGGCGATTGAACGCCTTGGCCCTGCCCCTGAAGCCAAAATCGATATCAAAAGTGCCAATGCCTACACATGGAATGCTGAAACCAAGGACCTGATTCCGGTGCCGGAGCCTCACTCGGTTGACCTGAAATTGCTGGTCGGGCTGGAGGATGTCAGCGATACATTGCTGGCCAATACCCTGCAGTTTGCCAAGGGCTATTCCGCCAATAACGCCTTGCTTTGGGGCGCACGCGGCATGGGTAAAAGCTCGCTGGTGAAATCCATCCATGCCCACGTGAACAAGCAGATTCCCAACAGTCTGGTGCTGGTGGAGATTCACCGCGAAGACATCAAAACCATGCCGCAGTTGCTGCATCTCCTGCGCGGGTGGGTGATACGCCGCTTTATCCTGTTTTGCGACGACCTTTCGTTTGACGAGAGCGACAGCACCTATAAATCGCTGAAAGCCGTGCTTGAAGGCGGCATCGAAGGCCGCCCCGACCACGTGTTGTTTTACGCCACCTCCAACCGCCGCCATTTAATGCCACGCGATATGATTGAAAACGAGCGTTCAACCGCCATCAACCCTTCCGAGGCGGTAGAAGAAAAAATATCGCTGTCTGACCGTTTCGGCCTATGGCTTGGCTTCCATAGTTGCACCCAGCAGACTTACCTAGAGATCGTTGACAGTTACATCCGGCACTACCACCTCGCTGCCGATCCGGCCGCGTTACACCAGCAGGCGCTTCAATGGGCCGCCGCACGCGGAAACCGCTCGGGTCGCGTGGCATGGCAATTCATTCAGGATTTAGCTGGGAAAATGGGAAAAAGAATCTAGCGCCGCTTTATTTTTTATCTTCCGATTTGGAGCGCTCGGCATCATCCACTTCGGTCAGTACGTTAACAGCAGATGCACCCATGGACTCCAGCGTATTCTCACAATATTCCAGCACAGTTTTATCACTGACACGCCCGCCGATGCGGCTGAAGCTGATGCTGACACTCATGCCAACATTGGTTCTATCCGGTAAAACGTAAGGATTAGCAGCAATCTGCCAGCGCAGACGGTTAACCGCCATACGTGCGGATTCAATGGACGTATCCAGTAGCAAAATACCAAGGCGCTTATAGTTGATAAGCCCGACCACGTCATCAGGGCGCAAGGTATTGCTCGACAGGGTGGCTACATGTTTTATGATGCTCTGGCAGGTGGTGCGGCCATATTGCGACAGCAATTCGTCGTAATGATCAAGCTGCATAATGGCAAAGCAGGAGCGTAGATCACCCTTGTTGCTGTAATAACCCATTAATTCGATATCTTTGCCTAGTGAGTAACGGTCTGGCAGGCCGGTATCGGTATCGATAACTTCGTGGCCCCTGAAATTGTCCTGAATCGCTTTACGCAACGCTTCGTTCTTGCGCAGGCCGGTTTTATCCTGCAACACAAGGTTGAATATGATGCTGCTGCCGTTGGACTCCGTACGCACCACCTTCAGGCGATAGCCATATTCCTTACCATCGTGGCCAATCGTGCTAAAACTCTGAACTTTCGACAGGACATGCCCCACGTTGTTGGCATCGGATTCATATTCAACGTATTCTTTCAGCATATCGGCGATACGCGGCGGCAGGATTTGCAGCAACGGCTTGCCCTTAATTTCTTTGGCAGAATAGCCCAGAAGGTCTTCACCAGCCTTATTGACATCGGTAATTTCTATCGACTTTGCGACATTATTCTGGCAAATGGTTATAACAGCGTCGTTGCTGCGATGGCCTAGCATCATAAATTGGGTAACCTTCTACATTAGATTATGCTATAGCCATAATTTAGAACAACAAAGTGAATAAATCATTAATTCCCAAGCAATAACAACAGGATTATGAGTAAGGAATTGCTCCTAAAAAGGCTCCAGTACCGCAGTGGGCATAGAGGCTGCAAGGAAACCGATCTGATCTTCGGGCAGTTCTCCGAACGGATGCTTCCCACGCTTAGCCCTGCCCTGCTTGCAGCCTATGAAAAGCTGCTGGACGAAGACGATGCCGACATCTGGAGTTGGCTGATCGGAAAAACCGCACCTGAATCCGGCGAATATACCGATCTGATCGACCTGTTAAAAGGCTATAAGCCCACATAACCCTATGAGCACCATTAAGGCAACAACGCCTGAACCCTCCAAAAAACTATGGACACTGGCCGGTGTACCCATCGGATCGGAGGCGCTTGTACTCAGCGATCTGGTGCATGGACGCTCGGCCATCGGGACAAAGCATGAAAGCATCCTGCACATCGCCATCCATGACCGCAGCCTTGAGATGACCGCCGAGGCACTGGCGTTTTTTGCCCCTGATATAGAAGTATTACGTTTTCCGGCGTGGGACTGCATGCCTTATGACCGCACATCGCCGCTACCATCCATCATGGCCAAGCGTATGCGGGTGCTGGCGACGCTTGCCTCGAATCCCAATCCCGCCAAACCACGCATTATCCTCACCACCGCCAATGCTGTGCTACAAAAATTACCGCCCAAATCGGTGATGAAGGACGTGGTATTCGCCATTGAAAAAGGCAAACCGCTGAATGTCGACAAGCTGATGCACTATCTCGCGGCGCAAGGATACCACCGCAACGGCAAAGCCATGGAACCAGGGGAATTTGCGGTGCGCGGCGGCATCATCGACATCATGCCCGCAGGCCTGACGGTGGGTGACGCGAGCGCAGGTGTGCGTATTGACCTGTTCGGCAACGAGATCGAAAGCATCCGGCAATATGACCCGATGACGCAGCTGACGCAGGGCACCCAGACCAAACTCATACTCTACCCGATGAGCGAGGTGTTACTGAACGATACCACTATCGAACATTTCCGCGAGCGCTACCGCGATTTATTTGGTGCGGTGCACAAAGACGATCCGCTCTATGAAGCGATCTCCGTCCAACACAGCTACACCGGCATGGAACACTGGCTGCCGCTGTTTTACCCGCACATGGACACCCTGTTCGATTATTGCAACAATACGCTGGTAACGCTCGACAGCGAATCGCAAACCGCTATCGACGAACGCTTTGAAAGCATCCTTGATTATTTTGAAGCGCGCACCAATGCGCTTAAAACAACCAGCACGAAAAACAGTTTCGCCTCCGGCAGTATCTACAATCCCGTCCCGCCCGATCAGGCGTTTATCATGGAAAAACCATGGAACGACATGCTGGCCGCCCGCACCAGCGTGTTGTTTTCCACCTTCACGGAAACCTCCGATACGCTGAATGTCATCCAACTCGGCTACCGCCCCTGCATCCGCTTCACGCAAGGACAGTCCGACCGTACTCCCTTCGACCAGCTCAAAAGCAGGATGGAAGGTGCCGCCATCAAAGGCAAAGGCATCATCATCGCCTGCTTCACATCCGGCTCGCGTGAGCGTTTACAAACCCTGTTGATGGAACGCCATTTCCACTGCATGACGCTTGAGCACTGGAATAAAAATAAGGACATTAAAGGCAAAACCATCGGCCTTGCGTTGCTGCCGCTGGAGAACGGTTTTGAAACCGACAGACATGTTATTTTAAGCGAACAGGATATCCTCGGTGAGCGCATCAGCCGCGCCAAACCCAAAAAGAAAAAATCCGACATCTTCCTCGCTGAATCCGCCAACTTCAACGAAGGTGAGCTAGTCGTTCACAAGGAACATGGTATTGGCCGCTTTGAAGGGCTAATTACCCTCACCGTGTCCGGCGCATCGCATGATTGCCTGAAAATTATTTACGCCGACGACGACAAGCTGTTCCTGCCTGTCGAAAATATCGACATGGTATCGCGCTTTGGTATGGAAGAAGAAGGCGTTAAACTGGATAAACTCGGTGGCGCATCGTGGCAGGCGCGCAAGGCGAAGCTCAAGCAGCGCATTAAAATCGCCGCCGAAGCACTGCTGAAAATTGCCGCCGAACGTCTGGTTAAAAAAGGTGCGGTATTCGATATTCCCGTAGGAACCTACGATGATTTTTGTGCGCGTTTCCCCTTCGTTGAAACCGAAGATCAGGCCCGCGCCATCACCGAAACGCTCGAAGACCTCAATTCCGGAAAACCCACTGACCGCCTCATCTGCGGTGATGTGGGCTTTGGAAAAACGGAAGTGGCGTTGCGCGCTGCGTTTGTCGCCGCCTGCAATACTGATGATAAAAAACAAGTAGCGATAGTAGCACCCACCACCCTCCTCGCCCGCCAGCATTACCGCAATTTCCGCGCGCGCTTTGAAGGATTTCCGGTGGTGGTTCGCCAGCTTTCGCGCATGGTCACCACCAAAGAACAAAAAGAAACGCGCGAGGGTCTGGCTGACGGCACCGTTAATATCGTCATCGGCACGCACGCGCTATTATCCAAACAGGTGCAATTCAACAATCTCGGGCTACTGATTGTCGACGAGGAACAACATTTCGGCGTGGTGCAAAAAGAAAAGCTAAAAGAAATGCGCTCGGATGTGCATGTACTGACACTCTCCGCCACGCCGATTCCACGCACCTTGCAAATGGCACTCACCGGTGTGCGCGACCTGAGCCTGATTACCACACCTCCGGTGGACAGGCTGGCGGTTCGCAGCTTCGTGATGCCGTTTGACCCCGTGGTACTGCGTGAGGCGATCATGCGCGAAATGCTGCGCAGCGGTAAATGCTTTGTCGTCACCCCGCGCATCAAGGATATCGCCGATCTGAAATTGCAACTGAATGACCTCGTGCCCGAAGCACGCATCTGCGTGGCGCATGGCCAGATGCCACCTGCCGACCTTGATAGCATCATGAATGATTTCTACGACGGAAAATACGATATCCTGCTGTCCACCGCCATTATCGAATCGGGGTTAGATATCCCAACCGCCAACACCATGATCATCCACAACTCGCACCTGTTCGGACTATCGCAGCTCTACCAGATGCGTGGGCGCGTGGGCCGTGGTAAAATCCGCGCCTATGCCTATTTCCTGCTGCCAAACCGCAAGCAGCTTTCCAAAAACGCGACACGCAGGCTGGAAGTGATGCAGACGCTGGACACGCTCGGTGCAGGCTTCACCCTTGCCTCGCATGATATGGACATCCGCGGTTTTGGTAATCTGGTCGGAGAGGAACAGTCCGGCCACATCCGCGAGGTAGGCGTGGAGTTGTACCAGCAAATGCTGGAAGATGCAGTGGCGGCACTGAGAAAAGACAAAAAGGCGCGGCAAGCAGAGGAAGAAGCACAATCGGAAGATTACTCCCCACAAATTATGCTGGGCATTTCGGTCATGATTCCCGAAACCTATGTCGGTGATCTGACATTGCGTTTGGGGTTATACCGCCGTATCGCCGACATGAATGAAGAAGCCGACATCAACAGTTTTGCTGCCGAGTTGGTCGACCGTTTTGGCGAGATGCCGGAAGAAGTGCAGCATCTGGTCGATACTCTCAGCATCAAGCTGCTGTGCCGCCGCGCCAGCATCGGGCGCATAGATGTCGGGCCGAAGGGTGCCGTCATCACCTTCCACAATAATATATTTTCGCATCCTGATGCGCTACTGAACTTCGTGGAACGCAATGCACGCACGCTCAAAGTGCGCCCCGACCAGAAACTGGTCTTCACCCATGAATGGAAAAATACGGCCGATAAAATTACGGTGATAAAGAAGCTGGTTAGTGATATTGGTAGCCTGAAGTCAATTTAATAACCTTCAGGCAGCATGCGATCAAGCAGTCAGACATACCTTTCTAATCTCGACCACTTACGGGCGTTCGCCGCCTTTATGGTTTTTATCTGGCATTTCACCCACTATTCCACCGCCTGCCCCAATATGCAGTGTCAGGGACTTTATCATATCTACACACCGTTTTTTTCGTTGCTGGAACAGGGATACTCGGGCGTAGCACTTTTCATGTGTATCAGTGGCTACATCTTTACCTATCTCACTCATGGCAAGCGCATCCACATCGTCAAATTCTGGTTTAACCGTATACTCAGGCTATTGCCGCTAGTGATTTTCTGGGGCGTCTCCGAATCGCTGGCACTCATTGACCAGTTCATGGCGGCTAAAGAAAATTCCATGGAACTCTTCACCCAGCTAGTGACGAAAATACTCCACCCGCAAGGCTCGTGGACGATATATATCGAACTGCAATACTACCTCGCATTACCCGTTATCCTGTTTGGCGTGCGCAAATATGGTGCTAAAGTCCTGCTATGGTTTTTAATTGCCCTGATAGGCCATCGTTTTCTGCAATGGTATCTCACCGGTTCGGTGCAATACCTTTCCTACTGGACAATCTGGGGACACGCCGACCAATTCATATTAGGGGCGGCAGCCTTCCACCTTGAACAGTGGCTTAAAATATCCCGCCCCGATCATACACAGATACTTAAACGCCTCGGTATTTCCGGCTTTGCAGGTATTATGCTACTGTATGAGTATGTCCAGTTTCAAGGCGGGCTGTATGAATATGGTGACCATCCTTCAACGGATTTCTTTTGGGTGGTACTGCCGACCATTGAGGCGGCATGCTATTCGCTGATGATTATCGCCTACCTGCAATTGCGTATCCCCAAACGCCTCGACCAACCGCTGTCAGCACTGGGAAGATGGTCTTATTCCATCTATCTCAACCACTTTCAGCTACTTCCCTTTCTTATTATATATGCCAATACACGCTTTTTGATGGGGGCGGGTTTTTACAACAAGTTAGCCATTGCGACGCTGATTATTTTTCCGTTACTTACGCTTTTCAGCGCCGCTACTTACGGCCTGATCGAAAAACCCTTCCTGAGGTTGCGCAAAAATTATTTGCTGCCGGAACCGCAAAAATCTTGAAATCCGCTGTTTTCCTGCTATTACCTGTTGCATGAGCGATCTATTCACCAACAAGCAACAACTTAAAAATCAGTCGTATACGGCCGAGGATATTGAAGTCCTCGAAGGCCTTGAGCCTGTTCGCCGCCGCCCTGGCATGTATATCGGCGGCACCGATGAAGTCGCCATGCACCACCTTGTCAACGAAGTGTTCGACAACGCGATGGACGAAGCGGTGGCGGGATTCGCCAATAGGATTGAGCTGGAAATGCGTGAAGACAACGTGATTGTCGTGCGCGACAATGGCCGCGGTATCCCTATTGACCCGCATCCTAAATTCCCTAAAAAATCTGCCCTTGAGGTCATCCTCACCACGCTGCATTCCGGCGGCAAATTCGGTGGCAAAGTGTATGAAACCTCCGGCGGGTTGCATGGTGTGGGTATTTCGGTGGTGAACGCGCTTGCCGATTATCTTGAAGTGGAAGTTGTGCGCGATAAAAATGTATACCGCCAATCTTACAGCCGCGGCGAGCCAACCAGTAAACTAAGCAGCGTCGGCACCGATGCTAAAGGGCGCGGTACCACCGTTGCATTCCGTCCTGACAGTGAAATTTTTGGTAAAGCCAAATTCCGCCCCGAGAAACTCTACAAGCTTGCCCGCTCGAAAGCGTACCTTTATCGCGGCGTTGAAATCCGCTGGATCTGCGATGAATCATTGCTTTCGGAAGGCTCGGATGTACCTGCCAAAGAAACCATCCATTTTCCGGGTGGGTTAAGTGACTTTCTCGCCCAGCATTTAGGCGACCGGCCAACCGTGGTGTCGCAACCATTTTTTGGTGACGCGGAATTATCCGGAAAAATGGGCCGCGTGGAATGGGCTATCCATTGGCCTGCCGATGAAGAACCCTATGAAAGCACCTATTGCAATACCATCCCCACGCCCGACGGCGGAACGCACGAATCCGGTTTGCGCAGCGCCATCACCAGAGGCATCAAATCTTACGGTGAATTAGTGGGGAATAAGAAAATTGCGCAGGCCATGGGCGAAGACATGCTCGGTGGCGCGGTGATTATTCTCTCGCTGTTTATGAAAGACCCACAATTCCAAGGGCAGACCAAAAACAAGCTAGTGAGTCAGGAAGCGGCGCGACTGGTGGAAAACGCCGTGCGCGACCATTTCGACCATTACTTAAGCGGTGACCCAGAAAACAGCAATAAACTGCTGGCTCATGTGGTGGAGCGTTTTGAAGACCGCCTGCGCCGTAAAGCCGATAAAGAAACCAGCCGCAAGTCGGTAACGCAGCGTTTGCGCTTACCCGGAAAGCTGGCGGATTGCACCAGCTCGGCCAATATCGGCACCGAGCTTTTCATCGTTGAGGGTGATTCGGCCGGTGGCTCCGCCAAGCAGGCACGTGACCGCCAGACTCAAGCGGTGCTGCCATTGCGCGGTAAAATCCTGAACGTTGCCAGCGCAACGGTAGATAAAATCAAAGCCAATCAAGAACTCGCCGATCTGATTCTTGCGCTCGGTTGTGGCTACGGCAACCATTACAACGACGAAAATTTGCGTTATGAAAAAGTCATCATCATGACTGATGCCGACGTGGACGGCGCACACATCGCCTCCTTGCTCATGACCTTTTTCTATCAGGAAATGCCCGACCTCATCACCAACGGCCATCTCTACCTCGCCCGCCCGCCGCTATACCGCATCACCATCGGCACCACGACCTACTACGCGCAGGACGAAAAAGAGCGCGAGGACATCATCGCCAAGCATTCAAGGCATAACAGCAAGGTGGAAATGGGCCGCTTTAAAGGTCTAGGTGAAATGACACCGCCGCAGCTGAAAGAAACCACCATGAATGTGGGCACACGTATCCTCTTGCAGGTGAAAATTCAGGACGGCGATATCGAACCCACCAAGGAACGTGTTGAACAGCTGATGGGCCGCAAACCAGAACACCGCTTCAATTTTATTCAGGAACAAACCGCCAACCGCGGTACGGACATTATCGAACAGCTGGACGTTTAAGCTCTAACATCGGTTTTCACCATGGCTCATCATCCGGAGCGCCCCGAGTACGACAATGATACCGACATGCTCACGGGGCAGGTAGTGGCAATCTTAGATAATGATGACCATAGTTTTTTGATGGAAAGATTGCACGACAAGCTCGACGGAATGACTAAAATCCTGCCCGCCATCCCTGATGAAACTGCCGAAGACCGCTTGCTCAGACACGATAGCCTGATTACGCTTGCGGTGAATAATATCCATGAAGACCCTCATCGCGGGCTTGAGCATTTAATTACCAATGAATCTCCTGATATTAATTTTATGTTTCATGCAGTTACTGATGAACTGGAACGTATGAATCGGGCGCGATCCGCTTCAAAATGGGCGGCGCTGGCGAAAAAAACCACGGAAACCAAAGCAAATCCACGAGCCTTTTAGGCGCAATAAACACCCGTTTAGGGATACTTAAGAATCTATATGCTAATATATTTGAGGTAAAAACTCTAACCGGTATAGCTATATGCGGCTCATTGATTACTTCCTGAAACGTAAGGTAACCACTCCCATTGAACGCGAAAAACGGTTGGATTTGTCGACCAAGTTCGTTCTGGCCATATTGCACTGTGATGAATACGACCCCCTGATGGACACGCTTCGCAAAGAGATGAATGCGATGACCAACCTTATGCCAGATATTCCCAATGAAACGCCTGCGCAACGAAAAATCCGGCAGGACAGCCTGATTGCACTGGCCGTCAACCAGATCCATGAAGACCCCGAGCTTGGCCCCCGTATCATTATAGAGGATGAAGATGCGCGACATTCATTCATAATGGTTACCCAACAGCTTCAAGCCATGAACGAAAATGTACAAGCCACGCAATGGTCTAAAATTGCAACCAAATCAGACTCTTACAAAGACAAAGGCCCATCAGCAGAACACGCCTGACCTATTGCACTGGCACAATATCCCTGTATAAATAAGGGCATGAACACACCCTTCATCAAAATGAACGGCGCGGGGAATGATTTTATCATCTTTGACGCACGCCAGAATCCTGTTCACCTGAATTTGTCGCAGGTGCGGGCGTTGTCTGCACGCGACCATCCGGTAACACGCGGATGTGATCAGCTTATCGTGATGGAGCCTACACCGGAAGCCGATGTTTTCATGCGCATCTATAATGCCGATGGCGGCGAGGTGAATGCCTGCGGCAACGCGACGCGTTGTGTCGGCTGGATTATGATGGACAAGAAAAAAGTAGGCAACGCCAAAGTCAAAACCAATGCCGACACGCTGCAATGCGAAATCAATCTCTGGGGCGCAGGCCTCGCCGGATGGAAAGATGCCACCGGACTGGTAACGGCCAACATGGGCATTCCTAAATTCAGCTGGCAGGATATTCCGCTTTCGCACCCCGTCGATACGCTGCATGTGCCTCTTGAAACCGAGGGATTGAATGATCCCATTTGCGTGAGCATGGGCAATCCGCATGTGGTATTTTTTGTTCCTGAAATAAACCTGATCCACCGCATTGAAAAAGTGGGCGCACAACTGCAACGCCATCCTCTGTTTCCTAAAGGCGTGAATGTCAGCATCGCCTATGTCACCGGCAATTCATTATCCGGCCAGATATTCATGCGTGTGTGGGAGCGTGGCGTGGGCCTGACGGCATCGTGCGGAACCGCTGCGTGTGCGGTGAAAGTGGGCGCGGTGAAACGCGAACTGCTCAGCGGCGATAAATACCATACGCTGACGCTGCAAAATCCGCCCGCCGGACAAACGCTGATGTCGCGCGTTGATAAAGACGGCTATGTGTTCCTGCATGGCCCCGTGCAGGTGGAATTTGAAGGCACGGTGGAGATATGAGTTTACATAAATGCGAAACGCCAGCTTCTGATATAGCTGCCGAGGCTCTGCAATCCCCCAATAGCGGCTCTATCCAGATTGTCAATTTCGGTTGCCGCCTGAATATCTACGAAGGCGAAGTGATAAAGAAACAGGCGCAGGAAGCGGGCCTCAAAAGCGCCATCATATTTAATAGCTGTGCCGTTACCTCGGAAGCAGAAAGACAAGTACGCCAAGCCATCCGCAGGGCACGCAAAGAAAATCCTGATGTCAAAATCATTGTCACCGGCTGCTCGGCACAAACCCATCCTGACATGTACAACACGATGCAGGAAGTGGACAAAGTGCTTGGCAATCAGGAAAAGTTGGAAAAAAGCAGCTACATGTTCGGCATCGGCGAGAGCGAAAAAGTGCAGGTCAACGATATCATGTCGGTGAAGGAAACCGCATCGCACATGGTGATGTCGTTCGACGGCAGGGCGCGTGCGTTCGTGCAGGTGCAAAATGGCTGCGACCACCGCTGCACCTTCTGCATCATTCCGTTCGGCCGCGGCAACAGCCGCTCGGTACCGATGGGTGATGTTGTCAAAGAAGTGCGCGGGCTGGTGGAAGCCGGATTCAAGGAAGTGGTGCTGACAGGCGTGGACATCAGCGACTACGGCAAAGACCTGCCCTCCTCCCCGACGCTCGGACAAATGACGCGCCGATTGCTGGCGCTGGTTCCGGAATTGCCGCGCCTGCGGCTTTCGTCCATTGATGCGGTGGAGGTGGATGATGATTTATACGAATTGCTGGCGAATGAGCCGCGCCTGATGCCGCACATGCATATCAGCCTGCAGGCGGGTGATGATATGATTTTAAAGCGTATGAAACGCCGCCACTCGCGCAGCGACATTGTCGAGTTCTGCAAAAAAGTGCGCAAGCTACGTCCCGACGTGGTATTCGGTGCGGATATCATCGCCGGATTCCCGACAGAAACCGACGAGATGTTCGCCAATACGCTCGCACTGGTCGACGAGGTGCAACTCACCTACCTGCATGTGTTCCCCTATTCCGCCCGCAGCGGCACACCCGCCGCCAAAATGCCGCAAGTTGCAAAAGAGATCCGCAAGCAACGCGCCGCACAACTGCGTGAGGCGGGACAACGGCAACTCGCTGCTTTTTTACAATCACAGGTTGGAAAAACCGTACAGGTGATTGTGGAAAACGGTAACGATGGCCGCACCGAACATTTCGCTGCCGTTACGCTGGACACCCCACAAATGGCTGGCACGATGGTTCAATCCGTTGTAACCCACGCAGACGAACACAAGCTTTATGGGTCAGTGATACAATGAACGAAGTAAGCGCGGCAGCCAGCCTGCCAACCGAACCGCAAACGAAAGCGGGATGGCTCAAACGGCTGAAATCCGGATTATCCAAAAGCTCGGGCAAACTCACCGGCGGCATTGCCGGTATTTTTACCAAACGCCGCCTCGACAACGCTTCTGTCGAAGAGCTGGAAGAATTGCTAATTGAAGCCGACCTCGGTGCCAGCGTTGCCGCTGAACTCACCGCCGCACTGCAAAAAAAACGCTTTGAAAAAAGCATTGAACCGGAAGAAGTGCGCCAGTTCCTTGCCGATGAAATTGCCGCAGTGCTGGCTCCTTACGCCACGCCGCTGGTGATGGACGCAACGCGCAAACCATCGGTCATCATGATGGTCGGTGTGAACGGCAACGGTAAAACCACGACCATCGGCAAACTCGCCGCCCAGTTCAAAGAACAGGGTTTGAGCGTTATGCTGGCAGGGGCGGATACGTTTCGCGCGGCCGCCACCCAGCAGCTGGAAGTATGGGGCCAGCGTTCCGGCATCCCCGTGATAACGGGTGAAGACCAGTCCGATCCGGGGAGCGTCGCCTATCGCGCCTATGAAACGGCGAAGACACAAAAGGCCGATGTGCTGCTCATTGACACCGCCGGAAGGCTGCAAAATAAAGCCAACCTGATGTCCGAATTGCAAAAAATTGCCAAGGTGCTGAAAAAAATTGACGAATCTGCCCCACACCACGTGCTGTTGGTGCTGGATGCCACCACCGGCCAGAACGCCCTGAGTCAGGTGCAGGCATTCAAGGAAATTGTGAACGTATCCGGCCTGATTATCACCAAACTGGACGGAACGGCCAAAGGCGGAATCGTCGTGGCGCTGGCCAAACAGTTTAAACTTCCTATACATTATATAGGCATCGGGGAAGGCATTTCCGACATTAATTCCTTTGAAGCAGTTGATTTCGCAAAGAATCTTCTGGAATTGTAGAAAAACCTATTGCTTAACTAAAAGGTAAGGAATATAATTTATCCTATGTTGGCATAAATATGTTAACACGGTGCTATGTATAGCCCGACCTTGTTTTTGGTCGTTATCAGGAGGATGCAATGTCTATAACTTCATTATCTGGAGTTGGTGGTCTTCAACGTTCACAGAACGTGAGCAACGCCAGCGCTAAGCTTCAAGCAGCTATTTCCAGTATCGTAAGCGGACAATCCTCCGACTCAGCCAACGTATCCATCGCCAGCCAGTTACAGGCACGTACCTCCGCCCTTCGTCAGGCATCGAACAATATCGCACAGGCTTCCAGCCTGACACAGGTAGCTGACGGTGCTGTCCAACAAGTCCAGAATGCGCTTTCGCAATTACAGTCACTCGCGCAACAGGCACAATCGCCAACGTCTAATGCTGCCAACCGCGCCGACCTGAACCAGCAGTTCACCCAGATCCTCAGCTCGATCAACCAGATTGCCACCGGCACGACCTTTGACGGCCAGAATTTGCTCGATGGTACACTGAGCGGCAACAGCGCCTTATCTGTTGATAACCTGCTCGGTACCGGAGCCACGGGTAACGATCCACTATCCATCGGCAGCCTTGACACCAGCAACCTTTTAGCAGGTGTGGGCAACGTACTTTCCGCAGACACCGCCGGACAGGCGCTGAGCGTCATTGGTAACGCCATCAATCAGGTGACCAGCACACGCGCAGGCATCGGTGCATTCCAGCAGACACTCAACTTTGCTTCCGGCAACCTTGACTCGGCTATCAACAATCAGGAAGCGGCCAGTGCCACTCTCTCTGAAACCGATATCGCCGCCGCCTCGACGCAAAAAACGCAGGACGAAGTGCAGCGCAATGCCGCCATCGCGCTTGTGGCTCAGGGCAACAATCTAAGCCCCGCTTTGCTTAAGCTGGTCGGTTGATCTAACCCAAATCCCGCTCTATACTCCCGCAGTTTTCACTCACACTGAGTTGTGCTGCCTATGCCATACCACTATCACGTATATCGCTTCGATGAGCTGGGAACCTCCCTTCTCTACGCTATTTTAGCCCTGCGTTCGGAGGTATTTGTGGTGGAACAGACCTCCCCGTATCAGGACATTGACGGCATGGACGAATATGCCCTCCACCACTGTGTCTTTAACGGTGAAACGCTCATCGGTTATTCACGCCTGTTCGGTCCGCAGGTAAAGTTCGAGGAAGCCTCCGTTGGGCGCCTCGTGCTGGACGCTCAGCATCGTGGGCATGGATTGGGGCGGGAACTCCTGCAACGCAGCATCGACGAAGTGCGCCGCCACTTCGCAGGCGCCCCCATCCGCATTGAAGCGCAACACCATCTCCATAAATTCTACGAGTCGCTCGGCTTCGTCATTGTGTCCGATATTTATGACTGGGGCGGCATCCCGCATGTCAAAATGGTGACGCAGGTGGCGGCATAAAAAAGCCCCCTGAAAAATCAGGGGGCTTTTCATCCGGATTAGTTACAGCACGCCATTTTCTTCGCAGGTGTTTTTCCTTCAATCGCTTGCGAAATATCATTGATGGCGATCTTCTTGGGCTTACTTTCTTCCGGAATCTCACGCATCAGCTTCAGTGACAGCAAGCCGTCATTCAAGCTCGCATCCATCACTTTAACATGGTCAGCCAGCGAGAATTTACGCTCGAAACTACGGGTGGCGATGCCACGGTGCAGGTAGGCTTTTGCCACGTCTTCCTGTTTTTCGGCAGCAGCACCAGTGACGGTCAGCATGTTGCGCTCAACGATAATATTGAGTTCCGGCAATTTGAAACCGGCGACCGCCATGGTTATTTCATATTCATCTTCCGATAGTTTGGCTATATTGTACGGTGGGAAACTCACCGCGCGTTCGTCCATTTTAAAGGCACTGTCAATCATCTGCGACAGATGGTCAAAACCAACGGTGGAACGGAATAATGGGGACAAATCATAACTAAATGTTTTAAGATTGGTATTCATAGTATAACCTCCTAAATAAGCTAGGTTTTCAATGATACCGGACCCGTTATGGCCTCCGGTAATACTAGATATGGTTAAAGGGTTTTTGGATTTCAAGAGATGAACTGGACCGAACCGGCAATTATATTATCCACCCGAAAATACGGCGAAAACAGCGCGCTCGTCCGCCTGCTCACCCATCAGCAGGGCGTGTATGGTGGGGTGGTGCGCGGCATCCATTCCAAAACTAACCGTGGTATTTTACAGGCCGGAAATGCCGTAACCGCCACATGGCAAGCACGCCTTTCCGAGCAGCTCGGCACGTTTAAAACCGAACTGCTGGAAGCCAATACCGCACACCTGATGCATGACGGTGAACGCCTGAACGCCCTGTCATCCGCCTGCTGCATCATTGAATCAGCGCTACCCGAACGGCACCCCTACCCGCGTTTATATACGGTATTTCAGGCCTTTCTGCAGACACTGCGCGATACCGAAGTGTGGTATGAAAGCTATGTAAAGCTGGAGATGGAGCTGTTGTCCGAATGCGGTTTTGGGCTGGATTTACGCACCTGCGCCGCCACCGGAACAACCGAAAACCTGATCTACGTATCGCCCAAATCCGGACGCGCTGTGTGTGCGCAAGCGGGTGAACCCTATAAAAACAAGCTGCTGGTGCTGCCTCCATTCCTTTTAGGTGTGTATAAAAAAAATCGCGTCCAAAGCGCGGAAATCCTTGATGGAATGCAATTAACAGGCTATTTTCTCGACCAATGGCTCTTTGCCCCGCATAACAAAAAACTTCCCGCCGCGCGGGCACGACTGATGAACACAATGAAAGAACACTATGGCGCAGAAGCCTAAACGCGAAGACACTATCAATCTCGTCTCATTCCGTACTACGCTTGAGGAAAAATACCTCGCGTATGCGCTCTCCACCATCACCTCGCGCAGCCTGCCCGATGTGCGCGACGGTCTGAAACCTGTCCACCGCCGTTTACTGTTTGCCATGCTGCAACTGAAACTCGACCCGAAATCGGGCTATAAAAAATGCGCCCGCGTGGTCGGTGACGTCATGGGTAAATTCCACCCACATGGCGACTCATCGATTTATGAAGCGATGGTGCGTCTCGCCCAGACCTTTGCCGTGCGCTACACACTGGTCGATGGACAAGGCAATTTCGGTTCCGTGGACGGCGATAACGCCGCTGCGATGCGATACACCGAAGCACGCCTGACCGAAGTGGCGATGTCGCTGCTCGATGGCATTGACGAAGACACCGTTGGTTTCCGCCCCACCTATGACGGGCTGGATGAAGAGCCTTTGGTTCTGCCTTCTGCATTCCCTAACCTGCTGGCGAATGGCTCGGAAGGTATTGCTGTGGGCATGGCAACTTCGATTCCGCCGCATAACGTGGGCGAATTGTGCGATGCACTGCAATATCTCATCCAGCATCCCGATTGCAGCGTTGACAAAATAATCAAGCGCGTGCCGGGGCCGGATTTCCCGACGGGTGGTACGATCATTGAACCGGAAGCGAACATCCTTTCCGCTTACGAAACGGGCCGTGGTTCCATCCGCGTACGTGCGAAGTGGGAAAAAGAAGAATTAAGCCACGGCATGTACCAGATCGTTATTACGGAAATTCCGTATCAGGTGCAGAAGTCGCGCCTAATCGAAAAAATCGCCGAGCTGTTCAAGGAAAAGAAATTACTGCTGCTGGGCAATATCCGTGACGAATCAGCAGAAGAAATTCGCATGGTGCTTGAGCCAAAAAACCGCTCGATCGACCCTGAAATGCTGATGGAATCGCTGTTCAAAATTACGGATCTTGAAACACGCTTCAACATGAACCTGAACGTGCTGGACGCCAAAGGGTCGCCGCGCGTGATGAACATCAAGGAAATTTTGCTGGCGTTCCTTGAACATCGCCTTGACGTGCTGGTGCGCCGCACCAATTTCCGCCTCGGTAAAATCGCCCACCGTTTGGAAGTGCTGGGTGGGTTGCTGATCGCGTACCTTAATATTGATGAGGTTATCCGCATCATCCGCGAGGAAGACGAGCCAAAACCGGTGATGATGAAAAAATGGAAGCTCACCGACATTCAGGTGGAATCCATCCTCAATATGCGCCTGCGCAGTTTGCGTAAACTCGAAGAATTCGAAATACGCGGCGAACATGATGCGCTGTCAAAAGAACAAAAAGAACTGCAATCCCTGCTGAAGTCACCGGAAAAAATGTGGCTGAAAATTTCCGACGAAATCAACGACATCAAAACCCGCTTCGGCGGAAAAACCCCCGCGGGGCGGCGCCGCACGCAATTTGCCGACGCGCCGGTGGGCAAGATCATCGACATTGAAGCTTTTATCGAAAAAGAACCGATTACGATTCTGTGTTCCAAGATGGGCTGGATCCGCGCCGTCAAAGGACATGCCGTTGATTTGTCCGATATGAAATACAAGGAAGGCGACGAGGAAAAATTCCAGCTCCACGCCTCTACCACCGACAAGCTGTTAATGTTCGCTTCCGATGGGCGTTTTTACACCATCCCATGTGACAAAATCCCGCGCGTAAATGTAAAATCCAGTGGCCAAGGCGAGCCGGTGCGCCTGATGATCGATATGGAAAATGACGCCGACATCGTTGAAATAGGTATTTACAGCGAGAACGCCAACTGGCTAGTGGCATCGTCTAACGGCAAAGGCTTCATCGTGGAAGCCAGCGAAGTGCTGGCACAAACCCGCAACGGCAAACAGGTACTCAACCTTACCGAAGGCCAGAAAGCAGTCGCGTGTGTGCCGGTAGTAGGTGATTACGTGGCCGTGATCGGTGACAACCGCAAGCTGCTTATCTTCCCGCAATCACAGATTCCACCAATGAAAAAAGGCCAAGGCGTTGCCTTACAGAAATATAAAGACGGTGGCCTGTCCGACATTAAAACCTTCACGTTGAAAGAGGGCTTAAGCTGGGCACTAGGTGGGAAAATGCGCGTAGAAACCGACCTGAAACCATGGGTCGGCAACCGCGCGGACGCAGGCCGCCTGCCGCCAACCGGATTCCCAAGGACGAATAAGTTCTGATGAGTCACCATCCCCGCCGCATGGCGGGGTCTGGTGCGCTATTTCGAAGAAGGCCGGTGTCCATGTCATTGCGAGCGTAGCGTAGCAATCCATTTGTTCCTGATTATACTGGATTGCTTCGTTGGCTTAAGCCTCCTCGCAATGACGTTTGTTTTATAATGCCGTCATTCCCGCGTAGGCGGGAATCCATTATTCTTCAGGAAACTTCTCTGAAATCGCATTTAATGCCTCAGCAATACGTTTTGTCTCAAGAGAGAGCATTTCAATTGCTCCCATAGGAGTTGCAGCGTCATTGAGACCAAGGCGTGTAATTGCTATTGCGGTTTTCTGTTGAGCATCAGCTAATTCAAGAAGTGCATAAGCGATAGCATAACCAGCATCTCCTGCACGAGCCTTATCTTCACAAAGGTCTTGGATATGAATATTGACTTGTTTTCTTTGAGCCGTCCTAGTCATAAGATCTCCTATTTTTATTATAACAGATACAATTCAACGTGGATTCCCGCTTTCGCGGGGATTACGCCGCGTTCTTCTGACCGTCCAGAATTTCGTTAATCCATGCGCGGCCGCTGTGGTTTTCCACAAAGTTGATGAGCGCGATCACCACACGACGGTCAAAATGCGTATCCGATTGATCTAAAAGGAATTTATTAGCCGCTTCCATCGGAATCGCCGTGCGCCATGAACGTGGGGAAATCATGCCGATAAAGGCATTCGCCACCGCAATAATACGTGATGAAATCATAATCGCCTCGCCCTGCAGGCCGAGGGGACCGGTACCGTCCCATTTTTCCTGCCACTGACGCAACGTTTCCGCTACGGGGCCATCAAAACTGATACCATCGAGCAAATCAGCCGCAGCATTAATAGATTCGTGGATAGTTCTTTTTTCCTCAGGGCTCAAGATAGCCGTTTTGGTCAGCAGTTCGGTAGGAATCACGATTTTACCGATATTCATCAACGTACCGGCGATGCGGGTGGTTTCGAGCGTGGTATTGTCCAGCTCCATCTCTACGGCCACCTCATAGGCAATCTGGGACACCAGCTGCGAGTGATTGGCAGCAAACGGGTCACGCTTGTCCACCAGCGTCACCAACGTCTCAATGAGCTGTCGCTGGGTGTTCAGGCGTTGTTCGCGCTCATGCACGGCATCTGACAGGTCCTGTTCGACAATCAGCACCCCTGGGGTGCGTTCGGGCAGGTTCACTACAGGAATATGCGCCAGCGGCACATAGGCGCTGCGAATGACCTTTTCTTTCATATTCTGGACAATGCGTTCTTCATGATAGGTGATCTGTCCCGATTTCATGACGTTTTCACATTGCTCAAAAATCTGGCTGGCAAGCGCGCTGCCACGAATATCCCGCAAATCTTTTCCGGTGACGCTTTCGGCGGACATGTTTGCCTCGCTTGCCGCCTTCTCATTGGCGAACTGGACGATCTGGTTACTATCAACAATATAGATAGGCTCAGGCTGATGGTTTGCCACCAGACGCAACAACTGCTCCTGCGCCTGCGCCTTGGAGGCCAGCCTCTGGAAATGTTCCGACATGGCAAGTGAGCGCTTTGAATTCGCCCACCACCAGATGGACACCACCATCAGTACAATGAATACGATGATCATAAAGAAGAAGGCCTGAAGGCTTGCGCGTCTTTCGTTGCTATCCATCAACGCTTCCGAACGGTCAATCTTGACGATCAGCGACCACGGGGTGCCTTCAATCTGGCGTGAAGTTGCCAGCACCGGCTGATCACTGTAATCTTTCAGATTAGTAGAAAAGCTGCCGCTAGCCTGAGCCAGTTTCGCTTCTGCGAGTTTTGTCCCATCCGAAGGCAGGACTTTACTCAGCACCGCGCTGCCGTCTTCCAGAGGCGAAAGATATTCAAGCTTGTCACCGTTGCTGCGCACCAGCATTGTTTCCAGCGTTTTTTCGGTGGTTCCGGGATGTTTCAACAAACCGAATAAATTACTATCCAATACTTTAATGCCAATAAGGCGGCCAATCTGGCTGGCGGCATTGTGGTCCGCCTGCACAGCAAACACCGGCACAACAAAGCCCACATAGGCCGCGCCTTCTTTATTTTTACGGATATCGATCAGCCCTTCCTGACCGGCGACCGATTGCTTCACATGCTCGATCATAATTTCGCGCGTTGACGGAGCGATGAGCGTGGAGATGAGTACGTTATTATTATTGTCGATCAGCGCGAGGCCACTTTTACTTCCCTTTTCTACATTAGCGGGAATGGATGAGGCGCTGGTCGCGGTGGTGAAGCCCTGACGCTGCGCTGTATATAAAAGGAGATTACGCAGATAGGTTTTCTGTGACACCTCTCCGGTGGAATCGGATTCTTTATGGTCACCGTTTTTAGCAAGCTGCAGTTCCGTCATATATAGTTGTAGGGAAGTGTTGTCTGCCAGTGAACGCATTTCCTTGAAATTGCCGGCCACCCAGTTATTCACATCGGAGGTGCGGCTTTCGGCAATCAGGTTCAGCTTCTCCTGCCACGTCTGCATATCGCGCGCCAGATCGGTATCATTGAAACGCCCAACGAAATAGATACCCACGGAAAGTATGGTAACGACCAGAATGCCAATCCCGTAAAGCTTCGGAGTAAAATTGGGTGAATCCTGAATCGAATCTGCCTGTACCGTCATCGTCATGTCCTGAATCTCCATTTCAAAGTCCGTAATTATGTAGCAAAAAAACGCCTTAAGCCAACATTATAGTTATTATTTAATGTATTATTTAGGGTAATAGGCCCACCAAGAGGTCTCGTTGATACCAAAAATGGGCCGGTAATGATAAATTTTGAGCGCGGGTTTCACCTGAGAACTCTGGTTATCGAGAATATAGAGCTTTCCGCCGTCATATACGCCCAATACAGCATGAATGATGCCGCCAAGGTTCAAATCCTGCAAAACGATGATACGCAGGCGTTCTACCGGCACCCCCAATGCTTTCATCGTATAGTATTTGGAAATGGCATAATCTTCACAATCGCCACTCACTTCCATGAATTCGTAGGGGGTTTCCCAGTAATCCTCTACCCCCCAATTCACCTGATCTTCAATATAGGGATGGCTGTTTCCCCATGTATTGACGATGTCTAGCTGCTGGGAAAAAGGCTTGCTGCGCGTCGATTCCAGCATTCTTTTCCATTCCAGTATCGAGCATGGGTGATAGCGGATTTTATCGCATGCCGAGTCCGGAATGAGTTTTTGTTCGGCAAAACGCGTCAGCATTCCTGTCCATTTCGGGAATGGGGTGATGTTATCAGAACGTTTTTCGTCCATATTGAAGTAAGAAGAATTGACCGCAAACGCAGGGTGAGCGTAGAAAATTGCGCATACCAAAACGCACGCAATAAAAGATGAGAAAATGTTTCCGGCGTTTTTCATATGGAAACAAAATACAGGATAAATGCAATATATCGCAACCTCGAAGCTGCACTTTATTGTGATTTTTATATCACAGAAGACACTGGAGTGAATTTTATTTGAAAAAAATTTCAAGAAAATTTTTCCCGTAAAAATTATTCGATCATACCTGATACGAAACGCTGTAACTATTAATGAGAGCCAGTTTCCAATTGAACATTATTATAACGGATACGGTACGACATTCCATATCGGCACAGCCAAGCCACGAATAAACGATCGTTTTGCTTTTTGCATTAATAAAAAATTTATTATTTGTCGGTTATAACTGTAATCAGTATTCGCTAGCGTGGTGCAAGTGAATATTGTCGAACTAAAAGATGGAGACTACCATGGTTAAGAAAAAAGCAGCAGCTAAAAAGAAACCAGCTGCAAAGAAAGCAGTTAAGAAAACCGTTGCTAAAAAGAAAGTTGTAGCAAAAAAGGCAGTTAAAAAGACTGCTAAAAAAGCAACAGCTAAAAAAGCAGTGAAGAAATCACCTGCTAAAAAGAAAGTTGCTAAAAAGCCTTCTAAAGTTTCCAAGCCTAAAGTTGGTCTTAGCCTGATGGCTAAAGCAGCTGCGGCTCGCAAAGTGACCCCAATCCGCCTCTAATTGAGGAAATTGGGTCAGTTTGACCTAAAAATAGGGCTCCTCATTCGAGGGGCCCTTTTTTATGCCTAAATTTTCAGCAAAAAAATCCCCCGCAAACCTAATTACGGGGGATTTTTAGGGGTTTATCAACCTAAACTATTGATTCGAAACAGGCTTTCTCTCTTTTGCTACCGCTTCAGGGATTTCTTCGCCGGTTTCCTGATTAACGACGCGCATAGACAAGCGTATTTTACCACGGTTATCCATTTCAAGCACCTTCACCCAAACGGTTGCGCCTTCCTGTACCACATCGTCTACCTTAGCAACGCGGTGGTCAGCCAATTCGCTAACATGCACCAGACCGTCTTTCGGGCCACAGAAGTTTACGAACGCACCGAAATCAACGATACGAACGACCTTACCCTGATAGACCTTGCCGATTTCAGCCTCCGCCACGATGCTATGCACCCAGTCATAGGCCTTTTTACCGGCTTCTTCGTTGGTAGCGGCAATGCGGACGGTACCATCATCATCAATATCAATCTTGGCTCCCGTCACTTCGCAGATTTCGCGGATTACTTTACCACCGGAACCGATGACTTCGCGGATCTTGTCCTTAGGAATCACCATCGTGGTGATGCGAGGCGCGGTGCGGCCCACAGAATCACGCGGTGCGGAAAGGGCTTTCGCCATTTCACCGAGGATGTGTTTACGTCCTGCGTTTGCCTGTGTGAGTGCCACCTTCATGATTTCTTCGGTGATGCCATCAATCTTGATGTCCATCTGCAACGCAGTGATACCGTTAGTAGTACCGGCTACTTTGAAATCCATATCGCCCAGATGATCTTCATCACCCAGAATATCGGACAGAACGATAAATCCGGACTTTTCCTTGATCAGACCCATCGCGATACCCGCAACCGGACTTTTCAGGGGAACACCGGCATCCATCATCGCCAATGAGCTACCGCATACGGTCGCCATCGAGGATGAACCGTTCGACTCGGTGATTTCCGAAACGCAACGCAGCGTGTATGGGAATTCATCTTTTTCCGGCAAGAGCGGATGCACAGAGCGCCATGCCAGCTTGCCGTGACCGATTTCGCGGCGGCCCGGACCACCCATACGGCCCACTTCACCCGTTGAATACGGAGGGAAGTTATAATGCAGCATGAAGCCTTCGGTGTATTCGCCTTCCAGCGCGTCAATGCGTTGCTCGTCCTGAGAAGTGCCGAGAGTGGCTACCACGATCGCCTGTGTTTCACCACGGGTGAACAGCGCCGAACCGTGCGTCATTGGCAAAATGCCCACTTCGCAGATGATCGGACGGATGTCCGCAGGGCCACGGCCATCGATACGTTTTTTGTTCGTAACGTAGTCGGTACGTACGATATCCTGTTCCAGTTTTTTGAACTGGCCGACAATGGTTTTTTCACCGAGATCCGAATCAGCGAAAGCTTCTTTAACTTTCGCTTTGATTTCATCAAGACGGGTTGAACGTTCCTGCTTGGCAATGATTTTGTATGCCGCACGCAATTCCGTTTCAGCAATCTGCTGAACTTTGGATTCCAGTTCTGCATTGGTTTCTTTTTTGAAATTCCATGGCTCTTTCGCACAAGCTTCTGCGAAGTCGATGATCATGTCGATGACAGGTTGCATTTCGCGGTGACCGAACATCACGGCACCGAGCATGATTTCTTCCGACAGCTCGTGTGCTTCGGATTCCACCATCAATACGGATTTCTTGGTTCCCGCCACCACGAGGTCAAGCTGGCTATCCAGCAATTCCATCTTGGTTGGGTTCATCAGGTATTCGCCGTTCACATAGGCAACGCGACCGCCTGCGATGGGGCCCATGAAAGGAATGCCGGAGATGGTCAGTGCAGCCGACGCGCCAACCAAGGCAACCATGTCAGGATCGTTCTGCATGTCGTGCGACAACAAGGTGCAGACGACTTGTGTTTCATTGTAGAAACCATCGATGAACAACGGACGGATCGGACGGTCGATCAGACGTGAGGTCAGCGTTTCTTTTTCAGTAGCGCGGCCTTCGCGCTTGAAAAAACCGCCCGGAATTTTTCCGGCAGCGAATGCTTTTTCCTGATAGTTTACGGTCAGAGGAAAGAAATCAACATCGGCCTTCGCTTTTTTCGCAGCAACCACGGTGCAAAGCACAACGGTGTTACCATATGTCGCAAGTACCGCACCGTCTGCCTGACGCGCAATGCGTCCGGATTCCAGAGTTAATGGACGGCCTGCCCAGTCAATTGTCTTTTTCGTGATAGTGAACATGTATATATCTCTCTTTCCTAAAACCTACGTGTAAAACCTACTTATAAAAAAAGGACCCAGAATTTCAGGGAGGAAATCCAGAACTGTGTTCTGAAAATTCCGCCCGTCAATCCTGAGCCCTGCTCATTATTTCCTGATACCTAATTTCTTGATCAATACATCATAACGGCTGCTATCAACTTTCTTGAGGTAATCAAGAAGGCGACGGCGGCGACCAACAAGAATCAGCAAACCGCGACGTGAATGATGGTCATTCTTGTGCGAGCCGAAATGTCCGGTCAGGTGATTGATACGATCGGTGAGCAACGCTACCTGTACTTCCGGTGATCCGGTGTCATTGGCCCCAGTTGCATATTCTTTGATAACTTCTTCTTTGGTCTTTAATGCTTTACTCGACATCGTAGCGTCTCCTTTATCAATTATAGATTAAAAACACGGACTGGTTTCACTGAACCCTGCGACACGGTACACATAGCGACCGGAATATTATCGCATCTGACAAGCACCACCGTATTATCCGGAACGCTTGCGGTCGCAATAATGGATTGGCCGCGTTTGATACTTATCGCCTGATCGGGACTTATGTCCCACGCCAAGATGTCGTCCAGCGCAGATTCTACAGGCCGTAAAAAACTAAGTTCGCTTTTATGAAACATTTTTTCGAGTAATTCCAGTGAAATCGCATGGGTTTCAGTGAAACTTGCCACCCGCAAACGCCTTAACTGGGAAATAGTCCCCAGGCAGCCCAGTTGCCGCCCCATGTCGCGTGCCAGCGAACGGATGTAGGTTCCCTTGCCGCAATCACAAATAAAAGACGTTTTTTCAGTATGATAATCGGTTATTGCCAGTGCATGCACCTCAACCTCGCGTGCCGCAAGCTCCAGCGTTTCCCCGCGCCGCGCCGCGTCATAGGAGCGCTGGCCATCGATTTTAATGGCGGAATAATCAGGCGGGATCTGCCGAATCTTTCCAATATAGTCTTGTAATATATTATGTATTTCTTCCTGTGACGGGCGTTTATCCGAGGTGGCCGTAACCGCCCCCTGAACGTCATCGGTATCGCGCTCCTCACCCCACGTTACGGTAAAGCCGTAAGACTTGCGCCCGTCCATCATGTAGGAAACCGTCTTGGTGGCCTCTCCGAGGGCTAAAGGCAGGATGCCCGAGGCCAGAGGATCGAGGGTGCCTGCATGACCGATTTTAGACGATTTCAGGAGACGCTTGACCTTGGCCACGGCATGCGCCGAAGTAATGCCGGAAGGTTTATCGAGGATGATCCAGCCGTTGAACGGGTTAGACTGCTTACTCACTCTCTTTGATGTCTTTCTCTAAATCACGCGCCACTTCAGGACTTTTGAGCAGAGTTTCTATTTTTTCGGCAACATCGAAGGATTCATCCAGTTTGAAATGAATTTTCGGTGTATGGCGTAATTTGATGCGTTTGGAAATATGGTGGCGTATTTCGGGTGCGGAGTCTTTGAGTGCAGCAAGGATTTTTTCCTTATTCTGGCCCGCCAGCGGCATAAAAAAGGCAGTGGCATTTTTCATATCGGGTGCAACACGCACTTCCGAAATAGAAATCGTAATATCAAACAATTCCGGCGAACGGCATTCCCCGCGAATAAAAATATCGGCAAGAATATGACGGATTTCTTCACCTATGCGTAAGGGACGCTGGCTGGTGCTACCTTTTTTGGAGAAGAGATCATGAAGTTTTGCCATGCGGAATACTCAAGGAAACTATACGGTGCGTGCCAATTCTTCAACTTCGAAGCACTCGATCTGGTCGCCCTGACGAATGTCATCGTAGTTTTCAAATGCCATGCCGCATTCCGCGCCGCCTTTCACTTCCTTTACTTCGTCCTTGAAGCGCTTAAGTGTTTTGAGCGTGCCTTCATGAATCACCACGTTATCACGCAGCAGGCGCACTTTGCACCCACGTTTGATAACACCGTCGGTGACCATACAGCCAGCGACTTTGCCCGCTTTGCTGATGTTGAAGATTTCGCGGATCTGCGCGTAGCCAAGGAAGTTTTCCTGCAACGTCGGTGACAACATGCCCGACAGCGCTGCCTTAACATCGTCCACTACGTTATAAATGATCGAGTAATAACGGATTGCGATTTTATCTTTCGCAGCCATTTCTTTTGCTTTCGGAGCAGCGCGCACGTTAAACGCAATAATCATCGCGCCCGTAGCTTTTGCCAGCGTAATATCGGATTCGGTGATACCGCCAACGCCGGAATGCAGGATGCGAACCGCCACTTCATCACCGGAATATTTGTTGAGCGACCCAGCGATAGCTTCCACAGATCCCTGCACGTCAGCTTTAATGATGACGGGGAGTTCCTTGGCATTCGTTCCGGCAGCAGAACCAAACAATGATTCCATCGTGCGGGTGGAGAGAATAACGTTTTGTTCGCGGGTGCGGCGTTCACGGTATTCCGCAATGTCACGCGCGGTTTTTTCATTATCAACCACCGAGAACGTATCACCAGCTTCCGGAGCCTGACTTAAACCTAAAATCACCACAGGTGTGCCCGGCAAGGCTTCTTTAACGGCCTGCCCCTTGTCGTCCATCATCATACGCACACGGCCATACGCCGGACCGGCAACCACGAGTTCACCCACGCGCAGCGTGCCTTTTTGCACGAGAATAGTCGTGACTGCACCCTTGCCCTGATCAAGGCGTGCTTCCACCACCATGCCGCTGGCAATGCGATCGGGATTGGCTTTGAGTTCGAGGACTTCGGCTTGCAATAATAATGACTCAACGAGCTGGTCAAGGTTTTCACCGGTTTTAGCAGACACGCCGATAACGATAGTTTCACCACCGAATTCTTCCGGAATCAGGCCATACTGCATCAGTTCCTGTTTCACACGGTTGATATCGCCACCTGGTTTATCGATTTTATTAACGGCCACAACGATCGGCACTTCCGCCGCCTTGGCGTGGGCAATCGCTTCTTTGGTTTGTTCCATGATGCCGTCATCGGCAGCGACAACCAGAACAACGATATCTGTAAGTTTAGCACCGCGTGCGCGCATGGCGGTAAAAGCTTCATGACCGGGGGTATCAAGGAAGGTAACTTTCTGCCCACCGGACAGTTCCACCTGATACGCACCGATATGCTGGGTAATGCCGCCTGCTTCTTTGGCTACCACGTCCGTTTTACGCAGGGCATCCAGCAGCGAGGTTTTACCATGATCCACGTGTCCCATGATGGTAACCACAGGGGGACGGGACCTCAGGTTTGCAGCATCTTCATCTTCGTCTTCACGCAAGACATTTTCCACGTCACCTTCGGTCACGCGCTTAAACTTATGGCCGAATTCGCTCACCACCAGTTCGGCGGTGTCAGCATCAATGGATTGGGTTGCCGTCACCATCATCCCAAGCTTCATAAGTGACTTGATGACGTCAACGGTGCGTTCTGCCATACGGTTGGCAAGTTCTGCCACCGTGATAGCTTCAGGAATCACCACGTCGCGGATTACTTTTTCCGAAGCATCACCCAAGCCTTGGGCTTTTTTGAGGGCTTTTTCGCGCTGGCGGCGAATGGATGCCAGTGAGCGCATGCGCTGGTCTTCAATATTGGAAAGCGCGTTTTGGACGGTAATTTTTCCCGATGAACGGCGTTCTTCGCCTGCACGCAACTTGAGTTTGCCCACCTTGTTTTTGTCGGCGCGCTCACCTTCTTCTTCCGCAGGATGGTGCGGCTTCACAACCGGTTTGACGGGAGCAGTGACAATACCGAGTTTTTTATTGATTTCTAACGCCTCAGCCGCCGCAATCGCATCGGGCGTAGCGTCTTCCACGGGTGCCGCTTCAACTACTTTCGGGTCTGCCGCCGCTTCAGCCTGAGCATTTTTCAGCTCTTCTTCACGGCGAAGCGTAGCACGCTCGGTCGCCTTTTTCATTTCTTCTTCAGCGATTTTCAGTGCTTTAATGCGCGATTGCTTTTCTTCATTGGTCAGATGGCGCATCGACTCGTCATCGTGGAACATCGGCTCTGCCGGCGCTGTAAAACCGCCACCCGTAGCGTTAGCCTTTACTTCCACCATACCGCCAGCCCCTTGGGCAAACGTACGGGTCTTGCGGACTTCTACCGTCACAGTTTTTGAACGGCCATGGGTAAAGTTCTGTTTCACCTTGCCGCTTTCGACGGTTTTAGTGAGCGAGAGTTTCCCCGGATTATTTACCTTGAGGGTATCTTTCTTGGCTGTATCGTTCTGGTCGGTCATTGGCTTCTATGTATTAATTTTAATGGTGTTGTATAGAGTACCCGATGGCTAGAGTCCAGATTAAAGACAGTTATAATACTGGACTCTAGCGCTCAAATTAGGACTCTTACTCCTCAGCCCACGACGCACGCGCCGCCATAATCAGGTTTCCGGCTTCTTCGGAGTTCAGGCCAGAGTTGCCAAGGATTTCAAGCAGTTCAACGGTTGAAAGATCGGCAAAATCATCCAGCGTGAGAACCTTGCTTTCACCAAATTTTTCCAGCCATTCCTGTTTAATAACAGGGTTCTGGGCGGCAAACTGGATAAGCGTCTGGTCCATACCGAGGTCCTTGAGCTTTTTCTGGTTTTCTTTTTGTTTGGTTTCCAGCCAGTTACGGGCGCGGTTATGGAGTTCTTCCGCCACGTTATCGTCAAAGCCTTCAATCGAGGTCAGATCGCCTACCGGAATAAACGCCACTTCTTCAATGGAGGTAAAACCTTCGGTGACGAGCAGATGTGCGATTACTTCTTCTACATCCAGCGCATCGATAAACAGCTGCGACAGGTTGCTGAATTCTTCGGCACGGCGTTCGGATTCCACCGCTTCCGTCAGGATGTCGATGCTCCAGCCGGTGAGCTGGGACGCAAGACGTACATTCTGGCCACGGCGGCCAATCGCAAGGCTGAGCTGGTCGTCAGGAACCACCACTTCGATGCGGTTTTTGCTTTCATCGATAACGACTTTCGATACTTCCGCCGAAGACAGCGCGTTGACCACGAACGTCGCAGGATCCTGTGACCATTCGATAATGTCGATTTTTTCGCCCTGTAATTCATTGACCACCGCCTGAACGCGCGAACCACGCACACCCACGCATGACAGCACAGGATTCACGCTGGAATCTTTCGAGTACACAGCGATTTTAGCGCGTGAACCAGGATCGCGGGCAGCCGATTTAATTTCAATGATTCCATCGTAAATTTCAGGAACTTCCTGAGCAAAAAGACGGCCAATAAAATCAGCATGGGTACGCGACAGGAATATCTGTGGACCGGTTTTTTCACGACGCACATCATGGATATACGCGCGGATGCGGTCACCCGGACGGAACACTTCCCTCGGGATCAGTTCGTCACGGCGGATCATGGCTTCCGTGCGGCCGAAATCGACAATCACGTTGCCGTATTCCACGCGCTTCACGGTGCCGCTGACGATTTCGCCCACCTTATCTTTGAATTCGCCAAACTGTTTATCACGTTCAGCATCACGCACCTTCTGCAACACCACCTGCTTAGCAGTCTGTGCAGCTACGCGGCCGAAATCAATCGGTGGCAGCAGGTCGCGAATTTCATCGCCGATGGCGAGCTGGGCATCGATTTTCTGCGCGTCTTTCAGCGTCAGTTCGGTCATCTCGTTTTCAACAGTTTCTACCACGGTGCGGACGCGGAAGAGTTTAATTTCGCCAGATTTTTTGTCGATCTCAGCGCGGATATCATGTTCATGACCGTATTTACGGCGTCCTGCGACCTGAATCGCCTGCTCCATCGCTTCAAGAACGGAGTCTTTCGACAATCCTTTTTCGCGCGCTACAGCATCAGCAATCTGCAACAATTCTGTACTACCATATATCGCTTGGCTTGCACCCATTGTAATCTTCCTTCTTAGTGTTTAATATATTGTTTATAATTATTTATTCGACTTATTTTTAACCGGCGTGTCAGATAATACCAGTCTTGCAGTTTTGACATGCGTAAACGGAAATGACACGTCGTTGCCTTCCGGCATCTTCAGTGTCACCACATCCCCTTTGGTTCCCTGTACAGTGCCGCGAAAGCGCTTGCGTCCTTCTACCGGAATCATGGTTTCCACCTTGGCTTCATGACCACTGAAGCGGATAAAATCCACCAGCTTGGTCAGCGGCCTGTCTATACCAGGCGAGCAGACCTCCAGATCGTAGGCACTGGTGATCGGGTCTTCCACTTCCAGCAACGCCGAAACCATACGCGTAATTTCCGTACAATCGTCAAAGCTCATCGACACCTCATCAGTGCGTTCCGCCATAATAGACAGGGTTTTACGGCGGCCATCAGCCAGCTTCACCTGCACGAGCGAATACCCCATCGAGGTAAGGCTCGGCTCAATCACCTGTACAATTTTTGTAATTACATCCACAGTTTTGCGCCAAGTCAGGGCTTAAAAAAATAAAAAGGCGGCCAAACGGGCCACCTTCGAATGCGCGTACTATAGTAATATTTTACGGATATACAAGCTATAATTTCAGAAAAATGCAATACTGCACGCCATCGCCAGCTCCCCCCTCATTTTTCTTTATTCTATTGAAAAAACAAAAAAAACGCAGCCATTGCTGGTTGCGTTTTTTAGTCCGTATGATCGGACTGGAATGTTGCTTAGTGTTGCTTGTAGCGTTTAACGCTTGTTGATCTGCTGCCTAAGCCACTTGACCTTGGGGTCGCTGGGCATAAGCAGCTCGTTGCGCAGGACGATGATGTCCCGAGGGGCGATGATCCCGAGCCTGGCCTGTCCACCTTCGAGGCGAACAACCTGCACGTAGATCTCGTCGCCGATGAAAAGTCCCTCTTCCAACTTCCGAGTGAGGACCAACATGGTTGCGAATCCCGATCTCACCTTACTGGCAAGAACCGTCTTCAGACTCTCAGGTTCTTCCATTGAAGCATCCTTGATGAGAGAGTCTATAGCCAAAGTAAGGCAAAATCGTAGTCACACTAACATATTGCATTTGAAAGCACAAGGCGAAGTAATGGCCGATTATTTTTGACATTGACCTCAACTTCGTTCACTATTCATCTAACCTCTTTAATAATTAATATAAATTTACCCCTGATGCCCGCCTCCGAAACCCTCGAACAACTTTATAATGTGATTCTGGAACGCCGCAACGGCGACCCCGAAAAATCCTACATTGCCAAGCGCATGAAACAGGGAACGGCAAAGATTGCCCAGAAGGTTGGCGAGGAAGCCGTGGAAACTGTCATCGCTGCGATGCAGAATGATAAAAAAGGCATTATCAGTGAAAGTGCGGACCTCATTTTCCATTGGCTTTTGCTGCTCGCCGATCGCGGCATAACAATTGCTGATGTCATAGCCGAGTTGCAACATCGTGAAGGTATTTCTGGGCTAGATGAGAAAGCGAAAAGGAAGAAATAGAAGGCGTAAACCGAAGCTGTACCGCCGCAGCAGCCTGATCCTGCTATTAACAATTATCTATAGCGGGATTTTTGTTGCGCCCATTTTTATCCAGCAATTTAAGGAAGTGCATGTCGCCAAGGACGTGCTACTGGGGCAGGCATCGCTGGATGCCATCACCACATTTGTGCAAATATTCTGCCTGCTGTTCGGGCTTACGGTGCTTAGGATTGTCTGGGTTATCCTCTGGCCACTGCTGACTATATTCACTGCCATCAGCAACTATATGGTGACCACCTTTCATGCGCAGGTTTCGAAAGACTCTGTAGCGGTGGTGGTGGAATCCACCTCGCGGGAAATGTCCAACTTCCTCAACCTTGACCTTATTATCAGCCTTCTGTCGGCATTAACGTTAGGCATATTGGGTGTGCTGCTGATCCGCAGGGAGAAAAAAGAAACTCATAATTTCCGCGTCGCCGCCATCATTATGCTGCTGACCATCGGGGTGATTACCATCAACGACGGCAGCATGAGTACGCGCTTCCCACCCTATAATTTCCTGACAGCTGCCACACAATATGCGCTTGAGCGCACGAGTTTTCTCTCAACCACGCGTAAAAATATCAGCGAATTCCCCTCACAAATTCATACCGTAGGAAATATGCCGCTGACGGTAGTGCTGGTACTCGGTGAATCGGCACGCGGCGACCATTTTTCCATCAACGGTTATGAAAAAGAAACCACGCCATTTATCCAGCAACGTAAGAATCTGGTGAATTTTAAAAACACCTCTTCGTGCGGTGTGTGGACGCGCATTTCCGTACCGTGCATCCTGACGCGCGCCACCGAGGGTGACAAGAGCGCCATTTATTCCGAAACATCACTGATAAGCCTGTTTAGAAGCCTTGGTTTTAAAACCTTCTGGCTGGGAACACAAAATGCCATCGATCATCCGCTGATCGACATCATTCACGAAGCAGATACATTTAATCTTCTCGAAAACAAACAATTTCTCGACAACACAGTAAAAGATGAGGAATTATTGCCGCTGATGGACAAAGCACTGGAAGACCAGTCCAGCCCTACCCTCATTATCCTGCACACGTTCGGAAGCCACTGGCAATACAGCTCACGCTATCCTGAAGCTTTCGAAAAATTCAAACCCACCTGCGCGATGACGCTTTCAAGGCATTACGACACGGCCACGCAGATTTCTGAAATCAAGGACTGCTCGTCTAACAACGAAGCGCTCGTGAATTCCTATGATAACAGCATACTGTATACTGATTATATTCTCGATCAGGTCATGCACCGTCTTGAAGGCAAAAACGCACTGATGATGTATACGTCTGACCACGGCGAGTCGCTGGGCGAAGGCGGACGTTTCCTGCATGGCTATGAAACCGCACCGGAAAATCACATCGTTCCCATGTTCTGGTGGGCCTCCGACGATTTCATTAAAAATAATCCTGCGCGCTGGCAATCACTGACCAAGAAAAATATCGACCCAAGCTCCCACGACGTGATCTTCCACAGCGTGCTGGATTGTGCTGGCATCAGCTCGCCCGTTATCGACCCAAGCTTAAGCCTGTGCCGTGATGCGCCGCCAGCGTCCCAAGAAGCAACCGCCTCGCCGTTTCCTATGCCGGTGATCGAATCACCAGCGTCAGAACCAGCAAACACAACGGCCCCATCGACGGCCCCAGCTGCTGTCCTCGATGAAAAAATGAAAGAACCGGTTTCCAAGCCGGAAGCCGCCACCGATACGGGTAATTCCGAGGATCAGGCCACCGACGATGAGGATGGGCCAGACGCAAACAGCAAAAGAACGGAGCCCGCGAAAGAACCGGTTGAAACCAAGGAGCCACAGGTACACAATGAATCAGAGCCTTACCTAAAAACAAGATTTTTCAGTGCAAGGCACCGGACGAATAGTGCGTATGCTTTTGACGAAGGGCTTCTTCTGCAACTAACCAAATAGTAAAACCGATGACTTACGATACCAATAATATTTTTGCAAAAATACTCCGTGGTGAAATCCCCTGCAACAAAGTGCATGAAGACGAATACTGCATTGCATTTCACGACATCACCCCTGCCGCACCTGTGCATGTGCTGGTGATTCCCAAGGGGCAATACACCTCATTTCACGATTTTACCGCACAAGCACCCGCAGGCATGATTCAGGGGTTTTTTGCCTCGGTGCGTGCCGTTGCCATGAAGCTTGGCGTTGACCAGAACGGATACCGTCTGGTGAGCAACCACGGGGCGGATGCGTCGCAGTCCGTGCCACATTTCCATGTGCATATTCTGGCGGGCCGCAGCCTTGGTGCATTGCTGCCCTAAGGCAGTTTTTTGGCGTTGCCGAGCTTGTAAAAAATTCCCGCCTTGGTGTTGTTCGTCAATTCGAACAAACCGGAGATAATAATTCTGTCATCCGACCATCCGAGAGGTTTTTCCATAAAAACCTCGATAATTTCATTCGGCTCGCCGGACGAACAAAAAGGACAGGTAGACGATTTGCGCGAGAGTAAAAAATGACTGGTTTCAGACGACACGTCCAGCGGCACCATAAACCCGCCAATCGTCATCGGCTTGCCTGCCATAGTTTTCACATCGTCGGCGATATCAGCGGTGTGAATACCGCTAACGTAATCCGTGTGGATTTTGGTATGCATCAGCTGCGGCCATATAAACAATGAAGACTCGGCTTTTTCGGTCTCGGATAGGTGGCTTTCGTGGATAAAATAACCAAGCACTGAAAGATTGAAGAGTGCAAGCGTCAGAATCAGCAATGTGCGGTTTATCGGTGGCATATCATATGATGTGTCAGAGTTTTTTTGCTTTGTTAAGTTTAAAAAACAGCCCCAGTTCCGGATTATTCATCAGCTCGAACGTACCGCTGACCTTGATGGTGTCCTCTGCCCACGTCACATCCTTTTCCATCCATACATCAACGATCTCGTTTGGCTCCCCCGGGGGGCAGAACGGACAGGTGGGTGTGCGCTTGGACAAAATAAAATGCTTAAATTTTTCCGAACTTTCCAAAGGCAGCATAAAGCCGCTGATGGTGATTTCCTTGCCCACCAGCGCTTTCACCTCATCGGGATAGGTAGCGCTGAAAAGCCCCTTGGCATAATCGGAATGGATTTTGGTAGTTGCGAGTGTTTTCCACATCGGGTCGTTGGATTTTGGCAGCGCATCCTGCGCCTTGCGTTCTTCTTTCGGTTGGCCGACATCAGCCTGCTGTTTGGAAAAAGCACACAGGGTCAGGATCAACAGCGGAAGTAACAATAGTTTTTTGTTCATGAACCTTTGGATAATATCTGCGCTACGTTGACGCGGTACGCCATTACGGACGGTATGATGGCGGCAATCACGCTGATTGCAAGAGCAATCATCACGGCGTAGATTTCATAGGGATGAAAGCCAACCGGATTCAGGCTCATGTGGCGCGTAGTTTCAACCCAGCACTGCACGCTATAAGCAAACACATGCCCCAGCACAATACCAAGCAATGTGCCGGAAGCCCCGAGCAAAAGGCCCTCCGCCAGTACCACCGTCATAACCTTTGAGCGCGTCGCACCGATGGCACGCATCAGGGCGATATCATAACGGCGCTCGTTCACCGCATTCCACAGCGTGACAAAAAATCCCGCCGCCGCAATCACGATCAGTACGCCGCCAAACAGCTGAATCACATCGCTTCCCACACCGAGCATTTTCATCAGCCGCACTGTTTCGAAAGCGGGGCTGGCTGCCTGCATGGAGCTGGTTTTATTGATCAGGCGCGGCAACACCACCGCCGCCATCGGTGTATTATAGGTAATCAACAGCGAGGTGATTTCCTTTTCGGGATGCTCTTTTTTGTGCGCTACTTCGTCGGCGTCGT
>JANYBV010000017.1 GCA_025360605.1 Alphaproteobacteria bacterium | reverse complement strand
CCCGGGTTAAGATAGTTTTTTAACGTGGCAAGTGTCGTAAAATCTGCGGCGTTCGCTGCCATGGCTTTGTCCCTAAATTAAGCGGTTTTTTCCGCCAGTTTCGCGTCCCACAACGGTTTGACGATTGTGTAAATTTCGTCTTTCGTCATGGACTGTTTCAGTTCCGCACCCAGCGTTTCGTCAAAATTAAGGGCGATAAGCTGGTTTTTTGTGAGGGTGGCAAGGTCGAATTTTTCTTCCTCTTCGCCGTCAACGGGCTGCGGTTCCTTGGTGAAGCCGTGCGCTTCCATAAGCATATCCACCGCGTCGTCGGGCACGTTCGCTTCGCCGTCTTCAACGGGATATTCTTTGCCAGCGTAGCTTATGGAGCTGATGGGCTTCGTCGTGTAAATCGTGGTCGGCATGGGGCTTTCCTTTCGTGGTTTTGTTAAAGTAAAAAGGGGCAGGGTTTTTAATCCCTACCCCCTTTTTATACGCTATTCGCCGGTGGCGGTCTAGCCGTTGCCGATATTGGTAATCATACCGAACGCGGGCGGGAAGTAGTTTTGCAACACGCCGTCGGCATAAACGCCATATTCAAACTTACGTTTGATCTGCGGATAGTCGATTTGGTAGTAATCGCGGCGCATAAGCATACGCAGCGGGGTCGATACGTTAGGCAGTTTGTAAGGAATCGTCTTGCTGGTGAAAACGATAGTGCCAGCGGGCAAGCTGGGATGCAGCTTAATGTCCAGTTCGACGTTGCCGCCCATAGCAAACGGGTTGCTGTAGGATTTAACACCGGTGCCGATGATAATGCCCTGTTGGTTTGTCGTGAAGACGAAACGCTGCATGGTGCTTGCCGAACCCGCCAGCGCCTTTTTGCGGATATTCTTCATTTCCTGCGAAGAAACCCACATCGTATCAGGCGACAATTTGTAATTGTCCCAGAACGATTTTAAGGCGTTGTCGATTTCAAGGATTGTGCCGTCGCTGCCTGAGGTAAGCGGGGTGCCGGTGCCCGCCGTTCCGGTCGCCATGGTGAAGACGTAAGCGCCAGAACCCGACTTAGCAATCTGGGACATAAGCCCGTCGAAAACTAAGCTGTTCTGCGATTTGTCTGCGGTGAACCCAGCGGAAATATTCTGGGTGCCCGTGGCGGTGGCGGTAATCAGGTAGCTGTTGATCGTGGTGATTGCGCCCAGCAATTCGTTACCAGCGGTGCCCCAGAACCAAGCATAAGCGTATGCGTTGGCAACAGCGGCGACGGTGGCGGTGATTGAATGGGTAGCATTACCATCGTTCGCCGTGGTGACGGTGGCAACAACGGACTTGATCGCGGTGCCTTGGTTGTAAGCTTCCGTGGTGCCGTCCGAAAGGGTGCGTGTGGACGAAAGCGGTAAGCCGCCAGCAATGGAAGCGCCAACGAAGCCGTCATACGTCAAGGCGACGCAATAAACGCGCTGCGCGCTGTTTGCCGCAATCGTGCCGCCGGTGCCAACGTCGGCAATGGTCGGCGTGGGGGTGGTGCCCAGCGCGATTGAGTTGTTGCCGCCAAGGATTACGTTTTCTTCCGCAATCATCACGGCGTTAAGCAAGCCCAGCACCGCTTCGGCTTTCGTGTCCACAAAACCTTCGCTAGTCCAGTCCTGTTCGTAGGTCACGAAATCGTCAAGGCCGATACCCTTAAACGCCGCGGTGTAATCCGTGGTGGTATGGGTGATCGCAACGCCGCGGTTGCCTTCCGAAATGCCGACGCCGCTGTTTGCGGTATTGACGCCGGTAATGGCGCGCCAGTTGGCCTGAATACCCTTGCCGCCGGTTTTGCGCGGAATCATATCACGCAACGGGGTAAGCACGGGGTACAGGTGGCCCAGAACGGGGTCAAGGCTGTAAGTGGTAAGGCCGGACACGGCGCTTGAAGCCTGTGTGTAACCAGCCGCCTTGCCGAGCGCGTCACTATCCGAAACCGGATTCGTGGCGATTTTGCGGTAAAGGTCGAGCGTTTCTTTGCTTAAATTGCTCATGGTGTATTTTCTCCCTAAGTTTAAAAATGAATCTGTAACGAGTGCCTAAAAACTATTTTACTCTACTTTTCCGCCCGACCTCCAAAGTTTTTTCATGGCGTCAACCGGCGTGTCGGTTTTGGCAATGGTTTCGTCTTCGGTTTTTTCCGGCTGGGTTGCGTCGCCGCTCTTATTGACCGTGGATAAAATGGCCTTCGCTGGCTTCGGCATAGCTTCCAGTTCAACCACGCGCTTCATAACGGTATCAACAATTTTTACCAGTTCGCCCACCTTGGCAACCACGTCGTCACCATCGATATTTTCCAGCACCTTGGCAATCGCATCAACGTCTGCAGCGCGCTTGGCAATATCGTCCTTGCCGGCAGCCGCCTTCGTGGTGTCACATGCCGCGCCCATAGCGCAAGCCGCGTCGTGGATGGCGTTAAGGTGTTTCTGGTCGGCGCTGCTATTGCGCTTCCCTGCCTTTGCCAGAACGTCGGCGCGACGGCCCAGCATTTTGTCGAAACCCTTGACGAACTTTTCTGCGTCTTCGGAAGTGCAAGCGACTTTCATTAAATCTTTTGCCTTGGCGGAAAGCACCAGCATATCGGCTTCGCCACCGTCGTCGTCGCCAGTCAATTCGCCGACCTCTTCCGTTACCATGGCGACAAGCAATTTGCCGCCGTCACGCAACCAGTTCATGATTTCCGCCGGAACCTGTGAGCCGTCGCCTTCGCGGGCGGCTTCGGCTTCCTGATCGGCAACTAACCACTGGATTTCCTTTAAAATGTAAGCGAGGCTGGAAACGTGCCCCATGCCCTTTTTAACGTCGTCCTTTTTGCCAGCGGCGGCGTCTTTGCCTTCGTCGGCGGGTTTGTCTTTCGTTTCCGGCTCTTTTGCGGGTTCAACGGTTTTTGTTTCCGTTTCCTTGGCATCAACAGCGGCGGGTTTTTCGCCTTCTTTAACCGCTGGTTTTGTGGCATCCACACCAGCGCCAGCGCCGTCACCTTCGCCGTCATCCACCTTGGCAAAGGTGAAAATCGAATCAGGATTGGCAGGGCGGTCAACCAGTGAGATTTCGGAAAGCTTAATCGCCTTGATAATCGTTTTGTCGTCGGCGTCGCGGGCGGTCACTTTGCCGCCGATGGAAAAGCCCTTGTAAACTTTGTGTTCCACCTTTTTGCAAGCTTCGGCGTCAACGATATGCGTTTTTACCCATGTGCGCCCGTCGTCCTGCACTTCCATTTCAAGCACAGTGCCTGCGGCCTTATCCGACTTGTGCATTTCTCGCACGTTGGCAAATTTCATATAATCGGGAATTGCGCCCTTGATCGCGTCGGCTTTGATGATTTCGCCGTCAACGTCTTTGGATTCGCTGGAAGCGTAACCCATGACAATCATGGTGCCGTCCGCCTGTTTTTCGCTCTTTTCGATTGTGCCGTAAATTTTCATGGTTTTAATCCTCTTCACTTTCGTTATCGTCTTCGGCTTCACCGACAATCGGTGTTACCGTGCATTCACAATTTGGGTGCGCTGGCGCTGCGTCGTCACCACTACTAAACAATTCGTCAATGCCTATGATACCATCATTTTCGTTTTCTTCGCAAATGGCACACGGTTCTTCCGCCAAAAGCCACGCTTTATTATGCACCACACCGCTTGCACGGTAAGCTTTCATGCTGCCTTCCTGATCGGCGCGGGCGATTTCAGTTCGGGCAATCGTTTCGGCGCGGCTGTCGGAAAAGGCATAGTTTTCTTCAAGCTTGTTTGCGAGCGTTGCCGAAGACCAGCCCTCTTTAAAGGCGTCGTCAATATCGCCCGCCAGCATATCGCGGGTGGTTTCGTCAATGTTAGTCACCAGTTCGGCGGCATTGTAATCGCCAACACCTTCCGCGATTTTCTTCGTGTCAATATCCAGCTCGCCGTCATATTGCATGGAGATTAAATCCGCGCCACGGTCGGCACCTTCGCGGGCGGCGGCGTTCAAGTTTTTGGCTGTCACGGTAAGCACCATTGAAAAATCAAGGTCAAGCTTTCCGGTTATGTCGTCACCTGCGCTTTTCCGCAAATCGTCGGTGTCGTATGATTTTGCGGCCGATTCGTAAGCCTTTGTTATTTGGGAAATAATTTGCGGCCGATTTTTCTTAAACCCCTTTTTAAAGGCGGAAGCGATTTTTGCCGCCTTTTTCAGATTTGACGGTGAAAGGGCCGCGTAAGTCTTTTTTTTTACGTCGGCACTGTGATCGTGTTTGTTCGTGATAGCGCCGTCCTTTTTGCTGGCGGGTTGCGGTGCATTGCCATTAACCGGTTTATTATTTAATTGACCGGTTGACACGTCCATGGGTGCGGGCGGCATGGCGGCTTGCGCTGCCTTCAACTTCTTTTCAGCTTCGGCGTCATAATCGCGGGCTTCCAGTCCCAGCGAAGCGCGCACCTCGTTTTTTTCCACAACGTCGGTGGTGATATAAATCTGGTCGATTTGCGCCTGTACCAGCGGGTCGATACTCTTTTCGTCTTCCCATGCAAAATGAATATCGTCATAGCCCCAGTACGTCGAAATCAGGTGATTAACGAAGTCTTCCACCCAAAGCATGATAGGCGCTAACCCTTCCTCTTCCGCCTGTTCTTTCATGTTGGTGGTTTCGCCTTTATTGACCTGCTTAACGTAAGCGGTGGCGGGCAAGCTGAAACAATACTGCACCACGCGGGCAAGCCATTCGTCAAAGGCGTCGGTCAATGTCGCGCTTTTGGTTTCATGAATATCCATGCCGCCGGGTACGAATTTCATGTGGCGACGGTTGCCGGTGTTTCCCTCAAGCAAGCTATCCCAATATTTTTGATAGGCGGCAATTTGATCGGGATTCCATGTTTCGGGAGTTCCTGCAATTGCTTCCGGTATGTTGCCTTCGGTGTAAAATTGAAGCTGCGATAGTTCGCGTCGCAAGCCGATATTGACGATAGTAACAATTTGTTCGACCGGGCTTAACCCATACGCCTTCCATGAACGCGGGTTGCGCGGCTTATAAACCAGTTCTTTCGTCGTGTAATTGACGGTGGGAATACCCTTGATATTCTGCTGGTAAGCGGGGTCTGGCGCTACCGGCTGGCGTCCATACTGGTCAAGCAAAACCTTGATCGTCGCGCCGTCGATAATCTCAAAAGCATAAGGCTTGTCGCCCATGTTTTCGTGGTAATAAACTGCGGGTGCGTCGATAACCAGCACGTCTTCCACAATCATGCGCAGCCATTCCCGCCACCCGTGGCGCTGGTCGGGCTTTTTGAAAAACAGCGTTAAATCTTTGCAACGCTGGTCGGGTTTCACCTTGTCGTCGGTCGGTTTCACCACCCAGCGCAATTTTTCGAGCTGGTCTTTGCGGGTTTCGATTGCCAGCCGGACAAGGTAATAGGCGTCGGCAAGGGCGCGCAAATCGCCGAAGCTTATGCCCTCTTCCGAACGCGGCGTGATATTGAGGTTGACGGCTGTGGCGTAATCATACTGCCGACCGGTGGCGCTGGGCACCATGGCGGGAAGGGGATTGCCCGGCGACATCCACGCTTGATCCGCCCCGGTGATTGTGTTTAAGCCACGCGCTGCGGCCTGTATCATAGGCGGCGTAATTGTCGTTGCTTTTCCCTTGCCAGCCATTTTATTCCCCTCACGTTTGTTTAACCAATTATATAGCAGATTGCATGTTTTGGGAAAGGCGCTTGTTTTTATGCTTTCGCGTCGCCTTTAAGCAGTGCTTGCTGTTTGTTGTATTCCATTTCGTAATAATCAAGAATACCCATGCCAGCAACCTGTGCCGTGCGCCGACGCTGGGCTAGGGCAAGAGCGCACACACAGTCGTCATGCAGTCCTGCAGGTGCGCTATATCGTACGCCCGTGCGCGTGTATTCATATTCAAATTCCGAAAGCTCCCGGGATATGACGCCTTCGGGATAGATTATTTTCCGCTGCTGAATTGCCATTGCAAGCCCTTCCATAAGCTGCTGTTTGCTGGCTGATGAAAATTTGTAACCCTCGTAGTTATTGCCTTTGGCTTGCAGTTGCTCAAGGATAGGGTCGCCAACGCCGGTGGAATCGACCAGCGCAATAGCGGTTCCTGTTTCTTCCAGTATTATTTTTACCGTTTCAAGCCACGGCTTTTGAAACCTGATTACGCGGCAAACGTGGCCGTCTTCATCAAGCGCAATGCCTACGCACCAGTCATGCGACTTTGCCAAATCCCATCCCCACCATTTCGGCTTTTTTTCAGATAGCGGGCCAATACATGCCAAAATGGAATCGAGGCCAAACGGGTTGCCGCCATCGTCCGAAGGTTCAGCAAGATACAATTCACGGAATACATTTTCCGGTAAGTCGCGCTTTGCTGCCTCGATTTCTTCTAGGGTCAATATGCCGCCTTCCACGGCGTCATAGGCGGTTATTTTGTGATATTCCATATCGGGGTCGCCCGATTGCGCCTTGCGGCAACCGCGATAAAAAAAGTTTTGACGCCCTTTTACGTTACCAATAAAGCGCGCCCTGCCGCGTGTTGCGGTTAGTGTCGACCGGATAGCAAAGCTTGCTTCTTCGCGCATGCGGCTTGCTTCGTCCAAAACAGCGTCGAAAACGTCTTCGCCATAAAGGTTATCAGGGTCTTCTGCCGATTTAAACCAAAGCACTCCGCCATTTGGAAGTGTGATTCGCATAGGGCTTTCTATAACATGGCAAGGAAGGGTGCGCAGCGCGTGCTTAAACCGCCGGAAGGCGATAGCCGCCTGTGAATATACTGGCGCGACCCACCAGCGGTTTTCCCCCGCTTTGCCGAGTAATGCGCGCTCTATAAGCCACAACATGCAGCCGACCGTTTTCCCTGCCTTGGTCGACGCCTCTATATACCCAAAACGCTTATCATGGAAAATAGCGGCTTCCTGCTTTGGATAAAGCCACGGGCGGATATATCTAATCGTTGGCATTGTCGGGCTTTGTAACATCAGGCGTGAAAGTGAATACAACGGGAAACTTAGGGTCGCTTCCTAATTGCGTTTTGTCATTTTGCTCAAGATATTGCTTGCCGAGCCAGATAAGCATTGCGACATTGCCGCCCATCGCGGTTTCAAGCTGCTTTGATCGAAGACTGCGCCGCCCGTTTGCCTTGCCTTCATCTATGGCTATTTGAATTTCCGGCTTTTCACTCTTCCGGGTTTTGAACGTCGACCATGACATACCCAGCGCAACGGCAATTTCATCTTCGGCATACATGAATCGTGCCAGTTCGCGCACCCTGTTTATATCAACCTCAATTTTTTCAGGGCCGGGCTTTTGTTTTATTTCCCATGTTTTTAGTTCGCGCTTTTTTTTACGCTTCGGGCGTTGCGGATTTTTCTTCGGTTTGACCTTCTTCGCTTTCATGATCTTTCACTATCAAAACGGCATGGTGCCCATGGTGAGTGTCCCGCAGGTCATGCGCTAGTTTCCACCCGCTTGGCATTGGCTTTCCGTGTGGCAGGTATGCATAATCCCGGATTGAACCGTTCGCCAGTTTGTTCATGTGTCGCGCCTTTCCCGGTAAAGTCTTGCCAGCGTTTAATAATTACATCGCAGTATGCTGGCGACATCTCCATACCATAACAGGTACGTCCCATTTTTTCACACGCGATAAGCGTCGAGCCGCTGCCAAGAAACAGATCAAGTATTATTTTACCGTCAGCGGAAAATTCATCAATCGCCCATTCCGCCAATGCTACTGGCTTCTGTGTCGGGTGAACGCGCTTTTCTCCCCTCTCGCTGGCCTTTATCATTCCTGACCATTTATGGCGGAATATGCGAATTGATTTATCCGCACTGCACCATGCTATTTCTCCATCTCCGAAATTTCCATCGGTTTCCTTATCCCATATTACCCAACATTTTGCCGGTGGTAACTTGTGTGCATAAAAATTACCGCCCCACAGAAGAATTGTTTTTATCTTTAATATCAGGCATATTTCATAGGCCGCTAATGCACTTTCTATGCTATCATCCCCTATTATTGGGGCATATTTATTGGCCTTTATTACGCCATCAAAGCCATTTTTTCCAAAGGATTTATCGCCTCCGATCTTTCCTTTTCTGACAACATCGATGCCATAAGGAGGATCGGTGTAAACCATATTGGCCTTCTTCCCATCCATCAGCTTCTCAACCGCGTCGAGGCTGGTGGCGTCCCCGCACATAAGCCTATGATTACCGAGTAGCCAAATATCACCCAGCACGGTAACGGGTGTTACTGGCAATTCAGGCGTAGCGTCCTCATCGGTAAGCCCTTCGGTGCCAACAGTGCGGTCGGGCATCCACGCTTCGGGCATACCCCATTCCAGCAATTCTTCGGCGCTAAAATCCGCCGCCAACATTTCAGGGTCAAATTCACCGAAGGGCAAATTGTCCTTTATGAGTAATTCGCGGAATTGTGCGTCGGAAACGGCCCTGTCAGGCGTCAAAACCTTTACGGTGGCCATGCCTATAGCTTCAAGCGCCTTAATGCGCTGGTGCCCGCCTATAACGCGAAAGTCGGGCGTGGCAAGTATGCGCTGGTGATAGCCGTTTTTCTTAATATTTTCCACGAGCCGGGAAAATGCGTCCTTGCTGATTTTGCGAGGGTTGCGTTCGTATGGCGTCAAAGAATCAACGCTTACGGTTTGTTCCACCCATTCAATGATTTCGACCGGTGAAATTGCTTTTGTTTTTTTTGGCATATCCTCTTCTCGAATAAAAAATGGGGCAGGTTTTTAACCCCTACCCCATAAGTCTATCACACTAAAGGAAAAAACGAAACCCGGTTAGTTCATGGCGTTGATTTCAAGGAAGTTCAACAGCACGTCATTTGCCGCGCCGGTGGTGCTTGAACTTCCAGTTACAACGATATTCATAACCGCATTTTCGGCTTGCGTAAGGAACTGCGCCGCGCCGATACCGCTATGGGTGCTATCAAGAATCGTGCAGCCTTGGAAATACTGCGTGTTGCTTGCGTTAGCGCCATATTTAAACAGGTTTCCTTGCACCGACCAGCCTTTCGCGTTGATCGCGCTAACGCCGCTGTCTATCACCATGACGCCAGTGCCCGCACCGGTTACAGTGCCGCCGGAAATAACGCCGTTGGTAACGGTTTGGCCCGCCATGGTGGGGTTAATCCACATACGCATTTTCTTGTTGTTGCCGGTGGCACCGGTTTTGCCCTGCGCGGTGATATACAGGCCGCGCCCGCTTTGATCGAAGGCGTTGGCAGGAAGAGCGATACCGCCCAGAATATCGTCGGTGGTGTCCGCCAAGTTTGCGGAAAATGGATTGCCGACGGCGCGATAAAGGTTGCCTTCTTCAATGAAGAAACCAAGCGGTGAAGATGCAAGCGCGCCGCCGAACTGCGTTTGAATAACGCTTGGTTCGCTTACCTGCGGCACCACAACGCAACCCTGCGCCAGCAAATCTTTCAAATCATCGCCGAAGCCGTTGGCGAGGGTGATAAAGCCGTTGGCGTCGGAAGTGAGTGTGCCAGAACGGACATAAAGCTTTTGATTGGCGGATTGTGCTAAAACGGTGATAGCCATAAAAATAAATCCCTTTTGTGGGGTGTTAAAAGCGGTATGGATTAAGCTTACATCGAAAAGATGCAATCGCGCAAGTGGGTCTAAGGTCGGTTGGTGCGCGCCCGCAATTCAGCCATGACGGTTCGAGGGTTAGCAACGGCAAGCCGCATATCCCGGCGCAAGATTTCAGCAGGTATGTCCGCCAAATCACAAACCAGAAAAAAGCTTTTGCCGCCTTCCAGCAACCAGCGTTCCGC
>JANYBV010000056.1 GCA_025360605.1 Alphaproteobacteria bacterium | reverse complement strand
CAGAAACTGTTAGACGAGCAGTTTACGATTGCACGTCCGAACCTCGCCAAATCGCTGACCTCGTTTGACGGCACGCGCAAATGGCTGGTGGAATATCCTGACGGCAATAAAGTGGAAACCGTTTTTATTCCCGAAGAAGACCGTGGCGCGTTATGCGTGTCGTCGCAGGTGGGCTGCACATTATCATGCACCTTCTGTCATACGGGGACGATGCCGCTGGTGCGGAATCTGCGCGTGGATGAGATTATCGCCCAGATTTTAGTGACGCGTGACGGGCTTGGGGAGTGGAACAAGCGGCGCGAAGATTGCCTGTTTACCAATATCGTGATGATGGGAATGGGTGAGCCGCTGTTTAATTATGAAAATGTGGCCAAGGCGCTTTCCATTGTGATGGATGGCGAAGGGATTGCGATTTCCAAGCGCAAGATCACGCTTTCGACCTCCGGCGTGGTGCCGATGATTGAGAAATGCGGCACGGAGCTGGGTGTGAACCTGGCCATTTCGCTACATGCGGTGCGCGACGACTTACGCGACGAGCTGGTGCCGTTGAACAAAAAATACCCGATAGCCGAATTGCTGGAAGCGTGCCGGAACTACCCAGCGGCGAGCAATGCGCGGCGCATTACCTTTGAATATGTGATGCTGAAGGATGTGAACGATTCCGACGCCGATGCGCGGGAGCTGGTGCGGCTGCTGAAGGATATCCACGCTAAGGTGAACCTGATTCCGTGGAACCCGTGGCCGGGGGCGAAATACGAGACTTCGACGCGCAACCGCATCGCTTCATTTGCAAAGATCGTGAATGATGCGGGCTACTCTTCGCCAGTGCGGGCCACGCGCGGGCAGGATATTTTCGCGGCCTGCGGGCAGCTCAAATCCGACAGTGAGCGCAAGGGCAAAGTATGGCTGGGCGACAAGCCCGAGGCGCCGCTCGCGTAATCGTTGCCAATACGGAAAGAACAGGCTACATAGGACAAGCAAGGTTGTTCTAAAACAAAGGCATCTGCCTTTGGTGGCAAGGAAATATGCGAAAAATCATCATCGCGGGGATGCTGGGCAACGGGCTGGAATGGTATGATTATGCCCTGTATGCCTATACCACGCTGATAATCAGTAAATTGTTCTTCCCTGCGGGGGATGAGACCGTGCACCTGCTGGCCACGCGGGGGATTTTTGCCGTGGGCTTTGTGGCGCGGCCTTTTGGCGGCATTGTATTCGGCGTGGTGGGGGACAAATTCGGGCGGCGCAGGGCGCTGGTGCTCTCTATCTTCATGATGGCGATTCCCACGGGCTGTATCGGGCTTTTGCCCACCTATAACCAGATCGGCATTTTTGCGCCGCTGCTGCTGACGCTGATCCGGGTATTGCAGGGCTTGTCGCTGGGAGGCGCGTTTTCGGGGTCTATGACCTTTTTGGTGGAACATGCGCCTGCCAAGCAGCGCGGGCTGGTGGGCAGCGCTTCGATTTGCAGCCTGGTGATCGGGTTTTTGCTGGGGTCGCTGGTGTCGCTGCTGGTGAAATCGCTGGTGACGGATGTGCAGTATGAAAGCTGGGGATGGCGCATCCCGTTCCTGCTGGGCATCGCCATCGGTTTTATCGGGTTTTATATCCGCAAGCATTGCGAGGAAAGCCCCAGCTATGAAATTGCCAAGCGTGAGGGCGGGCTTTCAGCCACGCCGGTGCGCGATGTGCTGCGCTTCGAGATGAAACATATGGCGCAGGCCATCGGCATTTACATGACGGTGACGATGCCGTTTTACCTGCTGTCGGCGTATTTCATGACATTTACGGAACATACGCTGGGGCGCAGCAGCGAAGAGGCGCTAACGCTCAACTTCATCAACATGCTTATCCTGCTGGTGATCTCTCCTTTTTCGGCGTGGCTTTCCGACAGGGTGGGGCGCCGGAAAGTGCTGGGGATTACGGCGTTTGCGATATTGCTCGGGACCTACCCTGTTTTTACGATGCTGCAGCAGCCGGAGTTCTTCACCATTGCGCTGGGGCAGGCAATTTTTGCGGTGGGTGTGGCTTTTTATATCGGCCCGGTACCTGCGCTGCTGGTGGAAATATTTCCCACGCGGGTGCGCTACACGGCGATGTCGCTTTCCTATAATATCTGCGCCGCGCTATTTGGCGGCACGGCGCCGATGGTGTGCCAGTGGCTGATTACGGCTACGGGGAATACTTATTCCATCGCGTATTACGTCATTGTCTGCGCGGTGATTTCGCTGGTGGCGCTTTTTTACTACCGCGACCGGCATGAAGAGGCGCTGGGCTAGTAAAGGTAATAGGCCGAGGTGGCGAGATAGATTATTTCGAAGAATACGGCCGTTACCCACATGCGGGGATATTCATCGACGATGCGGCTGCGGAAAATGGCGAAGTATTTCAGCACGTGGAACACGAAATAGGCGAGGTAAATTTTCGGCCCATTGATGAAGGGGGAGCCGGGGTTGAACGCATTCATGAGCAGGTAAAAGGGGGAGCCGTAGATCACCATGTCTGCAAACATGGCTTGCGCGCGGGTGAGATAGGAAAAAGCGGTGACGGCGACTTCCAAAAAGGTGAAGAGAACAGCGAAGAAAGCGGACATGGGACATTCCTTGTGAGCGTGGCAGGCTTCAGCTTAGAGTATCGGCGGAGGCAATCAAGGCTGGATGTGCTTTGTGGTTAAGATTCTGGTTTGGCACTTAAATTCCGGTAAAATTGGCTGGGGGCGGTTATGCTCCTTGACTTTAGGCCTATCCTCCATTACCTCAGGTTCCCTTGACGATGTGGAGGAGTGGCCGAGCGGTCAATGGCAGCAGACTGTAAAGCCAACAAGAAAATTATAACCGTGAAATTTTCCTTGTTTAATCAAATAATTACTGATAATTTTAGACCATAGATTCCTAACACATAACTAGCACAAAATTCACGCTAGTACTTTAGGGGGGCTTTTATGGAAACGGTACGCCACGCACTAATGGATAATGCAGTGCAATTATACATGCGTCCCAATAGTCCCCATTGGCAATGCTCATGCTCGGTTGGTGGCAAGCAACGGCGCACCACCACCAAAGAAGAAAGCCTTTCGCGTGCCAAGGACATTGCCCGCGACTGGTATCTAGGTTTGATGGGAAAATATCAAGCGGGTGAACTCAAAGCGGGTGTTACCTTCCGCAAG
>JANYBV010000034.1 GCA_025360605.1 Alphaproteobacteria bacterium | reverse complement strand
ACGCCAGCTTTATCGCAGACGACTTGAACTCAGATGAATAAAACGTCAATTTCTTCTTGGTATTTATATTCTCAGGCATTGGCTCTTAGCTCCTTCAGTATCGCTCAAGCACACTGTCCGCTAAACTATAGCCACTTCACTATTGTGCTGAAATACGTTGCAGTGGAGGAAACTCCGCTTGAAGAAAGAAGGAGGGCGGTCAATGCGACCCCCTCCTTTTTTTGTCTTTACGAATATACCTGCTTAAATGCTGGCAAGTCCCCAAAAAATATCTATAATGCTTTGCCGAGTATGACTCAGTGATAACAATAGGATTTTACAGTGCCTCAACCGCCATGCCTATTTGTGAGACGATGGTACCTCCTGATGCTTCCTTTGGTCTGGGTAGCGTTTACATCGTCCGCCATTGCCGAGGTTCAGGCCTCCATAACAGAAATAGCCACTTCTCCAGCAGCCATTGCATCCCCCACCGTTGCAACGACACCAGTGGCAACGGTTGCTGCGCCGGAAGTAAACCTGCTTGCCCCCGCACAAGGCGGACAGGTTATCGTGCAGCCAAAGGCAGGATGGGACAAACTGATCGATGGCAGGGACCACAGTTTTGTGTGGGCTATGCTCGGTCAGGAGGTTGTGTTCGCCTTCAAAGATGAAAAAGCGGCGACGTTTGACCGGTTTGAACTTGAAATACCATTTATTCAAAAACAGAACGTGAAGGATTTTGAATTATCCGTGTCCGATGATTCGCCCAACGGTCCCTTTCGTTCGCTTGGCCAGTTTACTGCGAGGAATTACGTCGGGGATACACCCTACCAGAAATTCCACTTAAATAAAACAACCGCCAAATATCTCAAATTCCGCACTATCACCAATTACGGCTATGAACCCCAAGGATGGGGCAATGTCCAGCTATTCCAGATGCGATTGCTGGCATTCCACTGATTACGGTTGTTGCCAGTGCGGAGCATAATTCTTATGCAGGCAATACATCAGGAAAACAAACGCCATACTGAAATAAAAATACTTTCCGCCGGTACGGTCTTCGTCGGAATGTGCAAATCCCGTGGCACATAAAAAGAAAAAGGCAAGAAACTCCCACCAGTGGCGCTCCAGAAAGGTCGACTCCGGTTCATCATTCGATGGCATCATTGCCCATGCAGGCACATGCAGCGCGACATACATAAATATGGCGCACACGCCAATCTTTGCAAGATTCACTAAACACAGCCTCATCGCTTAAGCCAATCACCTGCTTGTCGTTCAAGATTGTCTATCACTGCCATGAATCCACCCGTTCGTCTAGCTGGTTTACAGTCGTGTTCATTGGTGTAAGTTGTGGCATATAACGGTTAAAGGATAACTACGGCATGGGCTATTTGCGATTTATTCTGGCATTAACCGTTACCATACGCCATCTGCTACTCCTGAAACTTACGGGCACAAGCATTGCTGTGGTGGGTTTTTACTGTATGTCCGGCTTTCTGATCACTCGGATTATCCACGAAACCTATGGTAATAGCTGGCACGGAAAAGGCTATTTCCTCTTAAACCGGCTGACACGCATTTATCCGATCTATTATATGTGCCTGATCGTCGGACTGATATGTCTTTACGGATTTGGGGATTCCGGTTGGGTGATTTCATCGTTTACGAAGCCAAGTTCTTGGGCGGACTGGTCGCCGCAGATTTTTATTTTTGGCCTGAATATCATCAGCAAAAATTTTGAGCCACTGGCGATGAACAACATCTACCCCATCAGGATATTACCCCCCGCATGGAGCCTGAATGTAGAACTTCTGTATTATATTTTCATGGGAGTGGTGATCGGCACCAGCCTTCGCAAAATGTTGCTCTGGTGCGCCGTTTCAATAGGTATCAGCGGCTATCTGCTATGGAACCACTACAGCTACGATTACCATTATTTCACGATCTACAACTCCTCGATTTTCTTTGCCGCTGGTGCGCTGGCGTACCATATTTGCCACTATGCCAGCCACATTGTAAAACTGCCTCCGGCACTGGCTGTTATCCTTGGCGGTTCACTCACCTATATTCCTTATGTTCTGGGCTACAGTGTCTATGAAAATCTGTATTTCATTTATCTCAGCATTCCTGTGTTTATGTATGTGCTGGTGTGTCTGTATAACCCTGAATATGCCGACAAACGGGAGCAGTTTTTTGGCAATATTTCCTATCCACTGTTTTTAGTACACTGGCCATTATCAACGCTTTTCGTGCATTGGTGGGCGCCATTTACCTTCGGGTACTGGGCGGAAGCCGTTAGCCTTTCCCTGCTGGTATCCGCTGGAATTGTTTTTATCAATGCAAAACTTTTCAGCGGCATGAGAAACCGTCTCAGGGATAAGGCTAGATGCTTGCGTAACAACCTATAAAATGTTTAATAAAATACGGACTCCATACTGTAACCCTTCAAATGATGTAATATAAGCCATGGCTTCCATACCTTTTAACCGCCCGCATCTGACCGGTAATGAACTCCAGAACATCATGCAGGCGCACGCCAATGGCAAGCTGGCAGGGGATGGCCAGTTCACCAAGCTATGCGAACAATGGATTGAAGAAAAAACAGGATGCAGCCGCTCACTGCTCACCCATTCCTGCACCGCTGCGCTTGAAATGTCGGCACTTTTGCTGGACCTGAAGGCGGACGACGAAATCATCATGCCATCGTTTACCTTCGTATCCACCGCCAACGCATTTGTGCTGCGCGGGGCGGTTCCTGTGTTTGTCGATATCCGGCAAGACACACTGAATATCAACGAAACACTGATTGAAAACGCGATTACCCCAAAAACCAAGGCCATTGTGGTCGTTCATTATGCGGGTGTTTCCTGTGAAATGGACACTATTCTTGCCATTGCCAAGAAACACAAGCTTGTGGTGATTGAAGATGCCGCGCAGGGCGTCATGGCCAGCTATAAAGGTCGCGCACTTGGCAGCCTTGGCGATATGGGCGCGTTCAGCTTTCATGAAACGAAAAATATCCAGTGCGGCGAGGGGGGGGCACTCCTGATCAATAACCCTGTATTCGCAGGCGAGGCAGAAATTATCCGCGAAAAAGGCACCGACCGCAGCCGCTTTTTCCGTGGTCAGGTTGATAAATACACATGGCAGTCCGTCGGCTCATCCTACCTTCCGGGAGAATTGCTGGCGGCATTTCTTTATGCCCAGATGCGCTCCGCCCAGAGCATAACTAATATGCGCCTGAATCTGTGGGAACGCTATCACACTGCACTTGAACCGCTGGAACAATCCGGCGACCTGCGCCGCCCCGTTATTCCACCGGAATGCGTTCATAATGCCCATATGTATTACCTGATCGTCCGCAATGAAACGGTACGCAGTGCATTAATTCAGGCACTTAAAGCCGTTGATGTGATGGCGGTTATCCATTATGTGCCACTGCACAGCGCCCCCGCAGGCAAACGCTTCAGCCGCACGCACGGCGAGCTTACCGTGACAGAAGACCTATCGGCGCGTCTGCTACGCCTTCCGCTGTGGGTCGGGCTGATTGAAGAAGATCAGGACCTTATTATTGCAACGGTCAAAGCTTTCTTTCAATGACAGCAGCTACGCCCATGATTGAAACTCTGGCATGGGATTCCCATTTTTTTGGAAAAAAAATCGGCAGGCTAAACACAGCGCTGCCATTGGCGGACAAAACCGCACTGGAATCTTTCGCCCGACATGAGCGCTATGATCTGGTGCAGGCCTGCGTCGATACGGGTGATAAAGATAGCATTATTGCACTGGAAAAACTGGGATTTGCCTTTGTTGACCTGCGCCTGACACTCACGCACCGTTTTTCTAATGATACATCGCCTCAATCTGATACCCACATCCGCCTTTCAACCCCCGCTGACATTGATGCGCTTAAACGGGTAAGCCACCATAGCTTCACCGAGGTAAGCCGCTTCAACTGGCAGCAGGCGTTTACTACGGAACACATTGACCGTTTCTACGACGTATGGCTAGAAAACGGGGTGAAAGGGGCCCATGACGATCTTTGCTTTCACTATGAGCTTAACAACATCATCCTTGGCTTCACGACCATTAAAGTAAACAATGACATGGCGGGCATCGGACTGATTGCGGTGAGGGCAGAAGCACGCAAGCAGGGAATTGCGGACGCACTGGTAACCAACGTCATGGCCTACGCCCGCCAACATAAACTTGAAGGCATATACAGCGTGACGCAGGGTAGGAATATTCCGACGCAGAAACTGTATCAAAAACATGGTATGCAACTAACACAATCCGAAAGCTGGTTTTACAGGAAAGAATGGTATTGATATGAAAATTTCCGTAGTTGCGACGCTCTACCGCTCGGCTGACTATATTCAAACCTTCCACAGCCGCGTCACTGAAACGCTTCAAAAGCAAACCGGTGATTATGAGATCATTCTGGTGAATGACGGCTCACCGGATAATTCACTCGATATCGCCAAGGCTCTCGCCCAAACCGACACACACGTGATGGTGGTGGATCTGTCCAAAAACTTTGGCCACCACAAGGCGATGATGACGGGGCTTTCCTATGCGAGCGGCGAGCGGATATTCCTCATCGACAGTGATCTGGAGGAGGAGCCGGAGTGGCTGGTACCATTTACACAAACCATGGAAGAAACCGGCTGCGACGTGGTGTACGGCGTGCAGAAAATGCGTAAAGGCGGCTTGTTTGAACGGTTATCCGGAGCCATCTTCTGGAAACTGTTCCGTTTCCTTTCCAGAATTGATTTTCCCGAAAACCCGACCACCGCCCGCCTGATGACCAAACGCTTCGTGAACGCGCTGTTGCAGTTCCATGAACGGGAAATTTTTATCCACGGCTTATGGCATATCACCGGATTTGACCAGCGTCCTTATACCGTGACCAAACATAGCTCCAGCGAAACCACCTATTCACTCTCGCGCAAGCTGTCGCTGCTCACCAATTCCATCGTGTCATTTTCCAACGCGCCACTGATCATGATTTTTGAATGTGGGCTCATTATATTTGTATTAAGCACTGGCATAAGCCTGTGGTTGTTCCTGCGCTGGTTATTCAATGATTCACCGGTGGCTGGCTGGGCATCGGTGATGCTGTCGGTATGGCTGCTGGGAGGCCTGATCATTTCCTTTATTGGAATTGTCGGGATCTATCTCTCCAAAATCTACTCCGAAACCAAGCAACGGCCACTCACCATCGTACGCGACGTGTTCAAAGGCTGACTCATTATATATAGGTAATGGCTGGGGCGGGAGGGATCGAACCTCCGAATGACGGAATCAAAATCCGTTGCCTTACCGCTTGGCGACGCCCCAACATATTGTAAGTAAAGGGATAAAAGAAAAGTTGCGAACGCAACATATTATCCCCTAATCGAAAAATATCAGGGCGAATAGGAAGGCAGAGCGCCGCCTTTGTCAATAATTCTTTCTGCCATCTCATAAATAAGGAAAAGAATGTGACATCGTTATACCTAGACCAACTAGTCTATAATATGATTTCAATGACCATGAAGAGCCCATCTATTTATTAATATCGAGTAATGTTTTTAAGTAACTATTTAACATAAATATTTTTCTATAAGTTAATTTTATGTTAATGGCATGACCGTCACACAGTTGTCATATATAACGCTATTTCAGCATATTATGACTTTAAAAAGCCATGAACTCGTCACAAAACCGTCACAAATGGTAAATCAAACCGTAACAAATGAGGCGTAAAATTAAACAATAGAGGCAAACTTTTTATTGGGTAATTTTTATGTCAGCTGTAGGTCGTTGGTTTCAACGTAGGAATGAAGAACTGGTCGAAATACGTAATGATATTCTTCCGCCTGACAACAAAATCCGCAGAGCGCTTGAAGCTGCGCCCACTCCTTTGGAAGTAGAAGCGAAGGCGACCAAATTAGCCTTAGAAGCTGCTGAAAAACTTGAAAAATTAAGCTACGCCGCTGCTGACAAGCTTTCACAATACTCCACACGGGCCTTGGATGTCGTCAAAAACGTATCGGGTATTGATTCCGTTGAAGACGCACGCCGCGATAACGTTACCAACCTCCGTGCCGAACTGAATGGTGGCATTGGTAAAAGCAGCAACGAAAGAAAGCCTGACCTTACCAAAATTGCCACGGGCGAAATCAGCGACCCAAGCATGTCAAAAGAACAAGCCGTCAACCGGATTAAAACAATCGCCAGAGAGCAGCTTGAAGCCGCATATAAATATAATGATGATCGTGGCTATAAGAATGATGCTGTAGATGCTGCCGCTAAAAAATTCGCCGCATTCCCAGAAAACCCAACGCCAGAACAAATCAGGGAATTGAGTAGGGATACCGTCAATGTAGCACAGGGCATCAGCTCCAACGCCACGAAAGCGCAAATCGCTGTCAGCGCTCCTGTTCTCGAAGCCACCATCGTCGTCTGCGACAAATGGGAAGCCGTAGCGGAAATGGAGCTTGAAGTTACCGGCATTCGCGGCATGCAACGCCAGCAGGAACTGAATAAAATTGAAAAAGAATTTCAGGAACGCAAAGGCGAAGTGGCCAAGATTACCATTCCGGATGGTACCGATCCGGATGCCAAGGCAAAATTCACTGCCGAATTTGATAAAGCGCAGGCATACGCAAAAGCCAATCCTAATCGCACTAATAAAGAACAATTTGGTAAAATGACGACAGCAGATGCCCTGATTGAACTGCAGAAAACCGACCCTGCTGCCGCTGCCGCCCAATTGCAGGCAATGAAAGGTTCATTGAATAATGAAGCCAGCAGCAAACAGTTCAAAGCTGCACAGGAAGTATGCGACAAGGGCATGAAAGGCGCTGATAAAGCCGAAGAAGGTTACAAAGTTATCCGCTCTGCCAAAGATATTCCTATCATTAACATCGTAATGGATCCTGCCGTTCGTCTCGGTGAAAACGGTTCATTGATGGCACGCGGCGCTAAACAGGAAGATATCGATTATGCTGAGAAAAATCTTGGCATCACCAAAATCGACCTCGCTAAAGGTACACGCGCTAAACTGGATGCAGGGGATGATCCTGAAAAAAACAGGCTTGCTAACAGGCAGCTGACTGTTGGCACGCTGCAAGTGGGCGGATCGGTTGTAGCGGCTGTATCCCGTGGCACGGTAGTGGTTGACGGAGATATCAATCCGGATGGTACCATTCAGGTACAGGCAGGAGCCGGATTCGGTAAAGTCGGATATGCCGGTGTTGACGTGAATGCCGATAAACTTAATGAGGCCGCACAAAAAGGCGATGGCAGGGGAATGGTCGCTGCTTCCAAAGTAGAAGTGGAAGCGAAATTAGGTAAAGGCGGTCCTAAAGCACCCGGCATTGGCGTATCCGTTGATGGCAAAGATGGCACCGTAGGTGTATTTGCGGAAGTGCCTAAAAAGGTGAGGGCAGGTGTTGATGTAACGCTTAAAGAAGGTGGAAAATTTGATGGCAAAGCCACTGTTACCACCGGTAACGAACATACTCAGGTGGGTGGTGCCGTAACCTTCGATCAGGATGGGTTAAAGGGTGTTGGTGCCCATGCACGTCAGAAAGTGGATGGCAAAGCGCAGAGCGTTACGGCTACGGTCAGCCCCGATGGGCAGACAACAACCGTGGCTGTTACATCTAAAGTAAAGGGTGTCAAAACCAATGCAGAAGTTGTGGTAAACAACGACACTGGCGATACTTCCAGCAAGCTTGCCGCCGAAAAAGGTAATCATAAACTGGATGTGGTTGCTGACGCGGGTGGTGTCAAAGCAGATTTTAACGGCAAAACAGTTCTGGGCGGTAGTGACCGCACGCAGCCTGTTGAAATGGCAATGCCAGAACCTACCTCTCCAGCCGTTCCGCCAGCTTCTCCTATTGCGCCGGAAGCACCAAAAGTAATGGCTGAGGCTCCGAAAGTCATTACGCTTAATGAATTCAACAAAGCAAATGAAGCGACCCAGAAAGCGGTTATGGATTATAATACGGGAGCTATCTCTTCCGCTGAGGCGATTAAAGCAGCGCAAGACAACAAAGCAACCGTTGATGCCTTCATTAAACAGCAACAAAGCAAACTGGCAACTGCTCCACAGCCACTTAGCGCTCAAAACAAACTGGCTGAAGACAGCTTGAAAGGCCTACAGAAACAATCTGATACACTGGTGGCAGACCTGACCAAAGCCGAAGAAAACAGGCTAACTACCATTGCCCGCGGTGAAGTAACCGAACAGGATTATAATAAAGCCATTAAAGACATGGAAACCTCGGTGAATGCCGTGGTGGAAATGAATAATGCTGGTAACGCAGTAGATGCAGAATGCGTGAAAGAATCGCTGAAACCGTCATTCGAAACAATGACCAAATATGCCGATCAGGAACTTAAAAAACTGGATGATAAAGCCACAAAAGGCCCAGTCACAGAAGAAGATAAAACCCGCAGGACGCAACTGGAAAAAATCAAGGCGAAACCAGCCGAAGTAACCGCTTCTCTGGATGGAAAAACAATCCAGCCGACACAACCTGTTGTTGCTCCGGCAGCGCCACAAGTGTCAGAAGACCAGCATAAAGCAGCAGTGGCAACCATCGAAGCACAAACAAAAGTGCTGCAAGATGCCCAAACTCCAGACGCTGCAACCAAAGCTGCGGATGCCATTAAGGCTGCACGCGGAACCATTGATAAGTATGTTGACGAGCAGACGAAAGTGATTGAAGAGAGAATCAAAGAAGCTAAGACAGACACAAGATACAAGGATGAAGCCGCCAGAGAAAAAGCAATCCAAGGAATGCAGGCCAAAATTACGGGGCTGCAAACAGAAAAAACCGAATTTAAAAATATGGATGATGCTATTCAGGACAAGGTAAATGTGATCACCGCAAAAGCAAATCCGGGCGCACCGCTGCCAGCACCAATTGCACGTACACCTAAATATAGCGAAGGCCCGTCACTGGTTGCCGAATACAAAAAAGGCGTAGAGCTGGATAAAAAAATTGCTGAGTCTAATGATAAAATGGCTGCAAAATATGCCGATCTGAAAGAGTATGATAATTTCTCTTTCAAACCAGCAGGTTCCGACAAATCTACAGGAGATAGACTAAAAGAATGCCATACAAGACTATTAGCGAGCGGACTCTCTGAAGCTGACGCCAAGGCTCAAATGGCCCCTATCGTGCAGCAAGTAATTAAGCAGGGACAACATGCCCATTCTCCAGGCATGATAGCGCTGGAAGCCAAAACCAATAGCCTGCCACCTGTTCCCGCTCCGACTGCACCAGCACCAGAAAAGACCCAACCTGTGGCCGCTGCTTTGCCAGAAGCTAAACCACAGTCACCATCCCAGTCGCCAGCAGCTCCGGCGGCTCCAGCAGCACCAGCGGCTCCCGCAGCAGCGGCACCAGCACCGGCAGCACCAGCGGCTCCATCAGCTCCGGCGGCAGCGGCAAAGCCAGCAGCGCCTGTGGCTAAAATAGGTGAACCTTTCGACAAGCTTGCCGCGCTGATGCAGGAGCAGGTAAAAGTCAGTCAGGCGATCGACGACGCGAAGAAGCAATATAACCAGATTATGGACGCC
>JANYBV010000003.1 GCA_025360605.1 Alphaproteobacteria bacterium | reverse complement strand
GCCTAAGTGACGGGCGCAAGCGCAACGGAGCGCGGCTGGCCAACAATATTGAAAAGAACGGCACGGCAGCGCCGCGCAGCAACACGGCGGAACGCCTGCCGGATGCTAATAACTTTGATGATGCGAATGGCCGCGCAGGCGGACAGAGCAGCGAGATCTAGGATTCAGGATACAAAAAAAGCCCGGCAGGTTGCCGGGCTTTTTTGCTTTTTGGTGGCTGTTACTTCCAGCCAAAATGGACGGATTTGGATTTGCCGCCGGAGATTGTGACCTTCTCACTTTTGGTTTGGTTGTTGTGGGTGCCTTCGATGGTGTATGCGCCATCAGGGAGCTTGGCGTAGAAGAGGGGGCCGATCTCGGTGTCCAGTACCGAATTATTGCTCTTATCCAGAATGTTGAGGTGCATATTGCCGGTGAAGGCGCCATCGGTTCCGGCGCTCATGACATAGAGGTTATAGTTGGATTTGACGGCTTCGATGGAAGAACGCTCCTCATCGCCGATACCGCCGGTAATAAATTCGATATTTCCAACCTGTTTGGGGGTAACGGGCACGACGTCGGCGAGGGCGGTGGTGGCAATAAAAATGGTAGCCAGACCCCCCAAAACTGCGGAAAGCGATTGAGGTTTCACGATATTCTTCCTTCTATAGCTAAATGGTTGGAAACTAATACTTAAATAATTTTTCATCTTACTTAAACATTTTTTGGATTAAATAGTTGTGTGAACCTCGCAGAGGGGCATAAAGAATGCGTAAAGCTCAAGTATTTACCAGTTCCTTATGCATATAAAAACCATGCCTATCGTATCCTTACGGTAAGGCTGCAATATTGGGATTGTAACAATGACAACCAGGACGAATAAAATGAACAAGCTTATTTCCACTCTGGCGCTATGCGCCGCCTTCTCAGCTGGCGCTGCTAATACCGCTTTCGCGGTGGATAATTTTGATGTGGTGCGCGACGAGCGCGGCATGATCGTGCATAACAGCTTCGGCAATTGCGTGCGTACCCGCTGGATCAGCGCTAAAGACGCTTGCGGCGCAGTACCTGTGCAGGCTGTGCAGACCCAGCATCGCAGCTATCTCGCTAAAGAAGAGCGTACCGTGTATTTCGGTTTCGATAAGTCGGACCTGACCGCGGATTCGCGCCAGAAGATTGACGCATTGTCCAAGACGCTGCGTTCGGATGACCAGGTGCAGCAGGCCCGCATTGTGGGCTACGCCGACCGCATCGGTAAGCCTGACTATAACGAAAAGCTTTCCGAGCGCCGCGCGGATACGGTTCGCAAGCAGCTCATCGCCAATGGCGTGGTGACCGCGCAGAAGACCGACATGCGCTGGCTGGGTGAAACGGTTCCTAAAACCAACTGCCCTGACAGCCTTGGCCGCACCAAGCTTATCGAGTGTCTTGCACAGGATCGCCGCGTAGAAGTTGAGGTGGATTACCTGCCCGTTTCGCCGCAGGCCGTTCAGCAGCAACAGATGCAGATCCAGCAGATGCAACAGCAGCAGATGATGCAGCAACAGCAGATGCAGCAGCAACAGCAACAGCAGCAGCAGCAGCAGCAGCAGCAGCAGCAGCAGCAGCAGCAGCAGCAGCAGCCTGCCCGTTAATTAACCTAAATTGGAGAGAGCCGCCGTTATGTCTACAATCGCAAAAATACTGGGATTAATGCTAGCAGGGCGCAGTGTCGCTGATAGCACACCCATGTTTGGCCGGTTGTTATCGGGCATAGCGGCGGTTGTCGCCCTTGCTATTCTTAGCTCCATCCTTGCCGGTGTGCTTGTGGTGGGGATGATTTACGCGGCCTACGCGGCGCTGGTGGCGCACGGGCTGGAGCCAAACGCCGCCATGATGATTATGGCGGGTGTGATTATCATTATGACGGGGCTGATGGTGAATCAGTTGTTTGTCACTATTCGCCGCATCAAACATATTCCCGCGCAGGTGCTGGTTCGCAAGAACCCGCTGGCGGAACGCGCCACGAAGCTTGGATTTGCGTTTGTTGACGGGTTTATGAGCCAGCCGCCGCAGGCGCCTGAGCCAAAACTTTAATTATGTTTTCGCGGTTGCTCGTATGCGCGGTTTGCGCAACCTTTCCTGCTGCCGCTTTTGCAGATGCGCCGGAGCGGGTGAAGGATGATGACCACGGCATTTTCAATGTCGTGTTTGAAAATGATATTTTCAGCGGGCAGGACCGCAACTATACTAACGGCATCCGCTTTGCGTATCTCTCGCCTGAGAGCGATGTGCCGGACGCCGCGAACTGGCTGGCGTCGCACGTGCTGCCCTTAGACGAGACGGGGCATAAACGCATCAGTATTGCGGCAGGACAGAGTATTTTTACGCCGCGCAACCTTGGGCTTACTGTGCCCGATCCCAGCGACAGGCCGTATGCGGGCTGGCTGTACGGTTCGGTGGGTATGGTTTCGGATACGGGCAAAGAGCTGGATAACATCGTGCTGACGCTGGGTGTGGTGGGGCCGGATTCGCTGGCGGAGCCAACGCAGAAATTCGTGCATCATGTGGTGGACAGCCCGCAGCCGCATGGCTGGAATTACCAGATACAAAACGAGCCGGGCGTGGTGCTGACCTACGAGCATAAATGGCGTAACATGCTGCAATATTCGCCATTTGGCGTGGGCGTGGATTTTACGCCGCATACGGGGTTCAACCTCGGCAACATCACCACCGATGCGGTGGTGGGAGGCACGATGCGCATCGGCTATGATCTGCCCGCCGATTACGGCCCGCCGCGCATTCGCCCCAGCCTTCCGGGGTCGGATTTCTTTTTGCCTACGAAAAAACTGGGCGGGTATTTATTTGCAGGCCTTGAGGGCCGCGCGGTGGGGCGCAATATTTTTCTGGATGGCAATAGCTTCTCCAATAGCCCAAGCGTGGATAAAAATATTTTCGTGGGTGGGTTGCAGGCGGGGGTGGCGGTGACCTATGGGGCGTCGCGCATTTCCTATACGCAGGTGGTGATGACTAAGGAATTCAAGGGCCAGACAAATGACGCGCAGTTCGGGGCGCTTACCTATTCCTACCGATTCTGATTTATGCGCTTTTTTACGGAATCCTTATAGCAGTGAGCAGATGTCCTATCGCTAATTTACGGGTGGATTTATAGGGTTGTATCAGCGGTTTGATTTATTCAGGCCTGTTATTATTCAACTTTGGAGATTAGTTATGAAACGTATCAGCATCCTCGCAGTTCTTGCAGTTCTGCCCTTGCTCGCAGCTTGCAACACCATGTCGGGCGCTGGCGAAGACCTGTCCGCAGGTGGCCAGAAGCTCGAAAAATCGGCTGACAAGCACAAGAACTACTAATAGTTTTACGGCTATCGTATGTAGGGGCGGATGTCTTCGGACATTTCGCCCCTCATGCTATTTTTAAATCTCCGTTAGCACAGCACTATGCTTCCTACGCTTGAACCCACCAAAAAATATTTCCTGACAATGTTCACGGTGTCGTGCGCGTTGCTGGTGGTGTTTACGTGTGTGATTTACCGGCAGTCGGAAATTTTGCAAAGCCGCAGCGAAGCAGTGATGCGCAGCTACGAATTGCTCAAGCAATCGCGCCTGGTGATGATGGATGCGCTGAATATGGAAACCAGCCAGCGCGGGTTTCTGCTTTCGGGCATTGATAAGTTTTTAGTGCCTTACAAAGATTCTATCGCGCTGATGGACGAAGATATGAAGCATCTGGGCGCGTTGCTGGAATCGGAAGATGCGCAGCGCCCTAATGCCGAGGGCATTACCCGCCGGGTGGAGGGCATGAAGAAAATCCTGCAGGACCACCTGGAGCGGTTGGGGCATAGCGGGCAGCGCCGGCTGACGGTGAAAGATTTGCAGCAGAGCAAAGACGCCATGGACGAGCTGCGCGACAGTCTTGAAGCAGTGGCTACGCTCGAAAATACGCTGCTGGCAGAACGCGAGGAAGCGGCGCGCGAACAGCAGCGCAATTACCAATACACGTTATTTGTGGGAACGGCGCTGGGTGTTGGCGCGCTGGTGGTGGCCAATATGCTGATTTATTCGCTGCTCACGCGCGGCCGGGAAACGGAAAAGGAATTGCGCTCCAGCGAAGAGCGCTTCCAGATGATTATGAACGGGGTCAATAACGGGATTTATGATTTGAACCTGATTGACCGCACCTGCTACCACTCGGCGGCATGCGGGCGCATGCTGGGGTATGACGCGGGAGAATACCCGGACACGGTTGATGGGTTTAAGACGCTGCTGCACCCTGACGATGTGGCTTCGACGCTGGATGCGTATGAGCGGTATGCAGCTAAGGAAACGGCGGAATATACCAACGAATTCCGCTTGCGGCACAAAAATGGCAGTTGGCGGTGGATTTTTTCACGCGGGGTGGGGCTGTGGGACGAGCGCGGGTTTATGTACCGCATGGTCGGCTCGCACAACGACATTACGCAGCAGAAGGAGCGCGAAGAAGAATTGCGCCAGCTCAATAACGATATGGAGGGATTTACCTATATCGCGTCGCATGATTTGCGGGCGCCGTTGGTGAACTTGCGGGGATTCTCGTCAGAGGTGCGGTATGCGCTGAAAGAGGTTGAGCCAGTGCTGGCGGAGGCGCGCAAGAAAATGCCGGAGGACGCACTCAAAAAGATGGCTGCGACTTTTGACAAGGATGTGCCCGAAGCGCTTGGATTTATTGATGCGGCGGTGGCGCGGATGGAGATCCTGACCTCGGCGATTTTAGATATGTCGCGCATTGGCAGGCGGGAATACAGGCTGGAAAATGTGAATGTGCAGGCGGTGGTGGCGCGGTGCATTGCGGCGCTGGCGCATGAGATTTCGGTGAAAAAGATCGCGGTCACCCTTAAGCCGCTACCATCAATAGTGGCCGATGCTGTGGCGCTGGAGCAGATTTTTGGAAACCTGCTAGATAATGCGGTGAAATATTTAATGCCCGGTAAGCCGGGGGTGATTGTGGTCGAGGCGCAGGCGACCGCTGACGAGGTGCTTTTCAGCGTGACCGATAACGGGCGCGGCATCGCGGACAGCGATACACACAGAGTGTTTGAAATTTTTCGCCGCGCTAGCAATAGCGGCGACGTGCGCGGATCGGGCATGGGCATGTCGTATGTGAAGGCGACATTGCGCAAGCTCGGCGGGCGCATCTGGTTTGAGTCGGTGCTGAATCAGGGCACGGTTTTTTATTTTACACTCCCTATGCGAATTTTGAAGGAAACGGTATGAACGGACTAAAAGAACATGTGACCCTTGTGATGGTGGAAGACGATGAGGGGCACGCAAAACTCATTGAGCGTAATTTGCGCCGTGCGGGCATTAGCAACGAGCTGAAACATTGCAGCACAGGCCAAGAGGCGCTGGACTTTCTTTTTGCGGAAAAGCCCAATTTTTCCAAACAGGACCAGTTGCTGGTGCTGCTGGATCTGAACCTGCCGGAGATAGACGGGTTTGAGGTGCTGAAGCGCATCAAAGCTGATGAACGCACAAAGCTTATTCCGGTGATTATCCTTACCACTACTGATAATCCACGTGAAATTGACCGCTGCTATGAGCTGGGGTGCAATGTGTATGTGGCGAAACCCGTGGAATATGAGCAGTTTTCGGACGCTATTAAGCGGCTGGGGCTGATGTTAGCGGTGGTAAAACTGCCGGGGGGGATGTAGGGTTTGCCCATGACATATCAATCCGAGAACCTGCGCAAGATCCTTTACGTTGAAGATGACGAGGGCTTGGCGCGACTGCTGCAAAAGCGCATGGAGCGTGCGCGCTTTGACGTTGAAGTGGCTGCCAGCGGCGAAGAAGGACTCGCAATGCTGAACCAGCATCATTATGACCTGGTGCTGCTGGATTATAATTTGCCGGGCATGACCGGGATTGAACTGATTGAGCGATTGGTGCCAATCGGGAATTACCCGCCGGTGATTCTGCTGACTTCCAGCGGTGATGAGCGCGTGGCGCTGCAGGCGCTGGAAAAAGGCGCTGCGGATTATGCGGTGAAAGATTCAGGGCAGTTCTACCTCGACCTGCTGCCTGCCATTATGCAGGCGGCATACACGAAGGACCGCCTGTCACGCGAGAACGAAGCGCAGCGGCTGGAACTGCAGGCGGCAAAGGAAAAAGCGGAACTGGCCAATACGGCCAAGAGCGAATTCCTGGCCACCATGAGCCATGAAATCCGCACGCCGATGAACGCGGTGATCGGGCTTTCGCGGCTGCTTACGCAGACGAAGTTGGATGCGAAACAAAAAGAGATGGTGGACACATTATCCACCAGTGCTGATTTACTTCTGGAGCTGATCAACGACCTGCTGGATTTGAGCAGGATTGAATCGGGGCTGGTGGAATTTGAGGTGAAGCCTTTCACGATTTCAGCGTTGTTTAAGGATGTGCATAACATGTTTGCAGGCGAGGCAGCGGCGAAGTCGCTGGCGCTGGTGCTGGACGACCTGACATTCGGGGTGGAGCTGAAAAGCGACCGGACGCGCATTCAGCAGATCATTACAAACCTGGTGAGCAACGCGCTGAAATTTACGCTGCAGGGCGGCGTGACGGTGGTTGCGCGCTATGAGGCTAATGACAAAGGCGCTGAGTTGTGGATCACGGTTTCGGATACGGGTATTGGTATTCCAGTGGAAAAGCAGACGCAGATTTTCAACAAATTCGTGCAGGCCGACCAGTCTATCACGCGGCGGTTTGGCGGGACGGGGCTTGGGCTTTCGATCTGTAAATCGCTTACGAAGCTGATGGGCGGCGACATTACGGTAAGCAGTGTAGAAGGCGTGGGTTCCAGCTTTGCGATGCATGTGCCCGTTATTGTAAGCGGCGCGGTTGATGACATGAAAGCCGATGTTGTGCCTGTTACGGCTGTGGCGGGCAAAGGCTCGGTGCTGCTGGTGGAAGATTATCCGCCGAACGTGATGGTGGCCACGATGATGCTTGAGAATATGGGATTTATTGTGGAAGCGGTGAGTTCGGGCGAAGCGGCGCTGGGCAAAATCGAGGGCAATGCTGTGCCGTATTTAGCGATTCTGATGGACGTGCAGATGCAGGATATGGACGGGTTTGAAACAACGCGCCGTATTCGCGCCATTGAAGAGATGAAGGGCTTCCGCCAACCGATTCTTGGGGTGACGGCGCATGCGCTGGCGGGCGACCGCGAACGCTGCCTGGATGCAGGCATGGATGATTATATGAGTAAACCGATTCATCCGGAAATACTGGAACAAAAACTGGATATTCTGGCGAAGGCAGTTTAGCGGATCTTTATCCCGCTTAATGCCACTACGCGGTGCTTCTTTACATGGGTAATGATTAGATACGTTTCACAAGAACGAATCTAACCCATGAAAGGAATCATACCATGCGTACACACAGCCCCATCCAGCACTTTCCTATCGCTTCCATTGACCAGGTTCTCATTGACGGCGAGTTCGATGAATTTGAAACGATGGCTTTCGATACCGACAGCCTGAACACCCAGCACACCCATGATTTCGACGATTCCTGGAACGACGAGGATTTGCTCGATCTGCGTTAATCTTTATAGGTTCTTTATGTGAGATGCGGTCATCCACATCGAAAACCTATAGTGGCAGGGACTACACTGATTTGTTGATGATCTGCACGTGCGGAGGGTAAAAACCCGGTAAAAATATTGTGCAAATCCCAACAATTACGATATGACTGCTTAGGCGCATGATGTGCTTTGATTTTGATTTAATTGACGTAAGGAATACTTGTTATGGAAAATACAAATACGGCCGCAGGCAAATGGATTGGCGCGGCATTGGTGGTGATTCTGGCTATTATGGCCTATGGGGTGCTGACCATGCCCGATAACCGCACTGGCGCGCAGCGCATTGGTGATGCGGTGGCTGAACTACCAAATGGCGTTGATAAAGCCGCCCGCCAGCTTGAAGACCGTACCCCTGGTGAAAAAGTCGGGGACGCCGTGAAAGACGTTGGCCAGGATATTAAAGACAATACCGCTAAATAAATTTCCTACTGTTACGAGGCATTGTGACCCAATCAGCATCAGCACTTGCCGTATTGGCCATTTTTACCTGCATGGTTGCAAATACGGCGGCGGCAGCGCCCACGATTGTGGCCAACACCCAAACCCAAGCTGAAGCAGACGTGGCCGACGCCGATCACCCGGCGCAGGCGGCGTCGCAATTTGTTGCGCATATCAATTATGCGCGCGTGGCGATTGCCATGAAGGATTACCCGCTGGCGCAAACCCATATTGAGCAGGCGCAGGATTCGCTTTCGGTGCTGCGACAGGCAAGCCTTGAAGGCAAGAAGGTGGTGCAGGTTGAATCCGGGCGGGTGGTGTATGCGTATGACACGAATTACAAGACGCATTACTTTCCCGTGGAGCGGCCTGTTGAGGTGAAGAAGGTGACCAAGGGCCCGTTCTGGGCGCGGGGCAACACGCTGGCAGTGACGGATGCGGACGTTGTGTACCTGACGCTGGACCTTAGCGGCGATAAGCCAGAAAAGGGATTAGCGAAGGCTATGCAGGCATTGTCGCAGGATTATGTGTCGGACGCGGATAAGGACCTTGCGAAGCTTTCCGACCAGGTGGTGAAGGTGGAGCGCAAGCGCTCGCTGCCGCAGGAGGTGGCGCGGGATAATATTGCGCTGGCGCGTGATTTTGTAGCGATGGATAATTATTCGGGCGCACGGTTTGCGCTTAAGCATGCGGCGGTGGCTTTAGACGAGTTTGAAAAGCAGCAGCCAGCGGGCGAGAAGCGCGAGCAGGTCGTGACGATGCACAAGGAAGTTGGGGCACTGCAAGAGCAGGTAGCCAAAGGTGATCCCGGATTGCTGGCGAAAGCGGATGCGCAGATGGAAGGCTGGTGGACGCGGTTGCGTAATTGGACTAATTAATTTTTTTGCTAAATACGCTTAATACAACTATCCTGGGATTTATGGCACAACGAAAACAACCTTCTGGTGAGAGTGGCGCTTCGTCTTTTGACGTTGAGCGGGAGCAAATGCACCGGCAATTGTTTTCGGCGGTGTCGCACGACCTGAAAACGCCGCTGGCTTCGATGATCGGGTCGCTGGAGATTTACCAGCGCATGCAGGCGAAGCTCGCGCCGGAGAAAAAAGAGGCGCTGATTTCAACCGCTTTGCAGGAAGCCTACCGGCTGGATAATTTCGTGACGAATATCCTGGATATGGGCAAGCTGGAAAGCGGCATGGTAAAGCTGCGCAACGAGCGGGTGAATTTAAGCCATCTGCTGAAAGACTGCATGATTAGCAGCGACAACCGTTTGCAGCACTGCAAAGTGGATATGGAATCCATGAGTGAAGAATTTGCACTGGTGATTGACCCGTCGCTTTTAAGCCGGGCGCTGTCGCTGGTGCTGGATAATGCGGTGAAATACGGCGGGGAAACGCCGAATATTATTTTGCGTTATGGCAAGGACGAGGGCGGGCTTGGCTATATCAGCGTGCAGGATAATGGCAAGGGTGTGCCGGAAGCGCGCTATGATAGCATTTTTGACAAATACACGCGCTTCAGCAAGAGCGACCAGCAAAGCGCAGGTACAGGGCTTGGGCTTTCGATTTGCCGCGAAATTATGCATTTGCTGGGCGGTGACGTGAATGTGGTAACGCCGGATGCAAAAAGCGGCGCGCTGTTTACCCTTAGTTTTCCGCTTTCGCCCGATTAAAGTGCCCGATTAAAGTGCAGGAGGCCTGCGGCCAGAGATGGCGCTGAAAAGCAGGCTTGCAACAAACAAAGCAATGAATACCACCGCGATGAGCTTGGCGATTCCGGCGAAGGTGCCGGCAAGGCCGCCGAAGCCAAAAATAGCTGCGAGGACCGCGAGCAGGAAAAAGGTGATGACGTAATTTAGCATGGTTTCTCTCCTAAGTGTTCTTATACAATCAGGATAGCTGAAAACGGATTAAGTTACTCCATGGAGCGATTATGCAGGGCATAAATTTTCCGTAAATTACGATTTGGTGGTGGCTTTAGCCAGTTTATCGCGCAGAATTTCGGGCACGAAGGGCTTGGCGATGTAATCGTCCATGCCGGAGTCGAGGCAGCGTTCGCGGTCGCCAGCGAGGGCGTGAGCGGTTATGCCGATGATGGGCAGGTGGGGGAGGTTGTGCTCGGCTTCGTATTCGCGAGTGAGGCGGGTGGCTTCCAGCCCGTTCATGCCATGCATCTGCACATCCATCAGAACTGCGGCGTAAGTATGTTTGCGGATTTTTTCGAGGGCTTCATGGCCGTTTACGGCTAAGTCGTATGTATAGCCGAACAGTTCGAGGAACATGCTGGCGACCAACACATTGGGCGCATAATCCTCTACCAGAAGAATGCATAATGGCGCTACAGGGGCGGATTCGGTCATTGCCGCATGATATAGGATATATCCTGCGGCGCAATGGTGGAAATCTTTAGCTTAAATCCACCTCTGGGACGTGGATGTCGTTTTTGCCCTTGCGCAGGAGAGCGCGGGATTCCTGGGCGATAAGCTCATATTTTCTATAAATTCTTCCCAGTTCTTCGTCGGTGAGTTCTTCGAGGTCGAGCAGGGCAGTGTGGGCGCCATGGGTTGCGCGGATGAGTTCGTCTACCTTGATCTGGATGGCGCGTGTGTCGCGGTTCTGGCTGTTTTGAATCAGGAACACGAGCAAGAAGGTAATGATGGTGGTGCCGGTGTTGATGACCAATTGCCATGTTTCGGAATATTGGAAAACGGGGCCGGTAACAGCCCAGATTATGACGGTCGTAAGGGCAAGAATAAATGCGATGGGCCTGCCGGTCCATTCGGCGGCAGCGGCTGCGGCGCGGCTGAAGAAGCCACGGCGCAAACCGGGAGAATCCGGGTTCTGAATTTTTCTTTCCAGCATTTTTTTGGAGATGGTGGGTTTTTTGCGTTTGGCAGCCATGGGTATTTCCTTTGAGCGTAAAAAAGCACACTTACCGTTTGGGGGAAGTGTGCTTTTTCATGCGGTGTTACGTATTATTTCCAGGCGGGTTTGCCAAGGTTGATGTCGTCTTTTTTGGTGAGGCCACCGGCTGCAGCGCCGACTGCGCCACCTACGAGTGCGCCAGTGCCTAAGCTGCC
>JANYBV010000009.1 GCA_025360605.1 Alphaproteobacteria bacterium | reverse complement strand
TTCCCCACTGCTGCCTCCCGTAGGAGTCTGGACCGTGTCTCAGTTCCAGTGTGGCTGGTCGTCCTCTCAGACCAGCTATAGATCGTAGGCTTGGTAGGCCATTACCCCACCAACTACCTAATCTAACGCGGGCCAATCTTTCAGCGATAAATCTTTCCTCCGGAGAGAATATTCGGTATTAGCAGCAGTTTCCCGCTGTTATCCCGAACTGAAAGGCATGTTCCCACGTGTTACTCACCCGTGCGCCACTCCCCTATTGCTAGGAGCGTTCGACTTGCATGTGTTAAGCCTGCCGCCAGCGTTCGTTCTGAGCCAGAATCAAACTCTCAAGTTTGAATTCCAGCAATCGTTATTGGTCTATTGCTAGACCGCAAACGCTTGCGCAAAATTTGCCTGTTCTTTTGGAACAGGACTTTAAAAATTTTCGGAAACACGCACAATATCATCCGTATTTACAGCGCCTTGGACTTACGTAAATACGTTTATATTATGCACATTACTGTGTAACGTAGATGACATTGTGCTGTTAATTTCAACTACCATCCAACTCCGAAAGAATTGGTAGGCAGTGACACAACGTCACCTGCGCTTAAATGCTCTTCACACTATCAACCTGCAGAGCCCCGCTGCGTTGCCGCTTTGAGACCCGATCGAAGCGCCCGTTTGACCGTGGCTGCCTCGTGAAAGGATGGTTGTTATGGCGCAAAGTTTCGGGACTGTCAACAGCCATTTTACACTTTTTTTATTTTTTTGTGAAAGCCGTTAAAAACCTAGGTTTTTTGTTGTTTTTTTCCCCTCCGCTGTTCACGCAGAGTCAAAATTATTGACAGAAAAAACGATTCTCCAACCCCAAACAACATAATCATGTCTATCGCTGTCTTTATATAACCTATACAGGCATCACCACGCAGGCCGTTTTTATAAAATGTTGCAAATGATTTGACTTTTGCTTGCCCTGCCCCTAAAAAGCGTCTCTCTTTTGCTTCCGCCCCTTACTTATCCAAGGATTCCACAGGCGGTTTTTTCTGGCAAAGGGCTCGTAGCTCAGGTGGTTAGAGCGCACGCCTGATAAGCGTGAGGTCGGAGGTTCAACTCCTCCCGGGCCCACCATTTTCGTGATAGTGGATATATCCAGCCCCATTTACACATTCGGTGGCTGAACCTCCTCCTTATTAAAAATTAAGAAAGCATCATCCTTGCGGATGATGCGGGGTTCAACTCCTCCCGGGCCCACCATTTCTTCTCAAATACATTACGGCTGGTGCCAGATATCATCAATTGTATACACTTGCTGATAGGTTTTTAGCTGAATACGCGAGCCTGTTGGCGAGATGTTCAGCGCATAATCAGGGTTTTTCTGCCAGCGTGCCACCTCATCTTTCCAGATTGCATGTGGCCCGTAAGGATCCCCTGCGTATCCGCCAAATGGAAAATACGCCGCCACTCCCACCACCGAAAGTACCCCAACAAGACTGCGGTAAAGCCATTTATATCCCTTTTTATGCACATGCTCGGCATGCAGCACCAAAATCCACCCCATCAGCAGGCTTGGCGCAACAAGATAGCGGTGCGCTTTATGTAACAGGTAGGTTTTGCTGCCCTGCCAATTGGGATAAGCAGTAACAAAATTCAACACTAAAATCAGGAAAAATGCGCATGTAAACAGAGATGTTACCTCATATTTAGTATGCTTTTCCCTGCCCCACAGCAGCATGGCCAAGAGAATAGAAGCAATGCAACATCCCAATATATCCATAAAATAAGTGGCCGAATATGACGCGATCGTTTTTTCTAAAGACTCTCCCACATACTCAAACGTATGCAGTCCCAATCCTAATTTGATGATGGAATGGTTCGCCATCCACGCCACAAACAGATCCAGCGGCATGATTTGGCTCAATTCAATATTTTTGCCAAAACCTTGAACCTCATAGTCATAATAAGTCATGGACCAGCTATACGCCGCCAGTTGCACAAACATGCACGCAATCAAAATGTGTAAGTGAATTTTGGTTTCGTTCGAATGGCTGGATCTAAACCGCCTAAAAAACAAAGGAATCATGAAAATCGCAGTCGGCCCAATTAACCCACACAGCACCACCAGCACACGGTAAAAAAAATTCGTAGTTTTACTCTCTGGCTGCAATACCAAGATCAATGCAAGCACCGCTGGGGTGAAAAAAAGCGAGTACACCATCTCGGTAGATGAAAAAGACGACGATGCCACCACTGTAAGCAACGTCGCGATGAGCTTGGATAGGGTGCTGGTAAACGGGCTTTCTTTGGAACTGATCAGCAAAACCAACACCAGCCACATAAGACATCCGCCTAGTAGCATCACGTGCGGTGCGTAAACCAGCGGCGATAATTTAGCCGCCACCACGCTGAATGTATTGGTATAGAGATTCAGATAGCCGTTATGCGGACGAAATAATGCGTCCAGCCATGAATGCTCGAACGCATATTTAAAATAAATGAGCCCATCGTTATGAATAAATGTGGGGGAGGCAAACTGCTCCGGACGGCGTAATACCAATAATAAAAGCAACAATGGAATACTAAATATATACGCCATGAAAACCTGTGCCCCTTCAAAATGAACTCTCAGAGGACTATATAAGTATTTCCGGATAAAAAAACCGAATCTTAAAATGATTTTCAGACTGTTGGGGAATTATGCCCTGCCCTCGGCTTCACCGTCTCGCATTTTGCCCTGAACGGGATCCAATCGATTCACCCGACTCCCCACCGGAGATGCCACAATTTTCATGCCGGCAAAGGCATCAACACCTCCATTAAAGACGCGCATATCATCATCCCACGCATTTCCGGCACCGGTGGTTTCATCATACACAGAATTACCATAATGCAGATAGCTGAATGCCGATCCCTCCATCGGCCTGCTGTTAAGAACCTCCGGCCCCTTCCGTATACCATGGGCAACGAAGGTTGTTTCAATCGTATCCAATACCTGCTGCCAATGCTCGGTATCGCGTATATTACTTCTAGTAAAATACAGCACAATATGTTTACCCTGATGCGGATCATTTTCTGGCCTATCCACCAGCTTTTCCGGCTTTCTTACCTTGGCAACTACATGCTGGTCCGTCAACTCATGCGCAATCAGGTTCCATGCCTTGGGCACATCATCCTTATCCACGGAAATGTGGAATTTTCCAATAATCTCTTCTTCAGGCTCAGGATTAAAAGTCGACTGCCGATTCCTGTAATCAATCCCGACCCACCCTTTTTTCTGCATCACCTCCACATCCGAATGGTGCGGAAAATAAGAATCCAACTCAGTGGCTGGTTTGCCACATAGTTGTTCATAATCCAGCCAGCGCGGGTGGCTTTCCGCCTCAAATTCTTTTTTTCTCTTTTCAAACCTATTTCGTCCACGATCATTATCAATAATAATGATTCCACCTGCACGCCCCTTCACAACCAGCTCTTCATCGCGCATGTACTGTGTCTTGAGTGCCTGTAGTAAAGCATCGCGATCTTCCTTACTGTCAAATGGAATGACCCAATGTGCTTCTTTTTTCCCCAAAAATCGGGTGGCCACCACTTCTTCTCTCGGGCTGTGTTTTTTAAAAATATCCCGCGAGGCCGCCTGCTGACGGGCGGTATACTCATCATTTAAAGCCGCTTTTTGTGGATCTATCATAGGCCAGTTTTCTAAATGAACTTTGGAAACTATACCATATTAATGGTTAATATTCGCTGGATTTTGGGTGTGCAACACCCAATAAGGCCATCCTTAATAATTTATAACATTTTGTTTTATATGTGATAATTATATTTTATGGACGAAGGCCTAAGCCACTCCCTTAGGGACGAGGCGTTCGCCGCCAGCACCATGAGAGGATCCGCTGCTGTCAACTTCGTGGTATTCCGCATCCTGATTGACGCACCAGACATCGTATTCCTGCTTTCCGGCAAGAATATTCTTTACCGCCAGCATGGCCGTCATCATGGAATGATCCTGATTATTATATTTGTGCATGCCGTTGCGGCCCACCACCTGCAAGTTAGGGCAGTATTCCTCCAGCCATGCGCGGATAACCGCCACGTGCGATTCATACACCTGATCATAGACCGGATAGGCCTTCGGTTGGCGCACCACATATCCACCCAATATATCTTCAGGCTTGGCAAGGCCGATTTTTACCAGTTCTTCGGAGGCCTGCGCGATCAGGTCGGGATTCGAACTATTCCATAAACCATCGCCTTCAAAACAGAAATACTCCATGCCATAGCACGCAAGCTTGGGATCGCTGACCATATCCGGCGACCATGCCTTGAAATTCTGGATACGCCCGACTTTCACCTCCGGCGAATGGATATAAATCCAGTTGTCATCAAACACTTTCTTGTCATTGAGTACGAGTGCGACAATTAAAAAATCACGATAGAGTAACTGTGATGCAGCGTGGCGTACTGCTTCGGGCGCACCTTCAATGGCATGTACCAGCTCGCGCAGCGGCATGGTGCTGATAACGTGCGTGGCATAGTGCGTCATCAGTGTGCCGGAATCGCTGCGCGCCTGTATGCGCCATTCCTGCTTGCCGACATCATAGGCCAGCGAGTCTACGCGCTGACCCATGGCTACTTTACCACCGCCAGCGTCGATTTTTTGCGCGGCCACTTCCCACATCATGCCCGGACCGAGGCGCGGATAGAGAAATTCTTCAATCAGCGTTTTGATTTTACTTTTGCCTTGTAAGCCCAACGTACGAAGGGCAGCATTTTTTACCGCCGAGGATAACGATAGGCCTTTGATGCGCTGTGCGGCCCAGTCGGCAGAAATATCCTTGCAAGACATGCCCCAGACTTTTTCTGTGTAGGTCTTAAAAAAGGTGAGGTAGAGGCGGACGCCGAACTGGTTGGACACCCACTGCTCGAACGTCTTGGGATTGGGGGTCGGCGCCACGCGCGCCTTCAGGTACGACAGGCCACACAATGCCGATTCAATCAAACCAAGATTTTGTAATGTCTTGATCAGATCAAGTGGATAGGGATAAAACTTGCCGCCGTAAAAAATGCGTGATTTGCGCGGGCGCTTCATCATCTGGTTGTCGAGGATCTCGTTCCACAACGCCACCACCTCACCCGACTTGGAGAAGAAACGGTGGCCGCCAATGTCAAAACAAAATTTACCTTTCTCGTCGCTTTCCTGAATGGTCCGCGCGATACCGCCGACATAGCGGCTGTCCGCTTCCAGCACTGTTACGCTTTGCTTGTGCCTTACTAATTCATAAGCGGCGGTGAGGCCTGCTGGCCCTGCCCCGATACATAGGATGGATGTCATTTACTGCCGCCGTAGGTTATCAATATGGTCTACCATAGCCTTTTTAATAGGCTGGCGTAAATAATAAAGCACAATGATATCGCCATCCGATATCTTTTAGAACTATTTACAATTCCACCGCTCCTGCTAATCTTCACCAATGCCCTCCATCCACCCCATTTCTGACATCAGCGCCTGGGCGATTAGCTCGCTTGCCTTCATGGATGAAACGCAGGCGATGAAAGCGCTGCTGGCACAGGTGGAACCGCTTGCCGCCATGGAAGCCGCCATTATGGAGCGTGCCAAGGCATGGACGACCGAAATCCGCGAACAGGGCATCGGCCACGGGGTGGAAGCTTTCCTCAATGCCTACGGGTTGGATACAAATGAGGGTGTGGCGCTGATGTGCCTTGCCGAAGCACTACTGCGTATTCCTGATTCCATAACTGCCGATGCGCTGATACGCGATACGTTTGAAGGCAGGGAGTGGAGCCACTACACGGGAAATACCGACTGGCTGGTTAATCTTTCCAGCTGGGGGTTACTACTCACCGGAAAAGTCGTTGATTTCGGACATGACCCGCACAAGGGCATGATGAAGGTATTAAAAAATCTTGTAGCGAAAACCGGCGAACCCATCATCCGTGAATCGCTCAAAAAAGCCATGGCACTGATCGGCAGACAGTTCGTACTTGGTGAAACCGTGCCAGACGCGCTAAAACACAGCCAACCCTACCAGAACAAAGGCTACCGCTTTTCCTATGACATTTTAGGCGAAGGAGCGCGTTCTGACGCGCAGGCCAAAAGCTACATGCAATCCTACCGCGAAGGCATTGCCCTGATCGGAAAAAGCGTGCCCGCCAATACGCCACTGCTGGAAGCCCCCGGAATTTCGGTCAAGTTATCGGCGCTGCATGCGCGCTACACACTTACCAAGCGCGAGCGGGTAATGACCGAATTGCTGCCGCGCATGAAAGAGATTCTGCTGTGCGCGAAGGAAGCAGGTATCGCCGTATCGATTGATGCCGAGGAAACCTCGCGCCTCGATATCGAAATGGAACTGTTTGAACAACTTCTTGCCGAGCCTGCTTTCAAAAGCTGGAACGGCATTGGCTTTGTCGTTCAGGCCTACCAGAAACGTGCTTTCTACCTGATCGACTGGCTGGCGCAGCGGGCACAACAATACAACCGTATTATTCCTGTCCGCCTCGTCAAGGGCGCCTACTGGGATTCGGAAATCAAATGGGCGCAACTGAATGGCCTGTCGTCCTATCCGGTGTTTACGCGCAAGGAACACACCGATGTATCCTACCTCGCATGCGCTGATAAAATGTTATCGTATAAGGGATCTTTCTTTCCTCAGTTTGCCACGCATAATATCCGCACGGTATCGAGTATCATCACGCTCAGCGAACATTATGGGTGGGAAAAAGACAGTTTTGAATTCCAGCGCCTGCACGGCATGGGTGAGGCCCTCCACGACAAAGTCGTGAAGGCCACAGCCGATCATCAAGGTTGGCCATCCCGCATTTATGCCCCCGTCGGTGCGCATAAATCCCTGCTCGCCTACCTCATCCGCCGCCTGCTTGAAAACGGCGCCAACAGCTCGTTTGTGCATCTGCTGATGGATAGCAGCAAAAGTGCCGAGGACATCCTTGCCGATCCGGTGCGGGTCACGAAATCCTTTCCCACACTCTACAATTCCCTCATCCCGTTGCCGCCAGCTCTATATGGCAAAGCGCGTACCAACTCCACCGGATGTGATCTTGGTAATCAGGTGCAATTGTCAGCGTTGCTTAACGGCATTGCACCCTTTCAAACCAAACCTTTGCCCAAGGTGGCGGATATGAGTGTTCAGGCACTCGGGCAAGCGGTTGAAACAGCGTATAACGCCTTCGCTGCATGGGAACAAACGCCTGTCGGGCAGCGTGCTGCTGCTTTGGAAAAAGCCGCTGATTTACTGGAAACACACATCCATGAACTGATCGCCCTGTGTTGCAATGAAGCCGGAAAAACACTGGCTGACGGCATCGCCGAAATCCGCGAGGCGGCTGATTTCTGCCGCTACTACGCCGCCGAGGCCAGAAAACTTTTTACCCCCCATATCCTCAACGGTCCTGCCGGCGAAAGCAACATACTGAGCATGCATGCGCGTGGGGTCATTGCCTGTATAAGCCCGTGGAATTTCCCGCTCGCCATTTTTACCGGACAGGTGGCTGCTGCCCTCGTCACCGGCAATTGCGTTATCGCCAAACCTGCCGAGCAAACGTCCGTCATCGCAAGGCGTGCTGTTGAAATGCTTCATGAAGCAGGCATACCACGTTCGGTTTTACAGTTGGCCTGCGGCGTAGGCGAAACGATTGGCGCGGCACTGGTGGCCGATAGGCGCATCAGCGGTGTTGTTTTCACGGGTTCATCAGAAACCGCCCAGCGCATCGCAGCTTCACTGGCCACACGTGGTGGCGCATTGGTGCCGCTCATTGCCGAAACCGGCGGACAAAACTGTATGGTCGTCGATTCTTCTGCACTGCACGAACAAGCGGTGGATGACATTATCCTATCAGCGTTTGGCAGCGCCGGACAACGCTGCTCGGCACTGCGCGTATTATTCGTACAGGATGACATTGCCGACGAATTGCTGACATTACTGGCAGGTGCCATGCAGGAATTGCAACTGGGCGATCCGTCCAAACCCGATACCGATATCGGCCCTGTGATTGATAAAGAAGCACAAACCATGCTGTTGGCACACATCGCTGCCATGAAACAATCCGCCAGACTGGTAGCCAGCACGCCGTTGCCTTCCGGACTGGAGGGGCATTTTGTCGCCCCACACGCCTTTGAAATCAACCATGTCAGCGAGCTAAAACGTGAAATCTTCGGGCCAGTCTTGCACGTTGTGCGTTTTAAAAACGGTACGCTCGAACAGGTGGCCGACCAGATTAATGCAACGGGCTATGGCCTCACCTTCGGTGTCCATAGCCGCATCGATGACCATATAAGCCTCTTGCTGACGCGCGTGCGTGCGGGCAATCGGTATGTCAACCGCAGCATGATCGGCGCAACCGTAGGAGTACAGCCCTTCGGCGGCGAGGGATACTCCGGCACCGGCCCTAAAGCGGGCGGCCCATATTATCTCTTGCGTTTTACCATCGAACGCACCACCACCATTAACATTGCAGCCATCGGCGGCAATGTGTCCTTACTGAACAGCTAATTATTAACACTTTTTTACAGGCATTATTTTGTTTTTACTGAAAATAATGTTTGGGTAAATTGCAGTTTGCAATTATATAGGTATTTACGCATTCGTACATTGTCATGAATTTCTCAAGGAGCTAAGGCCCATGAATAAAAATATTATTTATCTGCTCGCTACTATTATTGCATTGGTCGTCGTTGCCATGATGATGACCCCCAAAGAAATGCCTAACATTCCTGAAAAAGCGGTGACTGGCGCAGCGTTGCCACAAAATGGACTCGTTCCTAACAGCGACCCTTCCAAAATGCCCGCACAGGCAACTGCGCCTAAACCAGCGGATGCTGCTGCTTCTGCACCCGCTGAAATTGCAGCACCTGCTCCGGCATCGGAAAATATCGTTCCTCCTGCAGCTAACGGCGCTCCTGCCGGCACTGCTCCCGCTCAGGCAACTGCTGCCGCTACACCTGCTGCTGTTACATCTACTCCTGCTGCACCTGCTACCGCTCCGGCGGCGGCAGCTTCTGCACCGATGACGCCATCGGAAGGTCAATAACTTTAATTTTTATTACTTAAGGACAAAGGGGGGCTTCATGCCTCCCTTTGTTTTTTATAGCATTTCCACTTCGGCATCGCCCCTGTATGAATTGCTAAAGTATGGTATAATTAAGACAGCATGACGCATATCACCATCACACATCCTCTCGACTGGGGTACCCATCATCAGTTGATACTGGCCTATGACACCGACACCAAACAACTCACAGGTACGGTTCAGGGCCCTGTGGTTTCCACCGGAACCGTCGAGCGGCATCTTGCAAAACTCATAGGACTCGTCATCGATTCTGTGCCATGCAATCTAACTCCGAATAGTCAGCTGAAACCTTCCTTGCATCACTCGGTGCATGCCGATGATGCGAAGGGATTTACCATCGAGATACGGCTTGGCGGCAAGCATACCACAGACGGCGAGCTGTATGGGCAATACCATATCCGCAATCAACACCTGCAACATTCACAAGTATCGCAACGCCTCACCGTGTTTGAAACGCGCATGCTCGGCAATGAACGTCTTTACCGCTGGCTTCCCTACCCGCGTGACAATCTGGGCGCACCGCTGCAACGCACCGACCTACACACCCATTCTTCAGGCCAGATATCTGCTCAAGGGTTGATCAACGTTGCCTGTAAACACCACATCGCATTTCCGACACGCTTGCTGGACATGCTGCATATCCCCTACGCAAAAGATACCATCGTAAGCACTAAACGCTTTTTCTTCCCACCTACCGATGGTGGTAACCCCAAGGCCATTCCGTCGATGGAAGATGCTGTTGATATTGCAAAGCTGGATGCCCCCGCTATCGAGCATTTAAAAGCGGCTCTTGCCATTCCACCCGACCGCCAGATGACATTTGGCGACCTCGAACAAACCGTCTACCGCTACCGCTACCCCATCACCAAACATCCGGATGCCGCCTATGATTTATGGCTCAAGGTGGCGGAAGAATACCAGAAGCAAGGCATCGTGTACGCCGAGATTACGGCAGTTTCGACCTCGTTTCTCACGCCGCAAAACATGCGTTTCCTCCATGATTCGCTACCTAATATTGAAGCACAAACCGGTGTTGCCCTTCGTTTTCTGGTGGGCATCCCACGCAATCTTCCCAAAGCTATTCTTACCAATGAAATTGAAAAACTGAAAACGATGGCCGCCAGCCCTTACATTGTCGGCATTGATTTCATGGGATTTGAAGACAACAAGATCAGCGATCTCGAACCACTCATTGAATCGATTGCGGAGTGGGCGCACGCCAATGATCCGGAATTTACCCTGCGTATCCATGCCGGTGAAAACCGGAAAAACATGGCCAACGTGAAAGAGTCGCTAAGGCTGGCTGAAAAATACCGCATGCGTGTGCGCATCGGCCATGCCGCCCATGGGCTGGATGATGACGCGATTGCAATTGCCGAAACACTCGCCAAGCAACATCTGGTGATGATTGAATTCAACCCTGACTCCAACATGGCTCTGAACAATATTGATACGGCGGAAGAACTCGACATGCTGCGCTGCCTGAATAAGCGGATTCCTTTTGTCATCTGCTCCGACGGCAGCGGCCTCTACCTGACCGATGCACGGCAGCTATGGACAGCTGCCTCATTTGCCGCCTCGTTCGCAGGCGTGGAACCTGACCGTGTGGCATCCATCATCCAATCAGAAAACGAACACATGCAACGTGAAGAAGCGCGCTTTATTAAAAAATACCGCGTACTGCCATCTGATTTTTTCGAGCGCATCACTGCTGCCTCCGCCATTCTTCCCCCCATGACACCCGCTACGAATCCGCTGGGTGATGCCGTTGGTTCGGCGTTTGAAAAACACCTGAGCAAACAAGGTATTGCCTACGGCCCCGAAACCATCCTCAGGGCTACAGAAGGTAAGGCACCGCTCATGATCATCGGTGCAACCGGCGAGCGTTACTGGAATATGATTTCAGCAAACCATAAACGCTACATCCTCGATGCGATTAACGCACTCGTCGAACGGCTGGATGCGAAGCGCGTGTATTTCATGATTGGCCGCCCCAAAGATGAGGGCATAACGGCCCTGCTCTCACGCGCGGTGCAAAAATATAACACCACACATGACGACCCCTTCGCTCTCATCAGTGCTACCGTGCAGGCCGACCAAACGGCGCATTCATTTACCCCCGGCCTTACCCATGTATTGCCGCTGACCGGCGGGCTTTTTACCGTGCCCCAACAGCTGGTGCAATATACCGCCAAGCGCAACGGGCATATCCTGTTCATTGGTGGGGGCACGTTCGTACGCGATGCCATCTTGGTGGCGCGCGATACCCACGCATCGTTTGGGCTGATGAATGGCCCTGAAGGGGCGTCCACCGACAAGGCGGTGATGATGCATATCCACCGGCAGTTCAGCGACGCGGAGGGCCTGATTGCCCATCTGCAAGCCTCGCATCCACACTGGTTTAAAAAATAATCCGAAGGGCATTCACCGCATGACTCCACCAAAAAAAATTCCGACAGGACTGCTGGTGATCGGCACCATGAAACTCGTCATTGCTGCGCTATTATCCGCCGCTTCGCTGGGAGCTTTTAAACTGATCCATAAAGATGTGGAAGAAACGCTGAACCAGATCATCATCCTGATGCATCTCGACCCTGACAATCATTTCATCAACACCGCCATCGAAAAAGTTGCCGGTTTCGACCCCAAACAACTCAAAGCCATTGGTGCGGGAACGATGGTATATGCCGCTTTGTATGTACTCGAAGGCATAGGACTGCTGATGGGAAAACACTGGGCGGAATATCTGGTGATTATCATCACCGGATCATTATTGCCGCTGGAATGCTATGAAATTATCGAAAAAACCACCGCTTTACGTATCGGTGTGCTGGTCATCAATATGGCCGTCATGATCTATCTGATCCTGCGCCTGAAGCGCGATGCACGGGCAAAAAAATCAGCCGCCTGAGGTCTTATCTGAAGCTTCTTTGGTAAAACCAAGCAGCGCAATACCCGCCATAATAACGCCTACACCCACCACCTGCTGAAACTGCATGGGTTCATGGAAGTAGGCCCAACTGGTAAACAATAACGCCGCGTAGCTGATCGCGGTTAGCGGAAACGCTTCGCTCAAATGATGCCGCTTTAAAATCGCCAGCCAAACGGCAAAATTGACAATCTCGCAGGCAAACGACATCCATATATACGGGCATTGAACCGCATCCAGAAACCAGCTCACGCCAAAAGGCTGGTCTTTAACCGCACCGGCGGTGAGTTTCATCGCCACCTGATTGAGCGTGTTGAACACCGGAAGGCAGGCCCACAGCCCCCAGTCAGCGATATGTTTTTTTATTGCTGTCACACTACGCCTTTGCCGTAACCGGAGGGCGGCTTAAAAAGCCAAGCAGATGGGAATACGGAATGACATACACACCACTCATTTTTTGTTCTTTTTCCAGCAAGCGGTGCAGCTCTTTCATCTGCGTCCAGTGCAGTTTCGGGCGGTAGTGATGTTCGGCATGGTAGCCGTTATTCATCCAGAAAAAATTGTACCATTTATTATAGGTGCTGACCCCCCATGCAATCGGCAGATCAGGGTTGGCCTGATAATGTTCGTAGTAGCCCACCATCATCGAAAACACATGGCCGATATAATAAAATGGCAGGAAGAACAGCATGAATTTCCAGTTGAGGATAAAGCCAAGAATAAACCATGCGTAGTGGGCGGCATCCTCAAACTTGCTCCAGCGCACATCCGCATCGCGGCCATTCTTGCCCATCTCGATAAAGGCCTGTTTACTGTCACCGCGCAAGCTGCCCAGTAATGCATATTTCCAGATGCTTTCCGGCTGACCATTCTTGCCGTGGCGGTAAATGGAAAACCAGTCGCGCGTTTTACCGTTGGCATCGGGGCGGTCGGAATTACCGATATGGTGGCGAATATGCACTGTGCGATACATCTGTTGTGAGAACCCGATCGCCAGTGATTCCATCAGCGAGAAGGCACGGTTCATCGCATGCAATTTGAAATAGTGATTGTGGGTAAAGTTGTGCGACACGCTTTCGATATTCCACGCAATCATGTAGCTATACAGCAGACCCATCGGAACCAGCAGCCACCATGATAACTGGGGAAACAATACAAACAGCGTAATCTGGTATGCAAAATGCACACAGCCCATAAGCACGGGGATGCTGTCCCAGTAGGAGTGAGCCAACACATACGCCGGTTTGGGTAGCGGCGGCATTTTAATTTTAACCGGTGCAGTATTTTCCATGTCAGACTCCTGTACTTCCTACGAGTGCCACCCCAACTGCAATTAATGCAGTCGCCAGCCATTGGCGCGAGGGCAATGGCTCACCTAAAAACCATTTTCCGGCCAGCGGCACAGTGCAGTAAATTACGCTCATCAGAGGAAATGCCACTGATAACGGCGCATGTTCAAGCACGATAATCCACGACACCAGCTCCGCTGCCCACAATGCAATCCCCAGCCACAAAAGCGGGGTTGTAAATATCATGGTAATAAACCCTTTGTCTTGCTCATTCGATTCATCCTTATTTACCCCACACTTGAAGCACAGCACCGAAAGAGTTTCAGCAACGATGCAAAACGGGATCAGGACAAAAAGGTCAAAATTATTCATATGATGTAGTAAAAGAGATGCAGGCTAAGGCTATGACTTAGATATTTACTCGCTTTTGAGCAACAATTCCAGCCCCGCGTGTACAGAAGTTTTTGCTGCAAATCCAATCTGTTGGGCAGAAGCCGAAGGATCCCCGAGTGAAGAACGTATATCTCCCGTCCGTGTAGGGGCATGGGTAATGCGCGAGCGCGAACCAGTCAGCTGCATAATGTGCCCCGCCAGTGCGTTGACCGAAAGTGGGGTTCCCGTACATATATTAAAGATACCCTGCGTCAGACTTTTGCGCTCCAGTGCCTTCATGGAAGCAGCCATGGCGGTGACCACGTCTGACACATGTATATAGTCGCGTATCTGCTCCCCATCACCGTAAATCGTTACAGGTTGCGAAGCACGCATCTGACCGGCGAAGATAGAGATAACGCCCGCATACGGCGAATGAGGATCTTGACCCTCACCATAAACATTGAAAAAGCGCAACCCTATGGAAGGAATACCGTGAACCAGATACCCCACGCGCGCATGCAACTCACAGGATAATTTATCTGCACCATATGCTGAAATGGGGGTGCAACGGCAATCCTCTCTGAACGGCACATCCGACTTGTCACCGTAAACCGCTGCCGATGAGCAATACACCACAGGAATATGGCGCTTAAACCGCGCCAACGCATCCAAAAGCGCTACCATACCACCGAGCGTCACCTCATGGGTGCGCCTCCACGCTTCAGTTGATTTGACCACCGATACAACGGCCACCAGATGGAACACGCCATCGACTTTTTGCACAAGCTCATCCAGCACCCCTGCAACGGTAATATCCTGTACGATCAGCTTGGCTTGCGGCGGAACATTGTCTTTCGTGGAATTGGAAAGGTCGTCGATGATGGTGACGCTGTGGCCTTCTGACAGTAACCGCCTTATTAAATGCAGGCCGATAAAGCCGCAGCCACCCGTCACCAGATAATGCATGTCTAGACAACAACCAAACGGTTGCGTCCCTGATTTTTTGCACTGTAAAGTGCCTTGTCTGCCGCCTTGATCAGATCATCGAGCTTATCAAACTGGGCAAGAGCCGTGAGTCCGGCACTGAAAGTCACCCGCACATCTGCATTATCCATTTTAAATGCCATCTCAGCAAACTGTAACCGCATGGATTCAATAATCAGCGATGCGTTTTCAAGTGTACAATCCGGCATGATAATCCCGAATTCCTCACCGCCACAACGGCCAATAATATCGCTGCGGCGCAAGCGCTGCTGCAACATGCGCGACAGACTCTTAATCACATGGTCGCCAGCTACGTGGCCATAAGTGTCGTTGATATTTTTGAAATGGTCGATGTCGATGCTGGCATACGCCGTGCTAGTTTTGAAGCGTTTCACCTGCCCTAGTTCCATCGCCAGCATATCCATGAAATGTGCATGGTTGTGCAGGCCGGTGAAACTATCGCGCGCCATCAGCACCTGAAGTTCAGCCGAACGTTGCGCACGACTTTTCACCACAGACACCAGCTGGTCGCCTGTAACGGGTTTCACAAGAAAGTCATCAATCCCGAGTCCGGTATTGATCAGCAATTGTTCCAGATCGTCACGCGCGGAAAGAAAAATAATCGGAAGGCTGACGTATTTTTCATGCTGGCGGATAATGGTGGCGAGTTCCTGCCCATTACACTCCGGCATGATAAAATCCATAAGCACCAGATCTACAGACTGGTTAGCAATCACTTCCAACGCTTCGTGCGGCTCACCAATCACCGTGGTCATAATGCCGGATGTTTGCAGTACATGCGTATAAAAACGCACCTGCACATCATCGTCATCGACGACAAGCACATGGTAGGTAGGAGGAATGCTGAACTTGGCCACCAGATGCTCAATTTTATCGACAATCTGAATGACATCCGTGTTCTCGGGGAAGAATCCGTGTGCGCCAAGGCGAACACCGGCAAGGCGCGCATGAAAATTATCCTGCGAAGAGATAATGATGATTTGCGGCGGATAAGAGCGCTTGTTTTCCGACTGCGGAAGATCTTTGAGCATTTCCACATCCACAGCTGACATATCACTGTAAGCAATAATTGCATGAGGATTCAGGTGCGCCACCGAAGCCTTGAATTCCTCTACGTTGGACGTGCAGGAAACAACATATCCAAAATGCTGCAATTGCTTGTCAATGTCATGTAGTGGCCTACCCTCTTTCGCCAGAATACATACGATCTTGGATTGGCTCTCTGATGATGTGCTTGTCGTTTCCATAGCATGGTTCCCTTTGTCGGACGTAGTCTCATTTAGTATGACCTGATGACAGGCTTTTTCAAATTCTTCCAGATACCGGACCAGCTCTTGATGTCTGGCATCATTATCGCCTGCCGGAGATTTTTCGCCTGCAAGCAATAATCCCGATAGTTTACGCCCGCTTTCACTAACCATGGGAAACCCAACGGTAGTACCAAGACCAGATAATGTGTGCACCAGCCGCGAAAGGCGCTCGGTTTTAGCAGGATCGGAATTCTTTTGCGTTAGTGCATTTTTGAGCTGAATAATTTCAGGAAACATGGATTTGAGCTGATCAACATAGCCCATCTGCAACGATTGCATTTCCGATGCAAACGAAATGGAGGCATTATTTTTAATCACGTTCAGTTTCTCCGACTACATCATTAATGATCCATGCGTACGGCAATTATGTACCATTTCAAAGAAAGTTCATCAATGTATAATTAATCTATGGGAAAAAACTACTGCATCGACACATTGATAGCATCAACTTTCGGGCTCTCGTTCATCGCCTTCAGGCGCATGATCACCCCATCGATACCACGATTGGCTGCAAGTTCACTGAACTGTGCACGATGCGTCGCTAACAGACTCACATTTTCAATGACGATATCAATCACCTTGTATTTATCGTTGTGATCGCTGACACGGTAATCCACCCGTATCTCTTCTCTGTCAGCTAACTGCATATTGGTGTTTACAATAAAAGCATTATCTTCTGTGTCCTGAATGCCAAGAATTTTAATATCCTTGATGCGCTTATCGGGATTTTCAGCAAAATTAGATACATAACTTTCCGTCAGGAATGTACGATACTGTTCGGTGTAGCTTTGCTTTTCCACATCGTTCGCACTGTTCCACGCATGCCCCAGCACAAATTTGGCAATCCAGTCAATATCTACCACGTTGTTGAAAGCACGGCGCAAAACCACTTTGCGTTCGCCGTATGTTTTTTTCTGATCCTGTAAAATTGCCAACGTCATCGATGCCATACCATGCACAAATTCTTCCCGTGTATGGGATTTTGCGTCCTGTAGCGAACCCAAATTATCCGCACCATCCGCACGGCAATCATCTACCGCCAATAAAAGCGGCATCATCATAGTCAGAAGCATTAAAAAACGTTTACGCACAATGAGTCTCAATTGGTTAACTGGTTGAAAATATACTACAGATACAGGACGTGATTACACATTTATAGCATAGCGCCCTTACTAATTCGTAAACAGCACTGCACTACTATTAATTTTTTATTAACACCGCTATACTAGCAAATACATGGTTTATCTTGAAGCTAAAAGCAATACGCTTGTATATTCAGAGCTTATTTTTAAAGTACTGAGGGGTTCATGTTTCATTCTAACTTCACTTCCGGCAAGGCACTCTGGCACAAATTGCAACAATACTTTCCAACCATTAAAAAGACAGTCCCCTTCCTAGTACTATGGTATCTGGCACTGGTTTGGACAGTTAGCCATAATTTTATATCTCATCCTAAAGTACTAGATATTTCTTACGTGCTAACTTTCTTTGCATTCGCTGGTGCAATTTTTATTAATTACAAAGTGCTGGGCAATGAAATACGGCTTTTTGCATTGGTAAGCCTATCTACGATTGCCCAATTTATATTCCTGCTTCAGCAACAGCCGCAGGGGTATACCTATGATATTGGAGCGCATCTGTCGACAATCAATTATTTTGCACAACATTTTTCACTACAACCCATCGCAATGGGTGGGGAGTCACATCAGCCACCACTGTATTACGCACTTGCTGGAGCGGTGTATTGGTTTACCAACCTATTCCAGATGCAAAAAGAGACTGATGCTCTCATCAGTCTTGGTGGCCTGAATTTTTTCCTATTCTCCATGTTTACGCTGTATGGCATCCGCATGATCATGGATAACATCAAAACACCTCTGCTTAAATGGCTGGGTATTGGCGCGCTAATATTCTGGCCTGCCAACCTGCTGCACAGCTTCCGCATAAGTAACGACATCCTGCTTTATCTTTCCTTTTCAGGTTGTATATTCCATTTTCTTCGCTGGACTAAAATTAACACCACAAAAGATTTGCAGCGCAGTATTCTCTGGATGGCGGTTGCTTTCGGCACCAAAAATAGCGCCTTGCTGCTGCCCATCATGATTGTACCGCTGATAGTTCGCGCATTTTTCTACGAAAAAAAGGCCCTGCCATGGACAAAACTCTGCTGGCCATTAATGGCACTCCTGCTGATGATGTCAGTGGGGCTTGGCCGCAATGTGTATAATGCCTACACGCAAGGTAATGCCAGTGCCTTTGAGGGAAAATATGGAGCCCCATCTACCTTTATCTACAGCCCTGCCCTCATCGAATTTGATTATCAAGCTTTTCGTGAATTTCCGTTCACTTATACTCCCAAAGGTATGGATACACTCTTCTGGAATATGCACCTGCGCAGCATGCATTTTGGTGAATATTGCTGGAATGGTGTAGATAACGCCAGCCTACTTAATCTTTTTCTATTGGGAATGTTTGAGTATACAACATTAATGTGTGGTATTCTAGCCTTTAAACAAAGGGTAAGCACTTGTACATTGATTTACGGCGTTTTTGCTTTGGAGTGTATAGTAGCTACGGCTCTGATGCGTATGTACGCTCATGGTTTTGAGGCTTGGTCGGATGCACGACACCTGTATATGGTAGTGACTTTATTTCTGGTTTATTACCTAACCATTACCGAATCACTTCAGACATACTGCAAACCACTTTATTGGGTTGGTATTTTTATATTACTAGGCCACACCCTAAGTTCTGTGGAACATACAGTATTACAGTTAACCTATGGTAGGTCATTGCCAATTATGTTTACTTGGAATGCTATTTTAGCAGACCGTGGCTTCTGTGGGTACGGGTTATAATGAGTAATCGCCGTGCAATTATCTACGAAAAATCATTGCCAATTTTAATATACGCAGGCTCGTGAACATCTGCAGGCGGGGATTTAGACAAGGCAAATTCACGCACCACATCGGTTAGCGTGCCTTGCAGGCGCAAGAGCCGCAAATGAAGATTGAGGATCATCAGCACGCTGCTGATGATAAAACAATAGAGCAGTAAATCCGCACCACGGCCAACCCCCAAAAGATGCGCCATCGCAGTAGTGATGTCAGGCATGGCCACGCAGAAAATACCCACCAGCCCAAACACCAATGTTGCCATACTCACTAGCGGCGTGTGCTTACGGTTGCGCACGGCATACGCGATGGTCACTATAAGTGCCAGTATCAACAAGATACGAATCACCATTTGTCAAGCTTTCCCAAAAAAAGGTCCGCCATGATGGGCAACGACGACCACACGGATTGACCTTTGCTACGTGAATAAGACGTATACACCACTGTCACCGGAACCTCAACATATCGCAAGTGGTGGCTACTGATCTGGGCAATAATCTCAAGCGCATGCGCGAAACGGTTCTGGCGGATACGGATAGTGCGCGCGGCCTGGGCTGTTATGGCACGCAGGCCGTTTTGCGTATCGCTTAAGACCAGTCCGGTGGTCATGCGGCTTAGCCACCCCGAGCAACGCAGCAAGCAACGCCTCGACCAGTGCATGTCCACCGCCTTGCCAAGAAACCGTGACCCGAGCGCGATGTCGGCGTTGTGTTCGTTCAATGCCGCGAGCAAAACGGCAATATCACTAACCCTATGCTGGCCATCGGCATCATAAGTTACAATGTATTCAGCATTACAGATTAACGCATAATCAATCCCCGTCTGCAAGGCAGCCCCCTGCCCGAGATTGACCGGATGCACCACCACCGCCGCACCTTTTTGCTGCGCCGCAATAGATGTTCCGTCCTTCGAAGCGTCATCGACCACCACCACGCGATAGCCTGATGCCGTGACATCACGAATCACTTCTGCAATCGTGGTGATCTCATTATATGCGGGTATGACTACCCAAACATTTTTCGATTTCATTGCTGCTCTGCACAATTTTTATCCGTCATTTCTTACACTTAAACCATATCATAGCACATCCTGCGATTGCATAAATCATTCAAATCGCTATGATCGTTAAAAAAATATAACAGGTTTACAGAGGGTCTCGCATGTCGGCAATACCCCCATGGGTAGACGGGCTTACGATAGGAGATGTGCTGGCGCATCAGGCAGGGCGCTTTGGTGCGCGCGATGCGCTGGTGTTCCCTCAGAATAATGTACGCATGACCTACGGTGAGTTTCACCATGCGGTAAAAAATGCCGCCAAGGGAATGCTCGCGCTGGGCATAAAGCCGAAGGAGCATGTCGGCGTGTGGGCCACCAACGTCCCGCAATGGCTCATTTTGCAATATGCCGCTGCCAGCATCGGTGTGGTGCTGGTGACCATCAATCCGGCCTACCGCCCATTTGAACTCTCCTACACCATCGAACAGAGCGACATCGTGGCACTTTTTCTGACCGATCGCTTTAAATCATCGGATTATTACGCCATCTTCAACGAAGTCTGCCCTGATATATCAGCCGCTACCGAAGGGAAAGTTTCCTGCGCTGCTTTTCCCAAACTACGGCATGTGGTGGCGTTTAAACCCGATGCCCCCAAAGGCTTTTTAGGCTGGGAAGCGATGATGGCAGGAGGCAAGACAGTTGCCGACCACCAGCTAAAAACCATTTCCGAAAGCCTGAAAGCCTCCGACTGCATCAATATCCAATATACCTCTGGCACGACCGGATTCCCCAAAGCCGCCATGCTCACCCACCGCAATATCCTGATGAACGCATGGTACGTCACCGGTTGTCAGGACATCACCGAAAATGACCGCATCTGCGTGCAGGTGCCGTTTTACCATTGTTTCGGTTGTGTGATGGGTAGCTTGGGCAGCGTCGTGCGCGGTGCGGCGATGGTCATTCCTGCCGAGCATTTCAATCCATCGGCCTCGCTAATCGCCATCGAGCAGGAACATTGCACGATACTTTACGGCGTGCCGACCATGTTTGTCGCCATGCTTGATGATGAAGGTTTTGAGAGGCGCGACCTGTCCTCGCTTCGCAGCGGTATCATGGCGGGAAGCCCCTGTCCGATTGAAGTGATGAAAAAAGTGATCGATGTCATGGGCTGCCGCCAGATCACCATTGCCTACGGCCAGACCGAAACCTCACCCGTCACCACCCAAAGCGCGACCTCCGACCCAATTGAACTGCGGGTGGAAACGGTGGGCCGCGCGCTCACGGGCGTGGATATCAAAATCGTCGATCCTAATTCTGGTCAGGACGTGCCCGATGGGCAGCAAGGCGAACTCTGCGCCCGTGGCCACGGCACCATGCTAGGCTATTATAAAAACCCCGAAGCCACGGACGCTGTGCTTGACGACAAGGGTTTCGTACATACCGGCGACCTCGCCATCAAACGCCCCGATGGGTGTTTCCGCATCACCGGACGGTTGAAAGACATGGTGATTCGCGGCGGTGAAAATATCTACCCGCGTGAAATCGAGGAGTTTTTATTCACCCATCCGGCGATTGCGCAAGCCGCAGTGTTCGGCGTGCCCGACCCCAAATACGGCGAGGAACTCTGCACGTGGGTTCAGCTGCACCATCATATCGCCCTCAGCCCGCAGGAAGTGCGTGAATTCTGCAAACGTAGCCTCGCCCATTACAAAGTGCCGCGCTACGTCAAATTTGTGGACAGTTTCCCCACCACCGTCAGTGGCAAAATACAGAAATTCAAAATGCGCGAGATGATGTGTATCGAATTGAAATTGCAAGAAAACGAAACGGCTTAAAGGAATATCCTATGAACTACGACCTCCCCGAAACCCACCAGATGCTGCGCGACTCCGTGCGTGCGTTTGCTGAAGGTGAAATTGCCCCCGTCATCCGCGAGCTGGATAAAAAAGAACAATTCTCCGAAGACCTCACGCGCAAAATGGGCCAGCTGGGGTTATTCGGCATCATCGTGCCGGAAGCATACGGCGGGCACGGCATGGATTATCTGGCCTATGCCATTGCCTGCGAGGAAATTTCCCGTGTGGACGGTTCACAGGCTGCCACCATCACCGCCCATAACTCGCTGGGCGCAGGGCCACTGTATTATTTCGGCAACGAGGAACAACGTAAACGCACCCTGCCGCAGCTTTGTACCGGTGACAAACTCTGGGCGTTCGGCCTCACCGAACCCGCCGCCGGTTCCGACTCGCGCGGCAGCAAAACCATGGCAAAAAAAGTCGATGGCGGCTGGACAATCAACGGCTCCAAGATTTTTATCACCAACGGTGCCAGCCGCATGAATGCAGGCGTGACCGTACAGGCAGTGACGGGTTCCAAAGGCGAAGGCAGACCGGAATTGTCATGCTTTATCGTCGAAGCCGGAACAAAGGGATTTACCGCCAAGCCCATGCACGGAAAACTGATGTGGCGTTCGTCCGACACCTCGGAACTGTATTTCGACGACGTGTTTGTGCCCGATGCCAATTTACTCGGCAAACAAGGGGACGGTTCCAAACAAATGCTCGCCACGCTCGACCGTGGCAAAATCGGTATCGCCGCGATGGGCGTGGGCTGCGCGCAGGGAGCTTATGAAAAAGCCCTCGCCTACGCCAACGAGCGTAAACAGTTCGGCAAAGCCATTTCCGGCTTCCAGTCGATTGGCTTCGCGCTCGCTGACATGTACATGAAAATCGAACTCGCCCGCACCTATTTATATAAGGTATGCGCGCTGGCCGATGCCCACAAGCCCTTCACCAAAGAAGCGGCGATGGCGAAGCTGTACGCCAGCGAAATCGCGGGGGAAGTGACCGACATGGCGGTGCAGATTCACGGCGGCTATGGCCTCATGGAAGAATACGATGTCGAGCGTTTCTGGCGCGACCACCGTCTGCTGCGTATCGGCGAAGGCACGTCGGAAATCCAGCGATTAATTATTTCGCGTGCTATTGGTTGTGCCGAGTAATAATATACTTAAAAAATAAGGGGAGATGTTATGACCACAGGACTCTTGGAACTCGTCAACAGCAAGGTTGGACTCAAGAAAAAATACGGCAACTGGATTAATGGCAAAATGGTGGAGCCTGTTGATGGCCAGTATTTTGACTGCTCCACGCCTGTTACCGGCAAGGTCTATACACAGGCCGCGCGCTCCAATGAAAAAGACGTGGAACGCGCTCTCGATGCCGCCCACGCCGCCGCACCCGCATGGGCGGCGATGGCACCAGCCGCACGCGCGGTGATACTCAACAAAATAGCCGACCGCGTGGAACAAAATATCGAAAAATTATCTTATGCCGAATCGTGGGATATGGGTAAGCCCCTACGTGAAGCGATGGCAGGCGACATGCCGATGGTGATTGACCATTTCCGCTATTTCGCCGCGGCGTGCCGCACCAACGAAAGCACCATTTCGCAGATCGACGAAACCACCGTGGCGTACCATTTCCACGAGCCTGTGGGCGTGGTGGGTGCTATCATCCCGTGGAACTTTCCCCTCACCCTCACCTCGTGGAAAACCGCACCTGCACTCGCGGCAGGCAATACCATCGTCATCAAACCCGCCGAACAGTCCCCGCTTTCCATCATGGTATTTATGGAACTTATTGCCGATCTCATTCCGGCGGGCGTGATCAATGTGGTGCATGGCTACGGGCCGGAAGCAGGCAAGCCACTCGCCACCTCTCCACGCGTCGGCAAGCTGACGTTTACGGGTGAAACCTCAACCGGCAAACTCATCATGCAATATGCGTCGCAGAATATTGTTCCGGTCACGCTGGAACTCGGCGGCAAATCACCCAATATTTTCTTCCCCGATATTTTCGACAAGGACGATGACTACGCCGATAAATGCATGGAAGGATTCACCATGTTTGCCCTCAACAAAGGTGAAGTTTGCACCTCGCCGACGCGTGCGCTCGTGCATGAAAGTATCTACGATAAATTCATGGAAAAGGCTGTTGCGCGCGTGAAGAAAATCACCGTCGGCAACCCGCTGGAACTGACCACCATGATGGGGCCGCAGGCATCGAAAGAACAATTCGAAAAAGTGCTTTCTTACGTCGATATTGGCAATAAGGAAGGCGCAAAATTACTCACAGGCGGCGCCAAAGCCAACCTCACGGGCGACCTAAAGGAAGGCTATTTCATGACCCCGACCGTGTTTGAAGGCGACAACTCGATGCGTGTGTTCCGCGAGGAAATTTTTGGCCCTGTGGTGTCGGTAACGAAATTCAAGGATTTCGATGATGCCATCCGCATTGCCAACGACTCAACCTATGGGTTGACAGCGGGCGTATGGACGCGTGACCTCAACACATCTTACAATGCCGTGCGCGCCATCAAGGCCGGACGCGTATGGGTCAACGCCTACCACCTCTACCCCACCCATGCAGCCTTTGGCGGCTATAAACAATCGGGCATTGGCCGTGAAAACCACCACATGATGCTGTCGCATTTCCAGCAGACGAAAAACATGCTAGTGAGCTACGGTACCAAAGCGTTAGGGTTCTTCTGAGCATGAGTATTCTTTCCAGTCTTGTGAACGCAGAATCGAAGGGTTTTAAGGACAATAGCGCCTACCATCGTACGTTGCTGGCGGAGCTGAATAAACGGTTGGATACGGCCAAAGAAGGCGGTGGAAAAAAAGCGGTGGAACGCCATCGCCAGCGCGGCAAGCTGCTGCCGCGTGAACGTATTGACCGTGTGCTGGATGCAGGCTCTCCGTTTTTAGAACTCTCGGCATTGGCAGCATGGGATTTATATCCGCAGGAAGGTAGCGTGCCATCGGCGGGGATTGTCACCGGTATAGGGCGGGTGATGGGGCGCGAGTGCATGCTGGTGGCCAATGATGCCACCGTCAAGGGCGGCACGTATTTTCCCATGACCGTAAAGAAACATCTGCGCGCGCAGGACATCGCCCTGCAAAATAATTTGCCGTGTATTTATATCGTTGATTCCGGCGGGGCGTACCTGCCGATGCAGGATGAAGTATTCCCCGACCGCGACCATTTTGGCCGCATTTTCTTCAATCAGGCGCAAATGTCGGCAGCGGGCATCCCGCAGATCGCCGCCGTCGTCGGTTCATGCACCGCTGGTGGGGCTTATGTGCCTGCCATGTGCGATGAAAGCGTGATTGTCAAAGGCAACGGCACCATTTTTCTGGCAGGTCCGCCGCTGGTGAAAGCCGCCACTGGAGAAGATGTGACCGCCGAAGCACTTGGAGGTGCGGAAGTCCACACCACCCAATCGGGCGTGGCCGATCATTTTGCCGAAAACGAAGAACAGGCACTAGCGCTGGTGCGTGATATTGTTGAAAACCTGAACTGGAAACACGCTCCGGCAACCACCACGCCCTACGACGAACCCCTCTATCCGGCGGATGACATATACGGGTTGTTGCCACAGGACACCACACGCACGCCGTTTGATGTGCGTGAGATGATTGCACGTATCGTCGATGGTTCTAAATTCCACGAATTCAAAAAACGCTACGGCACGACGATTGTGTGCGGGTTTGCACAGATTCACGGCGTTCCGGTCGGCATTATCGCCAATAACGGTATTTTATTTTCCGAATCAGCGATCAAAGCCACGCACTTTGTCGAGCTGTGCTGCCAGCGTAAAATCCCACTGGTGTTTTTACAAAACATTACCGGATTCATGGTCGGGAAAAAATACGAAGCCGAAGGTATCGCGCGCCACGGTGCCAAACTCGTGATGGCCGTTTCTAACGCTAAGGTGCCTAAATTCACCGTGATTATCGGTGGCTCTTATGGTGCAGGCAATTACGGCATGTGTGGCCGCGCTTATGACCCGCGCTTCCTGTGGATGTGGCCGAATGCCCGTATCTCGGTGATGGGTGGGTTGCAAGCCGCCGACGTGCTGACCCGTGTGAAGCAGGATGCGCTCGAAAAAAAAGGAAAGAAGCCGATGAAAGGCAAAGAGCTGGAAGATTTCCGCAGCCCCATTTTAGCCAAATATGAAACCGAAGGCAGCTGCTATTACAGCTCGGCGCGATTATGGGATGACGGGGTGATCGACCCTGCCAGCACCCGCGATGTACTCGGCCTTGCCCTTGCCGCCAGCCTCAATGCCCCCATTGCCGAAACGAAATTCGGCGTGTTCAGGATGTAGTTATGACCGAATATGTATTGCTTACTGTTGAAATTGATCCACGCGGCGTTGCCAGTGTCACACTTAACCGCCCCGAGGTACATAACGCCTTTAACGAGGCGTTGATTGTTGAACTCACCCGCGTGTTTCATGATCTGGATGCTAATGCTGCGGTGCGGTTGGCCGTATTGTCCGGCAATGGAAAATCGTTTTGTACCGGCGGCGACATCAACTGGATGAAGGCGATGAAAAATTTCACCGAAGCCGAAAACATGACCGACAGCCAGCATCTGGCACGCATGTTTTCTACCATCCATGATTTCACCAAACCACTCATCGGCGTGGTACATGGCTTTGCTTTCGGCGGCGGTTCGGGGCTGGTATCGGTGTGCGATTATGTACTTGCCGCTGATACCGCCATATTCGGCTTTACCGAGACAAAAATCGGGTTGATACCTGCCACCATTGCACCATTTGTGATGGAAAAAATAGGCGCATCCGCTGCGCTCGCCCATTTTATTTCCGGTGCGCCTTTTAGTGCAAAAACCGCCAAAGAAATCGGGCTGGTACATCAAATTGTCCCTGAATCATCGTTGCAAAATGCAACCATTGAAGTGATCGGAGAATTTTTAAAAGCTGCCCCTATTGCCAGCCGGAAAGCCAAGGCGCTGGTGCGTGAGGTGGTGCGCTTATCCAAACATGAATCGCGGCAGGAACTGACCGGATACACCGTCAGCTCTATCGCCCATATCCGCACCAGCCCCGAAGCGCAGGAAGGCATGGGCGCGTTGCTGGAAAAACGTAAACCTAAATGGAATAGCGGATGAAGCCTATCAGACGGGTACTCATTGCCAATCGCGGTGAAATCGTTGGGCGCATTGTGGCGAGTTGCCGGTTGCTTGGAATTGAAACCGTGACTGTCTACGCTGCTGATGATGCTGCCCTACCCCACGCATCCATCGGGGATTTTTCCTGCCCGCTCACAGGTGATACGCTTGCCGAAACCTACCTCAATATAGATCAACTGATTGCCGTTGCCAAACGAGCGAAAGCCGATGCCATTCATCCGGGGTATGGGTTTTTATCCGAAAATGCACGCTTTGCTGAAGCCGTAACCAAAGCCGGACTGGTATTCGTGGGCCCGCCCGCCAAAATCATCGCCGATATGGGTGACAAAGCGGCCTCGCGCAAATTATGTGAAGCCATCGGTGTGCCTGTCGTTCCCGGGTATCATGGGAAGGCACAGGATAACGCCGCACTCTCGAAAGCCGCAAAAACCATTGGCTTTCCTGTACTGGTGAAAGCAGCAGCGGGCGGTGGCGGCAAGGGCATGCGGATTGTTGAAAAGGAAAAGGACCTAATCGCCGCGCTGGAATCGGCACGTTCGGAAGCTGGGAGCGCCTTTGGCAACGGGCAACTATTGCTGGAAAAATATTTGCTGCAACCGCGCCATATTGAGGTGCAGGTGTTTTCCGACACGCATGGCAATCATCTTCATCTGTTCGAGCGCGAATGCTCTATCCAGCGCCGCCACCAGAAGATTGTGGAGGAAAGTCCGGCGACAAATCTGCCGGATAAAACGCGCCAGAAAATGTTTGAGTGCGCGGTGAAAATCACCAAACATATCGGGTATGTCGGTGCGGGAACGGTGGAATTTATTGTCGATAACACCGGAAATTTTTACTTCCTTGAGATGAATACTCGCCTGCAGGTCGAACATCCGGTGACAGAAATGGTGACTGGCCTCGACCTTGTGAAAATGCAGCTGGAAGTGGCACAAGGCTTGCCACTGAGCATTACGCAAAAGGATGTAAAGCAGACCGGACATGCGATTGAGGTGCGGCTTTATGCCGAAGACCCGCAAAAGGATTTCCTTCCCGCACCCGGAGAGCTGACATGTTTTGAACTGCCGCATTTGCCGCTGGTGCGCTGTGAAAATGGCTACCGCAGCAGCAATAAAGTATCGGGGCGGTATGATCCGATGCTGGCAAAAATAGCAGCATTTGGCAATACACGTGATGAAGCGATTGCGCGGTTACTGCAGGCACTTTGTGAAACACGCATACTCGGTGCGACCAGCAACAGGACGTTTTTAATGCGGGTGCTTGAACACCCACAATTTCGTGCAGGAAAAACAACGACGGATTTCATCCCCCGTCACAAAGAAGCGTTGTTTGAGAATACACTGACCGATGCGGAAGTGGCACGGCTGGCGGCTGCCTACCTGTTGTTCAATGCCAAAGCATCAACCGCAACAGCAAGCGCCAGCGAACATTCGGCATGGACGCACAGCGCATTGGCAGGCTTCCGATGAACAAGGTTTTTCAGATAAACGGCAACGCCATCTCACTGGAGCATGTGGAACACAAAGCCGGTAGCATATGCTTTGAACTTAATGGAAAATGTTATCATTTCCGCGCCCAGCGCACTGAAAATGGTGCGTATGTACTGGAAGAGGAACTGGCTGAAGGCGTGTGGCAGGCAACCACAGGCGGCATGTGGCAAAGTGGTAAAAACCTAAAAACAGTCCAGATCGGCGCACTCGAGGCGAGAATTTCTAACGCCGCACACAGTGCCGCTGCTAGTGCACAAATTTCGGCTTTATCGCCGGTAGCTCCGATGCCCGGACTTGTGCGTCAGGTGCTGGTAAAAAAAGGCGACAAGGTAAGTAATGGGCAGGCACTGGTGGTGATCGAGGCGATGAAATTACAGCTTAGCCTTGCCGCTGGTGGGGATGCTATCGTTAGCGCTGTGCTGGTAAAAGTGGGCGATATGGTTTCCGAAGGTGCGGAACTGGTGACACTCATAGCAAAAAAGTGAGGCAATATGGACATTCAGATCGTTGATGTCAGCGCCCGTGATGGCTTGCAGAACGAACCTAATGCAGCATCGCTTTCGGTCGATGCGAAGGTTGAATATATTTCACTGCTGATGCGATCAGGGCTTAAACGCATAGAAGCGGGAAGTTTTGTGAGGGCTGCCGCTGTTCCGGCCATGGCGAATTCAGAAGCCGTGGCAAGAGCGCTTTTGCCTTTGCAGGAAGCGAATCCCGATATTATTTTTTCTTATCTCGTGCCGAATCTCAAAGGTCTGGAGCGCGCGAAAGCCATTGGCGCAAAGGAAATTGCTATTTTCCTCGGCCTTTCCGAACAATTCTCCAGAGCTAATATCAACGCATCGGTCGACCAGTCGTTCATCGACATCCAGCCGGTGATTGACGAAGCGCGCACGGCGGGTATGCGCGTGCGCGGGTATGTGTCGAATGTGTTTGGCTACAGCGATCTTGAATTTAACCCCGATGTCGTTGCCTATCGCAGCCAGCAATTGCTAAACATGGGCTGTTACGAGGTGTCGCTGGGGGATACCACCGCAATCGCCACACCGGACACGGTCGCTACGCTGGTCTCTACCCTCAGGGTGCATTCCGTTGCGCTGCATCAGGTGGCGCTGCATTTTCATGACACCTATGGCAAAGCGATACAGAATGTCGAAACCGCGTATGATTTTGGCATCCGCACGTTTGATGCCTCCACCGGAGGCTTGGGCGGCTGCCCCTATGCCAACAGCCCAAAGGGCAACCTTGCCATGGAAGATCTGGTGCAGTGGTGCCGCGTGCATGGGCATAGCTCGCCCGTCACCAACCCCGATGCACTCTACAGCGCTAAGCAATTCATCCTGCAGCAGCTGGGTAAACCATCACCATGAAGCGCAATATCTATAACCTTGATCTGGATAAATGTGCAGCAAACCACATGCCGCTGACACCGCTGGGGTTTTTAGAACGTAGCGCCGATGTCTACCCTGACCGCGTGGCGCTGGTACATGGCCACATCCACTACACATGGCAGGATGTGTATACTCGGTGCAAAAAACTGGCACATGCACTTTCTAAACGCGGCATCGGCGAAGGTAACACCATATCCATCATGGCCCCGAACGTTCCGGCGCATTTTGAAATCTATTTCGGTGCGCCAATGGCGGGCGCGGTGGCGAATGGCCTCAACACACGACTGGATAGTGCCGCCGTGGCGTTTATGCTGAAGCACAGCGAAACCAAACTACTGATTGCCGACCGCCAGTATTCACACATCATCTATCCGGCATTGCAGCTGATGGATAAGGCCGACCGCCCTACCGTTATCGACATTGACGACCCCACCTATGAAGGCGGTGAACTACTGGGTGAAAAAAACTACGAAGCCCTGCTTGATGAGGGTGATGCCGATTTTGCGTGGAGTTGGCCTAAAGACGAATGGGATGCGATTAGCCTGAATTATACATCGGGCACCACAGGCGACCCCAAAGGCGTGGTCTATCACCACCGCGGCGCGTATCTGAATGCGATTGGCAATGCGCTGGCCTTTAATTCCATGCCTGCACACCCCGTATATCTCTGGACGCTACCGATGTTCCATGCCAGTGGCTGGTGCTTCCCGTGGACAGTGACGGCATTGGCGGGCACACATGTATGCTTGCGCAAAGTAGAAGCGGAAGCCATCTTTAAATCCATTGAAAAACATAACGTCACCCATTTCACCGCCGCGCCGGTGGTGCTGAATATGCTGGTACATGCGCCCGAACACATCAAGCGCAGCTTCAAACATACGATCGAGGTAATGACGGCGGGGTCGGCTCCCCCTGCGGTGCTACTCGAAGCAATGGAGCGCATGAATTTTAATGTGACACATGTGTTTGGCGGGACGGAAGTGTTTGGCCCGAACATGTCGTGCGCATGGCACCCTGAATGGAACGCACTGCCGAAAGAGGAACAGGCGCAGCTGAAAGCGCGCCAAGGCGTGCGTTACACGTCGCTGGAGATGATGCAGGTAGCCGATGTAGATACCATGGAAGAACTGCCGCGTGACGGAACGTCCATCGGTGAAGTGCTGATGCGCGGCAACGTGGTGATGAAAGGCTATCTCAAAAACCCAAAAACCACCGAGGCAACGTTTCGGAAGGGGTGGTATCACACCGGCGATCTGGCTGTGCGCCATCCGGACGGCTATATCGAAGTGAAAGACCGGCTGAAGGACATCATTATTTCCGGTGCGGAAAATATTTCCACGATTGAAATCGAAAGCGTCCTTTACCGTCATCCGGCGGTGCTGGAAGCGGCAGTGGTCGCCAAACCGGACGATCATTGGGGCGAAGTGCCGTGTGCGTTTATTGAACTGAAAAATGGGGCGAGCATCACTGAAGCGGAAATCATAGCCCACTGCCGCGAGCGCATGGCGCATTTCAAATGCCCGAAAAAAGTCGTGTTCGGCCCGCTCGAAAAAACGCCCACCGGTAAAATCCAGAAATTTTTATTACGCGAGAAAGCAAAATTAGTATGACCGACCCTGTGGTGATTGTCTCCGCCGCACGCACGCCGATTGGCGGATTGCTGGGTGATTTTAAAGATGTCAGTGCCACACAACTGGGCGCGGTGGCTATCAAAGCAGCACTCGAGCGCGGCAGCATTGGCACAGATGCTATTGATGAAGTGTACATGGGCTGCGTACTTGCCGCCGGACTTGGGCAAGCGCCTGCAAGGCAAGCAGCGCTGGGTGCCGGATTGCATCAGGCAACGGCCTGCACCACCGTCAGCAAGGTGTGCGGCTCGGGGCTGAAAGCCGTGATGCTGGCGCATGATGCGATAGTGGCAGGGTCGGCAAGCAGGATTATTGCCGGCGGCATGGAAAGCATGACGAATGCCCCTCACCTGCTGCTTAAAGCACGCCACGGTCACAAGATGGGCAATGTGGCACTGCAAGACCACATGTTTTTGGACGGCCTGCAGGATGCCTATGAGGCAGGAAAACTCATGGGTGTATTCGCTGAAAATTGTGCGAGCCATTTTAAATTTACGCGCGAGGCGCAAGACGCTTACGCCATCGCCTCCCTCGAGCGTGCAAAAAAAGCGACTGCGGATGGGCGCTTTGCCGATGAAATAACCCCCGTCACCATCAAAGGCAAAAAAGGCGATGTGTTCATCAGCATCGATGAGCAACCGCAAAAAGCCATGCCGGAAAAAATTCCGACGCTCAAACCCGCCTTCGACAAAAATGGCACGGTAACGGCCGCCAATGCCAGCTCTATATCCGACGGTGCGGCAGCACTGATGCTCATGCGCTTGTCCGAAGCGGAAAAACGTGGCCTCACGCCACTGGCGCGTATCATCGCGCACGCCAGCCATGCTCAGGAACCCGCATGGTTTGCCACCGCACCCGTGTCCGCTCTCACCCAATTATCAGAAAAAACCGGCTGGGCTTTAAAGGACGTAGATCTGTTTGAAATCAACGAGGCGTTTGCCGTGGTGGTCATGGCGGCGATGCAGGAGTTGAAACTGCCGCACGAGAAGGTCAATATCCACGGCGGTGCGTGCGCGATGGGGCACCCGATCGGCGCATCAGGCGCACGGATTTTAGTGACATTGCTTTCAGCCATGAAGCAACATAAACTCAAACGCGGTATGGCAAGTTTATGCATCGGCGGTGGCGAAGCCGTGGCAATGGCAGTGGAGACAATGGCATGATACCCAGCGAAACGCAGGCAATGATTCAGGAAATGGCACATAATTTTGCGCGTGAGCGTTTAGCGCCGCAAGCGGCTCTGCGTGATGAGCAATCGTTATTTCCCAAGGATGAAATTGCCGAAATGGGCAAGCTCGGTTTGATGGGTATGCTGATACCGGAAAATTACGGCGGATGCGGCGCGGATTACGTGTCGATGGCACTGGCGATTGAAGAAATTGCTGCTGCGGACGGCGCATGCTCCACCATTATGAGTGTGCAAAATTCACTGGTAGGTCCGGCGTTATTGAAACACGGCAACGACTGGCAGAAAGAGCATTTTTTAAACCCACTGGCGCGCGGGCAGTGGCTTGGAGCCTTTGCACTCACCGAATCGCAAGCCGGATCGGATGCCGCAGCACTGCGCTGTAGTGCGGTGCGTGACGGCGAAGATTATATTCTCAATGGCAGCAAACAGTTCATCACCTCTGGTAAACATGCCGACGTGACACTGGTGTTTGCCGTCACCGATAAATCCGCAGGAAAAAAAGGCATCTCGGCGTTTATCGTGCCCACCCAAACCAAAGGCTACAGCGTTACTAAAATTGAACACAAGATGGGGCAAACCTCATCGGATACAGCCTCGTTAGCCTTTGAAGATATGCGAATTCCCGCCACGCACCGTTTGGGTGCAGAAGGTGAAGGCTATAAAATCGCTCTATCGAATTTAGAGGGCGGCCGCATCGGCATTGGCGCACAATCCATCGGCATGGCGCGTGCAGCCTATGAAGCGGCACTGGCGTATGGCAAGGAACGTGAAAGTTTTGGAAAACCTATTAACCAGCATCAGGCCGTGGCGTTCCGCCTTGCCGATATGGGCACTGACATTGAAGCGGCGCGACAATTGCTGCTGCATGCGGCTTCACTGCGCGATGCAGGTTTACCATGCCTGAAAGAAGCGTGCATGGCCAAACTCTTTGCCTCGGAAATGGCAGAGCGCGTGTGTTCGGCAGCGATGCAAACCCTCGGCGGCTACGGCTATTTGCGTGATTTTCCCATCGAACGCATCTGCCGCGACGTGCGCGTGGCACAAATTTACGAAGGAACCAGCGATATCCAACGCCTCATCATCAGCAGGGAAATACATGCAGACTAAAGATATTTCAGCAATCATTACCGGCGGGGCATCCGGCCTCGGCGCCGCCACCGCACGAGCATTGTCCAAAGCCGGTGCGAAGGTAGTATTGTTCGACCGCCAAGCACCAAAGGAAGCTATGGGGCTTTTCTGCGAGTGTGACGTGACCAGTGAATCCAGCGTCAAGGCTGCAATGGACAAAGCAACGAAGGCGCATGGTGCGGCGCGCATCGTTATTAACTGTGCGGGTGTTTTGGGTGCAGGACGGATTCTCTCACGCGAAGGGCCGATGAAACTCGATACGTTCGAGCAGGTGCTGCGCGTAAATGTGGGTGGCACGTTCAACGTCATGCGCCTTGCCACAGAAGCGATGAGTACATTGGAACCGCTGGGCGATTCCAGCGAGCGCGGCATCATTATTAACACCGCATCGATTGCCGCCTATGAAGGACAGATCGGACAAGTAGCCTATGCCGCATCGAAGGGTGCGATCGTAAGCCTGACGCTGCCGGCTGCACGCGAGCTGGCAAAATTCGGCATCCGCGTGAACGCCATTGCCCCTGGTCCGGTGGATACACCGATGGTAGCAGGCATGACACCGGAGGTACGCGAAAGTCTGGAAGCCACCGTCCCTTTCCCGCCGCGCCTGATTAAACCGGAAGAATTTGCAGCACTTGCACTGCATATGATAGAGAATGTTGCCATCAACGGTGAAGTGGTGCGCCTTGACGGTGCGCTGCGCATGTCGCCAAAATAAGGAATTGTATGAATATCACGAATAAAATCCCTGCCATTAAAGTGATCGCCATGCCAAAAGATTCTAACGCTGACGGCGATATGTTCGGTGGCTGGATTATCAGCATGATGGATTTAGCGGCCTACATGCCAGCACGCAAACTAGCAAAAAAACGCCTCGTCACCGTGGCAATGGACGAAATCACCTTTCATAAACCGGTCTTCGTTGGCGACTGCCTTGAATGTTATGCCGAAGTGGAGAAAACCGGCCGCACCAGCGTCACCGTGAAAGTGGAAACCTATGTCGAACGCAAGGATAGCCTCGACCGCGAAAAGGTGACGGAAGGCCGCTTTGTATTCGTGGCTATCGGCAAAGACCGTAAACCCGTACCTATTATCAACGACACAACCACCTGATATTGATTATGTAATTTTATTTTCGGCTTTAACCTTGCTGCACTGCGCCTATCCTGATATAATTAATACAATTTAACAGTTTAGGCGAGTGATCGCGCCGAGAGGTTCTATGGCTAATGTATCAGGCACAGGGGCAACACCTCCACCCCCCGTCATCCAGAGCAAGCGGGAAACCGCTCCCAAGACGGAACAACCGAAACAGCAAGAAGCAAAACCGGCAGAACGCAGCAAACCTGCGTCTGGTCACAAGGTGGATATTCTCACCTGATCGCTTGCTAATTAATCCAGTTCACGCTCATCAATACATTCATCGGCATCATAGTCGCGCTTTGCCGTTTTACCCAGCAGTTCCCACAGCGTATTGGGCGGAAGCCCCATTGCCGGACGTTTGCACGCCAGATTTTGCTCACTGAAAACATCCCCTGCAATAATCGGACAAGCCGCAACAAGACTGCGGCGAAGGCTGACACGGCTGTCTGCTTCTTCCGGCTGGCACAACTTATCGTATCCACCCATCGCCTGCGTCACCTCACGCAATCCCAACACCATGGCCTTCAACATGTCTGGCCCCAGCGATGCCGCGTGGTCGGAGCCTTTGGCCTTCACATCATGGGTAAAATGTTTTTCAATCGCTACCGCACCACGCGCTGCTGCTGCAATCGGCAGCGAAAGCCCAAGGCTGTGATCGGAAAATCCTACCGGCAAGCCAAACGTGTTGGCCAGCGTATCCATAGCGAGTAAATGAATGCTGTGCGCGGGCGCAGGGTAATGGCTGACTGAGTGCATCAGCACCACTTTTTCACGCAGGAATTTTAGCATCAGGGGGGTTGGGTGCGACAGCTTGGTCGGATGACCGGACGAACGCGTATACCCGAAATGCAGCAGGCATAATGCCGTAGAAATTTCTTCCATATCCGACATGCCCGTCGACAGGATAATAGGCAAACTTGTGCGCGCCGCCGCAACCAGCAATGGGCCATTGGTAATGTCGCCGGAGGCAAGTTTGATATATGGCATACGCGTATTGCTGACCAGATAGTCCAGACTTTCCGTATCAAAGGCCGTACACAGAAAGTCAATTTTACGCAGGGCGCAATGTTGTGCCAGATGCGACATGATGTCGGGTGACAGTGCCAGCATTTCCATGATCTGGCGTTCGGATTTAGGAGAACTTTTCAGGTTCCGCGTCTGGTGTTCAGCTTGGGTGGACAATCCGGCGACAAGCGCTTCGGGCCTGAATAACTGGAATTTGACCGCATCAGCACCACAATCGGCAGCAATATCAATCAGCTCGAAGGCTTTTTTTTCACTGCCGTCATGGTTCACACCGGCTTCGGCTATGATGTAAACCTCATTCATTATACTTTTCCGTTTTCACGCACATGGTCGGCCAGCGCGCGAATGCGGGCAAATGTTTCCCCTGCATCCTGCTGCACTTGCTCGGGAGTACGTTTTTCAAGCTGCTGCCATGCTCCGTGAATTGCCGCCAATGCCTGCGTCAGGCGCTCACGCCGCCCCTTGGGTTCGTCTATGGCTACATCCTTACAAAAACGTGACGATAAAATAACGCAGGAGGAACCCATGCGCATATGCTCGCCTAAAATACGTTCGGCAGGTAATTCGCCGTGGCCAATGGCCGCCATGCCGCCAAAGCCAAAAGACTTTCCGCATGCGGCCGTCATACCGGCCATCCAGTCGATGATGCCAAGTGCCAGTGGCTCAAACAGGAAATCTAACCCCAGCGACAGATGCAAATCGTTCAGGCCGAAAAACACCTCTTCAATCCTCTGGTCAAACACGATGTCGCTGATATGCGCCATAGAATAGGCGGTTTCCAGCAACGGCAAAGGCTTGGCACGCCCCGCCAGCAGGTGCAGGAAATCGTCAAGCTGAACCATGCGCGTAATCATCGGCAACATGATGATATCAGCGCCGTCATCCACTACACGGTTGATCTCGTCTTCCGAACCGAAATGCATTGGGTTGATGCGCACCATGAATTCAGAGTCTTTGACCACGGCACGAATTTTGGCAACATCCTGACTGGTGTGGGTGCTAATGAAAGTGTTGCGCGTAGCTTGGCGCTCTTTTTTTCCCATGGTTTCAAGATCGACCATGATGCGCGATACGCCAGCCGCCTGCGCGTCCATGGCAATCTCGGGATCATTGGTCATAAGTATGGTTTTTATCATGATAATTAACTCACGGCGGACGTTGTTTGGATAGGGTTATAACGAGATAGCTTGTTTTAGCATAACAACCCGCCACTCGCTACAGCCATTATTACGACTGCGCAGGGATTCACGCTTGACGCATCAGGCAAATATTATTAAATATTCACAGTGATTTAAGGAAATTAATACTATGTGTGGCATTGCAGGAGTAGTAGGCGCAAACGGAGTGCTGGCCGCACATGTCAAAACCATGATCGACCAGATCCAGTTTCGCGGACGCGATGGCCACGGCATTGAAACCCTTGGTAACCGCGTAGTGATGGGGCATGCCCGCCTGTCCGTGGTGGATTATGAACATGGCAAACAGCCGATGCCCAATACGGACAATACCGTCTGGGTCACATTCAACGGTGAAATTTATAATTACGTTGAACTGCGCGAAGAATTAAAAGCTAAAGGCTACCAGTTCAAATCGCGCAGCGACAGCGAGGTGCTTGTCCATTTATGGCGCGAAGAAGGCGAAAAAATGCTCGATCGCCTGATTGGCATGTTCGCGTTTTTCATCTGGGATACCAAGCTTGACCGCGGCATATTGGTGCGCGACCGTCAGGGCATCAAACCTTGTTTCATTGCGGATTATAAAGGCGGAATCGCCTTTGCCAGTGAAATGAAAGCGATCCTGAGTCTTCCCGATATGCCGCGTGAGGTGAATGCTTCCGGACTGAAGGATGTATTCGCATTCAACTATTGCCCGCCGCCGCAAACCTGTTTTAAAGGCATCACCCATCTTGAACCCGGATGCTATTTACTGTTCGAGGGCGATAAGAAGCCCGTCAAAAAATCCTACTGGAAATGGCCTTTTTCTGCTGAAAAACGCACTCCCTCATTCGAAGAATTCGAAGCGCTGACCGATGAAGCCATCCGCATCCAGATGCGCTTCGATGTGGACGGCGGCCTCTATCTTTCCGGAGGTGTGGATTCCTCTATCGTGGCCTATCATTTGAAAAAACAATGGCCGCATGCGCGCCTCGAAGCCTTTGGCCTCAATTTTCCCAATCAGGATTTTTCAGAATTCGGTTATTCAGAAGAAGTGGCAAAGCTACTGGACATTGATTTGCAGGAAGCCCGCATCACCCCCGATATGATTCCCGAGATCGCCAATAAAGTCGTCTATCATGCGGAACAGCCACATGGGGATTTTTCTTTTTTCCTGTTCTATTTGCTGGCAAAACGTGCCAACGAGCAAAACAGGGTAGTGATGTTTACCGGCGATGGCCCCGATGAGGCCATGGGCGGTCAGTTCATCCACCGCCATGCCCAGAAAGAAGTGTCGCTTGCCGAATATCTGGACGCTATATGCTACATGGATAATGCCACCCGCGCCCGCGTGTTAAATCCTGATTTTGAGCGCAGCACGCCAACACCCGCACAGCGTTTCGCTGAAATGCTGGAACCGTGGAAACATCTTGCGCCCGTTGAGCAAATGGCGGCCTATGAATGCGTCTATCTTCTACCCGGTAACAACCTGCTCAAGGGCGAGCGCATGGGTGCGCTCTGGTCGACGGAAAACCGCTCCCCGATGATGGACCACCGCGTCAGCGAATTATTTATCCGCCTGCCCGCCGAACAAAAATTCCAGCAGGGTATCACCAAATATTACCTAAAAAACTACGCCGCCACCAAACTGTCGCATGACCTTATTTTCAAGAAAAAAACCATGCCTACCCTGCCCATCGGCGAATGGATGAAAACTACGTTACGTGAGTGGACGCGCGAGGCATTTTCGCGCATCGACAATGCCTATGTGAACAAAGTGGCGGCACTGGCTATGCTGGACGAACATGTCGCCGGAACGCATAACCATACACGCTCCTTACGCACCATTCTGATGAGCCAGTTGTGGCTTGAAAACTGCGTCAACGCCGCCACCCGCCAGAAAGCGGCCTAGTCTTTTACCTTATAGAGCGTACCGGCTTTAAACACCCCAAGGCATGGATTGCCCCCCAGATGCGAGGATAAATCCGCCGGATGGTCAATATCCCACAGCGCGATGTCGGCTACCTTGCCGTAGGAAATAGTGCCTATATCATCAGCAATACCGATGGCCCGCGCCGCCAGACTCGTCAGGCCATGCAACGCTTCAACAGCCGTAAGCCCCAATAATTGGCACGCCATGTTTAATAACGGTAGCAGGCTGCTGGGCGGGGATGATAGCGGATCGCAGTCGCTGGCGATGGCAAAGGCCGCTTTATGTTCGCGCAGCAATGCCAACGGAGGTAAGGCCAATGCTTTATTTGTGTAATAGCGGGCGGGCAGCAACACGCCAACCTTTTTAGCCGCCACCATTTCCTTGATTTCTTTCTCGGCAGCATCCGGTAGCAACAGAAGCTGGGTATCGAGAATATCCGTATATACATACAGGGGATAATTATCCTCGAGACGGCGGGCAAGCTGAGCGATGGCGACCTTCTCGTCTGTCGTTAAATCCGCAGTCACCAGACTGGCAACCGTGGTTACACCTTCTTTCAGCAAAGCCGCCAGCCAGCGGATACTGAGTGCCAGCGATTGTTCATTCGTGGTGGCGGTCACGCTGACTACATGGCTATAGCAATCAATCAACCCTGGCGTTGCCCAGATATTGCCACAATCAATGACATCAACCGCAAGCTTATCAGGGATGTCCGGCAACTCGTTCATCGCGCCCAAGCCGATAATGCGCCCTGCCTTCATGCCAATCGCGCCGTTTTCAATAATACCATAACTCTGGGCATCGGCCATGGTGGCAACGTTGATATTCACCAGCAACGTATCCCATGCGGGTGTTTTGACCGGTGGGTTGCTCTTTTGGTTGTCGGCTTCGCTCATCTGAAGTACATTTTTGTTGCGTTACTTATGGTGTACACCACGCAACCTATTATATAAAGAAAGAAAAATGGTGGAAAAAGCACTTTATTTCGAAGATATAGCCATCGGCGAGCAATTTACCAATGGCGGATACCTGATTACGAAAGAACATGCCATCGCTTTCGCCCGCGACTTTGATCCGCAATATTTTCACACCGACGAGGAAGCCGCCAAGCATAGTGTATTTGGCAAACTAGCCGCCAGTGGCCTGTACACCGCCGCCGTCAGCATGCGGCTGAAAATCGGCAGTCCGCTCTCGAAAGTGTCGGGCGGGCTGATCGGACTGGGACTGGAATCCGTAAAATGGCCGCAGCCTGTTTATCCGGAGGATACATTACGGATTGTGATAACCATTACCAGTAAGCGTCTGTCGAAATCCAGCCCGACTAAAGGTGTAGTCACCTATCGGGTAGACACCTATAATCAGCATGATGCGCTGGTCATGGAAATGGACGCCGCCGTTCTTGTGCCATGCCTCAACAGTCATAAAGGAGAGTCTCAATGAAAGCAGTCATTCTGGCAGGGGGGCTAGGCACACGCCTGAGCGAAGAAACCACCCTGAAACCAAAACCCATGGTGGAAGTCGGCGGCAAGCCGCTGCTGTGGCACATCATCAAATTATATTCACATTTTGGTATCAACGATTTTGTGATCTGCCTTGGTTATAGAGGCCATGTAATCAAACACTACTTCGCGCATTATTACATGCTGCAATCGGACGTCACCTACGACATGACGGATAATTCCGTAGTCTTCCACCGCAACGTAGCTGAGCCATGGCGGGTGACGCTGGTGGACACCGGCGAGGAATCGATGACCGGCGGGCGCGTACGCCGCATCCGCGACTATGTCAAAGATGATGATTGTTTCTGCCTCACCTATGGTGACGGCCTGAGCAATATCAACATCGCAGATTCTATCGCGTTCCATCGCAAACATGGCAAGCTGGCAACGGTAAGTGCCGTCCAGACCGCCAGAAGCTTTGGCGTGCTGGACCTGAATGGCGACAAAGTATCGGAATTCAGGGAAAAGCCCATCGGTGACGGCTCCTTCATCAATGCCGGATTTTTTGTCCTCTCCCCCAAAGTCATTGATTACATCGAAGGAGACGACATTAGCTGGGAGAAACAACCATTAGCAACATTGGCGCATCAGGGAGAATTAATGGCGTATCGCCATTCCGGTTTCTGGCACTGTATCGATACGCTGCGTGACAAAAACCAAGCAGAAACCATGTGGGATAGTGGCAAGGCACCGTGGAAATTATGGTAACACCCGAAGAATTCTATCGCGGTAAACGCATACTCGTCACCGGCCATACTGGCTTTAAAGGTGCATGGCTATGCCAGTGGCTGCTATCCATGGGTTGCACTGTCAGCGGATATGCGCTTGCGCCGGATGCCTCATCTCCAAACCTTTACCGAATGCTGGGATTGGATAAAGCGATGGATTCCACCATCGGCGACATTCGCGATGCTACCGCATTACAGCGCGCTATGGCAAAGGCGCAACCGGACATGGTCTTTCATCTGGCGGCGCAGGCACTGGTGCTTCCCTCTTATGAAACGCCGATGGATACATTTTCTACCAACATTATCGGCACGCTGAACCTGCTTGAAAGCGCACGCAATATCAGCGGCATCAAGGCCATCGTCAACGTGACGACCGATAAATGCTACGAGAATAATGAAACCGCCACTCGCTTCCGCGAGGACGACCCGCTGGGTGGACGCGACCCTTACTCCGCCAGCAAGGCTGCCACTGAAATCGTATCGGCCAGCTACCGCCATTCATTTTTGCAACAGGCGGGTATTGCCATGGCAACAGCACGTGCCGGTAACGTCATCGGCGGTGGCGATTTCGCACAGCACCGCTTAATTCCCGATGCCGTACGCGCGGCAGGCTCGCATACGCCGCTGCACCTGCGGCATCCCGAAAGCATCCGGCCATGGCAGCATGTGCTGGATGTGTTGCACGGCTATCTGCTGCTGGGGCGGGCATTGTGTGAAAAAGGCGATGCGTTTGCCGAAGCTTTCAATTTTGCACCGGATGAAGCGGCCATGACAGCAGGTGAGTTAACGGAATTATTCGTTCAGGCGCTGGCACATCCTGTTATGGTTACTCGGGATACCCCGTCCGGCGCTCACGAAGCAAAAACTCTTATGCTGAATTCAGACAAAGCGCGGAAATCGCTTGGCTGGAAACCTAAATTCACCACGCATGAAACCATTCATGCTACGGGAGAATGGTACCGCGAATATCTGAAAAATCCTGAGGAAATGGATGCGTTCAGCAGCTCCCAGCTAACGTTATATACGCGAAAATTATAGCGCTGGTTTCAGATTTTTTTCATCGTAACGAAATAGCGTTCCGGTGCTTCATACACATGATGCCCCGCACTGACCCATGATAGCGAACCGTCGGCGTTCTTCAGGAGAACCAGCGGTACCCGCAATATTTCGCTAAAACCCGTGCGCTCATACAGATTCAACGCACGTGTGTTATTCGACATGACCCGCAAATAAAAATCCTTCACATGCAAGGCATCCCGCCCCCATTGCATCAGCGCATTGGTTGCAAGCGTCATCAGGCCTTTGCCAGCATCTTCGCCGCGCACGACATTATCGATTTCGCAGAAGCGTTTCTTGAAGTCAAAACGGAACAGGCCGATATGGCCGATCATGTTCTGTTTATCATCCACGATTAGAAACAGCATGCGGTCCGGCAGCTGCATCAGCTGGCGTTGTGCCCAGCCCTTCGTGCCTTCAAAGGTGACCTTGAACTGGCCCGGGAACGCATCCTGCGACTGGTCGCGCCATTTGGCCAGTAAGCGAATGACGGCATCATCGGTCGCATGCGCCTGCGTGAACGGAATCAACTGTCCCACTTGCTTACCTTTATCCATAAGCGGCAAGGTGTAACGTTTCTGGTTTGCCGTTTCTTTGGCATCACTAATCGTTGCAGCCACTTCGTCACGGTACGCCAGCCAACCAGACGGAACTGCTGTTTTAGAATTTTTCAGCGATTTTCCTAATACTTCACGCAGGTGAGCGCAGATGTAATCCACCTCTTCTTCCGTGCGCTCGTGGCCGCTTGGCAGGTTGATGCCACGCAACCCCGCATGATACGCAGCAGGATTCTTTTGCTGCTCAAACATCGGCATGCTGCTAAGCGGGTAGAACATAGGGCGGGTATCCACCATCCGCTTTTTCAGCTCGGCCATCACCTCATCGCGCGATAAGGAAATTTTAGTTCCAAGCACCAAAGAAGACATCCAGTAGATATTTTTGCATTCCGGAAGTTCGGCATTAAGGGCAATTTCCTCGATATCGCCGAGGCGTTCTTTATACCAAGCGAAAATCTGGCGCTTGCGCGCTACAATATCATCCACACGTTCAATCTGGGCAAGGCCGAGCGATGCCTGCAGATTGGACATTTTATATTTATAGCCGATTTCATTATTGAATAACGCCTTGTGCAAATCACGGCCATGGTCGCCAAGAATTTGCGCGCGGGCAAAAAGCTCTGCATCATTGGCGAGCAGCATTCCCCCCTCACCCGTTACTAACGCTTTAGCGCCCTGAAAACTGAAGGCGGCAAACACGCCAAAACTTCCGGTTTTTTTACCGCGATATTCGCCGCCAACCGACTGTGCCGCATCTTCCACCACCACCAGATTATGCTTTGCCGCCAGCTCCATGATTGGCGCCATTAAGCAGGGATGACCGTACAGATGGACAGGCATGATGGCCTTGGTACGCGGTGTGATGCAACGCGCAATAGTGTCTGCAGTGGCCGTCCAGCTTTGCGGATCCACATCGCAAAATACCGGTTTTGCACCCGTGTAGCACACAGCCGAGGCGGTTGCCACCCACGTGATTTCAGGTACAATCACCTCATCGCCCGCTTTAATGCCAAGGGCAGACAACGCCAGATGCATAGCACCCGTACAGCTCGACGTTGCCATCGTATGCGGCACACCGATAAACTGGCTCATTTTATTCTGGAAGCGCGCAATGTAATCGCTGTGATGGCGGTTCCAGCCATTGAGCGCGGCATCTTGCGTATAAGCCATTTCCCGATCTGTGATCGAAGGCCCTGCTGTTAAAATCATGTCGCTTGTTGTTTTCAGTCCCATCCGAGTGCCTTATCAATAATGTAGAGTGGCCGCGCCTTTACCTCACGAAAAATCATGCCGATATACTCGCTCATGATGCCCAGAATAATAAAGACCATGCCAAATAAAAATAAATTCATGCATACGATCGTGCCGAAACCGCTGAAGGGCAGCCAGCCAAACAGTAAGATTTTTCCTACAAAATAAACCATGCCCAAGAATGACAGCCCTGAAAGCACAAACCCAAGCAGCATGGAAAGCCGCAAAGGTGTGTAGGAAAAACTGAAAATCCCACGAAACGCCAGATTGAGTACAACCCGCGTGCTGGCCTTCGATTCGCCGCCGTGGCGGCGGCCACGCTCAAATGGAATACCGACCGAACGGAACCCAACCCACGCGAATAACCCGCGCAAGAAACGGTTGCGCTCCGGCATCAGGTTAATGACCTCGTAGAGCTTACGGTCAATGAGGCGGAAATCCGCCACATCCTTGGGTATAAGCTTGCCGGTCAGCAGATGGATAACATGATAGAACGCTTTGGAATTGATGCTGCGCAAATACGATGACGTGCGCTTCCTTATAACGCCGTAGACATTTTCAAATCCTTCTTCCCACTTTGCAATGAATTGCGGAATCAGCTCCGGTGGATCCTCAAGATCCGCCGACATCACCACCGCAGCATCGCCCGATGCCCGCGACAGGCCGGCTGCAATGCCGCCCTCGGGCATAAAATTGCGTGACAGCTTAATGACTTTAAACCGCTGGTCTTGCTGATGGATTCGGGCAGCAATGTCGAAACTCTGATCATGGGAACCATTCTCGACCATGATGATCTCGAAATCGTATTTGGGCAGCATGGCAAAAACATCCACGATACGCTGATAAAATTCCTGAACACAGGCTTCTTCGTTATAGGCAGGCGCAATGATTGAAATACGCTTGAGCGGTTCCATTACATCTACAGTGTTTTGGTGAATTCGACGAACGTGTCCTTAATATGCGCCAGCATTTCCGGTGTCATGCCGTGATGGCATCCCATCAGTACGCCACCACGCATCACCTCATCTGCCACCGGATACCCATCCGTATCCACTACGCACGGGATATTGCGGAAACCAGGTTGCCGTAACACGTTACCGGTGAAGACCACGCGGGTTTGTATGTTGCGTTTTTCAAAAAAGATCTGGAAACTACGGCGGTCAAAAGGCGCGTTTTCACGAATAGTCAGCGGGAATGCCAGCCACGCCGTGTTGCTGCCCGCACGCTGCTCGGGAAGGATAAACCACTCACTGTACTTTGAGAAAAATTCCCTCAGCACGCTGTAATGATGGGCACGCGCTTCCATGTTTTTCTGTAACCTGCCTAATTGGACAAGCCCATAAGCCGCCCCTAATTCCGATGGCTCGTAATTATAACCAATGGCTTCAAAGAGAAATTTAGTATCATAAGGAATACCATCGACTTCAACGTTGAAGCGGTTTTCAATCGCCTCGGAATCATTAAAGAGCGAGGAACTACGCCCCCATGAGCGCAACAGGCGCGCACGGCGGTCATGTTCGTCATCGTTCACACACAGCATCCCGCCGTTGCCAGCACAATTAATAATATGCGACCCGTAAAAGCTGGTGATGCTGATATCGGAATAGGTTCCTGACGAGTTGCCGTTCAATGTAGCTCCGAGCGTATCGGCAGAGTCTTCCACCACCAGTAAATTGTGTTTTTTAGCCAAAGAGGAAAGCGCTGGCCAGTCCGGCAGGTTGCCCATCAGGTCAGGCGCCACGATCGCACTGGTGTTTTCATTAATGGCTTCTTCCACCTTGCTGGCATTAATGCAATACGTGCCCGGCTCGACATCGATGAAGACAGGCACCAGCCCGTTTTTAAGAATGGCTGCCACCGTCGTGGCAAAGGTGAGGCACGGGGTAATCACTTCACTGCCGACCGGTAATGACGGTGCCTCCAGCGCCAGTTGCAAGGCTGAACTGCCGGAATTCACCATGATGCCATGACGCTTGGAAAACAACTGCGCAATCTTGGATTCAAATTCTTTTACATGCCGACCCATTTGCGTGGTGGTTCTCAGCACATCTAAAACAGCGCTGATTTCCTCCTCACCGTGGACACTCATTGCATAAGGGACTCTCAGGGAAGCAGGTTGCACCATGTTCATACTCGTTTTAATAGCGTCATGTGGTCGGTTCATTAACTAGCTCTTACATATCGGGTTTTGCATGTCAATCAAGAATCACCTGCCCAGACGAAGGCGTATTGAGCTGGAAGTTCATTCGCCGGTATAGTAGTTTACCGGTATTGCTCTTGTAAAGTTCCGCTATGCAGACCATCCAGTTAAACAACATTATGCCGCTACGGCTACGCACGCGCCATACATCCGTGTTTATAGTGTTAATGGCAGCACTCTTCGTCTTTGCCTACCTGCCAATGACTCCTGATATAGTGGGACTTGCCCCGTTGAAACAGCGCGAACAAGGCACCATCTGGGCTACGCCACTGATGCTACTGCTCGGCCTTGCCTGCTATGGGAAGGTATTGCAAAAAACGCCGCATCTTTTCTTTATTTCAGCGGCGGGTCTATGGGTAATGTTTGTGTATATTTTCAATCATCCCATCCCCGATAACCAATATGACTGGCTGCAAAATATTAGCGCCATTCAATACTATGCCAACTCTATTAAACTACCCGTCCATAACGAGCTGCTGGAAGCGCATCAGGCTCCCTTATATTATGAAATTGCCGGCGGCATTTACAAACTTGGGTCGATGATATGGGATTCGAATAGTACAGACCTCTGGCTGTTACTTCAGGCCTTCAGCTTTGGAATGTTTGCCTTGTTCCTGCTCTACGGCGTCATGATTATACAGCGCACCATCCGTTCGCCGTTTCTGGTCACGATGGGCGTGTGTGCGTTAATGTTCTGGCCCGCCAACCTCCTACACTGTGGCAGGATCAGCAATAATATATTGATCTACCTAACCTTTGCCGGTTGCGCCTACCATCTGCTTGCATGGTTTGAGGAGGCCGATCTTAAACAGCTTAACCGTGCGTTACTCTGGATGGGGATTGCTTTTGGCACGCAAACAAGCGCGGCCATTCTGCTTGCGTCATTTGTCACGTTGAGTTTGTACCAGCATGGCAACCGTTACCCGATGCGGCAATGGCCAAACATCTTTATGACAATGGCCACCACCTCCCGCCCTGACACCATGCTGATGAAGCCGCTGCTGAGTGGCATGATTGTATTATGTGTTGGTATTATCCTTGGGTATGGGCGGAATTTCTATAATTATCTGCAAAACGATCAGGTCTCGGTCATCTTTGGAACCTATGCCGGTGCAACCTCTTTCGTCCCCTCACTCTATTTCACATTCAGCCTTAAACAATATCTTACTCATCCCTATATCGTTATTAATTCAGCACAGCATCTTATCAACATGCAATTCTGGGGATATTTACTGCGTAGCATGTCGTTCGGCCAGCATACATGGAATAGTTCCTACCAAGCCGTGGTGCTGAATATATTACTACTGTGTCAATGGTTGTTCCTTGGGATATCAATATATTATTGGCGCATCCGCAAAAAACACATGCCTGAAGGCTGTGGCTATAGTGCCGTTTTTCTATTTTATAGCGTGGCCGCCCTCGCCTGCGCCAAAGCGCTGTTCCCTGAACTTTCTTACTTTTGGGCGGATGTGCGCTACGTCTATCCCGTGGTGGTTTTCTTTCTGGTTGTCTATCTTGGCCTATTGCAACAGTGGGAAAAGAAAGGCTATAAGGCCGTTTACGGGCTAGGTCTGGCGCTGCTGGCAGAGTATAACCTATTCTCTTTTATCCATATCTATCTACAGCTTGCGCGCTGAATCCGATAGAGCTATCAATAGCCTTTATTTTGATGGAAGCAAACGATGCAAGACAGTGACATTGTCGTCAGCTATGTGGTTACCGTGTATAATAAAGAGCCGTATATCGGCTACACGGTTGCCTCGCTGCTGACACAAGAAGGCCACATCCCCAGCGAATATATCTTCGTGGACGACGTATCGAGCGACCGTTCGCTTGAGGTGATCGCGGAAGCCACCCGTGGTGTCGCCAACGTTACGGTTGTTAAAAATTCGGTCAACCGCGGCCCAAGCGTGCGGCTGAATCAGGGAGCAAGGCTGGCAAAAGGAAAATATATCCAGTTTATTGATTCCGATGATATTATGGCCGCCAACGCCACAGCCGTTATGCTACGCCTGATCGAACAATATAATGCCGACGTGGTGCATGGAAGCTGGGACAAAACCGGCATCAAAAGCGCCAAACTGGTAGGACGTCGGCTGAATGATAATGCCCCCTATAAAGTCAGCGATGCACCACTGGAGTTTGTGTTCAAGGAACGCATCCGCCGCATGTGCCAGATGGTGCGCCGTGAAACGTTCCTCGAAGCAGGCGGCAGCGATGAAAAAGTCTTTATTCAGGATGAATCGCTGGGACTGCGACTGGCACGGGTGGCTAAACGCTTTATCTGGCTCGATGCACCTGTCATCTTCATACCGGCACTGGAGGGCGAGTTATCACGCAACGTATTTCAGCTCAATCACGACCGGTTTCTGGCGAATTACCATATGATTACGCAATTCCCTGACCTGAACGAAACAGCCCGCAGGCAACTCTACCGCCGTTGCGTTTCTTCGTTCTGGAAACAACAGCGCCGGATGCATGGCTGGTTACCGTTACTGTTCAGCCCTATTTTCGCCCGTTATGTACAGTCCAAATGGCGGTTATTGCCGGTGGACAGGCCATGGCTCGATGCAACCAACCAGTTTTTCCTCCAGCTCACAGGGGTGCTCCGTGTCAAACCTGAATAACCAAGCAAACACACGGCCTAAAATCCCTGTATCGGTATTTGTTATCGCCGTTGACGAAGGCGACCGCATTGCCCGAACTATTGAAAGTGTCCGCGACTGGGCCGATGAAGTCATTGTTATCGACAGCGGCAGCAAGGATGATACCGTTCAGGTCAGCGCCAGTGCGGGGGCACGTGTGATCTATAACGCATGGCCCGGATACGGCGAACAAAAGCGCTTTGGTGAAGACCAGTGCCGCAACGACTGGCTGTTAAATATCGATGCCGATGAGGTCATCAGCGCCGCATTGGCAGAAGAAATAGGCGCGCTTTTTGCAACAGGCATTCCGGCGGATTCCGGTTACACGATGGATATCGTGGAAATACTTCCGTGGGAAACTATGCCCGGATGGTTCGCCCATAAAGTCAACGCCATCCGCCTGTATGACCGGCGCTGCGGGCGCTTTGATGCCAGCACCGTACATGATTCTGTACATATGCACAAAGGATCCGTAGGGATGCTACACCATATCGTTGAGCATCGTTCCTCACGCGGATTCACCCACAGCATCGCCAAAATCAACCGCTATTCCACCATGCAGGCCGATAATATGCTGGCACGCAACGCACGCCCCATATTGCTGGGTTTACGTATTGTCCTTGAATTCCCCATTAGTTTTTTCAAAGCCTATATACTGCGCGGCTATTTTCTCAAAGGTTTTTACGGTTTTATCAATTCAGTGAATTACGGGTTCAGCCGTTTCGCCCGCCTGATCAAATACTGGGAAGCCGAACGGGAAAAAAACCTCCCGCGCTGACATCAGCGCACATCACCCGCACCCATGCAAGGTAACGGCTGGTTCAACAACACCGGCCAGATATCCCGCCAGTCCGATGGCTGCGTTACCGATGTTATCACGTTATAGGCACTACAATGCCCTGCTGGCATCTGCCCCTGATACCCTGCCACCACCGGAGGCGGTACGTCATAGTCTTTATCCGATACAAAATGACGTTGCGGAATGGTAGCAGTTCGGGCAATCACCGATGCAGGATTCAGTGATCCGGTTAACGGATGCACCTGATGCAGCACCGCCAGAGCATCTGTATCTACTACACCCGCTACCGTCCGGATAGCCACCACGTCCTGACGACGGGCAGCTACCAGCAACGCTACTGCCGCCCCACCCGAATATCCGGTCAGCTCCATCGGGTAGCCTTTCCAGCGATTCATTGCCTGCTGATAGGCAGCAATGGCAGCGTCACTGAATGGTTCGGATGTACGCTCACACACAGCACTCATGCCGAACTGGCACATACGTGCCATATACACGACATTGGGCGAAGGATCGGCCACCGCAAGCTGCAACGCCACAGGAACGGAAGGCGTGTTGTCTGAAAATGTATTGCCGTTCAGCCAGCCATTATCATCACCTTCAATATAGATATGCAGCGTTGCCAGCGGGCTTCCCAGCCGTTCATAGGCCAGTAATGGAACATCGCCGGCATAGACATTGGCGCGATGCATACCGGCTTTGGCGGCAAGGGAATCCGACTGCTGTTTCAGGCGTTCGTTCCTCGTGGCACACGAGGACAACATAACCAACAGAAGCAAAGGAAGGATATAGGGCCGCATCAGGCTACAAGCAGCGCATACTCACACAGCGCACTTAGCGTATCCGGCACCATTTTAGGCAACCGCCGCTTGACCTCTTCCAGCTCAAGCGGCTGGCCATTCGTGTCGTTCATCATCACTTTCTTGTCTTCAAAATTTTGTATCATGACCTGAATCAGCGCCGCCAGATCACGCGTACCATCCATCGACTGTAACAACAACCGCTGGAAATAACTGACGGAGATAGACTCCTGCCGCTGGTTGCTGACATACTCACCAACGCTGGCCTGATAGCGCACCAGTTTTGACGCTTTAGGTTTTGCAGACACACTGGTGGCATGAGGAAACTGGTCGATGTAGAAGGCAACCCCGCCCATAAAAATATAGCGCACAATCGTGTTAAGCAGTTTTTCTTCAAGAGCGGCCACTTGTTCCGGTTTAAGGCGGAAATTTAATTTCTGTAATTTATCAGCCGCTAGTGCCGTTAACTGCCCCGAACGTATGGCCTGTTTTTTTAACCCGTGGAAAACCTGCAACATGGCAAGAATCATCGGGTCTTCGACACTCAGCCTCAAGTTAAGAGCGCCGGTGAAATTCAGTTTTTGTCCACTGATGATGTTGTGCTGGGCGAATCCTTCCGGAAAGGAAAATTTGGAGACAAACCAGCCTTCCTGCAACACGGAATGGGGAACGTTCCAGCTGAGATCTGATTCATCATGACACAAAAGCGTCTGGCGGAAGCGTCGGTCGTTAATGAAATCCATGAATTGCTCGGTGCGGACAATATCATTGCTGGTCGCCAGTATTAGTGATGTTTCTTCGGGTAAATTGCCGGAGTACATCGTTTCGATGGACACATCACCCAGATATTGCAGCTGGTGATTTTTAGCCCGAAGCATAAATTCATGGAAATACAGCGGCTGATTATGTTCTTCTAAATACTCATGGAAAAGATAGTAATCGGGCTGCCCTTCCAGATTTTGTATTTCGCGCTCAACTGCCGTAGCGATCAGGCTCGAATCCCCTTTTGTGCTATCATTCATAAATTTTAGCACCCAGCGCGCCTGCTGGATCCGTTCGGCGGGGCGTTGAAAACCAGCAGCATGATACATCATCACATCACGCAGGCTTTTGAGATTATTCCATCCGGGCAATGTGTTGTAGCTGACGTACGCGATACCGTTTGGGGCAAGGTTCACGTTGCACACGCTGAGTATCTTTTCCTGCACCTCGGGTGAAACCCATGAAAAAATACCATGTGCAATAATATAATCGAACTGGCCAAAATCTTTGGTGATGTCCATCACCGACATATGCAACAGCTCAAGATTGCTGATACCTGCCGCTTTGATATCACTCATTCCCAATGCGATTTGCCGCACCGAATAGTCAATGCCCACGCAGTGGCTTTCCGGAAAGCATGATGCGATCGACATGATATTCCCGCCGGAAGCACAGCCAATTTCCAGAATGCGGGCTTTGTGCGGGGATGGCGCTATAAATCCAAACAAGCGCGCATTGCTCTGCATCAGCAACGGACTGGTCTGCGGAAAAGGGAAGCTGGTGTAGACGATTTCATCGTAGGCAGCTGACTGAAGTTTTTCAGATTGCCATAATTGGGTGTTGGTATTCGCCATAGGCCAATCCGTAAATAGTGTTGTTTTGTATTGTTAATTAACAAATAAGGGCAAAATAACACGCTGGCAAGCCCACAATGACGCCGCGACTCTAAGCCAGCTTTTTGAACATGGCGAGCGCCTGATCGCGGGCGGTAGCATGATCGACAATCGGGGGATAATAATTCATCAGCAACGGATGCTTCCACGGCGCATGCAGCGTGTCCGCGGGAGCGCGTTGTAATTCCGGCACATAGCGGCGGATATACTCACCTTTCGGGTCAAATTTCTCGCTTTGCAGGCTGGGGTTGAACACACGGAAATAGGGTTGTGCGTCGGTTCCGGTGGACGCCGCCCATTGCCATCCCCCCACGTTGGAAGCCATGTCGTAATCCATTAAATACTGAGCGAAATGCTCTTCGCCCTTCGTCCAGCTAATGCGTAAATGCTTGGTCAGAAAACTAGCAACGATCATGCGTGCGCGGTTATGCATCCAGCCTTCGGTAAGCAACTGGCGCATCGCTGCATCCACCACGGGATAACCGGTCTTGCCCTGCTGCCACGCTGCCAGATGACCCTCATTGTGCGACCAGTCCAACCTGCCACGGTATTTGGGATTCCATTCCACATGGGCGGATTCAGGCACATGAAATAACGTCATCGCATAAAACTCGCGCCATATCAGTTCGGTAAGCCATTTGATCGCTCCCGCTTCCATGGCACGATGGACGCACTCACGCACCGAAACCAGCCCAAAACGCAGGTAAGGCGACAGGCGGCTGGTGCCATGCACCGCCATGGCATCACGGCTGAATTCGTAGTTTTTTGATTTCTCAGATATGAATTCCTGAAGCCGTGCAACCGCACCTTGCGTCGGCCACAGTGTATCCTTGTTATAATCGTATTCTACCGCCTCAAGCGCTGCTTCCGGCCCTGCTGACAGATCGATATATTGAAGCCCACAAGCCTGTATGCGCTGCATCACCCCGTCAAATGCGGCATAGCGGCCTTTATCATTATACTCATACGGCATGGAGGATAAGGGAGTGATGCGGCTGCGCCAATTATTGGAATACGGCGTAAACACTTTATAGGCCGCGCCACTCTCCAGCAAAATTTCTTTAGGTGAAAAAATGACCTGATCTTTGACAAAGGTAATCTTTGCCGTGCCTTCTAACTGTGCCGCCACCGCAGCGTCGCGTTTCATCGCTTCGGGCTCATAATCCTCGGCGGCATAAATATTTCCAACTCCCAGCGCCTGCGCAAGCGTGGGAATGATCTCTTTGGCGTTGCCGTGCAATACCAAGAGTCGCCCTCCCCGCTTTTGTAATTCCCTGTCGATATCGCACAGCGCACTGACAATAAAACTAAGGCGGCGGTCATTACGGTGAGGGAAATGCGCTAAAATCTCGGTATCAAAAATAAATACTGGCTGCACAGAACCTTGCGCCTGAAGGGCGTGATACAGTGCCGCATGATCGTGCAACCGTAAATCACGGCGCATCCACACTATATTTATTGCGGATAACACCATAAACTTAGCTCACCGTTTCAGCACTATAGCGGGCGATAAGGCCAGACTTGAGCGCGTGATAATACACCCGCGCAAACAACAGGCACGCCAGCAGAATATAACCAAACGCCAAGCCAACGGCGGTATACATGCCGGCTGCATCCACCTGCCCACCCGCCGTGATCGTGCGCATACCCTCAAACACATAGGAAGGCGGAAACACCGAGGACACCACCTGCATCCAGTGCGGTAAAATAGCCTTGGGGTAAAACACGCAGGCAAAGGGAGAAATTAACGCGGGAATTGGCCAGACAAACCATTCCGCTGCCGGCCCCAGCCGGAGCATCACGGCGCAACCCAACACGCCAAGAGAAATGCCAAATAAAAACAGTGCCATGACAAAAGGAACCATCATCATGCCATAGGCCATATACGATAATCCGAACACCGAAGTCGCCAGTAACAACATGAACACCACAACCAGACAACTCGTCAGGATGCTCGAAAGAACAAGGCCACTGAGATATTCATAGGTGTTCATAGGCGTGGCAAAAAGATTGAGAAAATTGCGTGACCACGTATCTTCCATAAACGCCATCGTTGTTCCCTGCATCACACGGACCAGAAGATCCCACAGCAATATCGTGCCTAAAAGAACCGGCACATAATCGCCACTCGCAGCATTTACGCTATTGAAATAGCGGGTGATAAATCCCCACAACACGATATCGATCCCAAACCAGATAAACATCGGAATGATGCGGGTTAAACTGCCGCTGGTCAGATACCACTGGCGCAGCACGATGGCAAAAATCCTCTCAGGCTGCATAGGTTCCCTTCAGCGTCAGAGGTTCACGCGCCACCGCGATAAACAATTCCTCCAGCGTTTCCTTGCCATGCTCCCGCGGCAAGGTTTTGGGGTTGCCTGCCAGCAGTATTTTTCCTTTGGACATAAACAACACGCGGTCACAGACTTCCTCTACTTCCTGCATGTTATGGGAGGTCCACAATATGCCAACATTACCTTCGGCAAAGCGGCGGACATGGGCCCTGATTTCCTGCGCTTTGGAAGGATCAATCGAAGCCGTCGGCTCATCCAGCAGCAGTAATTGCGGGCGGTTCAACATCGCTTTTGCCAGACACACACGCGTCTGCTCGCCCGATGATAACACCCCGCATTTGCTGTTGCGGAATGGCAGCAAATCAAACTGCACGAGCAACTCCTCGATGCGCTTGGATAGCTCTTTCACACGGTACAGCATACCGAAAACCCGAAGGTTTTGTACGACCGTAAGGTTTCCTGGCAAGGGGGCATACACCGCCGCAAAATTGGTGCGTGAAAGTGCCTGCGAACGATGCTTACTGATATCGATTCCGTCAATGACAATGCTGCCGGAACTGGGTATCAGCACGCCCAAGACCATATTAATCGTGGTGGTCTTTCCTGCTCCGTTTGGTCCAAGCAACCCGACAATCTCGCCTGCTTCAACGGCAAAGGAAATACCGTCTACCGCAACGGTGTTACCATAGGTTTTACCCACATCAGAAACAGAAAGAACAGGCGGCATGTAATGTTAGCAATAAAACAGTTGAGATCTGCTAGCGACCATAGCACAGCTTGCGGTAACGTCAGCTCAATTCGTTATATAACGATCTGCCGCCCCACCTCAACGAGTGAGTCGGTGGGGAGCCCGAAATAATCACTGACATGCGAGGAATTGCGCTGCATGGTGACAAACACAAGCTCCATCCAGTAGGGCATGCCTCTGTTATTATCGGTAGCGAGTATGGTTTCATGACCAACATAATACGTCACGTCATTAAGTCCGATAGTGCACCCAAGTTTACATGATTGTTTTAGAAGTTCCGGAATATCAGGCCGCTCCATAAAACCGTAACGCGCCGTTGCCCGCCAGAAATGCGGGGCAATTTCCTGTAAGCTCAACCGTGTGCCGCTTTTCACCCACGGCACCGATTCCGTAATGACGGTGAGAACAAATAAACGCTCATGCAGCGCGCGGTTATGTTTCACATGCCAGACCATAACCGGCGGCGCATCAGTGAGCGTGCGAGTCAGAAATACGGCTGTACCCGTAACACGCGCAATCTTCTGCTCCTCCAGTCCCGCCATGAATTTACCAATGGGAACCACAGTTTGCTGATTGTTTTCCGAGACAATTTCGACCCCACGGTGCCAGATCATCATAGCCCCGTAAATCACAGCGGCCAACATGACGGGGATATACCCACCATCCGCAAACTTCGCCAGATTGGAGATAAAAAACGTACTATCTATCGTCAGGAATACCAGCGCTACCGACCCTGCCTTTAAGCGACTCCAGTGCCAGATTTCGCGCATAGCAATGAACAGAAGCACAGAGGTAGCCAACATGGTAGCCGATACAGCAATGCCGTAAGCCGATGCAAGGTTATCCGATTTTTTAAAGATTATAGTCAAACTAACAGTGACCACCATCAACAACCAGTTCACCGCTCCCACATAAATCTGGCCATATCCTTCCGCCGAAGTTTGCCTGATTTCCAGACGCGGTAACCACCCCAGTTGAATGGCCTGACGTGTCATAGAAAAAGCACCGGTAATGATCGACTGGCTGGCGATAATGGTGGCAGCCGTTGCTAAAATAACTAACGGAATCATCAGTGAAGCCGGACACAGGCGAAAGAAGATGCTGTCATTGGCAGATGCTCCGCTAAGCACCAAAGCGGCCTGTCCGGCATAGTTTAACAACAGGCTTGGAAATACAATAACGGCCCAGCTAAAACGTATCGGCTTTGCACCAAAATGCCCCATGTCAGCATAAAGCGCCTCAGCACCCGTTACACAGAGGAAAACGCCACTAAGCAAAGCTAATCCCTTCAAACCATTAGCCAGCAGGTAACTGATGGCATATTGCGGATTGATCGCCAGCAGCACCGACGGATGCTGCATGACCCCCAACAACCCAAGCACTGCCAATATGATAAACCACAGCAACATCACCGGACCAAAGAGCCTTCCTATATGCGCGGTACCTTTGGGCTGCAGGGCAAAAAGCAAAAGCAATATGACCACCGCCATCGGCAGGATATAGGGCTGTACATTGGGAATGGCTATTTCAAGCCCCTCCAGAGCAGATAAGACAGAAATGGCAGGTGTTATAGCACCATCACCATAAATCAGGGCCGCCCCCATTAATCCCAGCGCAATAATTACCGGCCGAGGCCTGAGCTTTACTCCCAGCAGCGACATCAACGCCAGAATGCCCCCCTCGCCGTCGTTATCGACACGCATGGCGAGGGTCACATATTTCAGCGATGTCACCAGTATGAGCGTCCAGAGTATCAGCGATAGCACCCCCATGATGGCCGACGGATCAGGATTTTCACCTGCTAGCGACAAAACAATTTTAAGCGCATAAAGCGGGCTGGTGCCAATGTCACCAAAGACAATGCCCAGCGATGCCAGACTCATGGCATACAGGCTTGCCCGCGAAGGCGGCTTGTGATTATCGGAATCAGCGTTCATGGATTACTACGGCACATGTTGACATACCAGATACATAGCGGAGGTATGTTAAAATTCACCTAACACCCGCGATATGTGCCTATACCGCTAACACCGCCGCCTGATGCGAGCGATCTTCAAGGTATTTTTCACGGTGAGTGTCGAATGTTGTGCGAACCGCGCTCGGGGTTTTTCGAGATTCTACGGTCTTTGGTTTTAATTGCACCTGTTCACGGAAACTGACTCTTTTGTCGTCTTCCTGCATCGGTGTTTCTGATGAGGTAACGACAGGCTGCTGCGCTTGAACCGCAGTTTCGGCTACAGGTTTATCCTCATTTTTACCGCCTGTACGCCTTGCCAGAAATCGGCTGGAAAAATAAAGTCCCGCCGTGCAGACGGATGTATAAAACGCCTCAAAAAATGCAATGCGCGATAATTCTTTGACATCAAGCTTGCCGAAAAATTTCTTTACGCCCGGCTTTTTTGAAAGCCATGCCCCCACTTGTTCACCTGGTTTATTGAACAGCTTGTCGTTCAGTCCGGTTTTATCGAGTGCAACGGCAGTGGGAACAACAATGGCTGCGGTCGCAAATCGGCCGCCCAGTACGCTCAGCCACGTCTGTTTGGGTTCGGCAGTGTAGATGGATACATCATCCGGTTTGGTACCGAGCGTTTCGTCAATCTTCATGGCAATGCGTTCGCGGCGGTCTTCCAGCATTTTCACAAATGGCGCTAAAAGCGATCCGTCCAGAAAGGAAAAAAACACCATTTTCCCCATGTCCGCCTGAGAATGCGTCAGGCCCATGGACTTGAATTTATCGATCATCCATTCGCCGCGCTTCTGGAAAAACTCTCCGGTCTTTCCATAGATAAGTTTGCCTGCTGCGTCGCGGTCACCCCCACGTGTGGTTAGGTAGGTAGCGGCAACAGAAATCCCGAATACACCGATGTTGGTGAATACAGGGTAAAGTAAAAAATCGAAAAGCTTTAAGCCGGGAGTGCGTCTTTTTTCTGTCAGCACCTTTTCAGACATCGCAGAAAAGGACGTAGCTGCAGTGTCTTTGGCAGGTACATCTTTAGTTGTTCCGATTTCCACTCCGTTTGACGGGGTCGCGGCATCGTCCACATATGGAAGGGACTGATTCATGTGCGAAATATACCACGAAACAGGCCCCTACTCCAAAATAAATCCGACGGTTTTACAAGGTGAAGATGTAAAATAAACAAGGGGGTTACCATCATTTACAGCAACACCCGCGTTGAATTTAATGCTTATTTATCAGTAAACTGAAAAAGCCATCCACAGATAAATCAAAGACTTAATCAAATACAATTCCGATGCCATCTGTATTGCAGCGCTTAAATTGCTTATTTTTTCTGTTCAATACAGAAATAAACCAACCCACTGTATTATAATTGATTTGTATTTTTAACTGCCAGAGCGCGTCCGCAGACCCGTTTTTTCTTAAAAATAGCAGCGGACACCCCCCAAACCTAGAAATTGATGTCCAGACGCAATCCGATCACAGTCGTATTTTTGGTACGATTGCTGGTTCCGTGATTGATGATATACTGCAAATCAGGCTGCAACGTTACGCCTTTCATGACTTTGTCACGGTAATAAAGTTCAAATCCATATTCATTGCGATCCGCAGCATTGGCCACAGACGTCATGTAATGATTGGAGTTATGAGCCTGCGATAAACCGATACCAATTTCATCGTCAGGGCGTGTCGGGATCCAGCCATTGCCGACGAATCCCACTTCATAATCCCAGTCCGCCTGCGTGGCGTCACCGTTGGCAATGCCAGAACGGAAGAATACACCAATATCCTCCCCAGCCGCCTTATCATGATAGAACTGGTAGGTGGAAAGAAAATACGCACCGGCAAGACGACGCTGCACCGGATTACCCGCACCATCAACATCGGATAAATCACCCGTTTCCTTGCTGTACATCCAAGCACCTACAGCAACTTTGTTAGGTGTAGAATCAGGTTGATCAGGCGCTTTAGGAGTGTATCCAGCTTCTGCAACCAACAACATCCCATCGCCTGAACTCAAATGCAGATGTGTTCCGCGCGGATCGGTCAGGCTATCAGGCACCGCATCAAAAACACCTGCCGAAACATAGGTGTCTTCGATTGGCTTGAGTGTTGCGCGAAATGCCAGTGACGGATGAGGAAATACGGCGGGTCCGTTCTTGCCGGTACCTGCAAACGCCTGCCCGATCTGGAAAGTGGGCTTGATAAAATTAGCGCTCATGTCGGTCACATCAAATTCCGAGTTAAGGTCATGAACCCCAACAAGGAGCGAAAGCTTGTCATCACATAGAGTTTGCTCCACCCATGCTTCATACAGCCTGAATGAGTTCTTTTTCACTTCAATATTATCAATCGCCTGCAGACTTCCCACGCGCGATACGTTCGGGGTGCCCCCAAAATTATTTAAAACCCAGAAACGTGCTTTATTGCCTTTGATGCCGAAAAGTTTTTCGCCGTCAAAATCAAATTTGATATCCAGATTATCATTGTAATTTCCACCGTGCTTAATGCCACCGGAAGGCACCGACCAGAAATCACCTTTATATTCGAGTGTAACATCAACCCCCGCATCACTGAGTTTCTGACGCTCTCCGCCCACATCCCCAAGAAGCTTATCGTCAAACGGTGCCGGAGCAGGATCATCCGCCCATGCAACCGAGCTTAACATGGTTAATGCAACCAAAGCTGTCATAGTGGTACATGTGTAGATTTTCTTGCGAACATTGACCATGGATTGATCCCCTTAAATTTGCTTTACACAACCATACAGTGGTTAAATGTACAATTATTTTTCAATAGTTATTGTAGGTATTATTATAAAGAGATATTAATGTTATATCGCATAATGAATGATATTTTTGCTACACACCCGCAATGAAAAATACTTTACTATTCAGAGTTATTGCCACATCCGTTTTAGTAGCAGGCATGATGCTGTTCAATCAGGACACCAAAGCAACCATGGATTTCCATGAGCTGCTGGCTCTGCCAAAACCTAAAGCAAACAGACATATTTCTTACGGCGACCAGACAGATCAATTCGGTGAATTATGGCTTCCTGACTCGGATGGTATTCATCCAGTTCTCATTTTGATACATGGCGGTTGCTGGCTAGAATCCTTGCCAGGGTTAGACATCATGAATTATATCGCGGAAGATCTGCGTCATTATGATATCGCCGTCTGGAATATTGAATACCGCCGGTTAGGAACAAAAGATGCCGGATACCCTGCTACTTTTCTGGATGTAGCGCACGCCATAGACAAACTGCGCGATATTGCCACTGACAATAATCTGGATCTTTCGCATGTTGTCATTGTCGGACATTCTGCGGGTGGGCAACTGGCACTCTGGGCTGCCGGACGCAGTGGTATAAATCGACAGAGCCCACTCCATGCGAACGACCCGCTACCTATCAAGGCCGTTATTTCATTGGCTGGTATTAATGACTTGGCTGATTACCGTAAAAATGGCCCGTCCTCTTGTGTAACACCGCCACTGATTGATGCGCTGATTGATGCTCCGCACCGCACCGGTGAAGATGTGTATGCCGATACCTCTCCTGCTGCCATGCTTCCGCTGCACGTGCCGCAGGTTATTATATCCGGTGACCTTGATATGATTGTGCCGGAACGTTTCGGCATTAATTACGCAAATGCAGCTACGGCCGCTGGTGATAAGGCTGAGTCAATCGTCTTGCATAATACCGGTCATATTGAGTTTATTTCTCCTAAATCAGAGGCATGGCCACAGATCAGGAGTATTATAAAAAAATCTTTGATTGATAATTAACAATATACATTTTCTCTTGGAAAAATATCGTTTGCATGTTTGTGGGGCACATGATACAAATCTACTAGTAGATAGATAGAATATGACTATGGACACCAAAACACAGATACTGGAAAGCGCCGAGCGGATGACGCAGCTAAAAGGCTTTGATGCCTTCAGCTATCGGGATATATCAGATGAAATTGGAATTAAAACCTCCAGCATTCATTATCATTTTCCAACCAAAGCAGATCTGGCTGCAGCGCTTGTTGACCGCTACACGCTCATATTTTCAGATATTTTTGCTTCCATCACGGCACTTAAAACCGATGGGCTGGGGCGGATTAAATCGCTATTCAAAACGCTTCGTACCGTCTCCGGAAAAGATAAAAATTTCTGCCTTTGCGGCATGCTATCAGCCGATATACACGCGGTAAAGGCATCAGGGAAGACTAAACTAAATCACTTTTTTACACTATTTGAAAATGGGATTGAACAATTGCTGAAAGAAGGTGCCGCTGATGGATCCGTCCACAACACAATCCGACCTAAAAGTTCTGCGATGGAAATTGTCGCAGCCGTTGAAGGAGCAATGCTGATTGCCCGCGCACGGAATGATGAGCGCTATCTTGAAGAAACTCTTGATATCGTATTGGCGCGCTTGAGAGCATAGTGAGAGGGTAAAAATTTTATACTTGTGTCTATCTATTGATAGGTATATACAAGAAAGAGAAACCGGTATTAAGTACCGGTAAACGGTCTTAGCAGAAATGACCGGACGAGAGTGATAACCACATCGTCAAATATTTCTGATGATATAAGTTTCAAATCCAGGAGCACTACCATGACAACACGTATACAACCCAACACCACCCCTAACGCAAAAGCCAAAGAGCAATTAGAATCCGTTAAAAAAATGCTTGGCGGAACTCCAAATATTTTTACCACCATGGCGCACTCTTCTGCCACGCTTGGCTTTTTTCTGGGCGGTGCCGAGGCACTTAGCACCACCAGTATTTCTTCAGCTCTTCGTGAGCAAATTGCACTGACGGTTGCTGGTGTTAATTCTTGTGACTACTGCGCATCGGCTCATACCACACTTGGCAAAATGCAAAAAATTGCAGATAGTGAATTGACGCAAAATTTAAATGGCAAGTCGTCTGATGTTAAAACACAAGCGGCTCTCACTTTTGCCAGCAAGATTGTAACGTTACGTGGCCATGTATCCGAAGCTGATGTTAAAGCCGTACGTGCGTCTGGTTTTAACGATACAGAAATCGTTGAGATTGTCGCAGTGGTTAGCTTCAACATCTTCACCAATTATTTTAATCATGTAGCCGCAACTGAGATCGATTTCCCAAAAGTCTCAACGGCAAACGTCTCCAAGGCAGCTTAATAATAAAGAGGGGGAGAGTACGATTTACTCTTCCCTTTTTGCCTTCTCATTTAAAGGATAGATGATATGTCGATTACCCCGCCGTTCACTGAAGCATCCGCACGACAGAAAGTTCAGATTGCTGAGGATTTGTGGAATACGCGCGACCCACAAAAAGTAGCCAAAGCGTATACGGAAGATTGTGTATGGCGGAACCGTAACGAATTTTTGCAGGGGCACACCGAAATTGAAGCTTTTCTCACCCGTAAATGGCAAAAGGAAGTGGACTATAAGCTAAAGAAGGAGTTATTTATTTTTTCAGGTGAAAAAATTGCTGTCCAGTTTGAATATGTTTGGCATGATCACAATGGGCAATGGTTTAGATCATACGGATTAGAGCATTGGGAATTTGCTGATGACGGCCGGATGAAAAAACGTACCGCCAGCATCAATGATGTTTTAACTGAACCAAAATAATCCACTTACAGGAGAATGAACATGAAGCTAGATAGCAAAACCATCTTTGTCAGTGGAGCAAACCGTGGCATTGGTAAAGCTATTGTAGAAGCGTTGCTGAAAAGAAACGTAAAAAAGATTTATGCCGCAGCCCGAAAAACCAGCGAACTTCCTACGTTTTCTGACCCACGCGTGGTTGCTGTGGGACTGGATATAACCAACCGCACCCAGATTGAAAAAGCGGTGGAGTCCGCTCAGGATGTTGATGTGCTTATAAACAACGCGGGGGTTTTGTCACCCGCCGGAGTACTCAGCGGAGACCGTGCAATGCTGTTGCGCGATATGGAAGTGAATTATTTTGGTACACTCAGCATGGTGCATAGCTTTGCACCTCTGATTGAAAAAAATGGCGGGGGCGCCATTGCCAATGTTATTTCCATCGTTGGATTGGCATCCATGGCTGGAATCGGTGGCTACAGCGCGTCAAAGGCAGCGCTTTTTTCGGCTACGCAAGCGATGCGCTCCGAACTGAAAGCAAAAAAAATCACTGTCCACGGTATTTTCCCTGGTCCCATTGATACGGATATGGCCAAAGGGTTTGAAATGAATAAAACCAGCCCGCAAGTCACCGCAGAAAATATTCTTGATGGCTTGTCCGCTGGAAAAGAAGATATATTTCCTGATCCAATGTCAGCGCAGCTCAGTGAATTGTGGGCTAAAAACCCAAAGGAATTAGAACGTCAGTTCTCTTCCATGTAGCAACAAGGCCGTCCAAGCCAGCCACGGCTAGTTCTCTAGCGTTGGCTGGCTGGCGGTTCATCATCATCCCTAGCACCTACCACCCCGCCACCACTCGCCGCTCTACGCGTAACCCATGCTTTGTCCAATGCCGCACTTTGTGAGAGCCGGTATTTTTCCTCCGAACCGAGAAACTCGATGCACTGGTCGCGCAATGTCGTATCTGCCGGATCGGGGAATGCAAAATCCGCTACCGCTTTTGCAATATCGATATTCAGCTTCCTGTTGCTCTTTTCTTTGATTTTTTCTTCTTTTTCGGGATCAAACCCGCCACGCCCGCCAGAATTATTCATACCACGGCTGATCTCTTCCTGCACCGCGCTGCCCCTACCACTTTTAGCAGCAACAGCCTCTGCCAGCTCATCAAAGTCGCGCTTACCATGCACCATCCGGAGCAACTCGTAAAAACGGCTAAGGGCAACGGCACGGTCAACAGGCTCCGTCGCATCGGCATTCACAAAGTAGTGTTTTTTCTTCGTCTCTATAGCATCTATTTCATCCGTAACCGGAGTAATGGGTGGCGGGGTAAAACATTCCCGAAGCGCCTCCTGCGTGGTATCCAGTGGAATAAGCAATGCCATCTTACGGAAGATAAGCTGGTCGTCTTCCGCCTCAAGCCCAAGATTGGTTATTGCCGTAGCGACAATATCCGTCTCACCTATTGAGCGCTGGCACTTACCCATCGTTAACCGCGTAAATGCATCTTTTTTAAAATGCAGCACGTCGCTACAAAAATGCTCAATGTCCCTGCGGTGATGACGGCGCATCAGACGCATAACATCAGCGATATTACCCTGTTTATCTTTTACATAGTTCACTACATCGTGCGCAGGCGCTTGCATCTGTGGTAGCGGAATACCAATCAGATAATTGGTAACTTCATCGCGATAGGATGGATCAATAACCAGATTAGGCACTAAAGCATCGACCGCACCACCCACGGCAAAACTTTCCGGATTGAGGGTCCCTCCCCCCACCAAGCTCTGGAATGTGGGGATGGAAATTTTGCCGGCGGCAGCTTCATGCAGCTTCTTCGCCTTATAGCCTGTGCCTAAAGGCGAATGCTCAACCAGCTGGAGTATTAACTGGGTTGATATTGCTGCAATAGCTTTTTCATCATGCGTCTTAAGCTCGGCAAATTGTTTGCGCGCTTCTTCGATAGCGGCTTTCTGGCCTGCACGCATATCATCTGTTATCACGACAGGAGCTTTTTCTTCCGCGCGCGCAGGCTTGGGCGCAGGACGCGGTGGCTTCGGCTCACCTTCATCTTTTGCTGGCTTTGGTTTATCTGCTTTTGGCTTTTCTGGCTTAGGTATTTTTTCAACCTTAGGCGCCAGAATATCCGCCTTTTTTACTGAAGGTGCATCAGTTGCAGATGTATCAGTTACCTCTGAAGTTTTAGCATTATTAGAAGGCAATGCAGGCGCATCAACGGGTGTTTCAATCACATTGGCTTCCTGCGTCGTCGCAGCTACCGCTGCGGCAATAACAGGAGCTATAACCGTAACCTCTGGCTTCGGTGCTAACACCGGCTCTGAGGGAGGAGTAAGAACCAAAGGCGTTGGCGGTTCATCCGGTGGAATAATGGGGTTCACCTCTGCAGCAGGCACCTCTGCAACCGGCGTCTTAACAGCTGGGCGAATGGGTTCGGGATTAACGGCTTCCGTAACAGAAGGTTTTGGTTTTTGAGGTGGTTTCGGACTGATTTCAGAATAATTAATCGCAATACCCTTGCGCTCCTCATTAATGGCATCGGCCACTAAAATCGGGCGCACATTAATCAGCAACTCCTCATTCACGGGATTTTCAACATGACGCCAATGCTTCTCCACATCACCGCCCGCCTCCGCAAACGCCGCTTGTGCTTCACGCATATACTGGCTTTTTTCTTCATGTTTAAGACCGATAGTAACGGCCAATACAATGGCTTCATTTCGTGTGAGCCCCATCACAGGATTAAGTAAGTGCATCACGTTGACATCTGTATCGGGCTGGCTGCGCGCCATCTTAAACAAAGCACGTAATACACTTCCCTGATTAGGAAAATTTTTGTCCTCCCCCTCACCTGTTGCAGCTGCAACGGCGGCTTCAATTTTTTCATCAAAGGCTTGGCGCTCATGCGAAAAAGGAATCCGGTTGATAACAATATTGTCCGGTTGCACATCAGGACTAACGGATGGAGTAACTGCAATAACGAGTTTCTCTACCTTGGCTTCCGCTACCGGTTTATCTAATGCAGGTGCATCGGGAAACGCAGGCGCCTTAGGTGGTTTGCGTTTTTTACTGCTTTGGGTTCTGGTTTGTTTCACTATCTGCGGAACGACTCCCAAGATGGTAGGCAACTTCTCTGGCTCTGCGGCAACGTGTGCGATATCTCGTGCTGGCTCTTGTGGTTTTTCCGGTTCGAGATCATCATGCTCCACGACAGGCTCAACGAATGCGGGCTCGGGCACGTCATCTTTTTTATGGCCAAGAACCTCGTCATAATTTGGTGTAAGCGCCCCTATCTTTTCTTCCCACGCTTTTTTTACTTCCTCATAGGCTAATTGCTGATGCAGCCCCCATCTGGCATGCTGGCTTATCTTGGGGTATCTTTCCTTATAATCTTCATAGGATGCAGCTACGAACTGCTTACATTCCTTTTCATTCAGCCCCAGCATCACCGCCATAATCATAGCGTGATTGCGCTTTATCCCGTCGTCATCAATCAGAGAAAAAAGTTCCATAGGAGATTTCGGAGAAAAATCCTCATCTCCTCCATCTGCTTTAGTCAGATCAGGTTGCTTGAGTTCGGTACATAGCTGGCTGAACATGTGCAGAAAACTATCTTCCGTGGGATAGATCGGTGTATGGCCAGGGAAGCCGGGCCCGCTTCGTTCTGTTTGCGTATCAAATTCTTTCCAGACCACATCTTCGTAACGCATCTCCATTGCGATAACGAATTCGGGATCTAAAAACGGATTGGCATTTTTTTGAGCCATAGGAAATACATGCTATATATGGTTTTATTGAGCAATTATCTTAACCTAATCATACGGTAAGTGTATGACGGTTGTGTTAATATTCCCGCCCAGACGAAAGGCGGGAAAATATCAAACCATTGATTTTAATTGATTTATTAAAAATTTGGAGCGATTGGCTGTGGCATCAGGCGAATTCAGCCATGGCCGGAAACAGGCGTTACATAGCCTGTGGAGTGGTAATCAATCAGATGGTATTTATGACTAAAGGCGACCAGTGTTTCATCCAGTTGCTCATCATCAAAATCGTCATGTCCGCGATGCGAGAAATACAACGCTTCTTTCGGTTCATTGGCGTGTTCAAAAATCGTCTTTCCTTCCGCTACCGGTACCACATCATCATCTTCCCCATGAATCAAAAGAAGCCTAGTATGAATCTGCGCTATCTTGCTTAAAGAATCAAAATGGTCTTTGAGCAGCAAACTTACAGGCAGCCATGGACAAGCCGCCTGCACGCGCGCCTGCAAGGATATGAAGGGTGATTGCAGCACCAGTGCCGCAACATGGTATTCGGTCGCCATTTGCACCGCTACCCCCGTACCCAGCGATTCACCGTAAATAATTACATGCTGCGGATTCAGGGATAATACCTTCAGAGCATATTTCATGGTACTGCGGGCATCGTCATAAAAGCCTTCTTCTGAAGGCACACCTTCGCTCGCGCCAAAGCCACGATAGTTCAGGCCAAGCACGCCAAAACCAGAATCCGTGAGCAGCCTGAAAAAGGGTGCTTCCTCGCCGAGGTCTCCCTTGTTTCCATGGAAATAGACAATGGTGGGATAACCGGCACGCGCCCGATGATACCAGACCTGAACATGGGTCGTATCGTTACTGACAAGCCAAATGCTTTGATAGTTTTCAAGGCCATAATTGGCAGGAGTTTCCCTCTCGACTTTCGGATGATACAGCATATAGCGCTGGAAGGTCCACATACCGCAGCAAATCAGCAAGTACGTCAGCAGGGCGATGCGAAACACATACGCATAGCGATGATTAACTTTTTTAGGTATTGCGTACATAGCAATTCAGAAACCATGTGAGCGTTACCCGCCACATGAGCCTCGGTATAAACAACAGATATTTATACCTAAAAAGTACTCAATAGCAGGCATATAAGTTAATTATATGCCTTTTTATATTAATATATTATTAACAATGCCGCCAAAAATGTTAACTTATTGAGTCTTATTGATCAACAAGCGCGACACTAGCACGTTTAGCCACGGCCTCTACGTGTCCGCCAAACCCCATCCGTTTTGGCGGAGCCAACCTTGGCACATCTTCCTTGGGTTTTTCCTTGCTGGCAGCCTTAAGCTGGCTGGTAATGAAATCCGTATTCTCAAGCTCTCCCATGAAAGCCGCCTGTTTATACACTCTGGCATAATCCGCCGGAGTCATATTGTCTGGCGCGGTGAAGTCTTGCGGTTTGTCCAAGCCAAAAAACTTTTTAAACGCATGGGTATTTTGTTCCTGCGTTAGAAAATCAAATCCCATGGTGAAGTCAAAGCGCCTTTTAGATGCGGCATCAATACTTTCAAAATTATTGGTCGTAACAGCCACCATGCCTTTATAATGCTCCAGACTGGTCAGGAACTGATTCACTTGTGACACCTCCCAGCTTTGCTTCGCTTCCCTGCGGTCCCGCAGAATACTGTCCACTTCGTCGATCAGCAGAATAGCTCCCTTTTCCTGAGCTTCTTCAAAGAATCGGGCTATATTCTGCTCGGTGCCACCGACGTATTTATCCAATATCTCAGATGCTTTGGCATGAATCACTTCTTTGCCCATCATCTCGGCAAGATGCCATACGAATTCGCTCTTGCCCGTTCCTGGCCAACCTTCGAGGCACATACGAAAACTCTGGTTTCCCGCCGGCATTTTTTTTACACGATCAAACAGTTTATCCAGCGGTATCGATGGATTCACCGGATTGAGCAATTGGAAATCATACGGCTGCAACGGCTTAACCCGTTTGGTGGTCACGGCATTGACGCTTCCCAAATCCCGTTTAGCCTGATTTTTAATCCAGTATTCAATTTCAGGCGCAATATCCTCCGGCCCCTTAGCCGTGATTGCTGCATTTTTTACTGCGGAAGCCCATTTACCTGCTGGAATTTCATAGGTGTTGGCAAGGCGTTCACGATCTGCCTCAGGTAGGGTTATTTTGTTGGTTTCGCATAAACGATCCAATATCCCCTTGCGTGCCGCAGCATCAGGCACATCAAACTCAATACATTGCTTCACACGACGGCGCGCCGCCGGATGAATATCCCACCAGTTATTGGTCGTAAAAATCAGGGCGGTAGAGCCATGTTTTTCAATCAACCTTTGGATAACAACACGATCAATGCTCTCATCGGTCTCATCCGTCAATTTATTACGCGGCATCAGACGGTCGGGCTCTTCGATAAGAAAAATCATGTTGGGATTACTCCCACCTAAAGCCAATGCCATTTTGATCTGCGCCAACCTGTCATGAGGGGTAAGCGGTGCGCTATCTGAAACTTTCCGCTCCTCGTAATAACCCCCTTCATCATCATGATTCCCGACAACACGTTCCACGGGATTTTCTCCAATCACGCGCAATTCAAGATCCGGATGGGTTTTCTTTAAATGCTGGGCCAACGCCGCAACGGCAGAAGTCTTACCCGTATCGGGTGGCCCCGCTAAAAAGAAGGCGTGTCCTTCAGCCTTTGGATCCGTTTGCCTTTTAGCAATGGTGGCCTCGATCAGCCGCACCATTCTGGTACCATCTTCACCCAAACCTTTGAAATCTTTTTCCCAATCCAGCTCGCTGGGAATGCTATGCCCCATAAGGCGCTTTTTAAGACCATCCACGGTCACATCGGGTTCTGAAAGCAACGCATCCAAATATCCGCTGGTACTTGGAACATCAGGGTTTCTGGAAATATCGATCAAACCATATTGCACCAATGGTGAATCAGAACGAAACAGTTCGGATACTTCTTCGGTTTTCACGCCCAGCATTTTTGCGATCAGCGCATTATATTGCTTTTGATTTTTGAGATGTAATTCGTCAAAAATACTCTCAAAAAACCCGATATGTTCATGAACGACCAGAAGAGTCAATACATTGACCTGCGCTTCTGTGAGCCCTAATTCTTTACTGATCATCTCCAGATTTTTGAATATATGCCCCGGCTGTGAATCCACCAGCTCCTTGGAATTATCTTTAAACCAGTCACATAAAATCTTCCAGTCCTGCTCCTCAACCGTATTCGCATTAACAGATCCCACCCCCTTGGAATCATCCGGATAGCGTGGCGTATATTTAATCTCTGTGAACTCCGCCAGATCTTTATCTATCTGTTTGAGCTCTTGTTTTATCTGGCTCAACCGCTCTTTTCTATCAGTATCGCCCCCTTTTTCGTCCTGAAGTTTCTTTCTTTCATCTGCCAGCTTTTTCTGCAGATCAACGACCGGTTTTTTTCGCTCTTTTTCAGATTCCAACGTGTCATGGAATGTCTTTTTACCTGCAGGAAACTTATCAGCCAATTCCGGAAGCCCAATCTTATTGGGTTCCACCATACGGCAAATTGCCAGTGCCAGCTGGCTATCCCTCGGCACTGAATCTAAAAATTTAGACACATGGGAACATGCCAGCGCACGCAAATGCTTCCCGCCATCATCACCAAGAATCAACTCGTCGAGATGAGCGCCATAACCCTCAGCAATATTATCACTATCATCGCGTTTTTGCTCTTGGGCTTTGCTCATAATTTTACGCTCATACCAATCGATGGTTACTGGAATTAATAAACTCGCTTACCCTTGTAATGGGTCTCGGTGATTTTGCAAAGTTATTAATATTAAGTAATTGTTACGACCTCGCGATGAATGGCTTTTATAGCTATCCAAGCCCGACCTTCTATCAACCAAAACTCTAAAACATATTGTTTTATAATATTATTTTTACATTAATTCCGCCCCGTGCCAATGGTGGTGAATGCTTTTTGCCTATTCGCTGGTTTAAAAGAAAAACCCTGCCATCATGCGGCCTACCTACTAATTGTAATTAAAATATATTTACAGTTTTTCATAGAGTTTTACATTGCTTCTTTGGTATGCCTTCCTAAAATGTGGGGTGATAACTCACACATTCATCCCGCATGAAGGAGTCGTTCAATGCCCGCTCAAACCGCCTTATTCCCGATGTCTCTGAAGCGCATATTACTGACTTCAGCACTTGCTGTAGCCACAGTAACCAGCAGCACCGATGCAATGGCGGGACTGGGCTTTGCCCCCGGCCCAGCAGGATGGGATTATTACTCTTCTCAAAATCTCCTGATCGGAGCCACCCAGACGCTTCAACAGAGCGCAAATTATGGGCAGAACATAACAGTAGCGACCATGGATACCGGCGTTGAATCCTCGTGGGTTGGCTTCGGAGGTTTAAACATTTCCAGCATCAGCTGTCTAAATAATGCGTGCGCGCCAACTATTGCGAATAGTGATGACAACGGCCATGGCACCTTTGTCGCCAGCGAAATTGTCGGTGGCGTACAATTCAATGGCGGCAACGGCATGCTCGGGGTCGCGCCCCTTGCCAACCTGATGGCGGTCAAGGTGCTTGATGCACAAGGATCCGGTAATTCCAACGATGTCGCCAACGGCATTAAGTATGCAGTAAATAATGGTGCGCAGGTCATCAACCTGAGTCTTGGACCAACAGGCACACCGGCACAGCAGGTCGCTTTCTACAATTCTTTGGCATCAGCCATTAATTACGCCGCCTCTAAAAACGCAGTGATCGTGTTTGCAGGCGGCAACAGTGGCAATGCCTTCGTTGGCGGTGCCAATATCGGCAGCTCTACGCAGAAAAACGCCCCCAACCTGTTTACCGATGCAGCGTTGCAAAGAATGTTTTTTATGGGTTCCACCAATTCTCAGGAAGTATGGAACTGGTATAGCGCCGTACCGGGAAGTGCCGGATTTTATTCCGGCACCGGTAAATTTTATGCTTATAAGAGCATGTGGCTGATGGCTGACGGCGGCGGAATTACGGGCAACGGCCAATGCATTGATTGTATCGTTGGCGCCCCTAATGTGGTGAATGCCAGTTACCTGAAGCTTTCCGCCGGTACGTCCATGGCCGCCCCGCAAGGAGCCGGAGCAGCAGCGTTGCTGGCAGCCCGCTGGCCGCAACTGATCACCAAAGGCACCATCGCCACCATTTTGGAGCAAACGGCAACGCCGCTTAGCACCATTAACAACGGGCACGTCTTCGGCAATACGTTTTACGGCAATGGCTTTATCAATCTGGCGCAGGCGTTCCAGCCGGTCGGCGGTTTGTCTGTCATCAATAACGGTGGAACCTATGTATCCGTTGGTGGCGTGACCAGCACAGTGCTAACCAGTGGCGCGCTGGGTTCAATGTCCAAACTCAGCACCGCCTTAAGCAATTTCACCGCCTTCGACAGCTTCCAGCGTGATTTTGCCGTCAACCTCTCCGGTCTGGTCTCCACCAAGCATTCATCCTCTCCGGTCAGCCAGAGTGTCGGCGCGCCAAGCCTGTCCAGTAGTGCCACCCATTTTGCCGATGGTAGCAGCCTTTCCTTCGGTAATATCAGCAGCGACAGCCCGATGATCGATCATCCCGCTAACAACAACGATACGAAGGGTTGGTTTGTTTCCTTCACCGACGCTGCCGGTACCACCATGGCAGCGGGTTCAGGCGTATCGGCTTCCGCTTCGTTTGCCGGTGCCATGTGGGGTAACGATACCCCACTATCTGCAAGTATATCCGAGCCGCTGTTAAACCTGACGCAGGGCGGTAATTTTGTAGCCTTCGGCAACCAGCTCAGCGGCAATACGCGTATGGCGTTATCGTGGTCGAATACACAATCCGATTCAGGCACCACCAGCGACTGGACAAAACCGGATGCCACGTCTTTTGGCAGTGGCATCTCTACGCAACTTTCCGACAACTGGAAAGGCGGCGTAACGTTCGGCATGCTCAATGAGCAATCAGGACTTCTCGGCACGACCTATGCCGTAAACGGCCCGCTTAGTCTTGGCAATACGAACCACAGCATGTCGATGGGGCTGTCTTCGGTCTTTACCCTTGGCGACAAACGTGAATTGCTGGTGGATGCAGCGGTAGTTCGTAGCAATGGTGCGCAAGGCGATGGCGTCATTACCAGCATTTCACCCCTCTATGCGCGCAGCTTTGGTGCGGCACTGGTAGAGCGTGATGCAATCGGCAACGGCGACAACCTGTCTCTCTCGGTGCGTTCGCCTTTACGAGTGTTCTCAGGCTCGGCAACGCTTGCCACATCGTCAGTAGACGGCAATGGTAATCCTGTCATTGGGACACAACGTGTAGGTCTCACCCCCAGCGGAAACGAACTGGATTTTGGCGTTACTTACGCTGCGCCGGTGGCGGAAAACATGAGCTGGAATGTGTCGGTTGATGCCCGCCGCAATGTCGATAACATTGCCGGCAATAACGATGCCGACATACTGATAGGCACGAAGATCCGGTTTTAGGTTATCAAAAAAGATTGGTATCAAGCCGTCGTGAGCGAGGCGTGCTACGCACTCTTGGCAGTAACTTTTTGCTGTTGCGAGGTAGCGCGAACCTCCAGTTGCTTGAGTACATCCTCTGCCAACTCTTGCGCCCTGCCTTCCGGAAGCAGCCCCTTTTCGACAATACTTGCTTTAAGAGCCGAAACCCGATCTTCAATGCCTGTCTGGGCTTCGTTACGGGCAGCAATAAGCGGATTGAGATCTCCGCTTGCCGCTTGAATGGCGGCGCCTAATGCCATTGCCTTCTCATCATCCAGATTAGCGAAATGGTGGCTTAGTCTTGACGGCTCCACCGAATTCCCCACTGCTTTTTGGACGCGCTCCATAAATTGCCCACTACGCTCTTTGGCTGCTCCTTCATATGCCGCCACCGCCTGTTGGTAATCCTCTAATTCTTTGGGTGCATGTTGCTTGAGAAAAGCAACCACAACCTCTTCCTGTTTCGGGGGAAGCGTGGCGCCAGATAAAAAGACACCATGTTCCAATCCGTCCACCAGCATACCTTCCACGTTACGCGATGAGGCAACTTTAGCCGTGTGCAGTTGCGCCCTTACTTCGTCCGAATCAATTTTATTACGCAACGCTTCTTTAGCTTTGAGGAAAGTTTCCCTAGCGGTTTTAAGATCACTCATAACGGCTCCTTATTTATGAAGATGCATATAAAAACAACGGTTTAGACTAGCACAAAATGTGCTTTAGGTAAAGACCGGTTCCCTCAAAAAAGGCATTGTTTTATAATCATATTTAAGAAAAATTGGTAATAATCTTGGCTTTTCCATCCATTTTCACTATAGCAGGACTATGGATGAGATGATGATCAGATTACAGACGATTGTGGGGCATCAGGAGGAAGAAATTGCCAGCTTGAGCAAGGAACTCTATGCCCAACAAAAAGAGATTAATACTCTTAAAAAGCAAATGGCTGTGCTGATTGACCGCTTCAGAACTCTCTCTGAAGCTGCCGACGGCCCTCAAGACAAAAGCCCCGAACCACCCCCGCCGCATTATTAAATAACCAATCAAAGTTTACTTAATACAGCAGGAGATGCCACTCAATCAATAAATGGCGGCGCGTAGCGAACGGATTTCGAACTCATGCGCCGGATTGTCTGCTGATAATAAAGCACAAAATTAATTATACAAATAGCCGCTTCATACAAAGCTTAGTTGCATGATTAGTCTATTCTAAGCCTCGTTGTCATGAGCAACTCTTCAAGCGCTTCGTAAATAGTCGCTGCTTCAAGTTTAAATGCACTGCTTGAAACCAGAAGATTGTATCTTAGCATATGTTTCTCATGCACCTGATTGAGTGAATGTAAAACTGATTTAGTATTAGGTGTCACATGTACGCTTTTTGATTCTAAGTATTCTAATAGGTTAGTTAGATTATGCCTTATGTTATGTTTTTTTAATTCAGCTTCTGTCACTCCTCTTTTTAAAAGAGCGCTCTTTAAAAAGAGTTCGCATGCATGAGAGACAAGATAATAAAATGGTGACACGGTTGTAATACTAGTCTTGCCATCCTTTGTAAGGGTGCGGTTGTCATATAGGATTTTAGCACTTTGCCAAAAAGAAACCGCAGCAAGACGATAATTGCTTGCCGTTACAATATTATCATTTTCTTCCTCTTCACTTTTCATTATTCTTAGCATCCTGTCTTATCATAAACTCTACATAGCCATCAAATTGCGTGCGCTTCTATGAAGCTCTGTGTCCGACATATTAAGCCCGCCTTCAATGGCGCGTTGGCGCATAAGGTCAACGAGTTTATCGTACGCAGGCGTAGGCTCATATTCTTGCTTCTTTGCTGGTTTCATAAATTTCTCCTGTTTAGTTGCGAGCAAAAACGCACTTGGGATTCGAACTCACAAATGCTTGGCTTATCAACATCATAGAGATTTATATGCAAAAAACAGCGTTTTTGCGAACCTTCTGAAGGCAAGGATAAGAGCCAGCCTCAAAATACCGGCTGTAAAATGGCGGCAGGGCGTCTGTCTAACTATGCTCCGCACCCATTATCCACAGCCATTTTCTAAAAATAAACCAAAAAATCTACTCGCATTTCTACTCGCGAATGGGCTGGCTACTAGCGCATTTTTATGAATGCTCTAGGACATCAAAACGCCAAGATGCCGCTACCCAATTTAAAGTTCCTGTATCCTCTATAGCCTTAATAGCTGCGTTTAGGATAGCATCTGGATATTCACCAGCCCAGTATTTCAAAACTTCATCCCTTACTCGGTATAAAGTGGCTTCATTCTGCGTATCTTCGTTCGAGTGCTGTAAGGCATCTTTATAATTATCAAAAAACCAATCCTTGATGTCTTCAATGCAATATTCTGCAATATCTCCCTCCCTGTAGCTAAATACGATACCAGAACTGCTAACAGAAGGGGGCATAACGCCTAAATCCTTTTTTGCTTCAATGTTATTATGGTATCCACCCTCTGCCAGTTTATCCCTTTCCAGATTGAGGCGTAAAACTTTATTAAATTTTACTGGGGGCAATTCGTCTTTTACAACCTCGTTTATGTAGGCTTCGAGTGTATCGACATCTTGTATGCCCGATGGTTCTGGGGGCAATACAAACAAAACATCATCAGGGTCGCTGTCATAGATTTGTGCGTAAAAGGTTCCTAAAGCTGGATCCCATCCCACTATCAAATTAACATCTCTCCATCCTGCGGATATTTCAAATTGCCTTGCCATAGTTTTCCCTTTGTGGCGGTTCTCATCAGCAGCCAAAATACAATTACCCATCCAAAATACGAATGAAGATTTTGTTACGGAATTAAGACATTACTGTTTCGGAATAAAATAGCGGCCTTTGGCAGCTTCTTGCGCTGCGCCGGTAGAAACGAGGGTTTGCAGCACCATCCCAGTTGCGCGTACCGCGCTTGGCTGTGCCGGATTTAATGCTCGTTCTATCTTCCGGTATCAGTTCATGCTGGTCAGGATTGTATCTGGTCAGGCCACGTTTGGCGGATTGCTTGGCCTCTAGGATAAAGCAATTGCGTTTGTAAAGGTCTATGCAGCAACTCACTAAAATATATTGCCAAACCTAGACAGCGCACCAGCCAGTGATATGGCTGCTGCGTTATTCATAAATGCTACTTTGCGGTTATAGGTTTTCCAGTGCATGCCCTTGGGTTTCTTTCCCCAAAATCCATCAATGACATTACCATCATGCCCAAGCTGCCGCGCAATCTTAAAGGCTTTATCATTCATCCGGTCATACATCTGCTGCCTTTGGGATGCGTAAGCCATATTGTGGCATTTCCTACAGGCAAAAATACTGCCCAAGTACAGCACCCCAACGCGTCTGCCACAATTAGCGGCTGGGCATTTAAACCACCAACGGACACCACCGTAAGGAGGCGTTGTTGTCGTCAGGTATATCTTGTAATCGTAATCCTTGCCGCTGTTTTTGTTGGTATAGTATACGCGCAAATGTGGCACTTCATCATACAGAGTGCGTATATCGTAGCTTATGCTGCTAATCACTCTATCGTTACATGTCCATTGCCAACTGCCGGACGTTATCAACGGTTTCCCGATAAGGCCAAACTCCTTTAAACGCGATATGCTGAAGCGGTGAAAGTTCTCATTCGTGGATTTGCTGCTATACCTGCAATACTGCCCTGAACCACAACCGCCCATTTTTGCTCCCAGCTTTTTACCGAAATCATTAGGCAACTATACCATACCTTGGGGTTATTTCCATGGGCTTTGTTTTTGCCTGCGTAGCCATACCATTACCTCGCAATGTTATCCTTTGTAAGGATATCATCCATCAGGGTAATTGCCAAAGGCTTCGCGCGCGCGTAGTTGTGGGATTATTGGCCAAAACAATGATACTTACCACTTCCAGAAAAATATAATCCCTACTATTCTGCACAAATGGTAAATGATAGAGACATATACGCTTCAGCGAAGTTGCTTATAAAGCAGCATGGTAGTAATGCTGAGGATGTTGCGATGGAAAAAATGCTTCTCTATACACAGCGTGATGATGTGAAAGGTGCGTCCGTATGGCTGTCCATAATGAATGCAATAAACGACCTGACAATGCGAGAACAACAGAAACATCTGCACTGAGCCGCTTTGTAGATTCTCAGGCATTCCTGATTATCGTACTGCTGATATTAGGTGTGCTGAATTATGGCTGGGTTATATGGCCGTCTTTAGGCGCAGCATGGACGCTAATTAACGGAACGATAATCATGGGAATTTTAATTGCAGGTGTAACCATCATCTTTTATCGAGGATGCCAGAAGCCATGAAGATAATGCGATGTGGCTATTTATTCAGATGGTGAGGCCAGCGCCCTGCATGTCAATAAGGGGCATGTTCATTCGGCCTATCCCATATTTATTATACAAGACATTGTTAAATAACCTGATTTTTTGATTATGAAGTTGTGGGGAGTATTCCTTTGACTTTAAGGTCAAGGTACATGCTTATAATGTTTATTTATTAATAAATATTAATTTTATTCATGCGGAGTTCTCATGAAAGCAGCAACTACAAAAAGCAATGTAACCGCCAGAAAAAAATACGCACAATCGTTTAACGCTTTTTTGGTGTCAAACACCACAACATTTATGATTGCTATGGCTGCTTTGTCAGCAACCTCTGCAGCATACGCAACGACAATAGAGATTACTGGCAACAATGGCACCGACAATAATGCCGGTGCAGGTGGCAATGGTCAGAATATAGTACTGCCCAACACGATTGCTTCGGATGCGAACACCGCGCTGGGTGGTACTCTTTACTCGCGCCAAATTGCTAATGGCGGAAACGGCGGCAATGGTTCAACTGCAGGCGGCAATGGTGGTTTTGGCAGTTCCTTTCTTAATTATTCAGATACCACCGCTGCGACTATAAACGCTGTTATCGTTGGAGTTGGCGGAAACAGTGGTAATGCGGATACCGCAAATAATGGCGTAGCTGGTAACGGTAATGCGCAGGCGACTATTTCAATGGTTGGTGATGGGAATGTTACTGCTGGTGGCTATGGTGGGGTTGGTGGTTCAACAAATACTAATAGCAGCGGAGAAAATGGCTCTTTCGGTGGCAATGGTAGTGGTATTGCGGATGGTACAACTTCTGCCACCGCTGGTCATACTCTTACAGTGTATGCGGATGGGAGAGGCGGTAATGGGGGTGACGGTACCAACTCAAGCGGAGCCGGTGGAACAGGGACTGCCCAAGCCAGTGGTATTGCAACCAATGGCGCGAATGTAACCGTATCGGGGTATCAAGTGGGTGGCAATGGCGGCAATGGTCATGTTTTAGCCAACGGCGCGAATGGTACAAATTCCATTATGAACAATGCCGTCTCCGGCTCAACTACTGGTAATTTATCCCTGACGCAACATGCAATAGGTGGCGATGGCGGTTCAAGTGATGGCGGCCAATTCAGTGGCTCAGGCGGTAATGGTAATTCGTTCCTGAATGTAACAGACATCACGGCCACTTCTCTCCATATATCTGTTACAGGAGATGGCGGCACAGGCGGTGATATGAATAATGCTGGGGGCACGTCTGGTAACGGCGGTAGCGGCAATGCCATAGCAAATACATCTATGGTGGGCGGTGGTATAGTTAACGCTACTGCCGTAGGCGGTAATGGCGGTCAAAATCAATCTTATGGAATCGGCTCTACCGGTGGAAATGCTAGTGCTACTGCGAATGGCATCACTTCTGCCAATGCAGGTAATAACCTATTAATAATTTCTAGTGCAACTGGCGGCGATGGTGGATTGAGTCGCGGCCAAAAAGGAGACGGTGGAACTGCAACTGCTAGCGCGCGTGGTGTTGCAACCAATGGCTCGGATGTAACCGTATCAGTTGCTCAGTTCGGAGGAAATGGTGGTCGGGGCGCGGTTAGCGGCAATGGCGGTAATGGCGCAGATTCGATTATAAAAAATGCCGTCTCAGGTTCGACTACTGGAACCTTGTGGCTGGACCAAGAAGCACATGCTGGAAGCGGGGGAAATACGAATGAAGGTATTGCTGGGAATGGTGGCAACGCAAGTTCTGTACTGACTTATACTGATACTACCGCAAAATATCTCACTACATATATAGGCGCTGCAGGGGGAAATGGTGGTTTTGGTTCCGTTGGTACATCCGGTGCGGGCGGTAGCGCAAATAGCTATCTTTCTACATCAATGGCCGGTAGCGGTGAGGTCATTGCTTATTCAACTGGGGGGAATGCAGGAGGAAGCTTTATCAACAATGGTATTGATGGCGCTAGTGCAAGCGCTATAGCCAAGGGTACAACGACAGCAAGCTCAGGCAGTTTACTTCAAGTTACTGCTACTGCGACCGGCGGCACCGGTGGCACTGGAGATGGTCTTCCTGACAAAGCGGGTGATGGTGGAATAGCGATTGCCAGTGCACATGGCATTGCAGCCAATGGTGCAAATATAATTGTGTCTGCAACACAGATTGGTGGGAATGGCGGGAACTGGAACGATGGAGGTCAGGGGGGTAATGCCGGTAATGGTGCGGCTTCCATTATGAACAATGCTGTATTTGGCGCTACTACCGGTAGTTTAACCTTGATCCAGTTAGCACAGGCTGGAAGGGCTGGTAATGGTGAACAGGGGTTTGGGGGTAACGCTAGTTCTAATTTAATACTGACCGATAGTACTGCTAGCTCATTGACTGGAAATATTTATGCCTATGGTGGATCTACTAGCTTCGTAAATGGTGGCTCAATAGGCGATAGTGATGCTTTCATTGCACTACACTCGACTATATCTGGCACACCTGTGTCTGCAAATGCTACAGCTGGTAAAGCATTCCTTGGTGGCAATGCAGTTGCAAATGCATCAGCCACAGGAGTTGGAATTAATACCCTTATAACTTCCAATGCGAATGCTTTTGGATTAACCGGATCAGCGCACTCTACCAGCGCTACCAATGACGGTGCAGGGAACTCAGTTACTGCTCACGCATATGCACCAATGAACAATGGTGGTGCTTTAGCAATAACTAAAGCAGGGTCTTCCATTGGTATTATACCAGTATACGCCCAAGCAGTTGCTACAGGATATTTGGGAACATCAACGACATCATCCCTTGGTACTGCTAATGGCAACTTTACTGTTGTTGGATCGGGCAATTTAGGTGCTGTTTCCAATGGCGGTGCAGGACAATTCCAGTACACCACTGGGGCTACCTATGACTTCTCACTGACTGGTAGCAACAATGACATTTTCCTTAATCTTTTTAACACAACTAAGTTAGGAACAGGCTTTGATAGTGCGACCTTGAGAGTCACAGAGAATGGCAAAATTATCATGAACAATATATTTTCATCATTTGCAGTTTTTCTATCTTTTACTAATAGTCCAACAGACCTCGGTTTAGTTAATGGCAAGACTTTGGTTGACGTGTCTTTTATGGAAATGTTGTCTGGTTTCGATAATGGCCATAATGTTAGTTATCAACTTGCACTCGCACAAAGCGGGACGGTAACGGGCACATATCAGACAGCTTCTGTTTCAAGTGTTCCGCTTCCGAGAACTTTGCCTATGTTTATATTTGCTTTGATGAGCATGTTTGCAGTTGTACAGTTTAAGAAACAACCCAACTTGGGTTTAATCTCCCGTATATGGTATATAAGAGTGTACCTGCCATGGAACTGAAGGGGTGTTGAAAAGTGCCCCTACAGTACCTCTGGCAATACTGACGGGGGATAATAATGGGGTTCAGTTCAGCCACAGGTACTATACAGTTCAGCTACAGGTACGGCGTTTTAGATTTTGAATAGTCTTTCCATTCGTTGCTGGGAGATTTCCCTTCATAGACCTGACAGGTTAAAATCCAAGTGGAGGCATGGCGATTTTGGAAGCGTCCTTTATGGGCTGCCTTAATGAAACCATTGTCTATAAGCTCCGATAGTTTTTTTCCTGATGTCCCCTTTCCGCAATGGGCAATGGTTGCCGCCTCACGATACCCAAGGGGTATGTCCCCATTATTTTTGCCGTTGTAGCGGCGTTTGATTTCTATGTAGATCGCTACTGCCTCAGGGCTTAATGCCTTCCATGCATCACTTTCCAGTAGATTATAGGGCAGAGCGACAAATCGCCCCATGCTCCTGCCCTTCTTTTTAAGATAGTGTCGCGTTTCTCTATCCATTAGGTAACCCCCTGCTTCATAGCTGGATATTATCCGGCTATGATCGCTGGTTTTCTATGGCAGAGCGGCTTTGCTGCACGCGCTGGGTTATCCAGCTGTCAATTTCGCTTTCCAGCCAACCGACACTGCGGATTCCAAGCTTAATATACTTGGGAAAGCTACCTTCATTGACTTTGGCATAAATGCTGGAGCGGCTTAAACCTGTGCGGGTTTTTACGTCTGGTAAGCGGAGGATGCGTTTGTTTTCATTGGTCATCACTATAATCCTTAGTTAGATGTTAGTGATGCCAATTACCTACAAATTGCCGTCTTGGTATATCCGCGTTCGCCCTATTTTTTTTGTAGCGAATCTTCACTTTTCCGTTTCCGGTAATGTGAGGTATTTTTTATTACGTCATTATAGGTAAAATTTGTTCCAAACATGGCATTAATGAGTGTTGCCACGGTGTTGTGTTGAGGTTTGCCAAATACTCTCTCCCAGTCAGCTGATAAAAGCCTCATGCAATGAATAGCTTTTCCTTGAGGTGAGTTTAATTTTCGTGATGTTGCCACTGGAGATGGGTAAAGTTTTGAGGTGAAATCAACCCCACCTTTAGCAAGCTCTAGCTGCTCTGATGTAAGCTGTGACAGATAATCCATGTGGGCATAAAAATTATTGTGATACCTCTTGTCTTCTTTTGTTCTGATTAGGTATTTATCGAATTGGTTTCTCAGTCTGGATAGCGTTTTACCAACATTTTCAAAATGTGCCTTACGATTTTCATATTGGTCTTTGTACATCTGATCATGGTCTAACATGACTAAGGAATCATAAATTACATCAACGGCTTTTTGGGCTTTATCTTTTTCTAATTTTAAGTTCTTCCATACTTCTACACAGTCTTTATTCTGTGATGTTTTAAAGAGTTTTCTTAGATTACTTATTGTTACTGCACTTATTTTTGTTTCGTCTGTGATGACATTTTCAGCTATTGCTAAAACCACGCCACTATGTGTTTCATAGATTAATTCAATATGTTTATCGCTATTTTTTGTCTTTTCCTCAAGCTCTTGCATAATAGCTATTTTATCTAAGCCAACCCCTAACTTATCGTACAAACTGAGTTTGTGCGCTTTCATCGCCGTATTAGATACTGCTGCGTCAATAATTTTATTACTATATGCATCAGCTACAGCTGCAGGGAGGTTGTCAGATTGAAACCCACATACATCATAAATTTTATTTATATTTTCTTCTAAGAGGCAGCTGTACATATTGATTAAGCGAAGTGCTTTATTTTGTTCTTATTGGGTAACTCCAATAACCCCTTGTTTGTACCTTCCAAGTAATCCGCATAATCCTGCATCATCTTTTTGCGTTCAAGCAGATATTCTGCCCGATTATAGGCACTGCGGATTTTGTCTTCATCTTCATGGGCAAGCTGGCGTTCTATAACATCAGGCGGATAGCCTTTTTCATTTAGAATGGTACTGGCAAGGGTGCGAAAGCCATGCCCTGTCATTTTACCCTGATAGCCCATGCGCCTCAGTCCCATTAGCACTGCGCCGTTGCTCATGTGCATAGATTTACTGGCAGGGCTATGAAAGATATGTACTTTATCGCCAGTCATGGCATGTAATTCCCTGAATACGGCAAGGGCTTGGCTGGACAATGGCACCACATGTGGGCGTTTCATTTTCATGCGCTCTTTCGGGATGTGCCACTCCTCTTTATCCCAATTGATTTCCTCCCATTTTGCCCCGATAAGCTCGCCTGTGCGGACAAAGGTAAGCATAAGCAGTTTCATAGCATATTGGGTAAAGTCACCCTCACGCGCTTCAATTTTGGTAATGAGTGCCGGTAACTCACTGGGATGGATACAGGCATGGTGTTTTTCCCCAGAACTAGGCAAGACATCCCGCAGATCGGCAGCGGGGTTATGCTGGCACAGGCCACGCTGGGCTGAATAACGGAATATCTGGCTGATAAGCTGTTTCATCCGTTTGGCTGTAACTATAGTGCCGCGCTTGCCAATGGCTTCCACCACTTCAACCACGTCAGGGATGGTAATGTCAGTTAACGGCAATGCGCCAATACGCGGGAAAATATGCTGCTCCATACGCGCAAGGCATTGTTTGGCATACTTTGCGTTTAGCCCATCCCCCTTCATTTCCAACCAGCGGCGGGCAATTTTCTCAAAGCTGTTTTCACCATCATGGGCTTGGCGTAATTTCTGGATTTTCTTCTCTCGCGTGGGGTGTTTACCAGCGTCCACCAATTCCCGCGCTTCATCGCGCTTTTTTCTGGCTTCTGCCAGAGACAATGCCGGATATTTTCCCAGTGCCAGCATTTGCTCTTTCCCCTGATAGTAATAACGCCAACGCCATAGCCTGCCACCAGTTGTAGAAACTTCCAATGCCAGCCCGCCGCTATCGGCAACACGATAGACTTTATCTCTGGGTTTTAGATTTTTGATTGCAAGTTCTGTAAGTGCCATGAGTTCGACTCCTATGGGTAAATCTACCCATAAATCTACCCGTATTCACTCTGGCTTGCAATACATGCCTTTGGACGACAAAAGACCTGTTTTTGTTGTTTTATATGGATATTTTTTGATATTTTGGATTTTGTCGGACGGTAGTAAACCGTATAAATGGCGGACAGGGCGGGATTCGAACCCGCGATAGAGTCTCCCCTATACACACTTTCCAGGCGTGCGCCTTAGACCACTCGGCCACCTGTCCGTACTCAAAACCAGCCGCTCATACTTAATGGCATCATAGCTAGGGACGCACAGATGCCAGAGCGCAGGGGCCTTGTCAATGCAAACCCCACGACTTTGACTAATCGTCTGAACTATCTATTTCTTCACGTAACTGAAACTGCCATTTATTAATCAGGCAGAAGGAATAAACGAGGTTAATCATCTGACAAACGGAGGCAAGCACTGAAAATAGAACGATATTTTCATCTTGCAGCGTCCCCGTCATATAAAGCCATACCCCAACGATACAGGTAATATCCGCGGTACATTCACGTATATAAAACCACCGCCATTTACGAATCACCGCCTCGCGCTGGGCCTGTTTCAGTACATAATAATACCCTGTCTCGGGCTTGCCGAACATGTGATTCAGGCGGTTGCGATCCATAATTGTCGTGATCTGGCGCAGCGAGAGAATATGCGGGCGGCCACCGCGTATATCGTGCCAGCAATAGACATACGAAAGCAGCGACAAGGATGCGGAACAAAAAATGGACAGCAGTAAAAATTCCATCATACCACCGTCCCCGCATACATCGCATCTGCACGCGTCTTGAACGCCGATACCATTTTGGCGGTTGCTTTACCAAACAATCCACCCATAATTTTTTCAAGAATGTGCGAACGGAATTTGAAATCGAGGAAAAAATCAATTTCGCTTCCCTCCTTCCCGTCTTTGGTCACGGTAGGCGTAAACCGCCAGCGGTTTACCAGATATTCAAAAGGTCCTTTCACCATCACCACATCAATAGCACCTGCTTCATCACTGGTGGCGGGCCGCTTCATCGTGACGCGTGAGGTGTAGTTTTCACTCAGGTGATGAAACGCTATCACCAGCTCTCCCAGCAACTCATCTTCCCCGCGTTCAATAATCCGTGCGGCGCGACACCACGGCAAAAAATCCGGATAACGCTCGATATCTGCCACCAGATCGAATAACTGCTGGGTGGTATAGGGCATGATTTGTTGTTCGGCATGCGCGGGCATAGCACTACTCAAGCAGCTTAAGTTTTTCGAACAGCGAGACAAACCCCCACCAAAACAACACATACGCATAGCCAAATGTCAGTATGATCAGGGGATTGGAATAGAGGTAACTTACCTGAAATTCTGCGTTCACCAATGTAAAACCCACGATGCTGAACGGAATGTATGCCAATGGTAAAAGGACAAAATGCATGGGGATATTGGAGCGGTCTTCCTGAACGAGCCAGTAAACCAGCAGCAAAGCAATAAACACAGGAAACACCCACCCACCGATGAAAGCCTGAAATTGTTCATTGGCACGCATGGCATTAATCATCGAAGCAGCGCGCGCATGATTGACCGAAAGCAGCCATTGGTCACAATGCGTGTAGTTGACGATGGCACTCAGTACAGGCAGCGCAATCACCGCAAGCAGATAGACCCAGTTCTTACTCATACGCTTGTAGCTTCATTATACTCTGTTAAAAAAACGTACCGCTCACATCACGACACGCATTTGGCAATCACAAATGCCGCCGCCGCAGCAAGACTTCCGATCAGCGCGGTTTGCAATGCCGAGCGGATCACACGCTGGCCGGTAAAATACCCCTTGAACGCGCCGAACGCAACCAACGCAATCAGGCTGACGATGATCGAAAGCGGTAATGCCTTGGCCGCACTTGCATTAATCATGTAGGGCAGCAAAGGCACCAGACCACCGACAGCATAGGCGCTTCCAATGATGAGCGGGCTTTGAAACAGGCGGCGCGGATCAGGGCGTTCAAGCCCTAGTTCAAAGCGCATCATAAAATCCACCCATTTTTCCGGATGCGCACATATCGCCGACACCACCACCGGCAGCTCCGCGTCCGGAACCCCAAAATTGGTAAGGATGTCTGCCACTTCTTTCGCTTCCACTTTAGGTAATAATTCTACTTCCTGAAGTTCGCGTTTATGCTCGGTTTCATAATGTTCTTTTTCTGTCTTTGCTGCCAGATAGCCACCTAGCCCCATGGCAATGGAGCCTGCAGCAATTTCAGCGATGCCCGCCGTCACTACCAGCGAGGACGCATCAATAGCACCGGAAAGCCCCGCCGCTAAAGCAAACGGAACCGTCAGGCCGTCCGACATGCCGATCACAAAATCGCGCAGGGCAGCAGAAGAACTAACATGATGCTCGTGGTGAAGACTCATAGTCTGATCTTAATCCTCAAGAAAACCAATCTTGTCCAAAATAAAAAGCAGGGCATGCAACACGATGAGATAGCAGTATCCAATCGCCAGTACAAAAATAAAGATGTTCCACACCACCGACATGGGATCAATAGGAGCGATCTCCGCTGTGCGAACCTGAAGCTGGCTGGCTTTGATACTGATGGCTTTAATAAAAAGCCACAACCCGCCACTGCATATTGGAGCGAAAATCATTGGCATAAGCCATTTGCTACGATCAATCGCATCCATTTCCTTATGGGCAAACCTAAAACTAACCAGCGCAGCAAACAACACGTACTGGATGCCACCGAACAAACCAGAAATCAGAATAAGGCCTGAAACGCGTGACATCTGGTGCCACGTGAAGGCATGAAGAAACGCTTCCCCCAGACTAATTATCACTGGCCACGACACCGGAAGCCACAACCCCATGGTATAAAAACCACGGCGCGTCATGACGCGGATGACGCTTTGAGAAGATTATCACGCGCCTGTTTCATAATCGCAAAATCATCACCCGCATGATATGATGAACGCGTCAGCGGTGATGACGACACCATCAGAAATCCTTTGGCACGTGCCTGACGGCCATAAGCCTCAAACTCAGCAGGAGTAATAAATGCCTCAACAAACGCATGGGCAGGTGTCGGCTGCAGGTACTGACCAATGGTCATGAAATCAACGTCGGCAGAGCGCAAATCATCCATCACCTGTAGCACTTCCTCTTTTTCCTCACCCAGACCTACCATCACACCCGATTTAGTAAAAATGGACGGGTCAATTTCCTTCACTGTCTTCAGCAGGTGCAACGAATTAAAATAACGCGCACCTGGCCGAATGGCCTTGTAGAGCCTCGGCACTGTTTCGATGTTATGGTTATACACGTCCGGACGCGCTTTGACTACAATCTCGATGCTCTTTTCTTTACGGAGAAAATCCGGCGTTAACACCTCGATGGTTGTTTCCGGCGCGCGCGCGCGGATGGCAAGGATACACTCGGCAAAATGCTTCGCCCCCCCATCCTCAAGATCATCACGATCCACTGAAGTTATGACCACATGTTTCAGTTTCAGCTGAGCCACCGCCTGCGCCAGATTTTCCGGCTCATGCGGATTGAGCGCGCCAGGCACGCCGGTTTTCACATTGCAAAAAGCACATGCGCGTGTGCAGGTGTCGCCCATGATCATGACGGTGGCATGCTTCTGGCTCCAGCATTCGCCGATATTCGGACAAGCCGCCTCTTCGCATACGGTGTTCAGTTTGAGCGCATGAATCACGTCACGGGTCGCCTGAAATTCCCTTGATACAGGAGCCTTGACTCTAATCCAGTCAGGCTTAGGTAATTTTGTTTGTGTTTCTTGTTTATTGGTGGATTCCATACCCTACACTCAGGTAGCATTTTACATGGTCAGCATGCCCGCAGGCACCCGACCTATGCTTATTTATCGTGCCTAGATACTCCGCACAAGCAGCAATTTAAGGAAAATACTCTGATACTTACCGTATTTATGCCTTATAGCTGTGCTATTATCCCATCAAAACGCTTGATTTTAGGGTGAAGAGTGCATAGTATGCCTCTCTTTTTTGAATCTTAAATCAAAAAATTTCAATATACTGCATATAGTTAGGAGTTTCTGATGGCTCGCGTTACCGTCGAAGATTGCATTCTACACATCCCAAACCGCTTTGAACTGGTGTTGCTGGCTTCCACCCGCGCCAAACAGATCACCTCGGGAAATCCCCTGACCATTGAGCGTGACAACGATAAAGACGGTGTTGTGTCATTGCGCGAAATCGCGGACCAGACCATCAGCCTCGAAGCGCTGGAAGAAGGCCTGATCCAGAGCTTTTTCAAACGCCCTATCTCGGATATCGCAGATAAGAAACTTCTCACCAAGGGTGAAGAAATTCCTGCTGAAGTGGAAGAAGCATTTAAAGATGCCGCGTCCCATATCACCGTAAAAGAAGCGGTTGATAATGAAGACAGCATGTCATTCTCCGAAGAGAACATCGAAACCGAAGACTAGACATCCGGTTTTTTAACACCTGATTCTGGCAATATTCGTTTGGCAACAGCAATGCTGTGCCATGCGATCACTAGCCCTGACAACACATCAACCAGATAGTGTCCCCCGTTTGCAGGGGTAGACACCAGCATCAGCATGTTAATGACGTAGCTTACCACCACTACACCACGAAGCGGCAGGCTGGCATAAACCAGAAGCAAAGCCAAAGCCGCATGAAACGAAGGAAACGTGACCAGCCCCTTCATCTCGAATGGCATCTGTGTGATGGTGTGATTGCGCACTCCCATGAAATCCTTGAGATGCTGCGCTCCGCTGGCAACATCCACATGCGCTAATTGCTGCGGTGTTATATGATAATAGTCATACCCGCCCGCCGCCGGAAAAAGGGTAGACAGGATAATCACGACAATACCACTGTATAAAAAAGCAATGAGGAAGCGCTGAATATGTTCAGTCTGGCGAACGTAAAAAAGCAGCGGCAACAGAATCACCATCTGTACTTCGCAGGAGCTGTAGCATAACGTCAGGAGCCTGATCGCAACCGGCCACTGGTCCAGCCAGACCACCCATGCGTGCCAGTCAAACAAGAGCCAATGATCGGCAGCGATGAACTGTTCGTCCAGCAACGGCAGGTTCATCCGCGCTGTGATATAGCTGAACATGGCCAGCACCAAAGTACCGATGACCAGCTGGCAGCCCAACTGTGAAAAAAGGAAAATCATATCGTCCTTGCGCACATACCGGTAAAATGCACCAATAGCTAAACCACCCAGTGTGACAGGCAGGGTAAAAAACCACACCTTGGGATGCACACTCATCCCTGCAGCTCCTATCCACACGGCATCGACAATGCCGATGGCGAAAATAACATACCAGAGATAGCGGCTAATCAGGAATTGTCTCGGCGGAAGCGTAACGGTGGTATTGCGCAGTGAAGCCTGCACCCACCTGCGGATTCTCACTCCACCTCCTGCGTTTTAATTGGCAGGGTAAACGTAAATACAGCCCCGCCTTCCGGAGAATTCTGCGCCCAGATTTTGCCGCCATGGGCATAAATAATACCGCGGCAGATCGCAAGCCCCAGACCGCCGCCTTTGAGCTGTTGCGATTTTGGTTCATGGGCCCCACCAGTATAGAACTTATCAAAGATACGCTCTTCCTCACCCTTCACTACCCCCGGACCATTGTCGGATACGATCACATGAATATCGGGTTTGATGGTCAACGCAGAAATCGTAACCGTGGTTCCGGAAGGAGTATATTCCGCCGCATTTTCAAGTAAATTAATCAGCACCTGTTCAATCAGCAAGCCGTCCATGCGCAGCAACGGCAGGCCATGTTCGATACTGGTAACTACTTTGTGTTTACCCAGTTTTGGCTCTACGCGCATCAGGGCAGAACCAATCAGTTCCTCGATGAAATAAAGCTCTTTATTCAGCTTCACCGATCCCGATTCAAGGCTGGATACGTCGAGCAGATTCGTCACCATGCGTGCGAGGCGTGCGCCCTCTTCGTGAATGGAGCGCAGCAGTTCGGTTTTATATTCTTCGGTAATTTTAGCGCCTTCCAGCAGCAAGGTGCTGGCAGCGCCGGTAATCGCCGCCAGTGGTGTGCGCAAATCATGCGACACGGACGACAGCAAAATGTTGCGTAATTTTTCGCTTTCCGATTCGACAATCGTTTTTTCCACCAGTTCGGCCGCATTGGCACGCTCGAGTGCGGATGCATTGATCGTTGCCAATGCTTCCAGCAGCTCCACCGTTTCACTGGGATAGGCCTGTATATCAGAATCATGGGGCATAGCGCCAATCACACCGACCACGCTTCCCGATGCCATAAGCGGTACATACAGCGCCCGCGCCGAAGGCAGCGTATCTGTACCGAGTCCGGCATTTTGCCGGTGCGTAAACGCCCAGTTGGCAACACTTTCTTCACGTACAGGGTCGATGCTGCGTGTCTCGGTTTCGGTTTCCGCCACCACCGTATGCAATTGGCCCTTAGCATCGGGCAACCAGATAAAGATATCGCTATCCAGTACCTCGGCCATGTGTTGGGACGCAATCTGCGCAAGGGTAATTTTACCACGGTTGGCCGTCAGCTCGCGGCTCATAGCAAACAAAGTGGAGGTGTTTTTTTCACGGCGGCGTGCCGAAATCGCCTGCATCCGCAAGCGCGCATTCTGCGTACCGATAATCAATCCCGTAAGTACGAGTGCGACGAACGTGATGACATCTTGCTCCTGCGTCACCTTGAAAGTGTAATACGGCGGCAGGAAAAAGAAATTCATGCTGATCGCAGACAGCAATGTCATGAAGAGCGATGGGCCACGGCCATAATTCAGCGCCACCCACACAACGCCAATAAGATACGCCATTACCAGATCGACCGACTGCACATAAGGACGTGCCATGAGCATCACGCCGTTGCAAAACGCAGTCATTAGTATGGCTGGAAAATACGATTGGATAGGTGTGTTGGATTTCCAGAAAGCCGTCGTCAGGCTTTTGCGGTCTTCCACATCACCCGTTACTACATACACGTCGATATCGCCGGAACCACGAATCAGCTGATCGGCTAACGTACCAGACAACACTTCCCTCCAGCGGGATTTTTGTGTTTTGCCAACGATGATCTTGGTCATGCCGTTGGCACGTGCATACACCAGAATATCGTCCGAGGCCTTCTGGCCCTGCACAATTTCAGTTTTACCACCCATGCGCTCGGCAAGGCGAAGCGTGCGTTGCACTGCATCCTGCCCTTCCTTGCTCAGACGGAAGTGCCGTTCGTTTTCAACATACACCGCCGACCATTGGGCCTTTAAACCACCCGCCATGCGCTTACCGACACGTACCAGCTTGCCCGACAGGTTATCTGGCCCCACGCACACCAGAATGCGGTCCGCCCCACTCCAGCCCTGCGCGCCGCCATCCTTGGTTTTGTACACATCCATCAACGCGTCAACGCGCTCGGCGGTGCGGCGCAGCGCTAATTCACGCAGTGCAATCAGGTTGCTTTTTTTGAAGAAATTCTGGGCAGCGCGCTTCTTGGCCTCTGCCGCAATATAGACTTTGCCTTCCTTCAGGCGTTTGAGCAATTCTTCCGAGGGAATATCCACCAACGAGATTTCATCTGCCTTGTCAAACAGCGCGTCGGGAATGGTTTCCTTAACCCACACGCCCGTGATGCGGGCAACTATGTCATTGAGGCTTTCGAGATGCTGTACGTTGATGGTGGTGTAGACATTGATACCCGCATCCAGCAGTTCATTCACATCCTGCCAGCGTTTGGGGTGCCGTGAACCAGGGGCATTGCTATGTGCCAGCTCATCCAGCAGGATCAGTTGGGGTTTACGTAAAAGCGCAGCATCAAGATCGAATTCCTTGATCAGCGTACCACGGTACTGCACCTCGCGGTACGGGAGGATGGGCAAACCATCCAGTAATTTTTTGGTATCTTCGCGGCCATGGGTTTCCACCAAACCTATCACCACATCCAGCTCTTCGGTGAGCGCCTGTTTGCCCGCCGACAACATGGCATAGGTTTTACCTACACCCGCACAGGCGCCAAAGAAAATCTTGAGTTTACCACGATTGCCAGACTGTGACGCATCGGTTTCCTCAGCGGAGATCCGGCTCAGCAGCTCATCGGGATCGGGACGGGATTTATCGGTCATGATGCAGTTGGTAAAAACGGTGTAATGGTTTCAGATGCGTATGATTTTGCATCAAATATCACCACTTGTCACCTGACAGTTATCATTTACTGCTTTCGTCCAGTGCAAGGTTGAGTTTCAGCACGTTAATGTAAGCACCGCCAAAGATGCCGAGAAAGGACGCAACGGTGGCTTTTGCCGCCAGCGCTTCGACAGCTTCTTCTTTCATACCGCGAGCTTTGGCAACGCGCGCCAACTGATAGTGCATGGCTTCAACGCTAATATTCGGGTCAAGGCCACTGGCCGATGCCGTTACCAGATCAACAGGAATGCGCGCCTTGTTGTGGGGATCGGCTTTTTGTAATGCCGCAATACGGGCATTAGCAGTTTCGAGTAATTTGGGATTGGCCGGATTAAAATTAGAGCCCGATGATGCGGATGGATTGTAAGCCGGTGTAGTCGCCGACAAGCGCCCCCAGAAATACTTCGGATTGTCGAACTGTTGCCCAAGCAATGATGAACCGACAAATTTATCAGCACGCTCAATCAGGCTGCCATTAGCACGGTATGCAAAAATAGTTTGTGAAAAACCCGTCACCACCAACGGATAGACACCACCCAGCAGGATTGTCATGATGAACAGCAGGCACACAGAGCTTCGTAACGATATCAGTAATCGGTTCATACAGCCCCCAGTAACGTCAGCAACAGATCAATCGCCTTGATGCCTACAAACGGCACCAACACACCGCCACCACCATACACCATCACATTATGGCGCAACATGGCAGCCGCCCCGACCGGACGGTACGCCACCCCTTTAAGCGCCAGTGGAATCAGGGCAATGATAATCAGTGCATTAAAAATAACCGCCGAGAGCATCGCCGACACCGGAGAGGCAAGATGCATGATGTTAAGGCCGGATAATTCAGGATAGGTGCTGGCAAAAGCCGCCGGAATAATCGCAAAATATTTGGCAATATCGTTAGCGATCGAAAAGGTCGTCAGCGATCCGCGCGTCATCAGCAGCTGCTTTCCGATTTCAACGATCTCGATCAGTTTGGTCGGGTCGGAATCCAGATCGATCATGTTGCCTGCTTCCTTGGCCGCCTGCGTGCCCGAATTCATCACCACCGCAACATCGGATTGCGCCAATGCGGGAGCGTCGTTCGTACCATCGCCGACCATCGCCACCAGCTCGCCGCCATTTTGCATTTTGCGAATTAACTTCAGTTTGGTTTCGGGGGTCGCCTGTGCAAGGTAGTCATCCACACCCGCTTCGGTGGCAATCGCCGCTGCGGTGAGCGGGTTGTCACCGGTAATCATGATACTTTTGATGCCCATGCGGCGCAAATCTGCCAGACGTTCCTTAATGCCAGATTTCACTACGTCTTTCAGATGCACCACGCCCAGTACACGCGTACCATTTTTCTTATCCATCTGAGCAACTACTAATGGTGTTCCACCTTGCCTTCCCACCTCTTCCACCTTGCGGCGAACCAGATCGGGCAGGACTGCACCGGAAGCCTTGATACAATTTTCAATTGCATCTACTGCACCCTTCAGAATTTTTCGATCACCAATTTTGATACCGGAAAAACGTGTTTCGGCAGAAAATTCGATGAACTCGCTACCCTCAGGAGCCGAGGTCATTTCCGGCATGGAATATTTACGGCGGGCAAGCGTGACAATGCTTTTTCCCTCTGGAGTTTGATCCGCCAGCGATGACAGCTGCGCCGCTTCGGCGAGCAACTGAATCGCTACGCCATCGGCAGGGAAAAACTCTTCCGCCTGCCGGTTACCATGGGTGATTGTTCCCGTTTTGTCTAATAGCAGCACGTTCACATCGCCGGCCGCTTCCACCGCCCTGCCCGAAGATGCGATGACGTTGGCTTTGAGCAAACGGTTCATTCCGGCAATGCCAATCGCTGAGAGCAAACCACCGATGGTGGTGGGTGCAAGACATACCAGCAGCGCAATCAGCACCGTAACGCTCACCGGTTTACCGGCATGGGTGATATCTACGCTGAAAATGGAAAATGGCAGCAATGTTGCCACCGCCATCAGGAATATGATCGTTAGTGCAGCAAGCAAAATAGACAGCGCAATTTCATTCGGAGTTTTCTGGCGTTTAGCTCCTTCCACCATGCTGACCATGCGGTCGATAAAGCTTTCGCCGGCATTGGCCGTAATGCGGACGACCAGCCAGTCCGACAGCAAACGCGTGCCGCCCGTTACCGCATCGGAATCGCCGCCGTTTTCACGAATCACAGGAGCGCTTTCACCAGTGATTGCACTTTCATCCACCGAGGCAATACCGTCCAGCACCTGACCGTCACCCGGAATAAACTCTCCTGCTTCCACAAAGACCAGATCGTCTTTTTTTAGCGAGGACGCAGATACAATCTGAAAATCATTATGGTTAGAGGCCTGATGTAACTTCTTGGCGTTAACTTCCTTGCGGAGCGCCTTCAATGACTCGGCCTGCGCCTTGCCACGGCCTTCTGCAATACTTTCCGCAAAATTGGCAAACAACACGGTGAACCACAGCCACAGCGTTACCCACAGCGTAAACCATGATGGCTCACTGCCTAACAACTTATGACTCGTTTGTTCGTACAAAAACATACCCGTGGTGGCAATTGCGCTGACATACACGAGGAACATCACCGGATTGCGCAGCTGATTCTTGGGATTAAGTTTGGCAAATGCCCCAATGACGGCTTTCGCCATATTGGGATTGCCTGCCGGTTTTTTAGCGGGGGTCGCGTTCATGGGTTACCTGCTGCATGCATCAGATGTAAATGCTCCACCATCGGCCCCAGCGCCAGCGCGGGCACATAGGTAAGCACGCCGATAAGCACAATCACGCCTACCAGCATCGAGGTGAACATAGGCGTATGGGTGGGCATGGTTCCTGCGCTGACCGGCACCGTATTTTTACCCACCAGCGAACCGGCAATCGCCAGCACGGGAATGATAAGCCAGTAGCGGCCGATGAACATGACCACACCCAAGAGCATATTGTAAAAAAACGAGTTGGCACTCAGTCCGGCAAAGGCGCTACCATTGTTGTTCGCAGCTGACGCAAACGCGTATAAAATTTCACTAAAACCCTGCGCGCCCGGATTTTGGATGCCTGCCCTGCCCGCTTCCGTCATTACCGCCGCAGAAGTCCCAAAAAGTACTAATGCCGCCGGAAGAAGAATCACCAGCGAAGCCATCTTGATTTCAAACGCACCGAGTTTTTTACCCATAAATTCAGGTGTGCGGCCCACCATCAACCCACCAATGAATACGGTGAGGAAGACAAAAATCAGCATACCATACGCACCGCTGCCGACACCGCCGAAGACTACTTCACCAAACTGGATAAGCAGCAAAGGCACCAGACCGCCCAGCGGCGTGAAGGAATCATGCATCGCGTTGACCGACCCGTTAGACGTTGCCGTGGTCGCTGCCGCCCACAATGCTGAACTGACGGTGCCAAAACGCATTTCCTTACCTTCCATATTACCGGCAGAACTGTCGATAATATGCGAGTCAAATTTAGGATTGGCAGACTGTTCACTCATCACCGACACCGCCATCAGCGGAATGAATATAATTGTCATTGCCGCAATCAGCATCCACCCTTGGCGGCGGTCACCAACCATTACTCCGAACGTATAGGCAAACGCTGCCGGTATCAGCAAGATGGAGATGATTTGCAGCATATTGGAAAATGGAGTTGGATTTTCGAACGGGTACGCGCCATTCGCATTAAAAAATCCACCACCGTTACTGCCAAGCATTTTAATCGCCACCTGCGAGGCGACAGGCCCCTGCGGGATCAGCATGGCATCTTTGCCTTCGAGGGGGATGTAGCTGACATAGGACGAATAATTCTGAATGACACCCTGCGACACCAGAATAATGGAGAATATCAGAGATAGAGGTAACAGTATATATAACACGCTACGCGTCAGGTCGACATACGGGTTGCCAAGCGTTTTCACCTGCTTGCGGATCAGGCTGCGGAACAGTGCCACCGCCACAACCATACCCGTTGCGGCCGAAAGAAAATTCTGTACAGCACATCCAACACTTTGTGAAAAATAGCTGAGCGTACTTTCGCCGCTATAACTCTGCCAGTTGGTGTTGGTGATGAAACTGATCGCCGCATTGAAAGCAAGATCCGGTGAAAGCCCTTCAAATCCCTGCGGGTTTAAAGGCAACAGGCTCTGTGCAGAAAAAATAGTGAATAACAGTATGAATCCGAACAATCCAAACGCGAGTACCGCGAGGGTATATCCACGCCAGCCGACTTCCTGAGAGGGATTCACACCGCATACGCGATAGATCACATGCTCAAAGCCGCCGAATGTTTTTTCCAACCAGCCCGCCTTATCATCATAGACAGCAGCCATGTAGTTACCGAGTGGCCTGATCGCAGCCGCAACCAATGCCAGACACAAGACAATATATAATATTGAATACATAGAAATATTAAGGAAAGAGTTCCGGTTTAAGAAGGGCAATCATGAGGTAGATAAAGAGACAGGTAGCAATAATACCCATCAAAACGTAGAGGGAAAACATGTCAGTGTTCTTTCAGCTTGTTACAGAATATTGCCAAAGCACCTGTTACGAAAAACAACCCACATCCAAGCAGCAGACTTATTACAATCATGGGAACCCCAACTACAAAATTGGCCCCACTATAGAACGAACCCATAGCAAGTCAATCCATACAGCCCTCTAGATATGTGATGGCAGTCTTGCTATAAACTCATACGATGACACCATCCGTTGAGACTGCACAATTACACCCCACCACCGAGTGTTGCCTTGAAGCACTTCAGTGGGTGCATGCCCATTATGACTGTAGGCGCATTCTCGATATCGGCTGTGGAAGCGGCATACTATCATTGGTTGCCGCCGGATTGTGGAACACAACGGATCGCCCTGTTCAGGTGCTGGCCAGTGATATTTCCCCTGAAGCAGTGGCTAATACCGAACAGCTCAGTCGTGAAAATGGCATGAACCACTGCATCACCGCAATACGCAGCGACGGCTTTAAGGATGCACGCATCCGCGATCAATCCCCTTATGATCTCATCATCTGTAACCTGCTGGCCGAACCGATCATCGCGTGGGCACCGGAGATGCAAGCTCACCTCGCACCACATGGTGTGTGCATTATATCGGGCATTTTGGCATGGTTTGCTGAAGATGTGGCATCACTCTATCAACGCATTGGCATGAAAATTATGCACCGTATTGACCGTTCGCCGTGGGTAACGCTTATCCTGCAGCGTAACGCATCGTGACCTTATGGTAACCTTGACAGAACCAAAGCTCGGTATTAAACGACGGATATGAAGTCACGTCAATATACATGGTTAGGTTTGGCGCTGGCGCTTGCCGTGGCATTCAATACGCTTGCGCCATTTTTTGCCTTTTACAATCCCTCCGGCAATCATGCGTTTACCAGTTCCCCTGTTGCCGCGTCTATGAAGTTGGCATCAGTCTTTGGTGAAAAAATCCTGATCTGTACCGGCGATGGATTCGCACTGGTAAATATCAAAGACCTTCAGGCAGGCAAAGTTCCTATTAAACCCCATAAATCCTATTTCTGCCCGCTATGCTATGTGGCCGCCAATCCCATCGGTAAAATGGTGCTGCTGGCACTGGCGTTTTTCTTTTTCACGCGTAACACATCAACAACACGTCCATTCCTGCCCCCATACGCTATTACGCTGAAATCCCTCCTCCACACCACCTCCCGTCCACGCGCCCCGCCCTATTCCTTCTGCTGATAATCGTTTTTTAGTTATCTCTATTTTCATACAGAAGGAATTTTTATGTCTTATACAGACGCTGCAGGCATCCGCCTGCGTACCCTCATTACCCGCTCGCTCACCGCTATCGTAATGGTGATTGCAACACCCGATCAAAGCCTTGCCTGCGCCTGTGGCTGCGGCATTTTCGATGTTAGTACCAGCAGCATGCTACCCACCCATGAAGGCGGCATGGTCTTTGTCGAGTATGACTTCATGAATCAGGATCATAACTGGCAGCATTTTTCCGGCAGCCCATCGGCCAACAACGATGATAAGGATATCAAAACCCATTTCTTTACTGTCGGAGCGCAGTATTTATTCAACCGAAGCTGGGGGGTACAAGCCAGTGTGCCCTACTGGCAGCGCCATTTCACCACCACAGATGAAAACACCGGCGATGTGGTTAGCTTTGATCATGGTTCGCTCGGCGACGTACGCCTGAAAGCTATCTATTCCGGATTTTCTGCCGATATGAGCAGCGGCATTACCTTTGGCACCAAGCTGCCGACCGGAAACTATACCCAGACCGGATTTGACCGTGACACGTCAATTGGTACAGGCAGCACCGATCTTTTGCTGGGTGCGTACCATATCGGAAAACTTGCCGGAAGCTGGAACTGGTTTGCCAACGGAGAACTCGACCAGCCGGTGCTTATCAAGAACGGTTACCGCCCAGGCAGTGAAATCAATGCCGTAACAGGGGTGTATTACCAAGGCGTGAGCATTGGCGATGTAAGGATTTCTCCCGTTGCACAGATCACTGGTTCTTACCGGCTACATGATAGCGGCTTACAAGCCAATCGTGCGAACAGCGGCTATGAACGCCTCTTGCTTTCGCCCGGACTGGAAATTGATACCGGACTTTATAAACTATATGGAGATGTAGGGGTTCCTGTCTTACAGCATGTACGGGGAAACCAGCTGACATCGAATGTGTTTTTTAAACTGAACATCAGCAGGAGTTTTTAATTTGCACTTTGCTGAGCGAATGGAGGTTCTCTATTCTGGATCAAATTAAAATAAAGTTCGAGGGCCAGCGAAACCGCTGAAACGCCTCGTTATTTTTTTATTTAAATTATGGTGCTGGGTGGAGTCACCTGTGAACCAGTCTCTGTACGCCACCCAAAAAACTACCCAAATACCAGATCTGCAGGGAATCTACAGGGAATTTTATCGTTTTTGATACAAAAAATTCAGAAAATTGGTTGTTAAATACGTAATTACAGTCAGTTATAGATAAATCTCAATTTTTACGGAGCAGGGAATATTTTTTAGACTGGCAGGGATTCTGCATTACGATGTAGGAAACTAATCTATAGAATCAGGCTAGGCGCAAGCGCCAACATACCGTATTTATTAAAGGTACAATAATGCCCTGAGAAACATGCAATTGTCAGAACTTGCCTATTAAATCAAACTATGTAAAATTAACGCATGAGAAAATTGATTAGCATATTTATGATACTAGCAATCGTTATTACCACGACGATGGCTCCCTCCGTTTCACATGCGATGTTTCATAATGATAGGAGTGCCGATCAAGTGCAGGCTTCCAAGGGACATGATTGCCACCATCATGGCGAAGCAAAAACAGCTCATAGCAAAACTGCGCAGAATGATAAAGATACATCTCATAAATGCTGCGATAAAGGCATGTGCAAGTGCATTGGCGGCTCCTGCCATGGCGGTATTGCCAAAATTGGCAATGGTGAAACTTTGCTACTTGCCTTTAGCGCCAGCCAGAGTCAGATTGCCTTTACTAATGAATTTACTGATTCGGCGCTGCCCGAACGTTTAAAACGCCCTCCCAAAGCCTAATCCTTTTGTCGATTTGAACCGCTTGCGCTTCTAGTGCATGCGGCTACTTCAACGCAACCAAAGGATTATCTATGCGCACGCATCATCTATGGATGGTGGCGCTGCTAGTGTCGGGCTTCTTCTCCTCACCTGCATTCGCCAAAACCACCGAATACAATCTTACTATCGACCGCACGTCGGTGAATATCACCGGGCACGAAGTTACAAAAGTTAACGTCAATGGTGGCATTCCTGCGCCTACTTTGCGTTTCACCGAAGGCGATGAAGCGGTCATCCATGTCACCAATAAAATGGATGAAATGACATCGATTCATTGGCATGGGTTAATCATCCCGGGCGAAATGGATGGTGTGCCAACGTTTAACAACTTCCCCGGCATCATGCCCGGCGAAACCTTCACCTATCGCTTCAAAATTAAGCAAACCGGCACTTACTGGTATCACGCGCATTCGATGGGTCAGGAACAGGATGGGCTTTTCGGCTCGCTCATTTTTTCGCCCGAAGGCAAGGATATGATCCAAGCCGACCGCGATTATGTGGTGGTGCTATCGGATTTCACCGATGAAAATTCGGATGACATTATGGCGCACCTGAAAATGTCGTCGGATTACTACAGCACTGCGCGCCGCACCTTGGGCGATTTTTTCCATGATGCAAAAACGGATGGCCTCAGCAAAGCATGGAAAACCGCCAAGGAATGGGGCGACATGCGTATGGCTCAAACCGATTTGGCCGATGTTACCGGCTACACCTTCCTTGTAAATGGCAAATCGCCGCAAGCTAACTGGACGGGTCTGTTCAAGCCCGGTGAGCGTGTGCGCCTGCGCTTCATCAATGCCTCGGCCATGTCGTTCTTCGATGTGCGAATTCCCGGCCTGAAAATGAGCGTGGTACAATCAGATGGGCAAGCGGTTGAGCCGGTAAAGGTGGATGAATTCCGCTTCGCGCCCGCCGAAACCTACGATGTGATTGTTACGCCAAAGGACGATAAAGCCTACACCATCGCCGCCGAGCCGATCGACCGCACTGGTTTTGCCATCGGCACGCTTGCCACAAAAGAAGGCATGAAGGGTGACATGCCGCAACAGCGCCCGCGCGCTTTGCTTTCAATGGCCGATATGGACATGGAGCAAATGATGAAAGACGACCCGGATATGGAAATGACACCCGCCGATATGATTAGCGGCTGGGCTAAAACGGGAACGCCGGAGGGCCAAAAGGCACTCTCTTATGCCGACCTGCGCTATGCCGGTGTGCAGAAAGACCAGCGTCCGCCGGAGCGCACCATTGAGGTGAATCTCGACGGCAATATGGAGCGGTATATCTGGACGATTAACGACCAGAAATTCTCGGATGCCGAGCCGATACGCCTTAAATACGGCGAACGTGTGCGGCTAAAATTCACGAATCACACCATGATGGCGCATCCAATGCACCTGCATGGCATGTTCGTGCAACTGGAAAACGGTCAGCCTACCGCGAAGCTGCCAAATAAGCACACGGTGATCGTGCCGCCCGGCGGGTCCTACTCGGTGCTGCTTACCGCCGATGCTGCCGGTGAATGGGCGTTCCACTGCCATCTGCTCTACCACATGATGTCGGGCATGATGCGCAAGGTGGTGGTCGCTAAACTTGATCCTGCCGATGTTCCGGACGCCACCACCCCAGCCGAAGGAGGCCACCATGTGCATTAGAACTTTACTGATTGCGGCTGGCCTGACGCTTCCATTGATGCATCCTACTTTGGCAGCGGATGATATGCATGGCATGTCACCCAAAGAAATGATGCAGGAGCATGGCGGGGGCATCTTCCATATGTTCCGTTCGGAAACCGATATCGGTTCCAGCACCGATGGTAAGGCCATCGAAAGCTGGGATGTAAAAGGCTATATCGGCACCGACGAAAATAAGGTGTGGCTTAAAACTGAAGGTGAACGCAAGGAAAGCAAGCTAGAAAGCGCCGAATTCTGGGCGCTCTACAGCCGCAACATCGCCACCTTTTGGGATGCGCAGGCCGGTATCCGCTACGATGACAAGCCCAAATCCACCACTTACCTGACACTCGGGTTCAATGGCCTTGCGCCGTATTATTTCGACACCGAGGCGCATTTATTTATCAGCGATAAAGGCGATGTCAGTGCGCGGCTGCGTGAGGAAAACGACTTCCTCGTGACGCAGAAGCTGATTTTGCAGCCTTACTTTGAGTTCAATGCCTACGCACAAGATGTGCGCGATCAGGGCGTTGGCGCGGGTATTTCGGATGGCAAAATCGGTTTGCAAACCCGCTACGAATTCACACGAAAATTCGCACCTTATGTGGATGTCCACTATGGCCGGAAATTTGGTGAAACTGCATCCAGCGCCAAGAGTAACGGCGAGGATAAAGATGAGCTAGTCGGCGCTGTTGGCCTGCGGCTTATGTTTTAATCAACCTAAAAGGAAACCACTATGAAAAAACTACTACTCACGACCGCGCTAATACTGGCTGCAACGCCTGCACTTGCTAAAGACTTCACCATTAAAGAAGTGACGGATGACAATGCGAAAAAGCAAAACTTCTTCTCACCGGATAATTTGACTATTCAGCCCGGCGACACCGTTACTTTTGAGGATGCACAGGATGGGCCGCACGATGTGATGTTCAACGTGGTGCCGAAGGCCGTGGATGAAATGATAATGAGCCCAACGATGGAAAAGAAAGGTGAAAAATTTTCATACACCTTCACCGTTCCCGGCACCTACAAATTCCACTGCCACCCGCACGAGGCTTTGGGCATGACCGGAACGTTGATCGTAGGCGCTCCGTCCAAGCCGGGTGAAACCAAAAAGGTAAGCCATCACGACATGGGCATAAAAGCCGCTGGCGATCACCACGATGCGGCCGCTGCTGCCATGCCGCAAGGTACTGGAAAAATTATCAGCGTGGATGCCGATAAACACACCGTTAAACTAAAGCATGACCCGATTAAATCGCTCGGCTGGCCGGTTATGACCATGACGTTTACAGCAGATAGCAGCGTTGACCTTTCTAGCGTTCAAGCGGGCGATTCGATTGCTTTCACCCTCAAGCCGGTCGGCAAAGACGATTACACCCTAACCGCTTTGAAGAAAGCCCAATAATCCTACTTCCCGGCTCTCAGCTTCTGGGAGCCGGGAATAATGCCTTGACCTTGGAGTATACTCCAAGGTGTAGGATGGCTATTAAAGGGACAAAATATGAAACCACTTACCATAGGCAAGTTAGGCGAAATGACGGGCGTTAGCACTGACACGCTGCGTTATTATGAGAAAATGGGCTTGATTGCAGCGGAAACACGCTCATCTGCTGGCTATCGGCTCTATAATCCTGATGCCGTGCGCGTGGTGCGCTTTATACGTGGCGCGAAAGAACTTAGCTTTACCCTGGACGAGATTCGCCAACTGCTGACATTAAAGACTTCCGATAAAGCAACGTGTGCTCAAATTCTAAAGCACACAGAATCCAAAATAAGTGAAGCAGAACGCCGCATATTGGAGCTTAAGGAAATCAAAAAGGTTTTGAAGCAGCTTGCTAAGGAATGCCCGGCAGATGACACATCTGCCAATTGCTGTCCGATTCTCGAGCATATCAGCAAAAAGAGGAATCCATGAAACAATTATTGTGCGCAACGCTATCCATTATTGCCTTACCTTTTGCTGTAGAGGCAAAGCCTATTTCTTATCCAGGTGGGATTATGGTGATGCAGGAAAATGATGAAACCGGACATACGCTTTCATTGGATTATACGATTACCAAAGATTATGCCGTTGGCCTATATGCTAAGCAGGAAGAAGGCGGCAAAGAGTTTAAAATCCTTGGGCCGCAGTTCAATTACCTGGTCAAGCGCTGGAACATGCCCGATGGACAGGCAAATATATTTAACATGACCGGTGCGGGAGATTCCCACTATCACGGCACGGACGGATTTTCCGCATGGTCGAGCATTTTACTAGATTATGAAAGTAGGCGCATTTTTACATCCTACGAAATTCGTGGCATGTATGCCGATCATGTTGAAACATCGGTGTGGCAACGCGCGCGTGTCGGATTTGCGCCATATCTGGCTAATTACGATGATTTGAATACCTGGTTCATGCTGCAGTTTGATAACCACCCGGCTAAAGATCAAACTCGCGTCATCACACCGCTGGTGCGATTCTTTTACAAAACAACCTTGGTGGAGGCTGGTTACAGCAGTAATCACCAGGTCATGTTTAACTGGCAATTACAATTCTAAGGAGGAATTATGCGCAAACTTTTATTAGCTTTAATCACATTGACTCTCATTTCCGGCACGGCTTACGGCGAAACCATTAAAGCTACTGTTAATGGCCTTGTTTGCGCCTTCTGCGCTACCGGCATTGAGAAAACCTTTAAGGCGCAACCCGCCGTCGATAACGTCAAAGTCGATTTGGAAAACAAGCTTGTTACAATAGATACTAAGTCTTTAGAGAAGCTTGATGATGCGACTATTACTAAACTGCTCACCGATGCCGGATATACGGTTACCAACATAACCAGAGGAAAGTAATGCACGCAGAAAAACGCACGGCTTCCGGCCTGGTATCCACACTGGCGCTATTCGGGTCATTCAGCACGCTCTTTTGTTGCGCCCTGCCTGCCTTATTCGTAGCACTCGGTGCAGGCGCGGCACTGGGAGGCATTGTTTCCAATGTGCCGCAATTAATCTGGCTATCGGAACATAAAGTAGGATTGTTTGTCTTCGCCGGTACGATGCTGACGCTTTCTAGTATCATGCGCTATCTGAATCGCAACGCGCCATGTCCCGCCGATCCCGCCAAAGCCAAAGCATGCGCAAGGTTGAGGCGCATTAGCTTCGGTGTGTTTTGTTTTTCAGTCGTCATGTATGCCACTGGCTTCTTTTTCGCCTTTGTCGCCCCGAGATTACTATAAGCTCATGCAACATCTTTATAACCCTTCGCCTAATGTAATTTATGCAACATCAACATGCTATGCCCATCATCGCCGACACCAACACGGTAAAAGACCCGGTGTGCGGGATGAATGTCGATCCGGCTACGTCTAAATTTAAGCATCATTTAGGCGATAACGATTACTATTTCTGTGGCAAGCGCTGCCTCGATAAGTTTAAGGCCAGCCCCGGCGATTATACCCGGCCAACTAAAGTGCATGCCAGCTGCTGCCAACATGATCACGCACATGAAAAGCCAACGCCGCTGTCAGTGGCTACTGATAGCATGGATATGATGTACACCTGTCCGATGCACCCACAGGTGCGGCAGCCAAAGCCCGGTAACTGCCCAATTTGCGGAATGGCGCTAGAGCCAGAGAAAGTCTCGTTGGATACGGCACCTAATCATGAACTAATCGATATGACGCGCCGTTTATGGATATCTGGTGTTCTTTCCCTGCCGCTGCTCTTTATCAACATGGGTGCGCACGTATGGGAAGGGTTGCATGGTTTCCTAATGACTCCTTCCTCCGCCTGGCTGCAATTGGCGCTGGCCACGCCGGTAGTCTTATGGTGTGGCTGGCCGTTCTTTGAACGTTTCTGGCAATCACTCAAAAATAAAAGCTCGAATATGTTCACATTGGTCGGTATGGGGATCGGTGTGGCCTATATCTACAGCTTGATTGTCACGCTTGCACCGCAATTGCTGGCCGGGTTGACAGGCAGCGATGCCATGCCACAGATTTATTTCGAGCCTGCGGCTGTCATTACGGTATTGGTGCTGCTTGGCCAGGTAATGGAATTAAAAGCTCGCGCACAAACCGGCAATGCCATCCGTGCACTGTTGAAGCTGGCACCGGATACGGCACGAAAAGTCAATGCCGATGGCAGTGAGCAGGATATTCCACTTTCACAAGTGCAGGTCGGTGATGCCTTACGCGTTCGTCCCGGCGAGAAAATCCCGGTCGATGGCGTTGTATTGGAGGGAGGAAGCTCCGTTGACCAATCCATGATTACTGGCGAACCAATACCGGTAGAAAAGCATCCAGGCGACAAAGTGACCGGTGCTACAATTAATGGCTATGGCAGCTTCACGATGCGTGCGGAGAAGATTGGCGGCGACACACTGCTGGCGCAGATCGTGAATATGGTGAGCCAAGCCCAGCGCTCGCGAGCGCCGATTCAGCGCCTGGCTGATAAGGTATCAGGATATTTCGTGCCGGTGGTGATATTGATAGCCATTATTGCAGGTATAGTCTGGGGTATTTACGGGCCGGAACCACGCCCCGGCTATGCCGTATTGAATGCTGTTGCCGTTCTTATCATCGCGTGCCCTTGCGCATTAGGACTGGCTACACCCATGGCGATTATGGCGGGAACTGGCAGAGGTGCAAAAGCCGGGGTTCTTATCAAAAACGCCGAAGCATTGGAAACCTTTGAAAAAGTCGATACGCTTATTGTCGATAAAACCGGCACGTTAACCGAAGGCAAGCCGAAGCTCATGAATGTGATACCTGCCGAAGGTTTTGATGAAGTAACTATCCTGTCACTTGCCGCAAGCCTAGAGCGCGGCAGTGAGCATCCGCTGGCCGAAGCCATTGTAAAGGGTGCAGAAGCAAAAGGTGCACAGCTTATAAACGCCACGGATTTTCAGGCAGTCACTGGCAAAGGCGTCACCGGCAAAATTAATGGCCGAAGCGTAGCGCTGGGTAATCTTGCTTTACTAGAGTCGTTAAACATCGCGGTAACGGGCGTCAAAACCAAGGCAGATAGCTATCGTGGGCAAGGCCATACGGCCATGTTTGTAGCAATAGACGGCAAAGCGGCAGGTATTATAACCGTAGCCGATCCCATTAAGGAAAATACTGTCGAAGCCATCAAGCAATTGAAAGCCGAAGGACTGCGCATCGTTATGATAACCGGTGATAATAAAACCACGGCCATGGCAGTAGCTAAAAAGGTGGGAATCGAAGAAGTAGAAGCCGATGTGTTGCCCGATCAAAAGAACGCAGCGATCAGGAAACTGCAAGAACAAGGCCGCAAGGTAGCGATGGCAGGGGATGGCATTAACGATGCGCCTGCGCTTGCCCAGGCTGATGTTGGTATTGCTATGGGTACCGGTGCCGATGTGGCGATGGAAAGCGCAGGCATTACATTATTGCACGGCGATTTAATGGGGATCGTGCGTGCAAGGCATTTAAGCCGTGCCACGATGAAGAATATCCGCCAGAATTTATTCTTCGCCTTTATTTATAACGCGCTTGGCGTGCCATTGGCAGCGGGAGTGATGTATCCGTTCTTTGGCATATTGCTTAGCCCCATCATTGCAAGCGCAGCTATGGCCTTAAGCTCGGTATCGGTCATTATCAATTCCTTGCGGCTTCGGTCAGTTAAGCTTTAATATCTATATGTAATGACGATGGTCGTGACGGCACGCGGTTGCTTCCGTTTTCTTTGGACCGATGATATTTATACTTAAGTGAGAGATATACGGTTATGCCAGAAATGATTGCATGGTTGCATTGGAGTACGTCGTCGCTTGCTGCCTTTCTCGCTTCGTTGGTTGAATGTGTCGAAGCGCTTACGATTGTGCTGGCGGTAGGTGCGACGCGCGGCTGGCGGTCAGTTCTGCTAGGAACGGCAACGGGATTATTGCTGCTTATTGTACTTGTCCTTGTTTTTAATCCGCTACTGCGTCATCTTCCTATTCCGATTGCATGGCTACAAATCAGCCTTGGTGGGCTTTTGTTTGTTTTTGGTATGAGTTGGCTTCGCAAGGCCGTGCTAAGGGCGGCGGGTAGAAAGCCACTGCATGACCAGGCACTCATCTACCAAGAAGAAATGTCCGAAATGAAGCGAACCGGTAAAGTACAGGGGTGGGATTGGATTGCACTGGTCACAGGCTTTAAGGCCGTCGTGCTTGAAGGAGTGGAAGTCGTATTTATTGTGGTTGCGGTAGGGGCTGCGGAAGCATCATTGCTTCCAGCTGCTTTAGGCGCTGCTTTAGCTATGTTGGTAGTAGTAGGGCTTGGCCTGCTGCTCCATAGACCATTGATGCGCATTCCTGAGAACAGCCTTAAATTTGGTGTTGGTGTAATTTTATCAGCTTTCGGAATCTTTTGGATGGGCAAAGGTAGCGGTTTTGAATGGCCGGGTGATGATCTGGCTATTCTCGGCCTTATGGTTGGACTGCTGATGGCCGCATTGCTATCGGTCAAATGGATTCAAGGCAACAGTATTAGGAATTAGGTATGAACAAGGGAATATTGTACGCCATAGCGGCTGCTGCCCTTTTTGGCGCAAGCACTCCCTTCGCGAAATTGTTGGTTGGAGATATGCCGCCTGTAATGCTGGCAGGATTGCTTTATGCCGGATCGGGTCTTGGCCTTTCGCTTTGGATGATTTTTCGCCGATTGGCACCTGCGCAAGCACCAAAAGCCGAAGCTATGCTTACGCGCAAAGATTGGCCCTGGCTAAGTGGTGCTATTCTGTCAGGCGGTATCATAGCACCGATACTTTTAATGTTCGGTCTAACATATACGCCAGCATCCAGTGCATCACTATTGCTTAATTTGGAAGGTGTGGCTACTTCGATGCTGGCATGGTTCGTGTTCAAAGAGAATTTCGACCGACGTATTTTTATTGGCATGCTGCTGATTATTGCGGGTGGTGTAGCATTATCATGGCAAGAGGCTAATGGCTTGCGCCTGCCTATTGGTTCTTTGTTGGTGGCAGGTGCATGTTTCTGTTGGGGCATCGATAATAACCTTACGCGTAAAGTTTCCGCCAGCGATCCGGTACAGATTGCAGGAATTAAAGGACTTGTTGCAGGTATTGTGAATCTTTCAATAGGCTTGGCGCTCGGCAATAGGTTTCCTGCCGTATCATTGCTGGCTCAGGCGGGCTTGCTTGGTTTTCTTGGCTATGGCCTAAGCCTGGTGATGTTTGTGCTGGCACTGCGTCATTTAGGAACTGCGCGCACCGGTGCTTATTTTTCGTTGGCTCCTTTCGTCGGCGCTGCTATCTCACTCTTACTAATGCAGGAAAGCCCAGCGATAACTTTTTGGCTGGCAGGAACGCTAATGGCTGGCGGTATATGGCTGCATCTGACCGAACGACACGAACATCTCCATAGGCATGAAGCGATGGAGCATGACCATAAACATTTTCACGATGCTCACCATCAGCATAAGCATGATTTTGAGTGGGACGGTACTGAGCCACACAGCCATCCGCATGCGCATGAGCCGATGACGCATAGCCATACCCATTATCCAGATATTCATCATCGGCACGGGCATATACCCATATCATCGTCCGGCAAGCACTAATGCCACAACCGGGATACGAAAGGTCTTTTCACTATTCCAACTCGCCTTTATGCCCACAATTTATTGCGCAATAAGCATACTACCAGGAAAACCTTGCAAAATCCGTGAGCCAATAAATAGACACTGCCAAATAACTTTCCGCTTACTGAAATATGGTCAGTGGTGTGTTGTATCAAGTTCGCAATTAAATCCCCCGGATCTTCGATCAATTCATGTTGGGTAAGCGGGCGGGGGCGGCGGTTCCACCACATATGCAGGTGCCGGTTCAAAGAAATTACCTTCAATGACTATGTTGCTCCGAGCATAAGCCGAATAGCTGGTAAGCATCAGCATAGCGGCACTTAGTAAAACAATGTTTTCATATGATCCTCCATTGTCAGGGATAGAACACATCAGCTTTTAACTGCAATGCCCTATCCCTGATCTGGCGATTACTGCTTAGGCGCAGTTTCAGTGGTGCTTTCCACAGTCTTGCCATCGACCTTCTTTTCGTGGGTGGCGGTCACCTGACCATCCTTGGTCTTTTCGGTATCCTTGGTGGTTACCTTATCATCCTTATGCAAGAGACCCTTGCTGTGCACATGCTTGGTTTTTACCGTTTTATCAGTTTCGCCCTTAGCATTTACGTCAACATCGACTTTCTTTTCATCGACGGTTTTACCTGATGCGTCTTTGGTTACGGTTTTGTCTTTTTCATCGTAATTGCCTTTTGAATCCTTTTCGATCTTGGTTTCTGTTTTCATGGATTCATCAGCTGCGAAAGCAGGAGCGTTCAAAGCGAAAGCTGCTACTGATGCGAGTAAAATATATGCCTTGTTCATAAAAAACCTTTCTAATTTGTTTATCTCTACTTTGCGGTAGTGTCACAAACATAGCGCAATGATGCCTACCTTCGCGTGGCCGCTGGATTAATAATTTGTTAGATGAATAAAACCGTTTTCTTATTGATTTCTTATAACAAAGAAACTCTTAGTGATATAGCGGGTTTTAATATACACATAGGTTCCTTATATACGCTCGGCTATTATGAAATGTTAGAAACCTATAAATCAGGGAGTTACTTTTATGGATAAAAAACTCATCGGTGCAACTGCAGCGGTCATTTTGTTGATGGGGGGTGCAGCTGCAATAGCTTCCTATACTACGCGAGAATCATTACAAGCCACACCAGCAAATACCGTTTCTAATACGCCAGTAAACGCTGTTTCTAATACGACCGCCCAATTGCAACCCAAAAGACACTCTCAGCAAATGGCGGCGGCACAGCCTCAGCAGCCAGCCTGTGACGATAAAAATATTGTTGGCACCGTAGCAGGCGGTGCCGCGGGAGGACTTGTAGGCAGTCAGATTGGCAAAGGTAGCGGCAATACGGCAGCTATAATTGGTGGCGTCGTGGGTGGCGCCCTGGTGGGTAATCAATATATTCCGACCAGGAATGTTACCTGCCAGCATTAAGCAGATTAGACTAAACCACTGCTGATAAATCAGCGGGTTTTCCAGTTGCCATTCTCGTCCTGATAAGGACTGCCTGGCTCCAGGCCATTGATGATTTGTGCCGCCGCCAATTTAGCTGCCACATCGACAGGCTGGCCATTTTGCTTAGAGATACGGGCATATTCCTGCTTACGCTTAGCATTAACGTCTGCCACTAAGGCATCGACTTCGGGAGTATCTTTTAGAGCGGATGCATAGCCATCCAGTTTCTCACCCACCATGCCTGAGCTACGAGCCTGATGCAGATCGAGGGCAAATACAGGATACGCAATCAGCACACCTAAAGCGGCCAATAGTGTCAAAAAGCGTGGTTTCATATGGTTTCCCTAAAATATTTCCTTGTTTTTTGCAATTGCCTGCTTGACGTCTTTCTCGATTGAAACCCTTACATGCTGCTCGATATTGACATTGAGGTTAATCTCTATCGGCTTATCAGGCGCCTGCAATTGTACTGTTGGCGTATCTGCCAGATGCATAGCGTTACGGCTAGACACCATCTCCCAATCGTCTAGAATTATCCACGTAACCGCTTCGGACTTCTAATAGTTACGGCTAGACACCATCTCCCAATCGTCTAGAATCAACTGTGCCTTTAGTAGTAGCGGCAGTCCGTTACGGCTAGACACCATCTCCCAATCGTCTAGAATTTTGAAAATTCTGCGTATCTGCATCGACAAGTTACGGCTAGACACCATCTCCCAATCGTCTAGAATTCAAGCAGCAGCAACTGCCACCATCACCACGTTACGGCTAGACACCATCTCCCAATCGTCTAGAATTGAAAGCATCTGTGTCGTATCGGAGAATAAGTTACGGCTAGACACCATCTCCCAATCGTCTAGAATCTACAATCTGAGTAGTAACAGCGGCAGGTAGTTACGGCTAGACACCATCTCCCAATCGTCTAGAATAGGTATTGGCCTAAGTTATTTAGAAATAAGTGATTTGGGCCATTTCTCCTTTCATTAAACTGCATTGTATTACTCATAATAGCACTAGTTGATCGTGTTTTTTTGCGGGCGATTGGGGCTTTAAATTACGATACGAAGTGATTTCCCCAAACTGCTTATCCGTAATTATAATGATACTCACCTTGCCATCCGGCGGTACTCTGGCAATCAACCGTTTGGTGAGTGCATCTGCCTTTTCGCGGCTCGGAAGGTGGCGCATATAGACCGAAAATTGCGCCATCTCGAACCCTTCGTCGAGCAGATCATTTCTGAACTGTGTGGCTTTTTTACGCTCATCGCCCTCCGTCACAGGCAGGTCGAACATGCAAATGAGCCACATAATACGGTACGCGCTTAGTTGTTGCATTACATTAGACATGCTTGTTTCGGTGGAAACAGGCTGTCGGGCAGCACCAATAGATTGCGGCGCTCTCTGTAGGAATTGGCAAGGCTCGTGGCAGTCCTGAGTATAGCAACCCCCAGCGGCGAGGTTTCACCCTCTACAGTGCAATCAACCAGAGGAATCCCCGCAAGGGTTTGTTTCTGTTCGCGCCCAAGTTCCTTAATTTCTTCCTTCGCTAACTCATGCACCATGTGATCTACCAGTGGGCGGAATGGCTCGATCAAGTCATCCGCCAGCGGCATGGAGTTCTGACGATTGCAGTGGTGTAAACCCGCAGTTATGGGCAGGCGCGCGACAAACGTGTGCGCTCATCCTCCGCAAGGGCTGTAGAGCCGAAGAATATTACAGGCGATTCAAAGAAGGCAAAAATACTAGCACTGCTTCAGCGTCCCACCGGTGCTATCATCGATGAAATGGCCAAGGCGACGGGCTGGCAGCGACATAGCATCCACGGCATGATGTCCGGCGTTATCAAAAAGAAACTTGGCCTTACCGTCACCTCCGAAAAAGAAGAACGCGGACGGGTCTATCGTATTACGGGCAGCGTGAGCCGCCTGTGAAACGCACTATCGATGCAGGGAGGCTTGCCGGTGAACTGGCAGGCCTTCCTGACCTTGACCGTCCCGCGCTAGTGGAACAATGGCGGAAGCTGTATGGCAACGCCCCACCGGCTGGCATCAGCCGTCAGCTCATGATCCGGGCCATTGCCTACCGCATGCAGGAAAATGTATCTGGCGGATTGGATTCAGCCACGCGGCGTTGGCTGGAAAAGGCGCCTGACGATGCATCGGCGGGACGGCAGGGGGCGGTTCCTGCGCTTACCATAAAACCTGGCACGCGGCTGCTACGCGAATGGCATGGTGTGACCTATGAGGTCATTGTACTGGAAAAAGGCGTGCAGTGTAATGGCAAGCACTACCGCTCACTCTCGAAAGTAGCACGCGCCATCACCGGCACGCGCTGGTCTGGCCCCTTATTCTTCGGATTGAGGAAGGGGGCAGCATGAGCACGAAGCAGGTACTGCGCTGCGCCATTTATACCCGTAAATCCACCGAAGAGGGACTGGAGCAAGAATTTAACTCCCTGCATGCGCAGCGGGAAGCCTGCGCAGCGTACATAACCAGCCAGAAGCATGAAGGCTGGCAGATGATCAAGACGCACTATGACGATGGCGGATTCAGTGGTGGCAATGTCAACCGCCCGGCACTTAAACAATTGATGGAGGATATTGAAGCCGGAAAGATAGATGTCATTGTCGTCTATAAGGTGGACCGCCTATCACGTTCCCTGCATGACTTCGCCCGGATGGTCGATGTGTTTGACAAGCATAATGTGTCCTTTGTCTCTATCACGCAGCAATTTAATACCACCACCTCCATGGGCAGGCTTACGTTGAACGTGCTATTATCCTTTGCCCAGTTCGAGCGCGAGGTCACCGGCGAGCGCATCCGGGACAAGATCGCTGCATCAAAGAAGAAGGGCATGTGGATGGGCGGCGTATTATCGCTTGGCTATGATGTGGTTGACCGCAAGCTGGTGATTAATGACGAAGAAGCCAAAACCGTCCGTATTATATTCCAGCGTTATCTGGAACTGGGCAATGTGCGTTTGCTGCAGGAGGAGATGGTCCGGGAAAACATACGGTCCAAATCCAGAAAGCACTCCTCGCGTCCCGGAGGGCAGTTCATGACGCGCGGTGCCATTTATAAACTGCTTTCAAATCCGATCTATATCGGGCAGATCCGGCATCAGGGTACATGCTACCCCGGCCAGCACGAAGCCATTATCGATCAGACTCTATGGGAACAGGTGCAGCAGCAACTGACCGCCCAGGGGCCGGGGAAAGATGGTCATCCACGAAAGACCTGTCCCAGCCTGCTCATTGGCAAATTGTTTGATGCATCTGGTAACCGGCTTACACCCAGCCATGCGGTCAAACAAGGACGGCGGTACCGCTATTACATCTCTAACAGCCTGATGACCGGAACGAAAGCTCAGTCACCTAATAGCTGGCGTCTCCCGGCACAGGAGGTTGAACAGACGGTTATGAAGGCTACGAAAACGATTCTTGATAATCGCTCTGCTCTTACCACTGCCCTGCAGGATGCTGGGATCAAATCCAATCACACGCCTGCCGTCATTCAGGCTGCCGGAAATGTTCAGGCCGATGACACAGGGTTGATTGACCGTTTTGTCCAGCGGGTGGAGTTACAAGAAGATAGCATCCGCCTGACACTGTCGTTGGCATCGCTTGTGCCTGCAGATCACAATGCACTTGCCGTTACCATCATCCGTGACATCCCCATACAGATGAAGCGGCGGGGCATTGAGATGCGGCTGGTGATTGATGCTAGCGGCCCGGCCAGAATGGATCAGACATTAATCAAAACCACCCGCCGCGCACATGTCTGGTTCCAGGAGCTGCTATCTGGAAAGGTAAAGCGTATTACTGAAATCGCAGCGCGCGAGGGTGTCGACAAGAGCTATATCAACAAACGATTATTACTTGCCTTCCTTGACCCCGGCATTATGAAATCCATCGCCTCAGGTCAGCAGCCCATCGATCTCAACCTTGAAAAGCTGGTGGCGCGCATTGACCTGCCGTTGGCATGGCCTGAGCAGAAACGCCTTCTCGGCTTCAACTAACTCCGCAAACGGGACTGCCCAAATACCAAACAGAGAGAACCAGCCGGAATCCCACTGTTCTTACCCTCTTTTTATTATCTCCCGTCCCATGTTCAAAAAAGACCGCCGGAATAGCGCGGCTCACAGGGTAATAGCCATATTACTGTCTTACAATAATAAGTTATGGTGCGGTCGAGAAGACTCGAACTTCCATTCCTCGCGGAGCTACCACCTCAAGGTAGTGCGTCTACCAATTCCGCCACGACCGCACACACGCAAAATCCGCAAGCGGGATTTTGCAATCTTCGAACATTGTTTCCCCTTACGGGGAGTAGAGGTGTAGCAAATATTATTGTTTTGGCAAGCATTACGGTATATTTCCTCGTTATCACCTGTTTTTAACCCTTGCCACCTGCTTATCCGCGATGCCAAAACTGATAGAATGGACTATTTCTCAGGGACTTACTGAATATCCACTGGCAATGGAGCAGATGGAGGCCCGCGTCAGCGGAATATTAGCGCAAACAGCACCCGAATGGGTGTGGCTGCTTGAGCACCCCCCCCTTTACACCTCGGGAACCAGCGCCAAGGCAGGTGATCTAATCGACAGCACACGCTTTCCTGTCTACAGCGCCGGACGCGGCGGCCAGTTTACCTATCATGGGCCCAACCAGCGCGTAGCGTACGTCATGCTTGACCTTAAACACCGCAATGCCATGGATGTCCGCGCCTATGTACAGCATCTAGAGCAATGGATTATCGACAGTTTAGCACATTTCGGCGTGCATGGTTTTGTGCGTGAGGGGCGCGTCGGTGTGTGGGTGATGGATGCTAGTGGTGCTGAATCCAAAATTGCCGCAGTCGGCATCCGTATCCGCAAGTGGGTGACGTTTCACGGCATTTCACTGAATGTGCATCCTGACTTATCGCATTATACGGGAATCGTGCCGTGCGGGATTGATAATTTCGGCGTTACATCACTAGCAGCATTGGGCATCAACGCCAGCATGCAGGAAGTTGATGCGGTATTGAAAGAGCATTTCAACCGCGTGTTTACACCATCATCGTTGACATAGCCGTTGCGGCAACAACCTCGGGGACAATCACGGGAGCTGCTGCCGGAACCATCGTTCCCAGTGCCGCCGGAGCCGCATGTGCCGCGCCGGAAATAGCATGTGCTACCCCCGCCAGCATACCACCGCCAATGGCAAGCGTTTTGAAATCCGGCCCTTTGTACGACAACGACACTTCCATCGGTTTGAATTCTACCGGCTTGGCCGCTTCGTTTGTTTTCGCGTCTGGTTCACTCATCGTATCCTCCATCACTTTCTATCATCATACGCCCCAAACATGCCAAGGGGTAATGAACATTGCATGACACGCAGATTGCAACACATGACAGTTTTTTGACAGCCATATAGAAAATATAAATCAATGAGTTGTGAGGCGTAAAAACCTTATGCGATCGGGCGAAACTGTTTGGCAAGTTTTAGGCTCTGTCCCTGATAATTGGAGGCAATCTCCTGACCATATAAGCTGTCGGGCGCTTCCGACATACGCTCATAGCGCAACCAGCCCACCGTCTGGCCATGCTCCAGCAGGAACGGCACTTCATGCGAACGCACTTCGAGTACGCCACGGCTGCTGCCTGCTTTTTTGGTGGTTGCGTTCCAGCCAAACCCCGGGTCAAAAAATCCGGCGTAATGCACGCGGAATTCCCCTGCCCGCGTGTCATACGGCAACATCTCGGCTGCATAGGCGGGCGGCACGGCAATTGCCTCTTTGGTCATCAGGATATAAAATTCATCGGGATCGAGAATGAGTGACGATGTTTTGCGGAAATAGAGCGGCTCCCAGAAATCCATTGGGTCATAGTCGCGGCGATCGAGATCAACACGGCGTGTGTGTTTCTTCGCGCGCCAGCCAATCAGGGCGTTTTCTCCCCCGTCGCCAATGAGGTCCACGGTGAAAGGCAGCATGCCCGTTTTGTGGCTGGTGCGCGTTTTTTTGGTCTGGTCGTTAGAGTCGATAATCTGGCCTTCGTTCAACAGCAGGTCCCAGTCCGACGCATTAATCGGCGTGGGTGCTTTGCCGCGTGCGCGTGAAAAACGCAACTGATTGAGGCGGGTGCCTGTTTTTACCACGACGCTGAAACTGCGCGGTGCCACTTCGACATAGAGCTGGCCTTTATAACCCTCTTCCACCTGATCGAAATGGGTCGCTTCATCCGCGATCAGGCGCGTTAAAATATCAAGGCGGCCTGTTGAACTTTTGGGATTGGCAAACGCCGCGACTTCGCTTTTCAGATTGATCGTCTCCAAGAGTGGAATCACATACACCCTACCTTTTTCAAGCACGGCACCAGAGCGCAAATCAATTTTAAAATTATCGAAATGGTCATCAAGCTGGCGCATTTTGTCCAGCACCTTGACGCCACGCCCGGGGAGAAAACTAGTATCCACCGGATAGGCATAGTAACCCAACCGTAAATCAAGACTGGCTGGCTGAATCTGATCTTCGAGGATGGAGTGTGTGGTCTCGGAAGGCTTGATGTCACCGCCCAATAACATTTCCTTGATGCGCTGGCTTGGCAGAATACCTGTGCCCATATCGCGTGCGCGCGCAGGTGTTTCGGATACGGCAATACTGGCAACGCTACTCATCGGCCCACTCCCTTAATCAGGCTGGTTATGCGGCGGCAAACTGGATCAGCACCTGATCAACCGATACACTTTCCTTGTCAGCGACGCAGACTTTTTTGATGATAGTATCGACATCGGCGTAAATGACGTTTTCCATTTTCATCGCCTCGATTACTACCAGTTCCTGACCGGCTTTCACCTGCTGGCCTTCCTTCACCTTCATCGCCACAATCAGACCGGCAATCGGCGCTTTCAGTGAATCTTTTTTGCTGCGGTCCTGCGGTTTCGGCATGAACTGCGCCAGCTCGGCCACGCGCGGCGTACGGACTTTAACGATAATGTCAGAACCACCGTAGGTGAGCAGATAGCCCTCCTCCAGCGGTTTGAGCTGCACCGAAACCGGCTTGCCGCCGTTGATAGTGCCCTGAAACAGACGCCGTCCCAACTGCCATGACGTTTTCACAGCGATGAGCTTGCGGTTATGGGTTATGAAGTAGCCCTCGTCCTGATCGTGGCGGACATAGACGGGGAAATCCTCGCCGTCCACATTCACCACCCAGCGTGCGCCAATGGCACGTTCGCGGCCCGGAAGCTGGTCGCTGACTTTCGCCGCACGTTCCGCATCACGCAGAAACACTGACAAACCAACGCCCAAGAAAATCTTGGTCGTTTCGGATGTCAGTTCGGCACCGATGAATCCACCCGGATATTCCTGTTCAATGAAGTTGGTGGAAATATCGCCGGAGGCAAAACGCGGATGGCTCAAAATCGCTTCCAAGAAGCTGCCGTTATGCGAGATACCTTCAATGATATAGGCCGCCAGCGCTTCTTTCATCGTAGCGATTGCCTCGTCACGCGTTTCACCGGATGAACATACCTTCGCCACCATCGGATCATAGAACATGCTGACCTCGCCACCTTCATAGATGCCGGTGTCGATGAGGACGTTTTCAAGGAATTGCGGTTCAGAATAACGAGTGATGCGGCCCGTCGATGGCAAAAAGCCACGCTTCGGATCTTCCGCATACATGCGCGCTTCCATCGCCCAGCCATGTAGCTTCACATCCTTCTGAGTGAAGGATAATGCTTCGCCGTACGCGATGCGGATCATCTGTTCCACGAGGTCGATACCCGTCACCAGTTCGGTAACGCGATGCTCCACCTGCAGGCGGGTATTCATTTCAAGGAAGTAGAATTTCTTGTCGGCATCCATGATGAATTCCACCGTGCCTGCGGAGTAATACCCCACGGCCTTGGCGAGGGATACCGCCTGCTCGCCCATGGCGCGGCGGGTGGTTTCGTCAAGGAACGAACTTGGCGCTTCTTCAATCACCTTCTGGTGACGGCGCTGAATGGAGCATTCGCGCTCGCCCAGCCATAGCGTATTACCGTGTTTATCAGCCAGCACCTGAATTTCGATATGGCGCGGGTTTTCAAAGAAACGCTCAATGAATACGCGGCCATCTTTAAAGCTGGATGCCGCTTCATTGGAAGAGGACTTCAGACCATCGACCAGCTCTTTATCGTTGCGCGCCACGCGCATGCCTTTGCCGCCGCCACCAGCAGCAGCCTTAATCATCACAGGATAGCCGATTTGTTCGACGACTTTGCGGGCTTCGTCTTCGGATTTAATGACATCGAGTGTGCCGGGCACTTTGTTGACACCGGCTGCTTCGGCGATTTTTTTCGATTCGATTTTATCGCCCATCAATTTGATCGCGGTGGGTGACGGGCCGATCAGTGTGACACCGGCCGCTTCCAAGCGGCGGGCGAACTCGGCATTTTCGGAGAGAAAGCCGTAGCCCGGATGCACTGCCTGTGCACCAGTGCTGGCAATTGCCATCATGATGTTGTCAATATTGAGGTAACTTTTGATGGACGGCGACGGCCCTATATAAATTGCTTCATCCGCTTCGCGCACATGCAGCGAGTTGGTATCAGCTTCAGAATAAATGGCCACCGTCTTAATGCCCATTTTTTTGCAGGTGCGCATAATGCGTACGGCAATTTCACCACGGTTCGCAATCAGGATTTTTTCAAACATAACCTTAATTCAAATTGTAATAATTGAGGATGATTAAACTAATAAAAGCATAGATATATAATAGATTATTTAAATGGGCTAGAACCATTTTATGCGGTGTTATGACTGAATACATTGCCGCCAGCAGGTAAGGCAGTACCGGCACCATATAACGTCCCTGAATAACACCATTAAGTCGCAGAGCCCCCTCGTTTACACCTGCCCCCAGATGCCCCAGCATGGTAATCATAATGACCGCCCATGTAAGCATAAAAACCCCCAGCAGGAACAACCGCTCCCACCCTGTAAATAAAACAGACGCCTGACCGGCCGGCCGTACCAGAGCCAGAAGCGGCAATGGCAGAATAAATACTCCCGCCAGCCATGGATCATGCATCCAGTTCCAGTTCCACGAAAGCATGTCATTGCAGATGCGATCAAAAAATACGTCAGCCGACCAGAACGGGCTGTAAATCAACCGGATACTTTCCAGTGGGTGCGTCAGTACAAAACCTACATCAGCCGAAGCAAAATCCGCATAAAACTGCTGCGCTGCATAGATATTCCATGCCATTGCTACGATGATACCTCCGATTACACTGCCCGTTACCCACATTATTTTATTACGGCCAGAACCAAAGCAACGCGAAGGAATCAGCGCATATACTAACGGGGTCAGAAAAAAAGCCACTTTCGTCACACTTGCCACAATCGCCAGTGCCACCAAAAATAGCTTGCGCCCGAGGGAAAGCACTATGGGGTGCGCCCTATAACGTAATGTCAACGCCAATAGTAAAAAAGCCAGATTCATCATCAGGGCATCCGGCATCACAAGTTTGCGGATATTGAAAGAAGATGGCAGCAGCAGCAAAAAATATATGGGGGCGTGCATGAAAGGTAAAATACGAAGCACCAGCGCCCCCAGAGCAATGGATAGCATTGCGTTCACAATAATACACCCATGCAGCAATATTTCAGGCGGCAATTGTAACCACAATCCAACAACAAGCGGCACTACGAAGGGCAGATAGCCAACGGGTGAATAATGTGCCGCCTCGGGACGTGAAACAAAGGGAAAAGTCTTTTCTGGCTCCAACTTTATCGCCAGTAATTCGCCGAATGTTTTAGGACTAGCCGCCGTATCCCGCTTACACAAGCGCTGAAAATCAGCCTCAGAAAATGTAGGGCACGCCGCATTAATGTAGTCCAGATCGTGCCGCATGGAAGAACCGCCAGCCAACGTGAGGAAGCTGATCGGCAGTGTGTCCGGATGCCCCAGCACGCTGTTGGCTAAATGGGCGACATGGAAAAAACGCTGTGCGCCGTGCCGGTACATTAATGCAGACCGGTATTCCATCAGGCTGAATGTCTGCAACACGGTTGCAACAATCAGGAAACTGAGCCACAGAGGAAAGGATTGAATCCGATATATTACACTTTGGTATAAAGCAGAGAGCCGCCTCATACCCTATCTTTGCGTATAAGCACTATCAGTTGATGCAATCACAATGTGATGAAAGCACTTACAACGGCAAGTTATCATGCTTTTTCCACGGATTCTGCAGATTTTTTTTACGCAATACCGCCAGTGAGCGGCAGATGCGCCAGCGCGTATTCTGCGGGCGGATGACATCATCGATAAACCCGCGTGATGCCGCTACAAACGGTGATGCAAATTTTTCACGGTAATCATCGATGAGTTTCTGCTGTTCTTCTTCGTTGGCATATTTGCCACGGAAGACGATTTCTACGGCACCTTTAGGTCCCATCACCGCGATTTCTGCGGATGGCCATGCGTAATTCACGTCGCCACGTAAATGCTTGGAACTCATTACGTCATACGCGCCGCCATAAGCCTTGCGGGTAATGACCGTAATTTTTGGCACCGTCGCTTCAGCATACGCATAGAGCAGTTTTGCACCGTGCTTAATAACGCCGTTATGCTCCTGATAAGTCCCTGGCATGAAGCCCGGAACGTCCACGAAGGTAACGAGCGGAATAGAGAAGGCATCGCAGAAGCGGATGAAACGTGCAGCTTTGCGTGACGCATCGATATCAAGGCAGCCCGCCATATGCGTTGGCTGGTTGGCAACAAAACCCACCGTGTGGCCTTCCATGCGGCCAAAGCCGATGATGATGTTCTTGGCGTAGTCCGGCTGGATTTCAAAGAAATCGCCCTCGTCAACAATACGCTCAAGCAATTCTTTCATGTTGTAGGCGCGGTTTGGATTTTCCGGCACCAGCGTATTCAGCGACATTTCGATACGGTCCGCAGGGTCGGTCGTAGGACGCACCGGAACACCGTCACGGTTGTTCAGCGGCAGGAAGTTGTACATGCGGCGCGTTTGCAGCAGCGTTTCGATATCGTTGTTGTAAGCCAGATCGGCCACACCGGTTTTGTGGGTGTGGGTATCCGCTCCACCTAAATCTTCCTGCGTCACGATTTCGTGGGTCACGGTTTTTACGACCTCCGGTCCCGTCACAAACATATAAGACGAGCCGCGCACCATGATGATAAAATCGGTCAACGCCGGAGAATACACCGCACCACCGGCACAAGGCCCCATGATGACGGATAATTGCGGAACAACACCCGAGGCCAGCACGTTGCGCTGGAAAATTTCAGCGAAGCCGCCGAGCGAATCCACGCCTTCCTGAATACGCGCACCACCCGAATCCAGCAGACCTATCACCGGAGCGCCGACCTTCATCGCCATATCGAGAATTTTACAAATCTTCTGGGCGTTGGTTTCAGACAAGCTGCCGCCTAGTACGGTGAAATCCTGTGAATAGACAAACACCATGCGACCGTTGATCGTGCCGTGGCCGGTGACGCAACCGTCACCCGGAACTTTATTTTTCTCCATACCGAAGTTGGTGCAACGATGTTCAACGAACATATCATATTCTTCAAACGAATCGGGATCGAGTAATACCTCTAGGCGTTCGCGCGCGGTGAGCTTGCCTTTGGCATGTTGTGCTTCTACACGGGCGGAGCCGCCACCATCACGTGCGCGGTCGCGTTTATGTTCCAGCTCGGAAATGACATTGTGACTTCGCATAGGGTTCGCCGTTGCAGATGCCGCATCGGTAGCATCATTGGTTTCAGGTTTTTTCTTAGCAAGTGTCATAAGGTTTTCCCAGAATTAAATGATTGGCCAACCACGAGTTGACGCAAAGGTTGAACTAAGCAATTTATGGCGTGCGAAGCAAGCCTAAAAAATGTGCGGTATCCAAAATCTCGCCTTTCAGGCGCAGGGCGCGGGTTTGTGCTTCCATGTCATGTCCCCATTGCTGGGCCTGAAACTCTTCTTCAAGGCGCGAAAGCCGGAAGGCTTCCGCCGCATCAATATGCCCCTCCACCACCGCCAGCATCAGCACCAGCGACGATAACGAAGAGGCTAGCATGCTAGCCGCTGAAAGCTCGAATTCTGTTAGTTTAGACAGATACTTGCCAAGGGTGTTATGAACCTCCGGCATCTGGTCTACCGGCATAACGCCGGACGTGACCTGCCATGCAACGCCCAGCGTCTGGTTTACCCAGCTCAAAATCGGATCCCATTGTTCTTTCTGTTGTTTTGCCAGCGCTTCCGAGCCTGATGCACGATATCCGAGCGTATCGGTGTCAACATACACCAGCAACACTTCGACAATGGTTTCTTTTTGTCCGGCGATACGGTCGATGGCGGTATAGGCAACCGATGTCAATGGCATCTTGCTGGGATTATATTTGCCGTTAGTTTGCCATTCCATAGCAATAGCATCTGCCAGCGCCTTGGTCGGAACCACCAGTGGTTTCTTGGCAGGGGTTTGCATAACGCTGTCCTTGGCGACAACGACAAAGCCAGCTTCATGGGGTTTAATGGAAAATAAGAGGCTCATGGGTGTTAATTTGCAAAGGGTTTATATAAAAGCATTTATTTTTTAGGCACATCCAGCCCGAGCGCACGGAAACTTTTCTTCATATGCTCCGGCAACGGCGCCGTAACATCAATTTTTTTATTGGAACCCATGGCCGGAATCACAATGCGGCGGGCGTGCAGATGCAGGATATTTTCCACACCGATATCGCTGGCATCACTGTTGCCATGGATACCCATACCGCCACCGTATTTGTGGTCACCGACAATCGGGCAATCAATCGCCGCCATATGTACGCGCAACTGGTGTGTGCGCCCCGTCAGTGGCTTTAATTCCATGAATGCAAATTTACGCGCCAGCGATTCGATAACGCGATATTCGGTGCGGGCGTATTTGCCTTCTTCCTCGTCCACGGCCATCTGCTCGTAACCATTATCTTCCTGAGCCATCTTATTCAGCGGCAGATCGACATAGCCTACCGGTGGTAACGGCGAACCGTTTACCAATGCCCAGTAGGTTTTATCAATGGATTTTCCGGAGAACGCCCGCATCAGCTGCGTCGCCACACGGCTGGTACGCGCCAGCACCAGTACACCGCTGGTGTCCTTGTCGATACGGTGGGTGAGCTTCGGGCGCGACGGCGCATCGAACATCAGCCCGTCGAGTAAATCATCAAGGCAGCGCGTGATCTTGGTTCCGCCCTGCACGGCCAACCCATACGGCTTGTTGATAACGATGACGCTATCATCCTTATAAAGCACCCATTTGCGGATTTCCTGAAAATCCTCTTCGGTCACCTTGCGTTTTGGCTTGGGCATATCCGGCATATCAGCCAATGTCAGATCAGGACATTTGATAACCTGCCCCATGAAGACACGGTCAGACGTTTTCGCTTTTTTACCATCAACGCGAATCAGGCCTTTGCGCAAATATTTTTCTAACATGGAGTGTGGAAACCCCGGATAATGGCGCTTGAACCAGCGGTCTAAACGGATATCCGCATCATCAGCAGCAATAGCGTGTTCTTTATGGCTCATGCACCCACCGCGCGGACAAGCATAAGTCCCAGAAAGAGTGCCGCTACGGATAATACGACCGAACCGCCGATATAGGCGGCTGCCAGTGCGTAGGATCCCTTTTCAATCAACATGTAAGACTCCAGCGAAAAGGTTGAAAAAGTAGTATACCCCCCCAAAATACCAACCGCTATCAGCAAATGTAGTTCCTTGGTCTTTTCCGGCAATAAAACCGCCATCGTACCAATCCATAGCCCCATCAGGAATGACCCACTGATATTCACCAGAAAAATCGGCAGCGGAAATTCGCTGGTATTGAGCTTACCTATCCACAAGCTGATAAAGTAACGCAGTAAAGATCCTATCGCTCCGCCCGTTGCCACGCACATAACAGGTAATAGTTCCATGTTACATCCTGACCGTGAGGGCGTTAAGCTGCCCGTTGCGCTTATATACGATCTGCCAGTTATGGCTGTCTTTTTTCAACAGCGTCACCAGCTGTTCACTGGAAGTGACTTTGACTCCGTTTATTTCGACAATGATGTCGCCCCTGCCCCAGCCTATATTGATACCGTGTGTACTTTTTCCGCCACCCACAACCATCACACCCGTCGCCATTTCATCCATACCCACCTCCAGCGCCAGCGCCGGAGACAGATTTGCGACGGTCAGCCCGTCGAGAGGATTGAGACCTTTGATATCACGCGGATCAGCCTTGGGAATTTCCGGTGGTGCGATCAACGGAATCGTAAGCGTTTTGCTGGCACCGCCCTGCAGCACGTCAAACGTGCTGGATTCGCCAATCTTAGACAGCACCAACCGGTACTGTAAATCCTCGGGGCTATTGATGCTAGCGCCGTTAACCGAGGTAATCACATCCCCTATTTTCATACCGTTTTTCTGCGCTGGAGAATCCGGATACACACTGCGGACAATCACCCCTTGCGGAAATTTCATGCTGAGCGATTCGGCGATCTCGCGCGTCACCGTTTGCACCTGCACGCCAAACCACGGATGCACCACATGGCCACCTTCCACTTTGCTGTCCATCAGCGAACGTACAATGTTGGAAGGAATGGCAAAGCCAATCCCCTGCGACCCGCCGGAGCGCGAATAAATCGCGGTGTTAATGCCGATCAGCTTGCCGTCGGTCGTCACCAGTGCGCCGCCGGAATTTCCCGGATTAATCGCCGCATCGGTCTGGATAAAATACTGGTAGTCGGATACGCCCTCTGCCTTACGCGCCAACGCCGAAACAATCCCATTGGTCACGGTTTGCCCCACCCCGAACGGATTGCCGATGGCCAGCACCAGATCGCCCACTTCCAGCGTGTCAGAATCACGCATTTCAATGAATGGCAGCGCCTCCGGCGAATCTATTTTTAAAAAGGCAAGATCGGCTTTGGGGTCTTTCATCACCACCTTGGCATCGTATTCTTCCTTGTTAGAAAGCACGACGGTAATGGTTTGTGCGTCCTTGATGACGTGGTGGGCAGTGACAATGAATCCTTTAGGATTGATGATTACGCCTGACCCCAGCGAGCTGGTGACCGCTTCACGGGTACGGCCGCCAAAAGAAAAACTGGGAACGCCTTGGCCTTGCTGGCCAAAGAACTGCTGAAAAAACGGGTCGTTCATAAAGGGAGACGCATTCTCCGTAACTTGCACGCGTTGCTTGGTATAGATGTTCACCACCGCCGGTGCGGTTTTGCGCACCACGGGAGCGAAAGAAAAATTAGCTTCTGCTTTGGTGCGAGGCACAACTTTTTCGTTTTGCCCTTCCACCTGCTTCATATCCTGTGCATAGACAGGCGCTGCCACAAAAACCAAGCTTACCAACAGAACCGAAAACTTCATATCGCCTCCATAAAAAAAGCAGCCCCGAGAGGCTGCTTTCTTATATCATTTTGAAGATATAGTCACTAATTAAGCGGCTACTTTATCACCTTCTGCACCTTCTACTGGGCCAGAATCTTTGCCCTTGGCAGTTACATCACGGTCAACGAATTCGATGATCGCGAGCGGTGCGTTGTCGCCGTAGCGGAAGCCGGCTTTCAGGACGCGGATATACCCGCCCTGACGGGTTTTATAACGTTCAGCGAGAACAGAGAACAGCTTGGTAACGATGTCGGCATCCTTGAGGATGGACAGGGCCTGACGGCGTGCGTGCAGGTCGCCGCGCTTTCCGAGCGTCACCAGTTTTTCAACCACAGGACGAAGGTCTTTCGCCTTCGGCAGAGTTGTTGTGATCTGTTCGTGCTTGATCAGCGCGGCAGAGAGATTGATGAACATCGATTTACGATGACCGCTTTTACGACCGAGTTTACGGCCAGACATTCCATGACGCATTGTAGTTCTCCAGTTTCTAACTTCTTAAGTTTATCGGGTTTAGGCGAGGCTTAGAGGGGGAAGACCGGAGAACCTTCCCCCGCCTTCTTAAGACCTTAAAGCCAATGCCTGCTTATTAATACGGGTCCTCGTACTTGCGCGCGAGTTCTTCGATATTTTCCGGCGGCCAGCCTGGTACTTCCATACCGAAGCGCAGACCAATCTTTGCCAGTTTTTCTTTGATTTCGTTCAGCGACTTGCGGCCGAAGTTCGGGGTCTTGAGCATTTCCGCTTCGGTTTTCTGTACCAGATCGCCGACATAAACGATGTTGTCGTTCTTGAGGCAGTTGGTAGCGCGAACCGAGAGTTCGTCCAGATCGTATACCTTTTTGAGGAGGTATGGGCTGAATGGCAGTTCCGGTTTGGATTCTTCTTTCTTCTCGATCTTCGATTCTTCAAAATTGATGAAGAGCTGGAGCTGATCCTGAAGAATGCGGGCAGCGAGCGCAACAGCATCTTCAGCAGTAACAGAACCATCGGTTTCAACGGTCATTGCCAGACGATCATAATCGGTGATCTGGCCAACGCGTGCGTTGTCCACTTTGTACGACACTTTCACCACGGGTGAGAAGAGTGCATCTACTGGAATCAGGCCGATTGGAGCGTCCGCAGCGCGAACAGCGCGAACGTAACCCTTGCCGGATTCTACGGTCATTTCCATGTACAGCTTCGCGCCTTTATCCAGCGTGCAGATAACATGGCCTTTGTTGATGACTTCAACATCGGCACCGGTTTCGATCATGCCAGCGGTAACTTCACCAGGACCAGTCGCGGTGAGAGTGATGCGTTTTTTCTCGGAGCCGCCCATTTTGAGGCGCAGTTCTTTGATGTTCAGGATGATGTCGGTGACATCTTCGCGAACGCCGGGAACGGAAGAGAATTCATGCAACACGCCTTCAATTTTCAGCGTCGTGATGGCAGCACCCTGCAACGACGACAACAGAATACGGCGCAACGCTACGCCGAGGGTGTGACCAAAACCACGTTCCAGCGGTTCAGCAACGATGGTTGCCTGACGCGGGTTGTTTTTCGACAATGCGATATCGAGCTTAGAAGGCTTAATCAGATCTTGCCAATTTTTTGCTAACATGCTTGCTCCAATAAAAAATTTTTGCGTTCAGAAGCGGCTGGCAGTTTAGAGGCTGCGCCGCCTTTAAAATTATACCCTGCGACGTTTTGGCGGACGGCAACCGTTGTGCGGCACTGGGGTCACGTCTTTGATCGAGGTGATGGTGAAACCAACGGTCTGCAACGCGCGCAGTGCGGATTCGCGGCCAGCGCCGGGACCTTTTACTTCCACTGCGAGCACTTTCATGCCGTGTTCCTGGGCTTTGCGGCCTGCATCTTCAGCGGTAACCTGTGCAGCGTACGGGGTCGATTTGCGCGAACCCTTGAAGCCGTGGTGACCAGCCGACGACCATGACACGGTATTGCCCTGAGTATCGGTGATGGTGATGATGGTGTTGTTGAACGATGCATTGACGTGTGCAACGCCAGTGCTGATGTTTTTGCGCTCACGTTTTTTGACGCGGGCAGCGTTTGCTTCTTTTCCAGCCATTTGTCTTTCCTTCATGTCGCCCCGCGTTGGCCGCGGGAACTTGTTTTTAAACTCAATGCTCAAGTACCCGAAGGCACTTAAGAGGCAACCTTATTTGGTCACCATTTTCTTGCCGGCAATCGCCTTCGCCTTGCCCTTACGGGTGCGGGCGTTGGTATGGGTACGCTGACCGCGCACCGGTAATTTTTTACGATGACGCAGGCCACGGTAACAGCCAAGATCCACCAGGCGCTTGATGTTCATGGATACTTCGCGGCGCAGATCGCCTTCCACCGTGTAGTCACGGTCAATAATTTCACGAACTTTGATCACTTCCGATTCCGCAAGCTGATGCACACGCTTCTCAGGCGGCAACCCAGCTTTTTCGCAGATTTCAGCCGATTTAATACGGCCAATACCATGAATATAGGTAAGCGCAATATCAAGACGCTTAGCAGAAGGAATATTTACACCAGCAATACGAGCCACAAAAACCTCTAAAATGAATAGTTTAACTTAATTTTGCGTTAAGAGGAGCAAAGATATTAGGGATATTTATTGTTTGGTCAATAGGATTTTTAGATTTTCTGCCCGATTTAGACAGGAATCATTCTTATTGAGCCGCTAATTTTCCCGTTCCTCCGATAATTTCTTCAATCTGGCGAGTCACTTCCACGATGTCCGCCATGCCATCGATCGATACCAAAATATTTTCTTTATCATAGTAAGGCAGCAACGGTGCTGTCTGCTGATGATACGCTTCAAGACGTTTGGTCACGGTTGAAACGTTATCGTCTTCACGGCGGCTAAACTCGGTGGAACCACACGAATCGCATACCTCTTCTTTCATAGGGCGCTTGAAGCTGTCGTGGTAACCGGTACCGCATTTAGCACAGGAAAAACGACCGGTAATACGCTGCGTCAGCTCAGTATCATCGACCTGTAATTCAATGACGTAATCAAGACGCTTCTTTTCTGTTATCAACATCTGGTCCAGCGCTTCTGCCTGCGCCACCGTGCGCGGGAAACCGTCAAGGATGAAGCCCTTTTGGCAGTCATCTTCGCGGATACGTTCGCGGATCAGGTTGATCATAATTTCATCGGACACAAGCTGTCCCTTGGCCATGACATCCTGAGCCTGCTTGCCAAGTGGCGAACCGGACTTAACGGCAGCGCGCAACATATCACCCGTGGACAATTTAGCAAAACCATACTTCTTGCTGATAAAATCTGCCTGAGTGCCTTTGCCTGCACCGGGAGGACCAAACAAGATCAGGTTCATTTTATCTTTCCTTTCAGCTTGGCTTTACGGATCAGGCCTTCATACTGATGGGCAAACAGATGCGACTGCACCTGTGTCGAAAAATCAATCGCAACATTCACCACGATGAGCAATCCAGTGCCACCGAGCTGGAACGGCACGGAATATTTAGCAACGAACAGTTCAGGCATCACGCACACCAGCGCGATATAAAGAGCGCCGACAGCGGTCAGACGGGTGAGCAAGTAATCCAGATATTCCGCGGTCTGCTGGCCTGGGCGAATACCAGCAATAAAGCCACCGTTTTTCTTGAGGTTATCGGCAGTTTCCGCCGGATTAAACACGATCGAGGTATAGAAAAAGCTAAAGAACAGAATCAGCCCGACATACGCTACGATATATAGCGGCTGGCCATGCGCCAGATAGGTGCTGATCAGCTGCAATATGCCGTTCCCCTGCCCTGCGTGAAAGCTGGCAATAGTCAGTGGAAAGAGCAAAATGGAGCTGGCAAAAATCGGCGGGATAACACCGGCAGTATTGAGTTTTAGCGGCATGTGGGTGTTTTCACCACCAAACATTTTATTCCCCTGCTGACGCTTTGGATACTGAATGATAACACGGCGCTGCGCGCGTTCCATAAACACGATCAGCGAGATCAGGCCAAGCACCGCAGCGATAATGAAAAAGATGAAAAAGGTCGAGATCACACCCGTGCGGCCAAGTTCAAACGTGCGGCCGATAGCGTTTGGCAGGCCGGCAATAATACCGGTGAAAATAATCATCGAGATGCCGTTGCCGATACCGCGCGCGGTGATTTGTTCGCCAAGCCACATCAGGAACATCGTACCACCGGCCAATGTTACCGTGGTGGTGAATAAGAAAAATGCCCCCGGATTCAACACAGCTGAACCATGCGCTCCGGTCATGTTTTCCAATCCAACGGCAATGCCGTAGCCCTGAAACCCTGCCAAAAGCACGGTACCATAGCGTGTATACTGATTGATTCTGCGGCGGCCCGCTTCACCTTCTTTTTTCAAGTTAGCAAGCTGTGGAACCGCAACGGATAAAATCTGGATAATAATCGAAGAAGAAATGTAAGGCATTACCGCAAGCGCGAAAATAGTCATACGCTGGAGTGCGCCACCGGAGAGCATGTTGAACATGCCGAGTACGCCGCCCTGATTTTTAGCGAAGATTTCAGCGAGGATATGTGGGTCGATACCGGGTACCGGTATATAAGTGCCGATGCGATAGACGATCAGGGCTAAAATGAGGAATAAAAAACGCTTCTTGAGCTCGGTAGCGCGAGACAAGGTACCGATATTCATGTTGGCGGCGAGACGTTCGGCGGCTGATGTCATAGGACAAAAAACTGATAATGGAGGGTGGGTGGCAGGAAAGTCGCTACTTCCTGCCAACGTCGGCAGAAAGTAGCGTCATGTAGTAAACTGGCGATCATGCCTCGACAGGGGCAGCAGGTAATGTAAGCGTTCCGCCGACTTTTTCAATAGCGGCTTTCGCTGCTTCGGATGCAAAATCCACGCTTAAGTTTACTTTCGCGCTGATCGCGCCTTTAGCGAGGAGTTTTACTTCCACAGCAGCCTTGCGAACGAGGCCTGCTTTTTTCAGAGCAGCGAGGTCCACTGGCTTTTTAGCATCGAGCGTACCGGCATCGACAGCCTTCTGGATGGCGCCGAGGTTCAGTACTTCATATTCATGACGATGGTAGTTGGTGAAACCGCGTTTTGGCAAACGGCGATGAATCGGGGTCTGACCACCTTCGAAACCGTTGATGCGAACACCGGTACGGGCCGTCTGGCCTTTACCACCGCGACCACCGGTCTTGCCTTTGCCGGAACCGATACCACGGCCGATGCGCATCTTGCGATGGCGGGCGCCTTCGTTGTCTTTAATTTCATTGAGCTTCATAACACTATCCTACTTTTTCTACTTTAACCAGATGGCGTACCTTATACACCATGCCGCGCACCGACGGGGTGTTTTCCAACACCTTGCTGCGGTGACGCTTGTTCAAACCAAGACCGATCAGGGTTGCCTGCTGATCATGACGGCGGGCAATGGACCCAATCAGCTGGGTTACCTTGATCTGGCCGTCAGCATCTTTTGCCTTGGAAGGACCTTTCGGTGCTACCTTCGCTTTAGGAGCCTTCGCTTCAGGTTTCATGGCGGCCTTCGCTTTCACAGCCATGTCCTTTTCAGCGCTAGCGACCGGTGGCTTACCGGTTTTTGGCTTTGCGGTTGTTGTTTTTGCTTCAGTCATGACGCTTATTCCTTAACATCAGTCTTTTTGGATTTATCTTTTTCACCTTCGCGGCGCTCAACGATATCACCCACTTTTTTGCCGCGCTTTGCAGCGATGGCGCGTGGGGATTTCATGCTGTCGAGAGCATCGAACGTGGCTTTTAACATGTTGTGCGGGTTGGAGGTGCCAACGGATTTAGCAACGACATCCTGCACACCGAGTGCTTCGAATACTGCGCGCATTGGACCACCGGCGATGATACCGGTACCCACCGGAGCGGTGCGGATGATCACTTTGCCCGCGCCAAAACGGCCGTACAAATCATGGTGCAAGGTACGACCTTCGCGCAACGGAATGCGAACCATGGATTTCTTGGCGGAATCGAGCGCCTTGCGCATAGCGTCGGAAACTTCCTTCGCCTTGCCGGAACCGTAACCGACTTTGCCCTTGCCATCACCAACGACGACCAATGCAGCAAAACCGAAGCGGCGACCGCCCTTTACTACTTTCGCAACACGGTTGATGGAAACCAGCTTGTCAATCAGCTCGCTGCCTTCTTCTTTGCCGTGTCTTTCTGATCTTTCTTCGCGTGCCATAGTTCTTTTCCTAGTTACTTCGTTGTTCGTATAATTCTTACAATGTTCTTGTATTAAAACGCCAGACCGTTCTCGCGAGCGCTATCGGCTAATGCCTTTACGCGTCCATGAAACAGATACCCGCCACGGTCAAATACTACCAGTTCAACCTTTGCAGCCTTTGCTTTTTTTGCAATTGCCGCACCGACCGCCTTCGCCGCTTCCACGGTGGACGTTGATTTCACAGTTGCTTTTACATCTTTATCAAGCGAGGAAGCCGCAGCCACCGTTACGCCTTTGCTGTCATCGATCAGCTGAGCATATATATGCTGGCCGGAACGGAATACCGACAGACGAATGCGGCCAACGGCCTTCTTTCTAATCTGGATACGGGTACGTTCCTGACGGCGCGCGAAAAGCGCTTTTGATTTGACTGCCTGACTCATAATTTTATTCCTTACTCAACATGCGGCCTTACGATTTTGCGCAAAGCCTGTGTTATTATTTCTTCTTACCTTCTTTAACGCGTACATATTCGCCTTCTTTGCGAACACCCTTGCCTTTGTATGGCTCAGGTTTGCGGAGCGAACGAAGCTCTGCTGCAACCTGCCCAACGAGCTTCTTATCAAAGCCGCTGATGGCGATTGAGGTAGGTTTTTCGCATTTGATTTCAATCCCTGCCGGAATAGCAAATTTGATTTCGTGCGAGAACCCGAGAGCCATCGTCAGAAAATTCTTATCTGCAGCGGCACGGAAACCTACACCCTGAATTTCAAGCTTCACGGTGAACCCAGCGGAAACGCCCTTAACCATATTGTTGAGCTGGTTGCGGTACGTGCCCCACATGGTGCGCGCGCGGGTGGCTTTGCTGATGGGATGAACCCAAGCTTTGCCGTCCTTCACTTCAACTTTCACTTCCGGAGCGAGACGGATTTTCATTTCGCCCTTTGCGCCTTTGACCGCGAGATCGGAACCGGTAACCGTTACGGTCACTCCCGATGGAATCGCGATGGGCTGTTTACCTACACGTGACATGGTGTCTGTTCCTTCTTAACTAAAATACACTGCACAATACTTCGCCACCAACATTGGCAACGCGCGCATCGAAATCCGACATCACACCTTTGGAGGTGGAGAGAATCGCAATACCAAGGCCGTTATAATATTTCGGCAGCTTGGAGATTTCGCAATACACACGACGGCCTGGCTTGGAAATACAAACGACTTCCTTGATAACGCGTTCGCCTTCATGATACTTGAGGTCGATTTCGTAAACGGCTTTCTTGTCTTTTTCAACGCGACGATAGTCACGGATAAAGCCTTCTTTTTTCAGCACTTCGAGCACATTGCCCAGCAGTTTTGATGCGTGTACGGCTACGCGATCCAAACGGGCTTGTTGACCGTTACGGATTTGCGCAAACATATCAGCGAGACGATAATTCATCGACATGGGGCGGCTCCTACCAGCTTGCCTTGGTCAGACCAGGCAAACGCCCGAACGAACCAAGTTCACGCAATTTGATGCGTGACAGTTTAAATTTACGATACGTACCACGAGCGCGGCCGGTGAGTTCACAACGGTTGCGGTAGCGGGTTTTTGAGCCGTTGCGTGGCAACGCAGCCAGTTTCATCTGCGCTTGCAGGCGCTCGTCGAATGGCAGGTCGCGGTTCATGATGATCGCTTTCAGGGCAGCGCGTTTTGGCGCGTCCCTCTTGATCAGCTTGGCACGGTTATTGTTTTTGTTAATCGAACTCAGTTTAGCCACGGCTCTACCTCTGTCTTAGTTTTTGATAAAGGGCATGTTGAACGCGGTCAACAGTGCCTTCGCTTCTGCATCCGTTTTCGCGGTGGTGACGATAATAATGTCCATGCCACGAATCTGGTCAATCTTGTCGTAATTGATTTCCGGGAATACCAGCTGCTCTTTCAAACCGAGGGCATAGTTGCCACGGCCGTCAAAGCTCTTATGGGATACGCCGCGGAAGTCACGCACGCGCGGTAAAGCGGTGTTGATCAGGCGGTCCAGAAATTCATACATCTTCTGCTTGCGCAGGGTCACTTTGCAACCGATCGGAAGATTTTCACGCAGCTTGAAGCTCGCGATAGCTTTCTTCGACTTGGTCACCTGCGGCTTCTGACCGGAGATAAGTGTCATATCGGATACGGCAGCGTTGATAATCTTGCTATCGTTGACGTTTTCGCCCACACCCATGTTGATCACGATCTTGTCGAGCTTCGGAATCTGCATCGCGTTCGTATAGTTGAACTGCTTTTGCATGATCGCACGGATTTCCTTATCATACAAAGCCTGCATGCGCGGAGTATAGCCACTTTTCACGGTCTGCTTGGCAACACCTTTGACTGCTTTTTCTGTAGCGGGTGCTTTTTCTTTTTTTACTTTTGGTTCAGTCTTACCGCTCATACCACTTCTCCTGACTTCTTGGCGATACGCAGCTTGGTACCGTCTTCTTTAATTTTGTAGCCAACACGGGTTGCATTGCCGCTCTTGGGATCAATCAACGCCACATTGGACACATGCAAAGGAGCTTCCATTTCAACCAGTCCACCCGCACCAGTGCGCGACGGCTTGGTGTGCTTCTTCACCATGTTGAGGCCTTTTACCACTACGCGGGACGTATCGGTGATAACTTTGGTGATCTTGCCTTTTTTGCCTTTTTCTTTACCGGCAATAACGACAACTTCGTCACCTTTTTTTACTTTAAATTTCGTAGCCATGTTGTTTTTCCTAATCTTACAATACTTCAGGTGCCAGAGACACGATCTTCATGAACTGCTTTGCACGCAATTCGCGGGTCACCGGTCCAAAGATACGGGTACCGATCGGTTCATTCAGCTTGGTGATCAGCACGGCCGCGTTTTTGTCAAAACGGATGGTGCTGCCATCGGGACGGTGAATGTCGCGCTTGGTGCGCACGATAACCGCGCGGTGCACTTCGCCTTTTTTCACTTTACCACGTGGAATCGCTTCTTTCACGGAGACCACAATCACGTCGCCTACCGAAGCATAACGACGCTGTGAACCACCGATAACCTTAATGCACATCACGCGGCGGGCACCGGAATTGTCTGCGACTTCTAAATTACTTTGTTGTTGAATCATATACCTGTTCCCTTATGCCTTCTTTTTGTCTTGCGCTTCGTACAACACTTCCCAGCACTTGGTCTTGGAATAGGGACGCGATTCAATGATCTGCACCGCATCACCAATCTTGAACTGGCTCTTCTCATCGTGCGCCGCATACTTCTTGGAGCGCTGGATGGTTTTCTTGTAAATAGGGTGACGAACGCGACGATCGACGCGAACAACAACCGTTTTTTCATTCTTGTCGCTTACAACGACACCTGTGAGTACACGCCTTGGCATGGGTTATCCTTTCTTAGCTTTAGCAGCGGTTTTCTTAGGAGCAGCTTCCTTAGCTTTCTTAGGAGCCTTTGCCTTTACCGCTTTTGGTTCTTCGATCAGGAGGGTCTTGGCACGAGCGATCGTGCGGCGAACTTCCTTGAAACGTCCTTTATTCTCCAGAGCGCCAGTCGACGCCTGCATGCGCAGGTTGAACTGTTCTTTTTTCAAAGACAGAACCAGATCCTTCAGTTCTTCTTTGGTTTTTGCACGCAATTCAGCAATCTTCATCATAACTATTCTCCTTGACGCGAGACGAATTTCGTCTTGATCGGCAGCTTCGCCGAAGCGCGGTCAAACGCTTCACGGGCTGTCTTTTCGTCAACACCATCGATCTCAAAAATAATACGGCCAGGCTTCACACGAGCAGCCCAGAATTCTACCGAACCCTTACCCGAGCCCATGCGCACTTCCGCTGGTTTGCGGGTCACCGGAACGTCAGGGAAAATACGGATCCACATACGGCCCACACGCTTAACATAACGCGAAATCGCACGGCGTGCCGCTTCGATCTGACGGGCAGTAACGCGTTCAGGCTCCAAGGCCTTCAGACCGTACTGACCGAAATTGAGTGTCGAACCGCCTTTAGCAGCGCCTTTAATACGCCCTTTGTGCATCTTGCGGTATTTGGTTTTTTTAGGACTCATCATAGGGATAATTGCCAGTTCTTAGTTATCAGTGTTGAGTGATTCAATCGAGGCCGTTTCTACAACAGGCGCATCTTCATGAATGATCTTCTTTTCTTTGCCGAGGATCTCGCCCTTGAACACCCACACTTTAACACCGATGGTGCCATAAGCGGTTTCAGCGCGAGCAATACCGTAATCCACGTCAGCACGCAGTGTGTGCAACGGCACGCGACCTTCGCGGTACCATTCCATGCGCGCGATTTCCGCGCCGCCTAAGCGACCCGAAACGTTCACGCGGATACCCAGTGCGCCAAGACGCAGGCAGGATTGAACAGAGCGCTTCATCGCACGGCGGAACGCCACGCGTTTTTCGAGCTGCTGCGCAATGCTTTCAGCGATCAGGGTCGCATCCAGTTCAGGCTTCGCGACAGGAACGATGTTGATATGCACTTCGTCCTTGGTGTATTTCGCGAGATCTTTCTTGATCTTGTCGATATCCGCGCCTTTTTTGCCGATCACGACACCCGGGCGAGCCGTGTGAATGGTGATGTGGGCTTTCTTGGTCGGACGTTCGATGATGATCTTGCTTACACCGGCTGCATCAAGCGTCTTTTTCAGGTACGCGGTGATTTTGAAATCTTCGTGCAGCTTGTCAGCATATTCCGCGCCGGCATACCAACGTGAATCCCACGTTTTGTTGATGCCTACGCGTAACGATATGGCGTTAACTTTTTGACCCATTATTTTGACTCCTTAGCTTTTGGCGCCGCTTTAGCTTTGGCTGGCGCTTTCTTAGCGGCCGGCTTCTTCGCTTCTGCCTTTTTCACTTTTTTAGCTTTCGCCGCTTTAACGTCTTCTTCATTCTGCTCACGTACAATGAGAGTCAGGTTGGAAAAGGGTTTAATGATCCCAGCCGAACGGCCACGACCGCGGGTGTGCATACGCTTCATCACCATGTTCTTACCGACATACGCTTCCTTCACGATCAGTGAATCCACGTTGAGGTTATGGTTGTTTTCCGCATTAGCAATCGCCGACTGAAGTGCTTTTTTCACATCGTTAGCAATACGCTTACCGGAGAACGACAACTGTGTCAGGGCGTTGTTAACGCTCATGCCACGGATCATGCCTGCGACCAGATTGAGTTTGCGAGGAGAAATACGGATGTGCCTTACCACCGCCTTTGCCTCGTTCGCTTCTAAAGAGCGCTCTGTTGCTTTCTTGCTCATTTATCAACCTTTCTTCTGTGCAGGCTTCTCAGCCTTCTTGTCTTGTGCGGTGTGACCGGTGAAGGTACGGGTCGGTGAAAATTCACCGAGCTTGTGACCAATCATGTCTTCGTTAACCGACACAGGGATGAACTTCTTGCCGTTGTACACACCAAAGGTGAGGCCAACAAACTGAGGCAAAATAGTTGAACGACGCGACCAGGTTTTGATGATCTGGTTGCGGCCTGATGCGCGAGCTACGTCTGCTTTCTTAAGCAGGTAACCATCAACAAAAGGGCCTTTCCATACTGAACGTGCCATAACTACTTCCCATGCCTATTTTTAATAATGAGCTTATTCTTTTTCTTCTTGGAACGTGTCTTCGTTCCCTTGGTGCCTTTACCCCATGGTGTCACAGGATGACGACCACCGGAGGTGCGCCCTTCACCACCACCATGCGGATGATCCACTGGATTCATCGCCACACCGCGTACGCAAGGACGGATACCAAGCCAACGGCTGCGGCCTGCCTTGCCGATCACGATGTTCTGGTGATCAGGGTTGGATACAGCACCGATGGTTGCAAGGCATTCGCCGCGGATCAGGCGCAATTCACCCGAACGCAACTTCACCTGAGCGTAACCACCATCTTTACCAACGAGCTGAACATAGGTACCGGCGGAGCGAGCCAGCTGGCCACCCTTGCCTTCTTTCATTTCCACATTGTGGATAATGGTACCCACCGGAATGCTCTTCAGGTGCATAGCGTTACCTGGTTTGATGTCGGCCTTATCAGACGAAATAACCGTATCACCCACTGCCAGACGCTGCGGCGCAATGATGTACGCAAGTTCACCGTCAGAATATTTTATCAGCGCGATGAAGCTGGTACGGCCCGGATCATATTCAATGCGCTCCACGACCGCAGGAACGTCGAACTTACGACGTTTGAAATCGATCAGACGGAGCGATTGCTTGTGACCACCGCCGACGCGGAATGATGTCAAACGACCGTTATTGTTGCGACCACCTGACTTGTTTTTACCTTCAGTCAGGGCCTTAACCGGTTTACCTTTCCAGAGTTCCGAACGGTCAACGATGACGAGTTGGCGCTGGGCTGGGGTCGTTGGTTTAAAACTTTTGAGTGCCATGGTTATTTCACTCCTGCGCTAAGATCGATCGCCTGACCTTCGGCCAAGGTGATGATCGCTTTTTTAGTATCGGACAATTTGCCAACCGTGTTGCGGAAGCGCTTGATTTTACCAAGGCGGCGCAGCGTGTTAACTTTCGCTACTTTCACATTGAAAAGTGCTTCAACAGCGGACTTGATGTCTTCCTTGGTGGAATCCAGATGCACGTTGAATACCACTTTGTTCTGTTCGGAAGCAGCGGTTGATTTTTCAGTCACTACCGGCGAGACGATCACATCATAGTGATACGCACGCGCAACAGATACTGCGTCTTTCTTGCCTTTTTTAAGACCTAACAATTTCTTCATTTGAGCCTCTCTTCAAGATGCTTCACTGCATCTTTAGTCAATACCAGCTGCTTGTGGCGCAGGATGTCATACACGTTAGCACCCATCTGTGGCAAAACATCCACATACATGATGTTGCGTGCTGCTTTTGCAAATGCCTCATCAACAGCAGCGCCGTCGATGATTAATGGGCGATCCCATCCGTTTTTCTTGAACGCCGCAACAATCGTCTTGGTCTGCGGCTTGTCAAGCTTAGCGGAATCAAGGATGAACAATGTGCCATCCGCCTGCTTGCTTGAAAGCGCATGCTTCAATGCCAGCTTACGAACCTTTTTGTTCATGCCCACTTCGTGGCTGCGAACAACCGGTCCGAAAATGGTAGAACCACCGCGGAACTGAGCGCCGCGAAGCGAACCGGCACGGGCACGGCCTGAACCCTTTTGGTTCCATGGCTTTTTGGTAGTACCGCTGATTTCGCTAACGGTTTTCGTTTTGTGGCAACCGGAACGAGCTTTAGCGCGCTGCCATTCCACCATACGGTGTAACAGGTCCTGACGCACCTTCAGGCCGAATACCGACGGATCAAGATCGATCTCTCCGGCAGCCTTATTTTCTAATGTAACAACTTGCATTTTCATAACTGTCTCACTTATGCCTGAGGTGTTTCTGTTGCAGCTTCGGCAGCAGGTGCCTCAGCAGCTTTGCGCACGCCAGCTGGGAATGGTGCTTTAGGATGCGATCCTTTTTTTACAGCATCTTTTACCAGCAGGTAACCATTGTCAGCACCGGGAACGGAACCCTTTACCATGATGAAACCCTGCTCTTCGTCAATCTGGACAATTTGCAGGTTCTGCATGGTGATATTGGTAGCCCCCATATGGCCCGCCATTTTTTTACCTTTGAATACGCGGCCTGGATCCTGACGTTGGCCGGTTGAACCATGGGAACGGTGAGCAACCGATACGCCATGCGATGCTTCCAAACCTGCGAAGTTCCAGCGTTTCATAACACCGGCAAAACCTTTACCGATAGTCTTGCCTGAAATATCTACATACTGACCAGGAACGAAGTGGCTTGCCACAAGTTCAGTGCCTGGCTCAAGCAATGCTTTTTCTTCTACGCGGAATTCAGCCAGCTTGCTCTTTGGCTCTACTTTTGCTTTCGCATAGTGACCGCGCAGCGCTTTAGAAACGTTTTTAACGCGTGCTTTACCAACACCAAGCTGAAGGGCGGTATAACCGTCTTTTTCTTGGGTTTTCTGAGCAACAACCTGACAATTTTCAACGTGAAGTACCGTCACATGCGTCATTTCACCAGTTTCGTTGTAGACACTGGTCATGCCTAATTTTTTAGCTATTAATCCTGTCCTCATTAGTCTTTCCTTTTTAATTTCCACAGAGCCTTGAGTTGCCTCAAGGAGGGCTTTCCACTATTGGATTAAGCCGCCTCTGCTTTAATTTTAATATCCACGCCAGAAGCCAGATCCAGCTTCATCAGCGCATCTACCGTTTGCGGCGTTGGATCGAGGATATCGATCAGACGCTTGTGCGTGCGGATTTCAAATTGTTCCCGCGATTTCTTGTCGATGTGCGGCGAACGGTTTACCGTGAAACGCTGAATGCGGCGTGGCAACGGAATCGGACCGTGTACCTGTGCACCAGTACGTTTTGCAGTATTTACAATTTCCGCAGTCGATTGATCAAGAATGCGATGATCAAATGCTTTGAGCCAAATGCGGATTTTCTGATTTTGCATAACTAATTTTTCCTAACTAACTACTCTAAAATTTTCGCAACAACGCCGGAGCCGATGGTACGGCCACCTTCGCGGATAGCGAAGCGGAGGCCTTCTTCCATAGCGATTGGCGAGATCAGCGTCGCTTCGATCGACACGTTGTCACCTGGCATAATCATT
>JANYBV010000006.1 GCA_025360605.1 Alphaproteobacteria bacterium | reverse complement strand
AATGATTATGCCAGGTGACAACGTGTCGATCGAAGCGACGCTGATCTCGCCAATCGCTATGGAAGAAGGCCTCCGCTTCGCTATCCGCGAAGGTGGCCGTACCATCGGCTCCGGCGTTGTTGCGAAAATTTTAGAGTAGTTCTTCACTACCTTTTCAAAAAAAGCCCTCTGGGAAACCGGAGGGCTTTTTTTTATGTCTTGCGTCATGCACGAAAAAAAAGAGCCGCACCGGCGGGTGGGGGCTCTTTTTTCATAGGTCAGTTCGTTACTTCTTGTTGTTTTCCGTCTCCTTCTTCATGGCCTCGAACTCTTCGTTCGTGATGACCTTGAAGTAGTTCTGCATGCCCTTGGCCTTGAGCTTGACTTCCTTCGTTTCGCCGGTGGCGAGGGGGAAGTGATCGCTGCGGCCGATGAGGCTCTTGCCGTTGTGGTTGAACGCGCTGGCGTAGAGGACCATGACGGGCTGGGAGCCGTTGTTCTTGACCTTACTCTTGCCGTCCGTGGAGCCGATCAGCTTGAGGACGGTGGCACCTTCCTCTTTGTAACTGCGGCAGACGATGTCCGAGGACACCGACACGTCCGACCCGATGTTGACGGGCGCGTTGAGCCAGCTAAACAGGCTGTAGGCACCGAACAGGGCGATGGTCGCGATGACGACGTAAATGGCTTTGCGAAGCATGACACACCTCTTGAGAATGGGCGACAGTGCACACAAGGACACATTATGGGTACGACAACTGGAAACCCGCCAGGTTCCAGATAAGTTTCAAAGAAACTGAACACGCCCACTATAGCGTAGTTTTTTGTTCGTGGCAAATAATTATTTAATATTTCATACTTATGGGTTCTGTATAATATGTATATATATCAATATATTATATAAAGTAACAAAATATACCTATAAGTATGAATTTAAATTTATTTAATGCTCAGGGAGCGTGGTGGCAGGCGCAGGCACTGATGCGCCGCAGCCCGCCATGCAGCTTGCGATCAGTTTAACCAGCCCCTGAGCGCTCATGACCACCCCTGTTTCGCCCTCGCAGGCCTTGCCGCTGGCTTCAAACCCCTTATAGGTGAGATAGAGGGTATCGTAGGGCGTGTTGTTGCGGCAGGATACTTCGCAGTGCTTAGGTGTGTCCATCGTCTCCAGCGCCCATATGGCGGGCGGTACGGGGGCAATATGACGTTTTAGACCATACACCTTTGCCAGTTCGGTTCGCAGATCGGATTGGTGCTCTGATTCGGCGCAAGGATTAGCCTCATTAGCGGTTTGCGCCATAACGTTTGGCGCTAACATGATAAAATACAATGATAATAGAAATAAAAATGTACGAAAAGCCATCATTGAACCTCGTTGACAGGGGCGATACATGTACCCAGTTTACCATGCTAAATATTTGTGATTGATTAAACTTGGTGTAAAAATGACTCCGTATGCTCTGCCAACGGCAGGCTAGACAATGGCATCGGGTCTGCTATAAACGCCGCCGGTGCCGTTAGTGTATAGCGTGGGTAGGTTTAGTTCCATGGTTTGACATGCGGAGGGGTGGCAGAGTGGTCGATTGCGGCAGTCTCGAAAACTGTTGTGCGGGCAACCGTACCGGAGGTTCGAATCCTCTCCCCTCCGCCATTTACTGGTTTTTCTAAGTCCAGACTTGTCCAAAATAATTTTTTCAATCTATTTCAGGTAATCATGCAACACGCGGCCATAGGGCAGCGTAAGATCGGCGATGAAGTGTGAGCCGCCGATGGTTTTGCATACGGGAAGGTCGGCAACCGGTGCGTTGACGTGCGGGATCAGATGCAGGCGTGCCGGCCCCGTCCATGCCCCTTTGACGGTGATATCAACGAGGTTATAGCCTACCAGCTGGGCGATGGCGAGTGTGCCGTCCACATGCGGGATGAGTTTCAGCAACACAGTGGTTTTAGCAAGTTTCTGCTCGATCTGCGCGGTGCTGTGCGCGCCGGTCTGCGGGTCGAGGGTCAGGTCTTTGTGCTTATAGGTCATGGTGCCAACGGCCACTTGCTGTCCGGCATATTCAATACTGCCGGTGAGCGTGTCATGAACCACGCCGAGCTTGGGGTTGCCGAATTTTTTGGGGAAGCCCCACACCTCGCGTCCGCATGAAATCGGCGGTTCGCAGTCGAGGTACATTTGCGAGGTGAAATTCACATGCTCGCCGTTATACAGGCAGGGAATGACGATGCCGGTTTCGGTGTAGTCGCCGAAGCCGGAGCTGTCAGGCATGCGGATAAATTCGTATAGCACGGTGTTGCTGCCATCGGGTTCCAGCGGCTCTGGAAGTGCTGCGCGGATGGCATCGGGATCGGACTCATAGGTCACGATAAAATATTCGCGGTTGACGAAGCGGTAGGGGCCACGCGGATAGCTGGGGCTGGCCAGCGGCATGGAGGGAAGTTGTAGGATGTCGGCGACTTTCATGGGAAATTCCTTATAGCAAGAAGGGACACGTGCTTATGCAGTGCATCATAAAACCTACGCGATATGAAAGTAAAGTCGTATCGTAAGCTTAGGCAGCGGTCTTTTTGTGCTGCATACTAGCGGGGTTGTGATAGGCCAGCAGGCCGTTGCGCATCCAGCGCGAGAACCAGTCCGACAGGTTGCCGATAAGTTCATCCTCCGGCAGCTGACGCTGCGCTTGCAAGGTATCGAGTGCCTCGCCAACGGGTACACCGCTAAACAGCAGGCTGAGCAGGTGGTATTCATTTTCACCGAGATCCATGCGCCAGACAATATCGTCATGGCGGAATACCGCCACAAACGACGCTTTGGCTTCAGGGGGCTGAGGGTTTTCATCCTCTTTCATGGCGCAGTAATAGTCATTGACCGGATAGGTGAATACCAACAACCGTAGCGCTTTGCGCGGATGCAATACCGCTTCCATCAGCCCTTCCGCGCTCATGCCTTCCAGATGCGCAGGTTCCAGCGCGGTGGTTTCGGGCGGGTCACTTAGTTGTGAAATGGTGGTTTCCAGTTCGCACAGCTCAGACGCAAAGGTATCGTCTGGCCGATGTTCTTTTACGAATGCCGGAAGCTTCATGGCGTAGCGACCGACGTTAAAATGTGTGGAATGAGCGGTGTTGACGAAATCGGTGACAAGCTTTTCAAACATCTCCTTGCCGAGATAGTATTTCAGCACCGCATAATCTTCGGCGGTGACATCATACAGACGAAAACGGTAGGCGTTGACATATACGCCCAACTGGTCAGCAGGGGCGAATCCGGCTTTGGCGCGGATCCATGCATCAGGATGGCTGTCCTTGCGGCTGCCTTCTAAAATAGCATCCTGCATCACTCTCTGGGCTTCTGCCAGTGGCGTAATCAGGTTGGCGACGTAGGGCGGTTCTTTTTTGGCAAGGTCAGGCAACGGCGCATAATTCGCGGCATCTTTTGCTGCGGTTTTTGCCTTGCCAAGCTCATTATACAGCACATCCCATTCAGGGATGTTGTCGTCCCATTCGACCATGGTGTTGGGGACGCGTCCGGCTTTATGTAATACGTATTTATACAGTGACCACACTTCGTCCACGACATGATCGTCATGGGTGTCGATGATATGGTTGCCCTTATTGGTGTGGCCGGAGAGATGAATCTGCGTCACCCGATTCAGCGGCAGCGCATCGATATAGGCTTTGGCATCGAGGCGGTGGTTGTAGCAGCTGACATACACGTTGTTGACATCCAGCAACAGGTTGCAGCCGGACTCATTCGCCATCGCCGCAATAAATTCGGCTTCCGGAATGTGGGAGGTTTTGAATTCAAGGTAGGTGGAGGGATTTTCGAGCGCCAGTGGCCGCCCCAGAAAATCCTGAACCTGCTTAATACGTACGATGATATGTTTCAGTGCTTCTTCGGTGTAGGGAACTGGCAGCAAATCATGCGAATTTTTATGGGCAACGCCGGTCCAGCACAGATGATCGGAAATCCACGCTGGTTCCAGCCATTCAATCAGTGCTTTCAGCTTGTGCAGGTATTCGGAATTAATCGGGTCTACGGTGCCAATCGACATGGCTACACCGTGCATGACCACCGGATAGCGTTCCCTGATGCGTGCCAGATTGCGCTTGGGACGGCCATCGGTGTCCATGAAATTTTCAGAAATGACTTCAAACCAGTCAACGACTGGCCAATGTTCAAATATATGTTTGTAGTGTGGCGGGCGGAGCCCAAGGCCAAATCCTAATTCAGGCAATGCTGTATTATTAGGTTTCATATGGCGTACTCAAAAAGATGCCTAAGAGAAGAAAAGCGGGGATGTTGCCACCCCCGCTTTGTCTGATTTCAGAAAGAAATTAATTATTTCTTGCTGCCATCGGTAGCGCAGGAGCTTTTGCCTTTGCAGTCATTTTTGCCATCTGGGCTGTTACCTTTGCAGGAGTTCAGGCCTTTGCAAGCATGCTTTTCTTTTGCGGTTTCGGTAGCTTTTGCATCTTTGGCATCAGCTTTAGCAGCAGGAGCGCTTGCATCAGCAGCGTAAGCTACGCTAGCGGTCATTACGCTGGTAGCGAGAAGGCCAGCAAGAGCAGCAACAGCAAGTTTTTTATTGGTCGACATAGTGTAATCTCCTTTGAATTAGTTGAACACATAAACCGAGGTTATTTAACATTCGGTTGGTAATCTTATAAATTTGCCTTTGACTTGGGTCAAATGAATAAAAATTAATATGACCCGTCCAAAAACAAACTCTGTCACGGTATTCGCATACGCTATGATTTTGGTTACATCCATTACCAAAAATAAATAATTGAGTATAAAACTGTAATAATTAACGTTTGACACAATGGCGGTATAGCATCTGTAACCTTTATGGCGGCCTATGCGAATGATGCTATGACCATAATAGTTACTGAACGGAGTCGTATAATGACAACAGAGCGCGCACTATTAGCCGGAGGCTGTTTTTGGGGGATGGAAGATTTAATCCGAAAGTTAACCGGTGTTCAGTATACCACCGTTGGCTACACGGGGGGCACCGTACCCAATCCCACCTATGATATCATAAAGTCAAGCGTTACCGGCCATGCCGAGGCCATTGAAGTGATCTTCGATAACGAGAGGCTTTCCTACCGCAAGCTACTGGAATTTTTTTTCCAGATCCACGATCCCTGCACCAAAAACCGTCAGGGCAATGACATCGGCCCGTCGTATCGTTCGGCGATTTTCTATCTTGATGATTTGCAGAAGGAAACCGCACAAACTTTGATTACGGAAATGACGGCCTCGCGTAAATGGCCGGCAAAAATTGTGACCGAGGTGACTCCCGCGTCGCAGTTCTACCCTGCCGAAAATTACCATCAGGATTATCTGAAGCGGATTCCTGACGGCTATACCTGTCATTTCATCCGCCCCAACTGGAAACTTGGCTAGTGCTTGTGTAGTGAATGTGATGGTGTAAGGTAGCTGTCGCATACATCACCACAAGGAGAATCATATGAGCGAATTACAACGTATTGAAGCAGGCTCGCGTATGAGCGAAGCCGTTATTCATGCAGGGAAAGTATATACCGCCGGTATCGTTGCCGATGCCATGGTGGGTAAATCCGTGCTGGAACAAACCACAGAAGTGTTGCAGCAGATAGATGCCATTCTTGCCAAGGCAGGCAGCGATAAAACGCGCATCATTAAAGCTAACATCTGGCTCACTGACATCAAAAACTTCGCCCAGATGAATCAGGCGTGGGATGTGTGGGTAGTGTCCGGTAAAACACCGGCGCGCGCCACGGTGGAAGCGAAGCTTGCTGCCGCCGGATACGATGTGGAAATCATGATCGAAGCGGCGATATAGCGGTTTTTCATTGTCGCTGTACGCTCTATTTTCTTCCAAAAACACGCTAGTTGTTTTATAATGCGCTTCTTAAATTGAAGCGCGTTTGAGCAATTAACCACAGGGAGTTTGTATGGCAAGAGCAGGATTGAAATATCTGGCGGGCGCATTACTGGCTACGGCCGTCGGCGTTACTTTCTCCACAGCGTATGCGCAAGGCGCAGCGCAGGATGACAAGCCATCTCACAAAAGCGAGGGTGGGCCGGAAGGCCGCCCCCCGCATGAGCCGCCCCCGCAGGCCTATGACGATTGCAAAGGCAAAAAAGAGGGCGATGCCGTGACGATCCATCCACCAGGGCATGATTCGGTGCCTGCAACCTGTGAACAATCTCCAAAGGGATTGTTTGCGCGTCCAGAGCATCCACCAGAAGAAGGTGGACCAGAAGGCCGCCCCCCGCATGAGCCGCCCCCGCAGGCCTATGACGATTGCAAAGGCAAAAAAGAGGGCGATGCCGTGACGATTCATCCACCAGGGCATGATTCGGTGCCTGCTACCTGCGAATCTTCACCGAAGGGATTGTTCGCACGTCCGGAGCATCCTCCGCGTGATGGTGGCCCGCATGGAGATCATGGTCCCGCTGATGGCGACAATGGTAAAAATCAGGACGATTAGGATCATTCCTAACGCTTGATACCCATGTTATCGAGGTCAAGATTGTGCAGGCGCTGGCGTAATACCAGCTCCTGCCACTGCTTGCTTTTGATCAATCCCTGCACCTTCACCGGCGGCATCGGGTTTCCGGCGGCGCGTTCCCAGTCGATCATGGCTTCGGGAAAGTGATCGGCGGTAACGCCGAGGTCGGTGTGGTAATGGCTCAGATGTTCATGCCAAAATTTCCGTGCATGCTCTGAATTGAGCGAATCGAGATGGGCTTCGGCCAAACGTCTTGGCTGTTCCTGCAAAATGGTGCGCCAATGTTTCAGGAGCTGTTCGGCCTGTTCGGTTTCAGGCACATAGTGCGGTAGCTGTCGCAGATAATCGTTCACCAGTAGTTCAAAATTCTGCTGGTTGCGGTCGATAGATGCGTCGATAGATTTTTCAATACCGATGAGCGGTGCTGCATCGCTTGTGCGTACCAGCCCACTGGCTCCGGCTTTCACCAGCGCCTTATCTTCATGATGAAGCAGGTCGCGATAGGAGTGCGGCAGGTGATGGAACAAGGAGAGGGCATCATGCCATTGCATAGTCGGTGGCCTTTCTGCTTAGGTGTAGGCTTTCAAAAATACGCATAGGCATGAGGCGATGTGCAGATCTTTTTCCTTTTTACTTGGGGCTTTTTGCAATCCCAGCAACATATGGAAATGGCACTCGCCTTTGAGCAGTGAAAAGAAATGGTCGCAGGCGCGGTGGATTTCGGGAATATGTAATTTTTTTTGTTTAACCCATGCGGCGAGCAATTCCTGAAACGCGGCTTTTACCTGCTGTGGCCCCGCTTGATAAAATAATTCCGCCAGTTTGGGATGACGCACGGCTTCGGCTTCAATGATGCGGTGCATGTGGATGGCTTCGTTGCTGTATATCAGGTTCAGGAAATTAGTGGCAATAAGCGTCAGGGCTTTTTCGAGAGGAACCCCCGCCAACTGCATGAAAGTACTCGGCATATTGTACTGCTCGCATTTGCGCTGTATCACCGCTTTGAAGAGGTCATCTTTGTGGGCAAAGTGGCTGTAGAGTGTCAGCTTGGATACCCCCGCCAGCTTGGAAATGGCATCCATGCTGGTAAGCTCGTATCCCTGCTGGATAAATAACGGTTCAGCCGCATCTAAAATGGCTCGTTTTTTATTGGAATCCTTGGGCCTTCCGGCTGGATTGCGTGAGGTGGAGATAGGTTTTTTCGCTGTCATGAAATAATACTGTACAGTATAGTATCTTGATGATAATGTACCCAATAGTACAATATTATGCACCATCACGCAACACGTGAATCCAAAATAATATAATTAAGGAAATGATTGTTTTGCCATGCGAATGATTGCATTGAAAATGCTGCTGGGTGACCGCGCTAAATATGTAGGGCTGATCTTCGGCGTGACGTTTGCCACGTTGCTTATGGCACAGCAGGTCTCCATTTTCATCGGGCTGATGGCGCGCACGGCGAGTGCTATTTATACCGTGTCCGAAGCCGATATCTGGGTGATGGACACGCGTGTGCGTTACATTGAGGAAGTGGAGCCGATGCGCGATGTCGAGCTGACGAATGTACGTTCGGTGGAAGGTGTGGCATGGGCGGTTCCGTTTTATAAGGGGCTTGCCACTATCCGTATGCCGGACGGGCTAACGCAGCAGGTGCAACTGATCGGGGTTGATGATGTGAGCATGGTTGGTATTTGCCCGAAGATGATCATGGGGGATCCGCTGACGATCAAAAAACCGGAGTCAGTAATGATCGACAAGAACGGCTATATTTTTACATGGCCGAAACAGGAATTTAAACTGGGCCGCCAGATTGAGCTAAACGACAACCGCCTTGTGGTGAATGCCGTCTGCGATGTGATGCCGACGTTTTTTACCTTTCCGATCATGTATGTGTCCTACAACACCGCGATGGACATCACCCCGCCCACGCGCAACAAAATGCCGTTCGTGCTGGTGAAAGCGCGTAAGGGACAGAATATTGATGAACTCAAAAAACGCATTGCCGACCAGACGCATCTTCAGGCGCTGACGCAAGATGAATTCGCATGGCGCAGCATCCATTACATTCTGGAGCGTACCGGTATCCCAATCAATTTTGGCATCACCGTATTTCTCGGCATCCTCATTGGCGGTGCGATCACCGCGCAGACGTTTTACATTTTCGTGATTGAAAACCTGAAACAGTTTGCCGCCATGAAAGCCATTGGCGTGACCAACCGGCAATTGCTACGCATGGTGTTGTTGCAGGCGGCGGTAGTGGGCGGCATTGGTTATAGTTTGGGTATTGGCTTGACGGCATTTTTCTTCAAGGCCACTGCCAACGCGCCCGCACTTAAAGGGTTTGTGTTGCAATGGCAGGTTATGGCGGGAACGTTCATTGTGATCAGTCTTATTATCCTTGTATCTATTATCTTCAGCTTAAGGCGTGTATTCACGCTTGATCCGGCGATTGTGTTCAGGGGATGATATGACTGATGCAGTGACCGTTCGTAATGTGAATAAAGATTTTCCTGTTGGGGATGAATTCGTGCGCGTGTTGCACGATATTTCTGCCGACATTCGCTTGGGCGAACTGACCATGATCGTTGGTCCTTCAGGATGTGGAAAGACCACGCTGATTTCTATTCTGTCAGGAATTTTATCAACGACCTCCGGTGAGGTGACGGTGATGGGAAAAAATATTACCCACATGCACGACCGCGATCGTGTGATCTTACGACGTGAAAATATAGGCTTCATTTTCCAGCAATATAATTTGTTGCCAGCACTTACGGCAGCGGAGAATGCTGCGCTTCCGCTTATTGCCGCAGGTGTGGCCGATGCGGTGGCGGTGAATAAAGCACGCGGAATCCTTAATCGCATCGGCATGGAAGGTCACACCGAAAAATTACCCAACCAGCTTTCGGGTGGCCAGCAGCAACGTGTGGCGATTGCGCGTGCGCTGGTGCATGAACCGAAGCTGATTGTGTGCGATGAGCCGACCGCCGCGCTCGATGCTAAAACCGGACAATCCGTGATGCATATTTTGCGCGATATTGCCAATGATAGCCAACGCGCGGTGCTGATCGTTACGCATGATAACCGTATTTACCATTTTGCCGACCGCATCCTTGAGATGAGCGATGGCCGCATGATGGGTGATTTTAAACCTCAGGATTTTATACATAGGGAGTAATATGTTTACGTTTCTCAAAAAATCCAAAGGCTGGAAACTGCCGGCACTCGCAATAGTCGGCGTATTATTTGCACTAACCAGCGTGTTGTCGCACAAGGAAGCGCCTGCTCGTGAACCCCTTACTAATCCGCCGCAGGCGGAGTTTGGAAGTAGTGTAGCGGGCATCGGTATTGTCGAGCCAAAAAGCGAGCTGATTTCCATTGGCGTGGAATTACCCGGTGTGGTGCGTCAAGTGCATGTCAAGGTTGGGGATAGGGTGGCAGCAGGAACGCCACTTTTTTCAATTGACCAGCGCGATATTGATGCACATATCCACATTCTTGAAGCAAACCTCTCTGCTGCTCAGGTGCAGGCGGCGGATGCCGATGCACAGTTTGCGATTGTGACGGCCATCGATGACAAAAGAGCCGTTGCCAAAGACGATTACAACCGTCGCAAATATGGCAAAGCACTGGCGCAGACACGCATTGAGGAAATCAAGGCACAGCTTGATCAGGCACGCACCACCAAGGAACGCTTAACGGTGAAAGCACCGATTGATGGGCGCATTCTGGAAGTGGAAGTGCGTCCGGGTGAATATGCACAGGCAGGTGCGCAGGCCGTGCCTTTGATTCGCATGGGGGATGTCTCGCGGTTGCATGTGCGTGTGGAAATTGATGAGCAGAATGCACAGCTCGTCCTTCCTGCGTCCGAAGCTAAGGGTTATACGCGTGGCGATACCAAACGTGCGATCACTCTCAGCTTTGTCCGTTTCGAACCGTATGTGCGTCCGAAGCAAAATCTGGCGGTGGCGGGACAACGGGTCGATACGCATGTGCTGCAGGTGATTTATGCCTTGCCGGACGATGAAAAGGATATTTTCGTTGGGCAACAGATGGATGTATTTGTTGATGACAGCAAAAAGGAAACCGCCCATGCGCCGTAATGTATTGTTGCTGACGCTGCCGTTGTTGCTTGCCGGTTGCGAGACGGTCAAAGATTTCATGCCCATGCGTCATACGGTTGCGCAGGTGGCACCGGCAGTGGCGGGTGCCAACCGCTGGTGGAAGCCGTTTAACGATCCGATGATGGAACAACTAACCGATCAGTTGTTAGCACAGAATATCGATATTAAAATTGCGCAGGCACGCGTGGATGAAGCGCGTGGTCAGGTGCGCGTGGCACGCTCTGGCTGGTTTCCTGATGTTTTTGGCAGCGGGTTAGCCAATCGCGGTGATGACCAGTTAGGGCAATCCAAAGCATCATCCATTGTCAAAGGTGGGCTTGATGCCTCATGGGAAATTGATGTGTTCGGGCGTACGCGTTCGCGTTTCAATAGTGCTGAAAATCAGGAAGTCGCAGCCCAAGCCTCGGTGCAGGATGTGCAGAATTTCGTGATTGCCGAATTGGTGAAAGCGGTCATTGAATGGCATCAGGCGCGCCAGACGATCAAGGAAACCAATGACCTGCTGGTCTCGCAGCAAGATCAGGTGAAGTTGTTGCATAGTCGTGCCAAGGCTGGACTGATTGATGCAAGTTTCATGGAACGCGCACAGGCAGAATACGCACAGACGGCCACACAATTGCCACTGGCTCAGGCTTCGCTTGATGCGGCGGAATACAAAATTGAAAAGCTGCTCGGCAAATCGTCCGGTGAACTGCATATCTTCCTAACCACGCAGCCATCGAAAGAACTCAGCGTTCCTCCGGCAGATAAAACACTCGATGTGACGATTGATACGATCAGGAGCCGTCCCGATATCCGCGCGGCCAAGGCGCAGATGCTGGCGGCGGAATCCAATCTGGATGCAGCTGAGGCGGATTTGTGGCCGCGCCTGACCATCCGTGGATTTTTCGGCGCACAGGCAACCTCGGGGGCGGTGCTGGCGGCGGATAACCCTATCTGGTCGCTGGCATCGGGTGTGAGCGCGCCGCTGCTTAATTTTGGGCGGTTGCATGGTGCAGTAGATTCAGCTGATGCGCGGGCGCAGCAGGCGGCTTTGACGTATGAGAATGCAACACTCGGGGCATTGCAGGAAGTGAAGACGGCGTTATCGGATTACCTCAATGGTATTAATGCTGTCACCCGCCAGAGTGAAGCGCTGAACCACCGCCGTGATGCGGTGAAGCTGGCTAAAAAACGGTTTGTACGCGGATTGACGGACATGACCGACCTGACCACCGCGCAGGCGGAACTCGATCAGGCGACGCTGGCACTCATCAGCCAGAAAGCGGCTACGGCCATTGCCTTTATACGTTTACAAAAAGCAATGGGTGCAGCGTCTGTACATTAGAAATGGATTTTGGTGCCTACGAGAAATTCGCCTTAAACTATCGCTAATGATTGAAAATAATTAATTTCAGCAAAGGGATGGCGGTTTATGTGTTTTTGTAACGTTACATGGTTTTCATGCGAATCAATGTAGTGTAAAACAAACGTCCTCAACCCAAAGAGCCGTGTATGACTACTCTCGCACTTGTATTGAATCAGTCCGCCGCATCGATAGTGGACGAAATGACTCTGCATTCCCAACCGCAGGTGCGCCTGAATGCAGGCCGCAATGCGATACTTGATTATTTTGAGAATAGCTGGGCATTGACCGAGATGTTATTCGGCGGCCTTGCCAATGATGAGGCATTTTACCGTCGTCCTTACCACCAGCTCCGCCATCCGATGATTTTTTACTATGGGCATCCGGTGGCGCTATATGTCAACAAGCTACGGGTCGCCGGTATTCTCGACGCGCCGGTGAATGCGGAATTTGAAAAGCTATTTGAAACCGGTGTCGACGAGATGCGCTGGGATGATCTGTATGATGGACGTCAGGATATATGGCCGACGGTGGAAGCTGTTGTTGGCTATCGCAAGCAAGTGTACCAGCTATTACGCAAGCTGATTAAAACCCATCCGTTGCTTGATGATGAGCATATGCCAATCACCCCCAAAAGCCCGATGTGGGCGCTAGTGATGGCGTTCGAACATGAGCGTATCCATCTGGAAACCTCCAGCGTGTTGATGCGTGAGTTGCCGTTGGAATTGGTGCATAAGCCAAGCCAGTGGCCGGCACTGAACGTCACGTTGCCGCAGCATGTGTTGCCCGAAAACACCATGGTTTCTATGACGGAATGTGATGTGGTGGTAGGAAAACCAAGCGATGTTACTACCTTCGGATGGGATAATGAATACGGCCATGAAGTGCGCCGTGTGCAAGCTTTTTCCGCTTCACGCCGTCTGATCTGCAATAAAGACTATCTTGCTTTTGTGAAAGCGGGTGGCTACTCCAACCCGCGATTCTGGAGCAAGGAAGGCTGGGCATGGCGCGGGTTCCGTAACAGCAAATGGCCGAGTTTCTGGATACCGCAGGGGCCTGCCGGATTACACCAGTATAGTTTGCATACTGTTTTTGAAGTGATAGACCTTCCAATGCACTGGCCCGTGTGCGTCAATTTTCATGAAGCTAAAGCCTATTGTGCATGGAAAACCGAACAGGAAAAAAGCGAACAGCCGTACCGTTTGCTAAGTGAGGCTGAACACCTTGCGCTGCGTGACGGCCAGCCGCCTTTGGCTAACTGGAATCTCTCCAGCGGCAGCGAATGCGCGGTGGATGCGTTTGCACCGAATGGCAAAGGATTCCATGATGTATTTGGGAATGTATGGCAGTGGTGCGAGGATTATTTCCATCCGCTGGCGGGGTTTGAGGTGCATCCCTATTATGATGATTTCAGCCTGCCGTGTTTTGACGGCGAGCATCAGATGATTATGGGCGGATCATTTATCAGCACTGGCGATATGGCCAGCGAGTGGGCGCGTTTTCATTTTCGGCCCCATTTTTTCCAGCATGCAGGGTTCCGTATGGCGCTTAGCGAAAGCCCGAAGGCAATATGAGTACCGCCGCTGTGCTTAAAGGTCCTGCGCTTTACGAATCGCAGGAGATGCTGGGCCGCTATATGCTGATGCATTGGGGGCAGGCGGCAGAGCAGTATGATGCGACGCTGGCTAAAGGCGTATCGTTTCCTGACGTGGTGAATCTGCCTATAACCTGCGCCGAGTTGGTGTTGCGTTACGCGAATGGGCGCAGCAAAGCGCTTGATCTTGGGTGTGCGGTGGCGCGTTCCAGCTTTGAAATGGCGCGCCATTTCGATCACGTAACGGGCATTGATTTCAGCCATGAATTTATTGCCGTTGCGCAACAGCTGAAGCACAGCGGTGAATATGATTACCAGTGTAAAATTTCCGGCAGCGAGAATGCTGCACTCACGGCGCAGGTGGACCCTTCCATTGACCACAACCGATTAGACTTTATGCAAGGGGATGTATGTAATTTGCCGCCTTCATTGGGTGGTTTTGATGCGGTGTTGCTGGCGAATGTGTTATGTCGTCTTCCCTATCCGGAACGTTGTTTGCAACGTATGGGATCATTGTTGAATTCCGGCGGGGTATTGGTGATGACGACGCCGCTGAGCTGGTTGCCGGAATATACCGAGCCTTCCCAATGGCTGTCGGGTTTGGATGACATTGCCCGTATACTCACAGGCTTTGAACTTCTGCACCAGCAGGAGCTGCCCTTTATGATCCGTGAGCATCGCCGGAAATACGAATATATCATCACCCAAGCCAGCGTATGGCGGCGTAAATAGCTATAAAATATAAATAATTAGATGTAATAAGGCCGTAACTATTTTTTGCTATAATTAAAGCATGAAATACGTTTCTTCAGATAAGCCCTCGCATGTAGGAAGACTCAAAGCCTCGGCAAAGCCCGAGGCGGTAGTTGCCGTGCCGAAAAAAAATCTGGTCGATTTGCTGCTGGAGGATTCGGTCTTTCACCGTCAGTCGGTTTTTTTATACGCAGACCAGACGGCCAGTTTTGGGGTGGTGCTGAATAAGCCAATTGCGACGATTGTGCCCCTCACTATTTTTCGTGACGGTGACGACGCACTACGCAAAGTGATGCAATCTTTTGGCTGGACCAAAATTCAGGCCAGTAAATCCATTGCCGAGCTTAAGTACACGGCCGCACAAGAGCGCCACGATGATTACCACTGCCACTATGACCGTAGCGAACGTAATATGCTTCGGGCGGCGGCCGAGATTGCTGCGCGCCAGCCGGAAACGGTAGCGCTCTATCGCAATCAGCGCGATGTCTTTCCCTCAAAGGACATGATAGAAACGCTTCTGGTACCGGAAGAAATAGCGCCCGCAGATTATGTGGATGGATTGCCTAAAGCCGTGCTGGTGTCGGACACGCAGCGATTACGTTTCGTGATTTGTCCTGAAGGTAATGCCCAAAGCGCGGGTTCACCGCATGTTGATTCCAGTGGTATCATGTTTCTCACTTCCAGCACGGTAGTTGCTTCGCACACGCAAGATAAGTTTGAATGGGGAGCCACGACTATTCATGAGCTGGTGCATGCATTTGATATGCGAAACCTCATTACACATGAACACATGGACCGTTCGATGGAGCAACATGTGATAGATGAAATTTCCTTCGCCGAATCGTTGATGAATAACTGGGGCGCGCATGTACCACTCGATCCGCAGCAGAGAGAGATGGTCCGGCAATGGCAGGAAACGATTTCCTCCTTACCGCTTGACGATCAGCTGTTGCTGAATCCGGATAATCGCAAACCGGACGATCCGTTTTTTGGTCAGGCGGCCATGGCGCGATATGTTGCATCGCTTAAAACGATGATCCATCTGGATAGCACTGTGTATCCCAACGAGCAGGCGCGGCTCCACGAATTTCTTCCCATTTTTGAAGAAGCCGCACGTATCAACAATACCGAGCCGCTGAATCCGCAAAGTGGTTCGCGCCGCTTGTGCAAGCTATTATGCAAATCCCTTTCTGATTTCTCTGATATCCATTACCTGCCGCTTCTTCAGCAGGAACATGACAAAGCGCTCGCTAAAGGTGAGTTTACCGTGGTGAACCGACCTATACTCCGCTTTAATGTGGTCAAACGCCTGCACAACCCTACCAATGCAAATTTGGAAACAGATGAGCAGGAGAAGCTGATTCTCTTGCGCAATAAATTGCTTCGGGTGATGATTGAGGTAGATAATTTTTATCCGCAACCAGCAGTGATTGCTGAAAAAGATACGATTGTTGAAGATATGCGTGAGCTGTACCGGCTGGCGCTGGACAGAAAATTATTCGATAAGGCCACACCAGAATCTGGGGCCGATATGCTGGTATTTAACGAAATAAGATACACTCAAAGCACTATTAATAAAGCCCGTAAGGCTCTTGAAGCTGGTGCAGGCGTGGCTTCCTAGCTAACCATTATAGATGCCCACGGTAGCTGTGCTGTGTTAGGCCGATGATCTGCTGAAATAATATCGTTCTGGGGCTTGTGGTACGCCAGAATAAACCAATGTTACGTGCTGGAGCAGGCTTTTTGAACGGTATGTAGCGTATTAATGTGTCCTCTTTACGCACAGCAAGCTTGGGCATGAGAGTTACAGCATTGCCTGCGGCTACCATATGCCGTAATGTTTCAAGACTGGTAGCGCGGAAGCTTTTGGACTCGCCAATGCCAAGTGTGCTGCAGACTTCAAGCGCCTGATCGCGCAGGCAATGGCCATCTTCCAGCAGCAGCATGGTTTCGTTTCTTAAATCCGAGTGTGTAATGCTTTTACGTTTAGCCAGCGTGTGTCCGGCTGGAACGGCCAGTACAAAATCTTCAGTGAATAATTGATTCGATTCAAAGGTTTGATTAGCTACGGGCATTGCCAACAATGCCGCATCGAGTGAGCCATCTTCCAGTTGTGCGGTTAATTCAGGTGTTTTTTCTTCCACCAGCAGCACCGTTAGCAGTGGAAATAGTTTTTTTAACTGGGGCATGAGGCTGGGAAGAAGGTAGGGGGCAAGTGTGGGAAAGATACCCAGCCGCAATTCCCCCGCCAGTGGGTTGATCGCGGCTTTGGCGACGGCGCGCAGTTCTTTGGATTCTTCGACGATGCGTTTGGCGCGCGTCACGATGTCGTGGCCGATGGAGGTCAACATCACCGTTTTATTGGTGCGTTCGAACAGTTGCACCCCAAGCGTCTCCTCCAGTTTTTTAAGCTGCATGGATAGGGTGGGTTGGCTGACGTTACACGCCAGCGCTGCTTTACCAAAATGCAAATGCTGGGCTACGGCGGTTAAATATTCAAGATCGCGCAGATTCATATCAATAGATATAATCTATCATTAGCATAAAAACAATAGATTATACCGATATATGGCTTTGGGTTAATGTTAATTTGCTTAAACACGCAAACCACAACAACCATCATTACAGGAGAATTTCTATGTTAAGTGTAGGCCATTCCTTTCCATCCTTTGCTCTCAAAGCGGCGGTGTCCAGCGACATCAACACTGCTTTTCAAGATGTCAGCAACGCCAGCTACAAAGGCAAGTGGCTGGTCGTATTTTTCTGGCCCAAAGACTTTACTTTTGTCTGCCCGACCGAGATTGCCGAATTTGGCAAGATGAATAAAGATTTTACCGACCGTGATGCGCAGGTGCTGGGAGCCAGCACGGATTCGGAATTTGTCCATCTGGCATGGAGGCAGCATAAAGAAGAACTTAATGGCCTGCCATTTCCTATGCTTGCCGACATTAAACGTGAGCTAAGCCAAGCGCTGGGAATTCTGGATCCCGTCGAAGGCGTAGCGCAGCGTGCGACCTTTATCGTCGACCCCGAAGGCATCATTCGCTTTACGATGGTGACCGACCTGAACGTCGGCCGCAACGTGAAGGAAGTGCTACGTGTACTGGATGCATTGCAGACCGATGAGCTTTGCCCATGCAACTGGCAGAAGGGGCAGGATACACTGAAAGTAGCGTAATTAGAACTCTCTCCCACTCTCCTGCGGGTGGCGCGTCTGCCCGCAGGAATTTTTAGCAAGGATTTTTTTATGACCATCGAACAACTTAAAGACTCACTCGGCGATTATGCCAAGGATATTCGCCTGAATCTCGGCAGCGTGCTGACTACCGAAGGCGCGCCGGATTTATTACTCAACCAGATTTATGGAATTGCTCTTGCCTGCGCTTATAGCACCCGCAATGCGCTGGTGATTGATGCGGTGAAATCGGAAGCCATTGTTGCGCTGTCGGAGGCGGAATTGCAGGCAGCAAAATCTGCCGCTACTATTATGGCGATGAACAACGTCTATTATCGCTTTACCCATTTGATGGGAGATAAAGACTACAGCAAACTACCCGCTAAGCTACGCATGAATGTGATTGGCAGTCCGGGGATTCCAAAAGTAGATTTCGAGCTGTATTCACTGGCAGTGTCGTCCATTAATGGTTGCGGCATGTGCATGGAAGCACATGTACATGAAGTGACGAAGGGTGGTATCAGTAAAACTGGTGTGCAATCCGTGATCCGCATCGCATCGGTGATTAATGCGGCAGCGCAGGCGTTGACGATTGATCAGCAGGTAGCGTGAGGCGCTCGAATAATTCGGCGTAACGCGCAACACAATGTTCCCATGTCCATTCCGCCTGCGCGAATTGAGCCACTGCATCGCGGCGGGCTGACAATGCACTGTTGCCGAGTATTTCCAACAATGCAGCTTTCCAGCGTTCGCAGGCGGAATGAAGCGGGGAGAGCTTGCAGGTATACAGCCATTGTGTAGCTGACGGTGCGCCGATCGCCGTTTCCGTGCTAACGAGAGCCGAGGTGCCGCAGGCCATGGCTTCCTGTACAACCAGCGGGAAACCCTCGCTGTGGCTGGGCAATACGAGTAAGTCGGTGGCGCGGTATAAATCGGCGAGTTGCTCCCCGTGCAAATCTTCAAACAGCCGCACATTGGGCAAACCCCAGTTGGTGGGGTGTAGTGGCGACTGGCGTTGCCCCCAGCCTGCGAACCACCAGTCGGCATTGGGCATGGCTTCAGCCAGCTGGTGCAGTATACCCAGTCCTTTGCGTTCAATGAAACGCCCTACAAACAATAACACTGGCTTGGATTCAACAACGTTATGTTGCTTGCGTATCGTCTGGCGCTGCTGTTGCGTTGCTGGGTAGAAAATATCGATATCGAGTGCGTTAGGCCATAGCAGCGGTGGGTTTATGAAGCGGATATGGTTGCTGAATTGGCGGCGCACCTCGTCGCTGATAAAAATGACCTGCTGGGCACGCGCAAGGATGAAGCGCCCCAGCGTGCGGTTTAACGCGTTCAGAAACAGGGCTTTTCGGCGGGTTAGGTAGCTTGCGTCGCCAATATGCTGGGTAATGACGAGGGGTTTTTGATACCAGCGTGCCAACACAAATGCGACAATATTACCGAAATAAATGAAGTCATGAATATGTACTATATCACAGGTACAGATGGACCGACGCAGTGATTTCAGCGCGCTAAATCCCCATAGCGGCCACGGCAGGCTAAGACGTTCCAGTTTGTTCCACGACCGCATCGGACGCGTTATGACACGTTCATCCATAACGGGTGGTACGTCGCAGTCGCTGGCAAACCACTCAATCTCAAAACGTCCCGTTTGAACCAGACGTGCGGCCAGATGTCCGGCGGCCTGTTCCACGCCGCCACGGTGGGTCGAAAAATAATGGGTAACGAGGGTAAGGCGGAGAGGGTTCATTTATTTGATTTTTGTAATCACACCTTTATCGACACTATAGATCGAACGATCGGGATAGAAATCGATGAGTTTTTGATTCTCTTTGCCACGGTTCTGTGCTGCGATCACCGGATTTTCAGGGGCCGGTGGCATGGTGAAATACAACCAGCGGAAAGTTTCATACTGATTAAAAAATACAAGTGCGGGTGGTTGTACGCTGTTCATGAGCTTATGGACGAAGGTCATATTACCTTCATGGTAATTATTTTTGTAGACCTTGTATAAAGGGATAATGTGATAAGAAAAAGCAAGGGTAAAAAATATACCCCACAGTAATACCACTGAGCCTTGTACTACGGATAAACGGCAATGCCAGTGCAGGCGTTTACGCAGCAAGGCCGGAAGGCGTACCCAACATAATGCTGTGAGTACGATCAGGCTGGTGGACGTTTCATACAGGTAGCGCGGGCCAAAAATGCCGGAATAAAACGGATTGACGATGAGCGAGGCAAGTTGCCCGAGGCAGCAGGCGATGAGCAGGCCGCTGTAGCGTTTCTGGCCGCGCAGGGCAAATAGCAGCAGCACAAAAATCAGCGATGAGGATGGCCATCCGAAAAGCTGCTGGTGCAATGCGGAGACGGTTCTGCGCAACCGGTCTATGTCGTTGGCAAGATGGGGTGCAATGGCGCTCCACGACATGAACGGACGGAGAAAGTTCAACGGGTCAGTGCGTGACTGGACGAAGGGATTGTCATTCATCAGCGCATTGTAATACAGCAATAAACCCATCCAGAGCACGAAGCCTGCCGCAAGGCAGAGTGTGTTTTTCCAGCGTGTTTTTGGGGATTTGATGAAGGAATAAATGGCATGGGCGGCTACCGGAAGGGCGAAGGGGAGTGTTGATTGCGGGCGGGTGATGAACGCATAGCCCACGCAGCAGCCTGCCATAAGTGCGTAGCGTAAATTCTGTGTTTTATGCTGGCGGATGTAGGCGAATAAAAAAAATGTCAGGAATAATTCGCAGGTGACGTTGTTCATGAATTCTGAGGACATGAACACCAAGAACGGCGAGGTGAGCATCAGTATGCTGGCGGCATATCCGGTGGATTTGCCGCCGATCTCGCGTGCCAGAAAATAGACGCCTATCAACGTCAGGCCACCTGAAATCGGGTTGACCATCCATGCAAAACCAAGCGCATATCCCAGCGCTAGCAGGGCAATATGCCCGGGGGCATAGACGCTGTAATAGCGCCCGTCATTGACCATCGTTTGAAAATCGAAAAAACGTGCGAGAGGGTGGCTGGCGAGATAGAGATGGCCGCTGGCGAAAATCTTGGCATGTACATATTGTGAGTGCGTGTCTGCCACATGCGGCAGTCCTTCAAACAGTATTTGCGACAGGCTGGCGGTGAGTATCACGTAAATTACCGCTAATGCTCCCACCACTAGATAGTCCGGCAAGGTAGCGAAGCGTTGGCACTGTTGGCCTACAATACTCAGCAGCTTGCGTGTTCTGTGCCACTGTATCAAGCCAAATGCTACCACAAACAGCGCAACCATCTTGCCAGTTTGAAGGGCCATCCACGAAGCGCTGTTGAGGTCAGCCACGTAGGTAAAGCCAAAAAATGCTAACAGGATAAGCAGCCGTATACTCTGGGGGCCTACAATGGAAGGCAATATACGGCGGTTGACGTTCATTTAGCCTTTCCTGCCTCCTGCGCTGGCGGGGGAGTATTTTTATATAGTGCTAGCAAATAGTGACGGGCGGCATATTCCCCCACGATGCTGACGGCAAATAATACGATGCCGGTTAGGAATGACAAGACACCGATAACCCACCATGGCCCGTTGTTATTCAGTATGGCCAGAGTCAGCCCTGCGACCATACAAATGGCGCTGAGAGCCCATAAAAGGCGGATAGGTTTGAGGGAATGGGAGGTCATAAGATTGGTGAGATCCATAAATTGTGTGCTCCAGTGAGGTGAAGGGGAAAAGGCTATAGGTGGTTGCGTTGCGATGGGCATAAAATGCAGGTGTTGGGTGCTTCGGTACAGAAGCGTATCGAGTGGAATAGAAGGATTGTCCGTGGCATCAAAGCGTTCGCGCAATCGGGTATGAAAAGCACGGAACCTGCTTGTTTTGTGGGCATTGGGAAAAAGCCTTAGCAGGTGCATGAGACGCTTGGCCACAACAAAAAACCAATCTGACGGTGTGTGCAGTACCGGTTTGGGGTCGTAGCCATAGCAAACATCAGCGCCATCAGCCAGCGCAACCAGCATAGGGGTAAGCGCGCCCATGTCATCGCTACCATTCGCATGTAAGGTGACGGTGCTGGTGTAGCGTGCGGCACGTAGACCTATCATAATAGCGGCTTCTTTCCCACTATGTACAGGTAGCCGGATACCGCGCACTTGCGGATAGCTGTTGCTGAATGATTCGATGATTGCACCGCTGCGGTCGCTGCTGGCATCGTCCACCGGAATAATTTCGAAAACGGGTTGGATGTTGGGCAGGAAGGCGAGGAGTCGGCTGACCAGATCGGGAAGGCAGGCATCCTGATTGTATACGGGTATGATAACAGAGAGTCCTTGGGCAAGCTGTGTCATAGGGTTAACGTACAGGCGGGTTCAAAAAAGTCAGCAGCTTACGTTAATAGCGCAAGGGCGCAATTACAATACGAATAGTTATCCGGCGAGGATCAAACCTATGGATGACAAGGAAAACCAAAGTACGATAATGATACCCAAAAGCCCGCTTTTATATTGCCGGCGCGCCAGATGCTGTTCGATGACCAATCCGATCATGCCTAAAAATCCGGTGATAGACGGGAATATGTAACGGAAATCCTGCGATGGCGCGTAAGGATTGTTATAGCGGTTGGCCATCAGCATAATCAGGGAAACAAGCAGTGTTACGCTACACATATTCCATTCCTTACGTTTGGCGATCCGCATCCAGCACAGGCTGGTAAAGATATAGGCGATGGAGGCCAGAAGTAGTGCCAGCACCCTTTTGGCGAACAAGAGAGAGCGCCACCCAAAATGTTCGAAAAGGGATGTTTTTAAGACGGTGTTCCAGAAATATTGACGGCCGGTATTATCATGCCACCAATCAAGAAAAGGAGGGTTGAATAATAGCTGTGTATTGAGAAATAGAAAATTTTCAATGTTATTGGGAATATATTGCCGTTGGTCGATGTTGGATATATTGCCCACCACATACGGCGTAGCGTTGTGATCCACTTCGTGAAAATGGGCTGTTCTGCCAAAATTGTGTAATAATCCAAACGCGATGACGCACAGGCTAATGGTCATGCCGAATGACAGAATCTGGGAAAAAACAAACCGTCTGGTTGCAAGCTGATATAGACCGGCGAGACCAATCAGGGGAGCCAGCACCAGCGCGTTGGAGCGGGCGGCGATTCCTAAACCAAAACACACCAGCGCTAGCCAGAGAAATAGCGGGCGGCTTTCCAGTATCCAGCGCATCAGGAAATACAGGCATCCGGCATAGAAACAATATAGCAGCATGTGCGAGTCAATGCGTGGCGCGTAATATACGCTGCTGGGATAAAACAGCAGCATGATGAGCACCGGATAGTAGGCGAGGGGATTACTGATTATGCGCCTGAGTATCAGCGTACAGAAAATAATACACACCATGAAACATGCCACGCTGAAAAGCCGTATCATGTTCAGCGCGTCGAAACTGCCCAGCCAGTTGCACCATAGCATAATTTTTGCGCCAATCTCATAATAGAGCGGTGGATGGTAATATTCCCAGCCTTCCATGGGTTTGGGGGGGAATCCATGCGTAGCTATGTAGCAGATGTAATGCAGGTGGCTTGGCATATCGATGACGTAGTTCATATAACTCGTCAGTTTTACCTGCCGCAGGTACATTAAAAGCCCGCCGGAGACCAGTGCCCCGCTGATATATTCGCCGGTGAAGTGTTTAAGAAGTGAGATGATTGCGGCACAGATAGAGGCAATGAGCAATAAGCTCAGAATACTGGATAATCCAAAATTTTGCGGCGTATATAATAGTGAGCCGAAATCCAGCCCATAGGTGGCGGCATCCCATCCGCGGGAGTGATGGAATACACGTGCATTTGACAGGGTGATTTTGAGTGTGTTTTGACCCGTCTTCAGGGCGGGGGCCAGATCAATCGCAAATCCTCCGTCACGGCTGCAGCTCGGTTTATGGTCGTAGTTTATTGGGGTGCCGTTGAGTGTTATCTGATCAACACATCCGGTGGGATAGAGATAAAAACGCGTCTGTTGGAGTGCCTGATAGTCAATGGTGATGGTATACAGGTAATCTGCGGGCATGTTGTCAGGAACATTCCATGGATTCCAGAAATCAGGCATTGCGTGCGGGAACAGGATGGCATGCGGTTTTTCTTTGGAGATGCGTTCGACCGTTTTGTCGATGATTTTTGGCAGCGCGAGGAAATGCAGTGACCAGAAAAAAATAAATGCACACAATAGCGCATAAACGAAACTATGTTTAATCAGGTGCTGTGAGGTTGATTTTACATTCATAGCGTCATGATTGAGAGATACTAAACGCCATATATTAATTGTTGAGTTTATATTTGTTCATAAGCTTACCGTTGTGATCGAAGCCGACATAATACCAGCCATGGCAACGCATCGGGATACGACACAGTGCATAAGCACCCACTTCTTCAACTTTATCTTTGCACAGGCTGTCGATATAAGGCAGGAACGTAAGCGGCTGTTCGTTCGCACCGCAGTGAAAGCTGAACTGGCTCTCGCCAACAGCATTTTCAACCGCAGCTTTATCTGAGTGGGAAGCCAGCTCACCGAAAGCAGAGTCACGGTGCATCATCACGAATTCGTTATAGGATGCAAACGCAAACAATCCTGCTAACAGATATTTGAAAATACCACCCATGTGCCCATCCATTAAAAATATTTGTCAACCAATGCCTTGCAAAAGGCATTTCCAATCTAGCAATTGAAATCAGCTGACGCTAGTAAAAGATATCAGGATTCATCGGGAATAAATTTAAGCGCCACGCCGTTGTTACAGTAGCGCAGGCCGGTGGGTTCCGGTCCGTCTTCGAAGACGTGGCCCTGATGGCCGCCACAGCCTGCGCAGTGGTATTCCGTGCGGGCCATACCGATTTTAGTATCGGTTTTAGTAGCGATATTGCTGGCGACCGTGTCAAAGAAACTTGGCCATCCGGTGCCACTGTTATATTTTTGTTTCGAGGTAAACAAGGGTAGGCCGCATCCGGCGCAAACAAAGGTGCCGCTTGCCTTTAGGTCGTTTAGCGGGCTGGAAAACGGACGTTCGGTGCCTTCTTTGCGTAATACCTCATATTCCTGAGGCGTCAGGCAGGTTTGCCATTCTTTTTTGTTCGTGTCAGCCATTGCATCCTCCATGGTTAATTAGCATAGGAGCCGGCGCTCAGGATAGGGCCGGCATTATCATTTTGCACGAGAATAGCGATTCCATCGCTATGTGATTCGGGTAGCGGAAAATGAAAATCGCTCTCGTGCGGTTCAAGAGTGCCCAGTCGGGTCATTTCGAGTACACTGTTCACGGTATTGAGCGTATGGCCACTGTTCTCACCGCTGGTTACGTCCGTACTGGTGTGTTTACGGTAACGCACAGCATAGACACCGGCATCCTTTCCGGTATTTTTTCCGGCAGCAATGTGGATATTCAACATCCGGCGTGTTGTATCGGTGGTGAAAGTGATGGGTATATCGGTCATATCCTTGTGGGCGCGTGCGATCGCATCACCGACCTCGCCCCGTTCACTGCCTACAGCCGAAAAGCTGCCGTCGACGACCATCTGCGGCGTGAATACCGAATTCTGGTGCAGGCTATGGGCATATTGGTATTGCCGTTTAGTATTTTGTTCAGCGGCAAACGGATCGTGCCAGCCGAGATAATCCCAGTAATGCACATGGAATGACAGGGCAAGAACATCGGGGGATTTCGCCAGTTCCCTAAGCAACGCATCGGCTGGCGGGCAGGACGAGCAGCCTTGCGACGTGTAGAGTTCCAGAACCACAGGGCGTGCATAGGCAACGGATGTGGGTGCAAGGGTCGCCAGTAAGGTCAACAGGGCAGGGGTGCGTAGCGTCATACCATAACTCCATAGGTTCTACCCTATGATTCGCAGCGGTGGGACGGATAGTTACACCCGCAGGCTACCATTTCAGCAGGAGCTTACCCAGCGCGATACCCGCCATGCTCATCAGCAGCATCGGGATATAGTGCCATTGCAGCAGGTGACTGATGGAGTCGGTTTGTTCCGACAGGCGCAGCACCAGCCCGCCAATGCTGAAGGCGCAGAGCGTGGCGATATAACCGGAGAGTCCGGCATGGGTGCTGGCGGCTTTACGCATGCTGGCAAACAACCATGCCGCCGGCATCAGAGAAAACAGTGTAATACACAGCGTACACAGCATTTCATGTTCGGGTGCGGGAGCGGGCGGTGAATCTGCGTGGTACGCCAGCAGCATGATTACGACAAACGCGATAAACGCCACCAGTGGTGCAAAAGTTAATGCTTTTTTCTGCATCAGGTCAGGGAAACCCAACAGCGCACAGCTGAGGGCGGCGGTGACATTGACAAGGGCGAGGGCAGCAAGCTCGGCCACAAACAGGGGGGATTGCAGTTTTTGTGCAAGGTCGGGGCGCATTGGGAACACCCACACCAGAAAGGCGAGATAGACAGCAAACCCCGTCACCCATTTCAGGCACTGAACATAGGGATGGCGTGCCTGCGCCACCGGAGCGGCCTTAGCAGAGAGTTGTTCAATCAGTGCGTCCACGTTCGCCATTAGTCTGATAACCTTTTCTTTAGCAATTTGTAGGCACGGTGGGCGGCGACTTTCACGGCCGATTCCTTCATGCCAATTTTATCTGCCACTTCCTTCGATGTGTATCCCTCATGGTGCATTAATGTCAGGATCTGCGCCTGCTTGGTGGGTAGCTGGTCGATCTCCTTCTTAATGGATTCGAAGCTGATGCCCGAAAAGGTTACATCGCCCGCAGCACTATTTTGCAGGGAAAAATCATCCGCCTCAGACAGTTCCGAACTATGGCGCAGCTGGTCGGCATAATGCTTGCGCAGATGGTCCTGAAGGCGGAATTTGGCGATGGCGAAGGCCCACGGTTTGTAGGGGCGCTGGCCATCATAGGTGTGGCGGGCTTTGTGGATGGACAGCAGGATTTCCTGCAGCACATCGTCCACTTCGTTCATATGGTTCAGGCGTTTGGACAAAAATGGCCTCAGCAGGCGCGAAGTTTCCGACAGCAACGTGGCATACGCACGCTTGTCCCCCGCGAGGGACTGGCGCATCAGGGCGCTGAAATCGGTATCCTGATCGTTCATGCTATGATGTAACTTTTCTGGTTGCGGGGGCGAATCTACCATTAGAAAACAAGAAAAACAAGGAGTTGGCGTATGGACAGACGTATATTTGTAAGGATGGCGTTGGTGGGGACGGCAGCGGCGTTGTTGTGTAAATGGAGCCGTATGAGTACGGCGCTGGCAGCCACCGGCCCCAATACGGTTCACGGCGAAGCCTTTGAACCGCTGGTTAAAAGCGATGGGGAATGGAAAAAAAGCCTCACCTCCCAGCAATATAATATTTTACGCGAGGAGGGGACCGAACGCCCGTTCACCAGTCCGCTGAATGATGAACACCGCGAGGGCGTGTTCGCCTGTGCGGGATGTGCCCTTCCGTTATTCCCGTCCAAGTTCAAATTCGACAGCGGCACTGGCTGGCCGAGTTTTTTCGATAGCATCAAAGGCCATATTGCGACCAAGACGGATTATGGAATGATTGTCCCACGGACGGAATATCACTGTGCGCGTTGCGGTGGCCATCACGGCCATGTGTTCAATGATGGCCCGAAGCCGACAGGGCTTCGTTACTGCAATAACGGCGCGGTACTCACCTTCATTCCCGCGTCATAAAAAAGGGGCATGCCGCAAGGCACGCCCCTGAGGTTGCAGCGAGGGAGAGAACTATGCTGCTGCTTTGTATTCAACCTGTTCGAGTTTCAATGCCTGCTGGTACGTGGGGCGTGCCGTGATTTCTTTTAAAAGGCGTTTCACGTTGGCACCAAGCTTCACCGGATATTGAGGGAAATAGCTGGACCAGTTGGCAATAACGGTCAGCAGGATATCTGCCGCGGTAATCTGTTTGCCGCAGACGTAAGGATTCTGCGCAAGGCGTGCATCCACTTCATCCCAGAGCTTTTCGATTTGTCCGATGGCTGCTTTGATAGCCTGATCCTTGGCGGCTGGGTCGGTAATATTGCGCATGGAAAAAAATACCTTGGCATAGGCAGGGTGCATGGTGGCGTTGCCAAACATCAGCCATTCAAGGGCGAGGGCACGTTCCTTGCCTGCTTTGGGCAGCATTGGGCTGTTATGTTTGTCGAGAAGGTAGCTCATGATCGCACCGCCTTCACGGATGGCTTCGCCGTTATCGACCAGCACCGGTACACTGCCGCGCGGGTTGACTTTCAGGAACGCCGCACTGCGTGGCTGACCATCGGGAACGCTGACATTTTCAAGCGTTACTTTCTGGCCGAGTTCGTTGAGCAGCACATGCACCGCCATGGAGCAGGCACCAGGTAGATAATAAAGTGTGTACATAAAACGTCCTTTCAAAGAGTGGGTTAAAATAATTTAGGCTTTAGAAAAACGATTTGTAATTTCAGCAATACGCTTACCGAAGCGGCGGGCGGTTTCCAGATCGCCGGAAGGAGGAGCGATGTCGGGGCCGGATTTTGAATTGGACTGCGTCATCAGGCCTGAGAAGCTGCCCACACGGTTGATGTCTTCGATTTTTGGAACATCCGTTCCGGCGAGTTGCGGCGCGGATTCGGTCTGGCCTACCCAGATCATGCCATGCTGCATGGCAAGGATGGAAAGCTGCTGCAATGATGCCAGCCTGTCACCGCTGTACGAACCGGAGTTGGTGAATCCGGCGGCGATTTTATCTTTCCACGCGAGTGTAAACCAGCGTTTGGAGGTGGCATCGGCGAAGGTTTTGAACTGTGCGGAAGGCCCGCCCATATAGGTGGGTGCGCCGAAAATAATGGCATCGGACGCGTCCAGCTTGCTCCAGTCGGCATCGGTAATGCCATCGACTTTAATGACGGTTACAGTTGTACCCGCTACGGCTTTGGCGCCTTCGGCAACAGCCTCGGCAACTTTGGCGGTGTGGCCGTAGCCACTGTGGTAGGCGATAGAAACGGTCTTGGTCATGGGAACTCCTTGGGCTTGTGATGATGAATGAGGTATGTTATAATCACTTACATATCGATTGTATAGTAGGGATTTTTTATTTACATAGTAACAAATAGTATACTATACAACACCGACCACAGGTCTTACGGTAAAATATATGGCAACGCCTAAAAAAGAATGTTCTGAAGCAGGCGGTTCGCACAAGACCTGCCCCATTTTTCTTACACTTGGCCTGATTGCCAATAAATGGGCGATCCAGCTTTTATATAACCTGCTGCATGCGGATAAGAAGACGCTGCGTTTCAGCCAGCTGCAAAAAGCGCTCACCGGCATCAGCCAGCGCGAATTGAGCAAGCATTTGCGTGAATTTGAAAAGTCAGGGATTGTAAACCGCAAGGTTTACCCGCAGGTTCCGCCGCGCGTGGAATACACGCTCACCGATCTCGGATCGTCATTATTCGAGCCGATTGATGCATTATCCAGCTGGGCAGAAAAATACGGGCCGAAGGTGCAGAAAAAGCGCGCCGATTTCGAAAAGAAATAGACTCGAATTACTGAATGTTCAGTAATTCAACATCAAACACCAGCATTCCCGCTGGCATCCCTGGCTGTCCCTGATAGGCAAGATTTTCAGGAATCCACAGGCGGCGTTTTTCGCCGATCACCATGAGCTGCACGCCTTCGGTCCAGCCGGCAATCACCTGCTTCAAACCAAAGGAAATGGGCTGACCGCGAACTACGGAGCTGTCGAACATTTTGCCATCCGTGGTCCAGCCAGTGTAGTGAACTTTCACGGTGCTATTGGAGTTAGGGTGTACGGTGCCGGTGCCTTTTTGCAATATTTTGCTGGCAAGGCCGGAATGTGTGGTCTGTGCATCTTTGGGTGGGGCTGCCACATCCGACGGGGCAGGGATAGAAGAAGCGGCAAAGGCAGGATTAATTCCGATGAGCCCCATCAACAGGGCAATAGAGGCAAATAAGCGGCGCATGAAAAAACTCCATCACAAAAGTATGAACACCCACTACCCATAATGGATTATGGGCGTTATGCAACTATTGTTTGTGCGGGGAAAGTGGTGCCGTCTATAGGAATCGAACCTACGACCTACGCATTACGAAAGCCAGCTCAAACAATTGCTAACAATACCATACTTTTGCATACTCTTGCAAAATCCGGCAGTTAGCAAGAGCTTTATCCTGATTTGATTACCAAACAATACCAAACAATTGCAAACTATTTGCTGACATACTGCTGACACGAACATATCCGCATATGCTTTTTGCTGACACGGCTACCAATGCAATGTCTTCCTCATCATTTCTTGGCCAGAACGAGATGCAATGCCTTCTCACCCATGATTTGCTCGGCTGGCGCATAGCCTAAGCCCGGCAGGTCAAGGCCCGCGAACATCGCTTCGCCCTGTCCCAGCACAACCAGGCTTACCGCATAATGCAGTTCGTCGATCAATCCCGCCTTTAGATATTGCCGCACCGTCGACACGCCACCCCCGATCTTAACGTTGAGGTCGCCCGCTGCGGCCTTCGCCTGGTTAAGCGCGCTTTCAATACCGTCGGTGACAAAGAAGAAGGTGGTGCCGCCCTCCATATTGATGGGCGGGTGCGCGTGATGCGTGAGGATGTAAGTCGGCGCATGATAAGGGGGATTGTCGCCCCACCAGCCCTTCCAATCAGCACCATTCCAGTCGCCGCGGATCGGGCCATACATGTTGCGGCCTAGGATAAACGCGCCGAAGCCTGTCATCGCGCGCTGCGCATAGCTCTGGTCTATGCTATCGCTGGCGCCGCCTTGGCGTCCAATCATTTCCTGAAAAAAGCGGGTTTCGAAGAACCATTGATGAAGTTCTTTGCCGCGCTTGCCGAGCGGATCCTGCAAACTCTGTTCCGGCCCGGCACCGAAGCCATCGACCGATAGCGAAAATCCCGCGACCTTGACCTTACCCATTTATACTTCTCCCTTTGAATCAAAATTACTTGCAGCTTGCAATCGGTATCCCGAACAGTCAACGGCAACCTAATAATAACTTGGAATCAAACCAGTCATTGTTCTGGTGTTTTCGAACTTGATTGTTAGAATAGCTCCCGATTAATGGAGGCTATATGAACTATGATTTCATTACAATTTCAGGGTGGATATTTGGCTTGATTTCCATGGTAATCGCTATTTCACAGTGCCTGCAAAAGGAAAAATACCGCAAGAAACTAAAAATGGAACAAAATAATGACCATAGTTCTACTGGCTACCAGGCTGAGAACATGACGGTAAACAATAAAAAATGACCACCAGAAAACAACAAAATAAAAATGGGGGTACGGGTTATCAGGCCGATCGCATGACCGTGCATAATGAAACTCATATGCACAATGACATAGCTAAGAATAAATCAACAATTGCGGAAGTCGTAAACATTATTGCTGCTTTTCCGCCACCGGAAATCATTGCCGATAATTCTACAGCGCTTCCGGCAGAAGTAGTGTCAAAGATTCAGTATAACAATGTAAAGCGTTGTCGGTATATTATTGATACGTACAAGAGCAACACCATAGATCTAAACAATATATATAATATCCTCGAGCAGGAAAGACCGGGACGTAAACAGAAGTTGCTACATATTATTCATAATTGTTACAAGCAGCAGCTTGGTATATTAAGCAAGGATGGAACTGTCGATATCGCTATAATCCAAGAGCATTCTGATTCCATACTCGAAAACATAACAACAACCCTCCGCACAAAGGTTCTCGAATCTTCAAATTTGAATGCCGAAAATGAGGATGTAGAAATCGCGGTCAATCTGATTGTTGCCGATGCTTTTATTGAATGTCTTGTTCTAGAGAATCCTGAGGCAGCAATATGATTATACCAAAGGGAACCAGGCCGGAATTCAGCCTTTACTATATCGGCGCGAAAGTGCTGGATAGAATGCGTAAAATCGACTCTGAGCGTGATGCATTCGAGTTGTTCGAAAATATCAAGCAAGTAGATGCAAACTACTCGCTCAACCAGCATTTAATGGCACTAAACTGGCTTTATCTGCTAGGCACGGTAAGTCTTACGCCGGAAGGCAGGTTAAGGCTATGCTGATCAAATATCTCAAAATAGAAAAAAATGGAGTGTTGGTACGCCATATACCCTTCAAGATGGGCGTAAATCTTATTGTCGATACAACACCCCCGGATAGTCAAAAAGAATCGGGTAACAACGTTGGAAAAACAACGGTACTGCGATTGGTTGATTACTGTCTAGGAAGTGGTGCAAAAACGATCTACCAAGATCCCGAATTCAAGACAACAAACTCAACAGTAAAAGATTTTTTAGAAGGCAATAATGTTATAATAACTCTTTGTCTCGGGTTATCGTTAGAAAATGAGAATTGCGACATACTTTTGAGAAGAAATTTTCTTCAACGTAGCCAAAAGCTCGCCGAAATTAATGGTGAGAATCTTAATATCAAAGAATATTGCGAAAAGCTGGGACAACTATTGTTTAGGTTATCGCCTCCCAAACCCACATTTAGAGAGTTAATCGCAAGATTTATTCGTAGCGACGCTTCCAAAATGGACAAGGTAATACGATACTTGCACAGCACCACAACAGACCATACTTACGAAGGGATTTATTTTTTCTTATTTGGAAGGTCCGGCACTACTTCGCTTTCCGCTGAAAAAAACGATTTAGCCAAAAAGCTACAGTTCAATAAGCGTGTTATTGACGAAGCTTTTCAGAAACGCACTGTTGCAGCAATTAAACAACATCTGTCTCTTATAATTTCCGACATAGAAAAGCTCGAGATACAAAAGCGCAGTTTCAACGTAAACCCTCAATATGAAAAAGAATATTTAGAATTACAGAGCATCAAAAACGATATTAATCGCACTTCTTCTAATTTATCAAAAACACAGTTCCGGTTGGAGTTACTAAAAGAGAGCATTGAAGAACTAAAGAAACAAACATCCGAAATAGACGTTGAATCACTCAAGATGGTTTATGAGGAAGCAAAGCATTACATTCCTAAATTGCAAAAAACCTTTGATGACGCGCTGGCATTTCACAACAAATTGATTGCCAATAAGCTGGCCTATTTATCTGAAGACGTTCCCGGTCTCGAAAAAGAAATGCAAGACCTAAAGGGAAAACTTGTCCACTTGCTTAATAGTGAGAGCGAGTTAGGTCGGCGGCTAGTTGCAACAGGATCTTTAGCTGATTATGAATTAATCGTATCTAGCGCGAACAAAAAATATGAACAAAAAGGCCGCCTAGAGGAAGAGTTAGAAAAATTGCAAAATCTCGAAAATATAGTTGAGAGATGCAATATGCGAATTTCCGAGATAAACGGTATACTAAATTCTGATAGTGCAACGCAGGCACTTGAACAGAACATCACAAAGTTTAATCAATTTTTCTCAGCTTATTCCGAAAAATTTTACGATGAAAAATTTGTTCTTTCGGCAGATTTCGACCATGATGCCAATGTGTATAAATTCAATATTTCTAATGTAGATGGAAACTTGGGTGATGGAAAGAAAAAGGGATTAATTGCTGCATTCGATCTTGCCTACGTATCTTATGCTAATAGCGAAGGAATTAAAGTGCCTCATTTTGTAATGCATGACCGCATCGAAGGCATACATGGAAATCAATTAAAGTCACTTTTCGATATAGTTAATTCAAACGAATTTAATGGCCAGTATATAGCATCGGTATTAAGTGGAAAATTCTCCGAACTACAGCTTTCCGGTAGTTATCTTAATGATAATAAGATACTTGAATTATCGCAGGCAGATAAGCTTTTTAGAATTGAACAAATCTATAGCGCGTAACGAAATATTGGTCGTAGCATTTTTGGCACGGAGCGCACTCACCCATTGGGAGAGATAACGCCAAACTTATCGTTAAGCGCTATAATATGGGTTCTCATTCAAAAATTGTCCTGACAATGAGGCGATTATCCCACTAGTCAGATTCAATAATTCAGGTATTCTTGGCGCATGCGCGCAAACGGCAGAGACATCGTAGAGCTTTTTGGTTACCGCCCGGACGACATCAGTCCCGCGGCTGTCGCCGCGTGGGCCAGCAAGCAATGCCCCTTCACCAGCGGTCAGTGCACCAAGACGAACCATAGGGGCATATCAGCGCCGCTGTTTTGCTGACACGGCGGCAGGCTCAATTCTCCGCATCTAAGACGCGTTTTGCCAACCGTTTCAAGGCTTCCATCGCCGCAGCGAAATTCGGCTCCGTTCCTTCCGGCGCGTAGGAAACATCGTAGACAAACAAATCAAACTCCTTGGCGTAATCTGCATCTCCGGTAAGGGTATCAAACAGCAATGAGAATTTTTCCGCATTCGACAACGCGGTGAAGGTAGCATGGTTTTTCGGGCGCGTGCTGTCGCGCTGCATGGCAGCGAGAACCATGCCGGGGAAGCGCGCATCGTGAGTCGCAATGGTTTCGAGCGCGGCCAGGTCGTGGATATGCCTCACGATCGCCGGATCATCATATTGGTCGCCGCGCACGCGATCGGGTATGCGCCAGGCGAGCGCGCTTAATTTATCGGCAGCATTCTCAACCGGCATCATGCAAGCAATACGCTCCACCTCCGGCGGCTTTTGCATAAGCTCTGCCAGAAACGATTGTACCGGCAGATATACCACCGGAAGCTGGGGGCTATGCACGGTCACCTCTACTTGGATATGCGGCCGCAATCCGTCTGTAGGTGTAAAATGCGTGGCATAATCGATATCAACGGCGAAGAACCTGTTGGCGTCCCTGGCGCGCACCGCTTCCTCACCGATATTGAACCCGGCGTGGCGCAACGCATCCACTACCGCGTTCTTGAAGCCGGAAAGCACATTGCGGCTGGGTGAATCTCCGGCAGCGATCACGCGAAAATCGATGTCTTCCGAGAACCGCTGGATCAGCCTGTGCGCTTTTGAAAGCGCCGTGCCGCCGGAAAAAACAATCTCAAAGCCAGGATGATCGAGACGAGAAAGAAACGCCAGTACCTGCGTGACATGCCAATCCTTTTCCAGCATGAAAGGAGGGATTCCTAATTCTTCTGCCGCATTCTCAAATGATGTTTTATCTGGAGAGGCGTTCATAGCTGACATAGGTTCCATTATATCCGATTTTACGGCTGATGCGGTCTTTAACGCCGATTACGCGACCTGTCAGTACCTGATTGGTTCTTTTTTCAATGTATGCTCTTTCCAGAGTGGAGGGAAATATTTCTACGCCGAGACGTCCCAGTGCTTCTCTTGCTATTTCCGGCATGGGTTTTTCCGGAATAAGTTTTCCCGAAAAATAAGAAGGCTTCGCCCTAGCATACAATCCGTACCCGATCTTCACGATCACACCCTTGGCCGCAAGCTGGCGTAACGTCCGTCCTACCTGATCGTAGCCGCCCAAATCGTCAAAATCCTCGCGCATAACAACAGCGGATTTCTGGCGGGAAATACGGGTGGCTATTTTTCGTTCCAATGTATTGTATTTTGGCATATTTTATAAATCCCTTAACTTGTAAATACACGACATCCTATAGTTACAAATATACGACATTCTAGTTGATTTAGCAAGAACAGTATGTTAATGGCTGACGCCTAGGTTCATATCAAGTAAAAAATCCTTTTGCTTCAATAGGAAAGGCAGGTAAAAATGCCCGATATCTCTATGTGTGACCGCGAGGAATGTCCGGTTAAACGAATTTGTTACCGCTTTATGGCAATACCCGATCCCCTGCAGACCTATGGCAGCTTTTCCCCCACTTCAGAAAAAGGGTGTGATGATTTTGAGCCGCTGATGGAAGGCGACAAGATCAGGGATTGAGAATTTATCAGTGTTTCACGATTCGTATTCTTGGAATATTTTGCGTATCCGGTGCGGGTGGTTCCGGCAGCTTCGGCGTAGAGGCGGCGATGGCATTGCTGATGTCGTGCGCCGCCTTGCGCAGATGGTCTGTCGCTAGATGCGCATACCGTAAAGTTGTCTGCGCCTGAGTATGGCCGAGTAAGGCACCGATCATCGGCAGCGAGTAACCGAGCGCATTAGCCATGCTGGCGTGACTGTGGCGCAAATCATGTAGATGAAGCTCACTGGTAATGCCTGCGGCGCGCTTGATTCTGTCCCACGGCTTTTTCACGTCAGCGATAGCCCTGCCATCGTTACGTTCGCTCACTATCACATACGGGTTGCCTTCCATCCGCTTCAGGCCGCGCAACACATTCTCAAGATATGGTGTAATGAATAGCGTCTTCGGGCGCTTTTCCTTCGTCGCTTCTTTCGGCAACCGGAAAACTTTATTTTCAAGATCGACATATTCCCATTTGAGAAACCGCGCCTCGCCGGGACGGCAACCGGTATGCATCATGATCCGTATCATCGCCATGATATGAGGGCTTTCAGATAAATTCCTTTCCGCCCTCTGCATAGCGGCATCGAGCGCGGCGAATTCTTCAGAACTCAGAAACCGCTCGCGCCGATTCTCCGGATAGCGTTCCGCTTTGAAGCACGGATTAGTGTTGCGGTCGCGGTATCCCCATAATTCCGATTTGCTCATAATGGACGACATGGTTGCAAGCGAACGGTTGGCACCGATTGGCCGCGCTTTATTCCGCGAAAGAAAATCTGCGATATCTTTCCGCTCGATAGAACGTACCTTCATGCGCCCGAAATGCGGCAGCAGCATATTATTGAGTACCTGGCGGTTGCTCTCATGCGTCGCAGGCCGATTGCGCACCGCGCTGTGTTCCTCCATGAATTTCTCCGCGACCTCTTTGAACGTGGGCTGCTTGCGCTGCAGTTCATCTTGTCCGACCGGATCTTCGCCCCTGGCAATCCGGTAACATAATTCCTTTGCGATTTCACGCGCCTGCTCAACTGTAAGGTGGCCGTATTTACCGATGGTCTTGCGCCGCGACCTGTTATCCTGGTTTCGGTAATTCAGAATGAACGATTTTGAACCTGCGGGCGTTATGACCAGCCCGAAGCCTTTCACTTCCGTATCCCAGATAAAATCCAGCTTTCCGGTCGGCTCATGCGCATCCACCACGCGCTTGGTTATTTTTTCCGCCATAGTTACCTCCGTTGGTTAGGCTACTGACATGACCGCTCGAAACACTCTTTTAATCAACTCAATCATCTATATTTTTCAAGTAAAGCAGGCGATTACAGCGTTAGCTCTGTCCGTATTCGTGGGTGGTGGAATGATATAATCTGCTCTCCTCAAACTGCATGACGCCGTGGCTGCCCATAAGCGGATAACGCACCTGCGCTCTGGGGCCAGGCCCGGTTTTGATGTAATGCGGGCCGCCGCCGGTGAAGCGCCAGTGATTGAGGCAGCTGATCGAAAGTTCCCAGCGGCGCGCCAGCGCTTCGGGCTTCAGAAATATATTCTCGGTAATAATCGCCAGCCCGTTCTGCGTCAGATAGCGATGCACGGCATCGATGATGGCGGTGATATCTTTCGGCGAGAGCGCCTCCAGGTTGACCGTTTTCATATGCCGCCTCTATCGGAAAGCCTGGCGATCGCTTTCAGCGCCGCATAAACCTGATCATAATGCTTCGGGTCGATTTTATTGATCAGGCGGATAAAGCGTATCGTCAGTGGCGGCACCGGCTCATAAGAAGAATGCTTGTCTCCGTTAGGAAAAAAAAGCGTCACCGGCACATCGAACGCTTCGGCGTATTGCATGAGCCTGACAATCGACACGCGATTGATGCCCCACTCGTATTTCTGCACCTGCTGCGGCGACATGTTCATTTTGCGTCCGAGCCTGGTCTGGCTCAAGCCGCTGGTGGTGCGAAGCGCCCGCAGCTGGCGCGCGATATATTCATTCACATCGGCTTCATTCAGCATGGAAGCCTCCATCATTGCGGCATTGGGGATACAGCCACTCCGGAATGCATATGCCGCCCTCGCAGCAGCCGCTCAGGAGATTGATGATGAGCCAGTCAATAAAACAGGCGAACAGCATGCATAAGGTAATGGCTATTATGAGATGGAAGGCCTGCCTCCATGTCAGCCTGGCAAGCCAATTCTGCAACTTTTCGATGATACGCATTGGTGTTATTCCTCCCATATTGTTGCTCATGGGTTGTAGTTGGTAACACCTAATGCAATTTTTTGTCCATAGAAAAATTGCAGTTAAGGAAAAATATTTTGCGCTTTATCAGCGGTTTATTACCGTTCCGGTAAAAAGAAAGGGCTTAGGAGCGTTTAATATGGAGGATGGGATGCGCCGCCAGAATTTTGACGTCCGACATCATGGGCGACATATGCGCGTGAAGGATATATTTCCCTTCGCCGGAGGCTTTTGTAACCCAGGCCAGCAGCTTCTCTCCGCGCTTTTTAGTATCAAGCTGGACAACGCATTCACGATCAAGAAACAGGCGCTCATTGCTTTGCGGCACACTATCGAAATACAGCAGATCATTGCTGCCGTGGTAATTGATGAGGTCGGAAGTCCGGATTACCAAGGCTTCCGTGGTAGCGGGCAGTCCTGCGATCGCCTCGACATGCTCGGCGTCATTGCGCTCTATGTCTTTAATGAAAGTCTTGTATTTGATGAAGCCGGTCACAAGCGTTGACGGCAGCTGAAAGTCAGGCGCGTCAAGCTCTTCCGGCTTACAGCCCAGCGCCTTTGTGAGCTTGGCGCGGTACTTTTCAAAGCCCTCGGTTTCCCCTGATTCGATACGGTTCAGCGTCGAGGCGGGAATGCCGATCATGTCGGCCAGCCGCTTCTGCGTGAAATTCCGCCGTCTGCGGAGATATGCAATGTTATTTGTGCTCATGCCCACCTTTTTACCGCAACGGTAAAACACTGTCAATTTTTAATTGCAATTATTCCATTGACAAATAATTGCATTAAGAGCGAACTATCGCACTATGAAATTAGATCAATGGTTAGAACTCACTGGCATGACTCAGACGGAGCTTTCCGCCCTGGTCGGCTATTCGGTCGCCACCATCAACCGGCATCTCAAACATGGCCGCGTGCTCGATCCCAAGGTCATCGTGCGCATTTTCTTCATCACGATGGGCGCTGTGCGCCCTGACGACTTCTACGATCTGGAGACTGTTCCGGCGGATATCAATCAATTCATCGAGGGCGTCAAATCTCGTGATCACCGCAGGACAATCAAGCGCATTGCCGCGCTGGCGCTTGATGAACTGAAGGAAAGGAGTCCCGTATGAATGATGACGACCAACCTTTTCAATCCCGCTGGCATAATAATACCGTGGAATTCGTATACTGGAACTCCCGTTACCAGCTGACAGTGGGCATGCATCCGGATGGCCGCTACAGGGAAGTCACTCTCACCGGCCCCCGCAGTGGCAGCGCTTTATCCTTTATCGCGCTCGACGGCTGCGCTCTGGTGAATGAACTGCTGCAGCGGTATGTCAGCATTGAAACATTAACCGAACTGATTCAGCGGAAAACAGACGGCGGCGCGGAATCCATCATCGGCGAGATTATCCTGCAACTGGCACAAAGTTCCTGAAGCGAGCTTTATGCCAGCCCCCTCATATATGCGGTTTTATCCGGACTCGTACTGCAAGGACACGCTCAACCTGACGATGGAAGAGCAAGGCGTTTACATGCGGCTGCTCTGCACCATGTGGAAGCACGGCGGGAAAATAAACAGCGATGACAAATATATCGCCAGGGCAATGCCGATCAATCTTAACAAATGGCTGAAAGTGAAGCCGCAGATCATGGCGTACCTGATCGAAGATTCGCCGGGCTTTCTCACGCAGAATAAGCTGCGCGTCGAGTACGCTTTTTCGTCGGGGAAAAAGAGGGAATTGAAATCCGGCGCCCCTGGGGTTGCCCCCCAGATAACCCCAGGGGCTACTCCCCTGGTGACCCACCCAGCTACCCCAGGGGCTACCCCCTATGTGGATAAATCAGGAAACGGAAATGGCGATGCAGAAAATAACGAGGAATTTCATGATTTTGCCAACGTGCCGGAGGGCGGCGTCGCGCATGCGCTCGCGCGCGCTTTAGATCAATCTAAATCCAGATCAGATAAAAATAATAATTTTAGACTTCTAGAGGATAGCGGCGGCAATTCCTGTGCAAAACCCGAATCCGAGGAGCGTGCGGCGCGTTTTGTCAACCAGGCCATCGCGGTATTCGAAAAGCACAAACTGCATCCGCCCGGCGATTACCAGATCGTCCTGGGCTGGATTGACAATGGCTGCGACCTTTTCACCCATATCCTGCCAACCGTCGAAGCCGTGCTGAAGAGCCGCGTGCACAGCACCACCGACCCGCCGAAAAGCTGGCGCTATTTCGCGCACGAGGTTTACGCACGCAAAAAATCAACAAAGGAGAAATAACGATGAGCAAACGCAAACGGAAGCAAAAAAGTGGCATGCAGGGGGTGAACGCGGCAGCGGCGGTGGGCTGCCCTCCGACGCCTGAATTCCTTGCAAGGAACGCCCTGGAGAGGGTGAAGACCGATCAGAGCAACCATGCGCTGCGCGTGCGCGATAAGCGTCCTATCGACAAATATCACCGCCTGTACCGCATCGATGAGGATCGCGGCATCGCGGAAACTTACCGACGCGGAATCACCGAGGATCAGTTCCGCGCCGCCGACCGGCTGGCCTGCAATTACGAGCGGACGTTTCAGAGCATGTCAAAGCCGCTGGATGCGATCCGTGTGCAGACCAGCATCAACATGTCGCTCTACCCTGTGGAAAGCATCATCAGCGCCATACACACGCATACGCGGGTGATGCGGGAATTGAGCCGCATGTCGCAGGATATGGTTCAGGATATCTGCTGCAAGGAAGCCTGCCTGATCGATTACGAACAGGCGCACGGCTGGCGGAAAGGTTACGGTATGATCCGGTTGCGTGAGGCGCTTGACGAATTGACCGATGCATTCAGGGCATTAGGCAAGGCAAACCGCGACGCACACTGACAACCAATCGGTTCAATAGCCTTATATCATATCAACCAACTGAATAAACATAATATTTCATATCGACACTAGGTGCACCTGCATGTTATCCATTTTAACAGAATCGGTGAATTGCGCTTGTGGCCGTACTGCGGTTTGAAGCGCTTTCCACCTGGTCTTTCCTCCCCGCTTTGCACCGGTTGCCACAATCGGTGCACCTTTTGCCATAAACACTGCACGTTTTTGCCAGAATCCCGCGCCGAGCCGCGGATATCCTTGGCTTTCGGTTGTTCGGCTCGGCAATGCCTGGGCCTACCACCCGCTAAGCCGCAGCCACCGCCAATGTTGCCATACCCCCTTTGGTTCCTTCCTGCCAAAGCGCTATGCGGGAATGCAA
>JANYBV010000019.1 GCA_025360605.1 Alphaproteobacteria bacterium | reverse complement strand
GACGCATTTCTGGGCTATGGCTAGATTTAAGGATGGCGGATTTCATTGGGATTACCTCACAGTTGCCGAAGTAAATGCCATCCGCGACAAAGGCAACGGCGGGAAAAATGCGGTCTGGTCTGAGCATTACGTTGAGATGGGGAAGAAAACAGCAATCCGCCGCATTGCAAAATATCTGCCTATGTCGGTTCAAAAGACATCCGTAACAGAGGATTTGCTTGATGCGGGAAAGACATTCTCGACAGATTCCTATGGCGATATTGTGATCGAAGGCGAATCTGAAACCATGCCTGACGACAAAAAGGGGAACGAGGCAGTTAAAGAAAAGCTGGCGAAAAAATCCGGTAAAAAGAAACCGACAAAAGAGGAAGCCGCGGTTGCCGCCGGTGCCGACCCTAAGACGGGCGAATTGCCAGCCGACGACAAAAAGGCGGAACCGGCAAAGGAAGAGGCCAAACCAGAAAGCACCAAAACCGTTGAAGTTTCCAACGTCGTCGGCGGTGATGGCAACCAGCCCGCAAAGCCGGTTTTTAGCACGGCGCAAATCAAGGTCGGTGGTATGCCGGGCAACGCAACCCAGCCGGATTTTGACGGGTGGCGCTTAGAATTTATGAAGCGTTGCAACACGGCCCCCAGCCTTGAAGAGATTGCCACGCTGTATAAGCACAACGCGGGAATCCTTGCCCAGATAAAGAGCCGGGCACCTGCGACTTTTGACGAGTGCGAACGCTGCTATAACGACGCGGTGGACGAACTTAAAAACGAAGCCGAGGCAATGAAAGGCGAATAAAGCAGATACCCGAAAGGGTGTAAGTCAGGTTATCCGTGACGACTTAAACAACACGGAGAATTTCACCACTTACAAAGGATTTTACCACATGCAAAAGTTTGAAATCGGCACCAAAGTCAACGTCAACCCTATGAAGCTGCCCGGCACGGTGGTTTCTGTGGATAGCGAAAGTTACCAAGTCGAAGTCACCAAGGAAAACGGCACCACTTCCCGCCATGTTTTCATTCACGAAGAATTGACCGTGATCGAAGAGGGTGACACCGCTGCGGGGGAGCCTTTAGCTTCCGGTGCCGCACAACAGGCAAACACCACCGAAGCCGCTACATCGGGGGCCGCTGCATCTACTGCGGAGCCTGAAACGCCGGGGGAGCCTTCTACTGCTGGTACTGCGGTTGCATCGGGCGAAGCGGAAACACCCAAGGCTGCGGATTCCACCGCCGCCGCTGGTGACGCGGGAAACGACCAAGCCACTGTCAATGCTGGTGCGGCGGCTGGTGCAACGGAAGATGCACCGAAGCAAAGCGACGGCGGCGCGAGCGCTGCGGCTTCTAGTGATGCCAGCACCGAAAAGCAGGTGATTGACCAGAACGCCGACGCTGCAAAGTCCACCGTGGACGAAGCCGCGAAGGAAAACGCCTAATCCACCGGGGGCAGGTTTCGGCTTGCCCCCATTTTTCATTATGTGCGCGGCGCAAGTTTGTCGAATCGTTGGCGCTTTTCGTTCGGTTGCGCCGCCACACCACAAAGCGAGGTTTCTATGTTTACAGCCCCATATCCCGACGAACCGGGCGCGAAGGTTACAGGCACCAGCACCGACGCCGCCGTGTCCATGAAAAAGAAAGCCCCTACGCTGCGCGCCGAAGTGCTGGCGCTGTTGCGCCGCCCTACCTACCTTGCCACCGGCTTGACCGCCGACGAAGCTGCCGGGCTTATGCGCGAAAGCGTGTTGTCAATCCGCCCGCGATTTTCGGAACTGGTCGAACTGGGGCAAATCCGCGATTCCGGTTTGCGCCGCGATAACGCCAGTGGTCGGTCGGCTGTCGCATGGATTTCGGTTCTGGTCGGCGAACAAACAACATTATTTTAAATAAGGAACTATCATGCAAAATCAGGAAGAAACAGTAAACGACGATTCAAAATGGTTTCACCCCTTAACGGTATCGCCAGAAAGCGGCGAAATTGTGGTTATCGCTTGCGACGTTGACGCCGGGCGCGGTGACGGAAGCGTGGCGCAAATCCTGCAAACCGCTGTTTATGAACAACGCGACGACAAAACCGAAGCGTGGCATTGCGGGCAACCCTTCGTCCTGTTGCGCTGGTGGCTGCGGCTCCCTGCCATTCCGAAGGATACGATTGTGCAAGTCAAAAGTCAGTTGATAGGGGTGTCAAAATGAAAAACGATAAAAAACCAACAGCAAGGTCTAACGGCGGTCACGCCCGGGCGCAAAAGCTTTCACCGGCACGACGAAAGGCAATTGCTACCAAGGCAGCAAAAATCCGGTGGGGAAATAAAGTGATTATTCCTAAACTAGATACGTCAATGACACCCGCTCGCTCAAATTGGCGCGAAATCACACGGCAAGACGGCGAGGAGCGCCTTAAAAGAGAGAAGGCAACCTTACGCGACAAAATAGCCCAAAGCGTCCTAAATGGCCTTTATGCCAATATCGACGTTGCCCAGAAATTCGCCGCGCACGTCATGGGGCAGGATATGCTTTTGCCGGAAGCCTTCACGCGCATTGCATACGCACAAGCCGACGAAGCGATAAGGCTGCGGTCATTATGATTTACGGCTCAATTTGTTCAGGCATAGAAGCAGCAACGGTTGCATGGCATCCTTTGGGGTGGAAGGCAGCTTTTTTTTCTGAAATCGAAAAATCCCCCCGCGCTGTGCTTTCTCATCATTACCCTAATATTCCATTACATGGCGATTTCACCACTATAAAAGGAAATGAATATGGAGCAATTGACCTTCTTTGCGGAGGAACACCCTGCCAAAGTTTCAGCTTCGCCGGACTTCGCAAAGGACTTGTTGACGAGCGCGGCAACCTCACACTTGAATTTATACGGCTGGCTAAGAGGCTTCGCCCCAAGTGGCTGGTTTGGGAAAATGTCCCCGGTGTTCTGTCGTCTGACAAAGGAAGGGATTTTTCTGCCTTCCTCGGAGGGTTGGCAGAATGCGGGTATGGGTTCGCATACCGGGTTCTTGACGCTCAATATTTCGGAGTGCCACAGCGGCGCAGACGTGTGTTCGTTATCGGATATCTTGGAGACTGGCAACCTGCCGCAGCGGTACTTTTTGAGCATGAAAGCCTGCATGGGGATAATACGCCGGACAGACAGAAACAAAAAATGGGGAGTGTTGCACCTACACTCACAAAGCGAGGATATGGAAGTCGCAGAAGCGGAGAAATTCAAATACTTTGCGAAAATGGCTCAATTAGAGTCTCAACACCAAAGGAAATAGAGAGATGTTTTGGCTTTCCTGATGATTACACGTTGATATCTGGTGCAACAGATACCGCCAGAGCAAGAGCGTTGGGCAATAGCATGGCGGTTCCTGTGATGGCTTGGATTGGTCAACGCATTGAATTAATAGAAGGAATAATTGTATGATTTGGCGCAATGTGAAACACGGCTACCCGCCGACCGACGAACTATGCTTGGTTTACACCGGGCACGGCGAAACGATACTGGCGTGCCGCGGCTGGCTGGGCGGCTGGGTGCTTTATGGGCCTCCCTTGCGTGAAAGGTTGCGTTTCCGTTTCTTTGGTAAAGTCAAAACTTGCGGTATAATGCAACGTATTAACATTCTTTGGTGGTGCCTGATCGTGCCGCCGGAAGGCGCGACAAAACAGTGAGCGAACTTATAACCATAAGCCGCCGAACTGGTAAATTTGTCCACCATTACAGCGGGCGGGAATCGGCAAGCTACAACACCAAGCGCGAAGCGGCCCGGTCGTATGTCGCAAATCTTCTATTAAAAGAGCCTAAATATAAACCGCTTTTCGAGGGTAAAACTTGGGAGCAAATTTATAAAATGGTGGGGATAAATTTATGAACACACAAAACGATAATAAAGATGATCTGTTGCCATGCCCGTTTTGCCTAAGCAAAGCAAAAAGAGTCAATGGGATTTATGTAAAAGATGTTGAATGTACTGTTTGCAAAGCTATTGCGCCAACAGCAATATGGAATAACCGCTCCAAGCCACCAGCCGACAGTGAGATGGTGGAGAAGGTTGCCAAAGCTATTCGCTCGGAATCGGGTGGTGGTACGCCGTATGAGGTTTTTGAACGTATGGCCAAAGCCGCAATAGCCGCCCTATCTAACGGCAGCGCAACAAACCATATTGGTGAATCCACCGAAATGGTAGGCAGCGCACCGATCTTTCTCCGTGCCCATTTTGCGGAAAGCAACCTTATTGGGGTCTTGGCAAACTGACTAGCTGCCAACTACATGGAGAGCCTATGCAATCGCTTATTATCCAGTGCAAGAATACTGGATGCTTTGTCCAGCCCGTTATGACCTATGGCAATGTTCATAATGGCGGTGAAGCGGCTACTAGAATTGAAGCCGCCAGAAAGTGGGACTACCGAGCATGAGCAACGATCAGCTGAATGACATACCCCTCCCCGCCCATTATGAGGAAGTGCTGCGGGAGGTGCGGGAAATTATAAGTATTATAGCAAAACGTCCCGATTTGCCCAATCCTCATCGTGACGCAGATTGGAAGAATTGCCAGCAGTGGAGTTCACACGATGCAATGATTGCCCTCGCCAAGCTAGACAGCCTGTTAGGAAAGGAAAAGGCATGATACCCCAGCGTGTGCAACGAAGCCGCCAGCGCAAACTTGAATCACCGAACGAATTGCCGGTGGTGTGTGTTGACCGTTCGACCCAGTGGGGCAACCCGTTTAAGATCGGTGACATTATCGAAGGCAAGCCGATAACGCAACAAATCGCCGTGGGATTATTCAGGGCTGCAATTGCGTCGAATAATCCCATACTGAAATTCCGGCGCGGTGATCTATGGAAGCTGCGCGGGAAAAACTTGGCTTGCTGGTGCGCTAAAAATTCAGCTTGCCATGCGGATGTGTTGCTAGAATTGGCGAACGATTTATGACGGAACATGAAGATTGGGTAAGGTTTCGGGCATTTGAGGAAGCAAGCAAACGCGACCGCTATGGCTCAACCGAAAAAATAATCGCCGAAGCATCGAAAATTTCCGCTTTCGTTATGGGGAAGCCAAGGGCGGAAATCTTGAAACTGGCAACCCCGCAACCAGAAGAGGAAATAGAATCATGAAGCAATCACATAGCAAGGTCGGGCAAATCGAAATTCCCGGTTTAGGCACCGCCGACGTAAATATCGTTATGGAAGTCGATTGCGAAGAGGGGCAGGAAGAGGAAACCGACGCCAAGCTGTCGTCTTTTATCGACGGCAAATTTGCCCAGCTTGGCTTCGTCGGTTAAGGGGTGTTTGCGCGCTGTTTAGCTACCCAGTCCCATAGGGCAAGCAATTTCGCTTCCTCTGTGTCGCACTGGCGCGGCGTCAATCCGTATTTTTTGCTGGTTTTAGTGCAATTGGCGCTAACTCCTGCGGCGGGATTGGTGGCGGCGCGCAAACGACCGCCGGTTGAAGTGTTGGCCGGGTACAGCCCGCCAGTAATATCGGCGTAATCATCATCAATAGAAGACACGTTTTTTTCATAATTCTGACTTTCTTTTTGGGTTATCACCGCGGCGCTTTGCTGTTTCGCAATCACCCCGGCTTCGGCGCTGATCGTAACTTTTTGCTGGTCAACCTGCAATTCCGCCTTTGCTTCGCCAGCCCTATATCCTTCATATTTAAAGCCGCTGGTGAAACAACCCGCCGACCATAAAACAAACGCTAAAAGCCACCATTTATTCATTTAATTATCCGCCTTCCCGCTTAAAAGTTTGTGCGCGCCGGTGCCCGCTGCCAGTCCACCCGCGCCGGTGCCGAAGCCCAGCGGGTCGAAGGGTTGCGCCATGACGACGTAGTGGTGATATGAAAAATAAAGGTACGCGCAAAACGCCACAAAACCAAGGATAGAAGCCAATTCCCAGCTTTCGCCGTCCTTCGACGTGAATATATCCTTGATAAGCTGCATTATATTGTCCGTTTGGCTATACAGTTGTAATTTACCGTAAAATCCATCTTTTGCCCAGTGGAAAGTGTGATTTCACAAGTAATCTGGTAAATATTGCCAGCAACGCCGCCGGTGACAAAGAACTGGGTTTGCGTTCCCGCGGTGATGATCGAAATATTGCTGATCGTCACAGAAACGTCACTGGCGACGACGGTTTGGCTGGCAATCGTCGCGCCGGTCGGCAAGCCGCGGGCGGGCCAATTAATCGTATAATCCAGTAATTCCGTCGGTGTTTGCTCAATACTCATGACAAAATCCTTTTCTGAAATGTTGGCGAAATAATGCGGCTTTGCGCTTTTGGCGTCGCCGTCCTTATCTGCGTATTAGGTGATAATACCCTATTTTGTGCCGCTGGGGATAGTACCCGGATTTGCTGGCGAGG
>JANYBV010000012.1 GCA_025360605.1 Alphaproteobacteria bacterium | reverse complement strand
CTATATCATCACCCCGCTGGCGTTTCTGTCGGGCACGTTCTATTCCATCAAGCAGCTGCCAACGTTCTGGTATCATGTCTGCCACTATAACCCGTTTTTCTACATGATTGACGGGTTTCGCTACGCCATTATCGGCTATTCCGACGGCACTGTTGGTACGGGCATGATCGTGTTGACGGTGACTAATGTGGTGCTGTGGGTGGTGGTGCTGCGCCTGTTCAAATCCGGCTACCGCCTGAAAAGCTAAATAGCCTTAAGCTAGTGCTTGACAAGGCTTTTTCATAAGCAGATAATCGCCGTTTTTCTGAATCCCAGATAATAGTGAGTTGGTCCCATGCAAAAGGGTCTCGGTTCGGCGGTTTTGCCGGTGTACCGGCGTTCTGACATTACTATTGCACGTGGAGAGGGAGTGTATCTCTTTTCACCGGAGGGTAAGCGCTATCTGGATTTTGCAGCCGGTATCGCCGTGAACGCCCTTGGCCACTCGCACCCGCATCTGGTGGCTGCGCTGAAAAATCAGGCCGACCAGCTCTGGCACTGCTCCAATATGTATCACGTTACCGGCCTTAACCGCATGGCTGAACGGCTGGTGGCGGCAACATTTGCCGATAAGGTTTTTTTCTGTAATTCCGGCGGTGAGGCGGTGGAATGCGGCCTCAAAATGCTGCGCAAATACCATGATGCCAACGGCAACCCTGACCGCTACCGCGTCATTACCATGCAAGGGGGGTTCCACGGGCGCACGCTGGCGTGCATCTCTGCTGGCGGCAACGATATCGCCCGTAAAGGCTATGAACCGCTGATGGATGGATTTGATCCGGTGGAATTCAATAATCTGGTGGCGGTGGAAGCGGCTATCGGCCCGCAAACCGCGGCTATTTTGGTGGAACCCATTCAGGGCGAGGGCGGTGTCAACGTTGCCACCCATGAATTTTTACAGGGCCTGCGCTCGCTTGCTGACCGGTATGGTTTGTTGCTGTTTATGGATGAGGTGCAATGCGGTATGGGGCGCACCGGCGCATTATTCGCCCATGAACAGGCGGGGGTGAAGCCGGATATCGTCTCGTCGGCGAAGGGTATTGGCAACGGATTTCCGCTGGCGGCCTGTCTTGCGACTGATGCTGCGGCATCGGGTATGACCCCTGGTTCGCACGGCTCCACGTATGGCTCGAATCCGCTGGCGATGGCGGTGGGCAATGCCGTTCTCGATGTCATGCTGGCCCCTGAATTTTTTGAGCATGTTAGCCAGATGGGGGCGTATTTAAAAACCGGACTGGAAGCTGTGGTGCGGCGTTTCCCCAAAGCGTTACAGGAAGTGCGCGGCACCGGCCTGATGCTCGGTCTTAAAACCCACCGTTCGCACTATGAGCTGGTCGACCGCCTGCGTAGCGGCGGATTGCTGACCGCACCGGCTGAAAATAATGTCATTCGCATTGTGCCGCCGCTGATTATCGGGCCTGCGCACGTGGATGAAGCCCTCGAAATTCTCAACACCGCAGTAGAAGGATGGTTATGAACCCGCATCTGAAAGGGAGGCATTTTCTTGATTTGGCGGCGGTTGATGCTGCATCCCTCCGTCTGATTCTGACCAAGGCCGCCGAGCTGAAACAGCAGCGCGCAAACGGTCAGTTACCATCCATGCTGGCAGGCAAAAAACTGGCCATGATTTTTGAAAAAAACTCTACCCGTACCCGCGTTTCATTTGAAGTGGCGATGATGGAACTCGGTGGTCACGCGCTGTCGTTTAACGGGAATGAATTACAGCTGGGGCGCGGTGAAACTGTCGCTGATACCGCGCAGGTGCTGTCGCGCTATGTCGATGCCATCATGCTGCGCTGCCATAGCCACGACAAGCTGCGTGAACTGGCGGAAAATGCCAATATTGCCGTGATCAACGGCCTGACCGAGTATAGTCATCCCTGTCAGATTATGGCCGATATACTGACCTTTGAAGAACATTGCGGTTCTATCAAAGGCAAAACTATCGCATGGATCGGTGACGGCAACAACGTGGCACAAAGCTGGATTCAGGCAAGCGCGCTGTTTGGTTTCCGTTTGCGCCTTGCCTGCCCGCCGCAGCTTAACCCGTTGCCGGAAGTGGTGCAGTGGGCGCGTAATCTCGGTGCCGATATAATACTGACTCAATTCCCGCAGGAAGCCGTAAAGGACGCCGATTGCGTGACCACTGATACATGGGTTTCGATGGGCGACCCCGATCCGGAAACGCAAATTGCCATGCTCGCTCCCTATCAGGTGAATGAGCCGCTGATGAAACTGGCATCGCCCAAGGCTATTTTTCTGCATTGTCTGCCCGCTCACCGCGGTGAGGAAGTGACAGCGGAAGTTATTGACGGACCTCAGTCTAAGGTCTTTGACGAAGCGGAAAACCGTCTCCATGTGCAAAAAGCGATTGTTTTATGGTGTCTGAACGTTATTTGATTGTTTTGTCGAATAATTTGATGAAATAAATAGATAATAACGTTATAATGGCTATAGTGCTTTTATAATTTTTAAGGCGGGCTATGTCTAATACCAAGCTAATCCTGATGGTGATTACGGCCTTTGTGCTGCTGATTGTTTTCGGCCGCAACCCCATGGATGAGGTGCGTAAAAAGCGCGCCGAACGTGCGGGCCGTAAGTTGGTAGAAAAAATCGAGGAGTCAAACAAAAAGAAAGGCGGTAGTCCGCTTATCGTTCCAATGCCTAATTATCCAGTGAGGTTTAATACCAATAAGGCTCCTGTGGGGGCGTATCGCAACGGGGGTAATCCGGGTCAGCAAAATCCCTATCTCCAGCAACAAAAGAATCAAAACCAGCCGCAGCCGCAGCAGCAGCCTAATCCCAACGAATATTACCCGCCAGCACCAAAAAACCCGAACGTGCAGGTGCCGCTTTCATCCCTGCCACAATCCAATCCTCTGACACAGGCTGGCCGCGCCTTTAAAAACCCCAATCTGATCACCGATGACGGGCGTGATCTCGCTTTTTGGGGTACGAAAGTCTATGTCTATGATAAAGATGGAAAACTTCATCCCATGCCCGATGGGCAATACAGCATGTACGCGGGTACATACACTATGGTCGTTCGCGACGGAGAACAATCCATCGGTAATGGCGATACGGTCGATTGGAGAAAGTAGTCCATTTTTGGCAGTATTCCTTAAAAAAAGCCTGACATTTGCTTGCATAGGCTGTAAATTCGCCCGATTATAACAAAATGTATGATTTTTTAGGCAGTGTGTGAGCAATACACCCATACTCGATAATGTGAATGATCCGCGTGATATCCGTGGGATGAATCTCGAACAGCTTGTGCAACTGGCCGCCGATGTGCGTGCTGAAACGGTTTCAGCTGTTTCCGAAACGGGCGGGCATCTGGGGGCTGGACTTGGGGTGGTAGAACTCACCGTTGCGTTGCATCACGTCTTCGATACGCCGGACGATATTCTCATCTGGGATGTTGGACACCAGTGTTATCCGCATAAAATTCTCACCGGACGGCGCGACCGCATCCGCACACTTCGCAAACCAAAAGGCCTGTCCGGATTCTGTAAGCGTGACGAAAGCCCGTATGATGCATTCGGTGCAGGGCATAGCTCTACCTCTGTTTCAGCTGCCCTTGGCATGGCAGTGGCACGCGATCTGGACAAAAAGAAACGCGATATCGTTGCTATCATCGGTGACGGTGCGATGAGCGCGGGTATGGCGTTTGAGGCATTGAACAATGCCGGAAGTATCGGCTCGCGCCTGATTGTGGTGTTGAACGATAACGACATGTCGATTGCGCCCCCCACAGGAGCGATGAGCGCGTATCTGGCGCGGCTGATTTCCTCGCATCCGTATCATACGTTGCGCCATATCGGCAAAGTGGTTGCCAGTAAATTTCCGCAACCGCTGGCGCGTCTGGCGCGCAAGGCCGAACATTTTGCAAGGGATTTCGCTATCGGCGGAACCATGTTTGAACAGTTGGGTTTTTATTATGTAGGCCCCGTGGACGGCCATGATTTATCACATCTGTTGCCCGTACTCAAAAACATCAAGAACGAGCAGGGCAGCGGGCCAATTCTATTGCATGTGGTGACGCGCAAAGGGCATGGGTATGCTCCGGCAGAAGCCGCTGACGATAAATATCATGGTGTGAATAGTTTTGATGTGTCCACCGGTGCGCAGAAAAAATCTGTTAGTGCCGCTCCGAGCTACACTAAAGTGTTTGCTGAGAACCTGATTAAGGAAGCGCGCAAAGACGATAAAATTATTGCCATCACCGCCGCTATGCCATCTGGCACGGGTTTGGATTTATTTGGCAAGGAATTCCCCGATCGCACATTTGATGTAGGCATTGCCGAGCAACATGCTGTGACCTTCGCGGCAGGCCTTGCCACGCAGGGATACAAACCGTTCGTGGCGATTTATTCCACCTTCCTGCAACGCGCCTATGATCAGGTGGTGCATGATGTGGCGATACAGAATTTGCCGGTGCGTTTTGCGATTGACCGTGCCGGACTGGTGGGCGCGGATGGCCCGACCCATGCCGGTTCTTTTGACATTACCTATCTTGCCACATTACCGAATTTTGTCGTGATGGCCGCCAGCGACGAAGCCGAACTGGCGCATATGATCGCCACCTCCGCTGCCATCAATGACCGCCCGAGTGCATTGCGATATCCGCGCGGTGAGGGCACCGGTGTTGCTATGCCGGAAGCCGGCATCCCGCTTGAAATTGGTAAAGGACGCATCCTGCGTGAGGGCAAGCGCGTGGCGCTGCTGTCGCTGGGAACGCGTCTGGATGAATGTTTAAAAGCAGCCGACATGCTAGAAAAAGCAGGTATTACCACCACGGTGGCAGATGCGCGTTTTGCCAAGCCGCTGGATGTGGCGTTGATTACAAAGCTGATTAAAGGCCACGAGATTGTCCTTACGGTGGAAGAGGGGGCGATTGGCGGGTTTGGTTCGCATGTGTTGTGTTTTGCTGCTCAAGCGGGATTGCTGGACGGCAAATGCCAAGTCTTGCCGCTGTATCTACCCGACTATTTTATCGAGCAGAACACGCCAAAAGGCATGTATGACGAGGCGGGGCTCAATGCCGCACAGATTGTGACCACTGTGGAAGATCGCCTTGAAAAGCGTCCTGTGCTGGTGAAAAAATCCATATAGTCATCTGAAATTAATCAATAATATTTTCTTATTCTTTGTCATAATCCCGCGAAAAGCGTTTCATAAAAGCTTCACATTTTTGTAAGGTTGTTGTGTTACACTGGGTGTAATTGATCATTATAAAACAAAGCGCTTATGTCGAAGCCTGACACCATACCCGAAGACGGCAATCTGAGTCCTTACAACGCTCCGCAGTTGATGGCGATGAAAGAGGATATCGCCAACCGTGCCTTTAGAATTAAGATGACGGGCATGATAATTACGGGCCTGTTTGCCGTTGCGGCGGTGGCGGCGATGTTTTTTATGCCTGTAGGTGGTCTGGCGATGGGAAAAGTTATGGTTTCAGGAGCATTAGCGTTAGGTGGCGCTGTGACTAACATGATCACCATGCGTGAGGCCAAAAAACTGGAAATCGATGAAAGCTACATTCAAAGCTACATGCAGGGCAAGAATTACTGGGGCGCTGGCTACCGTCAGGAAGTGGCGGAACATGGCTATTCTGCTCCGTCACTGACCATGCAGGGCCCACCGATGGGCCCGAGTGGTAAACCCCATCAACACGGATCACACAGATAGAGAAACGTTATGGCAAAAGACGATAAAGAAGACGCAATACGCTACAATGCTAATCCCGAACTCACCAAAATGCGCGAGGATGTGGCAGATCGTGGCTATAACCTGAGAATGAAGGGATACATCATCACGGGTGTGTCGGCATTGATAGGGATTGGTTTGGGGGCACTTTTTCTGACAGCGGTTGGCCCGATGGCATTGCTGGCGGGCGGTGCGCTTGGATTGATGGCAGGTGGGCCTATCGCCGAAATGGTCACCATGAAAGACCGTAAAAAACTCGAAATTGATGAGGATATGGTCAATAGTTACATGACCGGTAAAAACCATTGGGGCGCAGGCTACCGCGAAGAAGTCGCTGAGCATGGCTATGGCGGCGAACAGGTGGCGGCTCCGCGTAATAACCTTCCGCGCAATCCGGCTGGCCCGCAAGCCCGCAACCAGCCCACAGGCCGCACGTGACCTTGTTAACTGTCAAAGGCAATACGTTTTTTTTCGGCGATCAGCAGTTCCGCTGTGCGATTGGGAAGGGCGGATTTTCCAACGATAAACGCGAAGGAGATGGTTGCAGTCCGGTGGGCGTTTTTACCTTGCGTGAGTGCTGGTACCGCCTCGACCGTCTGGCTCCTCCGGAAACCAAATTACCTCTCAAAATCATTCGGGAAAATGACGGCTGGTGCGACGATTCGGAAAGCCCCGAATACAACACCCATGTCAGGCTTCCCTATCATTATTCCCATGAAAAACTCTGGCGCGACGACCATGTGTATGACCTGATTGTGCCGCTCGGCTATAACGACGACCCCATCATTAACGGTCGCGGCAGCGCCATTTTTATGCATCTGGCGCATAACGATTATAAACCCACCGAAGGCTGTGTGGCCTTGGCATTGCACGATTTAATCACCATTTTGCCCCATTTAAACACACAAACCAGCATCGAAATCCTCCCTAAATAGGCGGCTGGTCGCCTTTTCTCTATTATTTGATTGAAGTTTTGCCCTGCCAAGGTTAGCTTTTGCGCCAATATTAACGTAAAGGAATCCAACCATGACCAAGCAGGCTGTAAACACTATGACCACCACCGGAGATTTCAAAGTAGCCGATATGTCCCTCGCACAGTGGGGCCGCAACGAAATTTCCCTCGCTGAAACTGAAATGCCTGGGTTGATGGCGCTTCGTGCCGAATACGGCAAGGAACAACCGCTCAAAGGCGCGCGCATCGCCGGTTGCCTGCACATGACCATTCAGACCGCTGTGCTGATTGAAACACTCACTGCCCTTGGCGCGGAAGTGCGCTGGAGCAGTTGCAATATTTTCTCGACGCAGGATCAGGCTGCTGCTGCCATTGCCGCCACCGGCGTTCCTGTATTCGCATGGAAAGGCGAAACCGAAGAAGAATATGACTGGTGCGTAGAGCAGACCATTCAGGGCCCCAACAAGTGGACCCCGAACATGATTCTCGATGATGGTGGCGACCTCACCAGAATCATGCACGAAAAATATCCGGCACTCATCGCTGCTATAAAAGGTATCTCCGAAGAAACCACCACCGGCGTACACCGCCTGCATGAAATGGTCGCTGCAAAAACGCTGAAAGTGCCATCCATCGATGTCAACAGCTCAGTCACCAAATCCAAATTTGACAACCTCTATGGCTGCCGTGAATCGCTGCCGGATGGTTTGAAACGTGCTACCGACGTCATGTTCGCCGGTAAAGTCGCTGTCATCGCCGGCTTCGGCGATGTAGGCAAAGGCTGCGCGTCATCGCTCAAAACACAAGGCGCGCGCGTGATTGTCACGGAAATCGATCCTATCTGCGCGCTGCAAGCGGCGATGGAAGGCTATCAGGTCACCACGATGGATGAAGCTGCAAAGCTCGGCGACATCTTCGTAACCGCCACTGGCAACGTAGACATCATTACGCTTGAGCATATGCGTAGCATGAAAGACCGCGCGATTGTGTGCAACATCGGTCATTTCGATAGCGAAATTCAGGTGGCTGCGCTTCAGAATATGAAGTGGAAGGAAGTGAAGCCGCAGGTAGATGAAATTGAATTCCCAGATGGAAAACGCATCATCCTGCTCGCCAAAGGCCGCCTTGTGAACCTCGGCTGCGCTACCGGACATCCAAGTTTCGTGATGAGCACCAGCTTCACCAATCAGGTGTTGGCGCAGATTGAACTCTGGAAAAATCACTCCAAATACGAGAACAAAGTATACGTTCTGCCAAAACATCTGGATGAAAAAGTAGCCGCACTGCATCTCGAAAAACTCGGTGTGAAGTTGACACAGCTGACCAAGAAGCAAGCCGAATACCTCGGAATAGCACAGTCAGGGCCATTCAAACCGGAAGCGTATCGATATTAATCAGCGCTGAAATTTTTTTGCTGTTAGTATCACCAAAACGAATGACAGTTCGTTGCAATTGCATTAGAAATAATTGCAACGATGTCTTGAAGATTTGGAGATATGAGAAAAACCAACGGGTCTGGAGTTTCGATCATTGCGCTTTTAGCGGCCTTCGGGTCTGCTAGCCCTGCTTATGCGGCTGATATTTCCATTCCTGTACCTGTTCTTGCTACATTATGTTTAGGCTGCCTTGGTGCGCTTTCCTATGTTGTGTGGGATGAAATCAAGCGTCGCCGACAGCCTAAAGTCAATCCGCTTGAGGAACAATTAAAGCGGTTGCAGCAAGAAAATGAAAATCTCAAAACGGATCTGAAGAACTACTCCACCATCATCAACATGGCGCCTTACCCCATCTGGCAGCGTGATAGCAGTCTTGCCCTGCGTTATTACAACTTGTCGTACAGTGAAGCGGTGGAAGATTTATCCGAAAAATCGGATGGCAGTGAAACACCGGAGCTGGATAAAAAAACCAAGCAGATGGCAGCGCAGGCTTTGACGACAGGGCAGCCTGCTATTGACCGCCGCCACGTGGTCATTGGTGGTCAGCGCCGTTTATATGACATTAGTGAATTTCCAGTGCCGGAGGAAAAAATTTCGGTAGGTTTTGCTATCGATGTGTCGGAACTGGAAGCGTTGAAAGAAGACCTGAACCGCCATATCTCCGCGCAGGATGATTTGCTGGAAAGCTCTGCCAGCGCGATGGCGATTTACGGCTCGGACATGCGCCTTAAATCGTTCAACTACGCCTTCGCGGCACTATGGAAACTCGACGAGTTGTGGTTGGACACGCAGCCTACTTATGGAGAAATCCTTGAATTACTGCGTGAGAAACGTAAGCTTCCCGAGCAGGCAAATTTTCAGCTTTTTAAACAACAGCAGCTCAAACTCTTCACCGCACTGATTGATCCGCACGAAGAGTTTTTCTATCTTCCGGACGGAAAAGCATTGCGTGTAATCGCCATTCCGCATGCTTTGGGCGGTATTTTATTTGCTTATGAGGATGTGACCGACCGCCTTGCACTCGAACGTTCGTATAACACCCTGATTGCTGTGCAGCGCGAAACGCTGGACAACCTGCATGAAGGGGTGGCGGTGTTTGGTGAGGATGGCCGTTTGCGCCTTAGCAATCCGGGGTATCTGAAATTGTGGGATATCGATGCCGAGATGGCGCGCACTGAGCCGCATATCCGCGATATCGTCGAAAAATGCAAATCGCTGTATGTGTTTGAAGACTGGGACACGTTCAAGCAAAACCACATCCAGAAATTTCAGGCGCGTGAATTTTTGTCACAGCAGCTCGAACTCACCAACGGCAAGGTAATCGACTGGCGTAAGGTTCCGCTGCCGGATGGCGCGACGCTGATTACCTATCTTGATATTACCGACTCCACTGTCGTAGAACGCAGCCTGCGTGAGCGTAATGAAGCGTTGCAGGAGGCCGATAAGCTCAAGAGCGAATTCCTCGCAAACGTTTCGTATGAGTTGCGTTCGCCGCTCACTTCAATCAGCGGGTTCTCGGAAATGTTGCGTCAGGAATATTTCGGCCCACTGTCAGAAAAACAGAGGGAATATGTCGAGGGTATTCACCAGTCGTCGCAGCATCTCATGCAGCTTATCAACGATATTCTCGATCTGGCCAGCGTCGAAGCGGGTTACATGCGCCTTGATGTCAGCAAGTTTGATATCAATGTGATGATGAAATCCGTGCTTTCGCTGATTCAGGAGCGCGTGAAACAGTTCGATATTAGAGTGAAGTTTGAATGTCCTGCGCGCATCGGTAAAATGGTGGGCGATGAAACGCGCATCAAACAAATCCTGTTCAATCTGCTCTCTAATGCGATCAAATACTCTGATGCAGGACACACCGTGACGCTGGGCGCAAAAGAAGCGGGCGAGGATGAGGTGTTATTATGGGTAGAAGATCAGGGCTCCGGCATCCGTGATGAAGAGCAGGAAGTGGTGTTCTCTAAATTCTATAAAGGCAAAAATCAGGAAGGAACCCGTGGCAAAACCGGCCAGCGTTCCGGCACCGGCCTTGGCCTTTCTATCGTGAAAAGTTTCATTGAGCTCCACGGCGGAAAGGTGGAGCTGCATTCGCAACCTGGGAAAGGCTCCCGTTTTGAATGTACGTTGCACCGCGAAAATCCGCAATTGTTGCAACTGGTGCAGGCGAAGAAAAAAACCAAGGCGGTGGCGTAATGCAAAAGCGTTATATACTTACCCTTTCATGCCATGATGTGCGCGGGATTGTGGCGGCTGTTACCGGCTTTCTGGCCGAGCATTACGGGTTCATTATTGAATCGGCCCAGTTTGGTGATGCTTCAACGGGCATGTTTTTCTTGCGTATCGAATTCACGATTGAAAATCAGGGCCCGAGCGAAGACGGGCTGAAAAAACGCTTTCATGAACTGGTGGGCGCGCGTTTTGCTATGCACTGGCAGATTGTCGGCAAAGATGTCAAAAGCCGCGTGTTGATTATGGTGTCAAAATTCGGCCATTGCCTGAACGATTTGCTGTACCGCCACGCCACCGGCCAGCTTGCCATCGAAATCCCCGCCATTGTTTCCAACCACAAGGATTGGGAGCATGTGGCCCACTGGCACGATATTCCTTTCTACTACCTTCCGGTGGTGACGGGCGATAAAGCAACGCAAGAAGAGCAGGTGCTGGAGGTGATGGACCGCCATAAGATTGATGTGGTGGTGCTGGCGCGTTATATGCAGGTGTTGTCGGAAGGGCTTTGTAAGCAATTACAGGGCAAGGCTATCAATATCCATCATTCCTTCCTGCCGAGTTTTAAAGGCGCGAAGCCGTATATGCAGGCGTTTGACCGCGGTGTGAAGTTGATCGGGGCGACGGCGCATTATGTGACGACTGATCTGGACGAGGGGCCTATTATCGAGCAGGAGGTCGCCCGCGTTGACCACACCCATCTGCCCGATGATCTGGCGGCCATTGGCCGTGATACGGAGTGCCTTGTGCTGGCGCGCGCGCTGAAATATCATACCGAACACCGCGTACTACTCAACGGTCATAAAACGGTCGTGTTCAAGTAATGGTACCGCCAGCCGTGATCGCGCGCGCTGGGCGTTTTTCTTACCTTCTGATACTGGCTGGTTTTGTCCTTACGCGTGCTGCATTTTATTGTGCAGGCGGAAGCTTTTCTTATCATGATGAGATCAACGGCTTTTACCAGTATCTCGATGTGCAGCAGTTGAAGGATAATCTCTGGCAATCGTTGCTGTACATGCATATACAGCCGCCGCTGATGAATATGATGACGGGCTTGAGTATGTTCCTGTTTGGCGAGGGCTGGCATACGTTTTTTCATCTTCTGTTCCTTGGCTTGGGGCTTGCGCTCAACCTGATGCTATTTCGTATTTTAAAGTTGCTTGGTGTTGGGAAATACGTCGCTTTGCTGGTGGTCTTTATCTACATGGCTTCACCGTCACAATTGCTGTTTGAGCATTTTTTCTTTTATATGTATCCGGCGGTTTTCCTACTGGTTTTCAGTGTTTGGTGTGTGGCAGAATGCGCTGTCTCCGGTGAAGTTAAATGGATCACGCGCATGGCGTTCTGCCTTGCATTATTGTGTTTGCTGCGAAGCAGTTACCATCTGGTGGTGTTTGCCATGCCGCTAGTCCTGTTTGGCCGCCGCTTTCCAATGCGTACCATCATGAGAAAAATAGCCGTTCCCTTTACGCTTGTTTTGTTGTGGTATGTTAAAAACCTGCTGATCTTTGGGTTCTTTGGTAGCAGTAGTTGGATGGGGATGAATGTTGCAAAAATTGCCATCAATACTCTGACTCCGCCGCAGCAGGAATCACTGTTTGTAATGACGGGTGATCCACTGGTCAGGTTGCACCCGTTTCTTGAACCGGCGGTTTATCAGCCGTACCTTAAAACCCCGCTGCCTGCTGGTCCGGCTGTGCTTACAAAACCGCTGAAGGCCAATGGTGAACTCAACCTCAATTATGGAGGCTACCTTGAGGTGTCCCATCGCTTTGCCAAGCTTGACCTCCTGTCCATCCAGCAATTTCCTAAAAAATACCTGCAAAGCATTGTCTTTGCCTACACACTCTCGCTGACGCCTACTTCACGTTACTATCTGCTGGATGACAACGCCCAGAAAATATCTGACTATGAAGACCTCTACGACACCATTGTCTGGCTCAGTCCCTACGCTGTGTATGGTAAAGAATATTTTCACCGTTTTATCGCAAGCCTTACGGTGCTTGCGGTTTTTCCTGCCTGTTGGGTTGGGTGCTTGTGGCGCTGTTATAAAGACGGCCTCAGCCGTCCCCCAGCCTATTGCCTGACGTTACTCTACATGTCATGCATCATTATCTATTGTTTTATTGTTGGTAACATGTTGGAGTATGGTGAAAATAACCGTTTTCGCTTTGATTGAGAACCGCTGATGGTACTGCTGATCGCAGGTGCTGCCCGACGATCTGGCAGCCATTTGCCGTGATACTCAACGCCTTATGCTACGGCCACAAAACGGTTATCTTTACATAACACCTGAAGATAAGAAAAATGGTCTTGAGCAACAAAAAATATGAGTTCTATTCAAAGCCCCACCTCCTAGCAGCTATTGCTTTGGGATGGGGTTTAACAGCACTCTTCATCGGACAGAGACTCTTCCTTTCGAATCTCCTTTACGGAGAGAATGCGCTGTCTTCTTTGGGCGTTATTTTAGTGGATTGCGCTGTAATCGCCATGGCGACACAATGGTTAGCCCGTCGTAATGTGGGGGCTGGTTCGTTGTGTGTATTTTGTCTGGCTTGTTTTCTTAGCCTTCACTATCTGCATAACAGTGCGAATGACCTGTACACTAACAATCTATTTACACAAATAAGATACGGTGAATTTATTAAAGGTCACTGGATGCACCCTTTTAGTTATTTAGGTGCGCAATCGCATCATCCACCACTGTATTTTTATCTGGAAGCTCTGGCTATAAAAGCCGCAATCTATCTCAATATTCCCGAATGGACGGCACTACGGTTTTTATCCTGGGTGTGTTTTCTCATCTTTAACATGTTCGGTCTGGCGACTTTACATCGTGCGGGGCTTACACAGGGTCCACATCTCACCACCGTTGCATTATTCTTGTTGTGGCCGGCAAGCACTCATCTGGCCTCAAAAATAAACAATGAGATTTTGCTGTATGCTTTTTATGCAGCGTCTTTTTATTATCTCGTACTCTGGTATCAGGAAAAAAAGCCACATCAACTCATGAAATCTTTACTGATTGCTGCTGCAGGGATGACAGCAAAAGGGAGTGCCATCATTCTCCTCGGCTTGATTGCGTTGATGATGGGTATTTCATGGTACCGTAAAGAGCTTGCAATCCGCAGCCTAGTTTCATTAAAATGGCTGGGGGTATGGTGTGCGGTCGTTGTTTGTATCGGGATAAGTTTTGCAAAGGTTATAAACGATACCATGCCTTTGGAAAAACTGGATGGCTGGGCATCAGGACAACCCTATTCAGCAATGCATTTTTTTGACTTTAGCTATAATTATTTTCAATCACCTTTCGTGACTTGGTCAGAAACGTCTTTTGGGGAGTATTTCTTAAAAACATTGGTTTTTGAAGAGTATAAATGGTCGTGGCCTTCACTTGCCATTTATCTCAATTATTTATGCTTAGGGGTTATAAGTTGTGCGGTGTTACTGTGTTTTACCATTCGCCGTATCGATTTTAAAGGCATGCTCCCATTCGTTCTTGGAGTAGCTGTGCCTTTACTATTTTTGATTTTCTACGTTATTCGCAAAAATAGTATTACTAGTCAGGATGCGCGTTATGTTTACCCGATCATCATTTCTTTTGCGGCACTATTCGACCGTGCATACACATCCGTTCTATTGCAAAAAAAGCGTTACTTAATCTACGGCAGCACGGCAATAGTCTGGAGTTTTGTTATTCTCTCCACTATTTTTTTCTGGAACGCCGATCATTTGAGATAATACTAGTGCTAGCGGCCGGTTCCCGTATTTTTCCACGCTTCTTTGGCGTGTGACCTGAAATGGTTGGGTGCGCCCACATCCACAAGATAGGATTCAAAGATATCGGCGGCTTTTTCCCATGTGAAATGATCCAACACATGCTGGCGGCAGATATCTTCACAGCCGTTGCGCTTAAGTTCCAGTGCTTTCAGGCAAGCTTCGCGTAAATCATCATTCTCTGCCAGCGCACCGATGCGCGGATTGGTGACAACATCTCTGGATCCTGTGGCATTATAAGCCGCCACCGGCACGCCACTGGCCAGAGCCTCAATCTGCACATTTCCAAACGTATCATGTTTACTAGGAAAGACGAATACGTCTGCTGCGCGGTAAATAGCAGCGAGTTCCTCGCCCATTTTTCTACCCAGAAAAACGGCTTCTGGGTGGGCTTTTTTTAGGGGCTCCATCGCAGGGCCATCCCCCACTACCACCTTCGTGCCTGGTAAATCGAGATTTAGAAAATCAGGGAGGCCTTTTTCGTAGGATACGCGGCCCACATTCAGAAATATTGGTCCTTTATCTTTGAATTCATCAAGTGCCGAGCTTGGGCCGATGTGGAACAGTTCGGTGTCCACACCACGTGTCCATGCGCGCGCATTTTTGAATTTACGCGCCTGTAACTCATCTTTCTGGCTTTCACTGGGGGCCAGCACATAATTTGCGGGATCATGGAAATGATGCATATACAGGTAGCCCAGCGTTTGCCCCGCCGGAACGCCGTGTGCCGAGGCAAATTCGGGGTATTTGGTATGGTAACCCGTGGTAAAATTCAGGTGTTTGCGTGTGCAGTAGTGGCGTGCGGCCAGCCCAAGCGGTCCTTCGGTAGCAATATAGATTTGATCGGGCTTAATGCGCTCCAGATGATGCGATACGTTGCCGTTTTTTTCCTTGGCGGCGTAGGCCAACCGGATTTCAGGATAGGTTGGCATAGGAAATGTGTGAAACTGGTCCGGCGTAATCAGGCTTACGGTATGCCCACGTTTTTCCATTTCCTTGCGGATGCTGTCCAAGGTGCGTACCACGCCATTGACCTGCGGATACCATGCATCAGTTACAATACAGATATGTTTACGTTCGCCGGAACTCATCGGGGTCATGTACAGTGCGCAACAGGCATAAAACTAGTGTGTGATGATGCCGTTCTCTGTGTCATCCGTTGGCGTGGCGATGGCCGGAGCAGGTACGGCATCCTTAGGATCTTTCCATTCCACCGCCTCTGGCATACGAACCAGTGCATTTTTCAGCACGTCATCCACGGTGTTCACCGCAATGATGGTCATGTCGCGTTTGACGTTTTCAGGAATTTCTTCAAGGTCTTTGACGTTTTCCTGAGGAATCAGGACGGTGGTCAGGCCACCGCGCAGAGCCGCCAGCAACTTTTCTTTCAAGCCGCCAATGGCCAGTACACGTCCACGCAGGGTAACTTCACCCGTCATCGCCACATCCTTACGCACCGGAATGCCGGTGAGGGCGGAAACGATAGCGGTGGTCATACCGATACCGGCTGATGGGCCATCCTTCGGTGTTGCGCCTTCCGGCACGTGTACGTGGATATCCTTGGTCTGGAACGTAGGAGGGATAATACCGAATTCCAGCGAGCGCGAGCGCACATAGCTCACAGCGGCGGAAATGGATTCCTGCATCACATCACCGAGTTTGCCGGTGATGGTGACTTTGCCCTTGCCAGGCATGGTCAGCGCTTCGATGGTAAGCAATTCACCGCCGACTTCCGTCCACGCTAAACCGGTAACCATACCAACAAGATTTTCTTTTTCTGCTTCGCCGAAAGTAAACTTGCGCACACCGGCAAATTTTCCGAGGTTGCGCGCGGTGACTTTAATCGCACCTTTGCCTTTAAGTAGGATTTCTTTGACGGCCTTACGCGACGCATTGGCGATTTCGCGCTCAAGGTTACGCACGCCGGCTTCGCGGGTGTAGTAACGGATGATATCTTTCAGAGCGTCTTCCGAAATCGACCACTCTTCTTTCTTCAGGCCGTGCGCCTTCATCTGTTTGCTGATGAGGTGGCGTTTGGCAATATGAATTTTTTCGTCTTCGGTGTAACCCGGAATACGGATGATTTCCATACGGTCGAGCAATGGGCGCGGCATATTCATGCTGTTGGCAGTGGCCACAAACATAACGTCCGACAAATCATAATCCACTTCCAGATAATGATCGTTGAAGGTGTGATTCTGTTCCGGATCCAAGACCTCCAGTAACGCTGCTGCCGGATCGCCACGGAAATCCGAACCCATCTTGTCCAGCTCGTCGAGCAGGAAAAGCGGGTTGGAGGTTTTGGCTTTTTTCATCGACTGGATAATTTTACCAGGCATCGAACCAATATAGGTACGGCGGTGGCCACGGATTTCAGCTTCGTCACGCACACCACCTAAGCTGATGCGTACAAAGTTACGTCCCGTAGCACGTGCAATGGATTTAGCCAGCGAGGTCTTACCCACACCCGGAGGCCCAACGATACACAAAATCTGACTCCTCACCTGTTTGGTGCGCTGCTGAACAGCCAAATATTCCAAGATACGTTCTTTGACTTTTTCCAAGCCATAGTGATCTTCATCGAGTACTTTTTGCGCACCTTTAAGGTCGCTGATGATACGGGACTGTTTTTTCCACGGCAGGGAAATAATCCAGTCGAGGTAATTGCGGATAACCGACGCTTCCGCCGACATACTGCTCATAGTGCGCAACTTTTTCACTTCCGAAAGCGTTTTTTCCTTGGCTTCCTTGGTCAGACGCAGTTTCATCAGCTTGCCTTCCAGCTCGCCGATTTCGTCTTTGCCGTCTTCGGATTCACCCAGTTCTTTCTGGATCGCTTTCATCTGTTCGTTCAGGTAGTACTCGCGCTGGGTTTTTTCCATCTGGCGTTTCACGCGTGAACGGATGCGGCGCTCGGTGTTGAGGACAGCGATTTCACTTTCCATCAGTGCAAAGATATGTTCAAGGCGCTCAGGCACCATCAGCATTTCAAGAATTTTTTGCTTCTCAGCAATGTCTACCGACATGTGGGCGGCAATGGTGTCAGCCAGCAGGCTAGGGCTGCTGATTTTATTGACGGTGCCGAGTGTTTCCGGCTGGATTTTTTTGTTCAACTTTACATATTGCTCGAACTGGCCAAGCACGGTGCGGAACATTGCTTCGGTTTCCTGTTTGTCGCCATCTTGTTCGTCGACGACGCTGGCGACTACCTGAAAAAATTCTTTGTTGTCGATAAAATCGGTAATGAGTGCGCGGCTTAAACCTTCTACCAGCACCTTCACGGTGCCGTCCGGCAGGCGCAGCAACTGTAGAATGTTGCCGATCGTACCCATGCGGTAGATGTCGCCTTCTTTCGGGTCGTCAACGCTGCCATTAACCTGCGTCACCAGCAAGATTTTGCCTTCACGCTTTACAACATCTTCCAACGCCCGTACGGACTTTTCACGCCCCACGAACAGTGGCACAACCATGGAGGGAAAAACTACGATATCGCGCAGTGGAAGTACCGGAAAAATTTCAGTTTTTGGTGCTGTTGTCGATTCCATAAAGATACTGTTGTGTGATGGTTGTACGGGGATGATATCGGTATACTGACCTAATAATATAGGTGAACTGCCCCCCGATTACCAGTGGCAAGTGAAAAATGGCATGGTTTAAGTTTCAAGCAATTGTATTTATTTGAATATTTGCAATATGCCCGCAGCATTCTGGTAGCGTTGCGGCGGGGAAATTGGGATTGATAGTCTTTTTTAGTCTAATCAATTAAATGGTATAAAAAACCTCGGCATCACTAGGTGATGCCGAGGTCATTTAACGATTAACTAACAGTGACTTATATTAGAAGCTGTAGCGAGCGCGCAGAACACCTGAGTGTGAGGTGTAATCGGACTTGCCTTGGAAGTCATAGTCAGCCGAGAAGGTAATGTTGTCCGTACGGGCTACGTTCAGGCTTGCACCGAGGTTAAAGCTGCTGCGTGCCGGGCTTGCATCTTTAACCTTGAAGGTTGCGCCACCACCAGTGAACTGAGCGGTGGTTGACTGCTGGTCACCTACGAAGTCATAGAGGAATGCAGCGCGGAGTACTGGGCGAACCAACATGGAGTTATAGTTGAAGCTATAACCCAGATCAGCTCCGATACGGCCAATCAAAGCCTGTGTATCAGCACTCTTTACAGTGGTGTTAAGACCACCAGCACCGGTTTCGGTGTAGCCCTGTACATGGTTGTAAGAGTAGGTCAGAGAGCTGTTTGGCGTGACATCGATACCCTTGCTGGTAGGAATGCGGTATCCACCACCGACACGAGCCGTGTAGGTTTCGCCATTGTAGTCGCCGTTAGCGACGCCGGTGCCTACGATGGTACGGTCAGTGTTAAATTTGTGGAATGCGCCACCGAGCAAGCCATCGGTGTACCATTGGCCCATGTTATATGAACCGTATGCGTTCAGCTGGTACGAATCGATATCCGAGCTGGTAATGGTGTTGCCATTGCCATCAACGGAGCTTTTCGCATAGCTGGCGCTTAAGCCGAGGCGGGTGTTGTCGGAGATTGCTTTATCCGCACCTACTGCAAAACCGGCGGTATCCGCATCGAAGCCTTCGATACCATTACGCAGATCTTGTGTAGCGGTCGTGCCGAATGCCTGAATCCAGATGCCTTTATCAGCAACTTTGCCACCGGCAGCCAAGCCAGAAGCGCTGTTGTCGATACCAGCGCGAAGCTGGGTAAGGCGTGAACCCACCACATCCATAGACTGGCTGGTGCTGGCAACTGCCTGAACAGAAGATTGGTTCACCACTGGGGTAACTTCTTTGATGGCGTTGGTTACAGCGGTTGCGCTACCCAGACCATCAAGACGGCCAAGGAATGCGACAATCTGTGCGTTCGCATTGCCTGCTACGCCGAGAGCTTCCAGTACGGTACCGGCTGCTTTTGAATCGGTCGTGGTTGCAACACCGTTATAGCCACCGGCAACGCGGGTCAGGGTTACCAAGCGGTTCGCACCGACAACGGATTCAGCCACGGTGAAGAGTGGATTGTTTGTGCTCACGTTACCGCCAGCCAGAACAACGGAGGCGTTGGTGCCAGCTGCGTGGAGCCATTGATACGCGGTACCGGAAGCGATGTAGCCAGTAGCTTTGGAGGTATCCACATACAGCAGGGTATTGGCATGAACGACCGCATTACCTGCGATGGTCACGTTACCGTTGTCGTTGGTCGTGCCGTCACGAACACCGATTTTGATAGTTTCGCCGCCGACTGCGGTGGTGAAGCTACCTATAGCGCCACCGTTGTCGCCAGCAGCAAGTGTCTGGGTCTGGCTGCCGAGGTTGATCACGCCGGTGCCTGCACCTGTCAGGTTGCCTTTGATGGTATGTGAGGTGTCGGCGAAGTTCAGCGTACCACCGGTGTTAACCGTGGTCGTCACAGCCTTGATGGTGTCAGCACCCACTGCACCGAGGGTTACGGTGCCGCCGCTGATGTTAACTGCCAGAAGGTTGTTAGCACCACCCACTGCACCTGCAGTGGTCTGTGCTGCGGTAAAGTTCACTGTACCCAGTGCACCTGCGGTGCCGTCGATTGCGCCGGTTACAACGCCGGTACCAAGATTCAGGATCGAGCCGTTACCGAGGGTCAGGTTGGTAGCGGTGATGCTGTTGTTATTGGTATTAGCATTGAGGGTTTTGCCCGCGGTGACTGCAACAGTACCCACGCCAACGGCTGAACCGATGTTGCCGTTGAGGGTGTTGGTCTGAGTGATGTTTACCGTACCGTTTGTAGCGACAGCACCGTCAATTTTACCGGTGAGAGTGCCGGAATCCAGAGAGATGGTACCGGTACCGGTCAGGGTAACCTGAGTAGCGTTGATGGTGTCACCCGTACCAGCAATGAGCTGGCCGCCCGTTGCGATGTTGATGGCAGCCAGTTTAAAGGCTGAACCTACGTTAGCACCTGCAGCGAGGGTGGTGGTTTTGGTGGTCACTACGTTCAGTGTGCCGGTTCCAGCAGCTGTGCTGTCGATCAGGCCGGTGATGGTGCCGGTGCCGGTGGTCAATGTCGCGCCAGCGGTGCTGGTACCGATATTGATCTGGGTCGCCGATATGCTGTTATCGCCACCCGTAAGCGTTTTTCCGTCGGTGATATTGATGGTGCCAAGCGCATGGGTGCCACCAACTACGCCGCCAACGGTGGTGGTATCGGTGAAGTTTACGGTACCTTTGTTGTTTGCATCACCATCAATAGTGCCGGTGACTGCGCCGGTGCCTACTTTCAGGACTGCCGTGCCAGCGCCGCCGCTACCCACCTGAACAGCGGTTGCTGCAAGTGTGTTATTGTTGGCTGCGGTGTTGAAGGTTACGCCATCGTTGACGATCAGTTTGGTGAGAGCGGTGCCTGCACCGATGTTGCCTTGGGTGGTGTAGTTGGTGGTAGCAGTTACGGTGGCTGCGCCATCGATGGTGCCGACTACCTGACCGCCGCTAAGTGCGATGGTGCTGGTGTTCTTCGTGCCGGTATCAACTTTGCCGGTTACGGTGCCGCCGGTCAACGAGATGACCGCTTTGGTATTGGTATCACCATTTAAGTTAATGGCATATTTGCCAGCGCCTGCAGTGATGGTGCCGTTGCTGTTAATGGTGATAACTGCAGCTGCCTTATCAAGGGCAACGATGGCATCACCAGTGGAAGAGGTGATTGAACCGCCGTGGGTGTTGTCGATGGTGAGGGACTGAGCTGCACCCGTCGCGCCCATTTCAATTGCAGCACCTGCACCCGTGTTTCTAATCAGGCTGTTAGCACCGTCAGTGGCAGTGGTTGCACCCAGAGTGATGGTACCCGCAGCGCCCGCAGCATTGACAAGAACGGTTGCGAGGAGGTTGGTGGTGCCTGCGCCGGAGATGGTGCCCTTAACGAGGTTAATGGCAGAAACACCAGTGCCGGTGATTGCGATGGCGTTAGCCGTTGCATCCGTTGAACGGATACCGATATCGCCACCAGCGGTGGTGGTTACCGAGATGATTGCGGTTTGGTTGGTGTTGACAGCGGCAGCGCCAGCGGCAACATCAAGGTTGTTGGTTGTACTGGAGATGGTGAGGGCGGTACCATCAGTAGCGGTAACGGTGGCTGCCGTTGGCGCAGCAAGCGTGCTCCATGCGGCAAGTGCATCGCTCGGCATAGACATCGCAGAAACGGCTGCTGCAAATGCAATGGCGGAGGTTCCAGCAAGAAGTTGGCTCTTGGTGCTACGTGTCATAATGGTCATCGTCCTCTGTTGAATTAAAAACAAATATAAAAATTAATGGCATATATTTACGCACTACTTAGTGTGATTGCAAATTAAATCGTTACTGTTCTTTTTGCGATGAAGCCATTGAATTTGGAGTGTGATGTATTTGCTACACGTTATTTTTTAACACATTCAAAGTGCGCTTGCGTGAGTGCGGGTTTGCGCATAGATTGATGTCAATTTTTATGATTTGGTGATTTTAATATTCTTTTAACAGATTGGGTCAATAAATCATCCCTCACTGTAATTTCATTCATCGTTTGTTAAGGAGTGTACCATGTCGAAACAGAACTCACAGTCAACGAGCGCAAAAAAAATGGAAACACCTCCCGCAGGCGCAATGGCTTCGCATGCCGCTTACGATGAGGTGCCCTATACCAGCCATGCGTTTCCGCAAACTAACCCGTTATTGTTACAAGGGGTTGCCGCATTATTTGGCTTGATCGCACCCGATCCGCAGACAGCACGTGTTTTGGAAATAGGCTGTGCGTCGGGTGGGAATATTATGGCGTTTGCCGCCTGCAATCCCAAAAGCCAGTGTGTAGGGATTGATTATTCACAAAAGCAAATCGACCTCGGACGTAAAGATGTTAATGCATTGGGGCTACATAACCTGAAGCTTAAGCACATGTCGGTGATGGATATCACCAAAGAATTCGGCGAATTTGACTATATTATATGTCATGGTGTGCTGTCGTGGGTGTCTCCGGAAGTACAAAATAAGATTATGGAGGTGTGCAAGACTAACCTCTCACAGGATGGCATTGCTTACGTCAGCTATAACACGCTGCCTGGCTGGAACAGTGTGCGTAGCTTGCGTGATATCATGCTCTATCACACAGCACAGTATGCGGATCCGATGGTAAAGGTCCAGCAGGCGCGCTGGCTGTTGCAATTTCTAAGTGAAAGTAACAAAAATAACAAGAGCGCTCTGGCAAACACCATCGAACGTGAAATCGGGTTGCTGGCTAACCAGCCGGACTATTACCTGTTGCATGACCATCTGGAAGAAAACAATTATGGTTTCTATTTCCATGAATTCATGTCTAAAGCGCAGGCGCAGGGGTTGCAATATCTGGCGGATACCAGCATTGAAAGCATGTTCAGCGGCAACCTGCCGGAAGAAACGGCAAAAGTGCTTGCTACCAGCAACGATATTGTCCGCACTGAACAATATATGGATTATATATGCGACCGTCGTTTCCGTCAGACGATGTTATGTCATTCTGACCGTATTCTTACTCGCAATGTGTCGTCTCAGGTTCTTATCAATGGGGTGGTGGTATCTAAATTTAACTATCCGGAAGGTTTTGCTGAATACGATCTTTCCAATGCCCAGTCTTTTGCTTTTGCATCGATGGCAGCCCTGACGCTGACTACCGATGATCCGGTATTACTCGCGGCGTTGAAAGTATTGTCCGAGATCAAAAAACAACCCATCCGCGTGGCAGATCTTATCAAGCGTGCAAAAGCTAAAATTGATGCTTCCTCAAGAAAATTCAGTGCCGAGGAAATGAAAACACTGGATGGGCGCATCGAGTATGCACTGATGCGCTTTATATTTGTGGGCGGGATCCAGTTTTATCTCGGCGAGCCTTTCTATGCTGCCAAGGTTTCGCTGAAACCGGAAACAAGCGCACTAACCCGTTATCAGGCAGAGCATTACAATTGGGTGAGCTCTCAGAAACAAGAAACGGTTTGGATGGATGCTTTCGGCAAGTTATTGTTGAAGGAACTGGATGGTACGCATGGTATCGAGGCACTGGTAGATACTCTGATGCCGCATTTTGAATCCAAGACGATTGTTTTTAATGAACACAATAAACCCGTCGATAATATGCTCGTGGTAAGGCAAAAATTGCCAGCCATTATTGCCGAACGGCTTGAGTTTTTTGCTGATCTTGCGCTGCTGGTGAAATAATGCGCTTAATGGTCGCCGCCGGATTGCTGGCGCTCACCGCATGTGCTCATACGACGCAGGACATGCGCCTGAAAGCGGATGCACTGGCGGCTACTGCCCAGATGCACGCTGTGGAGATTCCGGCGGGCACGTTTACACTCATGGCGTATGAGCGGATAGCGGATGCGAACGGGCTGGTGCATGTGTACATCGAAGGCGACGGTAATGCGTGGCTGACCAGTAATATGGTGTCACCCGACCCTACACCCCTTGATCCGGTGTCGCTAAAGCTTGCCGTGCAGGACCATGCACCCAATGTCGTATATCTGGCACGTGTGTGCCAGTATGTGATGTCCGATGCCTGTAATCCGAAATACTGGACGCACGCGCAGTTCAGTGAAACCACCATCGCGTCCTACCAGCAGGCGATGGATCGCTGGAAAGGCCATCCGCTTGAGCTTACCGGATTTTCCGGTGGTGCAGCAGTTGCCCTGCTGGTGGCAGCGCGGCGCAATGATGTAGTGGCGTTGCGTACGGTGGCGGGCGAGGTGGATACCGAGGCATTTACGGCTTTGCACCATATCTCACCTTTGTCGAATTCGCTCAATCCGGCTTCTGTCATTGAGCGCACGGCCATGATTCCCCAAATCCATTTTACCGGCGATAATGACCGCGTGATTCCCCCGTCGCTGACGCAGGGCTATCAAAGCCGCATGCCCGCTGGTCATTGCAGCCGCTATGAGGTGGTGAGCGGTGTGGATCATTATTCCGGCTGGCCGGAGCAATGGGCGGGATTGCTGGCAAAGCCGCTGCCTTGCCGCAAATAATCCGCGCCTGCGACTTAATGGTTGCAAGACAGGCTGGAGTTTAGTAGCTCTCCGTTACCGGAAATCCGGCACATAGTAACGACTGCGGGTGTGGCGAAATTGGCAGACGCACCAGATTTAGGTTCTGGCGCCGCAAGGCGTGGGGGTTCAAGTCCCTCCACCCGCACCATGAATGTCAAAGAACAACCCCAACTGGTTCAGCAAGCCAGATGCTTGTCCCCCACACATTTTAAAAATAGGGCGCGCAGCTATGCGCGACGGGGTTCAAGTCCCTCCACCCGCACCAATATTAATTTATTGTATTTTATCGTTATTTTGCCGAAAAGTATCGTAATCCCCTGATTTTTGTCATCAAAGTTTCACACACCATTAAATAGAGCCATGGTATTCTTTAACATGGAATATGTGCGATATACGCATTACGAAGTAAAAACATAGGGTTATATGGCCGACATTTTGTCAGACGAAAAACAAGCCCAGATGATGGCTGAGTACGATAAGTGGATTCGTGTTGCCAAGGCCGGACGTCCTGCGCCGTTATCCCAAGCAGAATATGATGCAATGGGCAATGATCGCGAAAAGCGACTTGCTCTGGGTAGGCAGAGAGCGGAAGAAATTGCGAGGTATGATGCAACTCCAGGCGCTAAAATATTCGCAGGTGCAAAAGCTGCAACAGTGGCGATGGGGTATCCCGTTGATCCGAATACGGGAGAATTCACTGGTATCAATGCGGGCGCGGCCAAATTTGAATTTCAAAATCAGCTCGATGAAAGACGCAAACTCTTTGAAAAAGGCCTGAACGAGGGGGTCACTGACCAGAGCCACTTCAATAAGGCAATGGATGCGCTTTTTTCATTTAACATCCTTACCTTCGTCAAAGAACTATTCATGTCTATTCCGATTGTCGGTGACGCGATGGCAGCGGGTGGAAAAATGATGATGTCGTTGTTTTCCGGTAAGCCCATAGGCCCGATGGAGGCCTATGAAACTATCAAGCTGGAACGTGCGATGGGTGGTGGCCTGAGTAATATTGGTATCAAAGACAAACCATCGGTGGATGGCATTACCTCGCGGGTGGTAGCGGGTGGTTTTCAGGAAGCTCCGACGAAAGTATTTGGAAAGCTTTATGCGCATAATTCCCCACTTATTGCGGATGAAGTGGCTAAGATTAAATTGCTTCATAATGGTATTGTTGCGCTGGGCGATGATTCAACGCGCATCATTGTTATGAATGGTGCGGATGGAAAACCGCTGACCCTTGTGGGGAACCTCACCGGCAATAGCTTTAAGGTAAATGCCGTGCTGAAGACACGTGAAGACGGTAGCTTTGCAGTGATGGAAGATGTTTTGACATCCGATAACAAGCCGCTGGCAGGGCAGGAGCTGACCATTGTTAACGGGGCGCTGGGAAATCAGGGTGCAGAAGCCGTGCGTCAGGCCGCAGCAAAGGCTCCTCCGCTGATCTCCTTTGGTAAAGCCTATGATACTGCGAAGGCTCCGGAAGTGGCTGCCAGAGTGAACAAACTCAAAGAGCAAAAGATCGACGGTATCGACGCATTGATGGCCAAGCCCAACGCCTCGGTGATGGTGCTGAAGGATGGTGAGGGCAAAGACATCGTTGTGTTGGGCACTAAAGACGGGGATAAATTCACGGTCGATGCGGTGGTTAAAGTGTCCGCAACCGATGGAAAATTTGTGAAGGCCGATGTCAAAAAGGCAGATGGCACGTCTCTGGTGGGGCAGCCCCTAACGCTGGTGAGTGGCGCTATGAGTGCCGATGATTCCAAAATGTTGGTAGAAGGGGTGACAAAAATTACCACCACCGAACCAAGGCCGATGGTTGAGGGCAAGGCGTATTCTATTGGTTCTATAGATATAGAGGCGATCAGGCAGCGGTTGCGTGATGAGAAAATAGATATGCTAGAGGAAGCCAATCAGCCTGGCAAATCGGTAATGGTTATAAAAGACGGCACGGGTAAAGAGGTGATCGTGGTGGGACGTATGGATGCTGACGGTTTCACGGTGGATAGCGTTGCCAAGGAAATGAATGGAAAACTAACCAAAATTGAAGCCGATATTGTGGGTAAAAAATTAGCAGTGGATTCAAGTAAAGGTGCTTTAACTGAAGGGGGTGCCAAGGCATTAAAGGATTCCGTCAGTAAAGAGTATCGACCTGATGGATTAGTGGTTGTTACCATGAATCCTGACCTTGAAAAGGCGGCGCGTGAATACGCTACGCTGCGCTTTACCGATCTGGATATGGGAGTAGTTAACACTGCTAAGGTGGAAAAATTCGTTAGTAGATACAGCGAAATGGTAGTGAATGCCAGAGCGCCTGATGACTTGCAAAAAGCGCGGGCAGCTGAGATTAGCGAGAGAGTGGACAAAATCAGGAAGGGTTTTGCGTTTGCAGCGAAAGAGGCTAAAAAAGCAGAAGACGCGCCAGTGCCGACCGCCCCTGCAGACGATAGGTTCGCTGCTATGAAAAAAGAGATCAAACTGGCGCTTGATATTATGACAGGCGCAGAAAAAAAGGATGACACTCTTGGAACGGCGTTTAATGAAGCCAACGCGTTGACCAACCCGCTTCCGCCACCCACTACACCAGCTCTGTCAAAGTCTGCCATACTCAATAAGACTGCTACTGGCATGAAGCCGTAATCCGCCACTTACCGTCTCTTTTGTATTTCACCTGATTCCGCCTTATCAGCGCCCAAACACTGGGTTTCTTTGTTTTAACGCCCCAAAATAACAAATTCATTTGCCTTTTGTTACGCTTTGTGGTTTCCCCTTAAGTCCACTTAATTATTAACCATGACCGCGCGTCACGTTCGCGCGGCATCAATCGTAAAGAGCGCATCCTATGCAGGTCACGGAATTATCATCAAACGGTCTCAAGAAAAGTTATAAAATCATTGTCGACAAAACGCAGATTCAGGCGCAGATGGAAGTCGAGCTGCGTGCGGCTGGCGAACAGGTGAAAATCCCTGGTTTCCGCCCGGGTTTTATCCCGATGAAAATCCTTCAGCAGCGCTACGGCAAATCAGTGCAGGGCGACGTTCTGAAGCAGGCTATTAATCAGGCAACCAATGATTTTGTTACTGAAAAGAAATTCCGTCCTACACTGACCCCTCAGGTGAATATCGACTCCTACGAAGAAGGTGGTGATCTGGCGTTTATTATTGATTTCGAGGTGTTTCCTGAAATACCTGCTATCGATTTCAGCAAAATCAAGCTGGATCGCAAAATATACGAAATTACCGAGCAGGATATTGATAAGACGATGGAGACAATTGCGGATCGTAATCCTAAGCTCATTCGGGCTGATGCGGGCACAAAGGCTGCTCTGGGTGACGTAACTGTTATTGATTTCAAAGGCTCTGTGGGCGGCGTGGCATTCAATGGCGGCACCGCAACCAATTTTAAGCTGGAGCTGGGTAGTAAGCAGTTTATCGAAGGATTTGAACAGCAACTGGTGGGCGTCAAAGAAGGTGAAGAACGCACCGTTACCGTGACATTCCCAAAAGAATATCAGGCGGCTGACCTTGCCGGCAAAGAAGCTGATTTTGCAGTGACTGTGCATGAGATACACACCAAGGAATCAGCGAAAATAGACGATGATTTCTGCAAAGAAAAAGGCTTCACGAATCTTCGAACTTTCCGCGATGCGGTTAAATCGCAGATGGCCAAGGAATACGACCAGATAGTCCGTAACCACCTGAAAAAAGATTTATTTGATATTCTCGAAGAGAAAAGCAATTTTGAACTTCCGCAAGGCATGCTAGACATGGAATTCAACTCTATCTGGCAACGTCTTCAGGAAGCAAAAAAGCAGGGAGATGAATCGCTTGTTGGAAAGTCAGACGATGAACTTAAAGCCGAATATACCGATATCTGCAAACGCCGTGTGAAGCTGGGCTTGCTTCTTGCCGAAGTGGGCAGCGTCAATAAAATCCAGATCACCCGTGAAGAACTTACGCGTGCAATCATGGAACAGGCGAGCCAGTATCCTGGGCAGGAAAATAAAATCATCGATTTCTACCGTAAAAATCCTGAGCGCGTAGAAGAATTACGTGGGCCAATCCTCGAAGAAAAAGCGGTGGATTTTGTACTGAACAGTGTTTCTTTCGCTGATCACAAGGTGACTCTGAAGGATCTGGCTGAGGATGATCTTGATGATTCGGATAAAAATGCCGAATCATCCAAGGATGCGAAGTCAAAATCAGCAAAGGCAGCTAAAAAATCATCGGATGGCAACGATGGTCAATCTGAGGAAGAGAGCGCTGATGGAGCTAAAAAAACCTCGGCCAAAAAGAAAGCAAACAAATAATTTTTCTTAATAAGGAATAATTAACTTTTGACCGCTACACCAGTGTATGAGTCAACAATTTACAGGACAGATTTATGGCAGATATTCTAGATACCTATAGCAGCTTGCTGGTTCCTATGGTTATTGAGCAAACCGCACGCGGTGAACGCTCTTTCGACATTTATTCCCGTTTGCTTAAAGAACGTATCATTTTCCTCGTAGGCCCCGTCGATGATCACATGTCGTCACTGGTAACCGCACAATTACTCTTCCTGGAATCGGAAAACCCCGATAAGGAAATCTTCATGTACATCAATTCCCCGGGTGGTGTTGTGACATCAGGTTTATCCATTTATGATACTATGCAGTATATCCGTCCGAAAGTATCTACACTATGCTTCGGACAGGCAGCGTCCATGGGCTCATTGCTTTTGTGTGCAGGGGAGCCGGGAATGCGTTATTCCCTGCCAAACTCACGCATCATGATCCATCAGCCATCAGGCGGCTATTCAGGGCAGGCAACGGACATTGAAATCCATGCCAAAGAGATTCTCGCTCTTAAAGCTCGCCTGAACCAGATTTATGTGAAACACACCGGCCAGAAACTGGCGCATGTTGAGAAAAACATGGAACGTGATAATTTCATGACAGCGGAAGTTGCCAAGGAATTCGGTCTGATCGATCAGGTCGTTGACAAGCGCGTCGGCGGTGAGGATACGACCGAGAAAAAACCTAAATAAGGTTTAACCTTAGGAACATATCTATGTATCTGTACTCGACCCTCGTTACGGCAATCGCTTTATGTATGTATATTGCATTTGCTTTCAACGTAGGTAAGGCGCGCGAAAAATTTGGTGTAAAAGCTCCAGCTACCACAGGTAATGAGCAATTCGAAAGGTTCTACCGTGTTCAGATGAATACGCTTGAACAGTTGGCTGTTTTTCTTCCGGCGCTTTGGCTTTTTGCTATCAATGTTCGTGACGGGTATGCTGCGTTACTCGGAATCGTCTGGGTGGTTGGGCGCTTGATTTATGCGCGTGATTATTACGCCGATCCGGCGAAACGCGGTAAAGGATTCATGATTAGCTTCCTGAGCGCAATAATTTTATTGCTTGGAAGTGTTATTGGTGTTCTTGTACATGGGTAAAGTTCGTGATGGGGTATTGAACGTAACGGCGATGCTACCAATATATAATGATATAACGAGGTTAATGTGACGAAAACAGGCGGCGGCAGGGAATCTTCAAAAAATACGCGTTATTGCTCATTCTGCGGCAAGAGCGAACATGAAGTACGCAAACTGATTGCGGGACCAACCGTATTTATCTGCGATGAATGCGTGGTGTTGTGCATGGATATCATTCGTGCGGCAGACAAAGGCGTGCTTGCTAAAGAAGGCGACGATATCGCCAAGCCAGCGGACATCCGCAAAGTCCTCGATGATTATGTCATCGGTCAGGATAAAGCCAAGCGCGTATTGTCGGTGGCCGTTCATAACCATTACAAGCGTATTTCGCTGCTCGAAAAGAATTCTGATGTTGAACTCGCTAAATCCAACATCCTGCTGATTGGTCCAACCGGTTCGGGTAAAACCCTGCTGGCGCAAACCCTCGCTCGTATTCTCGACGTGCCGTTCACCATGGCTGACGCCACGACACTGACCGAAGCCGGTTATGTGGGTGAAGACGTCGAAAACATTATCCTGCGCTTGTTACAGGCGGCTGACTACAACGTTGAGCGTGCCCAGCGTGGTATCGTCTATATCGACGAAGTAGACAAAATTTCCCGCAAATCTGATAACCCTTCCATCACCCGCGACGTATCGGGTGAGGGTGTGCAGCAGGCGTTGCTTAAAATCATGGAAGGCACCGTGGCATCTGTTCCGCCGCAAGGTGGCCGCAAGCATCCGCAGCAGGAATTTCTGCAGGTGGATACGGCGAACATCCTGTTCATCGTCGGCGGTGCGTTCTCGGGGCTTGAAAAGATTATCGCGGCGCGCGGTCGCGGAACGGCGATTGGTTTCGGTGCCGACGTGCGTAGCAAAGAAAACCAGCGCATCGGCGAACTCTTCGCTGCAGTTGAGCCGGAAGATTTGCTGAAGTTCGGTTTGATTCCTGAATTCGTTGGTCGTTTGCCGATCATTGCAACGCTTACCGATCTGGATGAAGCGGCGCTGATCTCCATTCTCACCGAGCCTAAGAATGCACTCGTGAAGCAGTACAGCAAACTCTTCGAAATGGAAGGCGTTCGCCTGCGTTTCTCGGATGATGCGCTAAAGGCTGTGGCACTAAAGGCTATCAAGCGTAAAACCGGTGCGCGTGGGCTACGTGCTATTCTTGAAAGCATCCTGCTGGATCTGATGTATGAACTTCCTTCGATGCAGAACGTCGAAGAAGTGATCATCAATGCTGAGGTAGTTGACAACGGCAGCCCGCCGCTGATCGTCCATACCGATGCCAAGCGTGATAACAAAAAGCCGCAACCGCACTAAATCTGTTTTAAACAGCATTATTTAGGCTGATCAAAAAATGCCCGTCATGTTACCGTGACGGGCATTTTTGTTTTGGGTGTCTTTTTACTGAGTGGTTACATGAAATGTAAACATGCTAATCAGGTATGCGTATAGTGTCACCCAGCAGGTGTTTTATGTGCCATGGCTTCAGCTGGCGCATGAGATCAGCTAACTGACGGCATCTAATACGGAAGCCAACCGTTATAATTTCGTCAAATTATAGCGGACAAAATTATGTCGTTTTGTGTGTTTCCTGAAACATTTCCGGTATGAATTTTGGCACACTTTAAGGCTATAGTTTCTGATGCTTATAGCAATTTCGCTTGAGTCAGAAGACATGCGTATTAAGAATTTGAATATCAGTAAACTAAGGCTCACTGCGGTGTTCCAAGATTTTTTTTTTACGATTGTTGTCGAATTCGTGTTTACATTTAGTTTTTTCCATGCTTGATTCTTGCATGTAGCTAGTACGTAGCGCTGTGAGTTGAAGGTTCAGCTCACTAATTTTAAGTGTTAAACAAAGCAACGAGGGAGTTAAAACAATGAACAAGAATGAACTGATTGCAGAAGTAGCCGATAAGACTGATCTCACCAAAGCAAAAGCAGCTGAAGCGATTGATGCGTTTATCGCAGTTATCTCCAAAGCACTTTCCAAAGGTGACGAAATCCGTCTCGTTGGTTTCGGAACTTTTGCGGTTGTACATCGCAAAGCTACCGAAGGCCGTAACCCACGTACCGGCGCAGTAATCAAAATTGCTGCTTCCAACAAGCCAAAATTCAAGCCAGGCAAAGCTCTGACCGAAGTTGTAAACAAGACATCCAAGAAGAAAGCCGCTTAATCCTTAAGCGTTTTTCGGCACAAAAGGTGTCCAGACATAGTCTGGGCACCTTTTTTATTGCTCCGCTATCATCTGTTTACGGGTTATTACGGTAAAGAGCATATCAATCGTCATGATAAGTGATACGGGCATCAGCCAGTATATATAACGGAAATCAGCGGCGACATTGATGAGGAAAAGGCTCATTATATATATGACAGCGCTGGCACCAAGTATCATCGTACGAGCTGGGAAAATATGTTTTTTTCTATAGGCAATGGCCAGTAGCACCATGATGACACTGAGATATGAAATTCCGTTGAATAGCCACGTGCCTTTTATCGTTTCAAAAAATTGTGGCAATTGCCTATTCCCCATCCCCATATCACGGATGTCGTATATGTCTCCAGCCATACAAAAGTAATGCCAGTAGTGGTTAGGTAATACACCTAATAAGGTAAGGAAGAGAGAAGTTCTAACCTTAAAGTAAGCTAATGGTTCCTTTAAAATAGTGTCTAACCACGTATTTCTAAGTATTCGTACGTCATCTGCTTCTTGCAGAAGTCGCAACCCTTTTCCTTTACCATCGAAATAAACAAACAAGTTCGAGAGTGGGGAATAAAGTTTAAGAATATTGTCCATGGTAAGAGGGCTTTGGTGGATGGTTTTACCCTTCGGAGTCCATGGGATGTTGAAGGGTTTGTCATAATCATCGTACAGTGAGGGCAAATATATATGCCCTGTGATTGCCGAAATTCCTACCAGATCATAGCTATAAATAGCTTGAATAGGGTATGACGATGTATCCGTTAGTAGATTATTGGTGGTAGAAATAGACGCAATCAGGGTGATAAAAATGGCAATTCCGGCGGCGATTTTCTTCACCCATGTGCATTTGGATATATTCTGGCAGGCAATGCGACCTGCCCATAATGTCAATGGAAATGCAGCGAAGACTGCATTATAGCGGTAGCCCATTGCAAGAAATAGAAAAAAAAGGGCAAATCCAAGGGCTGTTTTTGACCCTTGGCGTTGTGCTGTTAGCAAACTACCGTACGCTGCCAGCAGTGATGAGCACATTAAAGAGTCCTTGATAGGCTGGCTTAAAATCCCAAAACTTGGGGGGAAAAATCCGATAACCAGAAAAGCAATGATCCATAATAGTTTATTATGGAACCACGGGCGGATGGCCTGCACAAGTCCCGTCCAATATAATAAATTCATACATACAAATAAATCCGCATGCCGAGGTATAAAGGAAAAAGGTAGTTGGTTGAGTAATCGGTAGGTGTAAGCTACCAGGGGGGGATACCAGTCGTGGTAGCGTGGTATCGGTTTGTAAATAGCATCCTTCCAAGAAAAAGTTGGGTCTCCTGATAGGCATCCAGGATAAAAAGCATAACAGCTTGCCAATAGCCCAATAACGACCAGATCGATTTCCATAAGAAGGCGGGAGAGGGCTGAAGGGGGAGGCTTTGTTGGGTCTTGTTCGCAATAAGCTAACGCTCGCAAAGAAAGCGAAACAATATAAGAGAAAGGATTTTTTTTCATAGACCTGTAACTAAAGTTTAAAGTTTTTTATTCGTAACAATTTGTAATAATTATTCAAAACAAGCAAATGCTTTCACTTCGATTTTTTACTTCGCGCCTTTTGGCTTCTTATTCGTAATGATGGTGAACAGAATGTTAGTAGCCATGATAAGCGAAACAGGTATCAGCCAGTATAAAAGACGGAATTCCGAGGTGAGGCCGATGAAAAAATAACTTGCGGCGTAGATCAGTCCGCTGGCCCCCAAAAATCTTATGTGCAATGGAAATAGGTGTCTTTTCCAGCAGGCAATGCCAAAAAGAAAAGCAATAGTCCCTACATAAGTGATGCCTTTAACCCACCATGTTCCGATTATATCCTGATAAAAATTGGGAAAGTTTTGTGGTTGCGTAATAATTAGTCCCGTGGTGTATATGGTAATGTCTTGGGGAACGCAGGAATAAGGGAAAAAATCATTGGGTACGATGCCCATCAGGCGTATAAAAAAATCGCTGCGGACATTTAAATAGGCTAAGGGTTCTTTTATAAGCGCATTCAACCATGCCTGCCGTAATGCTATAATTTCTTCTTCTCGTTCAAGAAATCGCAGGCCTTTTCCTAAGCCTTCCCATAATATGTTATGATTACTATCAGGGAGGTAAATCTGGCGAAGGTTATCAAGGGTAGTGGTAGCGCCCTTAATATCTGCACCTTTGACTGGAAACATAGGAGGGTAGGTATGAGGATTGCTATTATCATCGTACATATCGGGAAGGTACACATGCCCAGTTTTAACCGAGATTCCCACTAAATCAAAAGAAAACAGCTGTTGAACTGGGTATACATTGTCTTTGGTCATGTGCGCGTTAAGTACAGAAATTCCGCTGAATAACATGACAAATATAAGCACACCAGCCACACTTTTTTTCCACCAAGTGCAATGCGTTGCATTGCGGTAGCTGAGAATTCCCGCCCATATTGCAAAAGGGATAACAGCGAATAAAGCGTTATGGCGATAACCAAGAGCAAGAAACAGACAGAAAAGACCAAATACAAAAGCAATTTTTGAGTTTTCCCTTTCTACAGTTAAAAAGCAGCCGTAGGTCGCTAGTAATGCCGTACACATTAGGGAATCCTTGACCGGATGGCTTAAAATGCCAAAGCTTGTGGGGAAAAAACCGATTACCAGAAACCCCATAATCCATAGTGGTTTATAATGAAACCATGGACGAAGCGCCAAAACCAGCCCACTCCAATAAAATAAATTCATGGTAAAAAATAAATTGGCGTATGGAGGGGTAAAGGAAAAAGGCAAGCTATTGAGTAAACTAAAGGTATAGGCTATTAACGGGGGATGAAGGTTATATTGCATTGCATGATGGGTTATGGCCTCCACCCATGAAAACTGTAAATCTCTGGAAAAGCACCCGGGATAGAAAAAATAGCAACTTGTGATCATTCCGATAGCCACCAGATCAATTTCCAGAAGAAGGCGGAATAATTTTGATGGGGCGGGCTTTGTTAGATCAGGTTGAGAAAGAGCCCAATAACGGGAAAAAAGCGAAATAAGACCGGAAATAGGATTTTTTTTCATGGATAGATTAGGTGTAGGTGAAAACTAATTTATGCGTAACAATCTGTTATAATTATCCAAAATAAGCAAATGCTTTCACTATAGTTTTCTCGGTAATTTGCTGTTTTCGTATTGCAAACGCGAAAAAAACAGGGTAGAAGACCATCTCCTTTTGGAGAGTATTCGATTGGAGTCGGGCGATTAGCTCAGTTGGTAGAGCATCTCGTTTACACCGAGAGGGTCGGCAGTTCGAGCCTGTCATCGCCCACCATGAATAAAGGTTTTAGTTGTTGGGGATTAGAAATTTTTTCCTCTGCTGACTGGGGCCAAAATATAAGTCCCTTGCTATAAGGGGGTGTAGCTCAGTTGGTTAGAGCGTCGGATTGTGATTCCGAAGGTCGCGGGTTCGAGCCCCGTCTCTCGCCCCATTTTCCTTTATTTTACAATATACTAATTGCATTTTAGCAATAGTCGTACAATGTTGGATATTGTCATCGAAAGTTAATATCCATTTGCATTTGCTTAGGCTACAATGGGTGCGGACAACATGCATCAAAATTAGATTAGCATTCTATGTCAACAGATTATGTATATGGGCAACCAGCCTTAGAGTTTGAGCAGGCACATGGGCTGTCAGGCGTTGCCGGACGCTACCGCTTTCCGGCGAGGGAAGGACTGGACCGGCTGTCGCTGCAACACCGCATCTGGCCGCCATATGGCTTCCAGATTTTACCCAAGAATGAAATCGCAAAAATATTTGGTGAACTCGAAAAATTGAATCCCGATGTGGTAGGAAAAATAGTGTTTGACCGTAACCTGCCAGATCAGGTGCGTGATGTGGTGCATGGCATGGTGTCAGGATTTAATGCCGACGATATCAACCTGTTCATGCGGCGTTCGCACGGCAATGTTCCCATCAATCAGGTCATGCGATCGTCAGAAGAGATTACACGCAAAGCGGCCGAGATCACCATCATGCAACGGCTGAACAATAAATGTGATATACGTTGGGTCGCATCGGAGCCGACGCTGGAACATATCTGGCAGCAGGTAAAAGACCGTCCCGTCATCAATTCCATCCAGCGGGCGGCAGAAGCGGTACACAGTAATGTTGCAGGTTGGGCATTTGGTGTCGGGGCGTTGGTGGTGGGCGGATATCTGCTCTGGGAACAACAGCAAGAACGCGCCAAGCAATCAGTCATGGGGGCTGCGGTGAAAAAAGTGGCGAATGAAAACTGCGAACCCTGCCACACCATTGCCTACCTGAATCAAAAACAGGACGCATCCACGCAGCTTGAAAAATAATTTTTTAAGGAATTATTGCTACGCAGGGTACATCACAAACACACATCCACAATCAGGATCACGCCAATGACCAAAAAACCACTGAAGCAACTGGGCAAACAAACCAAGCTTCCCGATTCGCCTGACAAGGCGTTGATTGAAAAAGTTGGCAATCCACACAAGGGGAGTCTGTACGCGGTACGTTTTACCTGCCCTGAATTTACCTCGTTATGCCCAATCACCGGACAGCCGGATTTTGCCCATCTGGTGATTGACTATGTGCCGAAGGATTATCTGGTCGAGAGCAAGTCGCTGAAGCTGTTTTTAGGCTCATTCAGAAACCATGGCTCTTTCCATGAAGATTGCACCGTGGCCATTGCCCTGCGTCTGATCGAAACGATTAAACCCGTATGGCTGCGCATTGGCGGCTACTGGTATCCGCGCGGCGGCATGCCTATTGATGTGTTCTATCAAACCGGCCAACCGCCCGAGAAGCTATGGATTCCTCCGCAGGATGTGCCGAACTACCGCGGCCGGTAAGTCATTTTTACTGTATCCATTTGAAATAAAATAATAAATAATTTAACTGTAACGTCACACTATTTTAACGCCCTTAATGCTAAAATATTAACAAGTATTAAGTTTCAAATAGTGGGTGACGGATACCATGGCTGACGGTTCAGAAAAAAAAGTAGTCGAGAAAATTCTGACCGGTTTATTTGATGGTACAGATGTACCCGATTACAAAAATGTTCCAGGGATAAAATTTTACAGCGAAGCAAAGAAAGATTTCCAGACCTACAAGGATTTTGGAAAAGATTCCGTCACGTCAAAAAACATCGGTCGCGTTAGCATTACCGTTGACGGAAAAGAGCGGTTTTTTAAGAAAATCGTCCAGAATGAAGCCACCGACGATAAAGCCATCGCCGAAGTTAGCAGTAAAACCGTAGATAAAAGCGCAAGCGGACTTAAGGCTACCGCATGGATAGAAACAGATAAGGACGGCAATCCCGTTGATAAAGATGGTGCTGCCCTTACCGGCGACAAAAAAGCAGAAGTCATTCTTACTTTCCCCGGTTTTAAAGGCAATCCCAGCAGCACGACAACGCAAACGGAAGCTGCCCGCGCTGCCGAACGCGGCGAGCTTTATCCACCCACTGCGCAAATGGCAAAATTTTTAGCAACCGTCGATACGCAATTGAAGAAAATGGGGGTCAAGGAATCCAATACGCACATTGCGGCACACTCCTTTGGCTCGCCTAATGCGCTGGCGGCGGCTGCCTTACTTGGGGATAAAGCGAAGGATGTGTTTTTGGAGGATCCCGTCACCGCATCCGGAAATTTAGACATACTGAAGAAGATGACTCCTGAGGAGCTGGCCAAAAAACTGAATATCAGTCAGGAGCAAGCCCAAAAAGCGGTGCAGGACATTAAAGGCATTGAGGCAAAAACTACCTCCCGTCGCAGCGTTGATGAAGATGGCGCGTTAAGTAATGCTGCCATGCTCGAGGTGTTTCAAGGCGATTCTACGGATCCCAACAACAAATCAGCCATTGATAAGAACCACCAAAAAAATATGGGTGGCCTTATACCTTCTGGCACTGCGGCGTTTGGACGTGACGGCAATGATCCCAAAAAAGTGGATCCCAAGAACGAGATGGTAGGTAAAAAAGAATATGAATTCATCAGCCGGTCAACGATCAAAGAGAATGGGTTGAGATCAATCGCCGGCATTGCAGATCCCAAGCATGCGTTGAGCAATTCTGTTTATGCCGAACAAAATGGCGCTCCCACAGCTCCGTCCATCGATAAATTAAAGGAAAAAATGCAGGAGAAGCCTAAGGAGCAGCCGCATGGCCTCGATGCCGCTATGGTAAAAGCCTTGCATCAAGTGGGCGTTAGTCAGGAACACATTAACAAGGCTCACCACACCATGCAAGCATTTGTGAAGCATGGCCTGTCAGGTGTTAATGGTGTAGTCGAAAGCTTGGGCATGGAAAGCACCTTAAAACATGCTGGCAAAGAAGTTGCTGAAATTGCAAAAAAAATTGCCGATTCTTCCAAAAACAACAGAACACTATCCTAACAGTGTATTTGCGTTCCATTTGAATACCGCTAAAAGGGCAGGTATTACGCTGCATTGCAGCATTTTTGGAGTGCATTAAATACTTGCCAAAATGGCTGTTTTTGGTCTTTATAGCACCTTCTTTCTATACCACTGATGGAGATGGCATGTCTAAAGCGACCAACCCAAAAATATCCAATGAAAATCTAAAGGCAGGCGCAGGCGCGAAGCCCGTGAGCAAAGAGCTTTTACTGAAGCTCTATCGTGAGATGGTACTGATCCGACGCTTTGAGGAAAAAGCCGGTCAGTTGTACGGCATGGGGCTCATCGGCGGGTTCTGCCATCTGTATATCGGACAGGAAGCCGTCGTCACCGGCATGCAAAGCTGCATCACGCCCAATGATGCCGTCATCACCAGTTACCGCGACCACGCACACATGCTGGCATGCGGCATGGACCCGAAGGGGATTATGGCCGAATTGACAGGGCGCATTGGCGGCTTTTCCAAAGGCAAGGGCGGCTCGATGCACATGTTCTCGACCGAGAAACATTTCTACGGCGGTCACGGCATCGTTGGTGCGCAGGTGCCGCTGGGCACGGGTATCGCTTTCGCCCACAAATACCGTAAGAACGGTAATCTCTCGTTGGTGTATTTTGGCGACGGATCGGTGAATCAAGGGCAGGTATACGAGTCCTTCAATATGGCCTCGCTGTGGAAACTGCCGGTCATCTACATCATCGAAAATAACGAATATGCGATGGGTACTTCTACCAAGCGTAGCCACGCCACTACCGAATTGTTCCGCCGCGGCGAAGGCTTCGCCATTCCGGGTAAACAGGTGGATGGTATGGACGTGGTGGCTGTGCGTGAAGCGGGCCTAGAAGCCGTCGCCCATGTGCGCGCGGGCAATGGCCCGTTCCTGCTGGAAATGAAAACCTACCGCTATCGCGGCCACTCTATGTCCGATCCGGCGAAATACCGCTCCAAGGAAGAAGTGGAAGGCTACAAAGAACACCACGATCCGATTGAAGGCCTGAAAGCCCGCATGGTCAAAGAAGGCATCACCGAAGATTCCCTTAAAGCGCTTGAAAAGGAAATTAAGGATATTGTCGGTGCCGCCGCCGAGTTTGCACAACAAAGCCCAGAGCCGCCTGAATCCGAGCTGTGGACGGATGTGTTGGTGTAAGCTGAAACGTCATGGCTGCAGCAATCAAAAAAGATGATTACGATTTTGGAGAACCCTCGCAGGGCGTGTTCGAGCTGGCGAGAGAAATTCTGGCGCGCCATAACCAGCCAGACCTGAGCCATGATGATTATGAGCGTATCAGGGCAGAAATTGCAGATACTATCCGCAATGGCCGCAGGGCTTCTGGACGGTTGTATGATGATAAAAGGCCCAAAGACCGTTTTGAACAAGCCGATCTGAGCGATGCCTCGGTTGACGGATTTCGTTACGCGGCAGCAGAAAGCCTGCTGGAAAAAGCTACGCAGATGATGGTCCGGCGCAAAAAGCATCAGACAGGCGATGATGATGCACTCGAAGGTGTTTCCGGTGATGCGGAAGGTGCTGAAAACCCAGCTAAGCTGGTTGAATTTGAACTTGAGCAGCTGCACAGGCGTATTTTTGAGGGCTGGAAACCCTCGGCAGCAGGGCCGGATCTGGTGGAAAAAGTGTTTTCCGGTTCTAAAAAGGGGCCGGAAACGCTGTCGCTGTTGATGCAGATATACGGGGTTGCCAGCCACGGCAATGAAGGCACTGTGTCGGCGGAGCAACTGGCACAAGGGGTGAAAATACGTCATGGCAGAAATGCCGAGGATCAGGAAAGAACCAAAGTGATTGTCCCTGCCGCGATTATTACAATTGCGCTCGGAAATGAACAACAAAAGGGCAGGTGAGTGCCTGCGCTTTTGATCAATGCTAAGAGTAATGGATAAGTAGGAGAAAATTATGCCAACACAAACCCTTCGAGTAGCCTTGCGTGATGCGATGGCTGAAGAAATGCGCCGCGATAAAGAAGTCTTCATCATGGGTGAAGAGGTTGCCGAGTATCAGGGTGCGTATAAGGTAACCGAAGGGTTGCTGGCGGAATTCGGCTCGGAGCGCGTAGTCGATACACCGATCACCGAACACGGGTTTGCAGGGCTTGGCGTGGGTGCGGCCATGATGGGTCTGAAACCGGTCGTGGAATTCATGACTTTTAACTTCGCGATGCAGGCGATGGATCACCTGATCAATTCCGCTGCAAAAACCAACTATATGTCCGGCGGCCAGATCCGCTGCCCGATTGTGTTCCGTGGCCCTAACGGTGCGGCATCACGCGTCGGCGCGCAGCATTCGCAGTGCTATGCGTCGTGGTATGCCCATGTTCCGGGCCTGAAAGTCATCGCACCTTATGATGCGGCATCGGCCAAAGCCTTGCTGAAAGCGGCTATCCGCGATCCCAATCCGGTGATCTTCCTTGAAAACGAAATGCTCTACGGCCAGTCTTTCGATGTACCCGAAGGTGATAATGTGGCCGAAATTGGCAAGGCCGCGGTCGTGCGCGAAGGTACCGATGTGACCATCGTGGCGTTTTCGATCATGGTCGGTAAAGCGCTCGCAGCCGCTGAAGAACTGGCAGCACAGGGCATCAGCGCCGAAGTGATTGATTTGCGCACCCTGCGTCCGCTGGATACGGATACCATCGTGGAATCGGTGAAGAAAACCAACCGCTGCGTATCGGTGGAAGAGGGGTGGCCAGCTGCTGGTATTGGCTCGGAAATCGCTGCGGTGATTATGGAACATGCGTTTGATTACCTCGATGCGCCGGTGGCGCGTGTGGCGGGCGTGGATGTTCCGTTGCCTTACGCGGCAAACCTCGAAAAAATAGCGCTTCCACAGGCTTCGCACATTATCGAGGCAGTAAAACAGGTGTGCTACCGCGAACAACAAGCTGCATAAGGGAAATGACCATGAAGAAATATACTGTTACGACCTTGGTTGCGATCCTGCTTCTGGCTTCTCCGGCGCTGGCGGCAACGACTAAAAATGATGTTCCCGAGTGCGAGATGAAGGACAATGTATTTGTGGCTGTGAATTTCACTTCGTTGGGCAAATCCAATCAGGATGCCAAAAAGAAGTTTGATGAAAAAGTTCAGCAAATATCCGATCTGACGAAGCAAGCCGAGGTCAAAAGAATAGTCAACCTGACGTGGAACTACACGATCAACGAACAGGTCAACAGCTATGAAAATGGTTATCAGGACACCAGCTATTTGCTGCTGGCGGCGGGTAATTATCAGGTTGATACGCTCGATAACGCCTTTAAATTATCCGAAGCCCTGATAAGCCAGAAATTTAAAACCGCAGTCACGGTGCAGCGCTCTCAAAAACCTGATTGCGTATCGCCGTTCAATTGATATTTTATACCCATTCTTGCAGACTTGCGCTGCTTCACCTTAGCTAGAAAAGTACATGTTATGCCGATAGAAATTTTAATGCCCGCACTCTCTCCTACCATGACCGAAGGCAACCTTGCCAAATGGACGGTTAAGGAAGGGGATAAAATTAAATCCGGTCAGGTGATCGCCGAAATCGAAACCGATAAGGCAACCATGGAAGTGGAAGCGGTGGATGAAGGTATTATCGGCAAAATTATCGTAAACGGTGGTACGGAAGGGGTGAAGGTCAACCAGCTCATCGCGCTGTTGCTGGAAGACGGCGAAGATAAAAAGGTGCTGGACACCTATAAACCAAAAGCCGCTGCTGCGAAACCTGCCGAAGCGGCTGCACCCGCTGCTGCACCGGCCGCTGCGCCAAGTGCCGCACCTACTGCTGCGCCGACATCCGCACCAAGCCTTGCTCCAACGGCAGCTCCGGCTGCTGCCGCACCCATGCGCAGCGCAGGTGAGCGTGTATTTGCATCCCCGCTGGCCAAACGCGTGGCTGCGCAAGAAGGCGTCGACATCGCAGGCGTTGCCGGCACCGGCCCGCATGGCCGCGTGGTAAAGGAAGACGTGCTGAAAGCCAAAAGCTCAGGCAATCTGGGCCGCTCTGGCCGCGTGATGCGCAATCCGGTGGAATTCACCAAAATTCCCAACAGCAACATGCGCAAGGTCATCGCGCGCCGCCTGACCGAATCCAAACAGCAGGTGCCGCATTTCTACCTGACGGTTGATGTGGAGCTAAACAAGCTCCTCGATATCCGCAAGGACATCAATTTCGAAGCGGAAGCTATCGCGGGAAAAGACAAAAAACCGGCCTATAAAACCTCGGTGAACGATTTCATCATCAAGGCGGTGGGCATGGCGCTGCGCAAGGTTCCGGCAGCAAATGCCTCATGGTATGACGATGCGATCGTGCAATATAACAACATCGATATTTCGGTGGCGGTGGCGATTGAAGGCGGCCTCATCACCCCGATTGTCAAGAATGCCGACCAGAAATCGGTAGTCACCGTGTCGGGCGAAATGAAAGATCTCGCCGGACGTGCGCGCACCGGCAAACTCGCGCCCGAAGAATTTCAAGGTGGCGGATTCTCTATTTCCAACCTCGGCATGTTCGGTGTCAAAACCTTCTCGGCGATCGTCAATCCGCCGCAGGGCTGCATTTTAGCGGTTGGCGCGGGTGAAGACCGCGTGGTCGTGCGCCATGGCCAGATGGTGGTGCGTAACATGGTGGATCTGACCCTGTCGGTCGATCACCGCGTGGTGGACGGCGCGATTGGCGCTGAATTCCTTGCTGCGCTCAAGCACTATCTCGAAAGCCCTGCTTTATTGCTCCTGTAATCGTAACCAAGAAAGTTCGTATAATGACCCATTTACGCCTTACCAGCCTGATCGCCGCTACGTTGCTTTTTGCTTCTCCCGTGATTGCGCGCGAAGCGCCATCGGACGATAAACCTGCCAAAAGTGCTGGCAAACAGGATGTCGACGGTGCGCTGACCCAGTGGAAAGAAGCGGTGGAAGGTGGCAATGTCGATGCCATCATGAAGCTTTATGACAAGCACGCCATCATGATCTCCACCTTTGCCCAAGACCCGCTGACCAAGCGCGAGCAGATTGAAGGCTATTTCAAGCGCGTGATTGTCAATCCCGATATCAAGGTGGAAATCGAAGACACGCATCCGCGCACCTTCGGTACCATGGCCGTCAATAGTGGCCGCTATACGCTGAGCTACACGCAAGAAGGCGAGCAGGTGACGATTCCGGCGCGTTTCTCCTTCGTCTATTCGCTCGAAGGTGGCAAATGGCTGATCGTTGACCAGCACTCGTCCCGCGTGCCTCTGCCGGATGAACAGCAATAATTTTACAGGAAAAAGACAATGACCGAGACAAATTTTGACGTAGTGATTGTGGGCGGTGGGCCAGGTGGATATGTAACCGCCATTCGTGCCTCGCAGCTGGGGATGAAAACCGCGCTGGTGGAACGCGAACACATGGGCGGCATCTGCCTCAACTGGGGTTGTATCCCAACGAAAGCGCTGTTGCGTTCGTCGGAAATCCATCACCTGATGCACAACCTCGATGCTTATGGCATTTCCGCTACCAACATCAAGTTTGATCTCGCCAAAGTCGTGGCGCGTTCACGCGGCGTGGCAAGTCAGTTGTCCAAAGGCGTATCAGGCCTGATGAAGAAAAATAAAGTCACCGTGTTTGACGGTCACGGCAAACTCGCGGGCAAAGGTAAAGTGTCCGTTGAAAAGGATGGTAAAAAAGTCAGCGAACTCACCGCCAAGCACATCATTCTCGCAACTGGAGCGCGGGCGCGCACGATTGAGGGCATGGAGCCGGACGGCAAGCTGGTGTGGACGTATAAAGAAGCGATGGTGCCAACCGAAATGCCGAAGTCGCTGCTGGTGGTTGGTAGCGGTGCGATTGGCATTGAGTTCGCTAGTTTCTACCGCTCGATGGGCGCGGATGTGACGGTGGTGGAAGTGATGGAGCGCATCCTTCCGGTGGAAGATGAGGAAATCTCGAAGCTCGCACAGAAATCGTTTGAAAAGCAGGGTATGAAAATTCATACCGCCACCAATGTCAAAGGCCTGAAAAAAGGTAAGGACAACGTAACCGTGACACTTGAAGCCGCTGGGAAAACCACGGATGTAACCGTGGACCGCGTGATCATGGCGGTGGGCATTGTCGGCAATGTTGAGAATCTTGGCCTTGAAGGCACGAAGGTAAAAGTCGAAAAAACGCACATCGTGGTTGATAAATGGTCGGCTACCGGTGAGGCAGGAGTATACGCGATTGGTGATTTAACCGGTCCGCCGTGGCTGGCGCATAAAGCGTCGCACGAAGGCGTGATCTGCATTGAAAAAATCGCCGGACAAAAAGATGTACATCCGCTCAACACCAAAAACATTCCGGGATGCACCTATTCATGGCCGCAGATCGCAAGCGTGGGCATGACCGAAAAAGCCGCCAAAGAAGCGAAGAAAGACATCAAAGTTGGCCGCTTCCAGTTTATCGGCAACGGCAAGGCGATTGCGTTGGGCGAACCCGAAGGCCTGATCAAAACCATCTTTGATGCCAAAACCGGCGAATTGCTCGGCGCGCACATGATCGGTGCGGAAGTGACCGAAATGATTCAGGGATATGCCATTGCCCGCCAGATGGAAGGCACCGAGCTTGACCTTATGCACACCGTGTTCCCGCACCCGACCTTGTCGGAAATGATGCATGAATCGGTACTGGATGCGTTTGGTAAAGTCATACACATGTAATCACTGACTGTTATTGGTCGGTTGCGTGTTTTAAAATAAGCATTGACCTTGGAGTATACTCCAAGGTTTATACTTGCTTATATGACAAGCAGCAGGCAACTTACTATCGGGAAACTATCAGAGCTTACGGGCGTGAGCGCCGATACGCTGCGCTATTACGAAAAAATGGGACTGCTTGCGGATACATCACGCTCGCCCGCCGGATACAGGCTTTACAACCAACAGACGGTTAGGGTGGTACGTTTTATCCGTGGAGCCAAGGAACTCAGCTTTACTCTGGATGAAATCCGCAAGCTGCTGACCTTGAAAACTTCTGATCAATCTACCTGCGCGCAGATATTGATGCATACGGAAGCCAAAATCAAAGAAGCGGAAATGCGTATCTGCGAATTAAAAGAAATTAAAAAGGTATTAAAAGAATTGGTGGCGCAATGTCCGGCAGATGATTCCCCCACGGATTGCTGCCCGATACTTGAACATATCAGCAAGAAAGCAAAGCCATGAAAAGCATTGCCATTGCCGCATTCGCCAGTTTTTTCTGGATAGCCGCTGCCGATGCAAAGCCCATTTCGTATGTGGGAGGTACTATGGCGATGCAGGAAAATGACGAAACCGGACACACGCTCTCGTTAGATTATACGGTGACCAAAGATTACGCGGTCGGGTTGTATGCCAAGCAGGAAGAAGGCGGCAAGGAATTTAAAACTATTGGCCCGCAGCTCAATACGCTGGTCAAACGCTGGAATATGCCAGATGGTCAGGCAAATATATTCAATATGACAGGCGCAGGCATATCGCATTACCATGCTGGTAACGGGTTTTCCGCGTGGTCTGCGGTGATGGCGGATTACGAAAGTAGGCGTATATTTACCTCGTATGAAATACGCGGCATGTATGCCGATCATATAGAAACCTCAGTATGGCAACGGGCAAGGGTTGGTTTTGCGCCATACATTGCCAATTATGACGACCTGAATACATGGCTGATGGTGCAGTTCGATAACCACCCTGCCAAAGACCAGACACGGGTGATCACACCTCTCGTGCGTTTTTTTTATAAGACAACGCTGGTGGAGGCAGGCTATAGCAGCAATCATCACATCATGGCAAACTGGGTCTTGCAGTTTTGAGGAGGCGGTATGCATAGAATGTTTAGAGCAGGTTTTCTGTTTATGATGGTTTCCGGTACAGCGCAGGCCGAAACCATAAAAGCCAGCGTGAATGGGCTGGTCTGTTCCTTTTGTGCGACGGGTATTGAAAAAACTTTTAAGGCGCAACCTGCTGTCGAGAAGGTAAAAGTGGATCTTGATAACAAGCTGGTTATCATCAACACCAAAGCAAACCAAACAATGGATGATAAGGTCATTACCGCGCTTTTGATTGACGCCGGATACACGGTGACTGATATTAAGCGTTATAACCAATGAGCTTCCGTAACACTATTGTACCAACACTGGCGTTATTTGGGTCGTTTAGCACGCTGCTATGCTGTGCTTTGCCTGCATTATTCGTATCGCTGGGGGCGGGCGCTGCCCTTATAGGGGTGGTCAGCACATTTCCGCAGCTTATATGGCTTTCCGAGCATAAGGTAGGGCTTTTTACCTTTTCCGGCGTCATGATTGTGATTTCTGGTACCACACGCTACCTGAGCCGCAATGCTCCCTGTCCGGTGGATGCAGATAGAGCAAAAGCATGCCTGCGCCTACGGCGAATCAGCCTTGGGTTTTTTTATGTGTCTGTTGGGTTGTATTTGATTGGATTCTATTTTGCGTTTGTCGCCCGCTATCTGGTTGGCTAATGGCTGAGATAAAGCAAAATACTGGTTTTGCTGGATATATTAACAAAGCCTTAATCCATTGCGTTTTACAATAGAATTCCAGCATTCTAACTGTAATGGAAAGCATAATGGCCACTTTACAAAGCCAACATCCACATAAGCGTCAGACGCAGGGGTTTACCCTGCTCGAAATGACGGTGGTGCTGGCCATTATTTCTATTGTGTCCGTGTCGTTGGTCACGGCATTTTCTGCAGGCCTGCGGGGCTTGCAATATAGACAGACCGTTGCCAAAATGGAGGCGATCCAGAAAGCGCTGTATGAATACCGTCTGGCCTTCAGCCGTCTGCCGTGCCCTGCCGATGCCACGATTACTATCAGTACCCTCAATTTCGGTGTGGCGGCGACTAATCCGGGGGCCTGTACCGGCGGTGCGCCGGCCGCCAACTTTTCACAATCGCCCGCTGTAGGCGCGCAGGACGTGCGCGAGGGAATGATTCCCGTTAAAACGCTGCAATTGCCCGATGACTATGCGTTCGATGGCTGGGGACGGCGCTTTATGTATGCGGTCAGCAAGGATATGACGCAAATGGGCGCGTTCAATATTATCAGCACCTATGACATGTCGACGCGCATGACGATTAAGGATGCGCAGGGTAACGCGAAGTCGACCATCATCTGCGAAGCGCTTATCAGCTTCGGTCCTGATGGCCACGGAGCCTATCCACGCAACGGCGGAGCAACACGCATTAATGCCAGTTCTGTCAATACCTCCGAGCTGGATAATTGCGATTGTGATAGCAGCGCTGCAGCCACAGGAGTGGATGGCGTATTTGTCCAAAAAGATCCCACATCTAATCCAGCCAACAAACTCGATAATTTCGATGATCTGGTATATATCACCAGCCGTGGTGATTACATTCTGCCATCCAGTATTCTGGCACAGCCTTTTAACATTAATGCAGGCGGGGGTGCGAATACTAATCCGACGACCGGCGGGGGAGCCGGAGGTGCCAGCGGTGGTGGAGGTACTATCAGCGGTGGGATAACCTGTGCCGGTGTTCCGCCCAGCTGTGGGTCTAGTAGTGGCAGTTTAAAGTGTGTGTGCGTCTATTAGTTGGCTATAAAAATTTTTCACGCAGGTGTTTTTTCACTTTTTCAATCGTCATAATATCGTTGATGCGGCGGTCTAAAAACACCCAGCTGTTGGCACAGCCCGGACTTTTATCATCCAGCCAGAAAATGAGCGTAGAGGAATACACCCCCGCCAGCGTCAGGCGCTTGGTATAGAAATTAAAATCGGTCGACTGATCACCTACCGCATACCATATAGAATCTACCGTTTCGTATAAAAGCCGCAGGCTGCGGTGCATGTAAAATGGCAGCGCCAGCAACGCCATGGCTTTACGCACAGACTCGCGGTGTGGCTCCATCAGCTCCAGTTTGACGCGCACGGCGGTGGTGATGCGCTCGCGTATTTTCATAGTGTCGAGGTAATAGCCCTGTAAGGCCTGTTCCATGGCACGGTCAAAATGTTGCAGGAACTGTTCGGCGGCTTCTACTGCACCGCCCTGAAACACGCGGATCACATCGGTTTTTTTATAGCCCGCTTTTACGGCGGCATTCTTGAGCGTCTGCTGGTTCCAGCCTTCAAACGGAACGGCAGGTAACGCAGCATTAATGATATCGAGGGCGGCTTGTTCTTTATTCATGATATGCCTGTTAATGGCCGCTTGTACGATCAGCCGACGGCTTGCTCTTCGTATTCAACATCCTCAACCACGGTCTGATACACGCATTCCTTCGGCAGGCTGATGGTGATGGTCGTTCCTTCGGCTGGCCTGCTGTCAACACTGACCTCGCCGCCGTGCAGCACTACAAATTCACGCGTGAGCGCAAGGCCAAGCCCAATGCTCTGGTTATCATGGGCGACACTCCAGCAATTATCTTCCTGCATGGCCATGGTGATGGCGTTCAGCTTGCGGCTGGTCATGCCGGTGCCGGTATCCTGAACGTAGATGTTCAGGCCATTTTCGGTAGCCACCGCACTCAAGGAGATGGAGGTGTCCTGCGGCGAAAATTTGATGGCGTTCGAAACCAGATGCCCGAGTATGTGCTGTAGTTTCAGGCGGTCGACAAAAAGCATAATGTCGTTCGGGGAGCAGCGCGTGGTCAGCGTCACCTGCGCGGACATGGCGTGATGGGATTGTGTTTCGGCCACATGGCGGAAAATTTCATTGATGTGGACTTTTTCCGGCGATAACGACACACGGCCCGCATCGATATTGGCAATTTCCAGCAAGTCTTCGATTTTAGCTAACAGGTCAAAGCCGCTTTCATGGATGTGGCGGATATAGTCGCGGTATTGGGGGTGATCAATTTTACCGAAAATCTCGCTTTCTATAATTTGCGAAAACCCGATGATGGCGTTGAGCGGCGTGCGTAGTTCATGGCTCATATTAGAGAGAAATTCCGAGCGCGAGCGCAGTGCTAACTCGACTTCCAGTTTGGATTTTTGCAGGGTGCTTTGTGTTTGGATCATTTCATGGACATTTTCCATGATGCAGACATATTCGTTGGCTTTGCCGCCATGTTTTGAATGAATCAGCATGTTGTACCAGTACCATTTTTGGTCGGCATGCTGGAGCTTGCAGCGCCACTGCATCGGTTCGCTCTCAGGAATCGTCTGGTGGGTGATGCGCTCGAACGATTCATGGTAATCAGCGTGCATGATGCTCAGCAGCGATGTGCCATAAAAACTCTGGTTGTCGAGGCCAGTGATGGTGTTGAAGTTGCGCGAGAGATAGGTGCAACCGGTGTGTGCGTTGAGCAGGCATAATATGTGGGTGCCGTACTCGGCGAGGTATTCATATTTTTCTGCTTGGGTGAGGCCGTCATTGGAAAGGAGGGCTTCAGAGTTATCGCTAAGGGTAGTACCAGATTCAGAAGTTAACACCGCTTTTGCTCCCACTTTAGCCGAATGCTTCCAGAAGAAATTCCAAAACGGTATGATGTACACTCGCTATGCGCCTCTATTTGCTATTTATTTATCTAGAGAATTTTCTAATAGTAAAAATTATCTAAAATTGTATGTAATCTTTACACAAAATTCATCATTGCTGCACTAACTATATGTAGTGGTAGTGTAGAAAAAAATTAGAAAGCTTAGTGCTGTTGCTTAAATGCAACAAAACCACCCGTTTCTATACTAGTGAAATTTTGATTTTACCGCGTGGCGCTATACCAAAGCCAGCATGGCATCGAGTTTTCCTGCGGAATCCAGTGCATATAGGTCGTCGCAGCCGCCGACATGACTGGAGCCGATGAAAATTTGTGGCACGGTTTTGCGTCCACCGGATTTTTCAATCATTTCCTTTTGCAGGGATTCATCATGGCTGATGTCGATTTCTTTGATGTTTTCATGGCCTTTGCGCTTCAGCAGGTTCTTTGCTTTGACGCAAAAAGGGCAGTAATCCTTGGTGTAAATGGTGACTTCAGACATGCTTCGCTCCATCGGTAATGAGATACACTATATATTATATAGACGCTTTTTAAAATTCGCCAAGTGCCCACGCGGCCATTTCCGACACCAGCGGTGATGCATCCGCCAATAAGGGGGTAATATCGGCGATGAGCGAATGATCGGCGCTGTTGCCCGCCGCAATCAGGACGTTGCGTACGAAGCGGTCGCGGCCGATGCGTTTGACCGGTGATTTGGAAAACAGAAGCCTAAACGCTGTATCATCCAGTTTTAAAAGATCGCGCAGTAGTGGTGATTCCAGCTCTTTACGCGGATGGTAGGCGGTTTCCTGCGCGGTTTGTGCAAACTTGTTCCACGGGCACACGGCAAGGCAATCATCGCAGCCATAGATGCGGTTGCCAATGGCCTTGCGAAATTCCAATGGGATCTGGCCTTTATGTTCGATGGTGAGATAGGAGATGCAGCGGCGTGCATCCAGTTGTCCGCTGGCGGTGAAGGCTTGTGTAGGGCAGATATCAAGGCATTTTCTGCAACTACCGCAATGGTCGTTTTCGGGCATATCAGGCGCAAGGGGCAGGGTGGTGAATATACTACCCAGAAACAACCATGAGCCGAATTCGCGGCTGACCATGCAGGTGTGTTTGCCCTGCCAGCCCAGACCTGCTTGTGCGGCGAGGGATTTTTCCATCACAGGGGCAGTGTCGACAAATACTTTCACCTCGCAGCCATAGGTGTGCGCGATCCATCCGGCGAGTTCCTTCAGGCGTTTTTTGATGACATCGTGATAATCGTTATTCAGTGCATAGGACGAGATCACACCTGTTTCACGGTGCTGCAATTTTTCCATCGGGTCGAAATCCGGCCCGTAATTATGCCCCAGCATGATGACGGATTGTACCTCTGGCCACAGTAATTTGGGGTCGGCGCGTTTAGCGGCCTTATCCGCCATCCAGCCCATGTCGCCGTGAAACCCTTGCTCGATAAAGCCGTGTAAACCGGCTTGCACGCTCAAAGCAAGAGTAGGAATGGTGAACGCGATGGTGTCAAAGCCAATACTCTTTGATTTATTAAGGATTGATTTTTTGATGTTAGTATCCAGCGTATACAATGCTTATTTAGGAAAAAAATGCTTCCACGCATCCACGAATAGTTCCAAAAAAACAAAGAGCGTTATAGCCGCTTCCATTATGAGCGAGACAGTTTCTTTTCGCTCCTCTTTATCATATTGTTCTGTAAGCCAAGGAAGTAGAGACTCACGAAAAAGTTCTTCGGTTATAGGGTGGGTTACACCTTCATGATAAAAGTTATTAGTAGTTGCGAGTACTATCTGCATGGCTCCCTTACCATACCTCTCAAAGGAAGTCCTTAGTTCAGCATCTATACTCGCCTTGCGGAGGCGAAATCTCATAATATTACCTTTAAGTACTCTCCTAAAAATCAGGATCTTCATAATACACCGGCGGGCGCACACCGCGCACACGCTCGATCAGGATGTTGCGCATGGATGGGCGTGATTTCATCAGCGCGTACCAGCCATGGGCGGCGTGGTTATAATCCCACGGCACATCGCCTAAATAATCGAGCGCCGACAGATGCGATGCAGCAGCTAAATCCGCCAGCGTTAAATTGTCACCGGCAAGGAAATACCGTTCGTTGGCGAGATAGCCGACATAATCAAGGTGGTAGAGCAGGTGGGTTTTACCATTGCGGATAGCGGAGGAGTTGGGTTCGCCGCCACCGAGATAGTTTTTGAATACTTTTTCAAATAACACCGGCTGTGTCACTTCATAATCAAATTTATGGTCGAACCAGTCAACGAGGCGGCGCACTTCTGCACGTTCATACTGCGACGTGCCCAGCAGGGTAATTTCGGGATATTTTTCTTCGAGATATTCAGCGATGGCATAGGCGCTCGAAATAATAGTACCGTCTTCTTCGACCAGAACCGGCACTTCACCGGCGGGGTTGAGGGCGAATAAATCCAGTTTGCGATCCCACGGATTTTCACATACTAGCTCAAATTCAAGGCCTTTTTCCTTCATCAGCATGCGGATTTTGCGGCAAAACGGCGAGAGATGCGTGTGGTAAAGTTGTCTCACGCACGTTTCTCCTTCACGCTATCCGCCAGCGGCTGCTCAAGGCGTGAGACCATCTCTTTCGGGCAGACCTGCCAGAATTTCGGTAATTCCCACTCCCAGCCGGAGAGGATGTTTTCCGCGCGCAAGGAGTCTGTTTCTGCCAGATGTTCAGCCAGAGCATCGCGCAGTATATTTTCCCAGTGAGTGGACTGGATGCGCTGATAGACTACGGTGTCGGCGTTGACGCGGGCTTCAAAGCTGCCCTCGAGATCATAGACAAATGCCATGCCACCGGTCATGCCGGCAGCAAAGTTGTGGCCAACACTGCCTAAAATGACCGATGTGCCACCCGTCATGTATTCGCAACCGTTGGAACCACAGCCTTCAACCACTGTCAGCGCGCCGGAATTGCGCACAGCAAAACGTTCGCCCGCCTGACCGGAGGCGAAGAGTTTACCTGATGTTGCTCCGTAAAGCACAGTGTTGCCGATGATGGTATTATCATGTGGCACAAGTGTGCTGGATGGGCGCGGACGGATGACAATCGTCGCACCCGACAGGCCTTTGCCGACATAGTCGTTGGCATCCCCGTACAGTTCGATTTTTAATCCGCGCACGGCAAAAGCCCCGAGCGATTGCCCCGCTGAGCCGCGCAGGCGCAGGGTGATGTGGTCGGGTTGCAGTTCGGAAGTGACGAAGCGGCGCGTCATCATGGATGATAAACGTGTGCCGACCGCACGCATGGTGTTACGGACGGTGTAGGCCAGCTGGATTTTTTCGCCGCGTTTGAGGGCACTATGCGCATCCTTGAGCATCTGGGCATCCAGCGTATCGGGCACTTCATTGCGGCTTTTAAGCGTGAAGTAGCGCGCATTCACACCGGTGTCGGCTTGCGCCAGCAGATTGTTGAGGTCGAGATCGACCAGATCTTCGCTACCGCGGCTAACTTGTGTCAGTAAATCGGATCGGCCGATAACCTCGTTCAAGGTGGCAAAGCCCAGTGATGCCAGAATTTCACGTACTTCTTCAGCCACGAAGCTGAACAGGTTCACTACCTTGTCGACAGAACCGTCGAACTTGGCGCGCAAAGCTGGGTCTTGCGTGGTGATGCCCACAGGGCAGGTGTTCATGTGGCACTGGCGTACCATTAAGCAACCCATGGCTACCAGCGCCGCAGTGCCGAGCGCGTATTCTTCCGCACCGAGCATGGCAGCAACTACGATGTCGCGTCCGGTTTTCAGGCCACCATCGGTTTGCAGTTTAACACGGTGGCGAAGGCGGTTGAGGGTGAGTACCTGATTGGCTTCGGACAAGCCCATTTCCCACGGGATACCCGCATGTTTAATGCTGGACCACGGGGACGCACCCGTGCCGCCACTATGGCCGGCAATGACGATTTTATCAGCCATGGCTTTGGCAACGCCCGAGGCGATGGTGCCGATGCCGGATTGCGCAACCAGTTTCACCGACACATACGCATCGGGATTGATCTGTTTTAAATCGTAGATGAGCTGCGCTAAATCCTCGATGGAATAAATATCGTGGTGCGGTGGCGGGGAGATGAGCATTACCCCTTGCGTGGCATGGCGAAGGCGGGCGATTTCTGCCGTGACCTTAAATCCCGGAAGCTGGCCGCCTTCACCTGGTTTTGCTCCTTGTGCCACCTTGATTTGCAGCTCGGTGGCAGAGTTTAAATATTCTGCCGTGACACCAAAGCGTGCCGAGGCAATCTGCTTGATGGTGGAATTGGCGTTGTCGCCGTTGGCAAATGGTTTGTAACGCTCAGGCCCTTCACCACCTTCGCCGGAATTGGAGGCCGCGCCCATGCGGTTCATGGCAATCGCCAGTGTTTGATGCGCTTCGGGAGAAAGTGCGCCAAGGCTCATGGCAGGTGCGACAAAGCGCTTGCGGATTTCGGTGATGGATTCCACCTGCTCAATCGGTATGGCCGCCTGTGTGGGGCGGAAATCCAACATGTCGCGGATGTGGAGGATGCCGCTTTTTCGCACCAGATCGGAATAGTGTTTGAAACCCTGATAGCTGCCATTGGTGACGGCGGTTTGAAGGATGTGAATTTGGGAACCTTCCCACGCGTGTTTTTCGGTGTTGGCGCGGAAGCGGTAAAACCCGCCGATTGGTAGTGTCTCTACATTGCCTTGTGTGAAGGCGGTGGCGTGCGTGGTGTGGATGCGTTCTGCAATGCCGGAAAGGCCAATGCCGGAAATGCGTGATGGTAATCCGGGGAAAAATTCGGCCACCAGTGAGCGTGACAGGCCGATAGCTTCAAAATTCAGGCCACCGCGATAGGCGCTGATGATGGAGATGCCCATTTTCGACATGACCTTGAGCAGGCCTTGCCCCATGGCTTCGCGGTAATTGGCGAGTACGGTGTCGAGTTTTTTAGCGCCAAACAGGCCGCGCTTGTGGCGATCCACCAGCGTTTCTTCGGCAAGATATGGATTGACGATGGTAGCGCCCACGCCAATAAGCACCGCGCAGCAATGTACTTCAATACATTCCAACGTGCGTACTAAAATAGAGGCTTTTTTACGCAGCTTATGTTTTACCAGATGTGTTTGAAGGGCCGAAACCGCCAGAATCATTGGGATGGCGGCATGATTTTTATCCATGCGCTCGTCGGTGAGGACAATGTAGGTTTTGCCTTCTCGCATCGCGGTTTCCGCTTTATGCAGCATCTGGTTGATGCCATTGCGCAATGCATTGTCATCATCGGAAAGCTCAAACAGCGTGTCGATTTCGGTGACGCGTTCAGCAAAATGTTGCTTGATGACATCGAGTTCATGGCTCAGCAGCACCGGCGATTCCGCCAGCAGGATGTGGCTGTGGGAATTGTCGAGTGCAAGATAGTTACCGTCGTTGCCTAGGCGTGTGTACAAGCTCATCACGCGGCGTTCGCGCAAGCTGTCAATCGGCGGATTGGTGACTTGCGAAAAATTCTGGCGGAAGAAATGGTGAAAACCGCGGTGGTTTTCGGACAGAATGGCCATCGGCGTATCATCGCCCATGGAGCCGATCGCTTCTTTGCCGTCTTCAGCCATCGGGTGCAGGATGCTTTCAATATCTTCGTGCGTTATGCCCGTGGCCAGCTGGAGGGTTTTTAGTCGTTCGGGTGAGGTGTGGCGGATACCCGACGAGGTGACGTTGGCGTTCTTATCAACCAGCACGTCGCTCAGGCGGACAATGTTATTCACCCATTCGCTATAAGGATATTGGGCGGCGAGCAGGTCTTTCAACTCACCGTCGCGGTAAAGTTTTCCCGCTTGTAAATCGATACCCAAAATGTCCCCCGGCCCAAGGCGGCCGCGCTCGATGATGTTGGAGTCGGATACGTTCACCATCCCTGATTCGGAGCAGACCATGATGAGGCCGTCTTTGGTGATGCTGTAGCGCATCGGGCGCAGACCGTTACGGTCCATGCCTGCGATGATCCAGTGGCCGTCGGTGGCGGCGATGGCGGCGGGGCCGTCCCATTGTTCGGATACGCTGTTGAGGCTTGAAAACATGTCCTTGTGCGCCTGCGGCATGTCGGAGGTGCGCGCCCATGCGGGTGGAATAAGAATAAGTTTAGTCAGCGGAAGCGGGCGACCCGCACGCGTGAGAATTTCCACCACGGAATCCAGCGCGCCGGTGTCGGAGGTATTGTCGGGAATGACGGGAAGGAGGTCGTTTTCAAAGCCTTTGAAATCCTCGCAGTGGAAAGTGGCCTCATGGCTGCGCATGAAGTTGATGTTGCCTTTTACCGTATTTATTTCGCCGTTATGGGCAATCATGCGAAACGGCTGGGCAAGGTGCCATGCCGGTGCGGTGTTGGTGGAGAAGCGCTGGTGGAAAATGGCGTAGGACGACACAAAGCGTTCATCCAGCAGATCAGGGTAAAAAGCGGTGAGCTGCTCGGCTTTGAACAGGCCTTTATAGATCAGGCTGCGGCACGACAGCGAACAGATATAGAAATCGTTGATCGCTTTAGCGCGCACAGCATTTTCAATGCGTTTACGGATAAAATACAGCTCCAGCTCGAAGCGCGCTTCGGTCATGCCCTGTTTTCCGGTGATCAGGATTTGCTCGATTTCAGGGCGTGAATCACCCGCTACTTCACCAATGACCTCTGCTTTTACCGGCACTTGACGCCAGCCGTAAATGCGGTAGCCCATTTTCAGGATTTCGCTTTCAACGATGGCGCGGCAGGTTTCCTGCGCGGCAAAATTTTTCTTCGGCAAAAACATCATGCCGACGGCGAGCTGGTCGCCTTTGACGCCCCCATTAATTAATTTTTGGCCGCTGCGTTCAATATGGTCTTTGAAAAAATCAAACGGAATCTGGATATTGATGCCTGCACCATCGCCGGTTTTTCCGTCGGCATCCACCGCGCCGCGATGATACACGGCTTTCAGCGCATTGATACCCGCTTCGACAATGCTGCGGCGTGGTTTCCCGTCAATGGCGGCGATGAACCCGACACCACAGGCATCATGTTCGTTCTCAGGGTCGTACATGCCGTTTTCAGCAAGGGCAGATGCGCGTTTATTCCAGTCTTCGTCCCATGACCATTTCATCGTTTCAGTTCCTATTTACACAGCGGCCGGGGGTATCCAGAATATCATCCGGCATAAACAACAGCGCATAGTTGGCGTAGTAGTCAGTGTAGTATTTTTTGAGCATTTCGATGCGCCGTGCATACGACGCGCCGCATTCAATAGACTGGTTATCCACCGGTTGATTTTTATTGATAGCATAACCGTTGCTGTTGGCAAACATACAGCCGACCGCTTCATCTAGCACATCCTTCACTTCTTTGGGTAGGGCTTTGAAGCGCGCGCAGGCATCGTCGCGCACCTGTCCTAAACATTGTTCCTGACCGAAATATTTGCGGTTGTTTGCCAGCATCGACACAAAGCTGGGGTCACAATACCCCTCCATAAAGCTTTTGGAAGGGAGAGCGGTGTTGTCAGAGGTGATAGGAGTTGTCGGAGCCTGTTTGGCAGTTTTATCAAACTGCTGTGTCCGGCGGGTGATATCGTTCTGAAAAGGTTTGCTGCCGCCGGTATTGCTCGTGGACTGGTCCACGGGAAGTGACAAATCCTGCATACGCTGCGCGCTGGCATCAAAGCTGCACAGTAAAGCCGATATACAAAGAGCAGTGCTCACTATCAGGAGTCTCATGCGGCTTTACTCTTTGTGTGTTGTGACATGACATAGCGGTGCATGGCGGCGGCGGCATCGCGGCCGTCTTTAATCGCCCACACCACAAGGCTGGCCCCGCGCACGATATCACCAGCGGCAAATACGCCTTCGAGGCTGGTGGCAAAGCTTTTGGAATCCACATGCACGGTGCCGTATTTGCTTAAGCCTAACTCAGGGGCATTAAACAGGGTGGGCAGGTCTTCGGGTTCAAATCCAAGCGCCTTGATCGCCAGATCGCAAGGAATCGAGAAGGTTTCACCTTCGACAGGAACCACCGACTGGCGGCCACTGGCATCATGCGAAATCAGGCGCATCTGCTGCACCAGCACCTGCGACACATAGCCGTTACCGGCAAATGCTTTCGGAGCAGACAGCCACATGAATTTTACGCCTTCTTCCATCGCGTTTTTCACTTCACGCTTGCTGCCAGGCATATTTTCTTCGTTGCGGCGGTATAGGCAGGTGACGCTGCGCGCACCCTGACGAACAGCGGTTCTCACGCAGTCCATAGCGGTGTCGCCGCCGCCAATGACGACGATTTCCTTGCCTTCGGCATTCAGCATTCCGTTTTCATAATTAGCAACGCGGTCGCCAAGGCCCTTGCGGTTGCTGGCGGTGAGGTAGTCGAGCGCCTGTATAATATTGGCGAGGCTGTAATCGGGAATCTGGATTTCCTTGGGCTTATATACGCCCGTGGCAATCAAAACGGCATCATGTTTTTCTTTCAGCTCGGCAATGTCCTTCACCTCATAATTGAGGTGAAAATAGATGCCACCTTCGGCAAGCAGTTGGTGCCGCCGCGCGACGATTTCTTTTTCCAGCTTGAAATTAGGGATGCCATAAATCAGCAGGCCACCTACGCGGTCGTAGCGGTCATACACATGCACCTCGTGGCCCTTGCGGCGTAGCATGTCGGCAGCAGCAAGGCCAGCGGGGCCGGAGCCGATGATGCCGATAGATATGCCCGTTTCCTGCGTGACTTTGATCGGTTTGACCCAGCCGTTAGCGAATGCGTTTTCAGTGATGTAGCGTTCCACCGAGCCGATGGTGACCGAATCAAAACCTTTTTCGATGACGCAATTGCCCTCGCACAGCCTGTCTTGCGGGCAGATACGGCCGCAGATTTCAGGGAAGGTGTTGGTGGCGCTGGAAATAGCATAGGCTTCTTCGAGGCGGCCTTCGGCGGTAAGTTTCAGCCAATCGGGAATATTATTTTGCAGCGGGCAGTGAATTTGACAGAAAGGTACGCCACACTGCGAACAGCGCGAGGCCTGTACGCTCGCCTGAGCTGGGTCAAACTGCGCGTAGATTTCATTGAAATCTTTTTTACGCGATTCCGCCGCTTTCACGTCAGGGTATTGCTGTGGTGTATCCGTGAATTTAAGCATATTTTACCCCAAGCGCTTTCTTATGATAACGTGCCAGATATTCAGGGGCAACGATTTCAATCGCCGTCGGGCTGATGCCAAGATGGGCGAAATGCTGCGAACCGGTGCTGACGATATTATCGTATTTCAGCAATTTGACCTGATCACGCGTGAGCAAAGGCGGGTAGATGATTTTTCCGAACAGTTCTGCGCACAGTGCTGCAGCAGGGGCAACGCTGAAAGGAATGGGAAGTAAAAAGCGCTTGAGGCCCAGTGTTTTCAAGGTGAATTGCAGGATTTCCTTAAAGGTCAACACTTCCGGCCCGCCGAGTTCGTAAATCTGACCCATACATTCAGGTCGCGACAGGCTGGCGGTTACGGCCTTCGCCACATCGCCGACATACACCGGCTGGAAACGTGTTTTTCCACCGCCGATTAAGGGTAGGGCAGGCGAGAGGTTTGCCATGCAGGCAAACAGATTGATGAAATTATCTTCCGGCCCGAAAATAACGCTTGGGCGCAGGATAGTGGCTTCCGGAAATGCATCCAGCACCGCTTTTTCGCCCAGCATTTTGGAGCGGGCATAGTGTGAGCCAGACGCTTTATCGACACCCAGTGCCGATAAATGCACGAAACGTTTTACACCAGCGGCCTTGGCCATTTGTGCGAGTTTTTCGGTGCCGTGCGTGTGCAGGCCGGCGAAGGTTTGGGTGCCGGATTCAAACATGATGCCCGTCAGGTTGATGATGGCATAGGAATCCTCGATTTTACCGACCAGCGATTTGGGATTGGTCAGGTCTGCCGACTCAAGGACGATCTGTCCAACGTTGCCGGATGTTTTGAGGTGGAGGGCGGAATTGGGGTTGCGGGAAATGACCCTAATCGTATATCCGGCGGCGGCTAACTGCTTCACCACATAGCGGCCGACAAATCCGGTACCGCCAATAATCGTAACAACACGTTGTTCCATAACACTAAATACCTGTATTAGTTTCGCTAGGTAATGATTTAAAACTGATTAGACGGAAAACTCAACTGTTTTAGCGAATGCAAGACGCTAAAGCCATGCTTATTGCATCCGGTTGGTTCTGGGGTTGACAAGCGCGGTGCAGGGGATATAACCCATTTTCCGTGAATTTGATCCGCATATCTTCAGGCGGCACGGTTATATTGGGCCCAGGTGGCGGAATTGGTAGACGCACTAGCTTCAGGTGCTAGCGTTCGCAAGAACATGAAAGTTCGAGTCTTTTCCTGGGCACCATTTTGAATGATAATAGAAATATGTACTTTGAGAGCGGGCTGTTTTTTACACTTCGTTCAACAGCGTGTTCTATAGCCAGCTAGCGTTTGTTCAACTTTTCCACTTTATCGGCTGCATTCTCTGCCATCGTTCTGCTCATTGGTAGATAGACTTTTAATATGCCGGTAGCCTCCTGCAAGCTATGGCCAGTGATCGAGCATATCTCTGGGATAGTACAGCCTGCCTCCGCAAGGCGCACAACCGCTGTTCTACGTAAATCTCTGAACTGGTTATCGCTGGATAGCCCTGCCGCTTCAAACACCTCACGCACGCGCCTACAAAGCATATCCTTGCCATAGGCCTTCCGGGTGCGCTCCTCATGCAGTATTAACAGGCTGTCATGCTCAATGGTATCGAGTTCCGCTTTCAGGGAAGGAATTTTATAAACTGGAATATCAACGATAGCGCCAGTTTTACTCTGTTTAATCCGAAGCCACTGTCCATCATAATTCCCACGTGGAAGCATACGAATATCGCCTGGCCTCTGGCCAGCGTCGTAGCCTATTTGTATAGCGCGCGCGATGGAAGGCAATCCAAGTTCGCAAGCTTTCGCTTTGGCTGCTGCAATAGCGTTCGGCGATATAATGCCTTGCCTGGGCTTCGCCTTCTCCACCCGAAGCTCTTTAAATGGATTCGTTGCATTATAGCCCCTATCCATACCGTATTGAAACATTACACGCGCGATCTGCATAATTTGGGAGGGTTTACGCTTGCCGCCAGTAGCGGCCAGTGCTTCATAGAAAGCAAGCGCTCTTTGGCGTGTAATTTTATCTACGGGTATGCCCCGAAAACCCTTAGCGATTGCAGGAAAATTCCATTGATAAAGCTTCTGCGTCGAATCCGCGAGTTTTTTAAATCGCGTACTCTTTTTATACTCAATAATAAGCCAGCCGATGCTGTCTTTTTCTGGTATTTCTTGCGCAATACCCTTACGCCATTTTTCTAATTCGATATTCAGCTCTTGGGCTTTGCTTGCTGCCTCTATATCGTCGGAAGCAGCTATCTTTGTTAATCCCCAAGGGCAAGACTGGCGTGCCCCGTTGACTGTGTAGTGTTTATTTGGATTCCAATAATACCGTTTCTTGCCCTTATGACTACGAATAATGAGGTAGTCCACTTTTACGTTCCCCATATAAATTCTCCTTCAAAATTTGATCGTAATCAGGTTCAGACGATTCAATCTCGCTTTTTTTATCAAGGCATTGCGAGATTGCTTTAAAATCCCACCATAAATGATGCTTTTTACCATGTATAGGAGTGAGTTTATTATCATCTGCCCAAGCTTTAAACGTGCGAGTATCTGGTAATTCATGATTGTCTGTAAATCCAAAATACTGTGCAGCCTGACGTGTAGTACCGACGCGCTTTTCCACCATATGCTCGCACTCCTTTATGCGAGACTATATTGATAGGTAGCATCCTATCATTCAACTTATCATCCGTAGGATTCGTCCTATTATACGCGACGGCCTAACCATAACACTCTTCCAGCAATGCGAAGGTCATCGGGGTCAATATCACCCATTGGTGCATAGGCAGGGTTATCACTGATGATTGCGACTTTGCCTTTGGCGGGATTCATCAGGAGCCGTTTCACGTAAAGGCGGTTGTCGAATTGCAACACATAGATGCCATCACTACGCGGCGTATTCTGCGTCGCATCTACCAGCACCGTATCATCATTGGAAAGCGTCGGCTCCATAGAGTCGCCATCTACTTTGATGACAGAAAGCTTATCAAATGGCGCATTGCTAATCATACGCAACCATTCACGCCGAAAGCTCAGGAAATGAAGGATTGACTCCTGATCGCTGAATGCACCGTGCCCTGCCGATGCCTCTACATCGAAGACCGGAATATGCACAAATTCTTCCGGTTTCGGGGCGTAATCTATCTCCCTGAGCGGTGAATCCGACGGCAGCAATTCATGCGCCTGAATGCCGAGATGCTTGGCCAGTTTTTTACGCACATCATCGTCTAGCTTCTTAGGCACGCCTTTATAAAGATACTGATGCAGGTATGCCTGATTGCGTCCGATGGCGAGCGAAGCCTTCTTTAAATCCGTTGTATCTGAACGCTCTTCAAAAATATCTTTCAGACGTTTTCGTGCTGAATCCAACATGGTTTTACTGCCTTCTAAAAAATAGGTTACGTCCTACGGATTAGCATATTGACCGATAGGGTGCAACTCAGTAATTTACCTATCATGCTTAATGAAGAATTTAAAACACAGATTGAAGTATTTATCCAGCGAGTTGGCATTACGCCTACCACGTTTGGCCGGATGGCGCTTGGCGACCCCAATTTTATATCGCAATTACGCAAGGGCCGCGTTTGCTCACTGAGAACAGCTGAGAAAATCTGCGTGTTCATGGGAACCTACGATCAAAAATGGGGAGCACATCGTAATGCAGCGCGTAAATAGCCATTCCATTACGCCCGTTATTTTGCCATCAGCATTCGCTGAAGGCGCACAAACGGAAGCAACGGTGCAATCGCATTGCAGGCAGAACACCTTTGTTGATACCGTTCCATGCGATGATCCACTGACACAGAGTTGCCATGCGTTATGGCGCGCTGTGATCGCGCAGCAAATAATGGATGCAAAAAATCTGTCAAATAAGCCGGAGAAACAGTTGCTCAAAAAGGAAGCTATCGGTTGGCTTTTTCATAATGAAAGCGACTTCACCATGGTCTGTGACTTAGCAGGCTGGGAGCCGGATTATGTGCGCTTATTATGCATTACCGCACAATCACACGCATTCAACCGGGTAGCACAATGGAATCATTTATGAACGATAGTTGCCTTTTCGATTCGGATTTCCAGTTTTTTTCTATGCCAGCATCAATTGAGAGCGTGCGTAACGCTGTCACCGCGCGTGAGCAAATCTATCGAGGGATTATGCGGCGTGGTTGCACCGGTGCAACTTCCATTGAACTGACCGATATGCTGGGATTTTCCTATGACATGGTGCAGCTGAGAATCGCTGAACTGCACGAGCGAGACAGAATTAGCGATTCTGGCCGTCGCCGATTAAACGCCAGTCACGACAAGTGCGCCATCGTATGGGTGCTTGCCACTTATTCACGTTCACCTGTCAGCGAGGCATTTTATGGCAAAGAAAAAGCAATCCAATCCTCAATTTAGCGATGTTGTCAGTGATCTTTCCAGCTTTTTTGAAGTGGAAGCCAGCCAGTCGTACCATGAGCAAGGCATCAGTCCTTATGGGCGCGGCTACCGCGCCGCATTGCAAACGGTGCAGGTGAAACTGCAGGAGTCATTTGAGGCTGCAGGTATCATCTCAGGTACTTAAGTCCCGGCCAACAATACGCTGCCAAGCATCAAAGGTTGTACCGTTATGAAAGTCTGGAGCTGGCGGCAGGCCATTTTGCGTTCGTCGCTGGAATCTACTACCAAGCTGCTACTGCTCGCACTATCCACTTACATGAACGATCACGGCGAAGGCTGCTATCCTAGCACCACGCAAATCGCGCATGATGCCTCGCTAACTGAGCGAGCGGTATTTACGCATCTTCGAAAAGCAGAAATAGCCGGCTTTTTAGTCAGGGATAAGCGCGAACTTAGCGGGAGGAAATGGGCATCGAATGAATACCGTGCCGCTTACCCCTGCAACAATGAACCATATTCAGCAGAAAATGTAGGGGTGAACCTTATCCACTCCATGCCATCAACTGAATTAAATTCATCCCAGGGCAGCGTGAGGGATGAACCTGATTCAGTTGAGGGATGCACCACGTTCATGCGAGGGATGAATGACGTTCATACTAACTCTCCAAAGAACTCTCCACTTAACCCTAAAGAGTTATCCCCGAAAGGCAAAAAATCTTATCCAGCAGAATTCGAGCAGTTTTGGACAACATGGCCAGCAGCGCGGCGCTGTGAAAAGCCGAATGCGTACACGGCATGGCGGGAAGCCTGCAGAAAAACCCCCGAAGATGCGCTAATAGCAGCGCTACAACGCTATGTGCTGAGCAAAGAAGCCATGGATGGCTTTTCGCCATACCCGGCAAAATGGCTTAAACGCGAGCGCTGGCTAGAATTTTCTCCAACGCCCGATGCTTCCCCTCCTGCCATTCAGGATATTGCCAGCAATACGCAGGAATCAGCAGAATGGCTCGCTGTCCTGCAGCACTTGCGCAGCGAACATGGCGATGCCGTATGCCGCAGCTGGTTTAGCCAGCTTCGGCTCATGGATAAGCAAGACGGCCAGCTGGTGCTGCACGCACCGACACGCTTTGTCGCTGAATGGATCAGGAATCATTACATCGCTGACATTGCACAGGCGGCACAAAACGTATGGCCAGAAATTTTCGATATTCGTATCGATAGCGCGGTGGCGGCATCAGAAAATAGGAAATTCCCTACGGAATAAATAGCTCCAGTCACTCCCGCATTGGACAATTCCGGGCAACAATAAATTCATCGGCATAGGACGCTGATGAATTTTTTGAGGCATGTCATGCAAGAGCAGGAATACGACGATAACGCCACGCATAAGAAGCGCCTGCATGAGAAGCTGCGGCGCGATATTGGCCCGGCTGTCCTAAACGCATTGGCCGATCCACGCACCGTCGAAATCCTTCTCAACGCTGACGGCATCCTTTGGCAGGAATGCCTTGGCAAAACCATGCTCCCGATAGGGAAAATGTCGCCCAGCCGTGCTGAGGCGGTCATGCGTACCATTGCCACCTGCCTGGATTCGACCATTACCCGCAAGAATCCGATTCTGGAAGGCGAACTGCCCTTGGACGGTTCCCGCTTCGCCGGGCAATTGCCGCCGATTGTACATGCGCCGACTTTTGCCATCCGCAAAAAGGCCAGCGCTATATTTTCGCTCGACCGTTATGTGCAGCAAAACATCATTACGGCGCAGCAAAAGAATATCATCATTGAAGCGGTTCATAACCGCCGTAATATTCTGGTCATTGGCGGCACCGGATCGGGAAAGACGACGCTGACCAATGCCATTATCCACCAGATGGTGGAAGAAAATGCCGATGAACGCATTGTTATCATCGAGGATACCGGCGAAATCCAGTGCGCCGCTAAAAACTGCATCCAGTACCATACGACACTGGAAGTCACCATGACGCAGTTGCTGAAGACCACGCTGCGCATGCGGCCTGACCGCATACTGGTCGGCGAAGTGCGTGGCCCGGAAGCGCTGGATTTGCTCATGGCCTGGAATACCGGCCATGAAGGCGGTGTGGCAACATTACACGCCAATAACGCCAAGGCCGGATTAGACCGGATGGCCATGCTTATCAGCATGCATCCTGAATCACCATCCCCCATAGAGCCATTGATTGCTGAGGCCGTGCATCTGGTGATCCACATCACCAAAACTCCGGAAGGCAGCCGCAAGGTGCAGGAGATTTTAGAAGTCTGCGGCTATGCGGCAGGAAATTATCAAACCCGTCAACTTTAAAGGAGAAATCTATGACTAACACTTCTCATCGTTCCTTATTCACCCTTGGATTATTTGCCGTGATGCTACTCACTGTCGGCAATGAAGCCTATGCGGGTACGGCAACCGGCGGTTCGCTGCCCTATGAATCCTGGCTCTCCAGTCTCCGTGATAGCGTTACTGGCCCGGTGGCATTCTCGTTATCCATCATAGGCATTGTCATTGCCGGTGGCGTACTGATTTTCGGTGGCGACCTCAATGGCTTCTTTCGCAGCCTAATTTTTATTGTGCTGGTGATGGCCTTCCTAGTTGGCGCGCAGAATATGATGACCACTTTCTTTGGTAATGCCGCCGAGGTAGCTGCGCTACTGCCTTCCTTGCAGCTTAATATAGCCTAGGGGGGTATATGGCCCTCCGCATGATACCCATCCGCCGCGCCGGAAACCGCCATAGTCTGTTTATGGGCGGTGACCGCGAACTGGTGATGTTTACCGGGCTGCTCGCGGGCAGCCTGGTATTCGCGGCTCAGGAATGGAAAGCCACCATTTTTGGCGTGCTGCTCTGGTTCACATCGCTGTACCTGCTGCGGCTCATGGCCAAATCCGATGCCTATCTGCGCCAGGTCTATATGCGTCATCGCCGTTACAAGGGTTATTACCCGGCGCGTTCTACGCCTTTTCGTATCAACAGCAGAGCACAGGGGAAGCAATACAAATGACCATATCCCTTAGCATATTGATGGCCATGTCCGGTACGGCCTTGTTGCTCATCCTGTTTGCTCAGTTGGTAAAGCTTGACCGGCATAAAAAGTTAATCCGGCATCGCGTGGGCGATGCCGGATTGGCCGATTTGCTTAACTATGCCTCCGTGGTGGATGACGGCATCATCGTTGGCAAGAACGGCGCATTGATGGCGTCATGGCTCTATCAGGGTGATGATAATGCCAGCAGCACCGATGAGCAGCGCGAAATCGTCTCTTACAGGATCAATCAGGCATTGGCGGGACTTGGTAATGGCTGGATGCTGCATGTCGATGCAGTCCGGCGCAATGCGCCCAGCTACAGCGACCCAAGCCTGTCGCATTTCCCGGATGTGATTACACGCGCCATCGATGAGGAGCGCCGCCGCTATTTTAATAATCTGGGTACGATGTACGAAGGATTCTTTGTTGTCACAGTCACTTATTTTCCTCCCCTGTTAGCGCAAGCTAAATTCGTTGAATTGATGTTCGATGATGACAGTGACGCAATCGATAAAAAGGCGCGTACCGGGCAGATACTGGAGCAATTCAGGCAGGATGTAAGTGCTATCGAATCGCACCTGTCGGCGGTCTTTAAAATGGAACGCCTGAAAGGCAGGAGAGCCATTGCCGAAAACGGTACAGAAAAGACCGAAGACGATTTCCTGCGCTATCTGCAATTCTGCATTACCGGTCTGAATCACCCGGTTTTACTACCATCTACGCCTACCTATCTTGATGCGTTGATTGGTGGACAGGAATGCTGGGGCGGTGTCATTCCCAAAATCGGCCGCAAATTCATTCAGGTGGTATCGATTGAAGGATTCCCCATGGAATCCTACCCCGGCATCCTGACGCAGCTGGCAGAGTTGCCAGTTGAATATCGCTGGAGCAGCCGTTTCATTTTCATGGACGGTCATGAAGCTGCCGCTCATTTAGAGAAATTCCGCAAAAAATGGCGGCAAAAAGTCCGGGGCTTCTTTGATCAGGTGTTTAACACCAATAGCGGCCATATCGATCAGGATGCCGCCGCTATGGTTGCTGACGCCGAAGAGGCCATAGCAGAGGTCAATAGCGGCATGACCACAGCGGGCTATTACACCAGCGTCGTACTCCTGATGGATGAAGATCGGGCAAAACTGGAAATGGCGGCAAGGCAGATAGAAAAAGCCATCCATAGCCTGGGCTTTGTCGCACGGGTGGAAACCATCAACACCATGGATGCCTGGCTGGGCAGCCTGCCGGGCCACGGCGTTGAAAACGTGCGCCGCCCGATTATCAATGCCCTGAACCTCGCCGATATGCTGCCGGTCAGTTCGATCTGGACGGGTGAAAATACCGCGCCATGCCCACTCTATCCGCCGTCATCGCCACCGCTACTGCATGGCGTGACTACCGGCCATGCGCCATTCCGCCTTAACCTCCATGTACGCGATTTAGGCCATACCATCCTGTTCGGCCCAACCGGCAACGGAAAATCAACGCATCTGGCATTACTGGCCGCCCAGCTGCGGCGCTATCCCGGCATGAGCATATTTGCCTTTGACAAGGGCATGTCGCTCTATCCGCTGACCAAAGCTACCGGTGGCAGCCATTTTACCGTTGCGGGCGAAACCGATACCTTATCCTTCTGCCCTTTGCAGTTTTTAGAAACCAGCAGTGACCGCGCCTGGGCGATGGAATGGATCGATACCATGCTGGCGCTAAATGGTCTGGCTACCAATCCGGGGCAGCGCAACGAGATTGCCAGTGCCATCATCAATATGCACCAGACCGGCTCGCAGAGCCTGACCGAATTTGTATCGAGCATTCAGGATAAGGATATTCGGGAAGCATTGAAGCAATATACGGTGGAAGGCTCGATGGGGCATTTGCTGGATGCCGAAGCCGATGGGCTAAGTCTCACGGATTTCATGACCTTTGAAATCGAAGAACTGATGGGGCTGGGCGAAAAATACGCCCTCCCGGTGCTGCTCTACCTGTTCCGCCGTATCGAGCGGTCATTGCACGGCCAACCGGCAGCCATCATTATTGATGAAGCCTGGATTATGCTCGGTCATGATGCCTTCCGCGAAAAGATACGTGAATGGCTGAAGGTTCTGCGCAAATCCAACTGCATGGTGATCATGGCCACGCAATCCTTAAGCGATGCCGCGCGTTCCGGCATTCTGGATGTGATTGTCGAATCGACGGCTACCAAAATATTCCTGCCCAATTTGTTTGCCCGTGATGAGGATACGGCGGCGCTCTATCGCCGCATGGGACTTAATAACCGGCAGATTGACATTATCGCTACGGCAACGCCGAAGCGCCAATATTACTATGTCTCTGAAAAAGGACGCAGGCTTTATGACCTGGCGCTTGGCCCGCTGGCGCTCGCTTTTGTGGGAGCCTCCGACAAGGAATCCATTGCTGCCATACAGGCACTGGAAGCAAAGTTCGGCGTGGGTTGGGTAGCCGAATGGCTGAAATCCAGAAATATCAATCTTGCTGATTACCAAGGGGAGTACGTCGCATGAATATGGCACAGCTATTCAAGGGCAAGCGGGGTTTGGCAGAAGCACCCGGCAATCCGTATCTGAGCGCCCGGAAACACTGGAATGAGCATACTAAAGGCCTCATGAACGCTGCCCGGCTATGGCAGACGGTGGCGCTTTTATGTCTTATGATCACACTGGCTGCTATTGGCGGTGTGCTGCATCTGGCCAGTCAGTCTAAATTTATTCCCTACGTTATCGAAATGGATAAGCTTGGCCAGACCGTGGCCGTGGCACCGGCGCAGTTAGCC
>JANYBV010000048.1 GCA_025360605.1 Alphaproteobacteria bacterium | reverse complement strand
CTTTATTGGTTTGTTGGGCGCTTGTTTGCATCGTGTTTGCTTTTGTTAGTTATTCGTTATTCATAAGTTCATCATCGCATATTTTTACCCAAATCGGTGTGAAGGTTCACGGAAGCGTCACAATCACACTGTGACAAAACGAAGATTTGGATTGTGACGGTTTTGTTACAATGCCATCCCAATGTAAAATAATGAATAAATAGCCTTATAATAAAAAAGGGAGGCCAAAAGCCTCCCTTTTTCCATACAAAATATATAGGGCGATTAGACGCTGTAATACATTTCCATTTCGAGCGCGGATGGGGTGTGTTCCCAGCGGTACACATCCTGCATCTTAAGATCGATATACGAATCAATGAGATCGTCGGTGAACACGTCGCCTTTCTTGAGGAAAGCGCGGTCTGCATCGAGCGATGCCAGAGCCTCACGCAGCGAACCACACACGGTTGGAACGTGTTTCAGTTCTTCCGGTGGCAGGTCGTACAGGTTTTTGTCCATTGCATCGCCAGGGTGGATCTTGTTTTCGATACCATCAAGGCCCGCCATCAACATCGCACTGAAGGCGAGGTATGGGTTTGCCGTTGGATCAGGGAAACGTACTTCGATGCGCTTGCCTTTAGGCGAAGCCACATACGGAATACGGATCGAAGCCGAACGGTTACGCGCAGAGTACGCAAGCAATACCGGAGCTTCAAAGCCCGGAATAAGACGCTTGTAGCTGTTGGTCGACGCGTTGGTGAACGCGTTGACCGCTTTCGCGTGCTTAATGATACCACCGATGTAGTACAGGCACATTTCCGACAGGTCAGCATAGCCATTACCAGCAAACAGTGGTTTGCCCGCTTTCCAGATCGACTGATGTACGTGCATACCCGAACCGTTATCACCGGAAATCGGTTTTGGCATAAAGGTTACGGATTTGCCGTAGGAGTGAGCGACATTGTGCACGACATATTTGTACTTCTGCACGTTATCAGCGGTGCCGAGCAGTGTGGAGAACATGGTGCCGAGTTCACACTGTGCAGGCGCTACTTCGTGGTGATGCAGAACGGGTTCTACGCCAACGGTACGCAGCGTGGTGAGCATTTCAGCACGCAGGTCAGCAAGTGAATCCACAGGCGCAACGGGGAAATAACCACCTTTGGTAGGCGGGCGGTGACCCATGTTGCTGGCAGGATAGGCGCGATCAGAATTGCATGGCAATTCTTCGCTATCGAGCTGGTGGAAGCTGTAGTTACCAGCGGTGCGGAAACGCACATCGTCAAATACGAAGAATTCGAGTTCAGGACCGAAGTAAGCGGTATCGCCAAGGCCGGTATATTGCAGATAGGCTTCAGCACGTTTAGCCAGCGAGCGTGGGTCGCGGCCATAAGGCTGGCCGGTGGATGGTTCCACCACGTCGCAGAAAATCACGATGGTTGGCTGTGCAGAGAAGGGGTCAACGAATGCGCTTTTCGCTTCCGGCATCAGGATCATGTCTGATTCATTGATGGATTTCCAACCGGAGATGGAAGAACCGTCGAACATAATGCCATCTTCAAAGCTGCCGGCATTCACCTGATCGGCGACGTAGCAGGTGTGCTGCCATTTTCCCTTAGGATCCGTAAAGCGGAAATCCACAAACTGGATGTCGTTATCCTTGATCATTTTAAGTACGTCATTCACAGACATAAAAAACCTTTCTGAAAAATTATTGAGTATTTGGTAACTTAGAATTGCGTCCGTGCGACGTCCTGTGGGAATTTTCTTGGATTTTGTTTTTAATTTTGGATGTTTATAGACAATGGATTTAGCAATGTAAAGTCTGTTTAGAATCCCAATTTTATATGGAAATTAACCTTTATATTTTACAGTCTATTATCAAATAGATGCATTTATTGTATAAATCATGGATGAGAAGAATCCGTTCCCAGACGATTTGAAATCGTTGAAAATTGATCCCACGGGAAACTCCAAACTGCCCAAGGTGACAGATGGCAAGCGCTCATGGTTTGTCAAAAATCTTAATCCCAGAGAAGCAAGGATGACGCTTATGGCCTCCGAAGCGGATCTCGGACCCGATGCCATTACCCACATTGCCAAAGCAAAACCTATTGATTCCAGCGATTTTTCTGCAGAGTTGCAAAAAAGAATCTACGATGGTTATGGCTGCCAAATGTTTCTTATTGAAGCCGTGCCTAACCAGCATGGGTTTTACCAGCTTACCGACCATACATCGGCGGAAGAAAAAGACCGCGCTTTTAACGAAGGGCTTAGGGGAATTCCCATCACCGTAGAGGAACAGGACAAGATTATAGCCGAATGGGAACATTTAAATGCAACGGGAGTAAATCACAGGGATCTGGGAAGCAACGTTGGCTTCCAGCGCAGGCCTGACGGCACACTGGAAATGGGCGTGTGGGATTTTGATGATGATGAAGATAATGACCGTGATGACCTTGAAAACATACGATCCGCCTTTGAGGAACTACAAGAAGCCGGAACCGCAGAATCCAGAACCAAATGGACGAAACCGGAATTAAAAAAGCCAGATGCTGAGGCCGGTCAGCAGGCCCGAAAAAACCGCACACGGGAAACGCCCGATTAGTAGCTATGTCGGCACCGCACTTAAAACGGCAGGAATACTAGCGCGCTTTGGCCGCAACTGCTTTTTTTGCCGCGCCGAAAACTTTATGTTCAAAGAAGGTCGTTTGCTCTGGTAGTTGGGTTACGCCCTGCCATTTATCACCGAGAAAATCGACAGACTCCTTGGGCATTGTAGTTGATTGTCCCGGCATGCCATAGGTACTCATGCAGCGTACATGCGTGGTCTGTTCCAGCAAGCCTTCATCCTGACAGGCAGCCAAAAACGTCTGGCCGGCATGCGGATGCGTAAGACGCATCATGGTATCGTGCAACGTGGCGAGTTCACCTTCGGAAGACCTGATCGTTTCCTGCACATCAAACTCGGTAGATTTTCGTCCTGCAAAGGAAGCAGCGACCAATTCCTGCTTGCGGGCATATAACCCGTCATACCGTTCGGCAACGGCGCGTGTAGCAGGCATCATCGGCTCGAAAGCCACAAGATCAATAGCATTCCCGCTTTCTCTGGCTGCCCGTAGAACATCGAGTGCTTCTTCAGTACTGCGAGGTGATTAATTTTTGTCAATCATTTTGAGGGGTATGGCTAAACCGCGTCAGCACCGCGTTCGCCTGTGCGGATACGGATAACTTCCTCAACCGGCATAATAAAAATTTTTCCATCACCTATACGGCCGGTGCGCGAGGCATTGATAATCGCCTCTACGGTGCGCTCCACCATGTTATCCTGAACCACAACCTCAATTTTTACCTTAGGGAGGAAATCCACCACATATTCCGCACCACGATATAGTTCCGTATGGCCTTTCTGACGGCCAAAACCACGAGCTTCCGTTACGGTGATTCCCTGAAGGCCAACTTCCTGCAAAGCTTCTTTTACTTCATCGAGTTTAAAGGGCTTGATAATGGCTACAATTAATTTCACGAAACTTCCTTGCTTAATTATGATTATCGCTTGAAAATTCTAATACCATGCTTGACTTTTGGCAAGGGCTGCTTCATCAAGGTGACGTATTATAAGATTTTTTGAGGAATACTCTGTAATGTCAGGCGATAATAAAGAGCTGGTTACGCGCCTAAACGCTGTTCTCAAGAACAAGCTCACCGGCATTAACCAGTATTTTCTCCACGCCCGCATGCTCAAACACTTGGGTAATGTGAAACTAGCAGACTATGAATATAAATCATCAATCGATATCATGAAACATTCCGACATGCTGGTTGAGCATATCCTGTCGCTGGGCGGTTTTCCAAATCTTCAGGACTTAAGTAGGCTGATGATCGGTGAAACGGTGGAAGATATGCTGCGTAACGATCTGACCCTGTCACAATCGGCACTGGATGTGATCAAAGATTCACTGCAATTTTGTGAATCCTGCATCACCCGCAAAGAAGCTGCCTCTACAGCAACAATGTTGCGCAAAATTCTTGAAGGGCAGTTGGAACATATTGATTTTCTTCATCATCAACTGAGTGGAATACAAGCAACAATGGAAATGAACAGGGAAAAGGATCTGGCATGAAAATTTCGACCTCTATTTCACACATCGCAATTGTATTTTTTTGTATTTTTGGAGTAATTACTATGCCACCTAAAGCCTCGAAGGCAGCCGCCGCAGACCCTGAAAACCAGCTGGTTATTGAGCTTAAAGACAGTTGCAAGGTTGTCATTGATTTGTTGCCCGAGATTGCCCCGAACCACGTTAAGCGCATCAAGGAACTCACCCGCCAGAAATTCTATGACGGCTCGTTGTTCCACCGCGTCATCGAAGGATTCATGGCGCAAACCGGCGACCCGACAGGCACAGGATCAGGTGGTTCAGGCCAGAAAATCAAAGCTGAATTCAGCAATGAACCGCACCGCCGCGGTGCTGTGTCCATGGCGCGTACGGGCGACATTAACGGTGCCGACAGCCAGTGGTTTATCGTGCTTGCCGATTCCACCTATCTCGACGGCCAGTATACCGTGTGGGGCAAGGTGTCCAGCGGTATGGAATGCGTTGATAAAATCAAAAAAGGCAACAAGTTCAACAACGGTTCCGTCACTGATCCTGATAAGATCGTGAAGATGCAGGTTGCTGCTGACGTAAAATAACCGAACGGCATGTGAGTTTAGCCGCACACTGGCTTCTGCCTCATGAAGACGGCACTTTTTGATTTTGAACTCCCCGAAACGCTGATCGCCACCGAACCGGCATCCCCTAGGGATTCTGCGCGTATGCTGGTGGTTCGCGATGGGTTGGAAGACCGCATCGTTCATGAATTGCCGGATTTCCTGAAAGCGGGGGACGTAATGGTGTTTAACGACACACGCGTTATTCCGGCACGGCTGCTGGGCCAAAAAATGCGATTAGGGGGTGGCGACGCAAAAATCGAGATACTACTGCATAAAAAAATCAATAGCACCCAACTATGGCAATGCTTCGCCAAACCCGCCAAAAAACTAAAAATAGGCGATGAGGTGCATTTCGCACCGGACTTCATGGCAACAGTGGTGGATAAACTCGAAAGCGGCGAGGTGGTGTTGCAGTTTGAAGAGACCGGTTTTTACACCAAACTCAACCGCTACGGCCAGATGCCGCTGCCACCCTATATTGAACGCCAGCGCCCCGCCTCCGATGTCGACAAACAAGACTACCAGACACTGTATGCAAAGCATGACGGCTCGGTGGCTGCCCCCACCGCCGGACTGCATTTCACCGAAGAACTTCTCCAGCGCATTGATGCCGCAGGGGTTCAGCGCGTTCATGTCACGCTGCATGTCGGCGGGGGCACGTTCCTGCCGGTGAAAGTGGAGGATACCGACGAGCATGTCATGCACAGCGAGTATGCGGAAGTGTCACAGCAAACAGCGGACATCATCAATCAGGCGCGCAAAAAAGGCGGTCGCATCATCGCCGTTGGCACTACGTCGCTACGAACGCTGGAATCGGCAGCCACACCGGAAGGCGAGTTGAAAAAATTTTCAAGGGAAACCGCGATTTTTATCACCCCCGGATACCGCTTTAAAATGGTGGATATGCTGCTTACCAATTTTCACCTGCCGCGCTCTACCTTGTTCATGCTGGTGTCTGCCTTTGCCGGTACGGAAGCCATGAAAAAAGCCTATAATCATTCTATTTCAAATAATTACCGATTTTACTCCTACGGCGACACCAGCCTGCTTTTTCGATCCAAAGCGGCATCTTAGCTTTGCGTTAAGCCCCTAATCAGGATACACTATTAAGTCTATTATGGGAGGTTTTATGACCGAGCAAGCGCCAAAAAAAGCCTGTGGCCGTAGTTTCAATTACTGCCTTATCTCCAAAATAATTGTTGCGATTCCGGCGCTGCCTATCACGGCGTATCTTGCCTCGATGCCCTTCGATAACGGCTTAACTAAGCTTGCGGCCAGCCTTGGTGCCGTGGCGCTTCTTATCTACGCTGCCATCAAGGTGGACCAGATTCCGGCACTGCAAAAGAAGATCGTCAATAAAAACCAGTAAAGGTATTGAGCTTCTATGGCCGAAACCTGTCACGAGCTATCGGTTATCGCCATCAATCAGCTCACCGAAACTATAGAACGGCGTTTTGGCCTGAAGGTCAAAATGGGCGCGGAAGTGGAATATTGCGCCTTCACCAATAAACAATCGCGCTCGCTGGACGCTAAGAATCCGCTGGAGGTGTCCGTAGCCGCAAAAAGCTCCGGCGAACCAGCCAAATATTTTGAGGATGATCCCAAAATATCCTCGCACTACAAGGAAAAGCCCCCAAACCAGTATGAAGTAGTACTGAACCATGAAGCGTTCGACCACCCGCTACAGCTGGCAGAGCATATTAATACAACAAAAGACAAAATCCGCGCGCTTGGCGATGCCCACAAGCTGGATGTGACCTTTGCTCCCGCCATCGATATTAAAAGTCCCGATGGTCTTACCACCAGTGCCTTGCACCTGAATTTCAGCCTGCTGAATGGTGATAACAAAAACGTGCTGGCAGATGACCCTAACGTGGCCAATTACCTGTTGCACCACACGATGGATGTGATGAAGGAATCGATTGCCATTCAGGCACCCACCAAAGAGTCCTACAAACGTTTCCACCTCAAAAATTCAGGATTTGAACCTTCACGTTTCGATAATCTGCACGGCATGCGCATTCGTATCAATCAGGATGTAAATGGCATCGATATTCCCGATACCAAACGACTGGAAAACCGTTTCCCTGATACGGATGCCGACCCGTATGCCACCGTAGCCGTTACGCTTGCCGCTATCTATTACGCTCTCAGCCGCGCAGAAATGATGGATGTCAAAGACGGCGTCATCACCCCTAAACAAGAATTTTCCCCCACTGTGGATAAAGGCCCGATACCCAAATCGCTGCAAGCCTCCATCGAGCAACTCGAACAATCCGTAGCGCTGCCAACGGTGCTGAACGAGGTCTCACCCGAGGGAAATCTGGGTGAACGTTTTGTAAAAGCCGCCTCGGAAGAACTGCGGCAGGGCAATGTCGCCGCAATGGCAAGACGCAGCTGGTGGTCCGTGGCCTGAACGCGTCTGCGTTTCAGACAGGTTTGCCCATGTTTCAACACACTATTCCTTGCAAATAGCGAACTTTAGCCTGATTATGCACTGAAATAATCAGCGGCATCCCATGACCTTACCATTTATCATCCAATCCCGTGACAAGCTGGCGCGTCAGGGTGAACTGCACACCGCCCACGGCGTTATCCGCACGCCCGCTTTCATGCCTGTGGGAACGGCCGCTACCGTCAAGGCAATGACTCCCGAAGCGGTGAAATCCACCGGAGCTGATATCATATTAGGTAATACCTACCACCTGATGCTGCGCCCCAGCGCCGAGCGCATTGCCAAGCTAGGCGGATTGCATAAGTTTATGCACTGGAACGGCCCAATCCTCACGGATTCCGGCGGGTTTCAGGTGATGTCCCTGTCCAAGCTGCGCAAGCTGACGGAGCAGGGGGTGACGTTCCAGTCGCACCTTGACGGCACCACCTATGAGCTGTCGCCCGAACGCGCTATGGAGATCCAGCATTTACTCGGCAGCGATATCACCATGGCGCTGGATGAATGTACGCCTTTCCCTGCCACTGAAGAACAGGCGCGGGAATCCATGCATCTTTCCATGCGCTGGGCGCTACGCTCCAAGAACGCCTTCAAACCGCGTGATGGACACGGGCTGTTTGGCATCGTGCAGGGCAGCGTCTATCCGGCGCTGCGCGAAGAATCCGCCACTGCGCTCATGAACATAGGCTTCGACGGCTATGCCGTGGGAGGCCTTGCGGTGGGTGAGGGGCAGGAGCTGATGTTCAGCGTACTCGACTTTACGGTTCCCTTCCTGCCGAAGGACCACCCGCGCTACCTGATGGGCGTTGGCAAACCGGACGATATTATCGGCGCTGTCCAGCGCGGCATCGATATGTTTGACTGCGTTATTCCCACGCGCGCAGGCCGCTTCGCACGCGCCTATACCGAGGCGGGCGAACGCAATATCCGCAATGCCAAATACGCTGAAGACCCTAGACCACTACAGGAAAACTGCCCGTGTCCAGCCTGTAAAAACTATAGCCGCGCGTATCTCCATCATCTGTTCAAGTGTGAAGAAATGCTGGGGCCGATGTTGCTGACGTGGCACAATCTGGCCTTCTATCAGGTGCTGATGCAAAACATACGAAATGCTATTTCAGAAGGTGATCTGGACCATTTTGCCGAATCATTCCTTGCCATCTACCGCGATACCACCGATGAAGACTAGACTCAGAAAAATAGGGAGCATATCCCTTATTGCCTTAGTCGTTCTTATTGGAACCCATAAACTTATTATTGCCAGCCAGATCCGCTCGTTATTTCAGCGACAGGGGCTGGATAATATTGAGCTTTACGTCGATACCGTAGGTCCCAGTCGCTCGGTATTCCGTGATATTGTGTTTGGAGATTCGCAGCCGCTTGAAATTGCGGAAGCACGCTTTGAATATGACTTCTGGAATCTATTCAGCCACCATATCAACACTATCGTGATTAAAAATATGACGGTGGAAGCGAATATGGCAAACGGCAACCTCGCGCTGCACGGCCTTGACGGGCTTATCAAGGATTTTATCCCGCAAAACTCCGATGCTTTGCTGCCGGACTACCTGTTTTCTCCCGCATCATATTTTTTTGATAACCTGACCATTGAAAACAGTAAAATCCATTACAAGGACAAGGGCATTGAAATCACCATTCCCTTTACGCTTAAAATCAATGATGCGGGCAAAAATGGCATTAACTTCGATACAAACGGCATTTCAGGCACACTATTCGGCTATAGCTTTACCTCCGAAAAAAGTCATACATCCTTCAAAATCGATGATAAAAATCAGTGGTCTGGCCCATGGAATCTCAATCTTTTAAGCAAAAATGATAATGAAAAAATTGTCCTTAAAGTAAGTGCAAAGGGAAATGTTGCCTTCAGCAGTTCCAAACTCAATGGCACCTTTGTGATCGACAGCACACCGGAAATGGTCAAGATGAATGCAGAACTGCTGATACAGCCCCAAAAATCATACATTTCCTTAAGAAATATACTCCTGCCGTTTGCCGAAGGCACAGTTGGTTTACGGAACATGGTGATTCCGTTTGATATCAAAAATACCATTAATTTCTCACTGGATTGCACCCATATTGCCAACCAGCAGATTCTGGGGTTGTTATTCGACTCGGATAAAGTGACGGCTGACGGATACAGCTCCGGAAACCTGCCCATGGCACTGACGCGCTCAGGGACGCTGATATTATATCCGGGCTCCCTGAACGCTGATGAAGGGGGACATTTTTCCATTCCACCAAACCTTATACCTGCCACAAACAAAGATATTACGTTGCTACGCAAAGCCGTCACACAATTTGAATATGATCGCCTTGCCATCGAGGTGCAAAGCGCTGAAGGAAGCAACATCGCATTCAATCTCATCGCCACCGGAAGCAGCCCTGACGCCAACAAAGGCCGGCCATTTCCGTTAAACATCGAACTAAAATACAATGTATTGAAATTAATTGATAAATTATCAAATAATTTTATTTTCCCAAAGAAATAATGACAGCTTGTAAAACACAGCTATCTCCGCGCTAGACAAGCTTTAAAAAAACAATAAAAATTCATGGCTAAACTGTTGACAAACGCACACGACATCTTATTGTCCCCTTCTTGTTATTTGCAATTTGCTGGAATTGGTAAGTTTGAATAACATCATCGGCCACAAGGGTTTTATAGGCTTCGTGGTTGGTTCTTTATTTGTGATCTGGTAGCTCAGTCGGTAGAGCACCTGACTTTTAATCAGGTTGTCGCGGGTTCGATTCCCGCCCAGATCACCATTTATTTGAACGCCTTAGTTCGCCAACGTCCGCTGAACATAGACTGAGAGCCGATTTGGAGACATTGCGACGCCGATAGCGTCCGCATTCGATCGTTGACATTCGGTTCGAGAATGGGGTACAAATCCAGCCATGTACCCCTATCGATAGACATTGTACCCCATGCCCAAGTCTCTTTCGGACGCTCAGGCTCGCAACGCCAAGCCAAAATCGAAGCCTTACAAAATAGCGGATGGTGAGGGGCTATTCCTCCTGATCATGCCATCCGGTAGCAAATACTGGCGACTAAAATACCACTTCGCCGGGAAGGAGAAAGTGCTGGCCTTGGGTGTCTATCCAGAAATCAGCCTTACGGATGCTCGCGACCGGCGTTCGCAGGCGCGTAAGGTTCTCGCTGCGGGTAAAGATCCCGGTGAAGCAAAGAAAGAAGCAAAGCGAATTTCGGTAGCGAACAACGCTAACAGTTTTGAAGTCGTCGCCCGCGAATGGTTTGAGAATCGCAAGCACGAATGGGCACAAAGTTCCAAGCGAACAAAACTGGTTTATCTGGAAAATCATCTTCTCTCAAAAATCGGCCATCGACCAATTGCCGAGATCAATGCCCCGGACGTGCTCGCGATGCTGCGCGAAATTGAAGGGAGGGGCACGTTAGATACTGCTAGGCGTGTCATGCAAATGTGCGGCCAAATCTTTATGTACGCCATCGCCACGGGAAGGGCCGAGCGAAATCCTGTACCCGACTTGCGAGGTGCACTCAAGACTCCCTTAGTCAAGCACCACTCTTTCTTACAAGCCGCTGATTTGCCAGCATTTCTCAAGAAACTGGACTCTTACGATGGAAGCTTGCAAACGAAGCTGGCTCTTCGCCTGCTTCTTTTTACATGCGTAGCATGACACCGCACTTGGCGTAGTGGATACCTGGCCGGAATATCCGAGTTAGGGCTTCGGAGGCGTATCGGATGAGCTCGTTGCTATCGCTGGTCGGCTGGGGGAGATGAAAGCTTGAAGCGTTGCAGAAATACGGCTCGCGACGCTCGAAAGGGCTGTTATGGATGAAAAGCCGTGAAAGGCTATCCTGACGCTCATCGGCTGTTCCGATGATCCAAACCCCGTTCGCGTCAGGATTCTTTTTAGCGAGTTGATTAGCGGCCTTGGCGAGCGTTTTTGTCGGACCAATGCCGCCACTAACCGGAATGCCGGTCCATTGTCTGACTGTGCGTCGGATCGTCGCCGCGTGGTCTCTGAGCCGCTCGGGCGCAAACCCGGTAAGATTCAGGAATGCCTCGTCTATAGAGTACATTTCCAATTCGGGAGCGAATTGCTCAATTGTCTCCATGACACGTCTGCTCATGTCTCCGTAGAACGTATAGTTGCTGGAAAAGACGGCAACCCCGTGCTTCTCGATGAGCGGCCGTATCTGGAAATATCCGTAAGGGAGAGTGTAGAGGCTGTCGAGCCACGATTAGTTAATGCGATTTAACTTTAAGGTAACCGAGTTGTAACATAATCGTTTTACAATGTCTGAGGAGGGAGTGAAGTGAATAGCAAAGAGGCGGAGTGGAACAGATCGCGAAGATAGGGCATCTTCTATAAAGATGCCAGCTCCGCCTACCGAAACCGAGAAATTGCAAACATTTATGGAAGCCAGAGGACCTACAAACTGGTTATGAACTTCCCTCGTCGAGTCTCTCTGTCTGGCCAACCAAGTGTCTCATCGTTTCCGGCTCGTGATCATCCAGAATTTATCTTCGGCTGGTCGAGAGCAATCACCATATTGCATTCGCGTTTGGGACATCCACGATCCATATTGGGCACTTTGAATTCCTCGCAAATCAAGGCTGGCTGCGGTGGAGCAGATAAACGTTAACTTTCCATTAAGAAAATCGTGGTAGAGTAAAATGAGGCATGATTCGCATCTCGCAACAGGACAGTGCCTCGGCCGCGAAGAAGTATTACTCGACGGCTGACTATTACACCGAAGGTCAGGAACTCGTTGGTTCCTGGGGCGGCAAGGGAGCGTCGCGTCTTGGTCTTTCGGGAACGGTCGATAAGGACTCATTCGAGAGGCTCTGCGATAACCTTGATCCACGGACCGGCGAACAGTTGACGGTTCGTACAAGGACAGAACGTACAGTCGGCTACGACTTCACGTTCTCGGTGCCGAAGTCGGTGTCACTGCTCTACGCACTCAGCGGCGACCAGGAGATCCTCGAAGCGTTCCGCTCGTCGGTGGATGAAACGATGCGTGAGATGGAAACGGAGATGAAGACCCGCGTCCGCACGGGCGGTCA
>JANYBV010000047.1 GCA_025360605.1 Alphaproteobacteria bacterium | reverse complement strand
CAATGACCCATTTGCCGTTTTCCAGCTCATAGACGAAGGTGAAGCGCGCGGGCACGCTGATTTGCTCGCCTTCCTGCGTATAGCTCAGCTCATAGCGGCCATCGTTGATGGCGAAGTTGCCGAAGACGCGGGGGTGGGATTCGAGAATGTCTACCTTGACGCCTTCATTGGCCAGCACCAGCTTAAAGTAATCTTCGATCTCCTTGCGCTTGGTGAAGGGAGCCTGGCCGAAGGTGGAGATCATCATGGCGTTTTTATCGTAGAGCTTCATGATGGTTTCCAGCTTGCCGCTTTCCACGGCCTGCTGCCACTCGGTGAGGGCGGCGGCGACGTCAGGGGTGTTGGAGGCAGCGTCGCTGGGTTTTGCATAAATAGCAGTGGCGGCGAGCAGGAGGACGACGAAGAGGTTACGGGCGAGATGGGTGATTTTCATTGGGGTTATCTTCCAAGGGTTTCTGTGGGTTTTGCGTCGGGAGTGGCGCCGGATTCTTTTTCGCGCTGGCGGCTTTCGGCAAGCTCCGCGGCGTTGAAGGGCTTGCGCTGGGCGGCTGCGGGGCTGGTAACGGAGGGTACTTTCATGGCATCGGGGCCTGCCTGTTCGGCGGCGGTGGCGCTGTAGTTGTTCATGGTGTCCATGGCGCCGCGAATGCCCTGAACGGCCTGATAGCCACCGTAGGTCGCGCCTAAGCCGGCGACTATTTTTCCTGCGGTCATGATTTTGTCACGGGCGGGCGTGCCGCGGCTGGTGCCATCGTCCCAGCTGGCGGCGATGGGGCGGTCCGATGGCAGGACTGCGCCGGGCTTGCCTTTTTCATCTTCGCTCATGCTTATCTCCTACAGCAGCAGTAATGCGGGGCTTTCCATGTAGTGCTTGAAGGCGCCGAGGAATTCGGCGCCGATGGCGCCGTCTACCACGCGGTGATCGACGGAGAGGGTGACGTCGACGATGTTGCGCACCACCATCTGGCCGTGGCGAACCACGACGCGGTCTTCACCGGCGCCGATGGCGAGGATGCAGCCCTGAGGGGGGTTTACGATGGCGGAGAAATTTTTCACGCCGTACATGCCGAGGTTGGAGATGGAGAAGCCGCCGCCCTGGAATTCTTCAGGGGCGAGCTTGTTTGCCCGGGCGCGGGCGGCGAGGTCTTTCATTTCGCCGGAGATGGTGACAACCGATTTCTGGTCGGCGTTTTTCACGATGGGGGTGATGAGGCCACCTTCGATGGCGACGGCCACGGAGATGTCCACGTTGTTGTACTGGACGATGGCATCGTCATACCAGCTGGCATTGGCGGCGGGAATCTTGCGCAGCGCCATGGCCACGGCCTTAATCACAAAATCATTCACGGAGGTTTTGTAGGCGGGTTTCTTGTCCTTGCCAGCCACCGCTTCGGCTTCGAAATTGATGTCCTTGCGGATGTCGAGGAGCTTGTTCAGCTCGCATTCCACGGTGAGGTAGAAATGCGGCACCTGCTGCTTGGACTCGGTCAGGCGGCGCGCGATGACTTTGCGCATGTTGGAATTGGGGATTTTGGTGAATTCCACGGGGTTGCGCATGACGCGGCCGGAACGGCCAAGGTTGCCGGAGGATTTGGCTTTAAGCACGTCTTCCTTCAACACGCGGCCATGGGGGCCGGTGCCCTGCACGCCGCCGATGTCCACGCCTTCGAGGGCGGCGACGCGCTTGGCGAGCGGGGATGCGAATACGCGCTCACCGGCGGAGCGCATGGGCGCGGGCATGGCGGCGGGGGCGGCATTCGGCGAGAGGCTGGGGGCGCTGGTGGGGGCCGAAGTGGGCGCGGGCGCGGAAGGAGCCGGGGCGGCTGCGCCTGCGGCAGGCGCGGGGGCGGCGGCAGCGGGGGCGGCTGCTGCAGCTTTAGGTTTGTAGGTTTCGAGGGCTTTTTTGTCTTCGCCGTCTTCGAGCAGAAGGGCGATGAGCTGGTTTACCTTCACGCCTTCGGTGCCGCCGGGGATGACGATCTTGCCAATGGTGCCTTCGTCCACGGCTTCGACTTCCATGGTGGCCTTGTCGGTTTCGATTTCGGCGATGACCTGGCCGGATTTGACTTTATCGCCTTCCTTCACGGTCCATTTGGCGAGGTTGCCCTCGGTCATGGTGGGGGAAAGGGCGGGCATCAGGATTTCTATAGGCATGATTTATAATCCGTTAGTTATTGGCAATTATCGGTTGCGTACATGTTTGACGACAAGCTTACCTGCATTTTCTGCGAGGTGAGGAAGTCCGCGAATTTGGTTGCTTCGGCAGTTGTGCCAGTAATGAGGTAGGAGGCGTTACCGTTCAGTGTAAAAAGGTAGCTGGTCGGCGTACCGTCGGGCAGTGTGGTGGATGGGATGCTGTTTATGCTGTAAAACTGATTCTGAACTGAATATTTCTTCAGGTTATTTTGCTTGGCCATTTCTACAAATTTTTTGTTTTGCTCTTCGAATTTAGTATGCCCTGCGGTGAAGCTGGCTACGGGAATATTATAGCTTACCTGCAACGTAACCTGCTCTTGCGTTTTATCGCAAGGGGGGGCCCCGCCGTAAGCTCTCTCAATAGGCGCGGCAGACTCTGCCGCGAGTGCGGGCAAAGCGATACCAATTGAAAGCAGAAACAGGGCTGCGTATTTTTTCATAGCTTTTTTCTACGCTGCGGCTTGTTCACGGTAGCAGGCCTGCTTTACGGCTTCCACGATGTGGGAGGCTTGCGGCAGGGCTAGCTTTTCGAGGTTTGCAGCGTATGGCAGCGGCACATCGACACCGGCGACGCGCACGACGGGGGCGTCGAGATAATCAAACGCGTGTTCCATGATGACGGCGGCGATTTCGGCGCCGATGCCGGCGGCGGGCCAGCCTTCTTCGACGGAGACGCAGCGGCTGGTTTTCTTGACAGATTCCACGATGGTTTCGGTGTCGAGCGGGCGGATGGTGCGCAGGTCGATGACTTCGGCGCTGATGCCGAGGGCAGCGAGCTCTTCGGCGGCGGCCAGTGCCTTGCCGACCATGATGGAGAATGCAACGATGGTGACGTCGGTGCCTTCGCGGACCACTGCGGCCTTGCCGATTTCGGCCACGTTGTCACCTTCGGGAACTTCGAAGGTCTGGCCGTAGAGCATTTCGTTTTCTAAGAAAATAACGGGGTTGGGGTCGCGGATGGCGGCTTTGAGCAGGGCTTTGGCGCTTGCTGCGTCATAGGGCGCGATGACTTTGAGGCCCGGGACATGAGCGTACCAGCTGGCGTAGCACTGCGAATGCTGTGCGCCGACGCGGGAGGCCGCACCGTTGGGGCCGCGGAACACGATGGGGCAGCGGATCTGGCCGCCGGACATGTAGTTGGTTTTGGCGGCGGAGTTGATGATATGGTCCATGGCCTGCATGGCGAAGTTGAAGGTCATGAACTCGACGATAGGCTTCAGGCCCATCATGGCAGCGCCTACGCCGAGGCCGGCGAAACCATGTTCGGTGATGGGGGTATCTACCACGCGCTCGGGGCCGAATTCGGCCAGCAGGCCTTCAGTGACTTTGTATGCGCCCTGATATTCGGCGACTTCTTCGCCCATGACGAAAACTTCCTTGTCGCGGCGCATTTCTTCGGCCATGGCGTCACGCAGGGCGACTCGTAAGGTCTGGGTGGTCATATGATGTTTTCCTCAGTCAGTTATAGGGAGTGGCAAACAGGGTTTGCCAAGCGATTAGACTAATACGTCCGTCCAGAGTTCCGATTCAGGGGGCTCGGGGGACTGCTGGGCAAATTCGGCGGCTTCGTTCACGATCTGCTTGATTTCCTTTTCGATGTCCTTGAAGCCATCTTCGGTGACGAGCTTGTCGCTGACCATTTTGGCTTTGAGGTTTTCGATGGGGTCGTGCTTGCCTTTGTATTCTTCCACTTCATCCTTGCTGCGGTATTTGGCGGGGTCGGACATGGAGTGGCCGCGGTAGCGGTAGGTTTTCATTTCCAGCAGCATGGGGCCGTTGCCGCCGCGCACGTATTCCACGGCTTCGCGGCCTGCTTCACGCACGGCCATGACGTCCATGCCGTCGACCTGCCGGCCGGGGATGGCGAAGCCTTCGCCGCGGCGGAACAGCTCGGTGGTGGAGTGGGAGCGTTTTACGGAGGTGCCCATGGCGTATTCGTTGTTTTCGATGATGTAAATCACCGGGAGTTTCCAGAGGGAGGCCATGTTGAAGGCTTCATAGACCTGCCCCTGATTGACCGAGCCGTCGCCGAAATAGACGAGGCTGATATTGCCATTATTGCGGTATTTATGGGCGAAGCCGATGCCGGTGCCCAGGGGAACTTGCGCGCCCACGATGCCGTGGCCACCGTAGAAATGCTTGTCGGTGGAGAACATATGCATGGAGCCGCCCTTCCCTTTCGAGAAACCGTCGATGCGGCCGGTGAGCTCGGCCATGATGCCTTTGGGGTCCATGCCGCAGGCGAGCATGTGGCCATGGTCGCGATAAGAGGTGATGACGGCGTCGTCCGGGGTGATGCAGTCCTGCATACCGACGACAACGGCTTCCTGCCCGATATAAAGATGGCAGAAGCCACCAATGAGGCCCATGCCGTAGAGCTGGCCGGCTTTTTCTTCGAAGCGGCGGATCATGAGCATGTTGCGGTAGAGTTTCAGCTGCAACTCTTTGGGGGTGGGGGCGGAGGCGTTATGACCCATTTTCGCAGTATCTGAGGCGGGCTTTTTATTCGTAGCTTTTGACATGGAATCTCCAGAAAAAGTCGGAATCAGGGGTGATATAAACACCAGAAAGCCTTGGGTTGGCAAGCAATTATTCGCTTGCAAAATGCTGCAATGCAGCGTGAGTCAGCCTCTGCCCTTGTAGCCCTGAACACCCTGTTCGGGAATCCACACGCCACGGGGAGGTTCTGCGGTCTGGTAAAAGACGTCGATGGGCATACCGCCGCGTGGGTACCAGTAGCCGCCGATGCGCAACCACTTGGGGTGGATGGTTTCAATGAGGCGCAGCGCGATGGCCACGGTGCAGTCTTCATGGAAGGAGCCGTGGTTGCGGAAAGAGCCTAAAAACAGTTTCAGGGACTTACTTTCGACTAGGGAATCCTTGGGAATATAATCAATAACAAGATGGGCGAAATCCGGCTGGCCGGTAATGGGGCAGAGGGAGGTGAATTCCGGGGCGGTGAAGCGGACGCAGTAATCGGTGCCCTTGTGGGGGTTTTTTACCTTTTCCAGCACGGCCTTGTCCGGCGAGGCGGGAAGCGCGGTCTGCTTGCCGAGCTGGGTGAGCTTTGGGGCGGGTTTTTTGGGTTTTACCGCCATATCAGCCCGTGGCGCGCTCCTGCTCGGCTTCATCCTGCTCATACATATAGTCGCGGGTGATGGGCACGGCGGTGATCTGTTTGGCGAACTGGACCTGGAAGGCCATGGTGCCGGAATAGATCATGGCCAGCTCGCAGCCGGTGAGGTAGAGGTCGAACATGCGGTAGAAGGTGTCGTCGTACATCTGCTTGATCTGGGCTTCGTGGGCGCGGAAGCGCTTTTTCCACTCGCGCAGGGTGTAGGAATAATGCAGGCGGAGCACCTCCACGTCGGTGACCCAGAAGCCTGCGTTTTCGATGTGGGGGATGGTTTCCGACAGGGCGGGCAGGTAGCCGCCCATGAAAATGTATTTCTCCAGCCATGGCTGGGTGGCCAGCGAGGGCTTGTTGTATCCTATGGAGTGCAGGAGCATACGGCCATCGTCGGCCAGCAGGTCGTTTACCTTGGCGAAATATTCAGGATAGTGCGGCATACCGACATGCTCGAACATGCCGATGGATACGATGCGGTCGAACTTACCTTCGAGCTTGCGGTAATCCAGCAGTTTCAGGTCGATCTGGTTTTCCAGCCCAGCGTCGCGCACGCGCTGGCGGCCCAGCTCATGTTGTTTTTCGGAGAGGGTGACGCCGGTGACGTGCACGCCTTTTTGCCGCGCCATTTCAATGCTCAGGCCGCCCCAGCCGCAGCCGATGTCCAGCACGCGCTGGCCGGGATGCAGGTCGAGCTTGGCGATGATGTGGTTTTTCTTGTTGATCTGGGCCTGTTCCAGCGTGTCGTGCTCGGAGCGGAAATAGGCGCAGGAATACTGCATGTCCTTGTCGAGGAACAGGCGGTAGAGGTCGTTTGAAATATCGTAATGGTTCTGCACGTTGGCGCGGGCCTTGAGGGGGGAGTTGTCCTGAAAGACCTTGCGCAGCATGTAGCGGGTGCGGCGCTGGATGCTGGAGAAGAAGAAGTCGCGCACATTCTGGTTGTTCTGGGCGAGGAGAAGGAGGAAATCGTCGAGGCTGCCCTCTTCCACGGTGAGGTTTCCGAACATATAGGCTTCGGGCAGCTCGATCATGGGGTTGGTGAAGAGTTTCCACAGGTTCACCTTATCGTTGAAGCGGATGGTGACCTGAATGCCCGGCGTGCCCGCGAAATGATGCTTCTGGCCGCTGGCGTCGATGATGTCGAGGCTGCCTTTTTTAATGAGCGACCTGAAAAGCAAGGATGTCGGAAAGAGGCCGCTTTTGTCCTCCGTGTTCGGTGAATTCTGCTGCACAACCCCTCCTGTGGCATGATTTAGCCCTAAAAGATGAAATAAAAAGCGGGGCTTGTCCAGCAGGTTCTTAGGCTTTTGCCCCCTTTGCGGGGAGGTGCGGCTTAGTAAGGCTTTGTTTTTGCGGCGGCAGGCAGCGCGGCCATTGGCGCTGCCTGCCTTGGTTTTACAGCAAAAACACGATTGAACCAAACAGCATGGCGGAAAAGAGCATGTTCTGGTGGCGCGGGGTGAAGCGGTGGGTGGCGTGGGACATGAGCATGGAGCCGAAGCAGATCCAGACAATATGGCCGGTGATGTTGAGGGCGCAAAGCAGGACGGTGAGGCTCACGATGCTGCTTATCCAGCCGTCCCCGGCTTCGAAAAACTGGCTGAACATCATGACCTGCATGACCCAGGCCTTGGGGTTTACGGCGGTGAGGATGAGGCCGTCGCGGAAGGACAGGCAGCGCGGGAGTTCCGCTGTTTTGGCCATGGCGGCATGGAAGAAGGCGCAGCCGAGATAAGCGATGTAGGCGATGCCCATGACGCGAAACAGGGTGAGCATTTGCGGAAAGGCCACCAGCGCGCTGCTGAGGCCGAAGCCCACGGCGAGCGACTGGACGATGAAGCCCATGTCGATCCCGGCCATGAATGGCACGGAGCGGCGGAACCCATAGGCCGCGCCGTTGGAGGCGAACATGGTGTTTGCCGGGCCGGGGCTGTAGACCAGCGGGAACATGACGAGGAACCAGGCGAGCAGGAATTCATGGGACATTGGGGGTTACTCCTTAGGGTTTGTGCGGCTAAGGATGACAGCGGCGGATGACTTTTGGATTCAAAATGCCCCGGGCTTACGGAATGTTTTTGCAATAAAATTGCATCTGGTGCAAAATTCTTGCATGAGCGCGCCCGATGCCACGGATTTACGGATTTTAGACGCCCTGCAGCGCGACGCGCAGGTGGCGCGCAAAGTGCTGGCCGCGCGGTGCCATATTTCGGAGGCCACGTGCAGCCGGCGGCTGGCCTCGCTGGAAAAGCGCGGCTATATCTCGCAATACCGGGCGGTGCTGAATGCGCCGAAGCTGGGATATGGGCTTACGGTGTTCGTGCTGGTGGCGATGGAAAACGAGCACAGCGCGCAGCTCAAGAAATTCGAGGCGAAGCTCAAGAAAAACCCGCTGGTGCGGCATATCAGCTTTATCAGCGGGGAATATGACTATTTGCTGCACCTGGTGGCGCAGGATATGGCGCATTACCATGACTTTGCGGAGAGCTATCTGGTGGAGGAGGCGCATGTGAAAAAATATATGAGCCTGTTTGAGATGAAATGCCTGTATGAGAGCCATATCCTGCCGCTGGAGGTGAAGGGTGGCGCATAGCATGGGGCATGAGGTTAGCGAAGACGCGCAGCGGCACGCGAATGAGGAGGCGTTCCTCAGCTATGTGCGCCAGATGCCGTCCAGCGTGGGGCAGCGGTTCGTCAAAAACCTGATCGAGCATAGCGGGCATAAGGCGTTCGAGGATTTCTGGGACAAGGCACGGCTGGCGATTTTGCGGGACGAAAAGGACATCACGCTGAATGAGCCGGAAGAGCGGGCGCTGGCGATGGCGCTGTTTGCCAATTCGCGGCGGGCATTTTTGCGGACGGGCGCCGGTGCGGCGCTGTGCGGGCTTGCGGGGCTGCTGGTGAAATCCGGCACAAGGGAGCTTAGCGACGATTTGAATGCCCGCTATGGCCAGCGCAAAAGCAGCGCGGAAGCCGCCGTGGTGGTGCTCAAGCTGGTGGGCGGCGGGGCGAGCGGCGTGCTGGGCTTAAGCCAGATTGCGAAAGACGACGTGGCGGAGCACACCATCGCCACGGTTGCGCACGGGGAAAAAGGACAGGAGAACGTGGCGAAGCTGGTGGCCTCGCTGGACACGCTGCTACGGCCCATTGAGGTATCGCTGGCGGAGACGGGCGTGGGGCGCAGGCTTTAGTTCAGCGCGCACGAACAGTGGGCGTGTCGGCCCTTTTGCCTATTTTTGCCGCTTTTTCCGCTATAGGGCTGGGTTCGCGGGTTTGCCAGCCCTGCTCTATGGGCGCGCGCTCGGCACTGGCCTGTATTTCGGCAAGGAGGGCAGCGCATTTGGGCTCGGCGCGGCCTGCATCTTTAAAATGGGCGTTGATGACATGGGCATCCCTGCCCTCTTCGCGGATTTTGCGCACAGTGATTTCCGGGCCTTGCGAGCGGGCGAAGGCAACGAGCGCCTCATCGCCGGTCTGGTAGTGCAGGTGCAGCACGGGGTGGTCTTTGGCATTGCTGGTGTAGGATTTGTCGATCTGGGTACTGGCGGCAAGGCCGGGGCGGGCCTTGGCGAGGGACTTCAATTTACGCTCGGCGGCATGGGTGGCGGCGAGCAGGCGGTGGTGGTCGAAATTGGCCTGCGCGAAGTCGTGGAGCGCGTCCATCTGCTCCTGCCATGCATCGGTTTCCGGGCGGCAGCCGACGGAGAAAGCGCCGTTTTTCTCGCGGTGGACCTGCTGGCCATATTCAATGCCGGAATATTTAAGCGCGTCGGTGAGCAGCTCGGCGCATTCCTCGGCGCGGGGGCCTTTGACGGTGATGTCCACGGGCATGGCCATGATGGTGCTGTTCAGGTATCTGTCCACGGATATGCGCTGGCGGAAGATGTCCTCGGCCAGTTCGCGCATTCCCTGCGGCTCGAAGGCTACGGTGTGGGCGAGACGCGGGGCATCGGGCGTTTTTCCGCGATGGGGCACGCCCATTTCAAACTGCGAGACGAAATCGTTGACGCGATCTTCCAGCAGTGCAAGTTTTTCGGCGATGAGCGGATGGGCGTTCAGCTCAAGGATGAGCGCTTCGACCTTTTCGGCTTTCCTGAGGGCCATATATACATATCCTGACAAGGGAGGAATGGGGCGAGTGACGGGGGTCGAACCCGCGACATCCAGAATCACAATCTGGCACTCTAACCAACTGAGCTACACCCGCCATAATCAAAGTTAGGGACTAGGCATTAGGCAATAGGGAAAGAAAAGTCAATCACAATAAGGTAAATGCGCTCACCAATTGCCCTTACAGGGACACCTTAGCGGCCCGTCTTGTAATAGGCTTTGAGGTGCTTGGCCACGTTGGGGGAGACAAACGAGGAAATATCGCCGCCAAGCCGCGCTATCTGCTTGACGAACCTTGAAGAAATAAAGTGGGTATCTTCGGAGGCGGTAAGGAATACGGTTTCGATATCGGGATTCATGCGCGCATTCATGCAGGCCATCTGGAATTCATATTCAAAGTCGGAAATAGCCCGCAGGCCACGGATGACGATGTGTGAGCCCTCGTCTTCGGCAAACTTCATCAACAGTCCGGAAAATGGCTTCACCTCCACCCGCTTCGCCAGTGCGCCGAGTTTCTTGATATCTTCCTTCACCAGCGTACTGCGCATTTTCAGGTCGAACACCGGCTCTTTGCCCGTATCCAGCGCCACGCCGATGATCAGCTTGTCCACCACATGTAGCGCACGCTTGATGATGTCCATATGCCCCACCGTGATGGGGTCGAAGGTGCCGGGGTAAATACCAATACGGGGCATGGCGTGTCCTTGAGTAGTTTTGAGCGATGGCCGCCATTCTAAACAAAGAATTCCAAAGGTAAATAAGAATGATAGCCCCTCGGCACCGCGTGTCAGGCTATGGCCACTGCGAGGCAAAATCCGCTTCCCTATCAGCCCAAAAGCGAATCAACCCAATGTAATATATTGGTAAATTTAATTTCATACTTACGAGTATACAATTCATACTTATTAGTATATATTCATACCTATTAGTATTATTTCATACTTATTAGTTTGCTTTATAAAAAAGAAAATATTTTATCAACATACTGGTTTAACTATTGAAATGGAGATTCTATGAACAAAGCCACCCTTCACGATGATGAACTCAAAGCAGCCTATGCACGCACCGCAGACGTAGCGCGGGGGTTGTATGATGATGAAGCCGCTTTCTTAAAATCCGTCAATGACACCTATGGCCAGTCGGGGCGTTTTTTCCATGGTATCGGCCATTTACTGGAAATGACCGGACAGGAAGATCCGTGGACCCAGCAGGCCTATAGCGACCTGAATAAAGCAATGGGCAGCGCCTATGCCGATAAACCGCTTGCAGCCACCGAATTACAAGAACTCAAAAACATCAATTTCATCGCCGCCCTCGGCCATGATTTCGAATATCACGTTGACGGAAAAACCACCGAATATGGCGAAAAAACACTCGCCCAGTATGTCGAACCCGTCCCCGGCCTGCCAACCCGCATCCAAGCCAAAGAAATCACCCCTGAAACGGATGCCATCGCATGGGCAACCTATGAGATATTTGAACAGAAAGCTGGTGGAAATCTCAGTATTTTTAACGGGCAGAATGAATTTTTAAGCGCTCTGGTGCTGGCTAAAAAGCTGGAAGAAGCAAAAATCGCAGAACACGGCGAACTGACCACAGAAGACAAAAAATTTATTGTCGGGGTCATCGCTTCCGTTGCCGCGACCGTTCCGTTCAAAGATGCGGCCAAGTTCCAGTTGTTGCGTAACCGTGTGGAGAAAGTCGCCGCCGAGTTCGGCCTTGACGACCCCACCCGCACCGCCGATGCCTTAACCGCCAATGCCACGTTGCTGGCGAATAAGGACGTGCTGGGTTTTGGTGGTGAACTTTTCCAGCGCAATACTGATCTTAAAGCGCTTCTGGATCAGCATAATGGAGATACAGAAGCTGCCACAAAGGCGCTGCTGAAAAATTTACAGCCTGAGGATTTACAGAAATCTTTTGCTTCCGGCGACCACTTAAATACCGAGGAAGATCCCGACCATCGCCTCCAACGCTCCACCAGTCCGGGCAAGGATTATACTGCCCTTGACATGTTAAGCGTTGCCTTCAAGCGCGTGCGCCTCGACAATATGCTTAAAGACAAAGAAAATCTGTACCATTCCGTAGAGATCGGTGCTGGTGACGACAAGGTATCCTATCCGCCGAAAGAGGTGGTGCGTGTCATGAATCAGCTCGCCACCAACAGTGAGGGCACCGGAACTATTGATATTTTGGACTACGCCTATAAGGCACGCGTGGCTGCGCTTTCCATCGTACATTCGGTTGCAATGGCCGCACGCCTGCAAAGCGCCGAGCTGGCGGTATTCGTCAAAGGAGTCACTGAAAAAGACTTTGAACGCGATCAAAAAGAACCTGCCACTGTAGAATTACAGCAGGCACTGGACGTATTGCGCCATCGTCGTCATGGTCTGCAGAATGATATTCCAAACTCGCCACTCGCCAGCACCTTACTATCGCATAGCGTAGATGCGGATGCGCTCGATAAGGCCTATCAGCTGGCAGAAACGCAGTATGGACGCGGAGCCAATGGAAAGCCGGCAGCTCAAAATTCCCAACAATTCCTTGATGATCTGCGGGAAGCCCTCAACCCGAACCTCGTGCAGAGCATGACCGATAAAATTGGCGCGACCGCGCTTCGCAATACCGAAGCGAATATGCGCGCAGGCGGCATCAAAAAAGAAGATGACAGCTGGGCAAGAGGAATGCGCAATCTGGAAAGATCAGCAGTGAGCGCACGCGGCTAATCATCATTTCCAACTAAAAAAAAGCCCCCGACCTAACGGTTGGGGGCTTTTTAATTGCTGCTCTTATCCAGCCTATACGCTAGGTGCCTGACCTTCTGTATCGGTGGCAATGTCGGTGCCTTCGGCAACGTCCACGCCCTCAACTTCGCCTTCGGGTACTTTTACCACGCTCACCACCTTCTCGCCGTCACCGGTGCGCAGGATGGTAACGCCTTGGGTATTGCGTCCGGCAATGCGTATGTCGTCCAGACGGCAACGAATGACGGTTGCACGATCGGTCATCAGCATCACCTGACCGGTGTGCGCCACCGGCTGGCTGGAGATTACACTGCCATTACGCGCGCTGGTGATGATATTCACGATACCCGAGCCACCACGGCCAATCGTGCGGTATTCATACGCCGAGGAACGTTTGCCAAAGCCATTTTCAGTGACCGTCAGAATAAACTGTTCCGCTGCTTCCATCTGGGCAAAGCGCTCTTCGCTGATGGCAACTTCCTTGATTTCCTCGTCATGGCCACCGCTGACATTAACAACTTCCTCGCCGTCGGTTTCCCCTGCGGCTTTGCGTTTGGCGGCTGCCATTTTCAGGTAGCTGTAGCGTTCTTCCACGGTGGTTTGGATGCCACCCAAGACACTCATCGACACCACCTCATCGCCATCTGCCAGCCTCATACCGCGCACACCGTCAGAGGTGCGGCTTTTAAAGACGCGCACATCGTCGATCGGGAAGCGGATACATTTACCGGCGCGTGATGCCAGCAGAGCGTGATCGCTTTCGGTGCATGTCTGCACCCCGATCAGCTTGTCATTGTCTTCCATGCGAATAGCGATTTTGCCATTCGCGCGGATATCATGAAAGTCCGACAGGTCGTTGCGGCGCACATTGCCCTTCGCGGTGGCGAAGAAAATATGCATCGAATCCCACAGCGTTTCATCTTCCGGCAGCGGCATAAAGGTGGTGATTTTTTCATCCGGAGCCAATGGAAAAATATTCACCAGCGCCTTGCCGCGCGTATTGGCAGCACCCACAGGCAGGCGGTATACTTTCAGCTTATAGACCTGCCCTTTATTCGAGAAGAACAGCACCGGTGTATGGGTGTTGACCACGAGCAGTTCGGTGGTGATATCCTCGTCACGCACGTCCATTGCCGACTTGCCTTTACCACCACGCTTCTGCGCGCGGTATGAGGAAAGCGCGGTGCGTTTAATGTAGCCACCCGCCGTCACCGTCACCACCATGTCTTCTTTCTGGATCAGGTCTTCGATATCGGCTTCGAATTCCGACATTTCGATGACCGTGCGGCGTGGGGTAGCGAATTGTTCGCGTGCAGCCAGCAATTCGGTGCGTAAAATGCCGTAGAGCTTTTCGCGGTTTCCAAGAATAGCGAGGTATTCAGCGATTTCGAGAGCAAGTTCTTTCATTTCCTCGTCGATCTTGTCGCGTTCCAGACCGGTCAGGCGGGCTAAGCGCAACTCAAGGATCGCGCGTGCCTGCGCTTCGGTGAACCTGATGCGGCCCCCTTCGACAATGTTACCTGAATCTTCAACCAGATTGAGCAGCGGCAATACATCGCCCGCCGCCCAGTTTCGGTTCATCAGTTCTACGCGGGCAATGTTCGGGTCCGCCGATGCTTTAATCACCGCGATCACTTCGTCAATATTCGCCACGGCAATAGCAAGGCCGACCAACACATGTGCGCGGTCACGCGCTTTGCCGAGCAGGAAGGACGTGCGGCGGGTGATGACTTCTTCACGGAACGCGATGAAGGATTTGATCACATGTTTCAGGTTCATCAGTTCAGGGCGGCCATTATCGAGTGCCAGCATATTGACGCCAAAGCTGGTTTGCAGCGGGGTGTAGCTGAACAGCTGCGACAGCACCACGTCAGGCACCGCATCTTTTTTACATTCCACCACCACACGCACGCCGGACTTGTCGGATTCATCGCGCAGGTCGGAGATGCCTTCGATTTTCTTTTCACGCACCAGTTCGGCAATACGCTCGACCATGCGCGCTTTGTTCACCTGAAACGGTACTTCCGTAATAATGACCGCGTAACGGCCCGGACGAATTTCTTCAATTTCGGTTTTACCACGCATCACCACCGAGCCACGGCCCGTGAGCAACGCCGAGCGGCAACCACTGCGCCCCAATATAATGCCACCCGTCGGGAAATCCGGACCAGGGCACACTTCCATCATTTCTTCAATCGTCACCTCGGGATTATCGAGATACATGCAGCACGCATCCACCACTTCGCCAAGGTTATGCGGAGGAATGTTAGTGGCCATACCGACGGCAATACCACCCGCGCCATTAACCAGAATGTTAGGGTAAGCAGCCGGAAGAACCATCGGTTCTTTTTCCGAACCGTCATAGTTATCCTGAAAATCGACGGTGGCTTTATCAATGTCGTTCAAAAGCGCGTGCGCGGCCTTGGACAGGCGCGATTCGGTATAACGCATCGCCGCAGCGGAGTCGCCATCCATCGAACCGAAGTTACCCTGCCCGTCTACGAGCATAAGGCGCATGGAAAACGGCTGGGCCATACGCACCAACGCATCGTAAATCGCCGAGTCACCATGCGGATGGAATTTACCCATCACGTCACCGACAACACGGGCGGATTTTTTATAGGGTTTGTTATATTCGCAGCCCAGCTCCAGCATGCCAAATAAGATGCGGCGATGCACCGGCTTCAACCCGTCGCGCACATCGGGAATGGCGCGCGATACAATCACGCTCATCGCGTAATCGAGGTACGATTTTTTCATTTCCGCTTCGATGGACACCGGCAGAAGTTCTTGGCTTACGTTCAGGTTACTATCGGTCATAACGGATCCCAAAAAGCTCATGCCCGCATGCGCGCGGGCCAGATGGTGAATAATGAGTAAATTTCTAGCAGATTATGAGGGGGAATCAACGTAATTGCATAGCAATCCGTGATTAATACCACCAATGGTTCCGCCCATTGCCCCTCATCGTGAACAGTGCGAATTCCTGCAAAGAAAAAATAACAAAAATGCAATTATCAATCAATTGGTTATTTATTTTTATGCGCCAGCGCTACAAACAGCCCTATCAGGGTAATCAGCCCAAGCGGCATATGCAACGGCATCAGCTCAGGTTGGCTATAGGGAAAGATAAGGATTAAAATAAACAGAAGAATGTTTAGGCCATCGTAGCGCTGCCCCGATTTAGGCTCCTTCAGCAACGGAATCATCGCCACCACCAGCAACGGCAAATCATAACACAGACTGTAAGGCCCGACCAAAAGGCTGCCACACGCCACCAGCCCCAGCTTCGCATCGCGGTCGCCCGCACGTCCAAACGCGCGCAGGGTCACACCCAGCACGGCAACGCTGACCAGCGCCTGTCCCCCCATCGCTACCGCCGATGGCACGCCCACTCCGCGCAGGGAAATATACGGCCCCACCGCCAGCTGGGCAAACTGGGTGAAGCCATGCGTCATAAACCCTGCGAACGCACCCGTCATATGCAGGTAGTCCGCCCAGATGGAGAACCCGAGCCAAATGGTAGTAATCCCCGCCAGCATCCCAAACGTAACTGCCGCCGCCGCCAACACCCGCCCTTGCCGCGCCGCCAGCAGGGCCACAAACAGCAACAGCCCCAGCTGCGGCTTCACACTCATTATCCCCAGCGCTATCCCTGCCAGCCACGGTTTTTGGTCTTTGAAAAGCAGCACCGCCATGAACAACACCCCGACCACCGCGCCCGACTGACCGCTGAGCGCATTCGCCAGCAGCAAGGGCAGCGTCATAGCAAGGGCAGTGATGATGCTCATCGTGCGGGTGCGTGGTATTTCATCTGCAAGCGCAGAACGTTTGATTAATCCATACAACATAGCGAAATATAAAGGCAGCGGCACCAGTGTCCACAACGCCACCGCCGAATTATAGCTCATCCCCCCCAGTGGCCACAGCAGTAGCAACATGTGCGGCGGATAAATAAAAGGAGCGACAAAACCGCTGGCATCGGGCACCAGCGTGGCCGTGTCGTAAAGCGCCGCCGCATGGCCTTGCAGCGCGGCAGTTCCTGCGTGCCAAAACACAGTAAAATCACCGCCGAAATGGCCGCCATCTCCAATATCGGAAAAATATTTCAACAACGTTATGCAGGCGATGAATGCCTCGGCCAGCGCCAGCAGCAATACTATTTTTTTCTGGGCAGACAGCATGTCAGCGGTCGCAGGCGGCAAAGCGCACAGCCGCGCTATTCCAGCTCATCGATAAATCCGGAGATGATATCCAGACCTTGGCTCCAGAAATCCGGTTTAGTAGCATCAAGGCCAAACGGCTTTAGCAACTCCTTGTGACGCAGCGTGCCACCCGCTTCCAGCATAGTGAGGTATTTCTTTTCGAAATCGGGCACCTTGTTTTTTTCATACACCGCGTAGAGCGAATTTACGAGGCAATCGCCAAACGCATACGCATACACATAAAACGGTGAATGGATGAAGTGCGGGATATAGGTCCAATAATATTTATAATCGCCGTGCAGCTTGATCGCAGGCCCCAAACTCTGCGACTGCACATCCATCCAAATCTGGCTGATGCGCTCGGCAGTAAGTTCACCGTTGCGGCGTTCACCGTGGACACGTTTTTCAAATTCACAGAACGCAATCTGGCGCACCACTGTGTTGAGCATATCCTCCACCTTGGAGGCAATCAGGCGTTTGCGGCGCTTGACATCTTTTTCGCGGCGCACCATTTCGCGGAAGGTCAGCTGTTCGCCAAACACCGAAGCAGTTTCCGCCAGCGTCAGCGGCGTATCGCATAACAGTGCGCCCTGCTTGGCCGCCAGCACCTGATGCACGCCGTGTCCCAGCTCATGGGCAAGGGTCATCACATCGCGCGATTTGCCCTGAAAATTCAAAAGCAGGTACGGATGCACGGAAGGCACGGTCGGGTGCGCAAAAGCCCCCGGAGATTTGCCAGCCGTTACCGGCACGTCAATCCAGTCATTGGTGAAAAAGCGCGTGCCCACAGACGCAAGCGTGGGTGAAAATTTGTTATAGGCGCTTAGCACCAGCTCCTTGGCCTCGTCCCACTTATAGGTACGGTCGGTATCCCCTGGCAGCGGCGCGTTGCGGTCCCAATAATCGAGTTGTTTTTTGCCAAACCATTTCGCTTTCAGCGCATAATAACGATGCGACAGCTTGGGATAGCTTTTAGAAACCGCCGCAAGCAGCGCATCCACTACCTCATCTTCAATATAATTGCTGACATTGCGCGAGGAAATAGGCTGCCTAAACCCACGCCACTGGTCTTCGATTTCCTTATCCTTCGCCAGCGTATTGGTAACGAGCGTGAACAGGGACACGTTTTCTTTGAATACTTCACCTATCGTCAGCGCCGCTTTTTTGCGCTTGGCCGGTTCTTTCATCGACAGCATATTGAACGCCTCAGCCGAGGTCATTTTTTTCTTGTCGATGGTAAAACGCAAACCCGCAATAGTTTCATCAAACAGACGCGTCCACGCCGAGCGCCCTGCCACGGATTTTTCATGCAGCAGTTTTTCAACTTCATCCGACAGCTGGTACGGCTTGAAGGTACGCACGTCACGCAGCCACGGTGCATAATATTTCAGCGCAGCGTTAGACAGCATGCCTTCGAGTTGCTTATCCTCTATTTTGTTAATCGCCAGCGCGAAGAACAAGATTTGCGAGGACAGCACGGTAATTTTTTCCTGTGCGTTCTGGTAAAACTGCGCAATCGCGGGGTCACTCATGTTTTTGGCAAAGCGCAGCTGGGCATAGCTGCCAATTTTGCCGAACAGTTCTTGCATAGCCTCATATTCAGCGATGGCTTTAGCCAACTGGTCTCCACTTAAGCGCGTGACCTTGCCGTCATAGGATTTCTGGAACGCCGAACACAGTTTATCGAGGCGTTCATAATCTTTGTTTATTTCCGGCGACTCCGGCGATGCGTAAAAGTCGGTTAAATCCCATTCAGGCAGTTGGCTCACCGCTTTCACAGGGGACTTTTTGGTCTTCACAGGTGCTTTTTTAACAGATTTTTTTGGCACATTTTTTTTGACAGCAGCTTTCGGTTTCATTTATTTCGGGCTTTCCTGCGAGGTTGCCGGAATATTTTGCGGGCTTTCTAAAGGCAGGCTTTGTGGGCTTTCCGCTGAAGATTCCGGAAACATACCAGATTCGTTCGGCGACTCTGGAGATTTCTCGGCAGCTCCTCCGGCCTCCAGTGTTTTACCTATACCACCCGCCATCAGATCGGATAGATTGATACCTGAATCAGCAAGACTCACCGCTCCAAACATCAATGTTCCACCCTTCTCGCGCTTCACCGAAAAATTGAGCGGGGTTTTTGGATCAAAAGGCTGGCCGGTAATTTTAGGGAAAGCAGCAGCCAGCGTGCCACGGGTTTGGGTTGAAACCAGTTCACTGGCAAGAAATGCTTCGGGATTATCAATGTTGATCGTGACGGCACCGCTTAGCATATCGTCACCGGAGAGGCTCGCTACATCCCCGTCGATTTTAATAGTAAAATCATCGCACGCCAGAACCATTTTATTCAGCTTGGCGTTGATGTCCGCTTTTACCGGAAGGCCGACCAGCCCCGTCAGCGACTCGGTGCTGGTATAGCCTATGTTAGTAGTCAGGCTGCAGGTAGCCGTCTGTTTGTTATCGAGATGATGCGTCAGGTCCGACACTGTAAAATTGAATGTACCCTCATACTTGTGGTCATCTATTGCCTTTTCGTTCAGGCTGTTGGCAACAGCGCCAATATTGGCATTATCTTCGCCGCCAGATTGAACTGTAATGTTCCGGAATTCAAAATTTTCTTCTTTCGTTTTCGTACCCACTGTATTTTTGATGCTGATTTCGGGCAGTGCTTCAAAGAGCAGGTTGGTGGCAGAGGACTTACCATTAACCAACGTCCCCGAATCGATAGCTATCTGGGTTGGCATACGGATCGTAATCAAACTATCAGATTGTGGCGCTTTCAGATCCTTAAGGAAATAGCCGACTTTAAGAGGTTTTTCAAATGTCAGCGTCGTCTTTTTTCCATTATGGGTAACGGTCAGCGGATCACCGAATTTAAACACAAACCTTTTATCGTTCACGGGATCATAGTTGACGGATACTTTGCCGGTATCAAGGGTCCAGCCCGCGTCCGGCGCATCGTTTCTTCCCAATGTCAGATGCGGCTGGTTGATTTCAACAAATTTTTCATAGCCAACGCCCTTCATTTCCACCGCCCCGTAGGTAAGGCTGGCCACTTTATTGGCGCTCGCCGCATCACGATTGAGATTATCGGAAAACTTTTTCAGCTTTTCGGTCACAATAGCCACATCAATAGGCCTGCTATTCATGAACAGGATGCTGGAGATGGCGCCCACCATAACGGCAAATCCTAACATGGATTTTAAACTGGATTTTTTCTTGCGGGAGAATGTAAGCATGCGGGCAACCTATGGGTAAATATCTGAAAGGGAAGACATTAGCGATAGGCAGGATTATAGTATTTTTGCCCTTATACGCAACCAGTATGTCACAGCGTAAAGGCTAAGGAAATTTTACTTTTTATCGACCATCATGTTGCGCGTAGCAGATGGCAGCATCACACGCAAACCATCAAGCGCATCCGACATCATGATCTGGCAGCCAAGGCGCGAGGTGTGCGTCAAGGCAAATGCAAGATCGAGCATGTCTTCTTCGTCTTCCGTGGCAGCTTTGAGCTTGGGATACCAGTCTTTATCAACGACCACATGGCAGGTGGAGCAGGCCAGAGAGCCTTCACACGCGCCTTCCAGCGCCACGGCATTTTTATGCGCCGCTTCCAAAACGGATATGCCGTTTGGCACTTCCACGGTCAGTTCTTTTCCGTCTTGCAGTACAAATGTTAGTTTAGGCATTCTCTACTCCTTGGCAGCCACTTTATCAATATGGGTTCCTTTTAGCGCAACTGCGATTGCACTGTCCATCCTTCTTTCAGCAAAGGCCTGCGTCATGCGCGCAAGCTCCTGCGTTTCTGCGTCAATATAATCACGGTCTTCTCCGTCCACCACATTGCGAAGCACCATCATCTGGCGCTCAAAACGCGCTCTTTCATTGGGTTCCAGCAGATGTGAATCTTGTCTCATCACTGATTCCAGTTCCTCAATCAGCCGGCCCGCCTCCACCCGCGCTTCCACCAACAGACGCTGGGTGATATCGGCTTTGGCATTTTCCATACTGGCCAGCAGCATCTGTTCAATCTGTTCCGGCGGCAGGCCGTAGGACGGCTGGATATTGACGGTTTGTTTGATACCGGTGTGGGCTTCTTCGGCGGTCACCATCAGCAACCCGTCAGCATCGACGGTAAACGTCACTTTTACACGGGCTATACCTGCCGGAAGCGATGGAATACCCGTCAGTTCAAAGCGGCTTAACGAGCGGTTATCCACCACCATTTCGCGTTCGCCCTGCAATACATGAATCTGGAGGCCGGTCTGGCCATCTTGATAAGTGGTAAATTCCTGTGATACCGACACCGGAATTGGGGTGTTGCGGTAGATAATTTTCTCGGTAATACCACCCATGATTTCAAGGCCGAGCGACAGCGGTAGTACATCGAGCAGCAGATTGTCGGAGCCTTCGGTCAGCCCCCTCGCCTGCAACGCCGCACCAATCGCCACCACTTCATCAGGGTTTACGTCAGTCAACGGTTTCTTGCCGAAAAATTCCTGCACCATATCCAGCACCAGCGGCACTCGCGTCGAACCACCGACCATAACCACGCCTTTAACCTCGGTGATGCTCAGTTTGGCATCCATCAGCGCCTGTTCGCAGACATTTATGGTTCGTCCGACATAGGTCATAATCAGTTCGTTAAACACCGAACGCTCCAGCGTAATAAGTTTTCCCTGATAGGGGATAGCAGCCGATTCCTGCGTACTCAGCTCGTGCTTGGCGCGTCTGGCTTGTGCCACCAGCTCGGCCACTTCCGTCGGCGCAAGCTCGGCCTTGATGTTGCCCGCCTCGGTGAACAGCCACGCGGCAATCACCTGATCAAAATCATCACCGCCGAGCATCGTATCACCACCGGTCGACAACACCTGAAACAGGCCTTTTTCCAGCTTGAGCAGCGAAATATCAAACGTACCACCGCCCAGATCATAGATGGCGTACACGCCCTCCACCCCTTTATCGAGGCCATAGGCCAGCGCAGCCGCGGTAGGTTCATTGATCAGGCGCAACACCTCAAGCCCCGCCAGACGCGCTGCGTCCTTGGTGGCGGTACGGGCAGCATCGTCAAAATAGGCCGGCACGGTAATCACCGCCTGTTTCACTTCCTTGCCCAGCGCTTTTTCTGCTGAAAGCTTCAAATATTTGAGAATTTCTGCTGACACTTCCACCGGTGTCACTTCGCGGTCGCGTACCTTCAGGCGCACGACACCTTCACTACCCTGAACCACATCATACGGCAGGTTGCCCAGTACTTTGGTGATATCGTCCAGCCCGCGTCCCATCAGGCGTTTCACCGATGCCACGGTTCCGGTTTCTCCGGCATCGTGGCGCTTTTTCGCCGGATAGCCAATTTCGATTTCACCATGTTCGCCGTAATAGACCACCGAAGGAACCAGCGCATGGCCGTGAATGTTATGCACGACCTCGGCGCTTTCCTCGGATGCAATCGCCACCACCGAATGGGTGGTACCAAGGTCAATGCCTACCGCCGCCGAATCGCTATGCGGCAGCGGTGTCTCTCCGGGTTCGTGGATTTGCAGTAATTTCATGCGGACCTTGTTTTCAGGCGTTTGCGCCGCGCCGCAAGGGCTTCCTGCGCTTTGCTGACGTAGCCCAGCCGCAGGGTTTCCTGTGCCATTGCCTGCCACTCGGCCGCCCGAAAGCACGCCGCCATGGCCGTCGTTGTTTTTGTGGCAAGTGTGTTCAGCAAGTTATCCAACTCTTCCAGTAATTCGGGGGCATCGGCTTCATCAATCGCCTCGCGCCATTGCATGGTCTCCATCAGCAGCTGGCCGGATGGCTTGACCGTATCACTTTCTGTGCCTACCTCAATCCCCTGCAAATGCAACAAATATTGTGCGCGGGTGAGCGGTTTTTTGAGGGTTTCGTAGGCGGCGTTGATCTCTACCGAGCGCAAAAGCGCGGCCTGCCTGTCTTCGGGGCTTTTTTTGACAAAACGGTCGGGATGGTAGAGGCGTTGCTGGGCGAAATAAGCAGTTTCCAGTGCCTTGGGGTCGATTTCGAAAGAAGGGGCAATATTCAGCAGGGAAAAATAGTCAGGTGTGGACATTAGACGTGGAAGCTTTCACCACAGCCGCAACGACCCTTTTCATTCGGGTTTACAAAGACAAAACCGCTTTTTAGCTTTTCTTCGACATAATCCATTTCGGTGCCGATGAGGAACATCACTGCCTTGGGGTCGATGAGGACGCGCACACCGTTTTTTTCAACAATTTCATCGAATTTACTCACCTCGTCGGCATACTCCACCGCGTAAGACAGCCCTGAACAACCGCGGGTGCGGATGCTTATTTTGATGCCAGCCGAAGGTTTGCCGCGCTTTTCCAATAACTGGACAATACGGGCAACAGCAGCATCGGATATCGATAAAACAGGAGCAGCCATAGAGTATTATGCTTATGCAGCATCCTTTTTGATGTCGGTTCCGTGTTTCGCGCGGTAGTCGGCAATCGCCGCCTTGATCGCATCTTCCGCCAGCACGGAGCAGTGGATTTTTACCGGAGGCAGCGACAAATGCTGGGCAATTTCGGTATTTTTGATCGATTGCGCTTCATCGAGCGTTTTACCTTTCACCCATTCGGTCACGAGTGAGGAGGACGCAATCGCCGAGCCACAACCAAAGGTTTTAAACTTGGCATCCTCGATCATTCCCGTATCAGGGTTGACCTTGATCTGCAATTTCATCACATCACCACACGCCGGTGCGCCGACCAGCCCTGTGCCGACATCGTTATCGTCTTTCGACATACTGCCCACGTTGCGTGGGTTTTCGTAGTGGTCGAGCAATTTTTCACTATAAGCCATATCACTTCTCCTTATGCGAAGGCGGTCATCCGCCTTCGTTAGCTATTCACTCGGCCTTCACCCATGCTCTGGCCGACGGTTATCCGTCTTTTAAACATCTGCAGCAACGCTGCCTTTACCTGCGCATCATCCCTGAAATCAATATCGGAACTATCGCGTTTGCTTTCTCCTGCATTAATCGAGAACTCCCTATCAATTGCAAGAGTAGCAAGTGTCTTTAACGCACCTTCTACAACCTTGGGCTCAAATAGTGCCTCCAGTGTTTGCATTTCCTCACGTTCAAATACCAGACGAAATTTCTCCGAGGCATCCTTAATCGCATCTTCACGTCGGGTGGAATCAGGCATTATTTCACCATGTACTATTATAAATTATGTTCTATTCCGGTATTAGGATCGTTTCGAAACGACGCCTTATACTCGACAGCTTTTTCCATTACGCGATCAACCAATTCAAAATACGGAGGATCTTTTTCTTCAAACTTGTAGCAGCCCGCCGCACGCAACTCTGACCTTGTTTCTTCCAGAAATCTGGCGGTCAGTTCACGCGCCGAAGACATGCTGCGCGGCTCATTTGTTTTAGGGTCGAGAGCCATACTAAGCCCAGCTGCTTTTCCCACCATGTGAACAAGGGCGGCATTACCCATATTAGCCTGCAAATCATTACAGATCCTGTTGAGGTTTTGCTCCAGCTCAAAACGCTCGCTCATGGTCAGTGCCCCGCCCATTCAATCTTCGATAAATCCACCCCTTCCTGCACCATTTCCCATAGCGGGCTCATCTGGCGCAGTTTGTCGATGGAATTTTTAATCAGGTCGATAGCGAAATCCACTTCTTCTTCGGTGGTAAAACGCCCCACGCCGAAACGGATCGAGGTATGCGCCATGTCTTCGCTTACACCTAAACTACGCAGCACGTAAGACGGCTCAAGCGATGCACTCGTGCAGGCCGAACCGGACGACACAGCAAGGTCTTTAATCGCCATAATCATCGATTCGCCTTCAACATAGGCAAAACTTAAATTGATATTGCCACACCAACGCGCTTCGCGATCACCGTTCAGCACCACGTCCTTCACGCCTTCGAGCAGTTGGGTCATAAATTTATTATAGAGCTTGCGGGCGTGTTCGGCATCCTTACCCATTTCCGCCTTCGCAATCGCAGCGGCTTCACCCAAACCCACCACCAGCGGGGTTGGCAGGGTTCCGGAGCGGAAACCGCGTTCCTGCCCGCCACCGGAAAACAAGGCTTCCAGACGCACGCGCGGGCGGCGGCGCACATACAGCGCACCTATGCCCTTCGGCCCGTAAATTTTATGGCCTGAAATGCTCATCAGGTCGATGTTCATGGCTTCCACGTCGAGCGGAATCTTACCAAAACCCTGCGCGGCATCGGTGTGGAAAAACACGTCATGTTCGCGGCAGATTTTGCCAATCTCGGCCAGAGGCTGGATGACACCAATTTCATTATTTACGGCCATCACCGACACCATCAGGGTGTTGGGCTTTATCGCCGCACGCAGCGCGTCCAGATCAATCAGGCCGTTGGCTTTCACGCTCAGGTAGGTGACTTCAAACCCTTCCTCTTCCAGATGGCGGCATGAATCCAGCACGCATTTATGCTCGGTCACAGGGGTGATGATGTGGTTTTTTTTATCCTTGTAAAAATGCGCCACGCCTTTGATAGCAATGTTGTTGGACTCGGTTGCACCCGATGTGAATATGATTTCTTTTTCCGTCGCACCAATCAGGGATGCCACCTGTTCACGCGCAAGGTCGCATGCAGCCTCGGTTTCCCAGCCATAGGCATGGCTGCGCGAGTGCGGATTTCCGAATTTTTCGGTAAAATACGGCATCATTTTTTCCAGCACACGTGGATCCAGCGGCGTAGTTGCCTGATAATCGAGATAGACAGGTTTTTTTATCATATATTTTCTAGTTATTTCAAATGTTTGCGATATTTAATCGCCATAAATTAGTCGTTTTCATGATCTGAGGCAGGGTATTATAATATACCCTACTAACTTAATCAACTACTCCCGAGCCCCTTTAGCTAGCCTATTTTGGGGCTTTATTCAAGCGGCTATGCGTCTGTTTCCAGCATTCTGTAAACATTATAATGTCATTTTGCGTGGTCTGCCAGCCTGCCGACACGCGTATGGCCGATCCCACGATGTCTTTATCCACCCCCATGGCGGCAAGCACATATGAACGCTCAATGCGCCCCGAAGAGCAGGCAGATCCGGCACTTACGGCAAATCCTTTGAGGTCGAAATCCATCAGTTGCACCTCGTTTGACACCGAAGGCATCGCCACGCAGGTGGTATTGGGCAACCTAGGGGCTTTGGTGCCAAACACCACCCCGCCCTGCGCCAGCATTTCCAGCTCCATCACATCAAGCCACTGGCGCAATCCGCGCATATGCTCGCGGTTCGCCGCACATTCCATCGCCACGGCAAAACCGGCAATGGCGCCCACATTTTCGGTGCCCGAGCGCCGTCCGGTTTCCTGCCCGCCGCCGGTAATCAGCGGTGCAATGGCAAGGTCACGGCGTAAAACCAATGCCGCCGCGCCCAGCGGGCCACCGCATTTATGGGCTGAAATGGTCATCATATCAGCTTGCAACACACCAAAATCGACCGGAATTTTGCCCACGCCCTGTACCGCGTCGCAGTGTAGCAGAGCGCTATGCTTTTTGCATAATTCCGCCACTTCGCGGATGGGCTGAATTACGCCGGTTTCATTGTTGGCCAGCATCACCGACACCAGCGCAGGTGTGGTGCTTTCCGATAAAAGTGCGTCCAGCGCCGCCATATCGACAATCCCGCGCGCATCCACCGGAATGGGCGTTACATCGTTTCGTGCCTTCAGCACCGAACTATGTTCGATGGCCGACACCAGCACGCGGCGGCCAGAAAAACCGCGCAGGGCCATAGCGTTGGCTTCGGTTCCCGAGGCGGTGAAAATAATTTCATTCGGCCATGCGGCAATAATATCGGCGATGGCTTTGCGCGACTGCTCGAGGTGTTTTTTGGCCTCGCGCCCGTAAGCATGCACCGAAGACGGGTTCAGCGGCTCCACCTGCAACGCCTGCATGCGGGCAATCACCTCAAAACGCTGTGGGGCCGTGGCATTATAATCAAGATAGGCGGGCATGGGAATCAGGCGTGCGGCATGAGTGACGGCTGGCCTTCTTTAATCCCGAAGTTCCAGTTTTTAATGCCTTTTTTCTTCAGTACGGCTGCCAGTGTAATCCCGTCGAGATACGAGTAAATCTGCTGCTCCAGCCCGTCCCATAAATCATGAGTCAGGCACTGGGTACCGCTGGCCATACATCCGGTTTTTTTGTGCTGGTTGTCGCAGCGTGTCATTTTCAGGGATTCTTCCACCGCAATCACAATCTCGGAAACGCGCAGCAAATGGGCGGGTTTTCCCAGCACATAACCACCACCGGGGCCGCGCACAGACTTCACCAGCTCATGCTGCTTGAGCTTGCGGAAAATCTGTTCAAGGTACGGTACGGTGAATTCCTGTTTTTCGGCCAGTTGCGCCAGCGTGACGGGCTTGCCGTCGTCATGGCCCGCCAGCTCCACCATCGCCATCACCGCATACCGTGCTTTAGACCCTAAAATCATTGTATACCTATATAAAAAATTAAAAATGGCGCGAAGCCGCCTTAAGCCATTTTTCTTCCACTTCCCCAAATTAAATCGCAGGCGCAGCCGAGATTTGATTTGATCTTATTTGTTTTCCCATTTCCTCGCGCTGTGGATCAGCTCGCTGTTTTCCAGTTCCAGCTCGGTGACGCGCATCTGCAAATTCGCCATATCATTGCGTATTTTATTAAGCATAACCGCCAATGGATCCGTTTCATCGTCTTGCGGCGTGCCGTAGGCTTTAAAGGCCTGTTCATTCTCGTCCCTAGGCACCTTAGCCGCCACCGGACGCGCCGGAATCCCTACCACGGTAGTTTCTTTTTGTACATCTTTGATGACGACAGCATTCGAGCCGACGCGGGCATTATCACCGACATGGATAGGCCCCAGCAACTGCGCACCCGCACCGATAATGACATTATTGCCAATCTGCGGATGGCGAATTCCCTTGGTAAGTGAGGTCCCGCCGAGGGTTACGTCGTGGTAAATGGTAACATCATCGCCGATCTTTGCGGTTTCACCGATCACCACGCCCATACCATGGTCAATGAAGAAGCGGTTGCCGATCATCGCCCCTGGGTGGATTTCAATGCCAGTCAGGAAACGGCTGAGATAGGATACGAAGCGGCCGCTGATTTTCCAGCCCTTCCCCCACAACCAGTTGGATATTCTATGGAATATCATGGCGTGAACGCCAGGATAGCATAAAATCACTTCCAGACGCGACCGCGCAGCGGGGTCTCTGGCGAGGACAGAATCGATGTCATTCACTATTCTCTTGAACATTGTACCTACTATTCAATATAAAGCACGAACGTAGTATAAAACTTATTGCCAATCAATATCCTCTTGTCATGGCGATCCGTTTCCTTGCAAGGGCACCCTTTAACGATTGGCTACCGGAGTAAAACTGAATGCCTGAAATCATTATAAACGGCTCTGAAGGCCGTATCGAAGGACGTTACCAGCATAGCGAACAAAAAGGCGCACCGGTGGTGCTGATCCTGCATCCGCATCCGTTATACGGCGGAACGATGAACAACAAGATCGTCTACCGCCTGTACCACATCTTTGCCCAGAACGGTTTTTCGGTGCTGCGTTTCAATTTCCGTGGTGTCGGCAAATCGCAGGGCAAATATGATGAAGGTATTGGCGAGCTAACCGATGCAGCAACCGCACTCGACTGGCTGCAATTACAAAATCCTGACGCCCCCACCTGCTGGATCGCCGGTTTTTCCTTTGGTGCGTGGATTGCGCTGCAACTACTGATGCGCCGCCCTGAGATTGAGGGATTTGTGGCCGTGTCGCCACCTGCCAACCTCTATGATTTCTCGTTCCTGTCCCCATGCCCTGCTGCAGGTTTGATTACCCAAGGCGACAAGGATGATGTGGTCAATGAAGAAGCCGTAGCCAAACTGGCCACCAAGCTGGGCAATCAGCTGGAATACCGCCCGATTGCCGGAGCGGATCATTATTACCGTGGTGTGGAAGAAGAAATGGGCAATGTGGTGAACGATTATGTGATTCAGCGCATGGCGGATTTCAAGCAGAAGCGCAAAGTTCGTCCCGACCGCAAACGCCGCCAGCTCCCACGCGACTAAGCGCGTTCAGAGGTCTTTAGAATCTTCAAAATAATCATCAAGGAACGCTGCGGCTATGCACGATCCTATGATCATGGCCACACCGTAACCTATGGTAAAAATGGCAATCCCTTTGACGCTCCAGCTGGGTATTAGCATTGCAATATTCCAGAAATCATTATGGCCCGCCCCAAAGGCAAGGTGGCTACTGTAATCACCCCGCGCATCCGTATTAAAGGCAAGCCCATAGCTGAACACCATGTTGCTGAGAGTCAGGTAAAACCCAAAAAACGCATTCAACCAGCGTTCATAAGTATTGCGGGCATCAAGGTAAATCCACGCCCTAAACAGGAAAAAACCACCCATGGCAATCGAGCCGCCGTGCCCCATATAAGCAATCACCACGTCGGTATATTTGGTGAATGCCGCTACAGTAACCAGCACACTAAACAGACAATAGGGAATAAGCAGCCCACGCCAGTTTTCCTTTACCCAGTATACCCCATACGCAAGAGCGGCAAATACAAGGAGTTGCAGAAACCAGTTACGCCCCATCGCCATGGACATGCCACCCGCCTGATCGGAACCAAAAAGGGTAAAAATCATCGGAATAGCGACGTGCCCAAAGAGCCAGTAAAAAATGGTGTGCCCCATTTCATGGAACAGCGCATCCGCGACAAACACCCCGCGTGCAATCACCCAGAACGGAAACATTTCCTTTGTAGCAGGAAACAGTGTCAGCCCGACGACCGTAAGGGCGCTTATAACGATGAGTAGCGTAGTGCGGTCAAATAAACGACTCACAGAATCGGTGACGTGCCGTTATTAAAACGGAATCTCGTCATCCATTAATTCGCTGGCCGCTTTAGGCGCCGAGGTCTGGCCGAAGGTGGAGCCGCTGCTGTAATTGCTGTTTCCGGACGAGCTGCTGCCATAGGAAGGCGCTTCGCCACCGCCGGATTTGCCGTCGAGCATGGTCAGGTTGCCGTTGAAATTCTGCAATACTACTTCGGTGGAATAGCGGTCATGGCCGTCTTTATCGGTCCATTTGCGGGTCTGCAATGCACCTTCAACATAGAGTTTCGCGCCTTTTTTGACGTAGTTTTTTACCACGGTCACCAGCTGGGGATTGAAGATTACGACATTGTGCCATTCGGTTTTTTCTTTGCGCTCGCCGGAGTTCTTGTCTTTCCAGCTTTCCGAGGTGGCAAGCGAGAATGACGCAATCTCGCGGCCATCCTGAGTGGAGCGTATTTCAGGGTCTTTACCCAGATTGCCTACCAGAATCACCTTGTTTACGCTGCCTGCCATATCCATTCTCCTCATGTTAACTTTTGATGATTGCAATGTAGGTCGGTATTAATAATTGTTCAAGCAGAGATTGCAGCACGGCTTTCACCCTTGATAAAAGCCCTAGTATCTTGCGGCGCGAGCCGTTATACTCCCTTCCTTACATTTTTTACGAAGGCCCTACATTTTATACGAAGGATTTTATGGACGATTTTATCGGCATTCGCGGTGCGAAAGAACATAATTTAAAAAATATCGACGTGGATATCCCACGCAACCAGTTAGTGGTTATCACCGGCCCGTCCGGTTCGGGCAAGTCCTCGCTCGCGTTCGACACCATTTATGCCGAGGGACAACGCCGTTATGTGGAGAGTCTATCTTCGTATGCCCGCCAGTTCCTGAACATTCAGGACAAGCCGGATGTTGAATCCATCACCGGATTATCGCCCGCCATCGCCATCGACCAGAAGACCACCTCGCGCAACCCGCGCTCCACCGTTGGTACCGTCACCGAAATCTACGATTATATGCGCCTGCTTTATGCACGTGTCGGCATCCCCTACTCGCCTGCCACCGGCCTTCCTATTGAAAGCCAGACGGTGTCGCAGATGGTCGACAGTATTTTAGAATTGCCCGAGGGCACCAAGCTCTATCTGCTCGCGCCGATCGTGCGCGGACATAAAGGTGAGTACCGTAAAGAGATTGAGGCGTTAAAGAAAAAAGGCTTCCAGCGCCTGAAGATAGACGGCAAAATTTATGAAATGGCAGACCTGCCAACACTCGATAAAAATAAAAAACACGAAATCGAAGTGGTCGTCGACCGTATCACGGTGAATAAAGAACTTGGCAACCGCCTGCCCGACAGCATTGAAACCGCACTCGGTTTAAGTGATGGCCTGATCGCGATAGAAATTGTCGGCGGCGAACGCATCACGTTTTCCTCCAAATTCGCCTGCCCTGTATCGGGTTTCACACTCGCAGAAATCGAACCACGCCTGTTCTCGTTCAACAGCCCTTACGGCGCCTGCCCGACCTGCGACGGCCTTGGGATGCAAGCCCAGTTTGACGAACAGCTCGTGGTTCCCGACCGCAGCAAATCACTACTGGATAAAGCCATCGCACCATGGGCGGGAATGCCGTGGGCGGGCAATATGCGTTTTTATCAGGACGCGCTGGAATCGCTTGCGCGCCATTACCGTTTCAGCATGACCACGCCGTTCAAAGACCTGCCGAAAAAGTTTCAGGACATCATCCTGCACGGCTCGGGCGACGAATCCATCCGCATGAGCTACCATGAAGGTTCGCGCAGCTTCAACGTCGACAAACCGTTTGAAGGTGTCATCCCCAACCTCGCACGCCGCTACCGCGAGTTGACATCCGAAACCATCCGCGAGGAATTCGGCAAATTCATGAACGAGCATCCGTGTGAAGTGTGCGATGGTTTCCGCCTGAAACCGGAAGCGTTGTGTGTCAAAGTCGGTGGCAAGCATATCGGCGAAACCACGCAGATGACCATTGACGGTGCGCATGAATGGTTCAAGACCCTCAACAAAAAACTCTCGAAAAAGCATCAGGCCATCGCCGATAAAATCTTTAAGGAAATCTGCGAGCGTCTGCAGTTCCTGATGAATGTCGGCCTCGATTACCTGACGCTTTCGCGCGAATCCGGCACGCTATCCGGCGGTGAATCGCAACGTATCCGCCTCGCCTCGCAGATCGGCTCCGGCCTTTCAGGCGTACTCTATGTACTCGATGAACCATCGATTGGTTTGCACCAGTGCGACAATGAACGCCTGCTCGGCACGCTGCGCCATCTGTGCGAACTCGGCAATACGGTGATCGTCGTTGAGCATGATGAAGACACCATGCGCGCTTCCGACCACCTGATCGACATGGGGCCAGGCGCAGGCATCCACGGCGGCCATATTGTGTCGCAAGGGACGTGCCAGCAAGTGATGAAAGACAAGAAAAGCCTCACCGGACAATATCTAAGTGGTGCCAAATTTATCGCCGTTCCCGACGAGCGCCGCTCTATCCATAAAACCAAAAAAATCATCATCACCAACGCCCATGCCAACAACCTCAAGAACCTCAACGTTGATATTCCGCTTGGCACATTTACATGCGTCACGGGTGTCTCTGGCGGCGGGAAATCTACGCTGGTGATAGAAACCTTATATAAAGCCATTGCCCGCCGGATGCACGGCAGCCGCGACCTTCCAGGGGCGCATGATTCGATTTCCGGTTTAGAATATATCGACAAGATCATCGAGATTGACCAGTCACCCATCGGGCGCACACCGCGTTCCAACCCCGCCACCTATACCGGCGCATTCACCCCTATCCGCGACTGGTTCACCGGACTTCCCGAATCGAAAGCGCGCGGCTACCAGCCGGGGCGTTATTCGTTCAACGTCAAAGGTGGCCGCTGCGAGGCATGCCAAGGCGACGGGCTGATCAAAATCGAGATGCACTTTTTACCCGACGTGTATGTGAAGTGCGATGTTTGCCACGGACGGCGCTACAACCGCGAAACCTTGGAAATCAAATACAAGGATAAATCCATTGCCGACGTACTGGAAATGACGGTGGATGAAGGCGTGCAGTTCTTTTCCGCCCAACCCTCCATCCGCGAGAAATTACTCGCCATGCAGGAAGTGGGGCTTGGCTACATTGCCATTGGCCAGTCCGCCACCACTTTATCAGGTGGTGAGGCACAGCGTATCAAACTGGCGAAGGAGCTCTCTAAACGCGCCACAGGACGCACGCTTTATATTTTGGACGAACCAACCACCGGCCTGCACAGCGACGACATCCGCAAACTACTCGGCGTATTGCACAAGCTGGTTGATTCCGGCAACACCATGCTGGTCATCGAACATAATCTTGATGTGATTAAAACAGCAGACTGGGTGATCGACATTGGTCCGGGCGGCGGCGACAAGGGCGGGCATATAATCGCGAGCGGCACACCGGAAGATATTGTGCGCGTCAAAGACAGCATCACCGGAAAATACCTGTCACCGTTGTTAAAAAAGAAAAAGGCCGCTTAATTTTTGGGACGGCCGACAGCAGCGCGTTCCTGCAACGCCAGTTTTTCAATCACCTCGCCCGCCACATCGGCAGCATAGCGCGCGCACAGCTTTTGATGTTCCTCACGCGCCTGCACCGCCGCCTCGCGTGATTTTCCACCAAAATGAATCAACACGGTGGCTCCCACCGCCGACATAATGCTCAACCACGGAAACTGGTCACGTACCGTACCTACGATCCCGCGCGACATCTGTTTATCCAGTTCGTTGTAATATTCGTCCCTTTCGGGTTGTTTTTCCGGTGGTGGATGGTCCTGAATATATTTTACCAGCTGCGGTAATTGCACTTCTTTGCGTATTTTCGCCGTAGTTGCATTCATGCCGTGATCGAGTAGTCCTTTGCCGGTGATGGTCACCAGCATGGCCCAACCCATCATTTTACTGACCTTGCCACCCCATTCGCGGCGCGTGATGTCCGCGGCCTGCGAGGCATCGTCAGGATTCATCGCTTCCTGCAACGCCTCACGGCTGTCTTTTTCCTTCAGGATGCTGTCGACCGCTTTTTCAACGGCATGTTTTTCTGCGCCGTTGACGATGATTTTACCGTGGCGGATGCGGGCCTTGAGGCCTGCTGCCATCGAATGTTCAATACGTTTTTCGCCGTTGCCCATACGGTCGAGATTAAGGTACATGAGCGCACCCGTGCGCCGCTTGGGGGCTTCCATCGGATCTTCGGCGACCGTTTTTAATCCTGCGATAAATTGCTGGTAATCAAGCTGCAGTTCAGCTTCCGTTTCAGCAGGGGGGGATTGTTTGGAATCCACTTTTTACACGTTGTGATGATGCTGCTGCGCTTCAGCGAGCAAACGGTCTTGGGCGACCTGTTTGCCCCATTCTTTATTGTGCTGCATGGAGTATTCTACCGCTTTGCCCACTTCCGGCGACACGGTGTGGCTAAGATGTGCCACAATAGTTTGTTGTTTGGCTTCTTCAAATTCGGCTTTTTGACTTGCTTCACCTGACTTGCCGCCAAGATAAGCACCCACGGCAACACTTGCAGCCCAGCCAATACCTGCGGCAATCGCACCGGCACCAAATACTACAGGCATTCCGGTAGCAAGGGCGGTAATTGCGCCAAGCCCCACCACACTAGCAAAAATAGCACCACCCACCAGATCGCCCAGCACGCCGCCCATCAGCGCATCTTTATTCCAGAAACTTGTCTGGTCCGTGACGACCTTACCATTTTTTGCTTCTTCTTCCATCCGGCTTTTACCGACCATCGCACCGATAATGGTGCCAAGCCCCGGAACCAGCAAGGTACCGATCAGCGCTTCCTTATTGAAATAGGTTGGTGCATCAGTCTTTTTTAAGATGAGTGCTTCGGACATAACGTCTACCCTAATAAACAGCTGTTTTTATGGCTTTATTCTATTGAAACCCGCCCCTAATCACAAATGAAAGAAATGTGACAACGCGACTAAACCTCATAACGCATTGTTTTAAAAACAAAAAAGGCGGCCCAATCATGGCCGCCTTTTCCGGTAATAGCTAAAACTTATGCCGCTTCCTTGAGCGCAGCAGCTGCAGCCACCTTCGCACGCAAGAGCTTCATAAGCTTGTCGGTCGCCACTTTGTGGTCGGTACCTTCAGCCGCAGCGAGTTCGCCCACGAGGCGAGCAAGCGCTGATTCATAGATCATACGTTCGGAGTATGAACGCTCGGACTGATCGACATTCTGATGCAGGTCACGAACCACTTCGGCAATAAAGAAGATGTTGCCGGAGTTGATTTTTGTTTCATATTCCTGTGCGCGGCGTGACCACATACCACGTGAGGTACGGGCACGGCCCTTAAGGGTCAGGAATACTTTTTTCATCTGTTCAAGCGAGCTGACCGGACGCAGACCAGCAGCCGTTGCACGGTGTACCGGCACGCGCAGGGTCATTTTGTCTTTATCGAAAGCGATCACGAGCATACGCAGCTCAACATCACCGATCATCTGGGTTTCTTCAGCAACGATTTTACCAACACCGTGTGTCGGGTACACCACATGCACGCCCACTTTATATTGCGGCTTGGTATTCGCAGCGGATTTCGACACAGCAGGCTTCGCAGCCACAGGTGCGGTCATAACCGGTTTCGCTTCAACGACAGCTTTTTTCTCAACTGCTTTCACAGGAGCGGCTTTCAGGATTTCCACCTTTTTCACAGCCACCTTGGCAACCGCAGCTTTTTTAGCGGGAACAGGCTTGGAAACGATTTTTGCTTTAGCGGATTTGGCGGCTACGGCCTTGGTCGCCATTTTTTTGGCTACAGGCTTCGCGGCAATTTTTTTCTGAACAGGCTTTGTTTTGGCAGTAACTGCTTTTGACTTTTTCTGCACTTTGCTCGAAATCTTCTGGGGCATAGTTTTTCCTTATAGCTTCTGTTGCTGCAGGGACTCTGCATTGATTAAACTATATGTAGTGTATCTATTGTCTTATACCCCCCACTAAATGGGGTCATCCTACAAAACAAGCGTAACACTATCACGATTTTAACGAAAAAGAAAGGTTTTAGTTGTAGGGGTGCCCTTTGGGTGCTTTCCCTTTGATTTTTCACAAATCAGCGGCAACAATTTACCCGCAGCCTTGGGGGGCGGGTGAGAATTTGAGAGATTAAGCGGGAAATGCCCTAGCTTATTTCGACCCCTCACCGGCCTTGGGCGAGAAGAATTTGTCGAATTTGCCTTCCATGCCCTTAAATTCATCGGCATCGGTAGGCTGTGGCTTTTTCACGGTGATATTCGGCCATTGGGCGGAAAACTGACGGTTTTGCTCCACCCATTTCAGAAGTTCATCCGATTCGGGATGGATGGCTTCGGCCGGACATTCCGGTTCGCACACACCACAATCGATGCACTCATCAGGGTTGATAACCAACATGTTTTCACCTTCATAGAAGCAGTCCACAGGGCAGACTTCCACGCAATCGGTGTATTTACATTTAATGCAGGCATCAGTCACAACGAAGGTCATAGGCGTATCACAGTAGTTTGGGGTTGGTTACGTTGGAGCCAGTATTTAGTGGATTGGAAAAAAATATCAAGCAGTAATCGCAAGGCTCCGGCTAGCTTTTGGTGAACTGGAGGCGACGGATCTTCTGCTGAATCAGGGCGGTTTTCACCCGAACCATCAAAAGCACTATATATAATAGGGTGAAAGCTACCCCCATCGACAGCAACGGAACGAGCATGGAACCGTCAATCGCCACCCCTCCGGCGCGGATCAGGCTGGCGGGCTGGTGGAGCGTGTTCCACCACTCGACCGAAAAGCGGATTACAGGGATATTGGCAAAGCCTACCAGCGCCATCACCGCGCATATTTTCTTCCCGCGCTCCTGATGGGCATAGTTATCCGACAGGGCAATGTATCCGATATAAAGGAAAAACAGGATCAGCACCGAGGTCAGGCGCGCATCCCACACCCACCACGTGCCCCACATCGGCTTGCCCCAGAGCGAACCGGTCGCCAGCGTTACCGCGGTAAAGCCTGCACCCAGCGGGGCACTGACACGCGCCACCACATCGGCCAGCGTATGTTTCCATATTAAAAAAGATGCACTCGCCGCCGCCATCACCGAATAGATCATCATCGACATCCACGCGGAGGGCACATGCACATACATAATGCGTACCGTGTCGCCCTGCTGGTAATCGGCGGGCGAAACAAACAACGCTTCCGTCACGCCAAATAGCAGCAGCAAAGCAGTCAGCACCGAAAGCCACGGCAACAGCGTGTCCGAAAGGCGTATGAATCTCGCAGGGCTGGCGAGGCTATGCATTCCAAGTCTCCGAAAGGATAATATATAGGGGGCTTATAAAGGGTATTGCAGCGATTGTCACCCGTTTCGCTTACGCGAGTGTGCTGCCAACGGTGGCACTGGCCTCGGCGGAAGCCTGCGTAAGGCGTTCGGTAAAGCCAACGCTGGAGTTGCGCTTCGCGGGGGATAGCTTGTCCTGAAACAGTGATACCTGCGGCGTAGGGTTTTCAGCGCCGATCACCGCGCTGTCAGGCATTGTAGGTGGCACGCCCGAACGGTCCCCGATGCTGGCAAAGAGCAGCTCGGTCGTTTCAATAGTACCGTTATTGATTGCTGCCGCCAGTGCCTCAACGGGGGCGAGCGTTTTAATTTTCTGGGCGGCCAGCGCATATTTTTCCGGTGGCAAATCGTCGAAGCGAGCGCCGAATTCTTTAGTGATCGTTTCCCCCAGCAGCGGATTGGCCTTCACCATCACCGGCATAATATCTTCAGCCGTAATTTCAACGCCGCGCTCATGGGCAAGTTTAATCTCAAAAATACGGTCGTTGGCCGTTTCATCCTTTAGGCCGAGCATACGGTTGCCAATAACCTGCAATGGTGTTTTCACCGCCAGATAGGTGGCCATGGATACAGCCGCTTTGAGCAGCAAACCACCCGCCCCGGGAATCACCGGCAGCAATGTAACCGCCACGGCGAATGAGGCCAGCGTTGCCACCACCGCTAACGGCACGCTGAAGTTGCGTTGCTTTTTCGCGCGTTTGAGTTCTTCATCGAGAACAGGATTGTGCTTGGCCATGTCCTCCATGTCCCGCACCGTCACTTCGGATGGGGATTTGTTCAGTTTTGCAGCCAGCTCTTCCCTGTAGAGATCACGCAGGTTGCGTTTCTGGTGGAGGTAATCCATCTGGCTGAAGCCGGCACTGATACCACCGGCCACGCCCATACTTGCGATACCCGCCATGCTGCCGCCAATCGCTCCGGCGAACAACCCGAGGTTGCGGGCAATTTCCGGCCCGACAGCAAATTCGAGGATCGACCCGACGCTGTTGGTAATGAGGCCACCCAGTACGTCGGCGCTGTTTTCAATTGCCTGTGTGCCAAGCTCGGCGACACGGCGCGTGACAAATGAAACACCGCTGCGCTGCGCCTGATAACCAAGTTCCTTGCGCGTGTCATAAACATTCGAGCGGTTAAAGCCCTTGCGCAGTTCCTCTTTATCCAGTGTTTTTTCCAGTCCGAACACGCGGGTTACTTTTTTGTGGTTGCGTTGGTTTTGGTTACTAGCTCATATCTTACAACGCCATACCCATGGGTAATGTGAAATATTTATGAAGGTAGCGGTAAAAACACCGCTGCCTGAAATTATATCCTTTTGAATTTCAATTATTATTCTTGTTTGCATCTGTCACCGCGTCCGCGCGTGAGCATAATACTTGCAGCGGGTGTGAAATTCCCTTAAACAGACGCATCTATGAACGACCTGTCCAAAATCCGCAATTTTTCCATCATTGCCCACATCGACCACGGCAAATCCACGCTGGCTGACCGCCTGATTCAGGTGTGCGGCGGGCTGGAAGCGCGTGAGATGACCGAGCAGGTGCTGGATTCAATGGACATCGAAAAAGAACGCGGCATCACCATCAAAGCGCAAACCGTTCGCTTGAAATACAAAGCGAAAGACGGCGAAACATACACGCTCAACCTGATGGACACCCCCGGCCACGTTGACTTTGGCTATGAAGTATCGCGCTGTTTAGCTGCGTGCGAAGGCTCATTACTGGTGGTGGATGCCTCACAAGGTGTGGAAGCGCAAACGCTTGCCAACGTCTACAAGGCGATGGACGCGCATCACGAAATGGTTCCCGTGTTAAACAAGGTGGATTTACCTGCCGCTGACATCGAAAAAACCAAAGCACAGATTGAAGAAGTCATTGGCATTGATGCCTCCGATGCCGTGCCGATTTCCGCTAAAAGCGGCCTTGGCATTGAAGACGTGCTGGAAGCCATCGTCACCCGCCTGCCCGCGCCCCAGTTTATCAAAAATGGCCGCGGTGATGAAACGGCCCCTGTCAAAGCCCTGCTCGTCGATAGCTGGTACGACACCTATCTGGGCGTCATCATTCTCGTTCGCATCATGGACGGCACGCTGCATAAGGGTGCCAAAATCCGCATGATGAGTACGGGTGCGAATTACACCGTCGATCAGCTCGGCGTGTTCACACCGAAAAAAGTGCCGATCGAAAAGCTTCTCCCTGGTGAAGTCGGCTATATCATTACCGGCATCAAAATGGTCGCCGATTGCAAAGTGGGCGACACCATCACCGAAGAACGCCGTCCGGCCGAAGCCCCTCTCCCCGGCTTTAAACCCTCGCAATCCGTGGTGTTCTGCGGGTTATACCCCACTGATTCCGGTGAATTCGAGCATTTAAAAGACTCCCTCGGCAAATTGCGTTTGAACGATGCCAGCTTTGAATTCGAAACCGAAAGCTCGACTGCTTTAGGATTCGGTTTCCGCTGCGGTTTCCTTGGCATGTTGCATCTGGAAATTATTCAGGAGCGCTTGGAGCGTGAGTTTGACCTTGACCTCATCACCACCGCACCGAGCGTGGTCTACCGCATGTATATGACCGACGGCACCATGGTGGAAATGCACAACCCCAACGACATGCCAGACGTCACCAAAATCGAAAAAATTGAAGAACCGTGGATCAAAGCCACGATCATGACGCCCGATGATTATCTCGGCAACGTACTGTCACTCTGCACTGAAAAACGTGGCATTCAGGACAACCTGACCTATGTCGGCACACGCGCTATGGCCGTCTATCGCCTGCCGCTAAACGAAGTAGTATTTGATTTTTACGACCGCCTGAAATCCTGCTCCAAGGGATATGCCAGCTTCGACTACGAACTGACCAGCTACACCGAGTCGGATCTGGTGAAACTCAACATCCTCGTCAACGGCGAACCGGTGGATGCGCTCGCGCTTATTGTACACCGCTCTCAGGCGGATTTCCGTGGCCGCAAGCTGTGCGAACGCTTAAAAGACCTGATCCCGAAACATCTCTTTGCGATTCCTATTCAGGCAGCCATTGGCGGTAAAATTATCGCGCGCGAAACCATTTCCGCCATGCGTAAAGACGTACTCGCAAAATGCTATGGCGGCGATATTTCGCGCAAACGCAAACTGCTCGACAAGCAGAAAAAAGGTAAGAAGAAAATGCGCGAGATTGGCAACGTCAACATCCCGCAAAGCGCATTTTTAGCGGCACTTAAAATGGGTGACGAGTAGCTGCTGAATTAAATACAACCGAGGATGTCTTGCTGCTGCTCGGCCTCAGTGACGACATTCCCAAATTTATCAACATGAGCCTGCTGCGTTTTAACGCACGGCGGAGTCTGGGTGCCGTTACCAGCAGCATTCGCCTGACCGACAGGTGCTTCAACCACGGGAACAGACAGAACAGACGATAATCCGGCAATCGTGCCCTGCACGCCACCAAGCGCTACGCCCGCCTGCTGTGCAAACGCCGCAGGGGCGCAGAGGGCCACTGTGGTTATTACGAGCGATGCTGTAATGAGGGTACGCATAAACACCTTTGGATATCGTCTTACTGTGCGGCTGATTATATTATCAGCTCAACTACTGCTATAATTGTACAGCATTTAACTTAAAAATGACATAATAATTTTTTATTAAAATAATTATACAATTGTTATACAACAATATAATAATTAATGTATGGCTGAGTTTTACTATTTTATATGGAACTTACGGTGCCAACGCCACGCGCAGCCACCACACCCCCACCCCATAATTATCCGCATTATCATTGACACGCTCAGCAGTTTGGGTATTTTCCACTCCCTGCCAAGTGTTATGGCACATAATACACGGGGAATTAGCTCAGCTGGTAGAGCGCTACGATGGCATTGTAGAGGTCAGGAGTTCGACTCTCCTATTCTCCACCAATATTTCCTTATATCCCCGCAATATATACGGTTACGCCGCTGAGTGGCGCTGTGTGCGCGACTCAGATTTCATCGTTGACCAGAGAAAAGTGATTAAGCTGAAAATAAGACCACATGGGCCATATTCTCTCTCGAGGCTATTTTGGAGGTCAACGTTGGGGCTGTGCAAAGCTAAGAGTACGTCGCTGCTGCACCCATTCGACAGGTAATTGTATCCGCTTAGTCAGCCCGTTTACCGATAGATCCGCCGGCTGTCTTCCGGCGATAATCGCCTCAGTAATATCCGGTGCAAGAAAGGCCAGATTAAGTAGATGGCTCACATAGCCTTTATCGATGTTCTCGCGTATGGCAATGGCACTGATGGATCCCGTCTTTCCCGATGCCAGTTCACCGAACCATCGATGCGCCCGTGCGATTGCTTTAATGAGCGAGTCATCTATTCGTGGTGCCGGGCTTCCATTTACCTCTATTACCATTCTCATCTCCACGCCGCATCGTTTCATATGCATCGGGAGTTCGTGGGTGATCGTGATAGGAGAAGATATGGAGTCCTTTGGTAGCAAGGCATTCAGCGCAAGCGTAAGCGATAAAGAGCCGCGCCGTAGTTCGACATGTTTGATGAACTTTAAAAATATCTCTGTATCACTGCTGATCCGCTGGCTAGTTTTCTCCGCTGCTTTCAGCAGGTGTGGAAGCTCATGATTTTCAATATCAGCACCTTGATATGCAGAGGCAATCGCTGAGTGATCTGACAACATGGTTTTGGCTGATTGCATGACTAGTTGTTCGATCTCATGCGCAGGCAACCGCCATCCATGCCTGTTCTGTTCGGCAGTTCCAGTTTTAAGGCTCTGAGATACATAGTAGCGATAGCGCTTACCTTTTTTGACTGCATGGCTTGTGATCAAGCGATCGCCAGAGGCGTCAAAAAGCTTGCCGGTAAGGATGCTAGGTGTCGTTTTTCTGGAATGGGATTTACCATTTACCGCATTGCCCCTCATGAGCTGCTGCACTTGCTCCCACAATTCTGCATTGATAATCGGCTCATGCAGCCCAGGGTAGCATGCATCCTTATGACGAATCTGGCCGATATAAATCGGATTCGACAGCAAGACATAAACGTGGCCACGCGCGAATGATCGACGCGTGCATGGGGAACCATCTTTGTGGAATCTAGCCTTGGACTGAATGCCCTTATGCTCAAGCTCTTCCGCCAGAAGCCTGACACAGCCAAGCTCCAGATACCGCTGAAACATATATCTGACAGTCTCTGCTTCCTTCGGATTTATGATGAGCTTTCGATCCGCAGCATCATACCCCAGCGGTACTGGTCCGCCCATCCATATGCCTTTTTTCTTCGAGGCAGCGATCTTATCGCGGATGCGCTCCCCCGTGACCTCACGTTCGAACTGGGCGAACGATAATAACACATTCAGCGTCAGCCGCCCCATGGAAGTGGTGGTATTGAACTGCTGGGTAACTGAGACGAAGGACACATTGTATTTATCAAAGACCTCGACCATCTTCGCAAAATCATGCAGCGAGCGTGACAGGCGGTCCACCTTATACACCACGATGACATCAATCTTCCCGGCTTCAATATCGGCAAGCAATTGCTGCAGCGCCGGACGGTTGACATTGCCGCCGCTGAACCCACCGTCATTATAGTTCGTTTTGATTATTTGCCAGCCCTCATGTTTCTGGCTAGCGATGTAGGCGGCGCTGGCTTCGCGCTGCGCATCGAGGGAGTTGAACTCCTGTTCCAACCCCTCCTCATGGGATTTACGGGTGTAGATAGCGCAGCGCTTGAGAGGAGGGTTGCTCATGCCGCCTCCTTCTTTCGCAAGCCGAAGAACAGCGGGCCGGACCATTTGGCACCGGTGATGAGGTGTGCCACCTCCGATAATGATTTGTATTTATTCCCATTGAACATGACGCCATCTTCCATCACCGTCACCTCATGCGTGATGCCATGCCACTCGCGCAGCAATCGGGTGCCGGGTTTGATTACGGGCGGTGGCGCAGATATCTGCTGCCTGTTACTTACATCTTCTTCCGCCTTCGCCAGGAACCGACGGATGGAGGGTTTAAGCCCACCCATTTCCTGCTCCTGCAACCGGTAAGCAATCGCCTGCACGAGCAGCTGTTGGCTGATACGGTGCGGTGGTTCAGTACCATAGAGATTATGCCACCGTGCTACCAGCGCTGCCCGGTCAAGGTTGGGAAGGCCTGCCAGTTCACTGGCAAGCCCTCCCCCATCCACACGACGTTTCATATACGGCTCGTCCTAGTGATGCGGTACACACGTCCACGCTCCTCGGCATTGGAGGTGATGGTGAGAGCTAATTTTTTCCTTAGCACACCCGACATTACCCCATGCACGCTGTGACGTTGCCAGCCTAGGCGGGAGGCCAGATCACCGATGGTGGCACCGTTGGGATGCTCCAACAGCGCGATCAGCGTTGCCTGTTTGGAAGTGCGCTCATCAGCGGTGGCATTAATGATGGGATTGGAAGAATGCTTTTTTTTCTTCTTTGGCTTATGGATGGGCTGCGATTTATCGCTCGCAGCAATCTTTTTCTTGGATTTTGGCATATTCGTCTCCTGTACATACGACACCGGAACCATTCCGGCGCCTGTACTGACACAAGCCCGTGCATGGCCGGGTATAGTGTATGAGCAAGGAGTGCCCATATCGCTAGCAATGCTTGCTATTGAAGGCAAGTCCAGCGGAATGAGCTCATAGGGTATTTCACTAAAGTCCGGCCAGCAACGGTTTGAATTCGTCGATCAATTTTTACGCAGGAATCTGACAGGAATCCCACAGTAACTCGCAAGATATTTGCAGTCTTCTCGCGGCCAATACAGCTACGAAAATGTTATGTATTTGTCCTAGGAGTATATATTTACACCCCCCAAATAAGGTTGTATAAACTTCTTGGCAATACCACTTAAAGTAGGGCTTGAATCTAGTTAGAAATCATTATCCGTAAATAAGAGAATAAAAAAACAAAATGGCGCGGCTAACAAAGACAGAAATAAAGGCTGACCTTCTTAAAGGCAAAGCTCTTGGTTGGAAGGATGGAAACGGCAAATCCAACTCCATGGCTTTAGCGGATGCGAAACAGCGTCGCCTTTTAGCTTATCTGCTAACTTCTAATATTAGAGAGGTAAAAGGACTGTCAGATGTCTTTACCAAAGGATTGGCTGACGCTTTTATTGAGGCGGGCGACCCGGCCACGGAAATAGCTGCGGCGGCGACCTGCACAATTCTTGAAGGCCCTTGGAAGATACACGCTGTAAAGGCTCAGGGATTCGGTGGTATAAATGCATGGAAAGGGCCAGAGTTCACTTTAGAGCTTAATCAGGAGAGTTTACTCTTAGACGGTCCAAACGGCAGTGGTAAATCATCGCTAACAGCGGCCATTGTATGGGCGTTAACGGGTGAACGTCCTAGAGATCAAAGTGATGCGGCCGCTGACGAGGTTAAACCAGTACTGAACGCCTTAGTTCAAAAAATTGGCGAGTGGCCTCCTGTCGCTACTTATCCCAAAACTGTAGCGGACATAGTCGCGGGGCCTGATGTTCGAGTTGAAGTTATCTTCTCAAACCCGGTAGGTAAACTCGCATCTATAACGCGAACTCTTAAAGGCAAAAACAACAGCATTATTATTGACCCCGCACTTCAGCTGCCTCCGGTTCTAATAGAAACCGGGCTTCTGATGCCTGCGCGCCTGCCCAAAATTCGTTTTGATGGAGCGAGCAAAGATCAACTCACGGATGCAGTACAAGCATTAACTGGTCTAGATGAATTAATAGAACTCGGCACCTTTATTCAAGACTTGTGTCACAAAAGCCGCGACTATCTCTCTTACAAAAACACAGAGCTCGATACGGCAAAACGGGAATTCGATGCACAAGTAGAAGTAGCCCGTACTGCACTAGCTCCGGTTAACATCACTATATCAAATTTCAAACCAAGCGATACGGACGATGCTGGTGGATCTTTCGCTGCACTTGGTAAGTCATTAAGCGAAAAAACCGCCGATTTAACGAAGGTTGTATCCGATGATCTCGCGACAGGTTTAGATCTTACCAATGCTCAAATACAACGGCAAATCGTGCTAGCACTCGCCGACGCAGATAAAGACATTAAAAATGGCCTAAATAGCTTCTCATCATGGGCCTTCGCTGAGACTATTGCAGCGAATTTAGATGTTTTAACTCGCCTCTCTGTAACCCAATCTATTAGCGATGCTAAAGCTGCGTTAGAAATTGCGGTCGGCTACCACCAAGAGGCTCAAACAGACACTCGCTTTCAATTAAAAGCGTTAGCTGCTCAATGGCACGCTAACCATGGCTCTGGTGCAATCGGCGAGTGTCCAACATGTCAGCACTCATTATCTGACAACCCAATTCTACAAGCACAGTTAATGGCTCTTCAGAATGCCGGCGAGTCTGCAACAAAGAAACTTTCTGATAATATTCAAGAGATTCTAGGGTTGTTAGAAGCAGCACTTCCTCAGCCACTAAAACGTTATTTGACTGAACCAATTCCGTCTTCGGTACAGTCTGCATTGGTTGCAGATATTAAAAAGAAGTTAGTTACGGCCGACATATATTCAAAAACGCTCGCTAAATTTGGAACGCTAGTGGAAGCGGCCTGTAAATCCGCGCCAACTGCCGAAGTTCAAGCAGTTATAATTGAGCTGGAAACAGCTCCCGGAACAAGTGCGGTTTATGGCCGCATACAAAAACTAGAACAACTCATTGCATTAGCGTTGTGGTTTGAAGGGGAAAAAGTTGCTTGGACTGAATGGTGGAAAGAATTGACCTGTGTAGATCCATTACCAGATGGAACAATTCCTCAAACTGCCCCTGAGACATTGAGCACATATATTGAACGTGTTGGGAAAGCAATGGGTGAAGCAGAGCCTTATAGATTAGGGGCTGCAGCAATGAGACTAGCTTGGGCACAGGGCTTAAGAGCACGCGTTATAGAAAAGGAAATTGTACAAAGACAAGAAATTGCAGACGCGCTTTCTCCACTAAAGAATCTAGGTAATTTTGCGGAAGCACAGACACGGGATGCGCTTAGTGATCTTTCTGGTCGAATAGGAAAAATTCATGGTGAGACGTATCTTTCTGATGCAGTACAATTTCAAAAAGCGACTCTGGAAAAAAAAGCTGGATTAATAATTCATGGTGCGATGTCCGATGAAATTTGCGTGGATGCTACACTTGTAGCCAACACTTCATGGATTCGCGGTGTTCTATGGGCATTCATATTCGCACTTCGTGAAGAGGCCGTAGAGCAAATGGGCAACGACCAATTACCCCTTATGCTGCTCGATGACCCTCAACAGACTTTTGACAACATACACAGGCATAGATGGGCTGAGCAAATTGCCAAGCTGCAAAAGTCAATTACGGCTGTTCAGGTCGTTCTCAGTACACATGATGAACAATTTCTTTCTTTTTTAGAAATAGATGGTGTTTCCGGACGGCGTATATTGATTGCATCAGCTGGTACCGAATTGGGTCATTTAGGAATATTTGAAGGAGATGAGCTTAACCGGCGATGGGAGCGCGTCACAAAAGAAAAAACCCCTACGGCTGCTCAAGATTATATGGCGGCAATGAGAGTATTTGTTGAAGGTATGCTTCGATTGATGCTCAGAGGAGAGGATATCGACATTCAAACCTCAGTAATTGGTGACTGTCGTGAAAGATTAAAACAACTACACATTGCTAAGCATGAACCTTGGAATCGCAATGCTTTTGATACGTTAGCTAACGTGCTCGGCAAAGCTGTTCCTGAGATTAAATTCATTGAGTCCGCACACCATGCAACGGTTGCTGCCTTAGGTATGTCGGAAGCAACAGACGTACAAAAATATTGGACAAAAAAGCTCAGGCCCGCGCTCGAACGAGCATTTCGCATTGCCCGGGAACATAAAGCTTTACATGGCGGATTAACAGCTCTTCATGCCCTTCATCCGACGGTAAGTCTGCCAGAAGGGCATAAAGACTTTGTTAGAACCCTCAAACTGCCCATAGTCGGTTCCGCGGCAGCCTTAAGCGATGGGCGTGCAGCTGATGGGTGTGTTGAATTAAGTATTAATGGGGCGGCCATAGAAACGGTTGAGTTAAAGGACCACTTTGCGTTTTGCTTAACAACGCCAACCTTGGAACCGGTCGCACGGCCTGGCGATTTGTTATTAGTTCGCGAGCATCAGGCTCCAACTGCAAAATCGCTTGTTGTAGCTCTTAGCGATGACCGGCTTCTCGCTCGGCGACTTGAGATTGCTGAAAATCATTCAGATGTTGCTGTATTGACGGCAAATGCGATTAATCCTCGGAAGATTGCGCCGCCAGTTGTCGCAAAGCTATCCACATTATCTATGCATAAAATAGTCGGTGTTTTATATGGTTCTGGCTATGGGGCGGCTCAATCCTCTGAGCATGAATTTGTGGATTGTGGGGGAGAAGCAAATGTGAAGTCAGCTTTCTCTGGCATACAGGGATTGGTAAAAGTCCAAGGTGAGAGCGCAGAACCACATGCACTTAATGGCCAATACCTGATAATTGCCCAGCAGATTGCACTCACAGATGCACTGGCCAAGCTAGAAGGATCTCCTGTTATTGCTGAAGATTCAAATGGCGCCAGATATTTCAAGCGCCTGAGAGCAGGCTTAGATGGATTCATAATCCTTGAAAGTCTAGAAATTGGAGGCGATTTTCAACCGGTGTTGCTTGCCACAAGCCCTGGAGCAAAGGCGAGCGTGGCTGGGATTTGGCCTGTATTAGGTGTCCTGTTCGAAAAACCTTGATCTGATTCTCTGGCCAGGATTGCTTCCGGCACGACGATCATCCAAAGCATGAAATTTAAATTTCCTATTTATGTGTAATCATGAAATTAATTTTCTTCGATGAATCTAAACCACAAAGAGATTTCCCTCGATATCATATTGGGGCCGTGTGTATAGATAAGGAGCATCTGAGAGAAATAGAAGAGTCCATCAATCAGATTTCTGAAGAAATATTCGGTGTCGTGAAACTCAGTAGGGCCTCAGAATTTCATGCCAATAATATATATAACAAGCAGGATAATTTTCGTAATGTAACTGACGAGAATCGCCTTGAGATTTTTACCAAATTTCTAAAAATCTTGTCTCAAGAAAATATTGATCTCATAGATATTCAAATAAATACAGATAAGCTCGCCCTTACCCAAGATAGTGCAAAAATTGCTTTCATGTATTTATGTGAACGCGCCAACCAACATATTAAGGTGAATCACTCTTTGGGAATGCTTATAGGCGACAGGGAAAACGACGGTGTATCCGAACGTTTTTCATTAGCCCTTTCGGACTATAGAATAGCCGGTACACAGTTTCAGTATGGGCAAAAATTGGACCATATTTTTGAGTCAGTACACTTCACACATTCTCATCTAAGTAGATTTTTACAGTTAGCAGATATTTACACCTGGTTCTTGAGAACATCCGAGAAATATCGCTTAAACTCGTCTGCCAAACTAAAGCCATTTATAGAGTTAAGGCGACAAGATGGAATCAATTTATTCCCTAGAAAATATAAAGAATGGCCTAAATAAATAAAATCCGAGCCATTAAGCCCAGAATCAGGTCCGGGCGTTGACTACGAGCTCGGAAGCAAGCCCGTATCCCCAGCAATGCTTGCTATTGGGCAGAAGTCCAGTCGAATAGGCATACTCAGCTTACAAATGATACTTTTGGCAAGGTTTCTACAATATTAACTGTCTGAATGCTCACATTGATTATGCTGAGTAATAGGTCAAGAATATAACGAGGCTTGCCAGCTTCCTCAGCCCAGTCATTAGGATTATTAGTGATGCCGCTTTCCTTGTGGGTAGTGATGGCATAGCGTTCCATAATCCATTCGATAGCACTTTTGCCGTTTACCACATAGTCATAGGCTTTGGCGGGGATGCCAGAAATGATGATTTTACTATTGAAGTGGATGGTATCTTTCTGGTTTTTTTTGGGGAAGCGCATTTTTTCGACCGTGAAAAAATTACTATCCGCGCCCGTGACCTTCACGCCATCGTAGGCTTGGACGGTTTCATAGCCCAGGTGCAACTCGGTTAATGCCCTGCCTGCTTTGCTGAATTTCCAAAAATCCCTCACATCTTCCACCAGCGGTAAACGCGGGAGCATTTTCTTGAAGTCATTGGCAAAGGTTTCACGGTATTCAGGGCTGTGCAGGAAGCCATACACATAATAGAAAATATCTTCTTTGCTGACAGTCTTGCCATACATCGCTTTGGCACGTTCAAGGATAAAATTACTCACGCCGTCACGGCGGACATATTCACCGTCACCCTCATCAAACAGGCTTTTATTCTGCTTTTCGTTCTTTTCGTAATAGTAGAGAGGGAAGCATTGGGTATCACCGTTGAAATGAAGGTCAGGTATTTTATCTGAAATTAATACTGATAAGCCCTTAGATGAGGCTGATACGCCAATAAGAAGATTTTTGGAATTAGCAGTCGGGAAAAATTCCTGAAATTGTCCCCTGCGATGAATAAATTTATCACCATTATAAAGGCGTTGTAGGAAAAAAGGACGATAATGGGCTAATCTAATTTTATCTGATTCAAACTGAGTTTTATTCCCCCTTTCTACATTGGGGAGTAAACTACTAGACCAACTTATTTTCTTGGGGTCGGTGTCAATAAAATCTTCAACTTTAAGTTTCTTATTTTCCCGAATCGCTTTTTGATAACCATCTACTTGTTTATTATAAGTATCAATAGTTCGTGCCATGTTTTTTTGAAGTTCTTGTGACGAGGAACTATAAACCCAAGAATCTCTATTAGAGTTTATACCAAGCGAATTAACGACAAAATATGCCTTAGATTTCAAATCAAATTTTTTATCTGGCTCTATTGGAGTATATGTTTCAAAAATATCGTTTCTTTGGCTAATCCAGTCGCCATGCTCATTAGGGGTAAGGGTTTCCCATGACATCTGTTTATTTTGGACGGTGGCGAATTGTTGAATGATAGCGAGCTTTTCTTCCCTATCTAAATAGTCACCAATATCATGGTAATGGATGAGGGCTTTCTTGTTCTTCTGCTCAGTATTTTTTACCAACAATGTAATGGCAATCGTGGTACGTGAGCCGCCGCCAAATACGTTGCCTGCTTCCTTCCTTCGTGGTTCGCCCTGTGTTCTGGCATTGCCACGCAAATTGAAAACATAAATAGCAGAGAATTCATTTTCTAGCGATTTACGGAATCCGTCCATCCCATTTACTTCCAACCAACTTCCGTTGGACACAAAGCAGACAATGCCGCCATGTTTAGGGTCTAAACGGTCGGCACTCCACCTGAAAGCCTTTATGTATGAATCATACAGGGCTTTTACTGATGTGGCCTTACTCCCAGTGGCATAGGTTTTTGCAATCCTGCTATCCAATTTCTCATATTCTTGGTTTTGAGCATTGTCATTGGCAGATTGCTGCCCCACCGAATAAGGCGGGTTGCCCATAATCACCCGCAGCGGGGCTTTCTTTTGCGCCTGCACCCGTTTGGAGTTTTGCGGGAACATTTCGGAAAACAGCTTCTCGCTTTCATCGCTTTCGCCAAGCTGGAAGGTATCTGTTAGACAGATGCCATCGAACGGCTCATAATCCTTACCCTCCACCACGTCATGGTAGGCATTTTCGATGTTCACAGCGGCAATGTAATAAGCCAGCAGCACAATTTCATTGGCATGGATTTCATGCTGGTATTTGCGGAGTAAATCCTTTTTGCCAATCAGATCGCTTTGTATCAAGCGGGTAATAAAAGTGCCTGTGCCTGTGAAGGGGTCGAGAATGTGGACATTCTCATCAGCCAGCTTGCGGCCAAATTCTTTTTGCAGCACATCACTGACGGAATGGATAATGAAATCCACCACCTCTACGGGTGTATAAACAATACCCAGCTTTTCCACCATTTTTGGGAAGGCGGTTTTGAAGAATTTATTATATAACTCGATGATGATGCGCTGTTTGCCCTCGGCATTATCAATGCCTGAGGCCCGCATTTTTACGGATTCGTAGAATTTTTGCAGAGTTTCTGCATCTTTATCGAATGCCTGATCTTCCAGCAAATCCAGCATTGTTTGCATGGATACGGAAATAGGATTGTTTTTTACGAAGGAATAGCCCTCAAACAATGCCTCGAACACGGGCTTGGTGATGATGTGCTGCGAAAGCATTTCCACCGCTTCATACTGGGTAATGCTTGGGTTGATATTCTTTTGCAGCCCGCCCAAGAAATTAGCGAAGGCTTTTTGATGAATCTTGTCCTCGGCAATGAGGCGATTGATGCGCTCGATTTGCCGTGTGGCAATTTCGGCCACGCTATTTGCCCATTGCTCCCAATAGCGGCGGTCGCCAACTTTTTGCACCATTCGTGCAAACACCACATTCTGTAACTGCTCAAATTGCAGCGCCATCTGGCGGCTGATGTCCTTATTGGTATTATTTAATCGATCTGGGTCACCATAGACAGGCTGGCCATTTTCAAAGGAAATTTCTGGCCTGCCCACCAGTATCTGTTCTGGCCTGGTGCGGTTGAGTTCAATTTTATTCACGGTAGCGTTAAAGCGGTCATCATGCGCTCTGAGAGCGTTCAATACAGTCCACACCACTTTATAGCGTTCATTGTCATCAAGGGCTTTGCTAGCCTCTACCTCGGATGGAACAACCACGGGGATGATGATATAGCCATATTTCTTGCCAGGGGCTTTACGCATGACGCGGCCAACGGACTGCACTACGTCCACCTGCGAGTTACGGGCGGAAAGGAACATCACTGCGTCGAGCGATGGCACATCCACGCCTTCGCTCAGGCAGCGCACGTTGGTAAGGACGCGGCACTCGCCGCTATCCATATCCGCTTTCAGCCAGCCCAGCAGCTCATCACGCTCAGGAGCCGACATTGTGCCGTCAATATGTTTGGAGGCCACGGAAACCATCTCTCCTTTTTTCTCAGGCGGCAATGAACTGATATAGGCATCGGTTGCGGTGTTATAGGTAGCAGTAATTTTTTTAGAAACGGCAATGCTCTGGCAGAAAGCCACGGCGCGACGCATGGGTTCGGGGTCAGTGGCTTTGATAATGCCTTCATCTCCCAACACCTGCTTTGAAAGCGCATTGATGCAGCCAATAAGTTTTGAGGCATCATCGGCATTAATTTCGCTTTCCTTATCCGCAACCATCTTTTGAACTGCGGGGGGAACGTCTTTATCGCTCAGGGTAAGAATCAACACTTTGTAATCAGTGAGCAACCCTTTTTCCACCGCCTCGCCAAAGCCAATGCGGTAAATTTCTTCCCCGTACAGCTTAGTGTCATCCATTGAGCATAACGTAGCATCGGCCTGCGCAGCCTTGCTTTTGGTGTCATCATTATAAAGGCGGGGCGTTGCCGTCATGTAGAGGCGTTTTTTGGCTTTGATAAACCCGCTATCATGCACTTTGGTAAAAGCTGATTCATCCTCACCTGCCAGTGAAACGCCTGTGGTGCGGTGGGCTTCGTCGCAGATAATCAGGTCAAACTCGCCAAAGCCATTTTTCAGCAGTTCCTTCTGAGCTTTGGCAATCACCTCAATGGATTGATAGGTAGAAAATACTACCGTCATCCCTTTGTGGCCTTTGGTTTTGATGTGTGTGAACTGGTGGAGAATATCTTTTGCATCGGTGGAAGCGGGCAAAGCCAAATCCACAACGCTGAAATTATCGCTATCCTCGTTTTTGGTCTTTTTGCGGGAAATCTCAGGGTCGGAGCAGATGCAAATGGCATTGATAGGCTCATTGGCATCGGATGATCATTCCCGTAGGGTTTGCCCCAGCAAGGCGATGGATGGCACTAAAAATAGTATCGTGCCTTTGCCATTCGTTTCATTCTCGGCAATACGCAGGGAGTTAAAGGTTTTGCCCGTGCCACAGGCCATGATGAGTTTGCCGCGCTCGGCGGTCTTAAAATGCTCATGCGTTTTATCAAGGGCATCTTTCTGGTGTTGTCGCAGGGTTTTCTTCGGGGTACGAGATGCTTCCCCATGTATGCCTTTATCCAGCTTTTCCCAGTCAACAGGCGCTTCCTGCAAATCATAGAGGTTAATACGCGTGACGGGTGGGTTCTGGTTTTTAATGGCTTCGGTAGCGTTTGTTCCCCACTTGTTCGTGGTGGAAATCCACAGGCGATGGCTGAAACGGGCTGTTTTCAGTTCCTCGTTTTTGAACTCACGACTGGATGTAGACAGGAAGCTGTCAACAGCAGGCTTATCAATGACTGCGTTTTCAGCAAAGCACTTGCACTGGATTGCCCAATAGTCGCCATCGAGAGTACGGGCAACCAAATCAATGCCCGTATCACTGCCGCCTAAATCTCCTTTGCCGTGAAATTCACTCCATAACCATACCTTCTTAAATTTATAAGCATATTTAGGGTCGGTCAGGAGATAGGCTTGCATAAGGCGTTCAAAACGGTCGCCTTTATCGCGCTCGGAATGGGAAATTTTTCTGTATTTTTCTAATACACGATTAAAACTCATATTTTTTACGATTTCCGCTAATTAGTTGATAGTGCAATCAATTCTTAAATCACCATATACGCTAAAATAAAGTTTTGAAGCGAATTATCATTATAATCGACTTAGCCCAACGCAGTCATAATAGATCTTGCCTACCTCAAAACACGATCTTTCTCGAACGACCTTGCCGACCAATATTTCGATGTGCTTATCAAACTGGCAGTAGGCGATCAGATGGCTGTAAAACGCTGCCGCATTCCTTCAATAAAAACTTCGATTTCTGCTAGCAGTTCTAATTTATCCCCCTGCTCTCTCAGCTCTTTAAGTTCTTTAAAGGCAGCAGGTATCGTAAGCCATGGCATCTTCTCTTCTGTCAGCAGACGATCCTGAAAATCTTTTTCTATTCTGTGTCTATCGACAGGGTCCATATGATCCAGGTGGTCGGCATATATCAACCTCAGGGCCATTTCTCTATAGCGAGTATCCTGTAATTTATGACACAAGGCGCTCTTTTCCTCTGCCGGCGCTTTATGAAAGGACATCATGATTGATTCGTCAGCCCGTGACGGAAAACCTTGATATATTGCTTTCTCAACATGCGGTGATGTTTCTTCATCCTCATATCGCATAGTGAGCGCTGTTGCTACCCGTTGCCTGAACTCTTTTGCAGCTTGAATCAGCTCGATATGCTGACGTAACACTTCTGGATCCGTACCGTTTTCCTCAAGGATAGCATGGCCAATCGCGGTATTTACTATGATGGGCTGACTATTGGCGGGTACTATCCGTATGGCCTTTTCTTTGCCCTTCATTACGGCCACAAGCTCCTCAACCGAACAGTTCAAGTAATCATTGGGATTATAACGCAGGTCGAAGACAGCCATCTCAGCGTCATAATTGGGATTGTTAGTTATCGCGGATACCAAATAGGTAGACGCCTTGCCATAGTTGACCTCTGCTAAACAAAATGCAGGATTACTGCGCATGAATGTCAATGCCGTCTTCTTAGTGGAGTTATTGAGCATCTGCTCCCAGATTTCAGGGGCACGTCTGCGTAAAAGTTTTGCCAGCTCTAGGGTTGCCCGCACGTCTGCCAGCGCATCATGTGCATCCTCTTCCTTGAAATCAATGCCGTTGGCACGTGCTAGGTTGCCAAGTCGAAAGGATGGATTCCCTTTTTCGGATAAGGGTACCGTGATGCTGCCTGGCGCAAAAATCGCAGCTGCTTGGGCCATGCGCATAGTATCCGCACGATTATTGCCATTCGTATTCGTGAGATAAAGCGGGTGGAGCGTTCTATAAAACGCATGCCGCAAGAATGTTTCGTCAAACTTAATGCTATTATGGCCCACCAACATACAGGGCGAGCATCGGATGATCCAATCACGTATCTCACCGGCCATATCCCGATGAGAATAGTTAGGCGCCACAAGATCCTTTGGGGAGACGCCAGTTACCAGCAACGCACCCGGTGACGGAACTATATAAGGCAGGATCCGGCAGCGAATATTGATGGAATTAATTTCGTTTAGGTCCTCATCCACCTCAAGAGCCGCAAACTGCAATATCTGATCATATGCCACCTCAAGACCGGTGGTTTCGGTATCGTAGAATATGTATTTCATATGCGTTCTCTCTATTATTGAAGGATTGCCTTCAGTTCGCGGATCGTTTTGGGCCCATTTTTCCGATGCATCATCCGATGACAATTGGCGCAGAGCACAGCAAAATGCTCTTTTACATTCAGATCCGTCTTTAAATCTTTTGGCAGCTCTGAAATCGGAGTCAGATGATGGGCTTCGATATAGCCATCACCAATAACGCCATATTTTTTGCTAAAATCAAAGCCGCAGCCCTGGCAGACCGTGCCATGGCATTGTTTGGCTTTTTTACTGGCACTGCGATTGCGTTCTAAAGTCCGGTGTTGGCGATAGCGTGGCTTTTCACTGCTCGTCCAATCATCATTATCGCTCTGGCTATCCTCAACTTCTACCGGAAGCTCGAGCCCACCACGTCCAATGATCTCTAGGTATAGTTTAACGATCGCCTGCAGATCCTGAGCCAACTCAGCTTCGCTAACCTGAAGAGGTAAAGCATATTCTTTGCCGAAGGTATGCCCGGCTTCATAACCCGAAGGCAGGTTTCTGTTAGAGCCGAGATCAATAGGATCGCTTGAAAAGCTCTTCTTAAATTGAGGAGCCCGCGCTCTCAATATACTGGCACGTGCCCGCAATATTTCATGAGCCTGTGCTCCAAACTCTTCCTGTACCTTCGTGGCACCCTGATTCATGGATAGGTACAGATGCTTCATATCGGCGGAGAATAGATAGACTACATAATAGCCACGCTGTGCGCTCGTAGTAACCGTTGGCTCAAAAACTGCAAACCATGGCACTGCCGACCAGTTCCCATTGCCGTGGCTGCCCTTTGGCAACAACTCATGCTGAATTGAAGCCAGATGTTTTTGCAACTCAACTGGGGCTTGCTTCTTTAATAAATTCGCTACGCGTTCATTTTTCGATGTTTTTGCATCGAGGTAATGCTCGGCAATATCATTGATGAGTTCCTTGAGCATGCGACTCTATAAACATCTATAGGTTATATTGGCACCTTAACAGTATATCCTTGTTTTTCCAGTTTAATTTTTACCCTTCCGGGACATCAAAAATTCCGTATGATGAATATATGGTTAGTCAAAAAGATATATTTATATCCGCACAATTGCTCATTAAGCAGCATGGGGGCAAGGCAGAAGATTACGCCTTTCAGCAGATGCTAGCGCTCATTGAACAAGATGATGTCAAAGGATCTGGGGTTTGGTTATCCATTATGAGTGCCATTGAAGATTTGCGCAGTGTCAAAAGTCAAGGGAAGCTGAATTGATGCGCAAATTAATTAATAAAATCACAGGGTCAGATTATTTTCTGGTGGTCTTACTACTTGTCCTGGGGCTTCTTAATTTTGGCTGGGTGTTCTTCCCCAAAATTGGTGAATTGTGGACCGCTATCAATGGCGGAATTCTCCTGATTATCGTTGTCGCTGCGGTATTGTACAGACTTGGTAAGCACCTATTTTTTAGTGCCGTTATTTTTCTGGTACTTTCAGTGGATACACAGCAGGCATTTGCTGGAGATCCCATACTTCCTGACCCCAAGATGACGCCAGGCGCAGTGAGGTCAGTAGATGTAAGCGAGATATGCCAGCCTGGATACTCAAAGAGTGTTCGTCACACTTCAGGTAAGCTAAAAGCCAGGATTTATCGAGAATACGGCATTGATCGCAAGGCTGGGCATTACGAAATCGATCACCTTATCCCCCTTAGCATTGGCGGTGCTGATGTAGCAGAGAATCTGTGGCCCGAATCGTATGATACAGATACCTGGAATGCTTCTGTGAAGGATCGGTTGGAACTCAAACTCCATACACTTGTCTGTAGCGAGGCCATAGACATAGCAGAAGCACAGAAGGCTATCGCTACTGACTGGATAGCGGCCTATAAGCGATTTTGTCCCACCAGCTATGACTGTCCTAGTTTTAAGCAAGATAGGGTTAGATAGTGACAATGCTCGACGATAGAGAAAAGATAGAGGGAATATGGCTACAAAAAACCGTGCCGGTGATCTTTAGGCGTGGCCCAGGCTATCCTTTGTTACTTCGTCTTCCTTATGTGAATGGTAATTATGATTGGCTTAGAAATCAAAAGCATCGTAAACCCAAGTGGCTGCCTGGTAATAAAAATTATTGGGAATTACCAGCCAGTTGGTTCAATGACCTTGTAAACCGCCTCCTTCGTCGCTGGGGAAAATTATACATTATTCAACCCCATAGAAAGCAAGAGAAATGCGCTCGAGCATGCTGGGAGGCCCGTGGGCATGAATGTGAGTGTTCTTGTTTGGGAGAGCATCATGGCTCTCAAAATCCTAGCGGAAAATGGTTCGAGGTTTCTGATACCTTTGCAACAAAATGGCAGACAAAAGAATTGGCGTGTAGATTATTAAAGCTAAACTGATTCAACAGGCCGAAAATACTAGGAGATTCACTTATGCCTATCGGATTGGGTACAATTTCTTTCTTTCTGGCCAGACCCAGCACCACCTTTGAGACAGCATTAAGAAGTCATTCGCGGCTAAAAGATTATCAGGAGAGGTCTTTTAAGGTAAAAAATGCCAATGTCAGATTCTATTTTTTTGCCACTGAGAAGAGAACCTCAAATCCCCCCTGGCTTGATTTCGCAAACGAACAACTGACTGATCAGCCAATCCAATTTAGCGGTCATAGCAAACGAGCTAATGGATTGCTCCTTATCCAACTTGGAAATAATATTCTGGCCGCATGTTTTGGTATTGGTGGAGCCAGCCTATTAAATAAAACAATGTTTTTGCCAGATTTTGGAATTAAAACAGCAATGAATATGTGTGGAAACCAGGAGCTGCGGCAGACTAAAAGCCGGACACATTCACTAAACACTCAACAAATTGATCGTCAAATTAGTATACCCACTGATTCATCAAGCTTTGGGTTAAGTGAAACTGAATTCTTAAAATATATCTCAGCGCATGTTGAGGACCGCCGTCATATAACCCTGCAAGGAAAAGATAGTCTTTCGATTAAGATAAACGATGAAGAAAAGTTATCTTGGGACAACGTGTTAGATTACGCTGAGGATTTTATTAAACAATATAAGGGAAAACGTTATAAAAAAGAATTCCCTAATTATTTTAATCTGCAGCCAGTAACGGAAGAAAAAGCAGACGAGCTAGATTCTTTGCTTCTTAAGAAGCTTAAGAAAAAGAATTTTGAGCTAATTCATTTAGCTATTCCAGATTTTATTGAGGACGATGAATACAGCTTCGCTTATACCAACTATGCTAAAAAGAATAATGCCATTCACTCCCATCTTAGAGTCGAGCATCTTGACGAAATTTTTGATTTGGCAGAATTAGAAATAAAAAAGCTAAAATCAAATGACGTTTATGCATATTCACATGCTGAGGAGCAAGTACTCGACCATAAATCCTGGCCTCTATATACCTGCATTATAGCGGAAATTAAACTAAGTTCAGAATATTTTATTCTGTCAGAAGGTGTTTGGCAGAAAGTAGAAAACGATTTCTACAAGTCAATTGAGGATTATATCAAGAACGTTTTGATCGAAGAACCGGTTCCTAAAAAATATCATAATATTAATATTGCCGTAATGGACGAAAAGAAAAACAAAGAAGCAGTTTTCAACCGAATGTATGCTACTTCTAATCCCAATGCCTTAGTATTCGATCAGGCAAAATTAAGAGTTGGGCAAGGGAAAAAAGACAAAGAGTTTTGTGATATTTTAGAAATTGGAGAGGGATCTGCATCAATTATTCAAGTAAAGCAACTTAGTGGAACAAGCTCGATAAATTATCTCTTTTCGCAGACTAGATTTTACTGTGAGTCTTTCATTTCCGATGAAACTTTTTTAAAAGAAATTCGCGCTTTCATCAGTGATTCGACACATCCTTTAAAAGCCAAGTTTCTTAAACACATCAAAGAAAAACTAAAGGACGTGGAAGGCAGTGATTATCAAGTAAAACTATGGTTACTCTACTGCGATAAGAGCACCAAGATACCTACAAAAATTGATTTACCTTTGATGGCCAAATATGAGTTAAAGCTTGCTCATGAGAAACTGACGAACTTACACAAATATAACTCCGTATGCGTTAGTTTTATCCCTGTAAAACGCGCAAATTTTAAATCTGAAGATAATAAAAAAACTGCATAGGAAAACGGCTTCTAGCGACTCACAGCCAAGACTTGGAAGTCCAATCTAAATTTTTCCATAATCGATGTTATGTGAGGACTACGGATTCACTCAGGAACTTGTAATAGCATTTTTTAATCCAAAAAATCTTGGCCCAGGCCAATGTCCGCAAGTACTTACACGGGATACCGCTGTTAAAGATGAATATACTCTTCCATTAAACGCCGGCTTTTCTATGTTTATGTCATAGCTTGAGGAGGCGTACAAAAAAAATTGGCAGAGTAATCAGGTTATACTGTAAAATAGAGAATAATCGTTAAATCCCTCTCTTTGGAGCCACCGTGTGTATTATAACTTTGATCCCGATTCTTTGGAAGACTACGAAATCGGAGCGGCCCTGGCGACTATCATAGCCCTGCCGCCGAGCCTTGGCGATGAAGAAAAGCGTAGTCGTTATCATACTATCCTCTGCGCCGAAGCTTTGAGGGAGCGATATAAACGGGATGAAGAATGGGCCAACACACCTCAGCGCCTCAAGCCGATTTACGCATTTTATGATTTAGGGGCAGTCGCGATGGATATGAATACCATCAATCGACAACTTCAACACCGATTGCAAGCGGCACATGTGGCGATTGCCTTCCTTAAGGAGGCTGAGACAGGACAGATTCCGCCCGATCTTCCTCCTGATGCAAAACGGCTATCTGTCAATGAATTGGTCCGAACCCTAAAGTTAGTTGATGAAGAGGCCGGTGAAGAAATAAATGTCGACAATTTTGAAACGCGCGTTTGGCGCCCGAGTTTACCAGTCATCCATTTGGCTGCGGCATTTGCGGTTAATATGCAGCAAGCAGCTAAAGAGGGTAAGCAAACATCGGCAGGGGATTTGATTTTTGATCAAGCAATAATCGCCGATATTATTGGCAAAGCAGAGCTTTATGAAGAACTGCTGCCAAAAAGCAAGATACAGATAAATATGGATAATTTAGTCCGCGTACGCTTGGGATCTGGATTGGGTTCACCTATTTCATAAATTGGTGAACTCAACTGACCCGTTAAATAACAACATAATTCCCTTCGAGCTTCTCATGAAGCTCATAACCAGAAGGAGAGAATTATGTCACCCAAAACACCACCGATCACGGCCATCTACCGCCCAACCCACGAATTAAAACCAAATCCTAAAAATCCTCGCGTTCATAGCGCTCAGCAAATCCGGTTGTTGGTGCAGAGCATTAAGGCCGTCGGGTTTAACGTCCCGATTGTCATTGATAGCGCAGGAACCATTATTGCAGGCCACGCACGTCATTTGGCTGCCCAGAAAATGGCGCTGACAGAGGTGCCAACCATCTGCCTCGATCATCTGAGCGAACACCAAATCCGTGCCTTCATGATCGCCGACAATAAACTGTGCGAGATTGCACAGTGGAATGATGAATTACTGGCGGAGCAATTCCAAATCCTCGCCGCTGCCGATCTCAACTTTAGCTTAGAGGTGACGGGGTTCACCATGGGTGAGATTGACCTGCGGATCGAAGGTCTGTCACCGGCCGCAAATAATAAAGATGACCCGGCGGATCAAGTGCCGCTATTACCTGCCGGACCGCCCGTCACGCAATTGGGTGATCGCTGGGTGCTGGGCAAGCACCGTCTTTTTTGTGGGAACGCTCTTGAAGAGGCCGACTATGAAGCCCTCATGAACGGTGCACAGGCCGCGATGGTTTTCACAGACCCGCCTTATAACGTAAAGATCGACGGGCATGTCGGTGGCCTGGGCGCAATCCGGCATCGTGAGTTCGCGATGGCCTCGGGTGAAATGACCAAAACGGAGTTTTTATCGTTTCTCACCAGCACCTGCACCATGCTCACCCGTTACAGCACCGATGGCAGTATGCATTTTATTTGCATGGATTGGCGAAGTATCTGGGAACTGCTCGAGGCTGGAAACTCGGCTTACACCGAACTAAAAAATATCTGTGTCTGGGTCAAGGATAACGGTGGGATGGGCTCGTTGTACCGCAGCCAACATGAGCTCATTGCCGTATTTAAAAATGGGAAAGCCCCTCACCGCAACAATGTAGAATTAGGCAAGCACGGGCGCTACCGCACGAATGTCTGGCAATATGCTGGGGCTAATTCCTTCGCGCGTAAAGGTGATGAAGGCAACTTGCTTGCCATGCACCCCACCGTGAAGCCTGTTGCCATGGTCGTTGATGCGATATTGGACTGCTCTGCTCGTGGCGATATCATTCTCGATCCCTATATCGGCAGCGGCACAACTTTAATGGCATCCGAACGTGCTGGCCGCATCTGTTATGGCATGGAACTCGACCCACTCTATATCGATGCGACCATTCGTCGCTTCCAAGCTTATACAGGGCAGCTGGCGCGCCATGCGTCGAGCGGCCGTAGCTTTAATGAAATCGCAAGTGAAGTGGAGGCTGGCCATGTCAAATAAAGAAAAAAAATCCACCTATAAAGTAGGCTATAAAAAACCTCCTAAACACAGTCAATTCCAACCCGGATCACAGGGTAATGCCAAGGGCAGGCCAAAGGGTTCAAAGAACCTTACCACCATCGTCACCAATGCCATAAATGAAAAAGTGGCCGTGACCGAAAACGGCAAGCGCAAAATGGTCAGCAAGCTGGAAGTCGCTGTCAAACAGTTGGTCAATAAAGCCGCGGGTGGCGATCAGAAGGCTATTATGCAACTGCTTCCTCTCGTGCAACTAGTTGAGGGGCGCGCTGAGGCCGCAGAAACTGTTTCTGGATCGGTTCTAGCTGAGTCGGATCAACAAGTGCTCAGCAGTATCCGAAAGAGGCTTGAACGTCATGCAATCCCGGAACCAACGACGCAATCCCCACAAAGCACCCCAAGTAAGGAGAAGTAACATGCCTAATTTTACCCACGAAGAGTATGAGGTGATTCTGCGCCACTATCTGGCCTATTTCATTGAGCGCGCATTTTACGAGATCAACCCTGGCAAAAAACTTTTGATGGCCGACTATATCGAGTTGATTGCAGCAAAACTCGAAGCCTGCCGCAGGGGTGAGATCAGGCGTTTGGCGATTTGTATGCCGCCGCGCTATTTGAAGTCGCACTGCGTATCAGTGGCCTTTGCCGCGTGGCTGCTGGGGCATGAACCAAGCGCACGCCTCATTTGTGCCAGCTACGCGCAGGACCTCGCGAGTAAGCATGCGCTCGAATGTAAAACGCTGATGTCGAGCCCGATTTATAAACGCTTGTTCCGGACCCGCCTTTCCTCCGACAAGCAAGCCGTGGATGATTTTCTGACTACCAGTAAAGGTTCTCGTATGGCCACCTCCGTAGGCGGCGTATTGACTGGTCGTGGGGCTGACTTTATTATCATTGATGACCCGCTTAAACCGCAGGATGCACTCTCCGAGACCGAACGCACCAAGGTTAATCGCTGGTATGATAACACGCTGCTAAGTCGCCTCGACAACAAGGCAAGCGGCTGCATCATTATCGTTATGCAACGCCTTCATCAGGACGATTTGATTGGCCATGTGCTCGAACAGGAGGATTGGAAAGTGCTTTCGCTACCTGCCATCGCTGAACAGGACGAAGAGCTCGTTATTGACACTCCCTTGGGTAATTATCCCTATCGTCGTCCTGCAGGTCAGGCACTCCATCCGGAGCGCGAATCACTGGCTGACCTCGATAAGATGCGCCAGACCATGGGCACCTATGATTTTGAAGCTCAATACCAGCAGAATCCTTCGCCTCAAGGTGGATCGCTACTGAAAAAGTCTTGGCTGCGCTATTATGTGCCCGGTGAGCTTCCCGCCCGTTTCGAGCGCATTATTCAAAGCTGGGATACGGCCAACAAGGCGGGTGAGCTCAATGATTACAGTGTCTGCACCACGTGGGGCGAAAAGGATAAACGCTTTTATGTGCTACATGTGTTCCGTCGCCGCTTGGAGTATCCCGACCTCAAGCGCGCGGTGAAAGAACAGGCGCAAATTCATAATGCAACGACGATTGTGATTGAGGACAAGGCTTCCGGAACCCAGCTGATCCAGGACCTGATTGCTGAGGGTGTTTCTGGTATCACACGCTACGAGCCTCCTGCATGTGACAAAATCATGCGTTTTCACGGCCAGACAGCCGCATTTGAGAATGGGCTCGTTCTCTTGCCAACCGAAGCGCCGTGGCTTGCTGATTATGTTCACGAGCTTACTACCTTCCCCGGCAGTAAGCACGATGATCAGGTGGATTCAACGACGCAGGCGCTGGCCTGGATGCGTATTCCGGAGCCAGGAATCATTGGATATTATCGAATGCTGGTTGAAGAAATGAATGCCAAGTAGCTGTTGGTTGCCCATTGGCGTTTATACACATTATACCCCAATATCCATACTTTGTAAGTTTTGTACAAATTGATTTGTAAGTTTTGTACAATTATGATAGCATAGTCTACGTCGTCCACACCCATAACGTCACGAGGCAATCAAATGCAGACCATTTCTTCGAGTGAAGCACGTAACAATCTCGCTGCTATTTTAGATAAGGCACAGCACGAACCTATCACCATTCAGAAACAGGGGCGCGATGCAGCCGTTTTACTCTCTTGCGAGGAGTATGAGCGCCTAACGAATGCCTCTGTAATGGCATTCCAAGCCATCTGTGATGATGTGGGTGCCAAAGCCAAATCTAGGGGGCTGACCGCAGAAAAGCTCGCGAAGCTACTTGCGTAGCCCAGAAATGAAGCCCACCGCTCGCGTTATTCTGGATACAAATCTCTTGGTAAGCAGGATACTGACGCCAGATTCGGTGACCGCGAGTGCGGTGCGGATGATTATTGATCATTGCCATCTGCTCGTATCACAAGCGACAATGGACGAATTCGCATTGATTTTAACGCGTATCCAAGGCAAAGGCTATATCAAACAAGATGAGGCCCTTCTGCTAATACACGCCTATAAGGAAATTGTGGAATGGGTCCCCATTATTGAGCGTGTGCAGGCGTGCCGCGACCCCAAAGATGACAAGTTTCTGGAGCTCGCTGTCAATGGAGAGGCAGAGTATATTATCACCGGAGACAAGGATTTGCTCGTGCTACACCCATTCAAAAACATCAAGATTCTATCGACCAAAGAATTTATCGAAACACTCCTGACGGAATAAAAGATACGAACATACTGCAAGACAATGCAGCGCCGATCAAATGGCGGCTGATCTTACGCATCCCCTTTATGCATTAAAAAATGTGGGCTCCGAGCGGGTTCGCCGCCATCCCCACGCCATGATTGATCTGCATCTCGTGCAGCTTCTCCCATGGTCCCGGCGCTTATATGGATCCCGGTCTCCAAATCATGCGCTCAAGGCTCTCATGGGCCGAGCTGCAATTCCTTATGCGGCATTATCCGTGTCACTCAATGAGCTCATATCCACGATCTTTTGGAACTGTGTAAGAAACTCAGGGTGATGCAGAGCAAGATATTTTACGATCCGCGCATTGCTCAAAAGCGTAGCAAGATAAGTTTTTGCAACTGTAAGATTGAGGACGTTCGGCCCAAAACTCTCTTCAATCAGCCGATACTCTCCTTGAAGACTCCCCATTTCCGCCTCCATGCGCGCCATTTGCTCGTCATCAAGACCTTTGACCTTTTTAGCTTTTACAGAGTCCACGAGCTGTTCTTTAGGGCTAGCGATGACTAGCGCATGCACATAGGAATAAGAGTGGTTATTGGTATCGTTCATCAGCATGGCCGCTTCAATCTGGCGCACAGGCTTCATACGCTTCAGCTCAATAAATACGCTACGCGGAATCATCTTATCCTTGAATAGTTCGGCAACCTCCGGACAGATACCTTTGAGCAAATCACGCCTGCGGACGATATTATCGATATGTAGATTGAGGGCACGGGCGATTTTCTCTTCCGATACGCCACGTTTGATAGCCTGCAGGATCATCCGGTGCTCCTGAATGGTCGATAAGCGGCTAATATGCTTGTTGTAAGTGAAGGCCTCATCGTCGGTTGATACGAGGCACGTCACCTCGCTTTCGCCCATCTGTTTGAGTGCATCAAGGCGCAGATGGCCATCTAATAACAAGTGATTGCCCTTGCCTTTGCGTTGAGGAGCAACAACGGGTGGTTCAATAATACCCACTTCACGAATAGAAGCCGCAATCTGTTTGTACTTTTCACTCTCACGCAATACGGGCGTTACGATCTTCAGTGGTGTAATCTGATCGATGCGTAGGCGTATCGTATCGATGTCAAAGGCGATTTTTATGTCATTAAACAACTTGGATTTTTGTAAACGCGACATCCCTACCTCCGCGCTGACAATAAGTTAGCGAGTTGTTTTGGCATGGTATCGAGGCTTTCGGCGCGTAATAATGTAGTAAAATGGCCTTCCTGCCTCAGGCAGTGTAACGCCTCAACTAGAAATAAGAGTTGCCTATTGACGGCTTCTGCTCTGCGTGTGATCAGGCGCTTACGCTCGACTTCGCGCTTATAGGTTTTAACGATTTCCCGGGCGGAATATCCGACGTCACGTTTTTCAGCTTTGTTTTTAATTGCATTACGGAATGTTTTGCCACTGCGCTGCCTTGTCTCCAGCAGCTTTTTCGCTGTCATGAATCTATGGCCGCTTAACTCTCCTGTTTCGTATGCTTCACGTAGCGACTGCTGCTCATTCTGCGGCGACCGTACAATATTAATTGCCAGCGTAATTGGTATTTGACCAATTTCAACCGCTGAAACTAATCGTTCTTCACCATGCTCGAGCAGCAACAACACCCCCTCAATATATTCAGAACTATACCCCGTTTTTGTGGCAATTTCTTTTGCATCATACCCCTGCCCCCGTAATAGCTCGACTCCCCGAAGCAGGTCGACAGGTCTGTGTTTACGGCGAGCAACATTCTCCACCAAACTCATGATGAGTGCCTGTTCCTCGCTGGCATCAATGATCATTGCAGGAATTGCCGTTTGTCCGCAGACCATAAATGCTTCAAGCCGACCTTGGCCGCAGACGAGGTCATAGAGCTTGCCGTCAGCTTTTGCCTTACGGTGGGTCACCGTAATCGGGCGTTTTAGTCCAACTTTGGCGATGTTATGTACTACCGCCTCAAAGAGTTTAGGATTGCGTATGCGGGGATTCAAAATATGGATATGCCCGATAGGGATCATTTGAATAGACGCCTGCTGTTTACTCATGCTGCCTCCCAGATAGCCACGCGCTCGGTGAGCATAAAAAATGGCCCAAGATCATCAAACCGGTATGTATCCAGTGCTATGCCATTATTCTCGGCAAGCCGAATACTTGGATTTTCAATATCGAGAGCCGGAAGGAGATAGTAATCAAGCGGCGTTTCATTGTTGGCACTCATGCGAATAGCGATCGTAATATCCGGGAGCAACCCTGTATCGAGCCGAATCTTCCAACGGTGTGATCCAGCATCGGTCTGATAGTGGCGGCAGATGATAATTGACGCACGCAACTCCTCATTAATCATGAAGATATCGGAGGAAGATTCTTTACGTACACGGCCACCCAAATCCTCAATCTTGCAGATAGTGTCATTGACAACATCACCATGGAGGCGGCGCAAGTGACGGTTAGTCTCAATGTAGCTATAATCACGATCGGGCGTGTATCCGACCATCTCATAGGCACGAACCAAGCTTCCGAATCGATGTGAATACATACCACTTGAGGGCATACCATCCGTTTCATTGATGATGAGGCCAGAAAGCCAACCATATTGCTCATGAAGCCTGCGCAACTTATCGAGCATCTCCTCATCACTAAATTTACGCCCGCGCTCTCGAATGATACCCTGCGCAGCATAATAGTGCTGTGGCTCAACAATAGCCTCAAATACGCCATCAGCGCGAACCCACATATCAGAAGTGTTCTCAACATGGCGCTTCTTCAATTTGAATGAAGTGCGGTTGAAGACGTTGTTGCCAATATACTTTTCATTGGTCAGCACCTCATGCACGGTATTTCGTGTCCATGGGCGACCGAGATCGGTAACAATGCCGCGCTCATTGAGGGCAGCCATAATCTGACGTTCATGCATGCCATCTTCTGTAAAGGCACCGTAAATCCAGCGCACCGTTTCGACCTCTTCCGGGGGGCCTGGCACTAATATTACCCGATCTGTTTGCAAACTCTTATGTTCTCCGCGCTTGAGCATGGCTTTCTTTTCACCATGCTCATCGATCAGTAAACGGCGCAGCCCATATCCCGCTGGTCCGCCCTGACGATACCCTAACTCAATCAATCGACATTGGCCTGCGAACACCTTAGCGGAAAGCTCACGGCTGTATTCTCCTGCCATCGCTCGCTTAACGCCTTTGACGATGGTAGAAACGGGGCTGCCATCATTTTCGAATTGCTCAGCGACGTATTGGACATCGATGCCAGCGCGACGGCAGATATATTCATAATAGGCGCTTTCATCCGCATCTTGGAACCTGCCCCAACGGGTGACATCTAACACTAAAATCATATTGAATTTGGCAACGCCGGTTTGCACATCGTCAATCAGACGTTTGAGCGCATCGCGTCCATCGAGCGACAGACCGCTTTTGCCAGAATCCGTGTAGATATCGATAATTTTGACCTGATGTCGAGCCGCATACTCACGGATGACATCTGCCTGATTCTCCGTCGAGTATTTCTGATGATCGGTAGACATGCGCACATACATAGCTGCACGGCGAGTGACAAGATTACCATCGTTCTTAAAACTACTGTTCATCCTAATTCCGTTGTTAAGCATCTGGTCCCTGAACCAGATGGTTACTTACTCTCCATTAATATTAACAATGGAGAGTTTGAATGTCCTCAACCCAAATCGAGCGCGACTTATTGCCAAAAATTACCGATGTGATGATCGCCAGATGCATATCCAATGCGCTGCGCCACGAGCATGCTGACGTGTATTCCGCCATGAAACAAATTGAGCGTATTACCGGTATGAATGCATTAACGGCTAGCAATTGGTACAAAGGCAGATACGCACCAAAATCCAGTCACTTATTAATGCTCGCCGCGCATTACCCGGAGGTGTTGCAAGCACTATGCAAACTTATGGGCATAGAGTCACTCTGGCAGCAAGCTATTAATCTTGGCCTCGTTGAAAATATGCGTGCTAAATTGAATAAAAAATGGAACCGATTCTCCGCGATAGAGGACAAATTTGTCCTTATTCATGTTAGGGTGAATGCGCACATCGCTGTGCAATTGAATCAACGTCAGTTATGGTTCTTGGGGCACCTGCAGCAGGGAGATAAAATGGTTGCTACAGATATTGTGGATACTTGGTGTGTCCATGCCAAAACCGCGCGGCGCGATGTGAAGGGGCTACTAGCGGCGAAGTTAATTAGCGCAGACAGAATTGGCAGAACATTTCAGTATGGTTTGTTATAGAACACCCAGTTCACAATCTTTTATTTCCCGCATGCCATATTTAAATTCTCATATGCATAAAAAAGTTCCCTATTATGCCTTTATGGGAATTATTAGCTATGAAGGGCTGAAATGGCCGGTTATAATGATGTCAGTCTTTGCCTGAACTGCCTAAAGTAATAAAATTCCCAGTATTTTCCCATTTCTATGGGAACTTGACACGGAGGCGGGTTCACCACAGACTACATCCACCACCAATTATCTTATTACTCAATATATTGGTAGGCGCTTTTCACTCTGTTTACGCGGGTTTAAACCTTAATTTTCGGCCTTTTTGACCATTAATATTCATAGAAATGTCATACATCGCAGGTAACTTTTTAGCTATTATCGTGTAGAATTTAGATATTAATCCACCGTTTTTAAGTAACGGTTTATACAGATACGATGATGAGCAGGACACCGGATACACCTATTGATGCAGCGCTTGATGGCAGCCATGCCCACAAGAAACATGGGCACGCCGACCGCAGTGCTGCCGATAAAGGCACGCTAAATATCGTTGGCGGTGGTATCTCCGGATTAACTGCTGCCTATTACGCCTTAAAAAGAGGCGTTCCACCGGAAAACATCCACATTTATGAATCCAGCGGCCGCGCCGGTGGCCAAATCCGCAGCGATAAGTTGCAAGGAAAGCTGGTCAATAAAGGGGCTGAATTTATCGACAGCGATCAGGTAAAAATGCTTGAGTTGTGCGAAGAGCTGGGCGTCAAACTTAAAGCGTCCGACGATCAGGGAACGCTGCGTTTCCAGATGCCAAACGGAAAGGTTTTGGAAGGCGAGGCTTTTCTTACCGCCTACCGCCCGATTGCCGACCAGATCATTGCCCACAAGCAAGAACTCAAACGCGATCCCAACGGACCTCTGGCCAAAAGGCTGGAAACCATGTCGATGGATGCGTATATGAATGAACTCGTTGCTAACGTTCCCAAGCGTGCCGCAGAAGGACGTACATGGGCACGGTGGAGCTACGAAGTGGCCACCATGAAGTCGAACCGCATGAACGCGGACCTCGTCAAAACCATCAAGCAGGCCTATGCGTCCGAGGCAGGCAATAACCCTGAAACGATCAACGCACGCATGTTTGTGAACGAAGCCAGCGGTGCCCCTGACGGCATCCTCGCCAGCGACTGCGCATTCCGCGTTGAAGGCGGCACTGAAAAAATTATTGAGGCGCTGCAGGAAGAACTCACCAAACGTGGTGTTGAATTCCACGCCCACTCGCCGGTAAAATCGGTCAGCAAAGAAGCCGACGGCAAAATTCACCTGCACATCGACAGCGATCCGGCGCTGCAGGCTTCCTCGGATAAAGTAATATTTGCCGTCCCCACTTATGCACTCAGCAAGATTGAGGGCCTCGATTCGCTTGGATTTTCCGAAGAGGCACGACTGGTGATCGGGGATGCGCAGTACACCAACAGTATTAAATTCACGGTCGCACTGAAAGACGGTCAGGCCGCCGACAGCGCCAACTTTTTCTCTGCTCATGGCTATCAATGCTGGAGCGCCGATCCAAGCCAGATCACCTTCTTATGTAATGCCGATGATGTTACCAGCGGCAAAATGAACATGAAGTCGTACATCGACACCTGCCTCTATAGCTACGCCGAAGCGCATGGCCACTCTAAAGAGGAGTTATTCGATCCTATCAGCACCCAAAGCATTTCTCTCTCTAATCCAGGGAAAAGCCCCTGCTACGCTTCTCCGGCACCAGGGCAACTACACGCCATGGATGCGCTGGGGTCGTCACTGGATACACTGGCATCGAATGGTGTGGGTGTTGCTGGTACGTACATACCCCACATGGGCTCCGACGGGCTTGGCATCGGGTTTATGGAATGCGGGTTATACTCCGCCGACCATGCCTGTGAAATGCTGATGACCAAAGAGCAAACGCGTGAACCGTGGGTGGAAAGAGCTAAACACCATACAGCAGGGCATGTCCGTCATGATGAAGGACATCATGATGAGCCCCGCCCCCATATCGGTGGTGGTAGCCACCATCTCGCTTCCACACCCATGTCCGGCTCAAGGCAAAGTGGCCCTAAAGACCGGACGATATAATCCCCCTACCCATTTCCACTCATCTGAGTTTTAAAACGCCGTAGTGTAAGCTTACGCTACACATCTTACCGCCAGCAGCAGCATAAACCCTAGCATCAGACATAGGAACCACCACGAACCCACCGTGCTTCGAAGATAATGGTCGCGGTAGGGTTCGATGTAATTCAGCGAAGGCCGCTGTTTGCAAAACGTGATGTTGACTTTTTCTCCCACCGGCACGCCAGCTGCAAACAGCGTATCGGCATTCATCGACGACAGGATTTTTTTACCCCTGCTGTCACAGAAGGCATAGCACACGCTGGCAGAACCGTCCAAACGCCTGAATGAAATCACCTCGCCATCAACGGTGTGTGACAGGGCTTCGCCGCCCGCCAGCCACCGGCGCACGCTCCAGCCATAATACAAACTATACATAATAGCACCGCTGATCAGCAGCCAGAGCGCTGACAAGAAGAGATACCCCACCACAGCACTGCTGGAAAGATGAACCGTATATTCCATAAAACGCGCCCGTTTGTTGCGATTGCCAACACCTAACAAACATAGCAAGGGAAGGACTATTATTCAATCCGACAGAATCAGAAAATACTTGCAGGGGTATGGCGCGAGGAAAGCTCAAGGCGTGACCCCTGCGACAGGCGCATATCCGCCACCGACTGCCCCCAGTCGTGCTGATCAGCAGGAACCACCACCGAGTGTTCCCCTTTATGGTCGAGATAGGTGCCAAGCGCTGCACGCCGCATCTGGAGGGCGGCCATCACTTCCGCCGGATCGCATACTTCTGGGTTGGACACATGTGCATGCAGATGCTGGAACACCTGATCCGGCAGCATATCGCGTAACATTTCGCGGGTAGAACGTGTCGTACAGTTACCCTTGCCCTGTGGCGGCATTTCGGTCTGGGCAATAATAGTTTTATCGAGCGATTCATCAATCACTTTGGCAATCTGCAGTCCCTGCTGGCTAAAGTAAGAACGAATCTTGCGCTCGTTCACCAGTTGAATAAAATCCCTGACATCAACGTCTCCATTCAGCCGCTGCTTATACATGGCCAGCACGTTTTTGGGATTGTCCGGTGCCTCGATGGCTCCCGCACCTGCATTATAGGTCGTCACGATATAGCGGTCCCTCTTCTTCGACTCGGGATCTTTTTCAATCTTGGTAACCGTATGGTGGCCTTTAAAACCACTGACGATAAACGTATCCTCCGGCGGTTTACGTAGTAAAGGTTCGAGCTGCCGCTCTACAATCGGCTTGATGCCGGAATCCATCTTTTCATTATAGTAATAATTAGAAGCACGGCACGCTTTCAAAATCCCGCGCGCATCTTTAGGTAATGTATCAGGTAGTGCCGCCCATTGCTCGATATCACGCAAATCTTCCCTGTCATTGGCCATCGTGAGCATTGCCGAGCGCGCCTTATCCAGTAATGTGTTGGTTTGCGGATTAATCTTGTCCGGCTCGTCCTGATAGAGAATTTGGTAAGCATGCACCCAGTTCTGATACCCCCGCTGGGAATCTTCCGTCATCGCCCCGCCACGCTTATGAAAAGGCGTGATAACAGTTGCGCCTTCCTGCACCTGTACGTTTTCCATCAGCTCGCGCACCTGCTGCATGTTGCTAATCAGCTTATCTATCTCCACCATCTGTGCCCGCGCTGCCGCCGGATTGGGAGGTGACAAATCACGGTTGATGCGGTCCATTTCCTGCATAAATTTATTGCCAAGACTGACAATGGGTTTTTGCTTGGACATGTAGGTCCATGATTTATTCTGGTCATCCCAATGAATAAAGGCATGCAAGGAACTCACCTGCGGATGGTTGATAATCACATCCAGTCCGGCAATACTACCGATCATCTTGCTGGCATCTTTTCCACGCAGTTCAATGCGCGATGGAAAACCTGCCGTATTGCCTTCATTTTCCAGTAGCAGGCGCGGTTTAGGGCCGCCCGCAGCATCTTTAACCACATAAAAAGGCAGATCCGTCACGCGCATCCCCGGATTTTCAAGTTTTTTGGCAAACTGCACAATCATACCAGGACGCAGGGGCAAGTCTGTGGTCCATGCTTCTTCTGTGTTGGATTTAGGCGCTTTAAAATCGACCATGGTCTGATCGGCACCAACGTTAAAATCACCCGCGCGGACAATCCCCAGCTGTAACGCATTGCGGACATAACCGTCGTTACGGCTCATGCCCTTCATCACGAAGGCATGTCGGTTACTGTCAAAATCGACCGCAAAATGCTGGGATGATATGGCCGTTTTGCCACCCGCCTGATCGCGGCCAACAAAATGCCGTTGTGATCCTTCCAGTTTTATTTCATCGGGCAATATGGTACCTCTGAAATGCTTGTCCTTTTCGGTGAGCGGTTTATCCTCTCCCACTAATTTTAGCGTCAGCGACGGGGGTCTGCTGGTGGAGAGCTGGCTCACCTCATAGGGGGGCATGTCAGAGAGCAATTTAATCTGTGTGGCTTCAATGACCTTGCCGTCACCATCGGTATGACGCGCCTGCAGTTCAAACATCTGCGCACCTGCCCGATTAAATGCAGTCCAGCCGGAAACATAGACATCTTCTACGGTATGATCAGCCACGCATCTTCCCTCTGCAAAGATATCCTAACATCCTGAAATTTTAGCAGGAAGTTATTAAGGATTATTTACCTTTTTCAAGCAAGATAATATCGTTGCATTTCAGTTGGTTTCAATGTGAGCATGCGTATTTCCATCCGTTGCAGGATGATGCCTTTTGTTCTTTCAACCGTCACAATCCAAATCTCCGTTTTGTCACAGTGTGATTGTGACGCTTCCGTGAACCTTCACACCGATTTGGGTAAAAATATGCGATGATGAACTTATGAATAACGAATAACTAACAAAAGCAAACACGATGCAAACAAGCGCCCAACAAACCAATAAAG
>JANYBV010000039.1 GCA_025360605.1 Alphaproteobacteria bacterium | reverse complement strand
GAATGTTGCGGCGGTTATGAACCGCTTCAATGATGATATTCTTTTGCTGCGCCGTAATGATGTTTTGCTGCACATAACGGTCGAGCGAAAATATAGCGCTGGCCTTCTTGCGGATGGCAAACGTGGGCGCATGTACAATCGGCGGCAGCTGTCCGGCGAAGCGTGAACCGTCCAGCGGTAATTCGCCTTCCAGAATAGGATTCTTGCGGGTAATGGTCGAATCCAAACAGGTCGCAATGGTGCGCATCACCGCCTCGGCGCGGCTGGGCAACATTTTCCCTATCGGCAGCATGGTTTTGCCAAGGCATTCCTGCCAGAGCGTGCCATCGGCGTTGAGAAGGATTTCAATCGTGCGCGGATCGGCCAATGCGTTTAGGACAGCTGGGCCAATGTCGCGCCGCAGCTTCTCATGCAGGCGCTTCTTATGCGTGGCATTATCGTCGTATTCCAGTTCAAGCATGACATGCTCCAATAAATTCATCAGCGTCCTAGACGGGTGAATTTATTGTTGCCCGGAATTGCTCCGCGCGGGAGGGGCAGGAGTGGTATTTTCCGTAGGAGATTGCCTATTTGTTTGAGGCGCAGGGCTGCCTTCGATACGAACAGCGGTAATGTCTGGCCATACGCTTTGCATCGCTTGCAAGATGTCAGCTGCATAATGGGTTTTCACCCATTCGGCGACAAAGCGTGTCGGTGCTTGCAGAGTCAGCTGGCCGTCTTGCTTATTCATCTGCCGTAGCTGGCTAAACCAGCTGCGGCAGACCGCTTCGCCATGTTTGCTGCGCAAGTGCTGCAGGATAGCAAACCATTCGGCGGTTTCCGGCGTATCATCGTCCTGCTTATCCAGTGTGGATGTTGCTTGTGCGGGGCTTGCCTCCGGCATGAATTCCAGCCAACGTTCGCGCTTAAGCCATTTAGCCGGGTATGGGGCAAAGCCGTCCGTAGCTTCTTTGGTCAGCACATAGCGCTGTAGCGCAGCCATCAGCACGTCCGAGGGGATTTTCTTACAGGCATCTCGCCATGCCGTAAAAGCATTCGGCTTTTCGCAGCGGCGAGCTGCTGGCCACGCCGACCAGAACTGCTCGAATTCCGGTGGATAAGATTTTTTGCCTTTCGGGGATAACTCTTTAGGGTTAAGTGAAGAGTTCTCTGAAGAGTTAGAGTGTACGTCATACACCCCATATGGGAACGACGTACACCCCTCTGGTGTACCAGATACACCCCTTACGTCTGTTATGGGGTGTATCTCCTTCACCCCTTGTTGATCAGGTGTACCTGGTTCCATTTCAGGAGGAATTGAGGCGCGATACTCATTGGAAGCCCATTTTTTTCCACTTAAATGCATGCGGTCTTTAACTAAAAAACCGGCAGCTACTGCATTGGCAATATGGGTAACCACTGCTTTTTTGGTAAGGGACGCTTCCTGCGCTATCGTATCTAAGCTTGGATAGCAGCCTTCGCCATGGTCATTCATATGTGAAGACAGTGCAAGCAACACCAGCTTCGTCGTCGATGACAGTGAAGAACGCAAAATGACCTGCCGCCAGCTCCAGACTTTCATAACGGTACAACCTTTGAGGCTAAGCAGCGTATTGGTGGCCGGGGATTTTAAGCGCCTGAGATAATCCCTGCGGCTTCAAAGGACTCCTGAAGCTTTACCTGCACCGTTTGCAATGCGCTACGGTAGCCACGCCCATAAGGGCTAATACCCTGATCGTGATACGATTGACTGGTTTCCGCTTCAAAGAAGCAGGAAAGATCATTGATAACATCGTTAAATTGCGGGTTAGATTGCTTCTTCTTTGCCATAAAATGCCTCGCTGACAGGTGAATGTGAATAAGAGGCAAGCACCCATACAATGGCGCACTTGTCATAAGTTGCGTTTAATCGGCGGCGGCCAGAATCCATAATTCTGTCACGCTCGTGCAGTTCAGCGGTTCGCCGTTGCACGATGTCATAGGAAAACCCCAGCATATCGACCAATTCAGCACAGGTAGCACCAGTCCCGCCGCGTCGCATAATGGCTCTGAATATCTGCTCCCGCGCAGTAACGGCATTGCGCACGCTCTCAATCGATGCGGGCATACAAGAAAACCGGAAATCTGAATCGAAAGAGCATATATCCGTCATAGGTGATTCCATTGCGCTACCGGCTGAATGCATGTGATTGTGCGATAATGCATAGTGAGCGCACATAGTCTGGCTCCCAGCCCGCTAAGTCACACACCATGGTAAAATCGCTCTCATTGTGGAAAAGCCAGTCCATGGCTTGCTTTTTGAGCGCTTGTTTTTCAGGCTTAAGGGATATGTTTTTTGCATCCATGTTTTGCTGGCTGATCACCGCGCGCCACAAGGCATGGCGGTGCTCAGTTTCTGGATCATCATGTGGCATTGCATCGACGAAGATTCTTTGCTTGCAATGAGACTGGACAGTGGCACCTCTTTCCGCTCCTTCCGCAAAAGCGG
>JANYBV010000053.1 GCA_025360605.1 Alphaproteobacteria bacterium | reverse complement strand
AACGCCAGCTTTATCGCAGACGACTTGAACTCAGATGAATAAAACGTCAATTTCTTCTTGGTATTTATATTCTCAGGCATTGGCTCTTAGCTCCTTCAGTATCGCTCAAGCACACTGTCCGCTAAACTATAGCCACTTCACATACCATCTCGGTGGGCCGCCGCTGCCGCGACAGCAGGGGGCGTCGGGGTCATAGCCATTCGCAGGAGCTGCAAGCACTAATGGCAAAAGCCCGATACACGCTATCGATTGTCTGATGGCAGAACGCACAAAACACTCATACTGATTCACATCCATTATGACTAACGCGTTCGGATTAATTTTATGTTAATACGCAACCGGAACCGGATCGAGCGAGCGCCACAGATACCATGTGGCGACGGTGCGGTAAGGCTTCCAGCGTTCGCCAGCGGAGCGGATATCGGCGAGAGGCATTTTTTCTGCGTTGTTGTAAAGCCGGAAAATACCTTTTTGCAAACCGATGTCAGCCACCGGAAACACATCGGGCCGTGCGAGGTTAAAAATCAGGAACATTTCTGCTGTCCAGCGGCCAATGCCGTGGATGGAAGTCATGTCTTTGATGATGTCTTCGTCGCTCATGTCCGGCCACGCTGCTACTAGTTTTTTATTGTCTATAAAATGGTTGGCGAGGGCGTGCATATACAGCACTTTCTGGTTGGAAAGGCCGCAGGCACGCAACACCGTGCTGTCCGTATTGGCAATTAATTTGGGACTGATTTTTACAGCGGCGATCACCTTATTCCACACGCTGTCGGCGGCTTTTACTGAAATTTGCTGACCGACAATCGAACGCGCCAGCGTGTAAAACGCATCGCCGCGCAGGCGCATGGTTTCACCGTGATAGGCGTCGATAACAGATTTCAGTTTTTTATCTTTTTTCGACAAATGCGCTTTGGCTTCGTCCCAATAAGCAGGTGTGGTCATTACCTTACCAGTTTTATTGACGTAATTGGGCACCAAAACTTTTGCTGGCTGCCGACACGATGGCGGCTGACACACCGGAAATATCCTGCTCGGACAAGGTGCGGTCATTGGCCTGCAACGTCACTTTAATAGCGACTGATTTTTTACCCGCTTCCACGCCAGTGCCGGTGTAGACATCAAAAATCGTGATGTCGGTGATGAGTTGTTTTTCAGCCTGTGCCAAAAATTTGATGATTTCGGTGGCGGTGATTTTCTCGTCGACGATGAAGGCGAAATCACGCTCCACCTTCTGGAAATCCGATGGTTTTAATGATGGGCGTGCCTTGGTTTTGGTGCGTGGCTGCGGGATAGCATCCAGATAAATTTCAAAGGCAACGGCACTTCCTGAAATATCAAAGGAAGGCAATAATCCCGGATGCAGTTCGCCGAAATAGCCGAGGATAATTTTTCCGCCGAGGGTCAATGCACCGGAACGTCCCGGATGGTACCATGACGGAGCGGTGCTGGTGATATCGCATTTATTGAGGCCAAGGGTTTGCAACACATGCAGCGCATCGGCTTTGGCATCGAAGACGTCGCACCCGCGTTCGCCGCGCTGGAATAGATTATTTTTGTAAGCGTTTTCTTCTTGGGTACCACAGCGCAAACCTGCCGCCACCATACGCTGGCCGTCGGGGGTGATGTCGGTGAATTGTAACCCGACTTCAAATAAATTATTGGTTTTAAAACCACGGAACGTGTTCTTTTTCGCTGCTTCCAGAAGGTTCGGCAGCAAGGATGGCCGCATGGTATCCAGATCGGCGCTGATCGGGTTGACCAGCTTGAGTTTTTGGTTGGTGCCGCCGAACATGGTTGCCTGCGCTTCCGGCACGAATGACCATGTGACGGCTTCCATCATGCCGCGTGCGGCGAGCGCACGTTTGCTGAGATGCACGCGCTTTTGTGCGGTGTTCAGCGCTGGCTTGCTGACAGTGGCTATTTTAGGCAATGGCGTGGTCGGGATATGGTCGTAGCCGTGGATGCGTAGCACTTCTTCGACTAAATCCGCTTCGCCTTCGACATCGCGCCGCCATGACGGAGGCGTAACGTCCCAGCCATCGGCAACGGGTGTACAGTTGAAGCCGAGTGTGGAAAGAATGGTTTTAATTTTACCGGCAGGAAGTTCAATGCCGCCAAGGGTTTTGATGCGTTCCGGTGTCAGGTGGTACATGCGGGAATAATCCGGTGTGTTTCCGGCAAATACCAGCTCGCTGGCCTGTCCGCCGCACAGCTGTTGTATCATAGCTACCGCCAGCTTAGCGCCGGTTTCGACAAATGCCACATCAACACCGCGTTCAAAACGGTAGCGCGCATCGGAATCGATGGCAAGCACACGGCCTGCCTTGGCCACTGCCGTGGGGTCAAAGAGTGCCACTTCTAAAAACAGGTCGGTTGTGTCTGCACTGCAACCGCTTAATTCACCTCCAATAACACCGCCAAGTGCCAGCACCGATGCGTTGTCAGCAATGACGGTCATGCCACCGGCAAGGTTATATTCTTTACCGTTGAGGGCTCCCAGTTTTTCACCTTCTTTGGCGGCGCGTACGACCAGATTGCCGTTGAGCTTAGCCACGTCGTAGACGTGGAGGGGGCGGCCGAGGTCGAACGTGATGTAATTGGTGATGTCAACCAGCGCAGAAATCGGACGTAGGCCAATCGCTTCAAGGCGTTTTTTCAGCCAGTCGGGGCTTGGGCCATTTTTAACGCCCTTGATGGTGCAGCCAATAAACTGCGGGCACTTCGTTGTATCGTCAATGGTGACGGAAATGGCAGACGCGCCATTGCCTTTGAAGGCGGAAATATCGCTTAGGGGTTTCAAGGTGCCTAGTCCGGCAGCGGCAAGGTCACGCGCAACGCCGCGAACGCCGAGGCAATCCGCGCGGTTGGGGGTGATAGCAATTTCAACAACAGGGTCATTCAACCCCAGCGCATCGGCAGCAGAAGCGCCGACCCGCGAGGTTTCCGGCAGTTCGATAATGCCGGTGCTGTCACCGGTGAGGGCGAGTTCTTCCAGCGAACACAACATGCCGTTGCTTTCGACATTGCGGATTTTGGTTTTTTTGATGACCATGCCGTTGCCGGGGATGTGAGCGCCTTCTTGCGCAAGCACCACATACAAGCCAGCGCGGGCATTTGGGGCGCCGCACACGATCTGCAGGATGCCGGAATTGCTTTCAACCTTGCACACGCGCAGCTTGTCGGCTTCGGGGTGTTTTTCCGCTTCGAGGATTTTGGCGACCGTGAAGGGTTTGAGTGCCACGCCACGGTCGATAATCTGCTCCACCTCAAGGCCGATGGCGGTGAGGGTTTTAGAAATATCATCGAGCGATGCAGTGGTGTCGAGATGGTCTTTCAGCCATGAGAGAGTAAATTTCATTTGCCCGTCCTGCTGGTCCAGCCTGCCTCTTTGCGTGCAGCCACGGCATCAAGCCATTTTTGCTGAGGGTTTTCACAAGTCGCTATTTCGATACCGGATTCGAATTGTTTTTGGACGCTTTCAGGAAGCTGGTTTGTTCGCACCGCTTCGGCGATCTGTCCTGTATATTCCCCGATTTTGTCAAGATGGTCAGCGATAAGAAATTCACGCTCCATGGGTTTTGGGTTAGTCAGGCTGCGCGCCTCAATAAGCAGGGCGAGTACTCTAAAAGCATTGTCTACCAGCTTTTCCATTTTGGAGTTATGGAAATTGGAACGGGCCGCCTCAAACGCTTCTCCAATATCGTCGAATTCAATAGGCATGGAAAATTCATCAGCCTGAATAGCCCTGTCGGCTTCGTGCAGGGCTGCATCGGCATAGGCGTGAGCGCCGAGAATATTGATGTCTTGTATGGCCTGATTGGCTACATCCTTCGATAATACCGGTAATTTTTTGTCGTTGGCACTCATAAGCCCCCCACAAGTGATGGAATGTTCAGTGCATCAAAACCGTAATGCGAAAGCCAGCGGCTGTCGCTATCGAAGAAGGTGCGTAAATCAGGGATGCCATATTTAAGCATGGCGAGGCGTTCCACGCCCATCCCGAAAGCAAAACCCTGCCATTCGTCCGGATCAAGGCCACAATTTTTGAGTACGTTCGGATGCACCATGCCGCAACCCAGCACTTCCAGCCAATCGCTGCCAGCGCCGATTTTGAGTTCATCTTTGCTGCGCGAGCAGCCAATATCCACTTCAGCGGAAGGCTCTGTGAACGGAAAGAAGCTCGGACGGAAACGCACCGGAACTTCACTGAGTTCAAAAAACGCTTTCAAAAATTCAATCAGGCAGCCTTTGAGGTGCCCCATGTGGATGCCCTTGTCGATGACGAAACCTTCCACCTGATGGAACATCGGTGTGTGGGTGAGGTCGGAATCGCAGCGGTAGGTGGAACCGGGGGCGATAAAGCGGAATGGTGGTTTGCCGCCCTGCATGGTTCGGATCTGTACCGGCGAGGTGTGGGTGCGCAGCAGCGTTTTTCCATCACCATTACCTTGCAGATAGAAGGTGTCGTGCATCTGGCGGGCGGGGTGCGATTCAGGGATATTGAGCTTGTCGAAATTATATTCGTCGGATTCGATATCCGGTCCTTCCGCGACCGCAAATCCCATGTCGGCGAAAATAGCGGTAATTTCTTCAATGACCTGCGAGACGGGATGGATGCTGCCTCTGGTCGAGGGGCGCGATGGAAGTGTAACGTCGACCTTTTCATTGGCGAGGCGCTCGTTCAGTTCGAGCATCGCGATTTGCGATTTTTTGGAATCAATCGCTTCGGATAATTCTTGCTTGAGCAGGTTGAGTGCGGCACCGAGCGTCTTGCGGGTTTCAGGATCAGCTGACCCAAGCGTCTTCAAGGCTTCGGTAATGGCCCCCTTTTTACCTAAGAGGGCCACCCGTTGTTCTTCAAGCGCGTTAGAGGACTCGCAAGCCGCGATGTCAGCGAGCGCGTTAGCGCGAATCGCATCCGGCTGTGTCATACGGCCACTGGTGATTAAGCCGCTTTTTTAGCTAAAGCAGCTTTGGACTGGTCGACCAGAGCTTTGAAAGCAGCTGGTTCATGCGTAGCGATATCCGACAGAACCTTGCGGTCGATCGTAATACCAGCGTGGAGCAAGCCGTTCATGAACTGTGAATACACCATGCCGTGTTCGCGGACACCAGCGTTGATACGCTGAATCCAGAGTGCGCGGAAGGTGCGCTTTTTAGCACGACGGTCGCGGTAAGCGTAGCGGAGGCCTTTTTCGACCTTTTCTACGGCAACGCGGAAGCAATCCTTGGCGCGGCCACGATAGCCTTTTGCCATTTTAAGCACTTTTTTATGACGGGCGTGCGTGGTAACCCCTCTTTTTACGTGAGCCATGATTCAATCTCCTGTTTTTCTGGCCTTATTTGCTGCCGTAGGGCATGTACTGTACGATACGGTGTGTATCGGATTCATCCATTATCGTTGTGCCGCGAGCATTGCGGATAAAACGATTGGTACGCTTGCGCATGCCATGGCGCTTGCCGGCTTGGCCTGCAATTACTTTGCCGGAGGCAGAAAAACGGAAACGTTTTTTGCAACCACTTTTGGTTTTCAGTTTAGGCATTTTTGTCATCCTTATTGATAGAATTTATATGATAAGCAGCCAAGGCAATGCCTCGCCCGGCGGCTCAAAAGGACAGCACTTATACTGCCATAAATTAAATACTTCAAGGGAAAAACCCGCCCGTTGCAAAGATAGAGGAAATTTACCCGTTTGTGGTTGAAACTGGGGGAGGAAGCACCATATAATAGTACGTCTTTAATTTTTATATTCATATTTTTTTGGAGGTTACTATGGAATTCCGCGATCCGTTTGCACAGGCGCAGCAAAATTATAGCAAATATGGCGTTGAATCTCAGTCGGTTACCCGCGATCAGGGGCTGCGCGCCTATATGCTGCGTATCTATAACTATATGGCCAGCGCCCTCGCGCTGACCGGTATCGTATCTATGGCGGCAGCACAATCGCCTGAATTTTTGGGTGCTTTGTTCAATGTTCAGAATGGTCATGCGACTGGGATGAGCGGTCTTGGAATGTTACTTATGGTTGCGCCCGTTGGCCTCGTCTTGTGGCTGGGTATGGGTATCAACCGCATGAGCACCACCACCGCACAGGCCATTTACTGGACCTATTCGGTGCTGATCGGTTTGTCGCTGACCCCGATTTTCCTCATATATACAGGTGAGAGCATTGCCCGCACGTTTTTCGTCACCGCCGGTACGTTCGGTGCGATGAGCCTGTACGGCTACACCACCAAGCGCGATCTGACCGGATTTGGTTCGTTCATGGTGATGGGGCTGATTGGGTTGCTGGTGGCTTCGGTAGTGAATATCTTCCTGCATAGCTCGGCGCTGATGTTTGCTATTTCGGTAATTGGCGTGGTGATCTTTATTGGCCTGACCGCATGGGATACCCAGAAACTGAAGAACATGTATTACCAGATGAGCGGCAGCAGCTCGGAGATGGTGGCTAAAATGTCCATCCTCGGCGCTCTGAACTTGTATATGGATTTCATCAATATTTTCCTGTATCTCCTGCGCTTCATGGGCGACCGGAAATAATCAGGCCTGAATAACGTGATGAAGGGAAGGGAGCGCTTGCGTTCCCTTCCTTTTTTTATATAAGTGTAACTCTCATTCCAACCGTGTGTAAAATTCCAATGAATAGTATCAATACCATCGGTGTCTATACGCTGTGCAAACGTGAAATCTGGCGCTTCTGGAAGGTATGGAACCAGACGGTCGTGGCTCCTGTGATTACCACCTTGTTATTTCTGGCGGTGATGACGCTGGCAATGGGCTCTGGCACACGCATGGTTGACGGCATATCCTTCAACCAGTTTATCGCCCCCGGGCTTATTATGATGGCGGTAGTGCAGAATGCGTTCGCCAACACGTCCTCCTCGCTGATGCTGGCAAAAATTCAAGGCGTGATTATCGACATACTTATGCCACCACTCACCGGTGCGGAAATTACGTTTAGCCTTGTGGTTGGCGGCATCGTGCGCGGGCTGGCGGTGGGCATTGTGGTGATGTTTTCTGTCTATTTATTTGTGCCGTTCACCATGGAACATGCGTGGGTGGGGCTATTTTATGTGCTTTCGGCCAGTATCATGCTGGCGCTGATGGGGGTTTTGACGGGGGTATGGGCGCAGTCGTTCGACCAGCTTTCGGCTATCACCAAC
>JANYBV010000052.1 GCA_025360605.1 Alphaproteobacteria bacterium | reverse complement strand
TCCAGCCGTACCAGCTCCCGCCGTACCAGCTCCCGCCGTACCAGCTCCCGCCGTACCAGCTCCCGCCGTACCAGCACCCGCTGTACCAGCTCCCGCCGTACCAGCTCCAGCCGTACCAGCTCCAGCCGTACCAGCACCCGCTGTACCAGCTCCGCCGAAACCTGTGGATGTGGATCTCAGTGATTCTACGGTTAAAGTGAAAGACGACTCGACCCGTTATGTCATCAAGGGCAAAGACGGCAAAGCTATAGCCGAAGTGGTGGGTAAGGTGAAAGGTGGTGAGTTTGTCGTCACCGAATATAAAACCAGTAAAATGACAAAAGCGGATCCGAAAAATCCTGACGGAACCGCCATCACTCTACCATTGGATGGTGGCAAAGTGAATTTTACCGACGTGATGAAGGAAATGCGTACGAAGGTGGAGCCACTCAAAGTTGAGTTTTTTGCGTGGCAGCCTGCAGCAAAAGACGCGGTGAAGGGTGCGAAAAGAGACCCGAAAATGCGCGATATGGTCATCACTGTGGGTGAAAACAAAGAAAAAGTCCTGGTGAAAGCCCGCGTGGTTGGGGACAAAGGACAGGACCTTGAGATTCAGGAGATTATCGGGTTGCAGGGTGGGAAATCCACTTCCATGAAACTCGATGAACCCATTGTAATCCAAGGGGTTGCGGACAGGTTGGTCTATAATTTTAATAATGCGCCCATAGAGCTTGAACGGACGCGTGAGGTGCTTGGAAAAGCATTGAAGGGTTCTGCTGCGTTTCAGGAAGCACTCGTGGATTTTTCTAGCAGCAAAGATGGTTATTCACTCACAGCGGCGGAAAAAAAGAACTTAACAAGCGCTGACTTGATGGGGCTTGTGGCGGACATGAAGTCCGGAAAACTACCCGGTGGCAGCACTAGGGAAGTATAAGTTCAAAACTTCAGGCAATCGATTTCATAAAATTCACCACATGGCTGTCGCAGCGGATATCCGCGTGGCTGACGGATTGCTTCAGTGCGATGCCGCTGAGTGTTTTGCAACGGCTTAATGCGACGTATAATTGCCCTGCGGCGAAAGCGCCGCTTCCCAGTTCGATGATGACGCGCTCCAGTGTTTTGCCCTGACTTTTGTGGATGGTGATGGCCCATGCCAGTTGCAGCGGAAACTGGGTGTAGGTGCCCAGTGCTTTTTCGACAATCTTTTCGTGGATTTCGCTGAACTCATAGCCGACGGTTTTCCACTTTTCCGGTTCCACGTTGTAGGTTCGTTCCCCGACTTTGACGGTAATGCAGTCGCTTTCCATGTATTGCACGATGCCGATAGTGCCGTTGACCCAGCGGCCTTCACTATCGTTTTTGACGAACATTACCTGTGCGCCATCTTTCAGCACCAACTCCTGAGGCGCGGGAAGGCGCGGGCCATTGAGTCCGAAGTCGCCTTTGCTTTCGCCCGCGTAGACGCGCAGCTTGCCGGAGAGTTTTTCCAGATGGGTGCTATTGGTGTGGTCGGCGAGTGCGTTGGTAGTGGTGAGTACCAATGTTCCGGGGGCAGGGGAAGCACGCGGGTGAAGGCGCTGGTTGAGCGATGCCAGTTCGGAGTCGCTGCAGGTGCCAGAGCGAATGGAGTTGAGGATGCGGATGAACACCTCATCGTTCTGGCGGTGGATGGTCTGAAAATGGATGCACTTGAAATCAGCGGCGCTATAGGCCTTGGTTGCAAAGAAAAAGGGCGAGTCGTAAAACTGGGCAAAGAAGGTTTTTTCCTCTGACGATACAATCGGGGGCAATTGGAACAGGTCGCCAATCACACACACCTGTACTCCGCCAAAGGGTGCGTCATTTTTACGCGCTAGTTTTAAAAACTGGTCGATGGCATCAAACACATCGGCGCGCACCATCGATATTTCATCGATGATGAGCAGTTGCAGCTCCTTGAAAATTTTCCGCCGGTCGTACTTTATCTCACCCGCATGAATAAATCCGGGCTTGAAGCGGAACATGGAATGGATGGTTTGCCCGAGCACATTCAGCGCCGCAATGCCGGTGGGGGCGACGACGGCAATATTTTTTTCCGTGTGATGGCGGAAATAATTCAGGAAGGTGGATTTACCCGTGCCAGCCTTGCCGGTAAGAAACACATTACGGTTGCTATTTTCCAGAAGCGCAAAGGCTTCTGCAAACTCATCTGTGAGCTGTGTATCTTCCGGCGAGGCCAGCGTGGATTGGGGTAAAGCCTGCGACATGGCGCGGGGTGTTAATAGCTTCCAAGGTAATCCATTTTGCCGACATCGAGTCCGTTATGGCGCAAAATGGCATAGGCTGTTGTGATATGGAAATACACGTTTGGCATCACGAATGTCAGCAGATAGGGCAGGCCGAGAAAGTTCATTTCGTTGCCGCCGATTTTCAGGTTGATTTTGCGTTCTTCACTGCCATCAATCTGCGCTGGCTTGATGCTCTGAATAAACGTGATGGTTTTCTGGATACGTTCTTGCAATTCAGGAAACGTTGCTTCTTTGTCTTCATAGCTTGGCACGTCCACTCCGGCGAGGCGTGCGGCACCGCCTTTGGTGACATCCGTGGCAATCTGGATCTGGCGTGATAGCGGGAACATGTCGGGTGCAAGGCGTGCATTGATCAGGACGCTTGGGTCAATTTTTTTCGCAGCCGCATAAGCCTCGGCCTTTTTCAGGATGGTAGCGAGGTTGCTAAGCATGCGGACACAAACCGGAACAGACGACTGGTACATGGAAATAGACATGGGTATTTTCTCCAAATAAAATAATTATTAAAATACGATTCACGCTGAGTTGTAGAGCATTTTATGCAAAGGCGTTATAAAAATTGCGTCAGTGTATAATTTTTATTGATTGCTTGAAGGCGTGTTTTTTACTAAGCACTGTATAGTTACAAAAAATTAATTGTTTTGGAATACACAGTTCATTAGCTGCGTGTTACTTTAATGACTGATTAAGGCAGTATTGCAATTTACACTCTAAAAAGGGAACTTTTATGAAAAAATCTTTGATTCTTATGACCTTACTGACCACCGTAAGCTTTGGCTCCGGTGCTTATGCCCAGACGACTCCTGCCCAGACCCCACCAGTTCAGGGTGAGATCCATCAGGACAGACAAGAAATCCAGAATGATAATCAGGCCATCAAACAGGATGAGCAGAAACTTCATGAAGACAGAAAAGATACCCATTCGGATGAACAAAAAATCCATCAGGATAAGGTAGAACGCAATCAGGATCTGAAGGCTGGTGATAAAGCAGGCGCGGCTAAAGAAGAGCAGGACATTCGTAATGAACGCCGTGATCTGCATCAGGATAAAAAAGAGCGTAACGAAGATAAGCACGATTTGCGTGGCGACCGCCATGAGCGCGATCACGATAAAAAAGAACTGGGTCATGACCGTCGCGAGAAAATGGAAAAGCGCCGTGAAGAACGCGGCGAAAAAGCCAAGGAACGCCGTGAAGAACGTCGCCATGCACACGAAGGAAAACGTGAGCATGGTGGTCATCATCGTGACGGGGATAATGCTGCAACCAGCACTCCGGCGGAGACCCACTAATCGCTTACGTAGCAATACATTCAACGGCTCCGGAGATTCCGGAGCCGTTTTTGTTTGTGAAGCCGCATACCATATAAAACATGACAGGCCTTGAATTGCAGGCCGATGTTCCCCATAGTCATCTGATATTCGAATCAATAAGGTCTGCACCTATGCAACTATCCCGTTTCCCGTCGCTGCTTCTTGTTCTTGCTGTTTTTTTGATTGTGACGCTCCCGCAATTTGCCGAGGCACGCGCAGGTGGTGGCAGGAGTGTAGGTAGCCGCGGAACACATACCTATCAGGCGGTTCCGCGCGCTAAGCCGATTGAGCGCACGGCGACCAGCAATCCAAACACCAATACTCCCGGCGGTGGACAGTCAACGCCTGCCGCTACACCAAGCCGTTCCTTCTGGGGGGGATTGGCGGGTGGTTTGTTAGGTGCCGGACTATTCAGCATGTTATTTGGCCATTCTTTTATGGGCGGTGGTGGCGGCATGTTAGGTACTATCATTCTCGTGGCAGGGATTTTTTTCCTGTATCAGCGTTTCAAAGGGCGGGGGTTGCCACCGGTGACCAACTTATATCCGATGAATAACCCGCAAAGCAGTTTCACGCGTAGCAACACGCCGTACAGCTCACCTACGCATTTTTCTCCGGTGGTGAATAATGTGCCCACGCAGGACATCACCATCACTGACTCCGATAAAACGGAATTTGAGGCGTTGCTGCTTAAAATTCAGAAAGCGTGGAGCGAGGCGGATATGTCGCATCTCCGGCAATATGTTACGCCGGAAATGCTCCAATATTTTAGTGAAGAATTATCGGCCAATTCCAGCCGCGGGCTTGCTAACAAAATAGAACAGGTGATGCTGGTTGATGCGGGCGTGGAAGAGGCATGGCATGAGTATGAAATGGACTATGCAACGGTGCAGCTAAAGTGGACGGCGCTGGATTACATGACGCGTCTGGATCGCACCCCGTCAGATGCTGATTATATGGCTTCCGGCAGCAACACCCTTGCTGATACTGCGGAAGAAATATGGACCTTTACCCGTGCATCCGGAGGCCATTGGCTCCTATCGGCGATTCAACAGGTAACATCCTAGGCGATATTAGCGCAATAATTGAATAAGTTGCTGTTCTTAAAGTGTAATAATAATTAACAATCAGCTGCTATTTAGTTGGCAGGGATGGTTAATTTGTATATACCTTTTGGGGTCTGAAACCGCAAAGGAATACAGCCTCATATGGAAACGCCCGATTATACGCAGAAGCATTTTACGAAGGTTGTTGAGGCACTAAAAGATTTGCCGGTGGCACCTAAGGTTCCTGCCATATTGGAATCCGTTAAAAACAAAAATGTTACCATTATCACGGCAGAGACTGGAAGTGGAAAAACCCTGCTGGCCAACGCCGCGCTGGCAGATGAATCTGATCATCCGGTGTGGGTGCTGGTACCGCGACGCTTTCTGGCGATTAACGCTGCTGAGACCATCGCCAAAATATCCGGTAAAGAGTTGGGTAAAGAAGTGGGATACGCCATCGGCCAGAAATCTACCGGCCGTTCCAACTTTGACAAAAACAAAAGCAAGCTGATCTTTGCAACCTATGGTTACGCGCTTAGCTCCGGCCTTCTGGATGACCCTAAAACCAAAACTATCGTGTGTGATGAAGTACATGAAAAGGGCATCGATATTTCACTTGCCCGCGCCATCATTCACCGCAGGCTGAAAGCCGAAATAGAATCCGGAAAACCAGAAGCTCAGCGACTGAATCTGGTGGAAATGAGTGCCACTATTAATGCCGAAAATCAGGCGAATTATTGGAACGATATTGCGCAGACTGAACTCGTTGATGCCCCCGGAAAATCATTCCCATGCGATTACCGCCATGTGCTTCCTGAACAAAAACCCTTCCTTGAAACCATTCGAGACGTGTTGCTGGAAGTGGATGCCACGGAATACAAAAATGCTCCACCCGAACACCAGCAGAAAGGAGTGGCGGTGTTTGTAGAAGGCGTAGGAAAAGCAGAAAGTGTGGCCACGCAACTGCGTAAATTGTTCGAAGAATCCCATATTAATAATGTTGAGGTGGCAACGATCTATTCCGATATGGATGATATTCAGCGCAAAGAAGCGTTAGCCGCTCCTAAGGACGGAAACCTGAAAGTGCTGGTGGGCACTAACGTGATCGAATCGGGGATGAATATCCCGTGGTTGCGCGCAGGCGTTTCCAACGGTTTATCCAAAATTCCAAGCTATAACTATTATGATGGTTCGGAAGCACTGGATACCGAAGAACTACCTGAATGGCGCATTACCCAGCAGGAAGGGCGCGTGAAGCGTTTAGATAATGGTATTTTTATTTTGCATTCGGACGTAGCCAAGGAAGACAGGCCAAAGGAAAACACCCCTGATATTTCGCGTATTTCACTCAGCAATCTTGCGATGTATGCTGCCAATTACAATATCGATCCGACCACATTGAAATTTGATGCAACAGTTACCGCGCAACCAAAAACAGATAGTGATCCGCAAGCAGGTCCTGAACTTTCTCCGGAGGAAGAAGCTTTTAATCAGCAAGAAAAAATTAAGTATAAACTGAAAGAATCGAAAAAGCTGTTGATGCAGCTTAATCTTATGAAAGATGACTGGTCGCTGACGGAGCAAGGACAGTTTGTGATGACTATGCCGCTGGGGCCGGAAGCGGGCGCTATTATGGTGGCTGCGAAAGAGCGTTTCCCAACCTATATCGATGATGCGGTCGAGCTTTCAGCGGTGGTTGAGGTGATGTCACATAAGGGAAATATTACTCCGCAGGTGAAGCCAAAAGATAAACTCGATGAAACGGAAGAAGAAGAGAAAGGCCCCAAGCCGCGCCGCAAACCAAAAGGCTCCAAAGGAACGGACACTGATGACAAAAAAGAGGGTGGCTTACGTGCCGATATGCGCATTGGCCACGGCGAGGATAATAATTCCGACGTGCTTGATGCGCTGAAGGCATACCGGAAGACAAACGCTAAGTATGACAAGGATATGGATGAGTGGTGCCGTATTCAGGGTATTGACCGCAGCAAATATGACGAATTGGCGAAGCAGGGGTATGAACCGAGTGAAGAGGATTGCCAGTTTAAAGGTGGCATGACATTGCAGAAGTTTACCGAAACGCGGGTGATGGAACGCACTATCCTTGAAAAGCATTGCGCTGAACGAAATATCAGCCTGATGCGCTTTAAGGAAATCAGAGGCATTGTGGCAGACATGCACAGGCGTCTGGAAAAGGAAGGAGCGGTGGGTAAGCAGGTGTCCGATCCGGCACCTGACGAATTGCTATTGCAGATGATGATGCATGGTAGTGTCAGCAGGATTTTCCGTCAGTTCGTTGATGGTGACAGTAAGCGGTATTTCGACCTTATGCGAAATAAAGGCAGGTATAAGGAAGGTCAGTTCACGGCCGCAGCCGGAACCGATGAAAAATATGCTATAGCCAGCCTGCGCGAGTATTCGTCTTTAACATCCGACGAGCCGATGGTGGTGGCAACTAACCTTACGCGCATTACACCGGAAGCATTGCTGGAATTCCTTGCCAGCCGTCCGGAGCTGTTGCAGGGGGCTAAAATTTCCTCAAAAGGCGACAAGCAAAAACTGGAAGGCAATTATCTTGGCGGTGGTGAGGTAAGCCTGAATATTCCTAGGAGGCCGAGCAGGGCGGTGGATGCTTACCTTTCGGCTGTGGGCACTAAGGGTAAGAAAAACAAGCCAAAGCCTTCAGGTGTGGGTAATTCTGCGGTTGTGGATGATACGCCAGATCTGGGACGTTCCCCGATTGAAGCTATTCCTGACAGGGAGCTGACCAATTATGCCAAAGTCGTGCGTGCGATAGAGCGCGGTATGAATGAATGGTTTGAAACGTATCGTGTTGAGCCGGAACAATATGCAGCGTTGGCGAAACTAGGTCGTGAACCAAGTGCCGAAGAATACAGGGATTTAGGTGGTGATATGCTTCCTATAGACTTTAAATTCCTTCAGGAAATGAACGTGAAGGTAATTGCAACCAGCTGTTCGGATAACAACATGAGTGTTCGCCGCTTTAATGAAATTGCCGCTGATCTTGCCACCAATCAAGCGGGAGCAGATGCCGGTGATATGACGGAAGGAAAAAAATCAGCAAGAGGAAGAAGGTAATGTCACAAAAATCTTTTATGCTGAAAGTGATCGATGAACGAGGCGGAGCCATCCGTTTCATCCGTGCGGTTGAAGATGGGGTGGAGTGCTGGTTTTACCTGCGCCTGAATCCGGAAAAACTGGTGGAATACCAGCAGAAAGTTAAAGCGGGTGACCTTGATATTCGAGATTATGGCACGATCCTCGAATCGGATTGGGGACACTATCCCACCGGTGATGTCATCAAATTTATGAAGTCCGAATATGGTTTTGTAACACCGCAACTGGTGGATTAAAAAATTACGATCTTGCTACACATGAGGGGGAAAACATGGAAACAGATGAACAGCCTAAAGACGATGCAACCACGACTATCAAACTAAAAAACGGCTATGTCTTTCAGCCATACATGAGCCGCGAGGCTGCCGAGCTGAAAATGCACATTCAAACATTGGTACCTGCACAGAAGATTGCATTTTTTAACAAGGATTCTGAAGAAGCGAATGCTGCCAATGGTGTTACCATCCGCATGTATTGCGCCGAGGTGGACGGAGCCCCGCATGCACTCTATGCCGACGTGACATGCAAGAGTGCTGAAGTGCGAGAGGCAATTCAGCCAGCATTGGAAAGGCACACATACAAAGGGTGGAAATTATAATGAGCAGGGTAATCGAGCCACAGCCACGGCTTATTACCATGAGTGCGTCCCATGAGGTGGGGGCACAGGAGAGGCGCGAGGAATTTGAGCAGGCTTTACTAACCAAGCTGGGTGAGTTGGGTTTCACCTCCGGTCAGGATGTGTTTGTCCATTGCAGCGTGCTACCGCCCTCACGTTCGGGGGGCGATGCGAAGGTGTTGGCAAAAGTGACCCTGTCGGCTGCCGCCTGTTTGCGAAGGGCGAATGCCATGGACCTGCATGATTTTTTAGACGGCTATAACGAAAAAAGCGACCTGCCGGATCTTTAGTGGTTAAGCGGCGGACTGCTTAAGTCCGCTGGTGTAGTTTTCGATAAATGACATCGCTAATATTTCTACTGAATCCGCTTCCACCAGATCCAATTTACCCGAAAGTGACAGCACGCAAACGCCGTGAATGCCAGCCCATAAAATGCGGGCGGAGCGTTTGGCCTTGCGGCGGTTACCCCCCACCAGCGGCATGAGCGGTTTTTCCACCAGCGCAAAAAAGCGCGTCATCTTGGCCAGATACCACTCGGGAACCTCATGCTCGGGGCTCATGTTGAAATCGAACAACGCCATCCACTGGTGGTAGTGAGATTGGCTGAAGGCAATGTAGGCCTGCGCAAGAGCGCGTACGGGATTTTTCCCCTTGTCCGCTTCAATTGCTTTTACCATTGCGTCGAACCACACATCCAGTGTACGGGCGTTGATGTGCAGGATGAAATTATCATAGTTCCCGAAGACATGGTAGATGGTGCCGATAGTGTAGCCAATATTGGTGGCCACGCTGCGGGCGCTGAACTTGGAGAATCCCTGCTTTTTAATCAGTTCAAGTCCTGCACTAACGGCAAGTTCGGTCAGTTCCTCACGGGTATGATCTGCGCGCCGTGCCATTAATTAAACACCGTGTAATTGATATTGAACAGTGATAAATTATATGATATCATGAAAACATTCAAGCTTAAAACTTTGTCCATTCATTATCGCTTCGGATAGATATGTCGTTGCTTTGCAGTAAACGTTTCCTGCCACTGTTTCTTACCCAATTTATGGGGGCATTTAATGACAATTTATTGAAAAATGCGCTGGTGATGCTGGTGACATACCGGATTGCTGATGGCCATTCGCAGGTGCTGGTGACGCTGGCGGGTGCTATCTTCATTCTGCCGTATTTTATATTATCGGCCACATCAGGCCAGTTCGCTGATAAATACGACCGCGCGAAGCTGGCACGCGTGATCAAACTGATGGAAATTGCCATTATGATAATGGCCACCATCGGTTTTGTGACCGAAAGTGTATGGTTTTTGCTGTTCGTATTGTTTACGATGGGGGTGCATTCTACCTTTTTCGGCCCGATTAAATATGCGCTGCTGCCGCAACATCTGCACGATGACGAGTTGCTGGCGGGCAACGCCTATATTGAATCGGGTAGTTTTCTTGGCATTCTGCTTGGCACCATTCTTGGTGGTGTGCTGGTGCTGCAAACGGGTGGATTATACACCGTGTCGGCGGCGTTGCTGGCGGTGGCACTTGCCGGATATGTCGCCAGTCGCTTTATACCCGATGCGCCAGCTCCTGATCCTGCGCTGGTGGTGGGGTATAATATATGGAAAGAGACATGGCATATCGTTGATTTCGCGCGCGAGAATATAAAAGTCTACCGGTGTATTCTGGGGATATCGTGGTTCTGGCTGGTGGGTGCGACGTTTTTATCGCAGTTTCCTGCCTATGTGAAAGACATATTGCATGCGGCTCCTTCTGTCGTCACCTTGTTCCTCACCAGCTTTTCGCTGGGTATCGGCGTAGGTTCGCTCTTATGCAACAAGCTGCTCAAGGGCCAGATCAAAAGCACTTATGTCTCCAAGGCCATTATGGCGATCAGTTTTTTCGGGGTGGATTTGTATTTTGCCAGCCAGCATTTTATGGCGGCGGCGGATGAGCTGGGTTTACATCAGTTCCTGATGATGTTTTCGGGATGGCGAATCCTTATCGACCTGTTCATGATCGCTGTTGCGTCGGGTGTCTATATCGTTCCGTTATATACCATCATGCAGCACGACAGCCCACCGGAACACCGCGCCCGTATCATTGCTGCCAATAACGTGGTGAATGCCATTTATATGGTGGTGTCCGCTATCGTGACGGTGGGCTTATTTGAGGCGGGCTTTTCCATTCCCGATATTTTCCTGCTGATGTCGGTGCTTAATGCGGGTGTAGCTTTATATATCCGCAGGATATAGCGCGTTATGAGGGGTATTTTTTCTCGGCAGCCTGTAGCAATGCGGACAGGGGGATATCAAGGCCCTGCGTTAATTTCAGCATCATCAGCAGCGTAGGCCGACGTTTACCATTTTCAATATGGCTGATGGCGGGCCTGCTGATGCCGACCTTGGTGGCCAGCGCATCATGCGAAATATTCTTTTCCTGCCGTATCTTCTTAAGACAGACAATGGCATCTTCTAATATTAATACTGGTCTGCTGCTTTTCATATAACTTCACACTATGAAATACTACCAACGAACATTCTAAACACTCCCGTACATGATTGACTTGATCACGATCAAGTCAATGGAGGAAGAATGGCTAAACTAGAGCGATGTTTCGATTTTTTCTAATAAATCCGACAATTCTACACCAAGGGCGTAGCTGATGTTCAGGGCTACTAGCAAGGAAGGATTACGTTTTCCGGATTCAATATGGCTGATAGCAGACCTCGTAACCCCTGCTTTTTTGGCAAGTGCCTCATGCGATAAGCCCTTTTCTAGACGCAACTCCTTAAATAGCCTTACTGTTTCGGTTACGATTTTTATATGCCTATTTTTTACCATAAAGCATATATAACGATGTTTTTCATGTAATTGTAGGTTACAAAAGTCACCATAAATGCTTGACAGATGGGAAATTATCCATGTATCGTTCAGTAACATCCATAAGGAGGCAATGGTTAATAAACGGCATTTTAGCAGCAGATGTATGCTGTGAGTGTCATCACTCTATCACGAGGTTGTATGCCGCAGGCGCTATTTCCCGACGTTATCAACAAACTCAAGCTTTTTGACGGACTCAATACCGAACAAAAAGGCGTGTTGCTGCGCGAGGGCCGGATTCGCTGGTGCGGGCAGGGGCAGTATTTATTCCATTGTGGGGATCCGATCAGTCATTTCTATGTTGTGTGCAGCGGCGCGATGCAGTTGCTCAGGCAAACTCCTGATGGTGACCAAATTACCACCGATGTTGTTATTGCCGGTAAAACCATCAGCAAAACAGAGATATTCCGTAATGCCCAAAACCGTCATAACGTGAGTGCGGTGGCGGTTGAAGATGCTGTCGTATTAGAATTTTCTGCCGCATGGCTCAAGAAGGCGGCAGCAGAAAGTTCGGCTATTGCGCTCAATATTTTATCCGCGATTTCACAATATGCGCACATGATTCAGGTGGAAATAGAACATAAATCAACGATGACAGCTGCTCAGCAGGTGGCTTGTTTCCTGCAGCGTATGTGCCTGATGCATGACCTTGATCCGAACGGTTTTGAATTGCCATATAGCAAAACATTGATTGCATCGCGTCTTGGCATGGAGCCCGAAACGTTCTCGCGCACCTTGGTCAAGTTGCGCGAACACGGTATCGAAGTGAAGGATTCTTTTGTTCGTTTTTACGATATGGAGCAGATTGGTAACTATGTATGTAGTCACTGCTCTGCGGTTGAAGATTGCCCTACGCACCGGACATTGTTGACTGGGACTTGTGTTAAAAAGGATTTGAAAGCCTGACGACTGAGAACGATTTTTCGGCAGTCTTTGGAAGTGCTGTATCATTTTGGTGCAGAATTAAATCTCAATCACTTGATTGGTATCAAGTAATATTGCCCCCATTATGGGTACATTCATCTTAATGCGTAAGGGCTGCAAGGGCTTTTTCTAGCTAGTTGTGTGTCTATAAACATTACTATTGTTACGTGATGGCTTGTACGGATTGTATAATACAAAAGCTTCTGTGGGGGACTTATGGGGATAGATAACAGAAAAGGTGTGAATAATATACACAACCATCGGCTGATCTCATTGAAAAGAGCAAAGATGATGCTGTCATCAGCCTCATCAAGGGGCTGGATTTACTGATTGCCCATGCCCGTGCCCTTGATCTTCCCGCTGCGGCACGAATGATTTTTGCCGCGAAAGAAAGCCTTGTCTACTGGGCGGCTGACCAAAATTTTTATGAGTCGGATGAGGATCGTTTTATCAATAAACATTTGATGGATAACAGCTTGTTGTTGCTGATTGATCTCGCTGCCAAAAACGCCTGTGTGAATGAAAACCGCTTTCAGGCAGAACTGATCCTTGCGCTTCAAAATAACGTAAAGCATGAGCTGAAATAAGCCATGTGCGTCGTTTCTGTGCGAAAGTTAATATAACAGCACATTCAATTAATCTTTCCCCTCCTGTTTTGTGCGGATTTAGAAAAACTTAATCCTTTGGGAATGATTTGCTAACCAATAGCACGGCGAGGGCATTATTTCAGTGTATCTAAAACCATAAAATATAACCAATAATTAATCCATAGTTCCTAGAATGGGAGGAAATAATTAAGCTGTATTAGGCCATTATGGTTTTAGCTACATCACTATTGCGGATAGCGCGCGGCACCCTTTGGGGAGCAGTTGTTTGTTGCTCACTTGCCGCAGATACCGCTCATGCTGAAATCCTGCCATGGCTGAGGCAAACAATTGACGATCCGTTCTCGATGGAAAAAAAAGCAGCGGATCAGGTGGCGCCCAGTCTTAGGCCGGACAGTTGTCAGATTCCGGATATCAAAAGCAAACTTACGCTCGATGATGTTGTCATTTCGGCGCTGTGCAATAATCCTGATACCAAAGGTGCCTATCTGAGCCTCGTGGCGCAGGCCGCAAGTTATGTCAGCAATTATTCAAGTTACCTGCCCACCGTATCCGGAAGCATGTCGCATAGCAGGGATACAAGCATCACAGCTCATAGCAAATCAACCACCGTTTCTAGTGCCTATGGGTTATCACTGGGTTTAACCTTATACGATTTTGGCCAACGCGAATTTAAATTAGAAACGGCGGAATTGGCATTCCGTTCGGCGGGTAATTCCTATAACTCAACCTTACAGGGTACTATTGCCGGTGCGCTACAGGGATATTACAGTTTACTCAGGGCACAGAATGCACTGGCTGTTGCTAAACAATCGGAAGAATTTGCTAAGGAAAGTTATGAAGCCGCCCTGCTGCGCCATCAGATCGGTCAGGTTCCGTTAGCAGATCAGCTCCAAGCAAAGGGCAGCTATTCTCAGTCGTTGCTTGACACTGAAGCTGCCGATAATGGGCTTGCGTTGGCACAGGCAGCCATGGCCCAGATTATGGGGTTTTCCCCTGAAACACCTGTGGAAGTTAAGGATATAGATAATAAGACACTGGCCATTGATCCTTTTGCCGATGAGTTGCCCGCTCTGATCGAAAAGGCTAAGGAAAAACGCTATGACCTGCAATCGAGCCGTAATTCTCTCAAATCATCTGAAATATCGCTGAAAGCGCTCAAGCGTTCGCAGTTGGCTACCATTTCGGCGACTGCTAATATGGGGCTCAGTAACGATGATATTCACATCTACAATTACAACCGTTCCCGTAGTCAGGGTGTTGGGGTGTCGGTCTCTATTCCTATCTTTACCGGCTTTAGCCAGACCTATAGTTTGCACGCGACGGAAAAATCACTGGAGAACCAGCGTGAATCCCTGATTACCACTGAACGAAACGTAGAAAAAGATGTGTGGAACTCATGGCATAATTACGAAACATCAAAACTCTCATGGAAAACAAGTCAGGATCAGATAGCAACGGCCATTCAGCTAAAGGAACTGGCGCTTGGCCGCTATAAGGAAGGTCTTGGAAGTATTCTCGATGTTCTGAATGCACAACTTCAATATAGCAACGCCCTTCAAAGTCAGCTACAAAACCGCTATAGTCTGCTGACTTCAAGGGTTGATCTGGTAAGGTCAGTGGGGGTTCTTGATCTGGCGAGTGTCAATCCTAAAGTAGTGCAGCAAAGCGCTGCGTCTGATGCAGTTTCTGATACTGTTACCGCTGATACGGCCATAAAAGAGGATACCGCTAAAACGACTGCTGCTACGGATACCATGACTGCAACAGATACTACAACCACACACTCAGTTCACTGACAGGATTTATGAAGATTATTAAGAAACTAATTTTTCTGATTGTATTAGCAGCGTCAGGGTATGGCGGTTGGATATACTACATTAATAATAGCAGTGAGGTTGTTGCCTACCGTACTGAAAAAATAACGCGTAGTAATATCAGTGCTGTTGTATCTGCTACCGGAACGCTCAACCCCGTAATTCTGGTGACCGTTGGCTCACAAGTCTCCGGTAAGATCAATAAACTCTACGTCAAAGTGAATGACCATGTCACAAAAGATCAGCTTCTGGCGGAGGTTGATCCCGCGTTGTTGCTGGCACAACTTAAGCAGGATAACTCATCACTGGAAAATGCACGCATTGCTTTCGAGCAGACAGAGCGTGATCTTAACCGGACTAAAATGTTACTGGCTAAAGATTTTGTGGCGAAGGTTGAATTGGAGCGTGCAGAGCAGACATACCGTCAGGCAAAAAACAGTTATGAATCTGCAAAAACCATTATTGAACGTGATAATGTCAATCTTAATTATGCCAAAATCACGTCACCTATTGATGGGGTGGTGATTGGACAGTCCATTACGGAAGGGCAGACTATCCAGACTAGCCAGAGTGTGCCTGATCTTTTCAAGATCGCAGGTAATTTAAATGAGATGAAAATCGAGGTGAATTTTTCAGAATCCGATATCAATAAAATTAAGGTAGCTATGCCGGTAACGTTTACGGTTAATGCCTTTCCTGAACGGACATTTAGCGGGAAAGTGAAAACTGTTAATCTCAACCCTGCGGGACTATCAACCGTTGGTGTAACCTATGGCGTTGTTATTGAAGTTAAAAATGAAGAGGAGGTTTTGTTGCCGGGAATGACAGGGTATGTGAATGTTATTTTGTCGGAACAGAAAAATGTATTGCGTATGCCTTTATCGGCTCTCCGTTTTAACCCGCCTAAAGAGCAAACGGGTAATACCATAAGCCGGATGTTTGGGGTGCAGCCTGCAAACACTAATGTAAATATTCCCAGAGATACCGATAAGGTTAAAACTGTATATCTTTTGCGTGACGGGGCTCTTGTGCCGGTACAGGTGACTATGGGGGCGGCGGATGATACCTATACGGAAGTATCCGGTGATGCCATTGCGGAAGGTTCCGAAGTGGTTGTAGGGCTTCAAAAATCTAAAAAATAGGGTTTGCTGTGTCAGTCATTGAAATGGATGGGATTTGCAAAAACTATGTGCTGGCCGACGGTACGGTAGTGCCTATTTTGAAATCAGTTGATCTGGTGGTTGATCCTGGAGAATTTGTTGCCATCATGGGGCCGTCCGGATCGGGAAAAAGTACGCTGATGAACGTGTTGGGGACACTCGACCGGCCCGGTGGTGGAACCTATCTTCTGGATGGTGAAGATACCAATCTGTATAACGATACCGAACTTGCAAACTTACGCAATAACACGATCGGATTTGTTTTTCAGGGATTCAACCTGCTACCGCGCCGGACAATTATTGACAATATTGCGTTGCCATTGTTTTACGGTGGTGAAAAATATAAAGAACGTATCTGGCGAGCGGAACATTATCTCGGCCAGATGGGATTGTCTAAATACCGCGATTACCTTCCTATCCAGTTGTCTGGCGGTCAGCAGCAACGTATCGCTATTGCACGCGCACTGGCAGGAGAGCCTAAATTATTGCTGGCAGATGAGCCGACCGGTAACTTGGATAGCACCACCAGCGATGAAATAATGAAGCTTTTTAGTGATCTCAATGCGGAAGGGATTACCATTGTTTTGGTCACGCACGAACAAGATGTGGCACGTTATGCCAAACGCTTAGTCCACGTCAAAGATGGTGAGATAATTTATGATGGCCCGATGTATTAAAGCCATAACACGAGGGTTAGCGAAGGTGTTTTCATTTTCCTCTAAATCGAAAACGCATCCTCACCCTCCAGTGTTTATTCCCCTGATCGCTGAGGCGTGGACCTCCATCGGTACTAACCGTGTGCGGGCACTGCTTGCCATGCTCGGTATCATTATTGGCGTAGGTTCGGTCGTGTTGATGGTTGCTATTGGTTCGGGTAGCCAACAAAAAGTAGAGAAGGCCATCAATTCTCTGGGAAATAACCTGTTGATTGTTATGCCGGGGGGTAAGCCGCAAAAAGGATTTAGGATCAATCCTCAAGCACCCTTATTTAAGGAAAATGACATCAATAATCTCGCGCAGCTTCCCTCTGTAGAAAATGTGGCCTATTCTACTAACAGGGCGTACCTGAAAGTCTATTCAGGTACGAATGTGATAGATGGTAATCTGACCGGAGTGGATCCAGAATTTTTTTCTATCCGTAACTGGGTGTTTGAAGAGGGGTATAATTTTAGTGCTGAGGATATTCGGCTTAATAAGCGAGTGGTCATCATCGGTAAAACCATAGCTGACAAATTTTCCCCTGATGGAAATGCACTTGGCCAGACCTTGAACATGGGCGAGGGCAAGTTGGGTTTTCAGGTTATTGGTATTTTGCAGCCTAAAGGTGCCGGCCTTGACGGACATGATCAGGATGATGGCATATACATGCCACCAACCACATTAAAAACTTATTTTACCCCCTATGTCCCCTCAGTGATTCAGGTGATTTTTGTAAAAATTATACCTACGGCTGATATGGATGATGCAGTGGAGGATGTTACAAAAGCGATCCGCGATACCCAGCAAACACCGCCCACAGTTTCAGAAAATTTTACGGTGTATAATCTGGTGGCAATTACAAAAGTCGCTTCCGACACAACAGCGGCATTTTCTCTTTTGTTAGGAGCCATTGCGTCTATTTCCTTATTGGTAGGCAGCATCGGTATTATGAACATCATGTTGGTGACTGTTTCGGAGCGCACACGCGAGATAGGCATCCGTAAAGCCATCGGTGCAACCAAACAACAGATTATGCATCAATTCCTGCTTGAAGCTATTATGATATCAACCGTAGGTAGCGTGGTGGGGCTTGCGCTTGGGCTAGGAGGCGGTTTTGCCGCACAATACTGGTTTGATATTCCGGTAGCGTTTAGCACATCGATTGTGGTCATGTCGCTTGTGATGGCAGGCGGTATTGGTGTTGCCAGCGGGTTATATCCCGCACGCAAAGCAGCTAATATGCAGCCGATCGAAGCGTTGCGTACGGTATAATCAGCTTAGGGTTTACTTAAGCAAAAGTGCTTAGGGAATGTGATATCCGCAGAAGTAGACACCATGATGTCATTTGGTAAGGGTGAACCAAACCACGTTGTTTCGCACGGAGATTGTGCGGGGGGCTCATGGAACCAGTTAATACGTGACACTTCCCAGTTGCGGTATCCCACAATAAACTCATTTGCCACATTATCAAAATAGGTGCGCCCTGACAATAAAATCACATGATGCGCGATCAGTTTTTCTTTATCAAAGATACTATGCAAATCTACCTGTGTATTTAATGCTCTCGCTTCTGTTGGCTGCAATGGTTCGCATGACCAGAGCCGGAACGATGTTTCGCAGCAATAATTGATAAATCCTGGAATTAGCGCAATCCTGATGGCCATATTAAAGCGATCTTCTGACACTTTGGGCCGCATCCATTCGTAAAGCCATACAAAACCAATGGCGGATACCGCAACCAGAAGTAAGTTTCCACCGCGCCAGAACCAGTCGGCCCAGTGCCCACCTGTGAATGAGGTGATTACAATGTCAGTGATTGCCATACAAAAAATAGCTACCATAAGCCAGTCCCTGCGGCGCAGGGATTGCCACCCATAAAACGGAAACATCAGTAACCCCAGTAAAAGCAACGGGCCCAACTCTCCCCACATAATCCTCAAGTTCTCAAGCCATGAGGCAAGCGGGGCCTCCAGCATATCTTCGCGGGTAAACCATAGTAGCGGTCTGGTATACCACTCAACCAGTGTGTCACGGCCAATGAACGTGAAGATCTGAGGCATAATTATTATGAATAGGATGGCAACTACGGCAGGAATAAAACGAAAGGTGTGAATAGCCATTTTAGGATTCATACAGGCGGCAACAAACGCAAAAAAAGCCAATGACATAGCCAGCCATGCACCGGTGATTGCCCCGAAGGTGAGTGAAAATAAAATAAATGCGCTGCTGGCGTATATCCAGTGTGCATGCGGTTTCTTAAGGTAGTGTGCAAGACTGTATAATGCGGCAAGACCAAAGCTGAGGCTTAGCAAATACTGACTGACCCATTGATGGTAGGTTGCCATGGTGCTGACTTGCAGCCAGTTCCAGAATTCCACGTGGACCTGTATGAACGGGTCGTTAAACATGAAAATATCGAGACCATAAAAAGTCACGCACAAATTAGCAATGAATAGGCAGAGAGGGCCGCGATTGGGAAACGTATCTTTGATATAGAGCGAAAAAATCAGGTAGAAAAAGCCAATCGCGATAAGGCTGCTGAGCATTAGAGGAATGGCAGGCCAGCTATAACCTGCGAGTGTGGTATATAAAAATGCAGGTATCTGGTACAGGTAATAGCTATAACTGATAGGGAGGGAGAAGTTAAAAGGAAATGCCGGTTTTAAATAATTGGCGGCAAAACCCGAAGTTAAGGCGAGCCCGCGTATTTCATCACTGTTATTCACTCCACCATAGACGTAGCACCATTTAGGGACACATAACACGGCCAGAATCATCAGAAATGAAAATACCGCATAACGGTCGGTATTATACAGTTCAAGTAATGCACAATACAGTTGCCGGCGTTTGTAAAAACCATACCACACCAGAAAAATTCCTAAGGCTTCGCATATGTGCGGTATCCTGAAAAAACCTGCAAACCCAAACCATGAAATAATCACAGGGCATATACCTAAGCTCAGAAGCCAAAGTAATGGTTGGGGAAGGGGCGAGGTTTTTAACGCGTATCGGACTCCGTTAAACCCCAGCGTTAACAGGCCGACGGCAACCAAGCAGTAGTAAATTGTAATTACGCATTCAACCATTCATAGTGCTTTTCAGATAATTGGAATCCGCCGCTTTATAGTGTTTACTTTCTGAATCTATCTTTTTGATAGCGAAGCACAACGTAAAAATATGCAGGGTAGTTTATGATGCGGGAACATTTGAACAATAGGCCGAGATGTTTTATGGTAGAACGAACACATAAAATTAACATCATGCAGTTATGATTCTGAAACGTCTGGAGCTGGTATCGGGTTTTGCCTACGCCATAAGTATGGGGCTGGTTGCGTTTTTTGCTGTCGGCATCCTCAACATCTACCTCCACTATCTTAATTTTGATCCGTTGGCGCTGATACCGACTAGTTATAACGCTCTATTTTCGCACATAAAATTGATTATATTTTTGTGGGGGCTATTGGCTGTTTTATTGGGGATTCGTGACTTTCGGAGACGCTTTTTAGCGAATGGATATAAAGTCAGTCGCGGAGTTATGCTCCGCACTATCGTTTGGGCTTTAATTTTTTGTATAAGCATAACCGGATATAATTCTCCTGACATAGAACTGACGTTCTACTTTTTTGTACATATGATGGCGTATGCCATGCTTCTTTTTGTATTTACCCGATTTGTTTGTATAGACCGTTTGTGCAGTTTTATCGGTGGATATGTGCTTCGTCTTTTTAAAACCCGCGATCTTTATTGGCCGACAGCGGCCTTTATTTTTGTCTTCATGATGTCTTATCATATGTCCTGGGTGCTTTTTCAGCACTTCCCATGGATTGATGACACGATTGTCCAGCTGGTACATGCAAAATTTATCCTTAAAGGCCATTTCTACGCGGCCAGCCATCCCTTGCGACAGTTTTTTGAGATGGCGATGATGATTAATGACGGGAAATGGTATTCGCAATACCCGCCCGGACATGTGTTCCTTCTGGCGATTGGACTGGCATTCCAGCATCCCGAGATGGTCAATCCTTTTCTGGGAGCAGCGACATGTGTTGCTGTGTGGTTATTGGCAAAGGAGTTGTATGGTACTCATGTTGCAAAAGTTGCGGCATTACTGAGTGCGCTGTGTAGCTACATAATTATTTTTTCATCGGAGTACATGAACAATGCTACGTCGTTATTGATGTGCACTTTGTTTCTGTGGTCGTATTTACGTCTACTCAAGCACCCGCGCTGGTTTTTTGGACTTATTGCGGGTTTCACGCTTGGGTATTGTTTTATCACACGTCCTTACACCGCACTGGCATTCGCCCTCCCATCTGCCTTTTATGGCTTTTATCTCGTGGTACGCAAGCCAAGAACCTACTTCCTAAGCATGTTAATTATCTGCATTATAGTGATGGGGTTTGTTGCCTTTCAACTTTACTACAACAGTGTTACTACCGGTGATCCGTTTGTGTTTGGCTACCAAATCACCCATGGTGATAAACATAACCCCTTTACGCATGATGCGATTGAAGAAGCTACCACCCAGAGTTTTGTTGATAGAAATTTTCACATAGGTATTCAACGGCTGGTGTATTTAAACCGCATTTTGTTCGAGTGGCCGCTCCCCGTGATGGCTTTGGTTGCTTTCGTATTCACTATACGCGGGCGGAGGCATGATGAGCGTTTGTTGCTATCTACGATAGTATCTATGATGATTAGTCTACAGGTCATTATCCATACGGACGCAGGGTGGGGGCCGCGCTTATTATATGAAATAAACGGTATTTTGCTTGTGTTGTGTGCGAAAGCGTTGTGTATGCTGCCACCTTTTTTTCGAAGTTTGTACAAGCGTAGCCTTTTACTTCGGTATTATTATGGGGCAGGCTTGATCATTCTGGCTTCATTTTACGTCATTGCCTTCCAGTACAATCTAAAAGTAGCAACCATCAGGGATTTTTACTGGTTTCATAATAGGGAAGGAAATCCCCAGTTTTATCAAAGTATTGTACATAAGGTCACTCCGCCGGCACTGGTGTTCGTTCCCCCTGAGTTATATAAATTCGTGTCGTTTACCAATCCCCCGGGGCCGAGCAAGCCAATAGTATTTGCGATTGATCGAGGAGTAGAAAATAAACTCCTTATGACATTTGCCAATGGTCGTCATCCATATATTGTTAACAACAATGACTTCACTCTTACGATCCATAAAATCCCTTAGCCAATTAGATAATAGATTAAATTCTTTATTTTTTTGGATTATAAAAAAAATAAAATAAAACAGCATGTTGACATATTTTTCCGCTGTTTTTTTATAAATAAGTTAATAATTATTAGTTATATATTAGTTTAATTTTAACTAATTTGATGCCATAATCAGTTGCAAGGAGATTGTTTACTCCTTTATTGATTACACAAATTGCAAAATTTTTAATTGGGAGATGACTTTTATGAAAAACATTACACAATTATTGTGTACCTCAACCTTAGCGTGCACAGCTGCCTTGGCGCTGTCTGCAACTACGATGGTTGGATTCACGCCTTTTGGTGTGACTGACGCAAAGGCGGCAGGCAACGCAGCTCAGGGCAACCTTTTCTGCAGCTATCTAAATAATGGGAATTGTGTTGGGATTGCCCTTGGTGGACAGGGTTACTGTACATTTTATATGTCAAATGGCACACCTCAGACAGCAAATATAGGAAGCAATGCCTGTATGGCGACTATTAATAGTACTAATACTAATACCTGTTCAACAGAAGGTGCGTGTCAGACCATTACTTTTGCGAACGTACCGCCTTTCGGTGCCGGTAACAACGCAGGTGGATTCACTAACAGACACGTAACTTGTACCAGTGGCAAATGGGGTCCGACCCCACCAGCTGCTGGCTTATGCCCTTCGGGCAGCACCCGACCAGGATCACCATCACCATCATCGCCGGCAGTGCCAGACATGCCAACATCGCCAGGGATGTAATACATCCATTTTCTTAAATTTCCACGTAAACCACCCTTTCTTTATAGGAAGGGTGGTTTATTTATTCAGGGAGTTGCGGCATTTCGAATTTTATTTCTTATGGGCCCGAACACATAAGATGTGGTCCTGACGATTATGTAAGAACAATATAGAGATAGTCCTGTTGTTACTGACCAAAAAGCGAAGGTGTTAGGTGTAAAAACATTCATAAATAAAGTAGAGATTGGCCAGTGAAGCAGGAATAGGGGATAACTTAGGTCAGCGGCTAGTTGTTCTCTTTTACTTGTTGAACCAGACGTATCGAGGCAAAAAATTATATAAAGATACACTGGTATTATGATGTATAAATAAGCAGGGCAGTCGTGAATACTAAATCCCAAAAGATACGGGATGAAAGCTAATGAGCTTCCAACTAAAATGGAAATTTTGGCAGATACTTTATGAAAGCCAGCCATCAAGGGTTTGAAGTGGTAAAGCATTGCGCTAGCCGCAAAGCAAATGGAGGGATTATACAAAGTAAAGTAATGATAATCGTAGGGATAATTATTCCATAGTAGATAAGTATTAATAGATAGGGACCCAATGTACCATAACACCGTCCTACGGAAGCTTGTCCCAATAATAAGGCACATCCAGACATAATATAACAACTCGATATTTAGGCTCCATGCGGGTGCCAATATCCTGATAGGGTAAAGGGATTCCATTCCAATGGGGTTTAAATTTTTTGTGATATCATTCAGACCAAAAATAAATATTTGCGGCAACCAATCCAACCACGACTTTGGTAAAGTTAGAAAAGGATTCAGCTTGGAAGATTCTGGAACCAACACAAGGCAAAAAACGCCAATTATAAGGCATAAATAGTAGGTTGGATAAATCCTAATAAATCGATTAAGAAGAAAAAGCACTTTTCCTCTGGTGGTTGATCCATAAATTTCATGGATGATTTTGGTCATTAAAAAACCAGAAATACAATAAAACCCAAAGACCGATTCCGCGCCTGTAATATTAGGTGACCACAAATGTGCGATAGTTACCGTAAGTGCAAAGAAAAAACGTAGATAGCCCATTATCTATTCCCCAGACTTTTTTATTGCACTAATCAGCTTATGTTATATCAGATGTAATGCCTATGATGCGAATAGCAAAGGTGATTTTTTATGTTAATAAAACCGTTCATGTATAGCCAATGAATTATATTATTTGTTCCTGCGCCCGCTCCGGTTCCACGCTGTTAGCAGAAGCATTGCTTGCTATGGGGGCAGGAAAACCAGAAGAATATTTGGGGCTTCGCATCCATAATGGGCGTATTTCCACGTTGTCAGATCGCAAAGATTTTATGCAGCCAACGCCATTGAAATACATAGAGCGTGTGAAGCAGGAAAACACTATAAACGGTATCTTTGGGTTAAAGGCGCATTATTCGCAATTGGCTAGGTTTCCTGAAATTAACAAAAATTTTATGAACATATTTCCTGACGCTAAATTCATATCTATTACGCGTCGAAATACATTACGTCAGGCTATTTCTGCTACGCGGGCCGTTCAGACATGGGCATGGACCGCACAATTATCTGAACTAAAGAAACCTCGATTTAATCCATTCGGAATTGTGAAGCACCTGATTCTTGCTGCTCAGGAAATAGAGTTATGGGAGCGATTTTATGCTGCGCATGGAATCAAGCCATTCCGCATTCTTTATGAGGATTTAGACGAAGATTATATGGGCACGATGCAAAGGGTTGTGTCTTTTCTTGGGATTAGCGGTGATATTCCATTGCCACCCATCAAAAAACAGGCAGATGATACAACCGATGTATGGAGCAGTCGTTGTGTGAATCTATTGAAAGAAGATCGCTGGTTTAACCGCGTTCTTCGTTTCTTGGTTAGCCGGTTCTAAAATTTTTTGCGTAAATAATATGAAAGTTTGTAGTGACTAAAATAAAATCAACCCAGAGTGTTTCCACAGCAGATTTTCGGTTTCTTTGGTGATGGGTTTACGGATGCGGTAGACAGCAGGCATATGACGTATGCTAGCGGTGATGGCGCGGAAATACATTATTAGTTGCCTCTCGCGAAGCGCGATGAGAAAGAAATAACCCCACGATAGGATTGTAAACCCTATGACAGAGTACCAAGGGAGATTTTTTAATGCCATCCAAGGAGCGTTTCGGGTACCGTAATAAAGGCGCCTACTTTTATGGCGCTCTACGGGTGATGTATAGTGCCTAACCAGCAGGTATGGCGTTTGAAGAATATTATAGCCTTTGTCCAGCAAACGATAGGATAGCTCTGCATCCTCACCAAAATAGGGGGAAAGATCTTCCCAGAATTCACCAGCCTCAATAAAGGCATTACGACGCAGTGCAAAAGCTGTCCCCGAAAATAACGCTCCTAATTTGTCTTTGTTGAAAACTTTACGGTCACGGCGTGGGATAAGCTTGGTGACGATGCTATCATTTTCATCCAGTACGCGCATTGCGATACAGCCGATTTTCACGTCTTTACTGAAATATTCAGTACATTTGCTAATAGCAGAGCTATCACAAAACTCTGCATCGTCATCTAAGCATATGCATATTTCGCCTTTTGCAGTGCGTATACCAATATTTCTTCCTCCTGGGACCCCTTTGTTTTCAGATTGTAGTAAAAGATGCACTGAAGGAAAGCTAGTCTTTATCATCTCTAGGGTGTTGTCGGTAGAACCATTATCCACGACAATGACTTCAATGGCCTTATAATCCTGCGCGAAAATACTTCGTAGGCAACGCAATAGGGATTCAGAGCGATTTCTAGTAATAATGACAATGCTGACGAACACTTAATACCTAATTGACTGGCGCAGTTCTTTTTAATTACGAAACAAACTATCTGAGATAAAATCTACAGTACAGAAAAATATTTGACCATAAATCGATACAATATCGCCACTTGAGGGAGCATACACGCGATGTGTTTAACCTTTATGGGAAGAGGGGCTATGGTTCCAGCGCGCTTGGTAGAAAAGCGCTGATGACGTAGTCTGAGCCTCGTACGGTGAGGTGGGCGCGGTCCCACGCCACAAGGTCTTCGGCATTCTCGCCCAGCTTCGTTACGCAGCCCTGTTTATTGCACAGTATGCGGTAGACGGACACATAGGTAATGTTGAATCTGGTCGCATACCGGCTCATGGCGTCATCCAGCGCCTGTGGGGAAATCTGGTTGGGAATGCTTAAGTTATCGGCAGGTGAACCGGCCGCTGGCCCCAGCTCCGAGCTTGGATTCTGGTCAAATGCCATCCGGTCGGGGATACGGTGCAGCAGGTCCTGCCGGAAATACAGGAACAAGGACTGGTTGAGGGTGTGGTTCCACACCGGAACCGTGCCGATCATCACGATCTTTTTTACGCCTGCCTTTTTGAGCATTGCGACGGTTTTTGCGACGGAATCCGTCATTGACCCCACTTTGTATTTTCCCCAGCGCGCTGCCATCAGCACAATGTCCGGATGGAGTTTTCTGGCAATATCGGTGATGGAGCGGGTGAACTCCTGACAACCAGTATCGGGCTTATCGGGGTCGAGGTAATCGTAATAAGGCGGGCATTGATAGCGGGTAAACTGCGCCATTCTGATCTGGGGGTGGGTGGCCTGCCACGTCTTCAGGCCTGCATAATACATGGCGGCGTGGGAATCACCCCACAGCAGGATGCTGGTGTGGTCGGGGGTGCCGAATTGCTCGTCGACACATAGCGGGCTGATGGTCTGGTGTTCATTCTCTATAAAACATTCGCCTGACCGGTAGGGGATGGCGTGGTTATACGCGTAGGATGTGAGATTCTGTACGATAGCGGGGAACCTGCCGGCAAAGCCATTGAATTGAACCACCAGCCCCATGAGGGTGATCACACCCATTACGCACAAAAGCGCAGCAGCACTCTTCATTCTGGCATTGCGGCGGATGGGTTTTTCAACGTAATAGTAGGTCAGCACCGACAATACCAGCGCCAGCGCCAAGGCGTAGATGGTATGGGTGGAAGACGTGTCATAGCGGCCAAACACCAGCAGCGGCCAGTGCCACAAATACAACGGATAGGAAATCCGGCCGATAAACACCGCCAGCCGGTTGCCAAGCGCGTAACGGTTCAGCAGCGTGTGCGGGCCAGCGGCAATGACACACACGGTGCCAAGCGTGGGCAGCAGCGCCCACCAGCCCGGATAGAAATCGCCTTTGGTAACTATGACTAAGGCATAAATAATCGCTGCTGCGCCTGCCAGCGAGAGCAGTTCGCGCGCATGGTGCGAGAGAAACGGGCGTCGCCCGTACATCTCTACCGCTACCAGTATTGCGCCCAGCAGCAATTCCCAGAACCGCGTGGGCAGCCAGTAAAAGACCGTGACACTGTCGCTGTGGATGAAGGCGGCATTGAGCGCGAAGGAAGCCAGCGCCATCACGCTGAAAAACGCCATCGCATTCATCCGCGCTTTGCGTACCAGCACCAAAAGCAGTGGCCACAGCAGGTAAAACTGCTCTTCGACTCCCAGCGACCACAAGTGCAGCAGCGGGTTGGACTGCGAATCCTCATCGAAGTAATTGGTGCCTTGCCACAAATAGATGTTGGAATAAAACAGGCTTCCGGCCATCACATTGCCACCGAGTTTTTGATAGTCCCCCACCAGCAGTGTAAACCAGCCCAGCACAAGGCAAGCACACAACACTAGCGCCAGTGCGGGAAAAATACGACGGCAGCGGCGGGCGTAAAACTCTATGAAGCTAAACTGCTGGCGGTCGATATCCTTGAGGATCATTCCGGTGATCAAATAACCGGAGATGACGAAAAATAACTCTACGCCGGTAAATCCCCCACGTAGTAGTGCCGGACTGGCATGGAACATAATGGCAGACAGGACGGCTACGGCCCTGAGCCCATCAATGTCGCGGCGGTAAAGCGGAGTCGGATTCATAGGCTAGGCTCTGATGATAAGCTAAACCGCCTGATACGGTTACAGATGGTAAAACGGCCGAGTCTTAATCGATGCATTTACCGAGGTTATACCATCCAAACACTAATGTGATAGCTGTCTTTTTTGTAGATCAAGTATTTGCTGCGATATTTGTTCTGCAACTTCGCGTGCTTGTGATTCGAAAGGGTGTTGGCGATACACATCAAAAAGGCGCTCTTTCAAAGCATCGCTGGCGACATAGAAAGCCTGTGCTACCCGCATAAAAGTAGGTTCATTAGGCGTTTCGAGATCGCTACGCTCAGAAAGATAATCTTGTAATTTATGTGTACTTTCATGGAGTACCAGCTCCACAAACGAGGTGTCACCGCTAAACCCACTTCCCTTTACCTTGTCGGTGAGTAAATTGCGGCTGCAAATCTGGATGCGTCCATCTGGCCTCAATCCGCCATACGAACCAGAGCTATCATAGGCACGGAAGAGTAATTCCACTTCAGGAAAATCCGTGAAGCCGAGCGTGTCGCGGCAATGTTGGCTGAAAACCTTGGCGGCAAGGCGCAATTTTTGTTCACGGTTAAGCGGGATTGGCTGGTCTTCTAATGTGGCAATGTAATCTTTAGCAACCGCCTGCTTGAATTTTTCTAAATGTTTTTGAAATCCTTCTTCCTGTGGCCAATCCTTGAAGAGCCTTAGCACCGCTTCTAATTCCTGTTGGCTCCATGTAGCAGCAGGGCGAGAAACAGGTTCAGCTACGGGGTCATCACCTGATAACAGCCCCAGCTTGTCCAATTGTTCGAAGCGCTCAAATATCCCCATATTGCGTACCTGCTCTGCAGGCATTGCCAATATTTCTTGTGCAATGTGTGCGGAGTCAGACTGAGACGAGTCGTATGCAGTGTTCGCATCCATGATGAAAGAATGTCATATGTTAATTAATATTTGTACAATCGTTCTAATAGTCCAAGAAAATCTAGCCTTTACCATGATCTCCTCTTCTTCCTGTGCCACGGTTTCCGGCAACGCCGTCTGACATTCCGCCGCCGGAAAATATACCAATACTATGATCACGCATGATGCTTTCCACTAATGTCATGGTACATTGCTTGATGGCCGGAACACTGACGCTTTCAAAAAACTCGCCCTGTGTCGGAGGGCCAAGCGCATACAATATCTTTGAACTTGCGCCGTTATAATCCCTTACATGCAGTGTTTCGTCCACGTTGATACCCGCCAGCGGGTGTTGAGTAACCAAGCCATGTTCCTGCATTTTGTGTAGCAAAGGATTCATATCGGCTAAGCGCACAGAAGGGCCTGTGCAATTCACAATTTTAGGCACAATCACGGCAGGAGGTTTCTTGCCATCGTCGAAAACAATAGAAAAATTACCATCATCCAGACGATCGATAGAAACGATTTTTTCCCTGTAATCGATACGCCCTTCGGTGCAAAGATCGCCCAGAATTTTCCTGTGGACCTCAGGAATACGATTGATCATGAAATTCCAGTCCGCACCATATTTAGTAGCAAAATTAGTGCGCTCCTCCACGCTCATAATACGGTTCATTTCGTTGAAATGATCAAAACACGAATCCGCTACTTCGCGCCGATTAATGCCTAAAGGTGCAGCGCGATGTGTTTCCCTGATAAACAATGACCAGAATTGTTCAGCGGTAACCTCGCCATTTTCCTCTTTCATGGCCTTCAGTGTCTCGACGGTAAAATAGCGAGGAGTGTAAGTCCGTGTCACTCTTTTCTCAGGTGGGGGCTCACATTGAGGTGATTTGCCGCGGCGGGATGCAAGCATTATATTGCCCTTATAGCCATTACGTATGGCTGAAGCAGCAAAAGTATGAGCGCTGGCACCCATGCCGATAAGCATCATACTATCGGTTTCATTGAGGTTCTCGGGTTTAAGACCTTCCTGATAGCAGCGGTAATATCCCGAATAGTTTGTTAATGGTGTTCCTTTACTGTCGCGGAGATTTTCCGGCAACGGGTTGCCGGTTGCGAGTACGACCGCATCGGCTTTCAGCGTCTTGCCTGTACTTAATTCCAGTTCTGCATGCCCATCCTTAATATGCATGTCACGAACCTCGGCACGCAGGTAAGGTATTGTAGCACCACCTTTAGCTTTTTCCGTATGGATTTGCACAGGAGCATTTTTTTCTTCGAGATACTCGCAGGTTTCTTCTAAGTGCTTGCGCAGGTAGTTGCCATAATCACTATAGGTAACCTGCTCCGGATTCTTAAGTAAGGATCTTTTTTTATGCACGGAAGGCAGATTAATCTCGTTGAACGGCTGCGCAAGAAACGCATTAATTGATTCTGTGTTGTACAGAGGACCACCGAGTTTTGGATTAGGGTCGATAATAACGATTTCCAGTTTATGGTCTTTGGTAGGATGCTCCATGAATTCTTTGGCCAGCTGAGTGGCCGCGCAAATACCACTTACACCACCACCAACGATAGCTACGCGTGTCATTTTTTGCTTCATGGATGAATCCCCTCTGAAGCATCATTATACCGGCAATTGCTTAATAATTATTAATTTTTTAGATCCATTATAGCGCTTTAACCGATGAAATCGGATCACTGGAAAATGAGTAATTACAAAAAAAATGAGGTTTTTAGCACATTGTGCTGATTCTAAAGAGTGGTGGAGGCGACAGGAATCGAACCTGCGACATCTTGAATGCAAATCAAGTGCTCTACCAACTGAGCTACGCCCCCATGCTGATTGGAATAACGCGATATCACGTTACAAATCAGGGGGAGAAATTAGTCGCAAGACTGATTTAGTCAAGCATTATTTACGCACTTATTTTATTCCTAAAAAGACTGTGCTGTTGCCATAAATCAATAACTATCATCCGGTTAGTGATTTTTAGGCTTGTAAAAAGCGCGCGCGCACTCGCTGGAAACCGTGTTATTCAAGTCCTACACCTCTCCGCAGGCGCCGGTCAGGCCACGCGCACGGCATGCAAAAATTCTACCACTTCCTTATTCAGCGCTTCGGACTGGCGTGACAATTCTGAGCTGCACTTAGCACTTCGTTGGCGGACGCAAAGGCATTTGCAGAGGAGGCGCTTACCAGTTCGAGGTTTTGGGAAATCACCTGTGTGCCATCGGCGGCCGATTGCATGTTACGGGTAATCTCGTTGGTGGTGGCGGACTGTTCTTCCACGGCGGCGGCAATGTTTGCCGAGGCACTGGATACATTGCTCACCAATTCTTTGATGCTGTGGAGAGCATCGATAATAGATTGTGAGGCGGAATTCACTTCCTCAATCACCTTGCTCACATCTTCTACCGATTTATTGGTCTGGTTGGCCAGATTTTTGACTTCGCTGGCAACAACTGCAAAGCCTTTGCCCGCTTCACCCGCGCGTGCCGATTCGATGGTGGCGTTGAGTGCCAGCAAATTGATTAGTCCTGCAATATCGCCGCCGTCTTTGCCCTGTGCAGCATTTTTTAGCATACCGACAAGGTCATGGGTTTTTGATGTGACATTGGTTTGCCCACCGTCATTTTTCTCCGCTTTTTCGAGTTCTTCTGCCGCTTTGACGTACAGCTCTTTATTCTGGGGAACGGCGGTGACGGCGGCCAGCGAACTATGGGCAGCGCGCAGATAGTACACGCCCGCCACTTCTTGTCGCGCAAAGCTTATCAGATCTTCTTTTTCCACATAAAGGTTAGTAAGCCAATTGTGCCACAGGCACCGAAAAAATCGCAATAGCAATGAACATTTTAGTGGCGATAGAGAAATTGTGAAATTGTTTCATACGGATCTTATCTGATGTTATGTGTATCTCGTCGGGGTACCCTAACACTTTGCTAAGCAACAGTAAAAAAATATTATTGCGTGGGCCGTATAAGTATTTAAATTCTATTTGTAATTTGCAACTTCAATTACTGAATTTTATTATAATTATACGGTGTTTAATAAATATTGAACAGTGTATAATAACGTGGTACGCTATGGGCAGGCTTATAAAAAAAGGGGAGATGGTATGGGGTTGCTTCTGACATTGATATTCGCAATTCTTGGTATTGGCGCGCTCATATTGCCGTGGATTCACCGCGTGCGAATTGAGCAGCTCGGCAAAGAAATCACGCGTCTGAATCGGCAGGTCGCATGGCTGATGCAGCAGGCCAAAGTGAAGCACGAACACGTTGAAGAAGCGGATGTGCCTGTTGACCATATAGGTTTAAAAACCCCGTCGCCATGGAAAATGCCTGTTGCTGAAACACCAATCGTTCCACCGCCGCAGCCGAAACCGGAGATTCCGGCACTGGCGAAGCGTGAATGGAAACAGGCCGTTGCGGCCAGAACGTCACCAAAAGCTCCCATCAATTTTGAGCAGCAGTTCGGTGCCAACCTGCCTGTGTGGGTCGGGGGAATAGCGCTCGCGCTGGCGGGCGTATTCATGGTCAAATACTCGATTGAATCCGGTTTACTCAGTCCGCTGGCACGTTTGCTGGCGGGTGGCATTTTCGGCCTTGGGTTGCTGGGCGCAGGCTATTGGGTGCGCACGAAATCCCATGTTGCTAACGATGCGCGCATCGCACAGTCGCTCTGTGGTGCGGGTATTGTTGATTTATATGCCTGCCTGTTTACGGCTACCAGTATTTATCACATGATGCCCGCTGTGGCGGGGTTTGCCGGAATGGGGCTGGTGACGGTGGCAGCGGTGTTTTTATCGCTGCGCCATGGTGCGCCTATCGCGCTTCTGGGGCTTATCGGCGGATTTCTGACACCGGCACTGGTGGGGTCGAACGAACCGGATGCGCCGTTACTGTTCATGTACCTGTACGCGCTGCTGGCAGGTGTATTCATCCTTATCCGCCGCAAACGCTGGTGGTTCATGGCAGTTCCTACGGTGTTTTGTGCGTATCTGTGGGTGGTGCTGTGGCTGAGCAGCAGCTTTGTGACAGCGGATGGCTTCTGGCTGGGATTATTTGTGGTCGCAGTGGCGGCGACGGTGGTAAGGCAATCCAAAACCGCCATGGAAGAGGGGATTATTGCACCATTTTCTAACCGCTATATGCCTTCGGCACTGAATATGCTGACACTCGGCGGTTCGGTGTTGCTGATGAGCGTGATTGCCGAAAAATCGAGTTTCGGGATGGTGGAGTGGGGGCTGTTTGGTTTGCTGAGCGCCGGCGGCATTGCGCTGGCTTATTTCAATGAGCGGCTTTACGGCTTTGTGCCCAAATTATCGCTGGCGGTAAATGCCTTTATGTTGCTGGCATGGAATGGGGCTGACCCGCAGCAGCTTAATATCGTGCTACTCTCATTTGCCGCGCTGTATACGGTGAGTGGTTACCGCCTGATGTGGACCGCGCGCAATCCCGATGCGTGGGCAGTTCTGACGGGCGCAGCGGCGCTGGGATATTACCTGATTGCGTATGTCCGGTTGCATGACGAACTGGTGAGCATGATTGCCGGTGTTCCGGTATGGGGTTCGCTGGCGCTGCTGCTGTCGTCCCTGTCGGTGGCGATTGTGAAGCACATCGTGCATAGCTACACCGGCCCCGAGCCGGTGAAGCAAAAAATGCTGGCAGTATTTTCCCTGACCGCCACGGCTTTTATGTCGATCGGATTCAGCATTGAAATGAAACACGAGTTTTTGTCGGTGGCGTTTGCCGCGCAGGTGTTGGCGGTGAGCTGGATTAACAGTAATGTAAATATCAGGGCATTGCGCCCGATTGTAGGGCTGCTGGCCTGTGCATTCGGTTTTCTGTTAATTCCGCAGATTGTACTGCTGGTGCAATTAACCGCTTACAGCGTGATGGAAGCCAGACTCTACCTGCAAGACAGCATACCGATTGTGGACTGGCCGCTGTTCCAGTTAGGTGTGCCTGCCATCATGTTTATTGGTTCTGGTATGTTGTTGCGCGGGCACAAGGATGACCGTCTGGTGCGCGGGCTGGAGTATGCGGCTGTCGCGCTCATCAGCGTCATGGGGTATTATTTAACGCGCCATGCCTTCCATCAAGGTGAAAATGTCCTGTTTGTGAAGGCAGGGTTTATTGAGCGCGGCGCGATCACCAACATCATATTCCTGTACGGTCTACTTTGTTTTTGGATAGGGCGGTATTTTTCCCGCAGGGCACTATCCACCAGTGCGATAGGGCTGTGCGGTGTTGCCATGTTCCGCATCGCCTTCTTTGACCTGTTCAACTACAATCCGGTGTGGGCGCACCAGCTTGTAGGGGCAACGCCTGTATTCAATGGACTGTTATTGACCTATGGCCTGCCGCTTGCGTGGGTGTATATCGCGAAAAGGGAACTCGCGTATTTACGGATCAGCCAGTACCAGCGCTATACGAACAGCATGTCACTGGCGCTGATTTTTGCGTATGTGACGCTGAATGTCAGGCAGTTTTATCAGGGGGCTTATCTTGATAGCATCATCATCAGCAATGCCGAAATATACACCTACTCGGCGGCATGGTTGCTGGTGGGAATAGGCTTGTTATTCGTCGGAACGTATCGCCGCGACCGTAATATCAGGTTGGCTGCGCTGGCGTTCATGATCGTCTCCGTGGGAAAAGTATTCTTGTATGATGCCTCCGAGCTGACCGGCCTTTTACGTGTCTTTTCCTTCCTCGGTCTTGGCTTGAGCCTGCTGGGTTTAAGCTGGTTTTACAACCGGTTTATATCGCATAAGGAATAGGCGTTAATAGGTTAAATGTATTGAAAATAATAACAATATAGCCTTATTTATGGATTCCTGCATGGTTACAGGATAATTTTACATAGAAAAAACGTGTAACCTGCTATATATATGCCCCCTGTAATCGACTTCAGGGTATTGAATTTATATGACGATTCGTCTGCCAAGTACGGCTATGCCAAACGTGATGAGAGCTGCTTATATACTGGCTCTTTCGGTGAGTTGTGCAGCGGATGCATTTGCGGTTGCGGTACCTTCGTCGGCAGCACCCGAACATTTGCAGCAGCGTTTCAATAAAGCGTCGGATGTGCCCGCAACCGACGACTCTGGTGTTGCTGCTCCCAGTGTGGTTAAATCCCTGAAACCCAACCAACCCGATCAGATTTTTACCTTACGCGCACTGAATCTTGAAGGTATCACCGCTTATCCTGACCACAGTTTTGATAATGTGTTTGCCGCTAAAATCAATCACTCCATTACCTTCTCGGAAGTGGTTGCGCTGGCACGGGACATCACCAACCGTTACCGCGCCGATGGCTATGTGTTGTCGCAGGCACTCGTCACCCAGCAGGATTTAGCGCAGGCAAAATCCACCGGCACATTGCATATTAAAGTCGTGGAAGGCTTCATCCATAATGTCGTCATTCGTAATGAAAATCCTGAAGCTGACCGCCGCCACCTGATTGCCGGATACGCCGAAAAAATTACGCTAGAACATCCCATGAATGCAAAAACACTGGAGCGTTACATGCTCCTGATTAATGATTTGCCGGGGGTTATCGCACGTGCGGTGATTCATCCGTCGCCGGATACGTTCGGTGCGGCGGATCTGACTATCGAAGTCAAAAACAAGCCGTTTGAGGCGTCAGTGTCCTCCGATAACCGTGGCAATAAATATCTGGGGCCGTGGCAGGAACAGGCGACCGTGACGGAAAATTCGGTGGCTGGTCTCGGTGAACGCACCACGATACGTGTTATCAACACCATTCCGGTATCAGAACTGCATTATGTCGATATCCAGCATGAAGAACAGGTTGGTTCTGAAGGAACACGCATTATTGCTATTGGCGGATTTGGCCGGACCAATCCGGGGAGCACGCTCAGTCCGCTCGATTTTAAAGGCCGTTCGGACGATGTATCGCTGAGTGTTACACATCCGTTTCTGCGTTCACGCGCCAGCAATCTCAGCGGCCGCGCGATGGTGGAGGCACGTAATGTCGAAAATGATTCGCTCGGTGTACGGCTGAATAACGACCGTATACGCGCCGTACGTTTAGGTGGCAGTTATGATACGAATGATGGGTTGGACGGTGTTGATCTCGCGGATGTCACCTTAAGCCACGGGATTAATGGTTTGGGTTCTACCTCCAACGGTGTTGGCCGTAGCCGCACCGTCGGGGCACAGGATTTTACCAAGACCAATTTTGATCTGTCGCGTTTACAGAATTTACCACGTGGGTTCTCCATACTGGCAGCGGCTTCCGGCCAGTATACCTCGGATGCGCTGCTGACTTCGGAGCAGTTTGCTTTAGGGGGAAGTGGCTTTGGTCAGGCCTATGATAGTGGAGAGCTTAGCGGCGATAAGGCATTGGCAGGTAAGCTGGAATTCCGTTATGGGCAGTCGGAAGGAAAAAAATGGCTGGACTCTTACCAATTATACGCATATTACGATGTCGGCAGTGTTTTTATGAACGATTCCGCTGCTGGAACAAATGATAAGTATAGCTTAGCCTCCGTCGGGACCGGTGTTCGTGTGAACTTCACCCAAAACCTGTACGGATATGTAGAACTAGGGTTGCCTCTGACGCGCAATGTTGCCTCAGAGGGGAATACATACCCCAGACTGTTTTTCAGTCTAACGGCTCGCTACTAACATTTGGTTTCAGTGGAATTGTATTATGTCGGCACTAACGTTTGATAAAAACCCGCTACCGGTTGCTTTGATGGGCGTTTCGCTCACACTTGCTTCGGCTATGTGTGGCATTGACGCATATGCGGTTGGCACAGGTACCGTTGTGGCCGGTTCTGCCACCATCACCCACCCCAACGCCAATACCACGATCATCACCCAGACATCCGCCAAATCGGTTATCGACTGGACAGGGGCGGGCGCATTCAACACCACAACGGGCCAGACGGTTAAATTTGTACAGCCCACGGCTACTTCCATTTCCCTCAATCGCATCAGCGGCGGACCCACCAGCTTTAACGGTTCACTGCTTGCCAACGGCAAGGTGTGGCTTATCAATCCGGACGGCATGCTGTTTGGCAGCACCTCCAGCGTGAATGTGAACAGCCTCCTGCTCAGCACCGCCGGTATCAGCAACGCCACCGGCAGTGGTTTTTTTACTAATCCGACTTCACATTATATCTTCGATCAGGCGGGGAACCCGACCGCGCGCATCAAGCTGGATCATAGCAATATGTCGCTACAGGGAAATCCGGCGCAGGGCGGTGATCTCCTAATTCAGGCACCACAGGTAACGGTGACCAATGGCTCGCAAGTATTGACGCTGGGCGGTCAGATACAGTTGCTGGCGGGTGAAACTTTCACCGCTGATTTCTACGGCGACGGTCTGATTAACTATGCCGTGATCAACTCGGCTGTTTCCAACAAAGTCACAGGTTCTACCAGCTCGGTGGAAGTCAGTAACGGTAGTAGCCTGCAATTTGGTACGGTGACGGTTGGGGCTTTGATTAAGCAGGATGCCGTACTCGATCACGTCATTAATCTCGGCGGGCAGTATGAAACGGGTACGTATAACCTTGCGACCAATCCTGAGCATGTGGTGCTTAAAGTGACATCACATGTGTATGAAACGATTATCCCTAATCCTGTTGTCAATAATCCACCGCCGCTGGTGACAATCGCCTCTAATGCGGATGCATTCACCAACACCACGTCTCTGACCCGCCACACCGTATCGCTGGGGGATGAAAGCGTGCGCGATACAACGGTGAATCCTTCCGTGTCCAACGTGAGCTATGAACGCCCATACCGTGTCGATCTTCCTACGTCTTTGGAAGGCGGAGCGCTCACGTTACTGGCTCCTTCAGCCGGACCATCGGCAGCGGCAGCGCCTTCGGCTAATTCACTGGCAAACCTGACGCCATCTGCGGGTGGCGATAAGCCCGCCGCTTCTGCCAATCTTGCGGATCTGACACCGGCGGCAGGCGGTTCGGATAAAGTGGTTAACTGTGCCAATTCCTTTTTGGATAAGGCATGGATGAATGATCCCACCTTAAGCAAATGCTCTAACTAATCCTCCGCTCAGGGTGCGTCAATCACCAGCACTTCCGCATCGCTGGTGGCGGTGATGGTAATGGTTTTGGTGTTTGTTACTTCCGCGCCGTCACCTTGTTTCATGCTCACACCATTGACGGTAAATTCACCGATGGATGCCAGCACATAGGCCTGATATTTGATCGTCTGCGTGACAGTGGTTCCGGCCTTGAGCTTTCCACCGTAAATGGCGGCATCGGCATGGATAAATAGTGCGCCCTTGTTTGCGTGTTGCGGCTGGCCGGAAACGAGTACTTCCAGCGCACCATTCACCTGCGCTTTCGGGAATTCTTTAGCCTCCCAGCGCGGGTGGACGTTATGTTCATTGGGAATAATCCAGATCTGGTAAAGACGCGTGTCCTCACGTTCCAGATTATGTTCTGAATGAGATACGCCTGTACCTGCGCTCATCACCTGCACATCGCCTGCGCCGGTGCGGCCCTCATTGCCCATGCTGTCCTTGTGCGTGATGGCGCCTTGGCGGACATAGGTAATGATTTCCATATTATCGTGCGGGTGGGTGCCAAAGCCACGGCCCGCCGTTACCTTGTCATCGTTGATCACCCGCAGGCTGCCAAAGCCCATACGTTTGGGGTTATAATAGCTGGCAAAGCTGAAATGGTGGCGGGCATCCAGCCAGCCATGGTTGGCATGCCCCAGTGTAGCGTAGGGATATACGGTGACGCTGCCTTCGGCTGAATGGGTAGTAATGGTTGAATTCAGTGCGTTTGTCATAAGCCTTCTCCTCTTTTCTGGTTCTATAGCACAATTCGTTGATTGCCACAAATGGCAAGGAAAGAACAGCGCGGATGAAAATCGGGCGTGTTTAGGATGAAAAAATCTGCTATTAAGGTAAAAAACGCGAGAAGCGACGAGGAACCTATACGATGCTAGACATGGATGATTTCGCCCAGATGATTACCCAGCCTTGGGTGGTGTATGTTTTTGTTGGCACCATCTTACTGGTTGCCATGAGGCCATTGTACCAGTCCATTATCACTATCGGCATTGTCAACAAAGACCTGAAACGTGCCACGCAGGTGCTGACGCAGCTCGATAAAGAGCATCAGAAAGACGAGTTTTATAACCGCTTTAAGGAAATCAACAGCCAGATATCGAAAATTGATGGGCTGAGGCATGCATGGCGCGAATTCGTTTACAGCACCTATTTCGGTAATGCCAACCTGACCAGCAAAAAAGTCTACCTTTCCCATAGACCTTCGCATTATTTCAACCGTGATTCGGTGCTTGGGAAGCGCTTGAACCTGTCGCAATTCCTTGCATATCCCAACTATTTAATTGGCATCGGCCTGACCTTCACTTTTATTGGTCTTGCCACCGCCTTGCATGTGGCGCAGGCAGGGCTGGCCAGCGGCGCGGGGCAGCAGGCACTCAAAGACCTTCTGGCGGTGGCCTCGATTAAATTCGTAAGTTCGATTGCGGGTATCTCCAGTAGTCTGGTGATTTCGTCGCTCCAGCGCGTCCGGATCCGTCAGTTTCAGGAAAAACTATCGGTGTTCTGCGATCTGCTGGAAGAATGCACCGAGTATAAATCCACTGAAAAACTTTTGCACGACAACCTCAACGAACAGAAAAAACACACCGCGCTGCTCAACGATATGGCGAAAAATATCGGTCTCGAAATGGGCGTGGTATTGAGCCAACATTTGCCTGCAAGCGTTTCTGTTGCACTGGATCCTATGGTGCAGGAAATCCGCACACTCGCTAAAATGTTTGCTGAAGGCAGCGAGAATGCACTCAAACAAATCCTTGATGAATTCCTTACCCAGTTGCGCAAAGGTTCGCTGGAGGACTTGCAGGGCGTGATTGAAAGCACCCGCATCCTCAAACAATCGCTGGATGTGTTGGCGATGAACATGGAATCAGTGGGGAAAAATTTTGGCACCGATACCAAAGAATCCTCGGTACGTCTGGTGAATATGCTGGAGCATTTCATCTCCACCTTCGATCCGGTGCAAAATGGTATTATGCAATTTGGCCAGTCCGTGTCCGCACTTGATGCGATGATGGGTAAAATCGAGCAGGCAGGGCAGAGCATCAGCCTTGCTGCCGGTGATAACCACAAAAGCGCGCAGGAATTTTCTGCTTCGGTGACCGGTATTTCTGCCAGCCTCACCCCCATGCAGGAGCTGCTTACCACCTTGTCGCAGTCATTGGGCAAGGTCAGCGACACTGCGAATGACCTGAAAACCGCAGGCGGTACGATCGCAACGGCAGCTGAAGGGTTCAGCCATTCCGCTGCGCTGATAGAACAGATCGAAGCACGCTTTAACCAGAAAGTGCAGGTTTTTGAGGCGCTGGCGGGGAATGTATCTGCGGCAATGGCGGCAATGGAAAAAGCCTCTGCACAGGTGGGTGAGGCGACCAAGCCGCTGGGCGGTATGTCGGCTGATCTGACGGGCGCGTTGCAGGTGATGCGTGATACGGAAATCAAAGTCGAGCATAATCAGCAGGAATTACATACGCTGCTGCTGAATCTCAAGGCATTCGCAGATAGTATTCCTGCGCTGTGGAAACAGTATGAGGAGCGTTTCAGTAAGGTGGATGGTGACCTTGGGCAGTCGCTGGGTGAGCTGGCCAAAGGCAGCGATACCTTCCGCTCGGGCATTCAGGACTTTACCAAGCTACTAGACCAGCAGTTCAGTATTGCCATCAGCGGACTGAGCGATGTGGTCAGGGAGCTTGTCGAGGTGGGGCATTTGCAGAAAAAAGAGGGCGGATATTTTTCCAAGCTAAAATCAAAATTTGGTAAGTAAATGCAGCAAGATTCCTCATCGCTTGAAACCCATGATGAAAGCTACTTTGCTTCCTTCACGGACTTGCTGGTGGGAGTTATTTTTGTTTTTATTATCCTGCTGATGATTTTTGCCAGTAACTATCAGGAAGCCGCTGATGCGGTGAAAAACAAGAAAAATGCTGACCTTGTGGCCAAGATCAATCAGGCCAAGCTAAAGGCACTTGATGAGGCACGCACTAATAATGTCCGAAATGAACTGCAAAATATCTTTTTTGACGACCGCAAGAAAGTTCTGAATGCGATAGTTCAGTCGCTAAAAAATGAAGGTATACCTGTTGTGGTCAATATTCAGGAGGGTTTCCTGCGTTTACCTGAAGGGCTGTTGTTTAAAGCCGACGAGGACAAAATAGACGATAGTGCAAAAAAGACGATGGTGACTCTGGCGGGAGCGCTAGGGACATATGTGCCTTGTATATCGCCAACACAAGATCAGGCGAGATTGATCGGGTGTAGCCAGCTGAACGTTTTTAGTAAAGATTCACTGGATGCTATTTTCATCGTTGATCATCCTGATCCCAAAGCATCGGTTGCTAATAAATGGCTGCATTCGGTGCAGCGTACGGTTTCCGTTTTTTCGGAGCTGACCCGTTATGAATCCTATCTGGATAAAGACCTGAAAAATAGTGCAGGTGTGCCGGTGCTAAACGTCACGGCGCATCAGGAGCGCAGGCAGGGACAGAAAACAGCTCCTAATAGCCCCGTGGTTAATAAATCCATCGAGCTTAGGTTTTTTATGCGCCAGCCCAATCCTGTAGATATTAAGAAATTTAGGGATGCTGAGGACTTACAAAGGGCACAAGATTTACAGAAAGGTCAGGAATTATTACATGAACTTGGTGCGGTGCCGGCGACCAGTCCTGCGACACCTGCCGGTATTGTACCCAATCCTTGAAAAGAATGGTGCCGCTTGTCGGATTCGAACCAACGACCTACGGTTTACAAAACCGTTGCTCTACCAGCTGAGCTAAAGCGGCACAATGAAAACCATGCTGAGCTAGGGATTAGGGTAATCTTTGAAAATAATCAACGTTCTTTTGCAAAAAAGAGAATGCATTAGTGTGGAGTGGATTCGGGGGTTGCCGTTTCCTCATGGTCTTTAGTGCTCAGTTTTTCCAGCAGTTTCTTGTTATTGATCACGGCTAGTGAAGTGGTGATCACGATACCAGCAGTGCCGGCGGCAAACATGACGGCATTGATTTTTTGATTGGGATGAAGGCCGTGCCAGTAATCCACGATATTGTGGAAACCGGCCTTTTCGAATTTTTCCTTAACTGCCAGACGGTAAGTGTTGTTTGTTACTTCGGTGAGGGCGGGGCCGTTGAGGGGATGGCCTTGGCTGGACTGTGTGATGATGTCGCATAATTCATTACGGTGGAGGGGCTGTAAATCTTTGAAAGCACCCGCGGATACAAAGTTTTTATAGATGCCTTTGCGTACTTCCGTCCGGCCGACAAAATAGGCCGCCATGGCTGCAATCGGGTAGGTTGCAAACTTGAGTGCCACGGTCAGAGGATGAGGCTTTTCTTCAAATTCTTCCGGTTTTTTCGGCAGGTCGGCCATGCTAACTCCGGCTATTCACACCATAGCGTATAGGTTAACGATACGCCTGCGACATTACACAAAATGAAGGCGTAATACAATGTGTTGGTTAATGGAATTTAAAAAACGGTAATAAATTGAATTATAATATTATTCGCCGCTGTATTCGCCCTCGTTGAGCCATTCGCGGTGGTTGGCGGGCTTACCGAAATAGTAGCCCTGCATGAAATCTACACCCATTTCCATCAGGATTTTGGTGATTTCACCGTTTTCGACGAACTCAGCAACGGTTTGCAGGCCAAACCCCTGTGCAAAATCGAGCAATGTTTTCACGAAGAAGCGGTTATCGGTGCTTTCGGCCAAATCTTTAATGAACACACCGTCGATTTTCACCATGTCCACCGACAGGGCTTTGAGCTGGCGGAACGAGGTGTACCCTGAACCGAAATCGTCCAGCGCCACCTGACAACCCATGGACTGTAAGGACGCAACGAAAAATCCGGTGCGGCGCAGGTCGCGGTGGATAGCGGTTTCGGTTATTTCAACGATCAGGCGCGGAGCTACATACGGTGTTTCTTTGATCATCTGGCTCAGGCGGTCCAGCCACGCCACGTTTTCGGTGGTCATGTTGGATACGTTGAAGGCGAGGGTGACATCGTTGGAATTGCGCAATTCACCGATCACCATTTCCATCACCATGGTATCGATGATGTCGATCATGCCCATTTTTTCGGCCACCGGAATCAATGCGCCAGCCGAGCTGATTTTGCCGGTCTGGTTCACCAGTCGCAGCAATGCTTCGTAGTGCGAGGTTTTACCGGTTTTGCTTTCGATAATTGGCTGATAGGAAAGGCGCAGACGCTTTTCCTTGTAGGCCTTGAACAGGTAGTTGGCGAGGCCCATCTGCTGGCGGCACTGGTCAGCCTCCGGACGGGTCATATCATAGGTGCGGTGCGGGGTGCTCTGCTGGCTGTTGACGGCAACATACGCTTTATCGAGTGCGTCGTGCGCTCCGGCACTTTCCTGCGGGAAGCAGACGCTGCCAATAGCTCCGATTAAATGTAGTGCCACGGTTGCAAAGCTGTCGCGGCCAAAATTCTGTACAATGGTGTGTATGCGCTGCGCGAGAACGGCGGTATCTTCCGCGTAGGTGTTACGCAGGATGATGCCTAGCTGGTCACGTTGCAGGCGTTGTATAGTGTCGCCGGCGGAGAGGATGCCCTGAATTATTTTCATCAGGTCGTGCATGACGATTTCGGAGGTGTCATGCCCATAGGCATTGATGATCATCGACAGATTGCTGATCGACACCAGCACCAGTGAACCGTTGCTGTGTTCAGTAATGGTATTCTGGATAGCGTGTTCGAGTGTATCGACAAATTCCCGTGGATAAAAATCACCACCCGGATAGCTCATCATGCTTTCTGGTATTTCCACTTCGGATAACTCAACTTCCGTCGCAACGCTGGCATCCTTGCGAGTGGATGCCGCTGGTCGGGAAGGGCTGGCTGGGAATTCTTCTGATTGAGAATGCATTAAATCCCTTTTTTCAATACTGCGCATCGAAGCAACTTTATTATTTTTATATCGTTAAAACTCAGTGTGTAACTCTAGTAACAAAGATTCGCTCAGTTGTTATCGTCGCACAAAATAGTAAATATTTGTTAAATTCAGGAGCATATTTTTATTATCATTGGCCAAGCGCCTCATTCAGGGACAAAACTAGCAGCAAAGTATGAAGATATGGTTACGTGCCCAATAGGTAAAAATATAAAATACATAGGAAAAATAGGTGGTTAGAATCTAGCCAGTAACGTTCCGGCAAAGAAAATCCACCCCAGTACGACATTTGAGACGAAAATACGGCGGCAAGAGGCCGGATTATCAAGGTCCACCGTGCAGAGTTGCCAGCCGAAATGCAGCTCGCACAACACCAGAAACGCGAAGAACAGCATATTGCTGCCATTAAGCCAGCCCGCCAGTGCCCATAATAGGACGGATAACAGGTAAAACACCCCCACCATCCGCTTGGTTTGAGCCCCCAGCCGCAACGCGGAGGATTTAATGCCAGCCCGTGCATCATCTTTTTTATCCTGATGGGCGTAGATGGTGTCGTAGCCGAGTGTCCAGAATATTCCACCCGCATACAGCAGTACAGCAGGTAACTCCACATGGCCATGCGCCGCCACCCATCCCAGCAGTGCCCCCCAGTTGAAAGTGAACCCGAGGAACAGTTGTGGCCACCAGCTGATGCGTTTCATAAACGGATAGCTGACCACCAGCGGCAGAGAAAATACTGCCCACATCAGCACATTCATACCCAGTACGACAGCGACAAGTGCCGCCACACCCAGCAGCCCTGCCAACAACCACAATGCCTGCGTCAGTGAGAGTGCGCCGCTGGCCAGTGGGCGGTGGCGCGTGCGTTCCACCTGTTTATCGAATTCACGGTCGGCAATGTCGTTGATGATGCAACCAGCACTACGCATAGCCACCGCTCCCACTGCAAACAGGAATAATAACAGGACAGAGGGTTTGCCATGCGACGCAAGGGCAATCGACCACCAGCACGGCCATAACAGCAACCAGATACCCACCGGCTGGTGCAGGCGCATCAATTGAGCATAAGGGTTATGCAATGGGTTCATGGCTATTTACTTTGCTGATAGAAGTTATTAGCTTCTTGCGCATGACTAATCAAGCCCCACCCAAAATCCGTCTGTATGTACCGCAGCCTTTTGCCGAAGGTAGTTCGCTGACACTAACCGACGGCCAGTCGCATTACCTTGCCCATGTGATGCGGGTGCGTGAGGGGATGGCGGTGGCGGTGTTCAATGGGATTGACGGTCAGTGGTGGGCGGACGTGACGGCGGTGGCGAAAAAATCGGTCACCCTCGAGCTGCGCCACTGTATGGCCGCGCAGCGTAATACCCCCGATGTATGGCTGGCGTTTGCGCCGATCAAAAACAAAACCGACCTTGTGATCGAAAAAGCGGTGGAGCTGGGCGTGTCGGCGTTGTTGCCAGTCTATACGCAGCACTCGGTGGTCAAAAGTATCAACCGCGAAAAACTGCTGGCGCATGCTATTGAGGCGGCGGAGCAATGCGAGCGCCATGATGTGCCCGCTATTGAAGAACATAAGGACGTATCCCATCTGCTGGCGGCATGGCCGAAGGACCGTGTGCTGCTATATGCGGATGAAAGCGGTTCCGGAGAAAACCTTAAAACCCTGCTGCCTGCCTTACCGCAGGGGCGTTTCGGAATATTAGTTGGGCCTGAGGGTGGTTTTTCGACAGAGGAACACCATATACTGAAATTGATGCCGCAGGTGAAGGCGTTTGGAATGGGGCCGCGCATCCTGCGTGCGGATACGGCCGCGGTTGCGGCACTTGCCTGCGTGCAGGCTTGGCTGGGTGACTGGGATATTCGCCCACGCTTCATTGCAGCCTAGAAATCTAACGGGGAAAGACAAACGATGGCGACCATACTCGATACGCTTAAAATACTGGAAGACACACGTGGAGCAGACATTGAACAATGGTTTGCCACCCAGCGTGGCACCATGCGCCCGTTTTTTTATACCTCGGTGGATTTGCGTTATTCCGGATACAAGCTGGCACCGGTGGACACCAATTTATTTCCTGCCGGATTCAATAACCTGTCTCCGGCCGCGCGTGAGCGTGCGGCAGCGACCATGCGTGATTATTTTGTCGAACAACACCCCAGCGCCAAACGTGTGATCGTGATTCCGGAAAATCATACCCGTAATATGGGGTATCTGGAAAATCTTGCGACCCTGTTATCCATCATCGAAGCCGCCGGTCTGGAGGTGCAGCTTGGCAGCCTGATCGCCGAAGCGGGGAAACCGATTGAGCTGTCATCGCCTTCCGGACGCGTGCTGGTGGAATACGCACTGAAACGCGAAGGGGATGTGCTGCAACTGGATAATGGTTTTAGTGCCGATGTTGTGTTGCTCAATAATGATATGACAGCAGGTAGCCCTGACATCCTGTCTGGACTGTCGCAGCCGGTGATCCCGCCGGTGGGAATGGGTTGGTACCGCCGCCGAAAGAGTATACATTTCGCTGCGTATCATGCGCTGGCCGAGGATTTTTGTAAGGCATTCGGCCTTGATCCGTGGCTGCTGTCCGCCGAGTTTTATCAGTGCGGGTTTGTCGATTTTAAAGAGCGCACAGGGCTGGATTGCGTGGCTAAGGGCGTGGACAAGGTGCTGGCGAAAGTGCGTGAAAAATATGCCCATTATGGCATTACCGAAAAACCGTATGTCTTCATCAAAGCCGATAGCGGCACGTATGGCATGGGCATTATGACCGTTGAATCCTCCGAAGAGATTTTCGAGATGAACAAAAAAGAGCGCAATAAAATGCAGGTGGTTAAAGAAGGCATGCATGTGAGCGAAGTGATTATTCAGGAAGGTATCCCGACGGTGGATCTGGTGCAGGATAAATCCGCCGAGCCGATGGTGTATATGGTGGATGGCATCCCCGTGGGTGGCATGTACCGTGTGAACGGCGAGCGTAACGCCTATGGAAACTTAAACGCTTCCGGTATGGAATTCACCGGCATGTGCGGCGAGGTTGAAGGCCTGCCCGACAGCTGGAAAAAAGTGGATTCCTGCCATTTCCGCAGCTTCGGCATTATCGCTGCGATGGCGGCACTGGCGGCGGCACGCGAAAACTATGACGTGGTTAAGCCTGCGTCAATTGCGGCTTGTTGCGGTTAAGCTACGGCATGGTATCGGTTGCCATCAATAAAAAATTTCAGCAGCGATATACAATCAATTGGTCATGGTTTTGGGTGGCAAGCTTTATTATTTGCGGGCTCCTCATCCGATTGTCGCTGATTAATGTGTATTTTATGGACACTGATGAGGTGTGGCACGTTGATCTTGCCGATAAAAGCTCACTGCGTGAAGTTATTGGGAATAATTTCACAGAAAACGTACATCCACCACTTTACTATCTTTTGCTTCACGTTGTGATGGGCATCAATGATGCTATTGCGGCACTTCGGATGTTATCGATACTACCTTGGGCTTTATGGGTATGCGTGTGTTATGCTATTGGTAATGAACTGAAAGGGAAAACATTAGGACTGATTTGGGCTGCGCTGGCGTCATTCTCCAGCGGAGCGCTGGAAATGTCATTCGCTATCCGTGAATATATGTGGATGGAGTTGTTTCTGACCATGCAGTTTTTATATTTTATACGCATGTGCAAACTAGTGTCGCATCGGGATTTATGGATGTATTCCTTGTGTGGATTGATCGCGATCAGTTTTGAATACAGCTCGGTTATCAGCATATTCACTATGGGATCTGTGCTTGCGTTTCAACATCTCAAACGTAATTTCCAATCATTAAAAATCATGCTTGCTATGGGGCTGGCACATTTTTTACTCGCTGCGTTTTTTCTGGTCATGTACTCGCATCATGAGTTTTACCGGATAGAACATATCAAATGGTATAATGCATACAATTACGCGCCCACCATGCGGGCACTTTTTGTATCTCTTGAACAAGTGATCAATTTTGTGGTCAGGCCTGATATGGCAATATGCCAACTGCTTGTTCTGTCATTATTTGTAACATTGCATAATTTTGGGCGAAAATTTCCAGCTTTAACTGCGTTGCTTGTATTCAATTGGATTGTAATGCTGGCTTTGAATTATGGTCAGTTCTATCCACCGGCAACAGCCAATCGTTTTATGACGTGGATGTTGCCAAGCATTATGGCGTGGCTAGCCTTTAGTATTCTTTCTTTCTACGAATATCTCCCCTTTAAAATACGCCATTACACGATCATTGCCGTTCTGGCGGGGGTTATCTGGAAGTCTGCTGCAAGTTTTACGATAGCTGCCAACACGACTGAGGAACATCAATCATTTCTCCAAGTGGCAGATACCATACCGAAGGCAGATTTTATTTTAATGGATATACAGACTGCAATGGCTTTGAAATATCACAGCGATTGGCATTTCGTTACTCATTATGAACATCTGGATGAAGCGCTATGGAAAGAACGTAAAGTGCTTTATCCTAACTGGCGCAAGATGGACAGCATCGATACGCAAACTGGAAAAGTGGCAGGTGGAGTGGCTCTCGACCATCAAACGTTGTTATTTTTTGACCAGGTTTTACAACAACAGCAGGGACCAAAATCATCCTATGTTTGGTTGGTGCAGATGGGGTTCAGACCCAATTTGAGCAAAGAGTGTATTGAGTCTTTAGGACGTTTAGGAACCATGAAAATAAATACAGCACATGGCTTGATTCTGCGGTTCGAGACACAAAAGTTTTATAATTTTGCCGACGGTTGCCCAATCAAGCAAAACCCATTCAGGTAACATTTCTGTCAATGGGGATGAATTCCGCACGTTTTAATAATAAATCCAGCGTCGGAAGCGGTGTTGCTATAACGGCGATCTGGTAGGAAAAAAGGCGGCGGTGGATTTTCATAGCGAAGCGGTTGAGCAACACAAGCAGTTTTGCTAGCGGACGATTCTTAACGATCAGAGAAATTGGTACGGGAATGCCTTTTATTTCCTCGATCTGGTAGCCGTAATGCAGCAAGAGCTGTTTTAAGGAGCCGAAAGTGAACAGGCGTTTGTGGGTGAAATCGAGGATGCCGCGCTTGCCGTAGTTAAAGTTGCCAAGCAGCAGTGACAGTCGCGTAAGGATGAAACCTACATTGCCGGTGGTAATGATGATTTTGCTTTTTTGTTCGGCTGTTTGTTCGCGCAGCGCCACCATAAACTCTTCCGGCGCACTTAAATGCTCAATCACATCGAGCAACAATACTTTAGTTATGATGCGATCTTGCGGGAAAACGTTGGCAATATTTTCACGGTCCAGATCCATCTGCACAAAATGGTCATAATGGTCTCTGGTTGTTGAGTGCAGGTAGGCATCCACGCCATAGACATAGCATCCTTTTTTCTTACGCAATTCATCCGCCACATGGCCGGATGAACCGCCAATATCCAGTACCGTGTCATAAGCATCGACATGGCGGATGGCAAAATCATGGCTGCTGTCCAGCCCCACTTTTGATTGATAACCTTCCTCCGGTTCCAGATCGAATTTGGGGTGATAATAAATCTGATAACCCTGAATTTTGGCAAGCAGCGAATTGCGGATGATCTGGCTGGCATATTTCAGGCCGTTGACGTGGCATATTTCATCGCCGTAGCGGGTGGGGATAGGAATTTCGGCAATCACGGCATTGCTCAGTCGTGACTGAATCAGTATGTCGGTATCGAAATCGAAATCGTTGGAATTACAGGCAAACGGGATGCGTGTAAGGAACGATGTGTTGTACGCACGAAATCCGGTGTGGAATTCGGACAGGTGCATGTCGAGTATTTTATTTTGCAGGCCGGTAAGGATGATGTTGCCGAAGAATTTGTAGAGTGGCATCTTGCCCTTGAGTGCATTCTTACGATCGAGCATGCGCGACCCCAACACTACGTCGGCATTTTTTTCCAGCATCGTTCCCACCATGTCGGCGACCTGTTCGGGTGGGTACTGGCCGTCACCGTGCAGCATCACCACGCTGTCAAAGCCGAAACGTATGGCATACTGATACCCGATTTTCTGGTTGCCGCCATAGCCTTGGTTGACGGGATTGCGAAGCACGGTCATTGGCAGAGTGCCACGGGATTTATAGTTTTCTGCCAGTGCTGCCGTGTTATCGGGAGAGGCATCGTCGATCATCAGTATGTGGGGTTCGTAAGCGCTGAGGTCGGGAAGTATAGCGGATATTCTGTCCAGCAGCGATTCAATATGCGCTGCGGCCTCGTAGGCGACGATGAAAATAAGCGTTTTATGTTTGGTGTTTTTCATATCATGCAGCCAGTTTTGCTTGTAGTTGATCATATGGTAAAAGTCCCGACACATCGCCTAGTGCGGCGATGGTGAGTTTCCCGCCTGCTATATGCTGTCCGAGCGAGAGTAGGCGTTCTTTCGTAATAGCATCAATACGCGTGGTGATGTCGGCGGCCTGTCGGTATTCGTTGAACATGATTAAATGACGGCCCATCCATGTAGCGACGGTTTGCGGTGCTTCACGCGCCATCAATAGCTCGGCCTTGTGCTGGTTCTTGGCGCGGGTGATTTCGGCATCGGAGATATCGCTGGCCATGCTGGCTATTTGCTCGCACAGAACCGAGGACAATTCGCCCGCGCGCTCTGGCGAGGCGGCTGCTACAACACTCATTACGCCGCAATCCTCATACGCCGAACCGCTGGCATACACCGAATAGGCGAGGCCACGTTTCTCACGCACTTCCTGAAACAGCCGTGACGACATGCCACCGCCTAAGATGCTGGCATAGAGTTGCAGCGTATAATAATCAGGGGTGTGCATGGTGACTGTTGGCAGGCCAAAAATCAGGTGCATCTGTTCCAGATCGCGGTTAATGCGGGAATCTCCGCCACCATATGTTGCAATCTCAAAGCTTGGGCCGGCGGTGCGTTTGGGCAGGGCGAAATATTCTTCTGCCAGTTTTACAAAGGTTGCGTGGTCGATATTGCCAGCAGCACTCAGCACCATGCGGGGAGGTTGGTAGTGTGTGTCCATGTAGCGGAAAAGATCGTCGCGCGAGTAGGACGAAACGCGATCTTCACTGCTTAAAATGGAACGTCCCAACGGTTGCGCGGGGAAGGCAGTTTCATCAAAATAATCCATGATGAGGTCGTCCGGTGTGTCAAAATGCATGGCGATTTCCTGAATCACCACGTCTTTCTCGCGCGCCAGCTCGTCTTCGGCGAAGGTGGAGTTCTGCATGATGTCACCGAGTATATCGACGGCAAGGCGCACATCATTTTTAAGCACCTTGGCGTAATAGACGGTGAGTTCCATCGAGGTGTAGGCGTTGATCTGGCCGCCGACATTGTCGAATGCTTCGGCAATGTCGCGGGCGGTGCGGGTTTTTGTTCCCTTGAACGCCATATGTTCAAGCAGGTGCGAGATGCCGTTTTCGTTTTCGCTTTCGTAGCGTGCCCCCACGCCGCAGGTGACGGCCACGGCCACGCTCTCGCAGCCAGGCAAAAATTCGCTGGCAACGCGCAGGCCGTTAGGAAGTGTGGTCATCTGGTACATATCAGGGTGTCAATTTCATGGAAAAGAGGCAGTCACAAAATTCCCAGTCGCCCATTTTGACGGGTACAGTACCAATCTGGGTGAAACCGAGATGCTCATAAAAACGGTGTGCGGGAATGTTATTCGGGTTAGCCAGCAAACGGATCTCCGAGGCTGGGAGCAACGGCGACACGGTGGCATGCATCAGGTGCACACCGATGCGCTGGCCTTGATAGTTCGGGTCGACATACAGTTTTTTGAGCCAGATGATATCGTCATCAATATACGCAGAGCCATAGCCTACGGGCATGTTGCCAAGATAAGCGACCTGAAACTGGTGTCCGGCATCGGTTTCTTTCTGCAGGTTGTCATAGGTGTAAATGCGTTCCAGCATGTTCCCGATTTGTTCCGGCGTGAGGATGCCCTCATAGGCCGTTGGCCAGATGCGGTGCGCCAGCATGATCACATGCGACATTTCCTTTTTTCCGGCCGGTATGATGGTCAGTGAGGTTCCGGCAGCCGTTTTGGTGGTCATATCAGCTACACTCATCAAGCGACGCTCTTGGCATTAATGAACTCTCTGACTTTCGACACATCGTTGGCCATGTCCTCGCAGCGTTCCTTGCGTGACATCAGATCTTTCAGGTGCGGTGGCAATTCAGGTGCAACGCCGCTGGCGGCTTTCACCGCGTCGGGGAATTTGGCTGGATGGGCGGTGCCAAGTACGATCAGCGGTGCGCCGGTTTTCTTGCGTACACGTTGTCCGGCGGCAAGGCCGACGGCGGTGTGTGGGTCCAGCAGCTCGCCGGTGGTGTTGAAGGTTGTGGCGATGGTGCGCTTGGTTTCTTCATCCGTAACCGCGCACGCTGAAAATTCAGCTTTGAAGCGGTTCCATGCCAGCGTCGAGAGCGTAATTTTTTTATCGGTACGCAGCTTGGTCATCATATCGTTAATGGCTTTGCCGTCGAAGTCGTAAAGGTCGAACAACAGGCGCTCGAAGTTACTGGAAATCTGGATGTCCATGCTTGGGCTTAAGGTGGGTTTCACCCCTTCCATGCTGTAGGTTCCGGTGGCAAGGCAGCGCGCGAGAATGTCGTTGCTATTGGTGGCGATGATAAGCTGGTCAATGCCAAGGCCGAGGCGACGCGCCATATATCCGGCATAGATGTCGCCGAAATTACCGGTAGGGACGGCAAAGCTAACATTTTTAGCGGGAGCGCCAAGGGCGAGGGCGGAATAAAAATAATAGACAATCTGGGCAACGATGCGAGCCCAGTTGATGGAATTCACGGCGGTGAGGTTATGTTTTTTGCGGAATTCAGCATCGGCGAACAACGCCTTCACAATGTCCTGACAATCGTCAAACGTGCCATCGATAGCGATATTGTGGACGTTGTTATCCAGCACGCTCGTCATCTGCTTGCGTTGCACCTCGGACACGCGGCCCTTGGGGTGCAGGATATAGATGTCCATGTTTTTGCGGCCCTGACAGGCGGCAATGGCTGCCGAGCCGGTATCGCCGGAGGTTGCGCCGATAACGACGGCTTTCTGGCTCTTTTTATCGAGGATATGGTCGATCAGGCGGCCAAGGAACTGCATAGCGAAATCCTTGAATGCCAGTGTCGGACCATGGAACAATTCAAGTACGAAGCTATGCCCATCGATTTGTTTTAAGGGGGCAACGGCTGCGTGGCGGAATGATTTATATGATTCGGCGATAATGCCTTGCAACACATCCGGCTTGATGCTGGTGTCTATAAAGCGCGAGATGACGGTAAAGGCGAGTTCGGCATAATTCATCGATTGCATGGCATCAATTTCCGCCATGGAAAATTCCTGCACATGTTCGGGGATGTATAATCCGCCATCGGTTGCCAGTCCGGCAAGGACGACATCTTCAAAGGAAAGTACGGGGGCGCTTCCGCGCGTTGAGATATATCGGATGGTCACAGGGCTTAACTCAGATAACGTTGTTCAAGGTGCTTCTTGTATACAGAAGCATCGAGTGTTTTGCCAGTGGCATGTTTGAGTAAATCCGGCGATGAGTATTTTGATCCCAGCGAATGCACATGCACCCCAAGCCACTCAAACAACGGCCTGAATTCCCCTTTGCGTAACGATGCACCAAGGTCGGGAAGCGCGGTCTGGATGGTTGCCATCAGCTGTGCGGCGGTCATAGCTCCGAGCGTGTAGGTGGGGAAATAACCGAACGCGCCGTCTGGCCAGTGTATGTCCTGCATGCAGCCGTTAGCATCGGTGTCAGGGGTGATACCAAGCAATTGTTGCATTTGCGCGGCCCAGGCGTCGGGCAGGTCTTTGACTTCCAGCGTGCCCGCAATCATTTGTTTTTCGAGGCGGTAACGCAGGATGACATGCGCGGGATAGGTGGCTTCGTCGGCATCCACACGGATCAAGGACGGTTTCACGCGCGTCACCAGACGGTAAATGTTATCAGGTGTCCATTCGGGGCCGCTCACCTTAAAGGCTTCGCGCATCAGCGGCACGACATAAGACAGGAAATCTTTATTCATCGTCAGCTGCATTTCTACCAGCAGCGACTGGCTTTCATGAAACGCCATGCCGCGTGCCTCGCCCACAGGTTGGTTGCGCCACTGGGCAGGCAGACCCATTTCATAAAGCGCGTGTCCGGTTTCATGCATCACGCCAAAAAAGCCGGAGAGGAAATCCTCTTCGTTATAGCGTGTGGTCAGGCGGATGTCCCCGGGAACGCCGCCGCAGAACGGGTGGGTGCTTTCATCGAGGCGGCCACGCGTGAAATCAAAGCCCAGCTTTTCCATCATCATGCGTCCGAGCATTTTCTGGGTGGCGGCGGGGAAGGGGCCGGATACTTCAACGGGCGCGGGTTGTTTGTCTTGCAAGGCAGTTACTTTGGCGATAAAATCGGGCAGGAAAATAGCAAGATCGTCAAAAATGCTGTCGATCATCGCCGAGGTCGTACCCGCATCATATTGGTCGAGCAGCGCGTCATAAGGTGATAGATTGAGCGCCGAAGCTTTGGCGGCAGCGGATTCACGTGTGAGTTTCAGCACCTTTTCCTGATAAGGAAGGAAGGCTTTAAAATTATTTTCTTTCCGTGCTTTGCGCCAAAAAAGTTCCGATTCGTGGGTGGCGTTGGAAATAGCCGTCACCAGATCAGCGGGCACGGCGGTGGCGTGCTGCCAGCAGCGTTTCATTTCATGGAGATTGGCGGTTTGCCAGTCATTGAGGGTGTTATTTTGTGCCTCGGCCTTGGCAAACAGGTCGCCTAGTTTGGGTTGGGTAATGATTTCGTGGCAGATATCGGCAAGGGCAGAGAGCTGTTCCCCGCGTGCGTCACCGGAATTTTCCGGCATCATGGTGGCGTTGTCCCACCCCAGCATGGCACTGGCAGAGCGGACGGCCGACCAGCGCTTAAATATGGATTCCAGCTCAAAATAGGGGGTCATAAAGGGGGGGCTCATTTTCTTTTTGAAATGTTAAAAAATTATGGTAAAATGCAACAGTTAAGACATGTAAGTCAAACAAATACGGAGGCATTATGGCAGGTAGTCATAAATCCGGCGACTCGGCACCCCAGAACGGGTATGAGGAAGCCAAAGAAATCATTCGGCAAGCGCAGCACACAGGTTTGCTCAATCCGCTGATGAGTGTTCTCGATACCATAATTGATGATCCCATTCTGAAACAAACCTTGCAAGGCGCGCCTGTGTCCAACCAGCACGCACAAAAAAGCAACTAAGCGTTATTAGGTTATTTCGGTAGGTTCCTGCTCAAGCTTTTTAGGTTCGCGGTGGTAGATTGCGAACATAATCAGCCCTATGGCTGCCAGCAAAAACCACGTAATAGCGTAGTTCAAATGGTCGTTTCGTAGGGATATTTTTCCATCGCTGGGGGTTGGATAAATATCCTTTTGCGCCTCACCCACGGCTTCCACCACAATCGGGGTGAGTTCCATGCCAGTGGCTTTCGACATAGCGCCGATGTCTTCATAAAACCAGAGATTCTTATCAGGGAAATTATCCGGCGAGAAAGGGCGCTTGATGCGCACAGGGCGGATAATTCCCGACACGGTTTGCACACCTTCGGGTTTGCTTTCGTGGTCTTTCGGGCTGTAGCCACGGTTGATAAGGATGGTGCGACCATCATCATCCAGCTTGAATGGGGTGACGATAAAAAATCCGGGGGCGCTGTCTTTCGGATGTCCCACCATGTGCAAGGCTTTATCATGCACAAAAGTGCCGGTGAGCATCACCTTGCGGTAATCCAGACCCGTGGCGTCCTGTGGCAGTGTGCCCAGCGCGGGGAGGGACTGTCCATATTCAATAGTGGCGATCATCGCCTGCTTCCACTGCAACCGCTGCAACTGCCAGATGCCCAGTGAAAAGAGGGTGGAAACGGCAATTACAATAAAAAGCAGGGGAATTAACTGTGGTTTTCGGAATGTCATTTGATGTCACATGATCGTGGTTTGAATCGTGCGGATATTACTTCACTTCTGCGGTAAAACAACGTTTAAGTGCGGCATCCGAATCCATATCCAGTTTGACGATAAGCCACTCAATTCGTTCTGATTGCACATGGGCGATAATATCAGCGGTGTTGATTGGGCAGTTTCTGGCGTCATTCTTGGAAATAATGCCGAGGAACTTTGCATCGTGCGGCGTAGATTTTATAAATGTATCGAGCTCTGCCAACTTATCGAAACTATATACGGCATGGTGTGACATGGATATTTTTTGCGGCGGGATGTGGGCTATCGTGAAATTTTTACCAATAAACACATTGTCGAACGTCGAGTTTTTGCCAATCCACAGTGCCAGATCCTGATGGAACACGTGTGGATTGGGGTATTGCACGTTCCATTTGACAAAATGTTCGTTGTTGACGCGGTAGCTATAGACGGCAAGGGCGATGAAGACACACAGCGAGGCATCTTTAAAACGGGGGAAGAATTTTTCGGCACCGTCGGCAAGGTATGCCGGCATAATACCATAGCTTATCAGTGCCAGCGGCACCATGAATTTCAGGGCGGTAAAATCATGCTCCCACGTATGCTGGTAGAAGACAAATGCCATAAGCATGCACGTTAGCATGGAGATCAGAGAAACGCAGATGACAGGGTTTTTTCGGTTAACAATGAACTGGTAGATGCAGAATATAAACGACAGGTAAAACAGGTAGATTTCATCATCACGGAAATAATCAAAAACGAAGCGTTTCACAAAAAGCTGGCTGAAGCGTTCTATTGGGTTGGGAAGGCCGGTATTGGCCCTGTAGCTGAAATTCCACTTCAGGAACTCATACCCATCCATCAGATAGACCTGCCATGCCCACACCGACAAGGCAATGGCGGGGCCTGCCCCTAGCTGCAAAGCGGTTTTTACCAGATAGCGAAATGAAATACGCTCATTAATGGGGCTTATCAGTCGGAAGATGCCGATGCTGGTGATAAGCATCACTGCCAGCCAGTCGGTAAACGCTGCCATGGTCAGCAGCAGGGATTGTGCCGCTAGCAGTTTATTGCGCCGGTGGCACGGAAGTGACTGGCGGATAAGTAATTCCAGCAGCAATACGAGTGAAAAAGGAAGAATAATCGCCTGATCGGCGAAATACACCATCGAATGCCAGTACATCGGTATCGGATGAAATATATAAATGAGAGCCGCGCTGATTGCCATCAGGTGACTGCGGCAGCTGAGTATCACAATCGCCGCCAGAGTTAACGCTACGGCCAACTGGTTAAACAGGTCGAAATAGCGGATGACGGTTATGGCCGGTATGTGCGGAACCAGTTGTCTCAGCAGGTAAATCTCGATCGTGGAGCCAGAAGGATAGGAAAAATAGGGGCCTCTGTCCTGAATGGCCTGCTTTTCAATAGTTCGTGGATAATCCATCGTCAGGCCGTCATCCGCCCAGAATCCATCCTCCATCCAGTAATCGGTAAACTTGATGCTTGAACCGGTCAGCCATTGGTGGTGGGTATCCGACAATGTGCCAAGCAGCGGTGCGCGCAACTGGCAGCTATATATAAAAGTGGCACAAATAACGAGGATTGCCACGAGTAGTTTGCGATTGCCAAAGCGCATCGGTTATCTTTTTTCCCATTGTAAGAACACTGCTTGAATCCTAACTATTTGGCACTATATTGACAACGTTTAAAGATAAGTTCTGTTTTAACGCCTATCCAATGGAGAAAAAAATGAGTGTACTGGTTGGAAAATCCGCCCCCGACTTTACCGCTAAGGCCGTTATGCCTGATGACAGCATTGATGAAAATTTTAACCTGCTGAACTATCTTGGCATTAAAAAAGATGCGTCCGGCAAAGTCACCAAAAAAGGTAAAATCGGTGTATTATTCTTTTATCCGCTCGATTTCACTTTCGTCTGTCCTTCAGAAATCATTGCGTTCAATAACCGTATCAAGGAATTCAAACTCCGCAAAACCGAAGTGATCGGTGTGTCGGTGGATTCGCACTTTACCCATCTGGCGTGGAAAAATACGCCGGTTGATAAAGGTGGCATCGGCAACATCCAGTTCCCGCTCGTGTCCGACCTCACCAAATCTATCGCGCGTGACTATGACGTGCTGGTTGGTGGCGCGGTAGCGTTCCGTGGTAATTTCATGATTGACGGTAACGGTGTTGTCCGTCATCAGGTGGTGAATGACCTGCCGCTGGGCCGCAACGTGGATGAAGCGCTGCGTATGGTGGATGCGTTGCAGTTCCACGAAGAACACGGCGAAGTGTGCCCTGCTGGTTGGGAACGCGGCGAAGAAGGTATGAGTGCAACCGCTGAAGGCGTTGCCAAATACCTCAAGAAAAATGCTACGAAACTTTAATTCTATACGAAAGTAATCTTATGAAAATGTGGACGGTTTTTACAACTGCGGCAGTAGTGTCTGCTAGTATTTTTGCATATCCTCTTGCGGCAGAAGCGAAGGGCCGTTCACATCATAAAACGGAAAGCCACAAGGAGGAGCCGCAATGCTCAACCTGTGCGTTCAGCGAAGCGATGGATAAAATGCATCGCGGCATGAACATCACCTACACGGGCGACACGGATCTTGATTTTGTTAACGGTATGATCCCGCACCATCAAGGCGCGGTCGACATGGCGAAGGTGGAACTGAAATTCGGTAAAGACCCTAAAATTATGGAATTTGCTAAATGGATTGTCTTTGGTCAAGGTGAAGAAATAGGTCTGATGACAACATGGGCAGCGGGCAGAAATAACGCGGCTGCACCGAAAAAAGAAACCGAAGAAGTGGGGGCCTATAAAGTAGCAATGGCCACCATGCACTGTGATATGATGATCGACTATACCGGCGATGCCGACCTCGATTTCGTGCGCGGCATGATTCCGCACCATCAGGGTGCGGTGGCTATGGCAGCGATTGAATTGCGTTCAGGCAGCAATCAGGAAATCCACAAGCTGGCTTCTAATATTTTCAATTCACAACAGCAGGAAATTGCTATGATGAAGGAATGGCTGGAAACGCATACTCCGCCAGCTCCCGCCAAACCAGTTAAGAAAAAGCTCCACCATAAAAAGAAACCAGCTAAAACAACCCAACAGTAAGATCATTAGTTTTATGCCTGCCACACATCACACCAAAGTCCTTATCATCGGATCAGGCGCTGCCGGTTGCACGGCAGCTATTTATGCTGCACGTGCCTCGCTTAACCCTATCATGGTACACGGATTGCAACCGGGCGGACAGCTCACCATCACCACGGATGTGGAGAATTTCCCCGGCTTTGAACACGCGGTTAAGGGGCCGTGGCTGATGGAGCAGATGGAAAAACAGGCGGCTAATGTAGGCACCAAAATACTGCATGATACGATCATGACGGTGGATTTTTCCAAGCGCCCGTTTACGGCGGTGGGGGAATCGGGTGATACCTACACGGCGGATTCGCTGGTGATTGCCACGGGTGCAACCGCGCGCTGGCTTGGTATTCCTAGTGAGAAAAAATTTGCCGGATTTGGCATCTCGGCCTGTGCCACCTGTGACGGATTTTTCTTTAAGGGCAAGGAAGTGGTGGTAATTGGTGGTGGCAACAGCGCGGTTGAAGAAGCGCTCTATCTTACCAACCACGCCACGAAAGTAACACTGATTCACCGCCGCGATAGTTTGCGTGCGGAAAAAATTGGTCAAGAACGTCTGTTCAAAAATCCGAAAGTGGCAGTGATATGGGATAGCGCGGTCGAAGAATTCATCGGCACCGAAAATCCTAACTCGCTGACAGCGGTCAAGCTCAAAAACCTCAAGACAGGCGCGATTAGTGAACTGAAAACCGACGGTGCGTTTGTCGCCATCGGCCACACGCCCAATACCGAATTATTCAAAGGCACAATCACTACCGATGCTGACGGATACATCGTCACCACTGCCGGAAGCACCAAAACAAACATCGCCGGTGTGTTCGCCGCCGGTGACGTGCAGGATAAGATTTTCCGTCAGGCCGTGACCGCTGCCGGTACGGGCTGTATGGCCGCATTGGAAGCTGAGCGTTTTCTGGCAGGGCATTAATAGTTAGCAGTCGCCTTTGTCTTTCGTTTGTTTATATTTCGCCTTATGCTAATAATTAGTCACCAACGACCAGAGATCTTCCTATGATGGATTGGGATAAACTTCGCATCTTTCACACCGTGGCAACCGCGCAGAGTTTTACGCGTGCGGGTGAGGTGTTGAATCTTAGCCAATCCGCTATCAGCCGCCAGATCAGCGCGCTTGAAGAAAGCCTGCAAGTAGAGTTGTTCCACCGCCATGCACGCGGGTTGCTGTTGACCGAGCAGGGTGAAATTTTATTCCGTACTGTCAGCGACATCCTTACCCGTTTATCGTCCGCAGAAAACGCTTTGCTGGAAAGCAAGGAACGCCCACGCGGCCCGTTGAAAATCACCGCGCCTGTAGCGATCGGCACGACGTGGTTGACTCCGCACATGCGCGAGTTTGCGGAAGCCTATCCGGAAATTGTAGTGACTCTGCTGGTTGATGACCGTGAGCTGGATTTAACGATGCGCGAGGCCGATGTGGCGATTCGCCTATTTCCCGCCAAGCATCCGGACTTAATCCAGAAGCATCTGACTACACTGAACAACTCGCTGTATGCTTCCAACGAATATTTGCGCACCGCTGGTGTTCCGGCCAAGCCGCAGGATATGAAGAACCACCGCCTGGTAACGTTTGGCGAGGATATCCGCCTGCCGTTTGCCGAGGTGAACTGGATTTTAAAAGCAGGTGCAACTGCGCATGAGGATCGAAAACCGGCATTTAAAATCAATAGCCTGATCGGAATGCTCAAGGCGGTGGAAAGCGGTATCGGGATTGCGGGCCTGCCGGATTATATGGTGCAGGGGTTGCCGTCGATCGCCCGCGTGCTGCCGGAGCTGACAGGGCCAGTCACCGATGTGTATTTTATTTATTCCCTTGAACTGCGAAATTCAAAAAGAATCAAAGTTTTCAGGGACTTCCTTGTCCGCAAGCTGGCGGAAGACGGGCTTAATAAGGTGGCCTAGTTATGCGTTAAATGCATAGCTAGCCTGAAAAATCACTGATACTAATATTAAATGGAATGGCTATAGTCCTTCTTACGAGACAGCGCAACGCGCGTCTCCTTATCAGCCCGATCTGCTTACCGCGGATCGTATGTCTGGTAATCCTCCCCTGTTATAGCTAAGCCCGACTCTCCCCCGAGTCGGGTTTTTTTTGCTCATTTTACGGACTCTGTTTTGGGTGCAAATCCGCTGTGGCAGATCATTCCCAATGACCGTGCTTTGCCGCCAAAGATACAAAAAAAGTAATTAAACCAGTTCACCCACCGCTTTTTTGATACGGCTCATCGCTTCCACCAGAACCTTCTCGGATGTGGCGTAGGAGATGCGGAAGTAGCCTTCCATGCCGAACGCTTTGCCGAACACGGCGGCAACCAGCGCATGCTCAAGCAGGTAATCACAGAAGTCCTTGTCGGTTTCTATGATTTTACCTTGCGGTGTTTTTTTGCCGACCAAACCCTTCATACTTGGGAATACATAGAATGCACCTTCCGGCACCTTGCAGGTGAGGCCGGAAATATCATTGAGCGCCTTAGCCACCAGATTGCGGCGTGCTGCGAAGCTGGCTTTCCATGTCTGCAGAAATTCCTGCGGGCCGTTGAGTGCGACAACACCGGCGGCCTGCGTAATCGAGCAGGGGTTGGAGGTGCTGTGCGACTGGATATCGCTGATGGCGGATATAAGTTCTTTCGGGCCACCGGCATAACCTAAACGCCAGCCGGTCATGGCATAGGCTTTGGACAGGCCATTGACGGTGAGCGTGCGTGTGTAGAGTTTGGGTTCCACCTGTGCGATGGTGAAGAACTGGAAGTTGTCATAAGCCAGATGCTCATAGATATCGTCGGCCATGATCCACACCTGTGGGTGTTTCATCAACACTTCAGCGAGCGCCTGCAATTCCGCTTTGGTGTAGGCAGCACCCGTTGGGTTGGACGGTGAATTGAGAATCAACCATCTGGTTTTCGGGGTGATAGCTTTTTCAAGGTCTTGCGGCGAGAGTTTGAATCCACGTTCTTCGCCGCATGATATGATGACGGGTTTACCTTCGGCAAACAGCACCATGTCAGGATATGACACCCAGTAAGGCGCAGGGATGATGACTTCATCGCCAGCGCTGAGCGTTGCCAGCAGCGCGTTAAAAATAACCTGTTTGGCACCAACGCCGGCGACAATCTGGTTGGCAGCATAATCAAGGCCGTTTTCGCGTTTGAATTTATCGCAGATGGCTTTTTTAAGCGCGGGCGTTCCGGCTACAGCCGTGTATTTGGTATCACCACGGCGGATCGCTTCAATCGCTGCTTCTTTGATGTGGTCAGGTGTATCGAAATCCGGTTCACCCGCGCCAAGGCCAATCACATCTTTGCCAGAGGCTTTCAGCTCGGCGGCTTTGGCAGTCACGGCGAGGGTCGGTGATGGCTTTACGAGATTAAGGCGGTTGGCGATGACCAGCGCAGAGGAAGCGGTTGCAGCTGGAACGGGTTTGGTTTGCGGGTTCATACACAATCTTTCTAGCGGTTATAACACACAGGTCTTCCCTGTCATTAAGCGGTGGGTAAACTACGGCAGAGCTTCCACATCTACAAGCACTGATTGCTTGGACGGGAAGGGAATTTTTAGTTCGGATTCGTTGCCATTCATAGTTTTCTGGAAGGCAGGAGAAACGATAAGTGATCGTATTCCCTCATTTTTTAAGCCAATCACCCCTTGTTCAAGGCCTAAAAACACCTCGGAGCGTCCGATGGTAAAGGTCACGGGTTCCTTATCTTTGTCCTTCGTGGAGTAGATGGTTTTTCCCTCAATGTCTTTGACGGTGAGGTGTACTTTCACCTTTTCGCCGCACAGCACCATAGGCCCGAAACCGGTCTTGACATCCAGCAGGTGAAAGACGTTATGTTCGGCATCCGGCAGCGGCGGGGTGATGTCCAGTAGCTCTACATGAAAGGCAACGCGCGTATCCTTGGGCACATCATCACGGCTAAAGCCCTTCATGTCATAGGCGGCAGCGGCGGGAGCAAAGATAGTGCGTGTGCCGTGCTTGGCCATGCCCACTACGCCCTGTTCAAGGGCTTCCATGGTTTTATGTTCACCGATGCGGAAGGTGAGGGGCTTATCCGCATCCGCATGGTCGTTGATAACAGCATCATCTAGTGTTTTAGCGGTGTAGGCAACTGAGACCGTATGGCCGCATACGGCGGGTTCACCGTCACCAAGTGTGTCATCCTTGATATTGATGGTGTGGATTTCAGGGATAGGACTTTTGTAGGTGGCATAATCTAAAGGGATGGGAGGGACTGCCTCCACGATAGAATTTCTGATCTCGGCAATGCTGTTATTCGTAGGGTCTGATTGCATCGTACGGAAATGACCGGCAAGGGCAAATAGCACAAACACGACAAGAATCAGTTGAACTGATCTCGCATGAGGGTGTTGCTTGGGCCTTCTTTTCTTCGGTTTTTTAAAAAGCAGGCCCATAGAACCTAATTATTGAATCTGAAGTGCAACACATCCCCGTCTTGTACCACATATTCCTTGCCTTCTAAACGGAATTTTCCTGCTTCTTTAGCGCCCTGTTCGCCTTTAGCGGCGACATAGTCGTTAAAGGAGATGGTTTCCGCCCTAATGAAGCCTTTTTCAAAGTCCGTATGGATGACACCAGCGGCGGCGGGGCCTTGGGTGCCACGGGTGATGGTCCATGCGCGGGCTTCTTTGGGGCCGACGGTGAAATAGGTTACGAGATCCAGCAAACGGTATCCGGCTTTGATGATCTGTGACAGTCCGGTTTCTTTTAAGCCAAGCGAATCAAGGAATTCATCTTTGTCGGCTTGCGTATCCATCGTTGAAATTTCCGCTTCGATGCGCGCAGAAATAATGACGCACTGGGCGTTCTTTTTTTCGGCCATTTCGACGACTTTGGTGGAGAGTGCATTGCCGGTGGCGGCGCTGCCCTCATCCACGTTGCATACATACATGACCGGTTTGGAGGTCAGCAGTTGCAGCAGTTTAAACTGGCGGCGTTCGGCTTCATCGGTGATTGCAGTCATGCGTGCAGGGTGGCCTTCGTTCACCACCTTCAGCACCTTTTCAATGATGGCAACTTGTTCACCGGAATCCTTATCGCCGCCCTTGGCTTTTTTCTGAAGGTTGGGCAGGCGCTTTTCAAGGCTTTCAAGATCGGCGATGACCAGCTCTGTTTCCACGATATCGGCATCGCGCATCGGGTCGATGGTGTTTTCCACATGGGTGATGTTGCCGTCTTCAAAGCAGCGCAGCACATAGATGATGGCATCCACTTCGCGGATATGGGAGAGAAACTGGTTACCGAGGCCTTCGCCCTTTGATGCACCGCGCACCAGACCGGCGATATCAACGAATTCCAGCTGGGTGGGGATGATGGTGGCGGAACCGGCAATGGTAGCGAGCGTTTCAATGCGGTCATCCGGTACGCTCACGCGCCCGACGTTAGGCTCGATGGTGCAGAACGGATAGTTCGCCGCTTCGGCCTGTTGTGTTGAAAGTAGCGCGTTGAACAAAGTTGATTTGCCGACATTAGGTAAGCCGACGATACCGCATTTAAATCCCATAGTATGTAATTCCCTGAGTCATCATTGTTCGTGTCATTCTTTTGTTGCCAGTGCGATTTTATTCATAAACCCTGCATCATCCCCCTGCAAGAGCAGTGGGATATGTTTGGATATTTCATTCACCAGAAGTTCTACCTCCGGCCACTCATCTTTATGAAAGTCCGACAGCACATAGTCCGATACGCGGTTTTTATCCCCTGGATGGCCAATGCCAAAACGGATACGTTTATATTCGGTGCCAATCTGCGAGTCGATGCTTCGTAAGCCATTATGGCCACCGTTGCCACCGCCTTGTTTCACTTTAAGTTTCCCCAGAGGCAGATCTAACTCGTCATGGATAACAACCATATTCTCTTTGGGAATCTTGTAAAAACCGGCGAGTTCGCTGACGGGGCCGCCCGAGGTATTCATATAGCCTAGCGGGCAGAAGGCGAACACTTTGGAACCACCAATCACTCCCTCGGAAAGGCTGCCGCCGAATTTGCGCACGGGACGGCTGAAGCCATAATCACCGATAATCCGGTCGATTTGCATGAATCCCGCATTGTGGCGGTTCGCTGCATACGAGGCCCCAGGATTGCCAAGTCCGATAAGAAGGAAAGGTGTCATAGAAATGTCTGAACTAACAATGCAGGAATGCAGGCATTATGGCCTGCACCCCCGCACCGAAATAGTAATGACTATTTCTTTTTCTCATCTTTCTTTGGTTCGTCTTTCTTCGCTGCTGCCGGAGCTGCTGCACCCGCTGCCGGAGTTGCTGCTACCGTTGTTTCTGCAGGTTTCGCTTCTTCTTCCGCACGGCGGCCAGCGATGGTCGCGATGGTGAAGTTACGTTTGATGGTTGGGGTTACGCCGGTTGGTAGTGCGATGTCTTTAATATGAACGCTGCTACCGATATCGAGGTTCTGAATATTGATTTCAAAATGCGTTGGGATAGCATCAGGAGCGCAGAAAAATTCGATTTCGTGGCGAACGATGTTGAGTACACCACCGCGTTTGATACCGATCGACTTATCCTGACCGGCGAATTTCACAGGAACCATAACGCGAAGCTGCATGCCAGCTTCAACTTTGATGAAATCCACATGTTCGATCATGTCGGTGACGGGATTGAACTGAAGGTCTTTTGGCAGTGCTTTTACAGTCTGGTTGTTATCGAGATTGATATCGATCAGACGTGAACGGAAACGGCCACGGGTAAATTCCATGGCAACTTCTTTGAGGTTCAGCGAGATGCTGATCGGGGTCTGGCCTTTGCCGTAAAGCACGCCTGGGATTTTGCCTTCGCGGCGCAGTGCGCGGGCAACGCCCTTGCCGCTGTTGTTGCGTATTGATGCCTGTAAAACGGAGGCGGTTTTTGCTGTGGTAGTAGTCATAAAAAATCTCCTTGGGGTTACTTAATCAAATAAACTTGAAACGGATGTTTCGTCGCTGATGCGTTTAACGGCTTCAGCTAATAGCGGGGCAACCGATACTACCCGTATATTCTTGGCTTGCTTCATTTCCTCGGTGGTCATTAATGTATCGGTGACAACCAATGAGGTAAGAACAGAGTTGGTGACGCGTTCGATGGCTTTGCCGGAAAGCACACCGTGCGTAATGTAAGCGGCAACAGAATTGGCTCCTGCATCTTTCAGCGCTTGTGCGGCGTTACACAATGTTCCGGCGGAATCAACAATATCGTCAAACAGGATGCAATCGCGTCCCTTGACTTCACCGATGATGTTCATCACTTCCGAAACACCGGCTTTTTTGCGGCGTTTGTCGACGATAGCAAGGCTGACCTGTAAACGGTTTGCCAGTGCGCGTGCGCGGACCACACCACCCACGTCAGGTGATACGATCGTGACATTTTCCAGATTTTTATAATGGTCCTTGATATCTTTGACGATGACAGGAAGGGCATATAAATGGTCGAGCGGGATGTCGAAGAATCCCTGAATCTGCCCTGCATGCAGATCGATAGTGAGGACGCGGTTAGCGCCGGATGCGGCGATAATGTTTGCTACCAGCTTGGCGGAAATAGGGGTGCGCGGGCCGACCTTACGGTCTTGGCGGGCATAACCGAAATAGGGGATAACAGCCGTCACGCGGCGCGCCGATGAACGCTTCAGTGCATCGAGGCACACCAGCAACTCCATTATATGATCGTTGGCGGGGAAGCCCGTAGACTGGATAACAAACACGTCCTCACCACGGACATTCTCATGGATCTCCACAAACACTTCCTGATCGGCAAAGCGCTTGATGCTGGCGTTGGTCAGCGGCACCTTGAGATAATCCGCCATGGCTTGTGCCAGCGGGATATTGCTATTACAGGCGAGTAGTTTCATTGCGTGTCCTTACGTTATGCCCAGTTCCGGCCGTATCAGGGAGGATAACTACCAAACATAGCTTCGCCTTCATTTGCATTGCTCCAAATGAAATCGCCGGAAGTTGGTCCAGTCGCCGCCCGAAAGTGATTAAGGCGGGCACAATACCAAAAAATGGGGGAATGTAAATAGTTGATTCTTTTATTAATTCATGACAGCGTTTAAGCGTTTTTCTTGATTATAATATTGATAAATAAAGAATATTTAGGAAATTTCCTGCTGCATCGATCCTTCCTTACTATATATACCTGCCACTGAGCATGCGGACGGCGACGTGTTTGCCATCACGGGGAAAAACACTTCACCAGTTGTGCTGACCGATGATCGGGTGACGATTGATGCTCTTAAGAAGCAGTTTCCGGTAAAAAAATAACTTACGACGCTACGACCTCTGTTTCCGAGGCGCGGGTCATCGCGTAGTCCTCGGCGCGGAAGATATCGGTAATGCGGGACACTTCGCTTTCTTTCACTCCCACCGCTTTCAGCAGTGCGCCGCCCAGTTGCAGGCTGACTTCAAACATCTCGGCCACGGCGAGGTTTGCACCCGCAGCTTCGAGTTTTTGCACCTGCTCCAGATTTTTAGCACGGGCGATGATGGGAATGTCACGGTTTAGCTCACGGATGGTGGAGATGGTCTGCAATGCCGTGCGGGTATCGTTATGAGTGACGATGACGGCGCGGGCGCGGGCAATGCCGAGCGCTTTCAGCACATGTACGCGGGTGGTGTCACCATAATAGACAGGGATGCCGCGCTTGCGTTCACGGGCAGTCTGGAACGAATCAATATCAATAGCGACGTAATTGATGTTTTCGATTTCCAGCAAGCGTGCCACGGTGTGTCCCACGCGGCCAAAGCCACTGATAATGACATGCTGGCTTAAGTCGAGTGTTTCCTCAATCATCGCCTCTGGGCGCGAGATGGCATATTTTTCCAGTGTGAAGGCAAGCTTTTTTCCGATGAAGGCGAGCAGCGGTGTCAACGCCATGCTCACGGTCACCACTACCAGCATCACCTGTGACACCTGCGGAGGGAGAATGCCTTTGGCCGTTGCCAGCGAGAACAGAATAAAAGCAAATTCGCTTCCCTGTGCCAGCAGCAAACCGGTATGCACCGCCGTACTGAGCGAGAAACCGAAGAGGCGGCACAGTGCCATGATGATCATGGCCTTGCTGAGCATCAACAAAATGGAAAGCGCACAGATGCTGAAGAAATGTATATAGAGGGTTTCAATGTTCAGCGACATGCCAACAGTCATGAAAAACAATCCAAGCAATATACCTTTGAAGGGCAGTACGTCCGCTTCCACCTGTGGCCTGAACTCAGTTTCCGCGACTAGCAGACCTGCGATCAATGCGCCGAGTGCCGGAGAAAGACCTGCAAGGATGGTGAGCTTTGCAACACCCAACACCACCAGCAGCGTGGTGGCGGAAAAGAGTTCGGTATTATCCAGCGAAGCGATGAAGCGGAACAGCGGACGCAACAGCAGATAACCCGCAACAAATATAACGCTCAGCGCAACTCCTGCTTTGAGGGTGGCTTCAAAAAACGTGATGATTACCGATTGTGTAGGATCACCGAGCAGTGACACTAATACGAGCAGTGGCACGACGGCCAGATCTTGCAGGATAAGAATAGCAAGCGACAAGCGCCCCACCTGTGAGGCGCGTTCGTTTTGTTCGTTGATGACCTGTAGCACAATCGCGGTGGAGGATAATGCCAGCCCGCCGCCGATGATGATAGCGGCTGGCGCGAGCCCGCCGATACCGACAAATAAAGAGGTGAAGATGCCAGACGTGATCAGCATTTGCGCGCTGCCAAAACCAAACACATGTTTACGCATGCTGCGCAGGCGCTCTATGGATAGTTCAAGCCCGATAATAAAGAGAAGGAAGATCACGCCGAATTCGGCGATGTCGGACGTGCCTTCCACATCAGTGATCAGCTTCAGCCCATACGGACCGATGGCCACGCCCGCTGCCAGATACCCGACAATCGGGCTCAGGCGTATTAAACGGCACGTAGCAACGATCAGCACTGCCGCGCAAAGCAGAATAACAATCTGTGATAAGTGTGCGGATTCATTCATAGGTGGGTTAATCTACTACAGTGGAGGTGAAACTACTTCAAACTTTATCTTGATGGGCACTTGTGTTTATGTGTGTGCGGAGTAAAAATGTCATTGAAAAAATAATGATACAATTGCTCTAATTTAATCATACATTTCTAAAAATACCCTTGACATAAATTCAAAAACACTGGGGATATTTTAAGTCGGTAGATGGAGATTTTGGTTAATTCCACGTTTCTTTGTTCACAGTAGTCAGGTAATCGTAACACAATAGTAAAAAAATGTTTAAACTCTGCCTACGGCACATCAACGACTTAATTATTATGATTATAAAACATACGATTATAATGTTGCCTATTTTTTGGGCAACGAGGTGTAACACTAGGATTGCTGTGATGTTTGCGCGTAGATTTCGTAGTTGCCAACAAAGTTATCCACAGGTTTGGTGGATTACTTTTTTCATGTCAAAAGCCCCCTTTGTTTTCTAAGATTGAACCCATGGAAAAGTCATCACAATCTTTGCCGAATGCGTTGAACGAAGGACGCGCTGTTATCAAAAGATATGTGCAGGACATGCAAGGTACCCCTGGCGTGTACCGTATGTTAGATAAAACCGGAGTGGTGCTGTACGTCGGGAAAGCAAAAAATTTAAAGAACCGTGTGACGAATTACACGAACATCGTAGCACTGAACACGCGCCTTCAGCGAATGATTTCACAGACCGCGTCGATGGAAATTATTACCACACGTTCTGAAGCCGAAGCATTGCTGTTGGAAGCAAACCTAATCAAAAAATTTTCTCCGCGCTACAACATTCTTCTCAAAGACGACAAATCTTTTCCGTTCATCTTTTTTTCCGGAGATCATGATTTTTCGCGGCTCACCAAGCATCGTGGTGCAAAAACAAAGAAGGGAAAATATTTTGGTCCCTTCGTTTCGGCATCAGCGGTGAATGAAACCATCACGCTTTTGCAGAAAGCATTTCATATCCGCACCTGTTCAGATAATTTTTTTAAAAACCGTACACGCCCGTGCATGCTCTATCAGATCAAACGCTGTTCAGCGCCATGCGTGAACAAAATAAAAAAAGAAGACTATGATGTGCTGGTTGCTCAGGCAACGGCATTTCTGTCAGGCAGGAGCCGCCAGATTCAGGATCAGTTGATTGCCGAGATGCAGGAACTCAGCCTGAAAATGCACTATGAAAAAGCGAGTGCAATCCGCGACCGCATCAAGGCACTGACGCAGGTGCAGCAGCAAAACGGTATAGCCATGGCGGCGATTGGTGATGCTGATGTGATTGTGTTGGCGCGTGATGCCAAGGATTGTTGCATCCAGCTATTCAGTTTCCGCGGGGGACGCAACTATGGTAACAAGACATGGTTCCCGACCCAGACCGCAGACATCACCGATGGTGAAATCATGCGTACCTTCATCGGCCTCAACTACCAGACGCAACCGGTGCCACCGCTGATTCTCACCAGCCACTTTATGGAAGAAGCCGCTTTGCTGGAAGAAGCGCTACGCCTGAATACCGATTATAAAGTAGATATTGTTCAACCTATGCGCGGTGAAAAACGTGATGTGGTGGATTATGCGTTACGGAATGCGAAAGAAGCGTTGGCACGTCACGTGTCCATGAACACCACGCAGCGCGTAGTGCTTGAAGGTCTGCAAACGTTGTTTGTACTGGAAGAATTGCCCAAGCGGATCGAAGTATACGACAATAGTCATATTAGTGGTACGAATGCGGTGGGGGCAATGATCGTGGCAGGGCCGGATGGATTTATCAAAGGCGAATACCGCCAGTTTAATATTAAACAAAAGGACATTTCCGCAGGTGATGATTATGCCATGCTGCGCGAGGTGCTGACGCGCCGCTTCAGTAAAATTGAAGAGGAAACCAACGCCGATAAAATCCCCGATCTGGTGCTGATCGATGGTGGGGCGGGGCAGTTGTCGGTGGCTACGTCCGTGTTTGAAGAACTTGGAATCACTAATATCGTATACGCTGCCATCTCCAAAGGCCCCGACCGCAATGCCGGACGCGAATGGTTTCACACGCCGAACAAAGAACCGTTCCAGTTACCCGAAGGTGATAAAATTTTACACGCGCTGCAACGTCTGCGTGACGAGGCGCACCGTTTTGCCATTGGTGCTCACCGCAATAAACGCAGCAAGTCCATGCAGACCTCCGAGCTGGACTCCATTCCTTTCATCGGTCCGGGCAGGAAGAAAGCGCTGCTCCACCATTTCGGTTCCGCCCGTGCGCTGGCCAGTGCCAGTAAGGAAGATATCGAAAAAGTAACGGGCATCAGTAAGACTACGGCCAAGGTTATTTATGATTTTTTTCATGGGGATAGATAGTTTTTTGGCTGCAATAAAATCTTAACATAACTCTGGTATTATAAGTGATCTCATCGCTGTTTATGTGCCGGAGAGCTGAATGTCCCCAGAAACTGAATTGCCTGTAATAATGAATTCTACACTCAAGGATTTTGCCGGTAAGGTGCCTGTGCAGACGGTGGTATCGGTACGCACCGGACGTTTTGCCGTGCCGATACCCAATCTTGATGATGGCGGCGAACCATTGCTTTTGCCCAATGCCAAAGAGCTGCGGGCGATTGTAAGAAGCGGCAAGCTTGGTACCAGCATTACCTCATCTACAGCGGAAGGTATGCCACAAAAAGTGCCTACCGATGGCAGTGACGTGGTGGTTATCAATAATATTTCCAAGCGTCAGGCTGCGGCGATGAAGGCGATTTATAAAGAAATCATAGATGAACATCGTGGTGTAACCCGCGAAGCACTCGTTGAGTTTTTTGGCGCAGTGACCGGCATTACCTATGATTCCGCCACTAACCAGATTAAGCCGGTGGAAGATAATATCGGTATACATGGCGATCTGTTTAATATGAACATGAATACATTTAAAGAGCGTCATCGTTTTTTTACTTCCGATTTAGAACTCAAACATGTGAGAGATGACGAAATCAAGGCAGGCTTCTTCGAGAAGAAGCGCGATACCTATAAAGCCTATGCCATCAGCGGTGGCTTTACCCGCTTGGCAGAAAGTGGTTCCGAATTGCAATATCCCGAAACGGCAATGATCGCGGTGGGTAGGGACGGCAAGGTGTCGGCCATCCATGCGAACGATATCAGCGTGTCCTACGAAACCGAAGACGGAAAACTGTTAATAGGCGAGGATAAAAAACTGCAGCTGCCTACCTATCCGGTGGGGCAGGTGCTTTTGGAACAGCGCGGGGCACCAAAGCGTCCACAGACTCGAGTGGTTGGCGAAGAGTAATAAAAAACCCCCGCACGTTTGACGCACGGGGGTTTTAAATCGAAAAAAACTCTACTTAATTAAGCAGATTTCTTTTTTGGTGCAGCTTGGGTAGCACCGGCTTTGCTGATTTCTTCGAGAGTTTCAGCAGCGCGCTTGTTGAGAACGTCGAATGCTTCGAAACCGGATTTGGTAGCCATTTCGGTGATTTCACGGAGGTTCGAAAGGGTGGTTTCGAAGATGCTCTTAGCGAAGTCAGCCTGTTTGGTCATGTTGGTTTCTGGGGTGCCGCTGGTGAGCAGGTCCTTAGAAGCTTTCAAAGTATCTTCAACGTGGCCACGGATTACTTCAGCCTGACGGCGTGAAATAGCCTGAGCGCCTTCAACAACAGCCTGATTGGCAGCTGAGAGCGCTTCAATGTTGCGGCGCTGGGTCGAGAAAAGCTGGTTCATGTCAAAAGAGTTTTTGAACAGATCAGCAAATGGGTTCGTGTAAGTCATGGTCGTATCTCCTATATGTTTTGTTCTACTGTAGCAGAACTGAGGCAGCATAATGCCAAAGCAAAGTGCTTTCGTCAAGCGTTTTGTTGCATTGCACAAAAATTCGATCAAGTTATTGTTTTTGCTTTATTAAGATAGCTCTTTGGAGCGTTTCTTGGCGGCCAGCACAGCTTCTTTTATTACCTGATGCAGGCGATTTTCCTGCATAAAAACGCCAAGCGCGGCCTCGGTTGCCCCACCTGGACTGGCCACATCGATGCGCAATTGCTCCATCGATTTCGGGCTGTGTTTTGCAAGCTCAAGGCTGCCGGAAACGGTTTGCAGCGCAAGGGACTTGGCAAGATGCTCATCCAGTCCGGCGGCCATACCCGCCTTGATCAGTCCTTCTATAAATAAGAAGACATAGGCAGGGCCGCAACCGGAAATCGAGGTGACGGCATCCATCAGCAATTCGTCCTCCAGCCATTCGACGGAACCCACTGCCTTCAGAAGATCGCCTGCGATTTTTTTGGCCGAAGCGGGAAGGGTGGGGGCAGCGCATAATACGGTGATGCCCTGACCGACGAGGGCAGGGGTGTTGGGCATGGCACGCACCACATGGACATGTTCGCCGAGATGGTGCGAGTAAAAGCCAAGCGTTTTTCCGGCAGCTATAGATATATAAAGTGGAGTGCTGCCGGCGAAGCGAAGTTTATAGGCAGGTAAAATAGATTCGAGCTGTTGCGGTTTAACTGCAAGGATGATCACATCCGGCGCATAATTCGCTGCCAGTGTTTCGGAATTTTTATGCCAGAAAATATTCGGTTCATTTTTTTGTATATGGGACGGGTCGATAATATCGAAGCGCTGCATTGCCTGCGAGTGCTTCCAGCGTTCGAGTAATGCGCTTCCCATTTTTCCGCAGCCGACAAGAAGCAAAGAATGAGGGGTGGTCATGAATACTCAGCACAAAAAAAATGGATGACGGACCAATACTAATCCGTCATCCATACTCTGTCATCTGTTATCGGTAGCGTGGTGCTTTAAGCTTCAGCGATAGTTTCGAACAGAGCAATAGCGAGTGCATCTTGAGCGCTCTTGCCACCCCAGACTACAGACTGGAAGGCAGGGTAGAAGCGGTCACATTCACTGATGGCGATATCGAGCAGCTGTTGCAGATGCTCGGCGCTGGTTCCTGCACCATCACTGATAAGCAGCGAATGGCGGAACACCACGGAGCAATCTTCCGAGCTTATATCGAAATGGCCGAGCCATAATTTTTCATTCACCAAAGCGAGCAGCGAGTGAATTTTCATCACGGACTGTTTTGGTAATTTGCTATCGAGTGCGCACGACAATGTCAGGCCACCTGAATCTTCCTGCCACGTGAACCAGATGCGATAGTTGCACCATGCACCATTCACTTCCGCGATCAGTTCGCCATCACCCGGGCGGTCGAACACCCAATCGCGATCCATAACCACCAACTCGGCGATATCGAGTGGGTTGTAGCTTGTTTCTGTTTTCATCAACATTGCAGTCATTATTCATTCCTCCAGCGAAATGATTTCAAATTCGTTCTTCTTAAAATCGGCTTCCAGTCTTGGTTGTAAGGGAAGTTGAAGATCGGTATGGGGGATCCTTGCATGGAATTTTTAAAAAGCCAACACTTTAAGTTAGGATTAACGATATTTATTATATTTATATAAAACAATAGTTTGTCAATGTATACCCGCCATGGGTTAACTGGGGATAAGTGGACAAAACATTCAAGTATTTGATTAATATAAAAACATGCAAAAAATGGCGCTTTTTTCGTTAACCTTCAGCAAAAATTCAGACGGAGCGGTCGCTTAGCGGAAAGCCTAAAAAATATTAAGAAAAAGGTTAACCGGATGCAGTCGGGCGGCGCTATACACCTGTTGTTCGCTGCATGGTCGATTGCGTGATGCGGTTATTTCTTTTTTTCGAGTGCGTCGAGGCGTTTTCTGAGTTCGTCCTGTTCGCTGCGCGCCTTGGCCAGCATGGCTTGCAGCGTGTCGAACTCTTCCTTGGTGACGAGGTTCATCTTCTGCAGCAGCTTTTCCAACTGCATTGCCACCATTGATTCCAGCTCGCGTTTCATGTCCAAAAGCCCACCGGCGGCACCCGTGGCCATCTTGGCAAAGTCGTCAAAAATTTTATTATCTTTCTGCATGTTACCCTGTTTTTTGGGGTGCCTTAACCATTCCTAAACTGGCACTATTGTATCATATAGAATGGAGGACGCATCATGAAAACGATTCTGGTTACAGGGGGGGGCGGTTTTCTCGGCTCCAATCTCGTTGCCGCGTTGCTCGAACGCGATACCCACAATGTTGTGGTGTGCGATACGTTCGGCACGAGTGAGAAGTGGCGTAACCTCAGTAAGCATCATGTATTTGAAATCATCGAACCTGAACACATGTTTGAATGGATGGAAGTCAACCGCCATCACATCGATATGATCTACCACATGGGTTCGATTTCATCGACACTTGAAAAAGACGTCGATCTCATCTTAAAAAACAACTTTGCGCTATCGCTTAAAATATGGCGCTGGTGCAATGCGCGTCAGGTGCGCTTGGTGTATGCGTCTTCGTCGGCAACCTATGGTGACGGCAGCAACGGATTCGAAGACAGCACGGATCTGAACTATCTTAAGAAGCTGAAGCCCATGAGCGGATACGGCTGGAGCAAGCAGCTGTTTGATACGCATGTGGCGGGTGCGGTGGCACGCGGCGAATGTGCGGTGCCGCAATGGGTGGGTTTAAAATTTTTCAACACCTATGGCCCGAACGAATACCATAAGGAAGACCAGCGCAGCGTGATTGCCAAAATCGCGCCACAGGCCATTCAAGGTGCGGCCGTACGTATGTTCCGTTCCTACAATCCGAAATACGCGGACGGCGAGCAGATGCGTGATGTGGTCTATGTCAAAGATTCCGTGCGCGTGATGTTATGGTGTCTGGATAATTCGAATGTCTCAGGCCTTTTCAATATCGGCACCGGCAAAGCGCGTTCCTATAATGATATGGCGAAGGCTATTTTTGCCGCGATTGGCCGCGAGCCAAAAATCAATTACATTGATATGCCTGAAGATCTCGTTGCCAACTACCAGTATTTTACCGAAGGCAATATTTCCAAATTGCGTGCTGCCGGATACGATCAGCCCTTTACATCGATTGAAGATGGCGTCCGTGATTTCGTGCAGAACTATCTGCTGAAGTCAGATATCTATTTATAAACGCTTGCGCGTCAGATAATCCGAATAGGCCAGACGCAATCCATCAATCCGGCGTTTCACTGCATCACCCAGTAAATCATGCATGCTGCCGCTGAGTTGCAGTGACAGGTTGTTTTTTTCAATCATAAAAGAGGATTTATGCAGGTTTCCGGCGATGCTGCCTGACAAATGGTAGCCGAGGTTGGCGGCGCTTCCCACCAGCCGTGCCCATTCCTGATCGGAGGCTTTGAGCAACGGCAGAGCAGGCAGTTCATCCTTGCGGCGGAATTGGTAGCGGTAGTAGAGCGCGAGTGAAAGCTTGACGCGTTCGCGGTGGGTCAGTCCGGTAAGTGCCGAACATAAGATACGGCTATACGCCCATTCGGCGCGGTATTCAGGATGGATGTGCTGGGCGATATCGGACAGCAGGCAGAATGCAAGACGCAGGCGGCGTTCTTTGTCGCTCTCATCGGCGACGAGCGGGAACATCCATGTATAGAGTTCGTTGGCATAGGAAGTGGAGCGCCCGCCTTTGGTGGCGAATTCGCTGCATGATGCGATAAGCCCGTCATGGCCGCGCACGAAAGGCGACAGCTTTTCATACAGGTAGCCTTCACGGATACCGCTGGCGGAGATAATGACGTTTTCAGGGCGTGCGCGTGTGATGATGTGTTCCAGCACAATCGCCGCACCCGGAAGCGCGGGAGTACGTTTTGCGGCCGAGCCAGGGAGTTTTTCCAGTTTTTCGAACGAGAGTCCGGCGATGTCCTGCACAAATTTCAGGAAGTTTTTTGCTTCTATTTTATATTCATGCAGAATCCGCAGCGGGTAATTGGAGGCGGCCATGTGCATTTTGGCGAGTGCGCGGAATGTTCCGCCGATGGCATAAAAATTCGGCACTTTTTTATTATCCAGCCAGTCGAGTTCGTTGAAGCGCTTTTCGATCAGCTTGCGCAGCTTGTCGCGGTCGCCTTTGCTTTCGTCAATCATGCGTAAGGAGCCGAGCAGTAAGCTGGCATGATCGCCGATCTGGCCGTTTTCCACTTTCACCATCTCGAGGCTGCCGCCGCCCAAGTCACCGGTGATGCCGTGTGGCTTATACATGGACGCGCACACGCCGTACGCGCCGAGCTTTGCTTCTTTTTTCCCCGAGATGATATCGACATCAATGCTGTAGGTGTCTTCGAGGTAGCGGGCGAAGGCTGCGCCGTCTTTTGCATCACGCACAGCAGCGGTGGCCATGACATAGAGCGAGGATATTTCCATATTGCGACCCAGCGCATTGAAACGTCTCAGCGCCTGCTTGCCCAATTCCACGCCCTCGGGGTTAAGCACACCGGATGAAGCCAGCCCCTTGCCGAGCGCACACATGACCTTTTCATTATAGATGGGGACGGGGGAGCGTTTTTGCTGGTCATAGACGACCATACGGATGGAGTTCGAGCCAATGTCGATGATGCCTATCCGGCCATCACGGAAGGGGTGTTCGTTGATTTCAATGTCTGCATCATCTGTCATGGCGGCACTTATAGCAGTTACCCGTGACTCGGCAATAGCGAGCTTGGTGTGGCAGCTAGAAAAAACGGGTCTGGCTGGGTTGTCATGTAAAATTCATAATATTATGTATATATTACAATTGGATCAATTAATGGCGTGCAGCGGGCGTGCATTTACCGTTAACCTGCGGTGTGGTATAATCAAACCGTCCCAGTTGTTGCATGTAAATGCCAAGCTCCCTTACGTTTAGGGAGGATAACTTGGGGACACAGTCCGTTTTATGCTCGTGCCTCCTAAAAAAAGGTTGCGAGCTGGAGAGAAGTGTCATGGACACGTTCACCCCGTCTCAGGTCTACCCGGTGTTCCACTCGTCCAAGTTCCAAAACAGCGAGAAGGAATGCGCCGCGGCCTACCTCGTCACCCTCTACGCCAAGCTCGGTCTCGAGTGGAAGCAGGAGGTGACGTACAAGCAGCTCGCCGATCACTTCCGACAGGAAGACAACGATCAGATCCACCCCGCTTATGCTGGGATGATCGCGATGTTCGGCAAGCAGGTCGTTCAGGCCCTCCGGCTCCTCGCCGATGAAAACTACCTCACCATCCGTCAGGATGGCGCGGAGGTCTACATCGGGGTCACCGACAAGATGGTGACCGAGTTCTACGCGAACTACGTTCCGGCCGCCGCGTAAACCAACAGACCCCGTTCTTAAATGAACGGCGAACCCCCAGCAATCCGAAAGGAGGGCCGGGGGTTTGTATTTTCAGGCTTCGGATGGTTTTTTGCGCGTGGGCTTGCGCTTGGTTTGCTGCTTGAGCATGGTGGTGAATTTGCCTTTTGGTTCGGCTGTTTCTTGTTTGGTAGCAGGCTTTTTGCGGGCGGAAGGTTTTTTTACCACGAGCTTGGCATTGCCATCCTCCAGTGGTGTAATCGTCAGAGTAATTTTCTGAATCGGGTTATCGTTATCGCCTTCACGCAGTGTACGGTTATACACCATTACATGCAGCTTATCCTTGCCCGGAATTGTCACATCGGGAAATTCCTCATGCAGTTCTATCAGCTGGCAGCGTGCTACCGAAATGCTCGGAAAGTGTTTGCCCGTCTGCACCGCCCGCATGATCGGGTGCCCCCAGTTGGGGTGGCGTTCTTTCGGGCGTTCCTTTTGCGGATGGCGGTCGAGTTCCACTACCAGCTTCTCGGCTTTCAGGGTGAAGCGCCCGCTATCGATAGCGGCGATGGTGATGCGGGCAAAATGCCCACGGTAGCCATCGCTTTTTTCTTCAGGGGTCACAGCAAAACCGCGAATCCACAGCCGCAGGCTGTCGGGTTCCTGTTCCTTGGCGCGGATGTAATGCTTGGAAATGTGGGCAAGTTTTTCCGCTGCCTGTTTTTGGGATTCAAAACGGAAAAATGCATCTGCCACCGCACCGATCATCGGGTCATCGACCGTTGCAATACGCGGCCTGAATTTGGTGGTTTTGGGTGGCGTAGTTTTGGTGGGTGTCGTATCAGTCATGGCTAGGTGCGTTTCTTTAGGGTCTTGTAGCGCAGCATCTGTGACGACTTCACTTTCTTCAGCGATTTTCCACGACCTGAAAGGCTGGGATTATTGATGAAGTAATCATGCGCGCACAAGCTGTCAGGCCCTGACGGAAGGCGTTTGTAGCTGCCGTCAGACTGGAGGATCCAGCTTTGTTTTTCATCTTTAAGATTAGCGACCATGATCTGCCCCATGATCTGTTCATGCACGGTGGGGTTTTCAATCGGAACCACCACTTCCACCCGCCAGTCGAAGTTACGCGGCATCCAGTCGGCTGAACCGATAAATACTTTCGCATTCGCCGATGGCAACGCCGCGCCATTGCCAAAGCAATAGATGCGCGCATGTTCAAGGAAGCGCCCGACAATACTTTTAACGCGTATATTTTCCGACATGCCAGCCACCCCCGGACGCAGGCAGCAAATGCCGCGCACCACCAGTTCGATGACCACGCCCGCTTGCGAGGCTTTATACAGCGCTTCAATAATCTGCTCGTCCACCAGCGAGTTCATCTTTGCCCAGATGGCGGCGGGTTTGCCGTTGGTGGCGTTTTTGATTTCGTTTTCAATCAGCTCCAGCAATTTCTTGCGCATATCACGCGGTGCGGTAATGATCTTTTTAAAGCTGCGCGGCGGGGCGTATCCGGTGACGAAGTTAAACAGATAGGCTGCATCGCGGCACAGATCAGGGTCGCAGGTGAAGAACGACAGGTCGGTGTAGGCTTTAGCAGTGGCGGGGTGATAGTTGCCGGTGCCGAAATGGGCATACGACACAATCTGGTTTCCGGTTCCGTGCGATTCACGGCGCGTTACCAGCGTGACTTTCGTGTGGGTTTTGAGCGATACGAACCCGTACACCACCTGTACACCGGCGCTTTCTAAATTACGCGCCCATTTGATGTTGGCTTCCTCATCAAAGCGCGCTTTCAGTTCCACCAGTGCGGTGACGGATTTTCCGGCCTCGGCGGCAGCAATAAGTAGTTTCGGAATCGGTGAATCCTTGCTGGTGCGGTACAGCGTTTGTTTGATGGACACCACGTTGGGGTCTTCCGCTGCTTGCTTTAAAAACTGTATCACCACATCAAACGTTTCAAACGGATGGTGGATGACAATATCTTTCGCGGCAATGGCAGCGAAGCAGTCTCCGCCGAAATCATTGATGCGTTCAGGGAAGCGCACATGAAACGGCGGGTAGCGCAATTCGGCGGGCGCAAGTTCGCATAGTTCACGCAGGCTGCTTAAGCCCAGCAATCCATCGACTTCGATAATGTCGTGCATATCGACATGCATCTGGTCGCAAACAAAATGCACGAGGCGTTTGGATGCAGGTGTTGCGAATTTAATTTGTATCACGCGGCCACGGCGGCGTTGTTTCAGCGCGCGTTCAAAGTTACGCACGAAGTCATCTTCGGTTTCTTCATCCACATCGAGTTCGCTGTCACGCACGATACGGAAAAGCGCCGAGTCAAGATTGCAAAATCCAGGCATCAGCGTATTGAGGAATAAGGTAATAGCATCCTCAAGCAGCACGTATTGCAACTTGTTGCCCGGAATCAAAATAAAGCGCTGCAACTGCGAGGGCAGGGGGATGATGGAGATTTGTTCTTTGTCATCAACGCCTGAGGTGAGCTGGAACACCAGTGCGAGCCCGAGGTTGGGAAGGAACGGAAACGGATGCGCCGGATCGATAGCAATGGGTGTCAGTACAGGGAAAATATTTTCCAGAAAATATTCCTCCAGCCACGCCAGATTTTTAGGCGGGAGTTTTTCTGGTTTTACGACTGTGATGCCGGATTCTTCCAGCCGCTGCCGCAGCTCGAGCCAGCAGGTATGCTGGCGCATCACCATCGGTGTGGCGATAAGCTGGATGGCTTCGATTTCTTCCAGCGGGGTCATGCCGTCCAAGCTTTTTTTGGTGATGCCCTTCAGCACGTAATCTTTTAGGCTGGCCACCCGCACCATGTAAAATTCATCGAGGTTGGAGGCCGAGATGGCGAGGAAATTAAGCCGCTCTACCACCGGATTATTCGGATTGCACGCTTCGTCCAGCACACGGTTATTGAACGCCAGCCACGAGGTTTCGCGGTTGATGAAGCGCTCTTTGGTGCTGGCAATGCTCAGTACCTGTGCGTGAGGGGCTGGTATATCGGTTTTTTTATCAGTCATAAAAATTAACTATACATCAATTAGGTTTATTGTATGTTAAAATACGAATTAATTACAAGCAGATACGCATAAAAATTGCAGGCGCAGGACTATGCCACTGACCAAGACATTGTATATCCTCAGGCACGGCAAGGCGGAGACAGGCTCAGCCACCCTTGATGACCACGAGCGCGGCCTCAACCAGCAGGGTATCGATGCCTGCGCGGTAATCGGTAAATACATGGTGGACAAGGCTATAAAACCTGATCTGGTGCTGTGTTCCACGGCAAAACGCGCCAAAACCACATGGAATCTGGTGAAAGAGGCAAGCAAATGCACCTCAAAGCAGGAATTTACGGATGCTCTTTATCTCGCCAGCGCCAATGAAATCGTCAAACAACTCGCCTGCCTGCCTGAAACCATGAGTAGTGTGATGGTGGTGGGGCATAATCCGGGGCTGCACCAGTTGTGCCTGAATGTATCAAAGCAGGGTGACGAGGATTTGCTGGAGCTGCTGATGATGAAATTCCCCACCTGTGCCTTTGCGTCGATTGATCTGGGCGCGGTGGCGTGGGAAGACATCACTCAGGCTAATGCTACGCTCATGGAATTTACCACACCGAAGATTCTGGTGCAGGGATAATCAGTAGAGTTGGGTACGGTTCAGCTGTTGCCGCAATTCCGGTTTGGCTATATTGCGTGTGATCAGGCAATCGAGGCTTCCGGCATAATGGTCAGCTACTTTATAAGTGCCGGTCTGGTATTCCATCAGATCGCCCTGCCGTGTCACAAATGCCCCGCCAGCGGCACGCAGCACGGCGTCTGGCCCAACGATATCCCATGAATTATATCCACCATCACCGACATTAAGCTGGGTGATATCATAAGTGCCATCGGCGACTTTCATGCTGCGGTATTGAGCGGGTTCTCCGCCGGTGACAAAATCTTCCTTCTCCCTGCCCAGCCCTTCTAGATTAGGATTGTTGAAACCGACAGCGACTTTAAACGGCTGGCGCAATGCGCCATCTTTGACAGCGAGATCCACGACCGGACCATCACCTTTTTGGTAGTAGGCTTTTTTGCCGTCTTCGCTGGTGAAGAATAATTCCTGTTTGGCGGGGAAATACACCGCGCCTTCCACCGGAACGCCTTCTTTTACGCGGCCGATATTAACGCTGTAGCCGTCATCTCTGCCCGGCTTTCCTTTGGCATAGCCGCTCGTATTATCCAGCGGGTCGGTTTCGATGCGTTCACTGGCCTGAATACCGGCGGCAATTTCTTCCTCGGTACCTTCCTCGGACACAAAGCCCAGATCCTTAAAACGCGGATGTGCTGCGATGAAATTTTTAATCATGTAATGCGCTTCTTTATCGGCCTTGGTCGCGATGGAATGCACAATAGTGCCATCCGGCTTTCTTTCCTCTTTATGCTCCCACTCCTGCGGATTCGCTTTCACATGCGCCTGCAGGGCAAAAATTTTCTTGCCGGTTTCCTTTGCGATGAGTGCGAGCGGAGGCAGTTCTTTTACAAAAGCCATGGGGAAAACTTTCTGTTTGGAGTGACAACGTTCAATGATGTGCCACTATATTAACGCAGGTTAATAAATACAATAAAAATTGCCAGACAGCCTGTAAGCCGGGTTCTGTCCTTCTTGCGAAGGGATGACCATTCATCTGGGATGACGGTTGCCCGTCACCTCACGCGACCTACCCGGGCAGTTGCACGGAACCTGCCTGATACGAATAAATCCGTATCTTACTGCCCCTATTTGGTCTTGCTCCCGGTGGGGTTTTCCCTGCCACTTGTGTTACCACAAGCGCGGTGCGCTCTTACTTTAAGCTTCCGGCTTTCACCTTTGGCCGCACCTTTTCACCCTTACCTATACTTGCGTACAGGCGGTATATTCTCTGTGGCACTTTCCCTAGAGTTGCCTCCGGCGGGCGTTACCCGCCACCGTGTTCCATGGAGCCCGGACTTTCCTCAAATATTGCTATTCGCGGCCATCCGGCTATCTGGCTCTAAATCTATAGTGGAATACGCTGCTGTCAGCAAGCTAAGGCTTTGGTTACTTCAGACCCAGCTTTGGAAGAAGCCATAGCATTGTAATATATAAGAAAATAGTAACAATACACGACAGGCTAAGGGCCACCCAGAAGCCCATTCCCTGCCGCAGCAGGGCAGGCAGTATAAGGAACATGGGCAGGGAGGGGAGGACAAACCAGAAAGTGGATTCGGCGTGTGCGGCGATGCGTTCAACATCCGCTGTTTCTTTCCACAGCCAGATAATACCCAGCAGAGAAATCAGCGGCAGCGACGCGATCAGCCCGCCAACAGACGGGCTACGTTTGGCGACCTCGGATACGATCATGACGATGACGCCCGACAACGCCGATTTAATGACGAGGTAAAACATGCCCCGACGATTAGCCCTTCCAGCCGTTCTTGCGGCAGAAAGCCTCAGCTTCTTCCTTGGCGCGGCGATAATCTTTGTATTGTGGGGTTAACTTGGTGATTTTTCCACGGAAAGTGACGGTCACATGCTTGGTGATCTCACTGTAATCAAAACTCATACCTTCTTCATATGCCATAAAAATGCTCCATTAATAGGTTACACCGCAGATCTCTATAGCATAGCCGTCAAAGCTGCAAGCAGCACCACGCATTCATGGTCCCATATGCCGGTTAAATGCTTAGGGAAGAAATGGCGCTGGAAGGCGGTGATGGTTTTGGGCAGGTCGGCGGTGTCGTAGCCATAGGATTCCAGCCGGTGCTTCAGCTCCTCCTCCGAGGGAAGCGGGCCGGAGGCAATAGCGTACATCGCTTTATTTTTTTTCGTAGGCAGTGAAACGGCTGGAAAAATATCGCCGCTGAAACACCACATCAGGAAGCCCGCCAGCATGCCAAAAATGGAAGGCTTGCCTCTTAATTCCCTCGGCCACAATCCTATTTTTTGCGTAGCCAGCATCTTCCAGTCGAATAATTCACCTGGATCTTCCTTGCGGGTGGGGGCAACATCCGAATGCCCGACCACGTTGCGTTTGGGAATCGCGTGGCGCGACACGACACCCTTGCACAAGGCTGCCACGCTTTTCATCTGTTCTACTGGAAAGGGATGATAGCCAAACTCATGGCCGCGATTGACAATTTCGATGCCGATGGAGCGTTGGTTGATGTTGCTATGTCCGCGCCACGCGCTCACGCCTGCGTGCCATGCGCGGTTTTCTTCGGCCACCAGCTGATAGATAGTGCCGTCCTCATCCACCACATAATGGGCGCTGACTTTGGCTTGTGCATCGCATAACCGGTCCAGTGCCTCGCGTGCGGTGGGCATACCGGTATAATGTAGCACCAGCATGTCGATGGTCTGTCCATCGCGGCTGTCGAAATTGGGGGAAGGGCGCTGTGTGATAGCAGGTGCGCTCATGTCGCTTCTCCGAGAATGATGGTTTTGGGACGGCGTATCACGATCACCGCCACGCCGATGATGGTTACGAAACCACCAAGTAACACCTGTGAGGTGAGCTCTTCGGTGAAGAAAATTTGGCCGCTGCCAATACCAAAAATGGGTGTGAGCAGGCTGTAAGGTGTAACCTGCGACACGTTATAACGTCCAAGCAAATAGTACCATAAACCATAAGCGATGATGGTGGAGCATACGGCGGTGTAGGTGACGGCCAGCAATGCCGACAGCGGCGCATCCATGATGTTCGGCCAGTGTGGTTCAAACAGGTATGATAACAGCAATAGCATCGGCACGGTGCAAAGCCCCATCCATGCCAGTAGCGCCATGCTGTGCAGGCCATGGATACGTTTTATCAGTACATTGGCGATGCCCCATGTCAGGGTGCTACCGATGGCGGCATAAAATGCCCCCGTATGTTGCATGATGTGCGGTGTACCTGCCACGATAGCGGTGCCGATGAAGGCGATAACGATGCCGCCGATGCGCCATATGCCGAGCATATCTTTCAGGAAAATAGCACCGAATATGCAGGCGAACACCACGCCCATCTGGCCGAGCAGGGCGCTGCTGGCAATATCAAGCCCCATGAAAATGGCGACAAAAATCAGCGAGAAATGGAATGTGCTCATGGATGACAGCACTATAATCTGTTTCAGTTGAGCAAGCGTAGGGCGTGGCACGAACGGAACCAGCACCAGCGACACAAATGTAAAGCGCAGCGCCGTCAGCAGGAAAGGCGGAAAATATGCCACACCGAATTTTGCGGAGACGAAATTGCAGCCCCACAGCAGCGCAACCAGAATGGCAAAAAAGATATCAATGGGGCGCATAATAAAGCAGTAAAAAGAAGAGTGATACTACCTTGTGATATACTTTTCGAAAGGAGCCGTCCAGCGTCCTTATGCGGCGATTTTTTTCAGCGCGCGGTAGGCCTCGTTGATTTCGGCCGCTTTGAATTGTAGCAATTGTTTGACTTCGGGGGAGAGGTCGTACGCGGCATAGCGGTCGGGGTGGTAATTTTGCATTAGCTCATGGTAGCGTTTTTTAAGGGTTCGTGCCTCAACGCCTGCATCTACTCCCATAATGTGGCGCGCCTGTTTTTTGTCTACGACAGCAGATGGTGTTTCATAAAGCGCGCAGGCGGCGCTAAAATCAATGGCGCTGACATCTAATATATGAGCGATGGTAGAGAGTATGGTTTCTGCTTCGCGTGACACCGCGCCATCGGCGCTGGCGACAAGGAACAGGCGGTCGAGCAATGCCGTAAACAGGGGCTGGTTGTCGGGAAAGGCACACTTGATTTGCAAGACGTAATGTTCCAGTGGCGTTTCGTTATGACAGGCCAGCGTGAATAGCGAACGCAGCTTGCCACATACGCCGTCTTTAAGCGGGAACGAATCACGGAACGCGATGTATTTTTCCTGTGTCAGCTTGCCGTCGGCGCAGGCGACTTTGGCCGAAAGCGCAATAATGGCAAAAGTGAAAGATAGGTGTTTGAACTGTTCATCATCAGGTGATAATCCCTGTAATACCGCCTCGGGAGCGGTCTTGGGCGCGCCTTGTTTCAGGCCATGCAGACGGTATTTTACGCCGGATAAAAGTTGCTTCGGTTTCGCCGTCATCGTGGTGATGGCTTTGGAGAAAACCGACTGTTGTTTAAGCGACCCTGACATGCGGCAAATCATACGGCAATTTAAACGCAGTTGGTATTAAAAAAGCGAACGTAATTACTTGTCGCCTAACAGCTGTGATTTGGCGATGGTAGTTTCGCGCACGATCGCTGCGTTGATTTCTTCCAGCGCCACGGTGACTTTCGCGGCGGCGAAGTCTTTTTGCAGTTTTTCGATTAAGTGTTTGGTGTCGCTTGTTAATTCACCCTGTACCAGATCAACGGCGTAATTTTCTGCCTCGATGCCGGTTTTGCCCATCTGGGTAGCGGCCCACTGGCCGACCAGCTTATTGATGCGGGCATGGACTTTGAACGCCAGCTCTTCATCATGGGCAAATTTGTTCTCGAACGCCTTGTCGCGATCATCGAATGTAGTCATGGCACTGTCCTTTTCTGTCGCTTTTTCAGCAACTTTTACTATTGCGGGTCTTGAAATACAGTTATTGAGAGCCTATATAAAGGCTTTTCGGGCATTCTGCAATATTGCAGTGTGACATAATTTCCTTTATGACAGGGCTATGGAAAAATTTATGCACCCAATAAAACGAAAGATCATCAACATGCCCCCGCGCAAACCTATCTATGAAGGCAAAGCAAAGCAACTTTTTGAGGGGCCGGAACCCGGAACGCTGATCCAGCATTTTAAGGATGATGCCACCGCATTTAACAATGTAAAAAAAGGGGTTATCAACGGCAAGGGCGTTCTTAACAACCGCATTTCCGAATACCTGATGTTGCGTTTGCACGAGATGTCCATACCGACCCATTTTATCCGCACGCTGAACATGCGCGAGCAGCTTATCAAATCCGTGCAGATTGTTCCGCTGGAAGTGATCATCCGTAACGTTGCCGCCGGCAGCTTTGCCAAGCGTTTCAACGTGCAGGAAGGCAAACCGCTCGGTCATCCGCTGATCGAATATTGCTATAAAAATGACGCGCTCGGCGATCCGTTCGTCACTGAAGAACATATCTTCGCTTTCGGCTGGGCGACCCCGTCGGAGATGGATGAAATCCGCATGTATGCATTCCGCATCAACGATTTCCTCAGCGGTCTGTTCATGGGCATCGGTATACGTCTGGTGGATTTCAAACTGGAATTCGGCCGCCTTCAGGAAAATGATCGCGAGCAGATTATTCTTGCCGACGAAATCAGCCCCGATAATTGCCGCCTGTGGGATATGAAAACCGGTCACAAGCTGGACAAGGATCGCTTCCGTCAGGATCTCGGTGAAATCGAAGATGCATACCGTGAAGTGGCACGCCGCCTTGGCGTTATGCCGCAGGATGGCGACAGCAGCTATGTGATCGAAGTCAACGCCAAGACCCCGAAAATGGCCAAGAAACCCACACCTAAAACCGCGAAGAAGAAAAAGAAATGAAAGCTAAAATCCATATCACGTTAAAAAGCGGTGTACTCGACCCACAGGGCCGCGCCATCGTCGGTGCGCTTCACAACATGGGTTTTCCTGAAGTAGAAGAAGTGCGTCAGGGTAAATACATTGAAGTGGAAGTGAAAGAAAAAGACCGCAAAAAAGCGGAAGCCGCCATTGAGAAAATGTGTGCGGGCCTGCTTGCTAATACGGTGGTTGAGAATTACCGCTACGAGCTGGTTGAGCAATGAAATCTGCTGTTATCGTTTTTCCGGGTTCCAACTGCGACCGCGATGCCAAGACCGTTCTTGCCGCTACGGGCTTGCAGCCGGTGATGGTATGGCACGGTGACAATAGCCTGCCGAAAGTCGATCTGGTGGTATTGCCGGGGGGATTCTCCTACGGTGATTATTTGCGCAGCGGTGCTATGGCTGCACACTCTCCGGTCATGCGTGAAGTGAAAGCGCATGCGGATAAAGGCGGGTTGGTGATTGGCATATGCAACGGTTTTCAGGTGCTCACCGAATCCGGATTGCTTCCGGGGATTTTAATGCGTAACCAGAAACTGAAATTCGTTTGCCGCGAGGTGAGGCTGAATGTGGAAACCATCGCCACACCGTTTACGAAGAACTACAAAAAAGGGCAGGTGATCAACGTGCCGGTGGCGCATCACGACGGCAACTATTTTGCCGATGCCGCCACGCTCAAATCACTGCAGGATAATGACCAGATTGTCTTCACCTATCAAGACAACCCGAACGGCTCACAGCTGAATATTGCTGGTATCTGCAATGCTAAACGCAACGTGTTGGGCATGATGCCGCATCCTGAACGCCATGCCGAATCGTTGATTGGTGGCGTGGATGGTGTTGCGCTGTTTAAATCCCTGCTGGCCGCTTAATTCTGCGAACGTATTCCGCTTAGGAATTTATCTACTTCCTGTTTCAGCATTTCCGAATGTTTGGAAAGCTTGGAGGTGGCCATCAACATCAGCCGCGTTGATTCTTCCGTAACCGCGGATGATGAATTCACATCGGTGGCATTTTGTGCCACGGTCTGGGTAATGGTGGATACTTCCTGCACGGTGGTATGAATATCTGCGGTATTGGCGCGCTGTTCGTCGATGGCGGTGGCTACACCGTCTGATATCTGGTTGATTTCACCGATAGTGCTGCCGATGCTTTGCATGGCTTTTACCGTATCGTTTGTGGCATTCTGGATCGAGGCGATATACTGGGCGATCTGTTCGGTGGCCTTGGTGGTCTGGGTGGCGAGGCTTTTGACCTCTGATGCCACCACCGCAAATCCTTTGCCCGCATCACCCGCACGCGCCGCTTCAATGGTGGCGTTCAGGGCGAGCAGATTGATCTGTTCGGCAATGGCGTTGATAAGGGTGGCTACCTCGCCGATTTTGGTAGCTGCTTCGTTCAAGCCTTTAACCGTGTGATCGGCTTTTCCAGCTTCAGCGACCGCCACTTTCGTAATGGAAGAGGCACGGCCCATTTTGGTGTTGATCTCGGTGATCGCGGTGGACATATTATCCAGCGCTTCGGATACTACGACGACATTGCGGCTGGATTCCGTCACCTGATTGACCAGTGCGCTTAATTTGCTTTTGTTACCTGCGGTAGTGGTTGCCACCGCATGTGCAGTCTGGTCGAGTGCGACCGAGGCCGCTGCCACCGTATCGGCGATTTTTTTAATGCTGCTTTCAAAGGTGTTTGCCATGTCTTCGATGGCTTTATGGCGGATCATCTCCGATTCATGTTCGAGCCGTTGTTTCTCCTCGGCCAGATGAATCAGGTTGATGGCATTTTCCCTGAACACCGAGAGGGTACGCGCCATTTCGCCCATTTCATCCTTGCGGTCAGCATGCGGGATAACAGCAGCGGTATCGCCTTGCGATATCAGGCGCATGGCTTCAATCATATGGCGTTGTGGCGTGAAAATATTGCGCACCGCATACCACGGCACCGCCAGTGCCACTAGCACGGATGCCACTTCAAGACACAGCAGGGTGCGGATTTTCTGGTCGGTCGTTTCGGTGAAGGCGGCGGCATTGGAAATGACATGGCTGAGCACAATCGCGCCTACGGAAAGAAACGCAATGCAGAAAAATTTAGTGCTTAAGGTCAGACGCATTTACGCTCCCGCAGGCAATGCACAGTGATGTCTATAACGTACTATGACGCGACACTTCTAATAAAGCGTTAATGGAATTCACTATTGGGGATATAATCAGTCGCTTGCGGCGGGACGTTATGCCGACATGAATTTAGGCAGCCACGCTTCGTGGGTGGTGCGTAATTCCTTGGTGCTAAGTTTCAGCACGCCTGCGACTTCGACATAACCCGCCTGCGTTTTACCGAGATGGAACAGCTCAAGTCCCACATTGTACGCGCTATGTTTGACATCCTTGGATTTACCGGCGGCACTGGTGATCAGGTAGCAGGCCTGATCTTCACCAAAGGCAAAAGCGTGGGCGGGAATATGTGCAGGAAACGTGACCGATGCACCGATGTCGTGGCGATAGGTCATTTCACACAGCGCCACCAACAAGCCGCCATCTGCGATATCGTGACACGCGTCAATCATGCGGTTGCTAATCATGGTGCGGACAAAATCGCCGTTTCTTTTTTCATTCTGCAGGTTCACCGGCGGCGGCGGGCCATCCTCGCGGCCAAGTGTTTCGCGCAGGTACAGCGAAGAACCCAGATGCCCTTTAATGTCACCCACCAGCCATATATCCTGCCCTTCGTGCGTAAAGGCATTGCCTACGCACAGGGACAAGTCTTTGATAATGCCTACACCGCCGATCGCGGGAGTAGGGAATACGCCTTTGCCGCTGGTTTCATTATACAGCGAGACGTTGCCGGAAATAATTGGGTAATCGAGAGCGCGGCAGGCTTCTGCCATGCCTTGCAGGCAACCGACAATCTGTCCCATGGTTTCGGGTTTTTCCGGATTGCCGAAATTCAGGCAGTTGGTGATGGCGAGTGGCGTCGCACCTACGGTCGTTAAATTGCGCCATGTTTCAGCCACAGCCTGTTTACCGCCTTCAACAGGGTCGGCATAGCAATAGCGCGGGGTGCAATCGGTGGTGATGGCGAGGGCTTTTTTCGTTTCCGCGCCTTTTCCGGTACGCACGCGCACAACGGCAGCATCGCCACCCGGACGCGCGACGGTGTCGTTACCCACCATGTGGTCATATTGTTCATAGATCCAGCGCTTGCTCGCCAGATCAGGGCAGGCAAGCAACGTCAACAAAGCCGTACCCATATCCTTAGGGGCACTTACCGCATCCGCCGCCAGCGCCGGACGTTTGGGTGTTGGCACCCACGGGCGGTCATAGACAGGGGCATCGGTGGATACGGGCGCAATCGGCATATTCGCTACGACTTCGCCGTGCATTTTCAGCACAAGGTTTCCGGTGTTGGTGATGGTGCCGATGGTGGCAAAATCCAGTTCCCATTTTTCGAACACCTTGCGCGCCATTTCTTCTTTTTCTGGCTTAAGTACCATCAGCATGCGCTCTTGCGATTCCGACAGCATAATCTCGTATGGGGTCATGCCCACTTCGCGCATCGGCACTTTGTCCAGTTCCAGCTCTATGCCACAATTGCCTTTGCCTGCCATTTCGAGCGAGGAGGAGGTGAGTCCCGCCGCGCCCATGTCCTGAATAGCGATAATCGCATCGGTCTGCATGAGTTCAAGGCAGGCTTCGATCAGGAGCTTTTCGGTGAACGGGTCGCCAACCTGAACGGTCGGGCGTTTTTCTTCCGAGTTTTCGCCGAATTCAGCCGAAGCCATGGTTGCACCGTGGATGCCGTCACGTCCGGTTTTAGAACCAACATAAACGACGGGATTACCGATACCGGCAGCGGCGGAATAAAATATTTTATCCGTATCCGCCACACCAACGGTCATGGCGTTGACGAGGATATTGCCGTTATAGGACGGATGGAATGTGCATTCGCCGCCGACGGTAGGCACGCCGACACAATTGCCATAACTTCCGATGCCCGCGACAACGCCCGATACCAGATGTTTTGTTTTTGGATGTTCCGGTGCGCCAAAACGCAGCGCGTTCATGTTGGCGACAGGGCGTGCGCCCATGGTGAACACGTCGCGCAAAATGCCGCCGACACCGGTGGCAGCACCCTGAAACGGTTCGATATAAGAAGGGTGATTGTGGCTTTCCATTTTGAAAATAGCAGCCTGCCCATCACCGATGTCGATCACACCGGCATTTTCCCCCGGACCGCAGATGACATGCGGTGCTTCGGTGGGGAGGGTACGCAGCCATTTGCGCGTGGTTTTGTAGGAGCAATGTTCACTCCACATCACCGAGAAAATTCCCAGCTCGACGATGTTGGGTTCGCGCCCCATCAGTGCCAGAATGCGTTTGTATTCCTCGGCGGTCAGCCCGTGTTCGGCAACGACATCAGGAGTGATTTTTAAGTCACTGGATTTTTGTGCGGATGTTTTCATGTTGTCTTTATTATCATGCTTGAGCGTGCCTGCAACCGCCAAATTGCACTTTCTGCACACGAACCAAAATAAAACACTCGGCAACCAGTGCGCGAAAGCGGACGGTTGGTGATGGCGACTTTAATCAGCCGATCATGGCTATCTTTCAACGGCATAAAAAAGCAAAAAGGCTTTTTAGGGTGGAACCGCAAGCGCGGCGTGGGGTTGGTGGATTTATTTTAATGAAAAATAAACCTAATAGTTGTATTATTAATTATATATACAACATATACTGGGTTGGAACATTTTATGAAAACATGCCTGATTGTGGATGACTCTCCTTTCGACCGCAGGCTGCTCAGGCATTGTGTGGAAAGCTTCGATGTGACGTGTTCGCAGGCTGCCAGCGCTCAGGAAGCATTTGGAATTTGCGCCGAAAAGCTACCCGATTGCATCCTTCTGGATTGGGAAATGCCTGAAATGAACGGTATTGAGGTTTTACGAAAAATCCGCCTGATGCCTTATGGCAGCAATGTTGTCGTTATTTTATGCACGGCCAATGAGGGGCGCGAGCATCGGGATAAAGCCTATGCGGAAGGTGCCAATTCCTTCATCGTTAAGCCTGTCACGGTCGATGAATTAGAGAAAAAATTTCAGGAATCCGGTATATTACCCACTCTGAAAGCAGCCACCGCCTGATTGCGGCTTGTTTTTGCGCTTTCCAAAACCTATACTGACCCTCTGGTATCGTGCGTTTGAGGGGAGTGGTGTATGGGAATGAAAGCGGAAGATATTCATGCGATGGTGCAGGCGGCGTTGCCGGATGCACTGATTGATCTGAAAGATCTCGCAGGCGATAACGATCATTACAGCATCACGGTTGTTTCCTCACAGTTTCACGGAAAATCACGCGTCCAGCAACATAAGATGGTATTTGATGCGCTAGGCGATGGCATGGGCACCAAGCTACATGCCTTGCAGGTTACCACTAAAATCAAGTAATCCGGAACCATCACATGGGCAAGCATTCTGGCTCTGATCCAAAAACTCCAATGAACCGCAGAAGTTTTCTGGCACTGGGGGCGTTAGGTGCCGGCGCTGCGGTGGTGGGATATAACCTCTCGCATTCCGATAATGTGGATCGCCTTGCAGAACGTCATCCGCGGGAAGTCGTGGAACGCCTCCCCAAAGGAACTCTCGTGATTATGGGCGGGCAGGCGGAGCTTGGATCACGAATTCCTGAAACAGCGGAACAGATGGGGATTGATGCGGAACTGCTGAAAGATCCGGACAAAATGCTGATGACCTTGCCGACGCAGCAGCTTGAAGATCTCACCGATAAGGTTGATTTCGCGGGTTTGTTCAGGGCTATTGGGACATTCGCGCCGATCAACGGGCGCAGGGTTGTCTGCGTAACCAGTGCATCTGAGCAACATGCGCAGCGCAACGAGTGGCTCGATACCGTTTTGTTTAAGCTGCTGGGTGCGAGTGAAGTGGTTGCCATCGGAACCAAGGATGCAGCCAACGATGATGCGATCGTTGAAAAACTCACAAACAGCGACACCAGCCTAGTGTATTTTGATGGCGGGAACCAATCGCTACTGATGAAGAATTTTTTCGATACGAAAGCCTATCACGCCATTCGCGACCGTTACCTGAACGATAGTTCGTTTACGGTGTCTGGCAGTTCCGCCGGTGCGGCGGTGATGTCGGGTGACGGGAAAACGATAATGGACTGGAATACGGACCATTCCGGTCCGGTGATGGGGTCTGGGTTCGGTTTCCTCAGCAAAGTGATTGTCGATACTCACCTGCACCGGCATCCGGAATACCACCGGCTGGAACGGTTGCAGCTGGCGGTCAATGACCACAAAGACTGTATCGGCCTTGGCATTGATGAGCGTACTGGCCTTGTCATCAGGGACGGGGAGGGTACGGTGATCGGGCAGCAAAAGATATGGAAACTGGAGCCATCCGACACATTACGTACTTTTGACGAGTTGGAGCATCAAAAGGCTGTTTTTGCGGCAGGCGACCGTATTTCCTTAAAAAAATACGCGTATGTAAGTGACCGCCAAAGCTCTAAACTCGTGTCTCTCGGCGGGCGGTAGGGCTTTTTTGGTTGGCTTTTTGCAAGGCTGTGCTATGCCTGCTGCCAACGTTACATAACCTCAGGAGCAGACTATGAACACGAATCCGGTATTTGAACGCATCGAAAAAGACATCAGCGAAAATGATGTGGTGTTGTATATGAAGGGCAGCAAACAGATCCCGCAATGTGGATTTTCTGCAACCGTGGTTCAGGTGCTGGACCGCGTGGGTGTAAAAGATTTCAAGGACATCAATGTGCTGTCGGATGCTGAAATCCGCGAAGGCATCAAGCAGTTCACCAACTGGCCGACCATCCCACAGCTTTACGTGAAGGGTGAATTCATCGGCGGTTGCGACATTGTGCGTGAAATGTACGAAAGCGGTGAACTGAAAGAACTGCTCGATTCCAAAGGCATCAAAACGGCTGCGTAGTCGCAGAACTTCTAGTTTACTTGCTGATTTTTTCCTTGGTTTTTTCAGCCGTGTGGGCAACGCCTTCACCGGCCGCGCTCAGGTCTTGCCCGACACCCTGAATGGTGTTGCAGGCAGAAAGCAGCGAAAGGGCGGTTAAGCTGATGATCAACATTTTCTTCATAAAAACTCCTTAATTTAAACTGTTATTTACGTTTTTTAGCGTCGCGGATTTCGCTGAGATTATTGGTCAGGCGTTTTAGCGGAGGGCTGCAATCCGTGCGCGGAATAATGACCTCGATGAGGTACATTTCTTTCGTCGCGCCCGCTTCTTTAAGCACCTTTTCCAACTCGCCCTTGGTCGTCACCTTATAGGATTTCCCATAATTGATGACGTCGCGGATTTTGGAATATTGCCATCCGTGGATATTGTTGAATGGCCCGTCGATAATATGGCGCTGCGTGCCATACCCATCGTTATTGAGGATGCAGACAATCGGGTGCATGTTGTATTTCGCGCAGGTGGATACTTCCATTCCAGTCATCTGGAATGCACCGTCGCCAACGAGGCAGTAGGCGCGGCTGTCCGGCTTGGCGGCAATGGCTCCCACCGTGGCCGGCACGGCAAATCCCATCGACAAATAATACGCATCCGAAAGGAAATTACTGGCTTGTGTGGTACGCAGTCCCACTGCGCCAAACAGCGCATCACCGGTGTCGCACACCACTGTTGCGTCTTTAACGATGGTCAGGCCGAGAATGCGGAAGAACGCATCGGCATCGAGAGGTTGTGCGCGTTCTGCATCGGTCAGCGGCACAAGATCGGTTTGCTTGTAAGGGTTTTTGAATGTTTTAGGGGAAATGTTTTTACTGACAAGGGCCTCGAGGAGATCCTTGATCAACACATTGTCATACGAATGCAGGCCCACGCGGAGTTTTTCGGTGGTCAGCAGGATGGTTTTAGTGCGGTCGAGTTTATGGGTGGCGTGGAAGCCGCTGAACACGTCCGATAAAAACGCACCGAGCAGGATAAGGCAGTCGCTTTCCTCGACATAATGCTGGCACACTTCTTCCGACAGCGCTGCACTATACACTCCGATATAAAGCGGGTTTGTTTCGGGGATAATGCTTTTGGAAAGCAGCGTAGATGCAATCGGTATATTGAATTTTTCAGCGATGGCGAGTGCCAGCGGTGTCAGGTTATGGCGGTGCAGTTCTACATCCGCAATAATGACAGGACGTTGCGCCTTAGTGATTTTTTCGACCACTTCGCTGAGTGCTGCTTCAAGGTTTTCAATGTCACTTTCCGGTGCAGGATAGTTTTTAATCGTCGGCATGCGGATTGGCAGATCCACAATATCATACGGTACTTCAATATATCCGGGGCGTGAATGGGTTCGCACGGCGGTGATGACGCGGATGATTTCCTCCGCTGCGGTTTCAGGGTCGAGCAGCACGGTGGAAGCGCAGGTTACTTCATCGTAAATGCGGCGTTGGGTGTCAAAGGTACGCACCTTGTGATGCACCAGCGCATCGTGTTTGCGGTCATTTGGGGAAGGGCCACCGGATATGACGACCACGGGGCTTTTTTCAGCGTAGGCACAGGCGATGGAGTTGAGCATGTTTAACCCGCCCACGCAGTAGGTGACGCAGGCAATGCCAAGTCCGTGGACACGCGCATAGGCATCGGCGGCAAAGCCTACCGAAGGCTCATGCGTCATGGTCAGCAGATCAAGTTGGGACGCTTCCAGCCAGCGGAAGGTGGGCAGTGCAAAGTCACCCGGAATGCCGAACGCATGCCGCGCGCCCTGATGATAGAGATAGTCAAAAAGGAACGAGCCGACAGTATGCTGCATGGTGATGACCTTTACTAATTCGTGCGTAATTTATCAGTAGTTATTTTGAATTACAAGGAGCTAACTGCGACGTAATGCATCCAGTAATGTGTTCAGGTCGTCGGGCAATTCGCAGGCAAAATGCATCGGTTTTTTAGTGTCAGGGTGGATGAGGCCGAGCGCACGCGCATGCAGCGCCTGCCGCTTAAACTGCAACAGCGCGTCGCGCATGGGGGAGGGAATGGATTTAGACGTGTTGGCTTGCAGGCGCGAAACGGTGGTTTGCCCATAGACCGGATCGCCCACCAGCGCATGACCGATGAATGAAAAATGCACGCGTATCTGGTGCGTGCGTCCGGTTTCCAGTTTGCATTCTACCAGTGAGACTAGCGGTGCTTTCATGCCTTCGGGTGTAAAGGTTTCCAGTAGTTTGTAGTGGGTGGTGGCGGCTTTCCCGCCAGATTTAACCACCGCCATTTTTTGGCGGTTGCTGGAAGAGCGGCCAATGTTTCCGGTGATCGTGCCTTGTAGCGCTTTGGGTTGCCCCCATACCAGCGCGACATAGGTGCGTTTGAGCGAGCGGTCCACCAGTTGCGCCGACAATGCCAGATGGGCGATATCATGTTTGGCGACGACCAGCAGCCCGCTGGTTTCCTTGTCGATACGGTGGACAATGCCCGGACGTGCCACGCCGCCAATGCCCGACAAACTATCGCCACAGTGCGACAACAGCGCATTTACCAGTGTATTATCCGGATGCCCCGGCGCGGGATGCACGGTAAGTCCGGCGGGTTTATTGATGACGAGCATGTGTTCGTCTTCATACACTACCTCAAGCGCGATATCCTGCGCAATAATGTGCGAGGCAACCGTTTCCGGCACGTTGATTTGGTAGGTTTGCCCCAATTTGACTTTATGGGAACTATCTTCTGCAAGCTTGCCGTTGCACGTTACGCACCCTTGCGCTATCAAGTCCTGCAACCGGCTGCGCGACATATCGGGCAAACGGCTGGTTAAAAAGCGGTCGAGGCGGGTGCCTGAATCCTCTTCGCCGGTGGTAATGGTGTAGGTATCAGGCGCTTGGTGTGACATAAGTAACGGTAGTAACGGATAAACCCAATGAGTTCCAAACAAAACGCAAACCCGCTTAAAACGCTAGTCATTTCGATGGGGGTGTTGCTGATTGGCGGTACGGTGCTGCTGATGGCGGTGGTATGGAAAAAAGTGTCGCAGGAAGCCATGAAAGCGCATGCGGCGTCCGAGTGTGCCGGCGGTAAAATAGACCTCACAGGGCGCGGAAAGATAGTTAACCGCATGACAGATGGTCATATTATACGAATTGAGCTTAAAAAACAGGCAGGACAGGACGAAACGGTCAGTATTGACCTCTGCACGGGCAAAATCGTAGGTGCGCTGGTGATCGACAGCGATAAGAACTAACCTATTTATTTATATTAATAATATTTCTATTTTTAATAGCCTGATAACGGCATCTGGAGCCTGTTTGACAGTTTTGTGACAGCCGGAAAATCGTTATTTTTTCACGTCATCAAACCTTAATTTGCAGACTTTAGGCATTTATGAGATAGTAGTGTTAATAGTACAGTAAACTAAGGATTATTTTACCATGGGTCGAGACAGTAAAAGCGATCATGATTTTGAGGAGGAGGAGTCGCAAGGCTTTGGCAAGCATCCTGCGCTCCGAAATTTCAATCGTACTGGCTTCATCGTTAAACATGTTATTAAAAGCGCCCTTAAATGGGGTGCTATTGGCGCGTTAGCAGGCGTTGCGGCTGTGGCATTTGCGTCGCTTGCTGCTACTATATCCATGGGATGGTTAGCGATTCCGGTGGTGGCAGCTCTTGGCGTGTTTGCACCCGAATGGGCAGCGGCGCAAGGTACGAGTTTTGCGGTAGGTGCTGCTACGACTACGGCCATGGTTGGTGGCGCGGTGGGTGCTGCGGTGGGCGCGCTGGTCAGCATTTCCAGTGCGGGTGAAGCCGCAGATGCCGAGGAAGACCGGCTGGTAGCGAAATACGAACAAATGGAATCGCGCCGCGAGCGCATGTCGGCATTAGAAAAACGCCGTGACGAGCAGCGTTTTGCCATGGAGCGTCAGTCGCAGGCTATGAAAGGCCCAGGGATGCAAATTCCGCAGGCAAAAGGGCGTATGGGGCCGGATGCAGGGCACGCCCATGCGTAACGGATTTGTTAACGAAAAGAATGTACTATAAACCTTCAAAAAGCACGTAAAGGGTATCAATTATGGGCGGTTTACTCGATTCGATCAAAGGCATGTTTATCAATGAAGAGGGCGGCATCAAATGGTCCAGCATCATTGGTATCGCCGCCGGTGCCGCTGTGGGCGGATTGTTGTTGCCGGAACTGATTGGCGGCATGGTAGGATATGAAATACTGGCCGCAGTGGGCGGTGGTATTGCGGGGCTTATGGTGGGTAATGCGGTAGGTGGTATGGGCGGTGAAGCTTCGGCTCCGGTCGTTCCGGTCACTGGTCCGGCAGTGAAAGCACCTGCAGCAGGCCCTCAGCCCAAAATGGAAGGCCCCGGAGCATTGCCACAAGGCAAGCCGCCGGTAAATCCGCGTGCGGTGGGCGGACGCTAATTTCACGCCATCAGGCGGCCTTAGCCTCTGAAAGGCTAAAAAACCTCCAAAAATTCATTGTAACAAAACCTTAACTTGTTTGTGCTGACTATTATGTCATAATGTCAGCATGGTCATTGTATAATTATTTGATTATATAGTATTTTTAGCGAATTTTAGAGGCATTTTATGGCTAGTTCAGCGGACCCGATTAATCATGATGGTTTGAGTACCGTAGCAACGGTGGGCTCTAAAGCAGTCAAATATGGCCTTATAGGCGGTGTTGGTGCGGCTTTGGTTGGTGGGTTACTGGCGGGTGGTGCGTTATTGCTGGTTGGTGGTCTTGCTGCATCTCTTGCGGGATTTGGTTTTGCTGCCGGCGTTGGCGGATTGCTCGGTGGTACCGGTGCAGTGGCTACCGGTATTGTCGCTGCTATTGGCGCTATCGCGTCCGGCGTTTCGTATGGTGGTATTTCTGCGGTTGTTGGTGGTGGCATCGGTGCGCTTAAGGGAGCGGATCAGGTGAGCCGCGAATCCAGCGCATTCCGTACCCGCGTTACTGAAAAGATGCAGGGTCATGAAAACAAAATGGCCAAGACCTACAATGACGGCGAAGTTAAAGGCCTCGATGAAGGTTATGCGCTTGCAGTGAAGGACATGACACCGCGTCTTGAAGCGGCTAAGCAGGAAGGCCGTGAAGAAGTGGTTCAGGCAATCCAGATGCAGATGATGCAGGCGCAGCAGGCGGAACAGATGCAGATGGCGAATGCCGGTGAACATGGTAAAAAACACGCTGACAAATTTGCTGCCCATGCATCCTGTGAATGCAAGGCAGAAGCCGTGATTAAAGAACGTCAGGATAAAGCGGCGAATCCACAACAACTCGTATAAATAATCAGGTAAGCCAGTATGGCTGGTGAGCAGGTAGTTGCAGACGTAGTCAAGAGAGCATGGTGGAAGCCGAATGGCAGCCTCCTGAAGAAGGCTCCTTTGATTGGTTTGCTGGGTGCTGCTGCTGTGACGCTTCCTTTTGTCGTTGGTGGTTTGCGAAGTAGCCGCCGTTTCGATGAAGCCGATGTGCCGATGCCTAAGGATCTCACCGATCCGCTTCCTCCCGTATTAGAATTTACGCCTGCGGCTCCGGCGATGCCGATGACCATGATGGGTGAGCAGCCGGTTGAAGGCATGTTTGCCCAGAAAGAGAAATTACGCCGTACCGGCGCTATGGCGGGTCCTGATGTGGCTTCCCCCAACATCACAGACCCAAATGGCGTTTCGGTCATTGATGGTAAGCATGTCAAAGACTTACAGATAGCATCCTCCCAATCCGGCCCCCATTTGCCGGGTTAAGTCTGTCAGGCTTATAAATCTTCGAAAATCTTTACTCTCGCAGCTTGACAGCAGTTTTTTTCTTTGTATATTTCACCTCCCTGTAAATATTTGGCTTATGGTTTTTTTAGGCCTGTAATTTCCGGTGTAAAACTCGGAACTGAGCAGTAACCATAAGATTTGACTTGTAACATTTTAGGAATAGCACGTGACAAAACGTATTGATTGTAAATATAAAATCAGCCGCCGTCTGGGCGTTAGCCTCTGGGGCAACTCCAAGGATCCATTCAACAAGCGCGGTTATGCTCCTGGTCAGCACGGTGTTGCCAAGCGCAAGAAAACCTCCGATTACGGCACCCAGCTGCGCGAAAAGCAGAAGCTGCGCGGCTATTATGGCAATATCACCGAGCGCCAGTTCCGCAACATTTATCATGAAGCTGCTCGCCGTAAGGGCGACACCGGCGAAAACCTCATCGGACTGCTTGAAAGCCGCCTCGACACGGTTATTTACCGTATGGCTGTTGTGCCTACGCCGTTTGCTGCTCGTCAGTTTGTAAGCCATGGCCACGTCCGTGTGAATGGCCGCAAGGTGAACATTGCCAGCTATCAGGTTAAAGAAGGCGATGTTATTGAAGTGAAAGAAAAATCAAAGCAGCTCGCGATCGTTTTGGAAATGATCCAGAACCCAGAGCGTTCTGTTCCCGATTACATTGAATTCGATACGACTGAGCTGAAAGCGAAGTATATCCGTATTCCTAAACTGGCGGAAGTTCCTTTCCCAGTGGTGATGCAGCCTAACTTCGTCATCGAATATTACTCACGCTAATCGTATATAGCGCGGCGTTCGTCGCGTAATTTAAGATTATTTAAACTGGCCAGAGGGTTAAATCCTTCTGGCCAGTTTTTTTATGCCCATTTTTCCCTAAGTTTTTTTGCAATCATGGCTTGACTGACCCATGAAATGAGCATAAAATCCCATCAATACCCATAAAATCCCATAAAAGTGTAGTCATGGCCCAACGATGCTTTTTCTCTCGACCTATCACAATCGCATCGACAAAAAAGGAAGGGTTTCCATTCCTTCGCAGTTCCGCGCCATTCTGGCTGCTCAGGAATTTTCAGGCATTGTTGCCTACGCATCGCCCAAGCATGCGTGCATTGAGGGGTGCGGCATGAACCGGATCATGAAAATCAACCAGCGCGTCGAGCGCCTCGACCCGTATTCCGAAGAGCATGATGCTTTCACCACCACATTATTTGGTGAAAGTGTGCAGCTATCTTTCGATACCGAAGGCCGCGTGATGTTGCCGGAGCAGTTGATTGCAGCGGCCAACCTGAATGAAAACGCCACCATCGTCGGTAAGGGCGAGGTGTTTGAAATCTGGGAGCCGAAGGCATTTGAAGCGCATGCAAAACGTGCGCGCGAGTTAATGAAAGAAAAGCGCCTGCAATTGAAGGGGGATGCGTCATGACCGCTACCCTTCACAAGCCAGTGATGCTGAATGAAATGCTGGATTGGATTGCACCGAAAGATAACGGTGTGTATATCGACGGCACATTCGGTGCGGGTGGCTACAGCCGTGCAATCCTGCGCGCTGCCGATTGCCGCGTATTTGCGATTGACCGTGACCCCAGCACGCACCGTTTTGCGGAAAAGCTGGAGCAGGAATTTCCCGACCGTTTTGTCTGGCTGCTCGGTAATTTCTCCGACATGTGTTCGCTGGTGGCGATGCATGGTGTGCATGCGGTAGACGGTATTGTGCTCGATATCGGCGTATCATCCATGCAACTGGATGTTGCCGAGCGCGGATTTTCGTTTAAGAACGATGGCCCGTTGGATATGCGTATGTCGGATGAGGGCATGAAGGCCTCCGATATCATCAACACCGCCAGCGAAGGCGAACTGGCTGATATTTTTTATTACTACGGTGAAGAGAAAATGTCGCGCCGCATTGCAACCGCCGTTGTTGCCGCGCGTGAACTGGCACCCATTGAACGCACCCATCAGCTGGCGGAAATTATCCGCAAAGTAGCCGGTGGCCAAAAAGGAAAAACTGATCCGGCGACCCGCAGTTTTCAGGGCTTGCGAATTTACGTGAATCAGGAATTTGAATCTCTCGAGAATGGTCTGAAGGCAGCCGAGGACATGTTAGCACCCGGTGGCCGTCTGGTCGTGGTGACATTCCACTCGCTGGAAGACCGTATCGTGAAACGTTTTACCCACTCCCGTTGTGGTAAACTCGGGGAGCATTCGAGGCATATGCCTCAACATCAGGCGGATTCTGCCGGATGGGATGCTCCCCGCTTTTTTTTACCCAAACCGGAGAAGCGCCTTCCTACCGAGGCGGAAATCGATGAAAACCCCCGTTCGCGCTCTGCTACCATGCGCATGATGACCTACGCCAAGGCAGGAGAGCGCGCATGAATCGTATCTCTACATTCGTCTGGATGGTCGTGATCGTGATCGCTGCATTTATGCTTTACAAAGTAAAGTATGAAGTGCAAACATTAAAGAATCAGGTGGCGGAAACGTCACACCAACTAGAGCAGGAGAAGCAAGCTTTGCACGTGGTAGCAGCCGAATGGGCGTACTTGAACCGCCCCGAGCGTTTGCAAAAACTCGCCGTAAAATACCTCGCTGCTTCGGATGTGACCGTAGCGCAGATTTCCGACATTGAAGCCATTCCATTCCCCGGCCAGACTCAGGCATCTATTGATGGCGAGGAAGGCATAAGGCCGGTGGCCGCCCATTACAGGAAGGGTGAGTAATGAGGTGAGCCGACAATCCCGCAAGATTATATTCAAGGAAAGTACGGGACGACGGATCATCGAACAAAGTCGCATCAGATTATTATGTGTGGGCTTGTTTTTTCTCCTGTGTTTTACCAGCATTAGCGTGCGCATGATTGAAGTAGCGGTATTTGACAAGCGCCACGCTACCACCATCACGGTAAGCGATCCCGATAACGAAGGTAAAAGCGAACAGGTCGAACTCCAGCAAAACAGCGAACCGGTTATCCAGCGCGGCGATATTGTGGATCGTAACGGCGCATTGCTGGCAACCAGCCTGATGACCTCCTCGGTGTTCGTTAATCCCAAGGAAATGAAAAACAAGGAAGAAGCGGCTAACAAGCTCGGCAATGCTTTGGGCATGGACAGTGCCAAGCTGCTAGGGCGTTTTCAGGGGGGCAAATCATTCCTGTGGATTAAGCGTAACCTGACCCCCAAAGAAGAAAACCTCGTCAACAGCCTCGGCATTCCGGGGTTATATTTCCTGCCGGAAGAAAAGCGCGTCTATCCGTATGGCAACATGCTCTCACATGTGATCGGCTATGTCGGTATCGATAACAAAGGCCTTGCAGGCATTGAAAAACAATTCGACCACCAGCTGCGTGACGGCGCCACCAACGGCGAACCTTTTGCACTGTCGATCGACGTGCGGTTGCAGGCGATCATGCACGAGGAAATTCAGAATGCGGTGGAAGAATTCAATGCCATCGGTGCAACGGGTGTGATCATGGATTTGCAGTCGGGCGAGGTGCTTTCGATGCTTTCACTGCCGGATTTTGACCCACATAAACTTTTGAAGAATGAAGATAAGGCGCGCTTCAACCGCGCCACCCTCGGTGTCTATGAAATGGGTTCCACTTTCAAAAGCTTCACCATGGCCGCCGCGTTTGAAAACGGCACGGCCAATATGAAAAGCAGCTATGATGCCACCAACCCGCTGAAGATCGGGGGGTTCACCATTTCCGATGCGCATTCCATGCACCGCTGGCTGAGCGTGCCGGAGATTTATGCGTTTTCGTCCAACGTTGGCACCGCGCGTATGATCATGGACGTGGGAACGAAAAAACAGAAAGCATTCCTAGAAAAAGTTGGCATGTTGCAGCCGGTGGATATTGAGTTGCCGGAAAAAGCCAATCCACTTTACCCTGCGGACTGGAAAGAAATCAACATGGTAACTATTGCCTATGGCCACGGTATTTCCGTATCGCCACTGCATCTGGTGCGCGGGATTGCCTCGCTGGTCAATGGCGGAACCCTGCCGCGCCTTACCCTGTTGAAGGATGGTAATAAAGGTAAGGCGGAAGGCGCGCGCGTTGTCAGTGAAAAAACCTCGGCCAATCTGCGCCGCCTGATGCGTATGGTGGTGCAGCATGGAACCGGCACGAAAGCCGACGTTCCGGGATACCGTGTAGCCGGAAAAACCGGAACCGCCGAAAAAGTCAGCTCCGGCGGCGGCTATGACGGCAACGCCAAGCTTGCTTCCTTCATCGCCACCTTTCCGGTGGACGATCCGAAATATATCGTACTGGTGATGGTAGATGAACCCAAAGGCGATAAAAGCACCTTCCAGTTTGCTACGGGGGGCTGGATTTCTGCCCCTGTGGTGAATAAGGTGATTGCCCGCATGGGGCCGCTTCTTGGCATTAAGCCTCAATTCGATGTACCGAAAGACGATGCGGAAAAATTCTGGGTCGATAACAGCAAACCTGGCGAGAAGGGCGCGGAGAAACCTAAAGTGCATCCTGCGTCACTTCCGCTGTATAAACGGTTATTCCATGTTGCCACTTACTGATCTTATCCGCGCTACTACCGAAACGATAGACTATCCAAAGAATATGACCTCCTTACAAATTACAGGTCTGAGCGTAGATTCGCGCACGGTGGCGAAAGGCAATCTGTTTATCGCACTGAAAGGCCAGAAGGCCGATGGCGGGCGGTTTATCACGCAAGCCAAGGATGCCGGTGCGGTGGCACTGCTTTGCGATAGTGATGCCGATGTCGGAGATTGCGGCCTTGCGGTATTAAAAACGGCCAACCCGCGTCTGGTCATGGCGAAGATGGCGGCACGGTTTTACAATAGGCAGCCGGAGCATATGGTAGCCGTCACCGGAACGGATGGCAAAACCTCCACCGCTGATTTCTTCCGTCAGTTCTGCCACCACATGGGGCAGGCTTCGGCTTCCATCGGAACGCTTGGCATTCTCACCGGTGCGGGCGAAACCCTGTTTCCGGGGACACATACCACGCCGGATGCCATTGAATTGCAGCGCATCCTCGCTGAATTATCAGACAAACACATCGATTCGGTGTGCATGGAAGCCTCCAGTCACGGGCTGCACCAGCACCGCCTCGACGGTGTGTCATTGCAGGCGGCGGCATTCACTAATATCGCCCGCGACCACCTTGATTACCACCTCACCGAAGAAGCCTATTTTAAAGCCAAGCTACGCCTGTTTGACTCCCTGCTTCCATCAGGTATGACGGCGGTAGTTAATCAGGATGACAAGCGCTTTGCGCAGGTAAAAGCCGTGTGCCAGCAACACAAACATAAGATGATTGGTTTCGGAAAAAACGGCGAGCAGTTCCGCATCAATCGCCTCGAACCGTTGCCGCACGGGCAGACGGTGGCGCTAAGCCTGTTCGGTAAATCCCACACGCTGGAAGTGCCATTGGTCGGAGCTTTTCAGGTGATGAATATACTCGCCGCCCTTGGGTTGGTTGTTGGTATTGGTGGCGATATTGATAAAGCACTCGGTGTAGTGCCGCAATTTACTGGCGTTCCAGGGCGTTTGGAACAGGTGGTGCGGCTGGTGGGCGGGGCAACGGTTTTCATTGATTACGCCCATACGCCGATGGCACTGGGCAATATTTTAACTACGCTGCGGCCGCATACGCAGGGACGCCTGCATGTGGTGTTTGGCTGCGGGGGTGACCGTGATGCCGGAAAACGTCCGCAGATGGGTGAAATTGCCGATACACTTGCCGATAACGTGATTGTCACCGATGATAACCCGCGTAGCGAGGATCCGGCGCTGATCCGCAAGGCTATTATGGCGGCAACCAAACGCTCCAAAGAAGTTGCAGATCGTGCGGAAGCTATCTATGTTGCGATTAAGCATCTTGCTCCGGGGGATGTGCTGGTAATTGCTGGCAAGGGGCATGAAAAGGTGCAGATTATAGGGAATAAATCCATCCCGTTTGACGATGCGCAGGTAGCTCGTGAAGCGGCAAGAACATTGGAGCTGGTAGCATGACGATACTATGGACAAACGAAACCGCTGCTGCCGCAACGTCCGGAAAAGTGCAAGGCGCACCGTGGCAGGCCACGCGTGTGGAAATCGACAGCCGCAAGGTACAGACGGGTGATTTATTCGTAGCAATCAAAGGCGATAATTTCGACGGGCATGATTATGTCGCCGATGCGTTGAGCAAAGGTGCGGTTGCCGCGCTGGTTAGCCGCGTTCCTGAAGGGCAGGACAAAGCGCCGTTACTCATCGTAGGCGATGCACTCAAGGGACTCGAAGCACTGGGAGCCGCTGCCAGAAAAAAAACCCGCGCTAAAATGGTTGGTGTTACGGGGAGTGTCGGCAAAACCAGTGCGAAAGAAATGCTGCGCCTTGCGCTTTCCGCACACGGAAAAACCTATGCTACGAATGGCAACTACAACAACCATATCGGCACACCGCTCAATCTTGCCAACTTGCCTTCGGACACCGAGTTTGGCGTATTTGAAATGGGTATGAACCATGCGGGTGAAATCTCGCACCTGACCAAAATGGTGCAGCCGCATGTTGCTGCAATTACTACGGTGGAAGCGGTGCATATTGAATTCTTCGGTTCGGTGGACGGCATTGCCGATGCCAAGTCAGAAATTTTTGAAGCGATGACAGGTGAGGGCTTTGCCATCGTCAACCGCGATAATCCGCAATATGGCCGCATCGCCAAACAAGCGACCGAAAAAAATGTGAAGCACATCGTCACGTTCGGCAGCCATGAAAAATCGGATTGCCGTCTGGTGGATTACCGCGCAACGACCGAAGGCTGTGCCATCACCGCCAGCATCCATGGCAAACATATGTCCTACACTCTCAAAGCCATTGGCAGGCACTGGGCGCTCACCTCGCTGCTTACGCTTGCCGTCACGCACGCACTTGGGCTGGACGATGCCAAAACCGCTGCTGCACTCGCGCAGTTCGGCGAACTCGATGGGCGTGGCCGTATCGTAAAAGTAACACTTTCCGGCGGCGAGATCATCCTGATTGATGACAGCTACAACGCCAGCCCCGCTGCTATGCGCGCGGCGTTTATGAAAACACAGGAAGTCTGGGAAAGTACAGGCCGTAAGGGGCGTAAGTTTGCCGCGCTTGGCAATATGCTGGAGCTTGGGCAGGATGCGGTTGCGCTGCATACCGGCCTTGTTCCTGACATCGAACGCCAGAGTTTTGATGGTATATTCACCGCCGGAGAGCTGATGAAACATTTGCATGACGCGTTGCCTTCAGGGGTGCGCGCAGGGCATGTGGCACAGGCCATGCAGCTGTTGCCACTGCTGGATAAAAAACTCCGCGCCGGCGATGTGCTGCTGGTCAAAGGCTCACACGGCAGCAAAATATATGAACTGGCCAAAGCGTTGATGGACAGCGCCAAACCACAAACCGCAGGTCACAAACATGCTGTATAATCTGCTGGTTCAATTTTCTGCGCAGTTCGGCCCTTTCAACCTTTTCCGTTATCTTACATTCCGCAGTGGCGGCGCGGTATTCACGGCGCTGATCTTAAGTTTTTATTTTGGCCCCAAAATTATCCGCTGGCTGAAATCCAAACAATCCGAAGGTCAGCCGATTCGCCTTGATGGCCCTGAATCGCATCTGCTTACCAAAAAAGGCACACCGACCATGGGTGGGGTAATGATTCTACTGTCGGTAGTAGTGTCGACCTTATTGTGGGCCGACCTGACCAATCCGTATATCTGGCTGGTGATTGTGGTTACGCTTGGATTCGGTGCAATTGGTTTTGTAGATGATTACATGAAACTGACGAAGAAAAACCCTAAGGGGCTTTCTTCGCGTCGTAAACTTGTGTTTCAGGCCGTGATATCCGTTCTCGCAGGCTACATCATCGAGTCGATTGCACCTGCTAACCTCGCGGGACAAATTACCGTTCCATTTTTCAAAAACGTACTGCTGGATGCAGGTATCCTTTACATCCCCTTCGTCATGATCGTAATGGTTGGAGCGTCTAATGCGGTGAATTTTACCGACGGTCTGGACGGCCTCGTCATTGTACCTATTATGATTGTGTCGGGTTGTTTTGCGCTGATTGCCTATCTGGTGGGCAACGCCGTGTTTGCCAATTACCTGCAACTGCATTTTGTTCCGGGTTCGGGTGAGCTGGCGGTTTTTTGTTCGGCGCTGGTGGGAGCAAGCCTTGGTTTTTTATGGTTCAATGCGCCCCCTGCGCAGGTGTTCATGGGCGACACCGGAAGTCTTGCCTGCGGCGGCGCGCTGGGTGCGATCAGCGTCATTACACGCCATGAATTTGTTCTATCCATCATTGGCGGCTTATTCGTGATGGAAGCATTGTCGGTTATCATTCAGGTGATTTCGTTTAAAACCACCGGCAAGCGCGTGTTTAAAATGGCTCCTATCCATCACCACTTTGAAAAGCTGGGCTGGAAAGAGCCGACCATTGTAATTCGTTTCTGGATTATTGCCTGTATTTTTGCCCTGCTTGGACTTGCAACATTGAAACTGAGATGATCACGGTTACGCACTACGCGAATCAGAACATTGGTGTCTTTGGCCTTGGTAAGGCAGGGGAGGCGACGGTTGCCGCCTTGCTGGCGGGTGGCGCGCATGTGTACATCGCCGACGACGATCTGAAATCCATCGAGAAATGCAAAACCGCCATGGCGGGCAAAGGCATCATCCACACGCAGCCGTTCGCCGATTGGCCATGGGCGCAGATGAAAGCGCTGGTGCTGAGTCCGGGCGTTCCGCTCACGCACCCCAAGCCACATGCGATTGTAGATGCGGCGTACAAAGCAAACTGCCCCGTCATCGGCGATATTGAATTATTGTTCAATGCCTGCCCGAAAGCGCGCTATGTCGCCATTACCGGCACGAATGGAAAATCCACCACCACCACCCTGATTGGTCATATTTTAAAATCCGCCGGACTGAAGGTGGAAGTCGGTGGCAATCTCGGTACGGCGGCACTGTCGCTGAACCCGCTGGGTGCAGATGGTATTTATGTTCTGGAGCTGTCTTCCTATCAGCTAGATTTAATCAAAACCACGCGCTTTAACGTGGCGGCGTTTTTGAATGTCACGCCCGACCATCTCGACCGCCACGGTTCAATGGAAGGCTATATCGCCGCCAAAAAACATATCTTCGAACGCCAGACCAAAGACGATACGGCGGTGATTGCGGTGGATGACGAGTACACTAAATCGATCAGCCAGTGGGCAGCATCCGGTGCGCGCAAGGTGGTGGAAGTGTCCAGCCAGCAGGTTTTGGCTTCTGGCGTGTATGCGAAAGAAGGCATTATTTATGATAAGTCAACCATCATGCCTAACGCATTATCGCCGATGCCGCTGTCTGCCATCGCCACGCTGACGGGCCGTCACAACTGGCAGAATGCAATAGTCGCCTATGCCACCTGCCGCGCGTGCGGTGTGTCCGCCGAGGTGATTTATAAAGCCATGCAAAGTTTCGCAGGCCTGCGCCACCGTTTGCAACTGGCTGCCACTATTGGTAATGTGCGCTTCATCAATGACAGCAAGGCCACCAACGCCGATGCCACCGCCAATGCCCTTGCACCGTATCACGAGATTTACTGGATTGCCGGAGGCAAACCCAAAGCCGGTGGCATTGCTACGCTCGGCGAGTATTTCCCGCATGTCATTCACGCGTTTTTAATCGGTGCGGCGGAAGACGAATTTGCAAAAACACTTGAAGGCAAGGTGCCGTACACGCGCTGCGGAACGCTGAAAGAAGCCGTAAAGCAATCCGCTGACATGGCCTTCGAACAAGGTAAGAAAAACGCCGTGGTGCTTTTGTCGCCTGCGTGCGCCTCATTCGACCAGTTCAAAAGTTTTGAAGAGCGTGGGGATATTTTTTGCCAGTTAGTAAGCGATGTGGAAGCCGATCACTCGGGAGGGCGTAACAAACATGCGATTTGACCGCACGAATTTAAGCCTGATGGGGCGTTGGTGGTGGACGGTAGACCGTCTGAACGTGTTTGCGTTATTATTACTGGTGGCCATTGGCTCTATTCTGGTAACGGCTGGCAGCCCTCCGGTGGCGCGTCGTCTTGATCTTCCCGCTTTCTATTTTGTCCATCGCCATCAGGTGTTTTTGTTGCTGGCGCTGGCGACTATGTTTGTGGTGTCGCTACTACCGCCGGTGGCGATACGCCGCCTTGCTGTGGTCGGGTTTTGTTGCAGCATTGCGCTCATGGTGCTGGTGCCGGTGATCGGCGTGCAAACCAAAGGCGCACACCGCTGGATTGATATTGCGGGTATTTCCATCCAACCGTCGGAATTTATGAAGCCATGCTTTGCGGTGGTGATGGCGTGGGTATGTTCGGAAAAACACCGCCGCCTTGACTTTCCGGGCTATCGTTTTGCCGTTGGGTTGTATGTGCTGGTGGTGATGCTGCTGGTCATCCAGCCGGATATAGGCATGACACTCACCGTCACCAGCATGTGGGCCATCCAGCTGTTCATTTCCGGCCTGCCGTTTTTATGGGTGTTTATTATGGTGGTGATGGGGACTCTGGGCGTATTCGGCGCGTATCATGTGTTCCCGCACGTTGCCAAGCGCATCAATAACTTTCTTGATCCTGCCGCCGGTGACAATTACCAGATTGGGCGCTCGCTGGAAGCCTTCCGCAATGGCGGGTTGCTCGGGCGCGGGCCGGGGGAAGGCGAGGTGAAGCAGTTTATCCCCGATTCACACACCGATTTTATATTTGCGGTGGCGGGGGAAGAATTCGGTGTGATCGTCTGCCTGTTTATCTTAAGCCTGTTCGCTTTTGTGGTGTTGCGTGGGTTAAACCGTGTGCGTGAGGAAAATGACCTGTTTGTGGTGCTGGCGGTGGCGGGTATTTTATCGCAATTCGGTATCCAGTCCTCGATCAATATGGGTGTGGCCGTGAACCTGTTTCCGGCTAAGGGTATGACCCTGCCGTTTTTGAGTTATGGGGGCTCGTCGGTAGTAGCGATCGCCCTTGGGATGGGTATGATGCTGGCGCTGACCCGACGGCGGTTTGGCCAGCAACGATAAAACTTTATAATTTAGTAGGCTTGCGGCAAAATCCTCGCTAGGGTCTATCCAATGGAAGTAGCAGCAAATATCCTTGGCAATACCGGCGTGGTGTGTTTTCTCGTCGCCTACTACCTGTTGCAGAAGGAGCAGATGGTGCATTCCAGCCTGTGTTATCTCGGGCTGAATCTGGCGGGGTCGGTGCTGCTGATGCTTTCTTTGCTGATCGACTGGAATTTATCTGCGTTTATGCTTGAAGCAGCGTGGGCATTGATTAGTATAGCAGGTATTTACAAATATTTTAAACGTAAGTAATAGGTGCAGCGATGGCATTGGGTGACACAAACCTTCAAGACAGGCAAAGGCCGGTAGTCCTTGCGGCTGGCGGCACGGGCGGACACATCTTTCCGGCTGAGGCCTTGGCGGAAATATTAATAGCGCAGGGGCAAAAGGTGATTCTGGTCACCGATTCGCGCTTTGGCAATATCGCTACCGGCACGTTGTCAAAAATTGAAAAGCGTACCATCCGCGCGGGAACCATCGGAGGCAGCCTTTTCCACAAAGCCATGGGAGCGGCCTGCCTGCTCATCGGGATTATACAGGCGCGTAAAATACTCCGCCAGCTCAACCCGAAAGTGGTGGTGGGCTTTGGCGGCTATCCTTCTTTCCCTACGGTGTTTGGCGCGGCTAATTTGGGCGTCCCTACCGTTATTCATGAACAGAACTCGGTGCTGGGCCGCGCCAACCGCCTGCTGGCTGGGCGCGTGAAGTCTATCGCCACGTCCTTTCCGGTGACGCAGATGCTGGCGGACAAAGACAAAACCAAAACCGTGATGACGGGCAATCCGGTGCGCTTAAGCGTGCGTGCGCTTCGCAACGTGCCGTATGCTAGTGTAGGCACCGATGGTAAAATGAACATACTGGTCACGGGTGGCAGTCTTGGTGCATCCGTGTTTTCCGAAGTGGTGCCGCAGGCGATTGCGTTGTTGCCTGCCAATTTGCGCTCACGCGTGCGTATCGACCAGCAGTGCAGGGAAGCGGATATTGAAGCTACCAAAGCGGCTTATGAAACATTAGGTGTCAGCGTCGACATCGCCAGCTTCTTCGTCGACCTGCCTGCGCGTCTTGCCGCGTGCCATCTGGTGATCGCGCGTTCGGGTGCATCCACCATTTCCGAACTATCGGCGGCGGGCCGCCCTGCGATTTTAGTACCCTTGCCAACGGCGATGGACAACCACCAGTATTTCAATGCCAACGCGTTTGAAGATGTGGGTGGTGGCTGGGTGATGACGCAGGACGGATTCACCGCAGCGTCACTGGCGGCGCGCCTTGAAGCTTTCCTCACCGCACCGGCAACCCTTGGCAAAGCCGCCGAGAACGCCAAACGTTTAGGTTCCCCTGATGCTGCTGAAAAGCTGGCATCGCTTGTATTAACCATGGCTGGTAATGGTCAGGTAATGCCGCATGAAAGCCATGCCATTCCCTCAACCGTCACCCGCCATCCGTCATCCGCTATGGAGGCTGCATGAAATCCTTTCCCATTTCCCATAAACTGCCGCTTGATGTCGGCATTCTCCACTTCGTAGGTATTGGCGGCATCGGTATGAGCGGCATCGCCGAGGTGCTGCATAACCTCGGCTATAAAGTGCAGGGCTCGGACGCATCTGAAAGTTACAACACCCAGCGCCTGAAAGAAAAAGGCATCAACGTGCTGATCGGCCACAAAGCCGAGCATGTGGAAAACGCTTCGGTGCTGGTGGTGTCATCGGCCATCCGCGCTGACAATCCTGAAATGGTGGCGGCACGTAGTTTACGTCTTCCGGTCGTGCGCCGTGCGGAAATGCTGGCGGAACTGATGCGCTTTAAAATAGCGATTGCTGTTGGCGGTACGCACGGAAAAACCACGACCACGGCGCTCACCGCATCCATGCTCGAAGCAGCGAATATGCAACCCACCGTGATCAACGGCGGCATCATCAATTCACGCGGCACCAACGCCTATCTCGGCGCGGGTGAATGGATGGTGGTGGAGTCCGATGAATCGGACGGCAGTTTCCTGCGCCTGCCTGCCACCATTGCAATTGTCACCAACATCGACCCCGAGCATCTCGATCACTATGGTTCGTTTGAGAATGCCAAAGCAGCCTACCAGACATTCCTCACCAACCTGCCGTTTTACGGCTTTGCCGTATTGTGTACCGACCATCCCGAAGTGCAAGCGCTAGCCGCACGCATCACCGACCGCCGCATCATCACCTACGGCATGAATCCACAGGCGGATATCCGCGCGTTTAATATCCGTTCGTCGGCAGACGGTGAAATGTTCGATGTAGAAATGGTGGGGCGCAACAACGAATCTAGCCATGTGCTTAAAAATATTTTGCTGCCTATGCACGGCCACCACAATATCCGCAATTCGCTGGCGGTGATTGCCATTGCCCGCGAGCTGAAGCTTTCGGACGAGATTATCCTCAAAGGTCTGGGCGATTTCGACGGTGTGAAACGCCGCTTCACTAAAACCGGTGTTGGCCTTGGCATCACGGTCATAGACGATTACGGCCACCATCCGGTGGAAATCGCCGCCACGCTCAAAGCTGCCCGCGCTGCCCAAAGCGGCGGTAACGGTAAGGTCATTGCTGTCGTGCAGCCGCACCGCTACACCCGTGTACGTGACCTGATGGATGAGTTCTGCACCTGCTTCAACGATGCCGATACGGTTCTGGTCGCCGATATTTACAGTGCGGGTGAAGACCCGATTGAAGGCATCACGGCGGAAAAAATTATTGAAGGGTTGCAATCCGCCGGACATCGCCATGTACTGAAACTGGAATCACATGAAGCACTCGCCAAAATGGTGGCTTCGGTGGCGCAGGCAGGTGACATGGTGGTGTGCCTCGGTGCGGGGTCTATCACTAAATGGGCGTACGCACTGCCGCAAGAACTGGAGAAGCTGAATCAAAAGAAAGCAGCCTCATGATGGCAGTGAAAAAAGCGGTGGATGGTCATCCTTTGCGCAGTGCGGCGTTTGAGCCGTTCCGTGACCGCCTGCGCGAGAATGCCGATTTATCGAAAACCAACTGGTTTCGTGTCGGCGGGCCTGCCGAGTGGTTGTTCCGGCCTGAAAATGCCGATGATCTTTCCGCTTTCCTGAAGCTGTTGCCGCTGGATATTCCGCTTACGGTGCTAGGTGTGGGTTCCAACCTTATCGTGCGCGATGGTGGCATTCAGGGCGTGGTGATTAAACTCGGGCGTGGTTTTGCATCCGTGTCCCATAACGGCGAATTACTTTCGGCGGGCGCTGCCGCTCTTGACCAGAACGTAGCGCTGTATGCCTGCGAAGCCGGACTTGCCGGTGTGGAATTCCTTTGCGGCATTCCGGGGACGATCGGCGGGGCTGTGTGCATGAACGGCGGGGCGTATGGCAACGACATGGCGCATGTGCTGGTGGAAGCGGATATCGTGGAACGCGACGGCACCATCCGCACCGTAACCAATAAAAACCTCGGCTTTACCTATCGCCATAGCAGCCTTCCGGCAGGAGCGATTGTAGCGCGCGCGCTGTTGCAGGCGCACAAAGGCGATAGCGCTGCAATCAGCTGCAAGATGCAGGAAATAAGCGCCTCGCGGGAGGACACGCAACCCATTCGTTCGCGCACTGGCGGCAGCACGTTTAAAAATCCTGAAGGCCACAAGGCATGGGAGCTGGTGGATCAGGCGGGGTGCCGCGGACTCGCCGTTGGCGGTGCGCAAGTATCCGAAAAACATTGTAATTTTCTGATCAACACCGGCAATGCGACCGCGCGTGATCTGGAGAGTTTAGGGGAAGAAGTCCGCCGCCGCGTGTTCGCGCACAGCGGTGTGACTCTGGAATGGGAAATCAAGCGCATAGGCGTGTATGGAGATAAGGAATAAGCATGAAACACGTAGCAGTACTTAAAGGTGGTTGGTCGGTGGAACGCGAGGTGTCACTGGTATCGGGGGATTCCTGTGCGAAAGCGCTGCGCGAGGTAGGTTATAAGGTCACTGAAATTGACGTGCAGCCGGATATTGCTGAAAAACTACAGAAGCTCAAACCTGATATGGTGTTTAACGCGCTGCATGGCCGCTTTGGTGAAGATGGCTGTATGCAGGGGCTTTTAGAGCTGTTGCGCATTCCCTACACCCATTCCGGTGTGCTGGCCTCCTCCATCGCCATGGACAAGCCGATGGCTAAAAAATTGTTTGAACAGGCTGGTTTACGCTGTCCTAAAGGCGTGATCGTTAGCCGCAAAGAGCTTTTCAGCGGCGACCCGATGAAGCGCCCTTTCGTGGTGAAGCCCGCCAATGAGGGCTCGAGCGTCGGCGTTTATATCGCCATGCCGGATGATAACCGTCCTTTGGCGGTATTGATGGACACGCGCGATTCGGCTAAACGCCAGAGTGGCTCGGAGACGGAGCGTTCGCAGTTTAACGATTACTGGCTGGTGGAAGAATACATCCCCGGCCGCGAGATTACCGTGGCGGTGTTGAATGGCAAGCCGATGGGCGTGACTGAAATCCGTCCACTGACCGGATTTTATGACTACACCAATAAATATACTGATGGAAAAACCGAGCATCTGTGCCCCGCACCGCTGGCACAGGCGGAGTATGGTGAGGTGATGGCGCTAGCGCTGAAAGCGCATCAGGTGCTTGGCTGCCGCGGCCTGTCGCGTGCGGATTTCCGCTATGACGGCAAATATTTCTACCTGCTTGAAGTGAACACCCAGCCGGGGATGACCCCCTTATCACTGTCACCGGAAATTGCGGCTCATGCTGGCATTAGCTTTAATAATCTGGTACAAATGCTGGTAGAGGATGCACGGCTGGGAAGTTAAATCGCAGCGGCGCGGGATGTAATGGGTACGGAGTAGGTTATGGCACGTAAAACGGAAGGGATGACCGCCAGACAACGCCAGTCGCAGCAGATTATGCGCGAGAAAAATGCCCGTAAAAAGCGCAAAATCATCATGCGCCGGATGTACTGGATTACCTGTGGTCTCGTCGTCAGTGGCATGGCGGCCAGCGGCTTCTGGCTCTGGAAATCCAGCACTGCTACCCGCACGATTCAGGCCACCATTGACGGCGCATATGTGATGACGGCAGAGGCCGGATTTGCCGTGAAATCTCTGTATCTTGAAGGTCGCAACCGTACCACTATGGAAGAGCTCAACAAAGCCCTTGGTATTAAAAAAGGCGATCCGATTTTGCGTTTTTCTATCCGCGAGATGCGCGAACGTCTGGAAAAGATTGAAAGTATTAAATTTGCTGCGGTGGAGCGTTCGCTTCCGGGGACTATTTATGTGCGCGTGGTGGAGCGCGAGCCGGTGGCGTTATGGCAGAACCACAATAAAATGGCGATGGTGGATGATAACGGTGTCGTCATGAACGGCATTGAGATTGCGCCCTATCAGCATTTGCCGCTGATCATCGGCGATGATGCGCCTGCGCACGTCAAAGAACTTATGACCATTCTGGCGGCTGAGCCGAATCTCGCCAAGCATTTTTCCGCAGCCATTTATGTGAGTGACCGTCGCTGGAACATTCGCCTGACCATCAAATCGGGGGATGTGGTAGAAATACGCTTGCCGGAAAGTAATCCGGCTGAGGCGTGGAAACGCCTTGCCGATGCTGAAACGCACCAGCAATTACTTGAGCGCGATGTGAAAGTGATTGACTTGCGTTTAGAAGGAAAGATGTTTATTAAAGTTGCACCGGAAGAGCTGACTCCTAAAACCAGCAGCGCCAGAGAAACCTGAGTTTCAGAAGACAGAAAGAGTATGATATTAACTATGGCAAAACCAACCAAAACTCCCCATAAAACCGGCACCGGAAGCATTACCGTATTAGATATCGGCACCACTAAAATTGCTTGTTATATTGCCCATATCGACTCTGCCGGCGAGATTAAAATTGTGGGGATTGGCCACTATTTGTCCAAGGGCATCCGCTCGGGTATCATCACCGATTTTGCCGAAGCCGAAGCGTCGATCATCTCGGCGGTGCATGCAGCGGAGCAGATGGCGGGTGAAACGGTTGAAAATGTCGTGGTCAGTCTGTCCGGCGGCAACCTGACCTCGCGCAATGTGACGGTGGAAATGACCATGCTCGGCGAAGAAGTTACCGACCGTGACATCATGGACATCATCGAGCAGGGGCGCGCCAGCATCCTGCACAGCGAACACGACATCATCCACTGTGTGCCTATCTCTTATTACCTTGATGGCGCGCGTGGTATTGTTGACCCGCGTAAAATGTTCGGTAAAAAACTCGGCGCGGACCTGCACATCATTACCGGCCTGCCCAGCATCACCCGCAACCTCGCGCATTGCGTGGCGCGTTGCCACCTGAACGTTCAGGAATATGTGGCATCGCCATATGCGTCGGCACTGGCCTGCCTCGAAGAAGATGAAAAACAGCTTGGCGTGACCCTCGTGGACATGGGCGGCGGCGTCACCAGCTTCACCGTCTTCGGCGGCGGCAAAAACATCTATACCGATGCGATTCCTATCGGCGGCATCCATGTCACCAATGATATCGCCCGTGGCTTATCCACCAGCCTTTCGCATGCCGAACGCCTCAAAACCCTGCATGGGAGCGCGGTCGCTACCGCCAGCGACGACCATGTGATGGTGGATGTGCCGCAGCTGGGCGAGGAAGAATCCGACGATGTGAACACCGTTCCGCGTTCGATATTAATCGGGGTTATCCGCCCTCGCATCGAGGAAATATTCGAAATGATCCGTGGTAAAATCGACATGAGCGGTGCCGGCACCTACGCGGGCAAGCGTGTTGTGCTGACCGGTGGTGCAAGCCAGTTACTCGGTGTGCGTGAAATGGCGGCGACGCTGTTGGGCAAGCAGGTGCGCCTCGGCCGTCCCCATCCGTTGCCAGGATTAGCGGAAGCCGTGAGTGGCCCTGCCTTTTCAACGGCATTGGGTATGTTGAATTACGTGACAAAAAAACCAATGGAAGAACAAATGTTTGATCAGCATCGCAACCGTGGAGGGCTGACATTTGGGCTCGACAAAGTGGTGAGTTGGTTCAAAGAAAACTTCTAAATCTTTTTACCTGTTTGCTACAAAATCTAGTAGCAAAACCAATTAAATTGGTCCATATTGTGTAAAGTGTTCTAATTATACTATGTTCCGAAAAGGGGAGTCGAGCATGACCATTAACTTACATCTTCCAGTCAAAACCGAGATGCTTCGCCCAACTATCACCGTTGTTGGTGTGGGTGGTGCGGGTGGTAACGCGGTCAATAACATGATCGCCGCGGATCTGGAGGGAGTTAATTTCGTTGTGTCGAACACGGATGCTCAGGCGCTCGAGCACTCACTCACCGAGCGCACTATCCAGCTCGGTGCGGGCATCACCAAAGGCCTCGGCGCAGGCGCTAATCCTGAAGTCGGCCGCGCGGCAGCAGAAGAAGCCAAGGACGAAATTTCTGCGTATATCGAAGGCAGCAACATGGTGTTCATCACCGCCGGTATGGGCGGCGGCACCGGAACAGGTGCTGCTCCTGTTATCGCGCGTATTGCCAAAGATCAGGGCATTCTCACTGTTGCCGTTGTCACTAAGCCTTTCCAGTTCGAAGGCGCACACCGTATGCGCCTTGCTGAATCAGGCCTGAAAGAATTACAGGAATATGTCGACACACTGATCATCATTCCTAACCAGAATTTATTCCGTATCGCCAATGAACGCACCACCTTTGCGGACGCATTCAAAATGGCTGACGACGTATTGCATTCTGGCGTTCGCGGCGTGACTGACCTTATGGTGAAGCCAGGCCTTATCAACCTCGATTTCGCCGATATCCGCACCGTGATGCGCGAAATGGGTAAAGCTATGATGGGCACCGGTGAAGCGACTGGCGACCGTCGTGCGATTGAAGCAGCCGAAGCTGCGATTTCCAATCCGTTGCTTGATGATGTATCCCTGCGTGGCGCGCGCGCTCTGCTGATTAACATCACTGGCGGCAACGACATGACTCTCTTCGAAGTGGATGAAGCAGCTAACCGTATTCGCGAAGAAGTTGATTCCGATGCTAATATCATTTTCGGTTCCACCTTCAGCGATGCCATGGACGGCAAGATGCGCGTGTCTGTTGTAGCAACAGGCATTGATGCACATGTTCAGCAGGGTACAGGCAGCGGTAGCACAGGAGGGCAAAAATTCACCTCCAGCCCGGAGCCTAAAAAGCCGTTTGCGTTTGCAGCGGCTGCGGCGACTAAATCTGAATACAGTAAACCTATCCCGCGTCCGGTTTCGGAACCGGTGCGTGAAGCGACGACCACACAAGCCAGTGTTTCCCGTCCACAGGTGGAGCAACGTTCGGGTGGAGCGGTTCGTGTAGAAAAAACACCGGAGCCACAACAAGTTCCCGTTCAGGTAACGGCATCTGCCGAAGCTGCTGCACGCTTGCGCGCTTCTGACTTTGAACAGGACGAAATCGAAAGCCGCGTGCTTCCTGAAATGCGCCATGAAATCCGCCCAGAGATCCGCACCGCAATGCGCGAACAGGTGATTGAAACGGTTGAACAGGTAGAAGTACGTGCCGTTGCTGGTGCCCGCCATGCTCACCGCGAACCTGCACGTGAACCATCCAAGAACTTTTTCCAGCGCATGGCGGATGTTGGCCGTGCCTTGTCCACCCGTAATGAGGAAGCTCCGGTTAAACCTGCTACCCATGAGCGTGTACACGTTGTTCAGAAGGCTATTCCGGCTGAAGTTGCTGAAAAATCACAAAAAACAGCAGAGGAAGACCAGTATCTGGATATTCCGGCGTTCCTGCGTCGTCAGGCCAATTAACGTATCTCATTATTCATTAAAAAGACCTGCGCTTGCCGCAGGTCTTTTTGTGTGTAGGGCGTAAATTTGCTGATAAATAGCGCTCCAATGGTTAATAGAAGGTAACGAATAAGTGGCTGATTCGTAAACAGATAAAACCATTGTAAATGTAACAAACTGTAACAAACAGTGATTTGTAAATCATGGGTGGGCGGCCTACAGTTTGTACCATAGAAACACGGCCAGATTTCTGGCTCCTACAAGATGGACACTATGAATCGTCAAGAACACACCATGCAGACCACCCTCGAAAACAAAGTATCATGCTCTGGCGTTGGCCTGCATAGCGGTTCGCAGGTGAACATGGTTATTCATCCCGCACCTGCTAATACCGGTATTGTTTTTAAACGTAGGGATGTAACCGCCAAACATGCCCTTGTACCTGCCAGCTATGATGCGGTGTGCGATACGCGCCTTGGTACCAAGCTGATCAACCGCCACGGCATTACGGTCTCGACCGTTGAACATCTGATGGCCGCCTTCTGGGGCGTGGGCATCGATAATGCGACCGTTGAGCTGGACGGGCCGGAAGTGCCGATCATGGACGGTAGCTCCGAACCTTTCGTATTTATGCTGGAATGCGCCCATATTGCGCACCTTTCGCAACCCCGCAAAACCCTGCGTGTACTTAAAACAGTGGAAGTGAAGCTGGGTGACAGCGTTGCCCGCGTTGAACCCAACATGGAAGGGGACGAAGGCTGCACTGTTGGCATCGAAATCCGGTTCAATAACTCTTTCATTAAATGCCAGTCGTCGAATTATGATTTCCGCGATATCACCTTTAAGCAAACGCTCAGCCGCGCCCGTACCTTTGGTTTCGAGCATGAAGTGACTGCGTTGCGCGAGATGGGGCTGGCTCTTGGCGGTTCGCTGGATAACGCGATTGTGGTAGGCAAAGAGGGTATACTCAATGAAGGCGGCCTGCGTTATAACGATGAGTTTGTGCGCCACAAGGCGCTGGATTGCCTTGGCGATCTGTACCTCGCTGGCGTGCGCATGGACGCTCACTTTGAGTTCCTCTGCCCGGGACACGCTATTAACAACAAGCTCCTGCGCGCACTTTTCGCAGATAAAACCGCTTACGAGATTGTTGATCCCGCCAAAGTTGATGCTGTATTTCCTTACGCGCAGGCAGCCGTTGCCGCTTACGCTTAAGATAGCTTAATCCTGCTTGCGTTAGTCTGGTTTTGCCTGATATAAAATCATAGAACAATCAGGCGTAATAGCAGGCTAAACGGTATGAACCCACGTAAATTATTATGTATTCTTTCTCTGGCAGGCGTACTCAGCGCGTGTGGCAGCAAGGATGAAGATGCCGTAAAGCCTCCCGAAAGCGCAGAACAGCTCTACAGTGAAGCCGTCGAGCAGTTTAACGGCAAAAAATTCAAGGATTCGGTGAAATCGTTTGAAGAGGTGGAACGCCAGCATCCGGCATCCGAATGGGCGACCAACGCGCAGATCATGTCGGCCTATGCCAGCTACGAAGCAGAGGATTATCCCAGCGCGATTGCGACGCTGGAGCGCTTCACCAAGCTCTACCCCAGCAACGACTCCACGCCCTATGCTTATTACATTATTGCGCTATGCTATTATGAACAGATCAATGACGTAGGCCGTGACCAGAAAGTCACCGAGCAGTCCATGCAGGCGCTGCGTGAGGTGATACGCCGTTTTCCTGATACCGAATATGCGCGTGATGCGCGTGTAAAACTTGATCTGACACAGGACCATCTGGCGGGTAAGGAAATGGAAATCGGCCGTTATTATCTGCACCATGATGATAATCTGGCCGCCATTAACCGCTTCCGTTTCGTGGTCGAAAACTTTCAGACCACCAGCCATGTGCCGGAAGCGCTGCACCGTCTGGTCGAAGCCTATCTCAAGCTTGGGGTTAAGGACGAGGCAACCAAATATGCGGCGGTGCTTGGCCACAATTTTCCTGGGAGCGTGTGGTACCGCGACAGCTATAAACTCATGACGGGTATTTCTAAATCTTCTGCTTCCGGTACTTTGGAAAAGAGTGAAAAAATTGCCGAAAAAGCGGAAGATAAAAAAGACGATAGTTCATTCTGGGATCATTTTACGCCATAGGATAGCTCCATGCTCGTTCAGCTTTCCATTAAAAACATTGTTCTGATCGAATCCTGCGACATTGCCTTAGAGAACGGTTTATGTGTGCTTTCCGGCGAGACGGGGGCAGGTAAATCCATTCTTCTGGATGCGCTCGGGCTGGTGCTGGGGGCGCGCAGCGATAGTGGTCTGATACGCAAAGGCGAAGTGCAGGGATCCGTCAGTGCCGAATTTGATATCAGCACTAACGAAGGTGCAAAAACTGTTCTTTCCGAGCTGGAATTAGAACCGGCTGACAGCGTCATTGTGCGTCGCAGTATCAGCAGCGATGGCAAGACGCGCTGTCTGGTGAATGACCAGCCGGTGACGGTGGCAGGGCTTAAAAAACTCGGTGAAACGTTGGTTGAGGTGCATGGCCAGCACGACCAGAAAACCCTTCAGGACATGACCTATCACCGCGCGTTGCTGGATGAATACGCCAAGCTTGGCACGCAACGCAAGGGCGTGGCGGCATCGTTCCGCCAGTGGCGTGATGTGGTGCAATCGCTGAACGGATTGAAAGCAGATATTGAGCGCACCAGCCGCGAGCAGGAATATCTAAACCACATGCGCAGTGAGCTGAAAGAATTAGCCCCGCAGCAGGGCGAGGAAGAATTGCTGGCTAACCAGCGCACGTCCATGATGCAAAATGAAAAACTGTTTGATGTGCTGAATGAAGCGATTTCCGAACTCAATCAGGGCAAAGGTGTACTAGGGGCATTACGCAACGCACAGCGCACGCTGACGCGCTCGTCTTTTGCAGGGGATGAAAAATTTACCGCTATCATCGAAGGGCTGGAAAAAGCAGCAATAGAAGCGGAAGAGGCTATTTATGCACTGGAAAAAACCGGTCAGGATACGCGCTTTGATCCTGAAAAACTGGAGCGCATCGAAGAACGCCTGTTTGCGCTGAAAGCGGCAGGCCGAAAATATAATATGCCCGTTGATGAGTTGGCGGCATTGTATACGGAAGTCGAAGCAAAACTGGCGCTGATTGATTCGCAGGAGCATCTGTTGTCGGGGCTTGAAAAGCAGGTGAAAACGGCACGCGATGCCTTTACTTTGGTTGCTTCAAAACTCACCGAGCAACGCAAAAAAACGGCGCTGAAACTGGAAAAGGCGATTGAAGGCGAACTCGCCCCGCTCAAAATGGCAGGCACGCGTTTTCGGGTGCGCCTTGAACCACTCGGTGAAGATGGCTGGTCGGAATGGGGCATGGACGGGGTGTATTTCGAATGTGCCACCAACGTAGCCAAAGGCGACAAGGATGTGGCCTATGCGGCACTGAATAAAATTGCGTCGGGCGGTGAGTTGTCACGCTTTATGTTGTCGATGAAAGTAGCGCTTTCCAGCGTGCGCTCCACGCCTACGCTTATCTTCGATGAAATCGACACCGGAACGGGCGGTGCCGTGGCTGCCGCCATTGGCGAACGCCTGAGCCTGCTCGGGCAAACCGCACAGGTGCTGGTGGTGACACATTTGCCGCAGGTAGCTGCGCGCGGGTCACAGCATCTGCGTGTGGTCAAGGATGAAAAATCCCGCAAGGTGACTACCTTTGTGGAGAACCTGTTGCCCGCCGAGCGCGAGGAAGAACTCGCACGCATGCTGGCGGGAGCCACGATCACGCCGGAAGCACGCAAGGCCGCGCAGAAGTTGCTGGAGCCGGCCGCCTAAATGTCTTTTCCTCATGTTAAACCAGTACAGCAGTTAGCACTGACCGAAGCGAAAGCCGAGTGGGATGATCTCGCTGACCAGATACGTGCGCACGATAAACATTATTATCAGAACGATGCTCCACTTATTTCCGACGCCGAGTATGACGGCCTGCGCCTGCGCCTGCAAGATCTGGAAGCGCAATTCCCTCAATTACAAACATCCGAAAGTCCCACACAAAAAGTAGGGGCGGAAGCATCGGCGACTTTTTCCAAGGTTAGGCATTCGGTGCCGATGTTGTCGCTGGGCAATGCATTTACCATTGATGATGTCACTGATTTTATTGCTTTCATCCGCAAATATCTGGGGGCTTATGACGCGCCTTTTGCCGGAGAAGCATTGCTGAATTTTGTCTGCGAACCGAAGATTGACGGACTGTCATTTTCCGCGCGTTATGAAAAAGGCCAGTTCGTGCGCGGTGCAACGCGCGGCGACGGCGAGGTGGGTGAAGACATCACCGCCAACCTGAAAACCCTGCAGGGTTTTCCACTGACGCTTACGGGAGATGATGTGCCTGCGGTGTTGGAAGTGCGCGGCGAGGTGTATATGTCGCATGCGGATTTTGAAGCCCTGAATAACAAACGTATTGCCGCTGACGAGCCAAAATTTGCCAATCCACGCAATGCGGCGGCGGGTTCGTTGCGCCAGCTCAATGCACAGATTACCGCCGAGCGCCGCTTGAAATTTTTTGTCTATGGCTGGGGCGAGGTGGGTGATGATACGCTTGCGCACATCACCAGCCACTGGGAATTTCGTCAGAAGTTGAAAAGCTGGGGCTTTCAGATTATTGATGATAAAGAGCTGGCGCAATTGCGTGTCGGTGACAACACGATTGTCGCGTATTACCATAACGTGCAACGCCTGCGCCCGACGCTGGATTACGACATTGATGGCGTGGTTTATAAAGTCGATAACCTGATTTTGCAGAAACGTCTGGGGTCGGTAGGGCGCGCACCACGCTGGGCGATTGCGCATAAATTCCCTGCCGAGCAGGCGCAGACGGTGGTCGAGTCCATCGATATTCAGGTCGGCCGCACCGGATCGCTCACGCCTGTAGCGCGACTGAAGCCTGTCAATGTCGGCGGGGTGATGGTCGGTAATGCCACCCTGCATAATGAAGATGAAATTGCCCGCAAGGATGTGCGCGTCGGCAATACGGTGGTGGTGCAGCGTGCGGGGGATGTGATTCCGCAGGTGGTAGAAGTGGATAAAAGCAAGCGTCCTGAAAATTCCGTGGCGTATGTGTTCCCCGATCATTGTCCGGTGTGCGGCAGCTTTGCCGTGCGTGAGGCGGGCGAGGTGGCGAAGCGTTGCACGGGCGGTCTGCTGTGCGAAGCGCAATTGCTGGAGCGCCTGCGGCATTTTGTCTCGCGTAATGCGATGGATTTGGAAGGCCTCGGTGAAAAACAAATGGAGGCCTTCTGGCGCGACGGGCTGATTAAAACCGTGGCAGATATTTATGACCTGCCGAGCAGATATGCCGAGATTGAAAAACGCGAAGGCTGGGGCAAAAAATCCGCTGATAATTTAATGACGGCGATTGAAAAATCCAGATATGCACAGCTGGAAAAATTCATTTTCGCCCTTGGCATCCGCCATGTCGGTGAAATCACCGGCAAGGTGCTGGCGCGTCATTATAGCTCGTGCAGTGCGTGGTTTGCGGCGATGCAGGCACTACCTCTGGGTGGTGACGTGCGCTCGGACCTCGATAATATTGATGGCATTGGCCCGAAAGTGGTAGCGGCTCTTTCGGACTTTTTCCGCGAGCCACACAATATTGACATTGTTCAGTCGCTGGTAAGTGCGCTGCATATTCAGGACGCACAAGCCGTGGCGGCGCATTCAGTGGTGGCTGGAAAAACAGTGGTGTTTACGGGAACGCTGGTGCGATTAAGCCGCAATGAAGCCAAATCACGCGCGGAAAGCCTAGGCGCGAAAGTGGCCAGCAGCGTGTCTGCCAAAACGGATTATGTGGTTGCCGGTGAGGATGCCGGTTCCAAACTCAAAGCCGCCAGAGAACTTGGCGTAACCATTCTGAGCGAGTCCGAGTGGCTCGATCTTATCGATTCAACAAAGGATTAATCATGAAAACCAACACCAATCCCTTCGCGCAAAGCCCTGAACACTGGCGCGTCACCTTCACCATTCCTTCCAGCGCGGCAGGCACCGCCGAGGATGCTTTCAATGATATCACGCTAGCTGTTTCCGGTTTTGAAACCGATGAGGCAAACCAGATATGGACGTTTGAATTACTGTTCGGTGAAAAACCCGACATGGCCGATATTGGCAGGCGGTTGCTGCTGCTTTCGGCATTACACAATGTGGAATTGCCGCACGCGGATTTGAAACAAGTAGTTCAGGAAGACTGGCTAAAACAGGTGGCGCGGAACTTCCCACCGCTGACAATTGGCCGCTTTTATATTTACGGTTCACATGTGGAAGAATCCCCGCCTATCGGCAGCATTCCCATTCAGGTAGATGCGGGGGCTGCGTTCGGTTCGGGCGAACACGGAACCACGCGCTGCTGTCTGGAAGCGTTGGAATGGTTGTCGAAGAAGCGCAAATTTTCGCAGATTCTGGACATGGGATGTGGATCGGGTATCCTCGCTATTGGCGCAGCAAAGCTATGGAAAACAAACGTGCTGGCGGTGGACATTGATCCGGTAGCGGTGCAGGTGACCAGCGATAATATAGCTATCAACCGCGAGACAGTACGTGTGACTGCTGCTGTTTCGGATGGTTATGAATGTGACAAAATCAAGCGTGGAAAACCTTTTGACCTGATTGTATCAAATATTCTGGCGCGTCCGTTGATTGAATTTGCTCCGCATCTGGTTAAAAACCTTGCCGATGATGGGGTGGCAGTGTTGTCCGGTCTGCTCACCTCGCAGGAATCGCAGGTGCTGGCCGCGCACAAAATGCAGGGGCTTTCGCTGGAAAAGCGTTTCGTGCATCAGGAATGGTGTACGCTGGTGCTGAAGCGCTAATTATTGCTGTAGCGTATTCACCTGAATCACGCCCTGTGAGACAAAATCTTTGACCATTTCGATTTGTTCGATGGTGCCTTTGGGTAGTAGGGTGCGGTTTTCTGTATCCAGCACATAATCGATATAGCTATTGCCGATGCCCATGCTTTCACTGCCGGAGCGCCATTCGTTGCGCATGTAGCTGCGCAGCGTGTGATACACCGCAAGATCATAATGATTCAGCAGGCTGGTCAGCACCAGTCCGGGATAGGCTCCCGTCAGCGAGTGGTTATAGGTAATGACCAGCTGTTTTTTATGCCGCGCATTCTTTAGGGTCATTTCCAGTAAATCCTCATCCAGCACGAATACGATGTCGGCAGACGTATCGGCTGCAGAGGCATTGTGATTGGCATCGGAGACACGGCGGGTCGCATTTTTACCAAGCTGTTCAACAATCTGGACATCCGCGTTGGCATATTTGATGCCCTGCAAAAAGGCGTAGGCAAGGTTGCGCGAGTTTTCGTTATTGTCCTTGCTGAGGAAAGAGACTACCTGCGCTTTGGAATGCAGCGCCGCCAGCACGCCCATCATGAATACGCCTTCGGGTTCCTTGAACGCAATGGAGCGCACGTTGGTGAGGTATAAAGGTTTGCTGGCACCGATGATGGTGAAATGGATATCGGGATAGAGGCTCGGGATTTTGGACAGTGTTTCTATGTTATGTGGTTCGACGATGACGATCAGCCCGACTTCGGTATCGGCAATTTTTTCAATCTGGCCTACGAGTTCATTCTCCGAGGTAAGCGGGTAGGGTTCAATCCTCATGCCGAGGTTCGTCGATGCTTCCTTCACCATACTTTTAATGACGGCGGCATGGTCTTCTTCAATCGACGTGCCGTTATTGAAATACACGATTGCAGCAGGTTTGATACCAATCACCTTACTGGCGGTGGCGGGAGTCGCTGGCAGCAACGGCGCAACCGGTTCGGCGAACACCGAACTGGTGGCCAGAAAGCAGGCGACAATGCACAACCGTGAGAGGATTTGCGATATCATGTTTTTTTGACTAGAATTAGGATGTAGTATCATCATACGTAAAACAGCCTTATAAATCATTAATCAGAGGTGATTGGGCTGCATGTATTAGAACGGTAAGGCATGTCATGGAAGAGGCTTTCAATACAATTCAGAAATTAAGGAATTTATTTAAAAAACAGATGGTTGATGCGTATCTTCAGCCGGTTAACGATGAATATATGAGCGAATATCCACCCGCTTCCAACCAGCGGGTAGCCTTTATCAGCGGCTTTACCGGCTCAGCGGGGATGGTGGCGGTAACTGCTGACAAGGCCGCTTTATTCACCGACGGGCGCTATACCATTCAGGCCAAAAACGAAGTGGATACAACGGTTTTTGAACTGCACAACAGCGGTTCGCTTGCCCCTGAAACATGGGTGGCGGACGCGTTGTCATCCGGTAACAAGGTGGGGTATGACCCGCGTTTGTTTACTGTGGCGATGGTGCGACGCATTGAATCGGTGCTGAAGAAAAAACAGATCGAGCTGGTGCCTGTTACTAACCTGATTGACCCGATATGGCAGGAACGTCCGCCCGTTCCCTCGACGTTGTTATTTATCCACCAGCAGAAATATGCCGGTGAAGAATCCGCCAGCAAGCGTGCGCGCATCGCGCAGCAACTGGTGAAAGAAAAGGCCGATGTCGCTGTCATTGCCGCACCGGATGCGGTGTGCTGGCTGCTCAACATCCGCGCCCGCGATGTAGAATGTACGCCGTTGCTGCTGGCGAGCGCACTGATCGACCGCGAAGGTAGTGTTCGCTTGTTCATCGATGCCAGCCGTTGCAGCGCGGAAGTGTCGGCGCATCTGGGCAACCATGTCGAAATTTGTCCGCCTGCGACGCTGGAAAACAATCTGGTTGGGATAGGTGCGGAGCATTACAGCGTGTTGTGTGACCCTGCGAGTGTTCCGGTGTGGTTCACACAAACGCTCACCAAAGCGGGCGCAAAAATTATCGAGGCGCAGGACCCGTGCATCTTGCCCAAAGCCACCAAGAACGCCACCGAGCTGCAAGGTATCCGCAATGCCCATATCCGTGATGGTGTGGCTATTGTGAAGCTGTTGTGCTGGCTAGACAGTGCAACCAATGTCAGCGAACTGGAAGTGAGCGACAAGCTGCGGGCGTTTCGTGCGCTCAGCCCATTATTTGTTGAGCCGAGTTTCAATACTATTTCGGGCAGCGGGCCCAACGGTGCGATTGTCCATTACCGCGCGACGGAAAGCAGCAACCGCACTTTGCAAAAGGGCGAATTGTTCCTGCTCGATTCGGGCGGGCAATATCCGGACGGCACGACCGACATTACGCGCACTGTTGCCATCGGTGAGCCAAGCGGCGAACATAAAGACCGTTTCACCCGCGTCTTAAAAGGCCACATCGCTATCGCTACGGCGCGTTTCCCCGAAGGCACATCCGGCTCCCAGCTCGACGTGTTGGCGCGTCAGCCTTTATGGCAGGCGGGGCTGGATTACGACCACGGCACCGGACATGGCGTTGGGTGTTTTTTGGGCGTGCATGAAGGGCCGCAGCGCATCAGCAAACGCGGCGGCGATGCAGCACTGAAGGTGGGTATGGTGGTGTCCAACGAACCAGGGTATTACAAAACCGGAGCCTATGGCATCCGTATTGAAAATCTGGTGACGGTGATAGAACCGGACAAAGGCTGGCTCGGGTTTGACACGCTCACCTGCGCGCCGCTGGACAACCGGTTAGTCGATCTTGGGCAGTTGACGGCGGACGAGAAAAAATGGCTCAATACTTACCATGCGTGGGTGCTGAAATCCCTTGCGGTCGCATTGGAAAGCCATGAACGTCAATGGCTTGAGCTGCGCTGCCAGCCGGTAGGTTAATAAACGTTATTTTTGGCGACTTGTCTTGGTAAAACAGTGTCCAATCATTAATAGATGACCATTGCAAAGGGACGCCGCCATGACACTCCGTACCGTACTCACCACTGCTGCTTTTATTGCCTCCACCATCGCCACCAGCACTGCCACCAATGTGGTTTCCACGGTTCCGTTGCCTGCATCGCTGCCGATGTTTGCTGCTGTGATCGGTGGTATGTTCGGCCTGAGCCGCTTCAGGAAACGTCAGTACGCAGCTTAGTTAGCAGCTTTGACAATCACGCCGAAAGGAACATAGAGTTCCTTATTGTTGATCTTCACCTGTGCGAATAGTTTGATGAAACCTGCTTTGGCAGGCATCAGGTGGAATGATAGTTCCGGCCCGCCACGCTCTTTATCGCTCTTGGGTTCATCACCCAGTGGGTGCGTGTGCAAAATGGTATGGAAGTCATCATAAAATCCGACCATGTGCCCAAATGCCCCCATCAGCGGTTGCAGGGATGATACGCTGCCGCCTTTGGCATCGGTTATCTTGATGGTGCCCATCGACTCATTGCCCTCCACCAGTGGCTTATCAAAGGTAAGGACAAAGTGATAGCCATCCACCGTTGCCGCACTGCTTTCGGTTTTATCTATAGTGGCGGCTTTACGCTGCCCGAGGTCAGCTACTACAAATTCCTGTTTGTGGGTGGATACCGGAGTGACATCGGCCCATACGCGGTAATACCCCTCTTTTTTAGGGGTGAACTTAAAGCCGAATACACCGGAAGTCGCGGTAGGTTCAGGGTGGATATGCTGGTAGTCGGTGAGCGAAGGATCAATGACCAGCAGGTGAATTTTACGGGTATGCTTGACTTCAAACGCGTCATCTTTCAGCAGTGAAAGTGTTTTCTCATTGGTGATTTTGCCGTCAACTTCCACAGCCTTTCCTACTGCCAGCGTATCATGCGGCAACAGCGTCAGGCGCATCGTCGGCACGGGTTCTACATAGTGATATTTCGGGCTAACGGAACAGGCGGCCAGCATGCTGGCGGATACGACAAGAGAAATTAAAAAGCGTTTGTTCATTCCCATTTCCTTATGCAGCGAGGTCGAGATCTTCTTTGGCGGATTGACGTTCCTTAACCGGCATGTATTTCGGATTAAACAGCATCGGGCGGCGGTGGTGATTGCCGTGATAGTAAATGCCGAACCAGCACAGATTCGCCACTTTGTAGTACATTGAATCGGTCAGGTTGGCGGCACTGGTGTTACCCCCTTCATCCTTAGGGTGCGCACTGTAATTCACATCCACAAACAGCAGATGGTTGGAGATATAGGACGGGATGTAAAAGAATACAAAACCTACCGGCCCCAGCAGCAAAAACCAGAACACAAGGTTAGCGAATGCTACGACGGGAAACATGATATTGACGGTTTTCTGTAATTTCAGCGTCAGCGGATTTTCACCCCAGTGTTCGCGGTAGCGCTCCGAGATTTTGTGTGATGAATGGATAAACATCTGGCGGGCGAACTGCCAGAAGGTCAGGTCGCCCGGAGGGTGCGGGTCCATGGCGAGATTATCGGAATACTGGTGATGTACGAGATGGATCAGTTTCCAGCCCATGAATCCCCATAACTGGTGCAAACCGGACAGGTAGCCGCAGGTTTCATTCAGCCATTTGTTGGGGAAGCTGGTGTGGGTGGCGTTATGGATAAACACCGCTGACACACCACCGACATAAATGCCTAGTGGAATCAGGGCAAGGTTCCATAAAGCAAAATGAAAATGGTAAAACTCTGATGAGTGATAACTGTATAAAGCAGCACACATCAGTGTGGTAACAACCAGCTGGATGCTGAACGAGCGTATATGGAGGTAACGGTCGACATAAAACTGCTTCATCAGTGACATGGTCATAGGGGGCTTTCTCTCAAAGTTATCCCTGATTACATAGCGTGATAAGGGGCTTGTATCAACCTTGATTTGCTTAAGGGAAACCAGCTTTGTTAATCGTTTATTAACGCGCATCTCTTTATAATAGAATACCTAAATTTTGACATCTGTATTGCGTTGCCATGCAAAATAATAATAACCATTTGATAAGCAGAATAAATTCAGGATACAGCTTGCTTGAGCTGTCGATTGTTATCCTGATCATTTCGCTTATTGCCGGCAGCGGTGCGGTAATTGGCAGGGCAACGCTGGACTCCACGCAGAATGTCAGCACCAATAGCCGTCTGAATGTTATTGAAACGGCCTTGCAGGCATTTCGAACTATAGGTAACCGTCTCCCATGTCCAGCGGATGGAACACTGACAGAATCCAGTGCTAATTTTGGCAAGGAAGCTGCGAATGTGGGGAGTTGTACAGGTGGTACGCCTGCGGCCAATTTTATTACTGCTTTTGGCAGTACTAACATTGTTGAGGGGGTTGTGCCGGTACGCACATTGAACCTGCCGGACGAATTCATGTACGATGGCTGGGGGCGCAAGATTGCCTATTCCGTGTGGGCGCCAATGACCAGTATGCGCGCCTTTCTCAATTACGGGATTCAGTTTAATTGCGGCGCGATGACGATTAAAGATCCTTCCGGAAACACGCGTTCAAGCCAGACCGATTATGTGCTGCTCAGTTATGGATTGAATGGCCACGGAGCCTACACGGTGCAGGGCACCAAATACAGTTCTGCTTCCGTAAACGCCGACGAGCTGGCCAACTGCCATTGCAATTCATCGGCAGTGGACACGGGGTACACGGCTACTTATGTGATGAAGGAAGCACTGCTGGATTCTACGAACCCGCTGAATTCCTTTGATGACCTGCTGCGTTACAAGGAACGCTGGCAATTGCAAAATTACGCTGACCAGAATAATCCTAGCGGTGGTCTGACCTGCCCGCAGGGCTTACCGGGCTTCCGTGCAGACGGTGTTAACGCCAGTGATTTTGCCGGTGCTTCGGTAGCAACGGCCGATATTAACGGCGATTCCATTCCTGATTTGATCATTGGTGCCCCAGGCTATAACGCCAATACCGGTGCGGTGTTTGTGGTGTTTGGCACCAAAAACGGTTTTCCTGATCCGTTGCCATTATCCACTCTCAACGGCACTAACGGTTTTCGTATTGATGGTGTCAACACGGGCGATTTATTAGGTACGTCGGTGGCGGCGGCGGATGTGAACGGCGATCAGATTGCGGACGTGGTTATGGGTGCGCCTGGCACCTCGGCGGCTAAAGGATCGGCATTTGTGTTGTTTGGTAGCAGGAGTGCGTGGCCTGCAACCTTTGCGCTATCCACCCTCACGGGTACGAACGGCATAAGGATTAATGGTGTAGCTGCCACTGGTGCGGCTGGATCAGCGGTAGCGGCTGGCGATGTGAATGGTGATGGTAAAGCTGATGTGGTGATCGGTGCGCCTAATGCAAGTGCAGCTTCGGGGTATGTTTACACAGTGTTTGGTCAGGCGACATTTAGCAGCGCTACCTACACGCTGGATAATACGGCTGTCACTGGTCTTGTTGATAACGCTGCCACCAAGGGATTTCGTGTGGATCCAATCAGTGCTGCCTCTGGTGAGGGGATGGGCTTCTCCGTGGCGGTGGGTGATACCAACGGTGATGGCTTTGCCGACATTGTAATTGGTCATCCTTATTATAGTGGCAATACCGGTTTGATTACGATCATCATGGGCAAGGGACGTGGTACATGGTACACTCCGATTCCTTCTCTCAAACAAAATGGTTACAATGGTTGGCACCTCTTTGGTGTGAATGCCGGTGATAAATACGGTTATAGTGTTGCGGTGGGTGATACCAATGGCGATGGCATTGGCGATATTATTATAGGCGCACCTTTTGCCTCTCCGGGTGGGAGGGCGCAGGCGGGCATCACCTATGTGCTGTTGGGACAAAATGCCTATAAGCCCAGAGAATTCTACACAGTGAATATTAATTCGGTAAACGGGTATGAAATTGATGGTGTATCCGCAGGTGATAAATCCGGTTCGGCGGTGGCCGTTGGCGATATCAATAATGATACGCTGGGGGACATTATTATTGGCGCGCCATTTGCCAGACCACTTGCTTTAGCAAACGAGGGGGCGGTCTATGTGGTATTTGGTTCCAGAACCACTCCGGGTGTTTCATTTGCTTTATCAACCATCAACGGAAGTAACGGCTTTCAGCTCAATGGTGCGTCGGCTAACGATCAGGCAGGTTTTGCAGTCACTTCCGGTGATATCAATGGCGATAATAAATCGGATCTTGTGATTGGTGCCAACAAATCGTCACATGGCGGACCTGCAAATTCCGGCTCTGTGTATACCTATTATGGTCAGCGGCGCACCACGGCATGGACGAACCCATACAATCTCAGCGGTTTATAATTTTAGGGCTATGTTTGTTCGCCGGTGGTGCCGTAGCGGCGTTCGCGTTTGGCGAATTCCTGCAAGGCACTGGTAAAATGTTCGGTGCCGAAATCCGGCCATAGCACAGGCGTAAAGTAAAACTCCGTGTAAGCGGATTGCCACAACAGGAAGTTACTCAGGCGTTGTTCTCCGCCGGTGCGGATAAGCAGATCAGGTTCGGGCAATCCGTTGGTATCGAGCGCATTGTTGATCATGTCCTCGTCGATATCACCGGCTTTAATCTCACCGGCTTCCACCTTTTTTGCCAGCGACTGCACTGCGCGTACCATTTCCTGACGGCTGCCATAGCTGAGCGCGACGGTGAAATTAAAGTCGGTATGGCCGGCGGTAAGTTGCGTGGCCTCGTTGATGCTTTCGACAATCTTGCTATTGAGTTTTGAGATGTCGCCGATGAAACGCAGGCGCACTTTGTTTTTATGCATCTCATCGAGTTCTTTGTGCAGGTAGTGTTGCAGCAACTGCATCAGGTCGCTGACCTCATCGGTCGGGCGCTTCCAGTTTTCAGCGGAGAAGGCGTAGATGGTCAGGTAGCGCACACCGGCGCTGCGGCAGGCATTCAGAACAGTACGTAACGAATCCGCACCTTTTTTATGGCCAGCGGTGCGTGGCAGCCCACGTGATTTTGCCCAGCGGCCATTGCCGTCCATGATGATAGCGACATGGGCAGGGGGTGCTGCCTGCGGATCGGTGGCTGGCGCATTTTGGCTAGGTTTTGATTTGGTCCAGATCATAGGTTCCTACCCGTTTCCCTAATCACCAAACACGAATACCAAGTTTATTGGCCAAGAATTTCTTTGTCTTTTACGACAAGCGCATCATCAATTTTTTTGATGAATTCATCGGTAAGCTTCTGTATCACTTCGGAGCTTTTCGTGTGTTCGTCTTTGGAGATATCACCATCTTTTTCTGCTTTTTTCAGCGCATCCATACCATCGCGGCGGATGTTGCGCACAGCCACTTTGCTTTCTTCGGCATATTTTGCGGCAATTTTGGTAAGTTCCTTGCGGCGCTCCTGTGACAGCTCAGGAATAGGCACGCGAACCAGTTGTCCGTCAGCGGCGGCGTTTACGCCAAGGCCTGCCGAGTTAATCGCTTTTTCAACGGCTTTGACCGTTCCTTTGTCCCACACCTGTACCGATAGCAAACGCGGTTCTGGTACGCTGATATTGGCGACGGTGTTGAGTGCCACCATGCTGCCATAGGCTTCCACCTGAATGTTATCCAGCAGGCTGGCATTGGCACGGCCGGTGCGCAGGCCGCTGAATTCGGTGTGAAGGGATTTAAGAGCGCCTTCCATACGGCGGCGGAGTTCGTTGATATCAGCAGACATGGTGCTAACCTTTCTTTGAATCAGTAATCAGTGTGAATTTGCCTTTGCCGCATACGGCCTGAGCGATGGAATCTTTATTATGGATGGAGAACACCATAATAGGGATCTGGTTTTCACGGGCGAGGGAAATAGCGGAAGCGTCCATCACCTTCAGGTCACGCACCAGCACTTCGTGGTAGGTGAGCGTGTCAAAATGTTTGGCTTTTTTGTCGCGCTTCGGATCAGCGGAATATACGCCGTCCACTTGCGTACCTTTCATCAGCAGGTCGCAGCCCATTTCGTTGGCGCGTAGTGCTGCTGCGGTATCGGTGGTGAAGAAGGGGTTGCCGGTTCCGGCAGCGAAAATAACAACGCGGCCACGTTCCATGTGGCGTTCGGCGCGGCGGCGGATATAGGGTTCGCAAATCTGCATCATGCTGATGGCAGAAAGCACGCGTGTGTCCACGCCCATGCGCTCAAGGGTGTTCTGGATGGCGAGTGCGTTTAAAACAGTGGCCAGCATGCCCATATAGTCGGCGCTGGCACGTTCCATGCCGTTATTGGCACCTTCGATGCCGCGGAAAATATTGCCGCCACCGACGACGAGGCACAGCTCAACACCGATAGACAGGGCGCTTTTAATGTCGGTGCAGATGCGCTGGATGGTTTTAATATCCTGACCGTACTGCTGGTCGCCCATCAGCGCTTCACCGGAAATTTTCAGTAAAACCCGCTTATAGGCTGGCTTTGTAGCGGATTTGGCGGGTGTAGTTTTTTTCAATGCTTTGCTCATAGCTGGTAGTATTAATCCGTATTTTCTGAGACTGCAAGAGCCTTATTATTTCAGCAATATATTGGAAATCTCACGCATTTGTGTTCTGGCACGCATCACGAAAAAACCCTGAGTTGCAAGGTGATTAGGAAAGAACTGGCTGTCGGGCTTTGCGTTGATAATCAGGAAATTACCCAAGACCATGCCTTGCTGCAGCGAGTCGAGCATCTGTTCCCATGCGGTGTCGAGTTCCTTTTCTCTGATCACTTCATTGAAATCTTTTTTCAGCTCGCGCAGGAGCATGTAGTCGGCATAGAGCCTGCCTTTAGTGTGATAAAAAAGGTCGGCGGCCGTTTTGAACGATAAACCCGATTGCTTTTCCATGTGTGAAGCCAGCGTAGCTGAGGATGAGCCAAGATCAGAGGCTAACTGGTCAAGCACCTCAATTAAAATGTCGGCGCGGCGTTCAAATACGGCCGTACCAGCGGCGAGGCGGTTGTTATATTTCATCAGCGATTCCATGCCTGCGCGGTATTGGGTGGGCGACGAGGCGGTCGGCAGCCATGAGGTCTGGAAGTTGAACATCCACACGTAAGGCGAATAGTTCAGCAGGCCGGAGGCATTTTGGAGGTCATTATCAGCCTGACTGGAGCCGCGCGTGCGTCCGATATGATCATAGAGTTCGATGGTAAAGCGTGACAGGCTGGACAGGATGCCGCGTTGGAAGGCAGGCATACGCACAAGCATAGACCCCGGATAAAAGAACGGGTCGCTGGCCACCCACGTATGGGTTTTGGTTTCGCGGTTGATGAGGGCTATGGTCATTGCAACTGAGTGGCTGCCCTTTTCAACGTCGTAGCCATCGGCGGTGAAGCTGGCAGAATCGTCGATAGAGTGAACATAGGCCATGCCTACAGGATAATACACCAGCCCGATGAAAATGACGAGCAGCGACACGCCGAGCGCGGCGAATTTGGGTAAGGATTTTAGTTTTTCAATCACGATTTTCATGCCTACTATGTAGCAGTTGTGTGCAGGTGCAGCAAGCGCTACTATGTGATTATCATTCCAAAAATATTCAGGAAAAATAGTGGTTAACGGACAAGGGAAATGGATTCCATCAGTGCAGCGCGGGTTGTTACCCGTGTTTCTGGTGCTGTATTTCGTCTGCTCTTTGTATGTGATGATTCCGTTCATGGCGGGTGCGGTGGGGTCAGGCTATACCGGACTGGATAGCTACCCGTATGGAACACCCTCGCGCCCGATGGTGTACAGGGTGCTGATGCCGAATATTGCAAAAGTGGTGCGCGCGGTGGTTCCGCAGGTCATTGAAAAACCGTTGACTGAGCGTTTGATACAGTGGCGCGACAGTGACGAGGGAAAACAAACGGTAAAATCATTGTTCTTTCGTCCACCGCCGCTGGCGAACGAGGTGATTTTTGAAACGGCGGTGGTGGCGTTTGTTTGTTACCTGACGTTTCTGGCGTTTATCGCCATGTTTTATCATCTCACCCGCGCCCTGTTTCCTGACTCCACATCCTATGCGTTGCTGGCTCCCGTCATTATGCTGCAACTACTTCCGGCGCTGATGATAAACAATGCCTATATCTATGATTTTTCAGAGCTGTTTTTTTCGTGTGCGTTGTTTTACTTACTGTTAAAACGGCGTTGGGTTGCGTATCTGTGTGTCTTTGTGATTGCAACCTTTAACAAGGAAACCACGATCTTTTGCATCCTGTCTTTTGCGACGTATTTTGTGTTCCGTTTGCCGCGTCGGCAGTTCATTATTTTACTGGCACAGCAATGCGTATTATATCTAATGATCAAGGGCGGACTGACCGTGTATTTCGCCAGTTATCCGGGGGAACTGATAGGGCCGCACGTCACATTGATAGGAAATATCAAGGCAGTGTTGCGAACGGGTGATGTCTTTGTTTTTGCGATGTCGGCGGCGCTGATGGGCTACCGCTGGAAAGAAAAACCGGCGTTTTTACGCAGTGGCGTTCCCATGATTCTGACACACACGGCCATCTTTTTTGCTATTTGCGTTCCGTATGAATACCGTGATTTCTACTGGAGCCTGCCCTTCATGGTGCTGTATGCCACGCACTCGCTCATTGCCGGTGCGGGGCTGGCCGATCATCCGCTTTTCCGTAAAACATTTGCATAAAAAAAGGGTTTGCAGTTTCCTGCAAACCCTCTGCGTAACCCATTACAGGTTACTCATTCTTTCAGGCAGCTGCGGTGCCCGCTGCTGCTGCAACTTCAGCAGCGAAGTCGGTGGCTGCTTTTTCGATACCTTCGCCGAGGCGGAAGGACACGAAGGCGAGAATCTTGACAGGTGCGCCGATGGTTTTAGCGGCATCAGCAACAACTTGGCTGATTTTGGTCTTGCCATCGATAACGAAGAGCTGTTCGAGCAGAACGACTTCTTCGTAGTATTTGCGCACGCGGCCATCGACCATTTTTTCTACCACATCGGCAGGTTTGCCGGAAGCAGCAGCCTGTTCACGGTATACGGCGCGTTCACGTTCCAGTTTGGCGGAATCAACGTCAGCGGTGGAGAGTGCTTCAGGGCGGGCAGCAGCGATATGCATTGCAATCTGTTTGCCGAATGCTTCCGCTTTGCCTACATCGCCGGTGGTTTCAACCGCGACGAGAATCGCAATTTTGCCCATGCCTGGGGCAATGGCGTTATGGATGTAGCTGGCAACCACACCGTTGGTGACGCCAAGGATGGCGCTGCGGCGCAGGTTCATGTTTTCGCCGATGGTGCCGATGGCGTTGCTGACCTGTTCCTGAATGGTGGTGCCGGTTTTTGGGCACTTGGCAGCTTTAAGTTCTTCTACGTTTTCGATGCTGTTGCGAACAGCGAATTCGGCAATGGAGCTGGCCAGCTGCTGGAATTTTTCGTTGCGGGCAACGAAGTCGGTTTCGGAGTTAAGTTCGATGATAGCGCCTTTGGTGCCTTCAACGGCAACGGCAACGAGGCCTTCGGCAGCGATACGGCCAGATTTTTTAGCGGCGGATGACAGGCCTTTTTTGCGCAGCCAGTCGATAGCGGCTTCCATGTCGCCAGCATTTTCGACGAGTGCTTTGCGGCAGTCCGACATGCCAGCGCCGGTGGTTTCACGAAGTGCTTTAATCTGTTCAGGAGTTACTTGTGTCATTGTGCGAGTCCTTTGTTGTCAGAAAATAGATGGCACGAAGCGGCAGAGTTATTCACCCTGCCGCTTCATACTCAGTCATTAGATTACTTTTTACCTGGGGTCTTTTTCACCTGAACGGTAGGTGCTTTTTTCGGAGCCGAAGCAGGAGCTTTGCGGCCACCGCGTGAGGCACCTTTTTTCTTGTTATCTTCGTTATCGGCATCACGTTTTTCTTTTTCCGGTGATACTTCGCCGGATGCGTCCATACCGTCGATGTTCAGGATTTCGCCTGCATCTTCGCGTTCGCCGAGATCAGCGCCCGAGGACACCATGCTCTGCTGCAAGCCACCGAGTACTGCATCGGAGATTAAGCGGCAATAGAGGCGGATAGCGCGGGTGGAATCGTCGTTACCCGGGATAGGGTAGGTGATGCCATCAACGGAGCAGTTGCTGTCGATGATTGCCACGATCGGTATACCGAGTTTCTGCGCTTCTTTCACTGCGAGGTCTTCTTTGTTGGTGTCGATGATGAAGATCAGGTCAGGACGGCCGCCCATGTCTTTGATACCACCGAGGGATGCTTCGAGCTTGTCGCGTTGACGGCTCATGCTGAGCAATTCTTTTTTGGTGAAACCGGCGTTTGGGCCAGCGAGTTGTTCTTCGAGTTTGCGCAGTGCTTTGATGGACACCTGAATGGTGTTCCAGTTGGTGAGCAAGCCACCGAGCCAGCGCATGTTGATGTAATACTGGCCGCAACGTTTTGCTGCTTCAGCGATAGGATCAGCCGCCTGACGTTTGGTTCCAACGAAGAGGATACGGCCGTTCTGGGCTACTACGTCGCGGATGGCGGTGAGCGCCTGATGCAACATAGGAACGGTTTTACCGAGATCGATGATATGGATATCGTTGCGGACACCGAAAATATACGGCGCCATGCGTGGGTTCCAGCGTTTGGTTTTATGGCCAAAGTGAACACCAGCTTCGATAAGCTCGCGCATGTTAAAAGCGGGTAGAGTCATGATAGTTATCCTTTTCCGGTTAAACCTCGGCAAAATGGTGTGACTTACCCCTAAAGGTAGCACCGGATGGCAGGTCTGGAACACCCAGATTGCCTCACTTTGCCTGTGAATTTCCCCTTCGTTATTGAATGGGAGCCGCTTTTTACACGTTTTCGGGGGGTGTTTCAAGGGCTTTTTTAGAGCTGTTTTCCGCCTATTTCTGCCTGATTTGCTAACGGTAGTTAACCAATTGAAAGGGTTTGATAAATATGGAGGTTAGCCAATATCACACATATAGTGTGTCGCTGTCATAAAACTTTCATACGAGATCATTGAAAAATCATGGTATATTGCTTCTTGTAAGTAAAAAAGTAATAAATTCAACGGGGGTTTGGAGTAATACGGGCATTTAATGCATGGATAAACCATTGACGGACAAAGGCAAAAAAGCTGATTCTCCCGAAAAGGACAAAGAAGCGGTCGCTTCTCCTGCGGTGGGTGGAGCTGTGCCTGCGTCCGAGGTTTCCGCCCAGCCAGCACCATCTGCCGCCGAATCCCAAAACCAGACCGCCAGCCCTTCAGTCCCTGCCACAGACAAGACGCTCGGAGCGTACGGCGAACACACCACCCGCCCGCTGATCACCAAGGAAGCGTGGAACGAAATCGACAAAAATAAGCCGTGGGCCGACGATCCGAAGACGCGCCTTGCCATCCGCATGTTCTCGCGCGGCGTTCTGGGGGCGGCGTTTTTTGCCGGTGGTGGTCTGCTTGCAAAAAAATGGATGGGCCGCAAAGATCTAAGTTATAAAGGATATAACGCGAGTGGCAGTTTTTCAGAGGCGGCGTCTAATAATCCCCTGCAGCTGATTTCCAAACTTATCGATACGGTGGTCGGCAAGCCGATTCACGCTACCGTCAAAGCCATTACTGGCAGTGAGGTGGCGGCAGCGAACGCTATTACGTTCCGTCCTACCGAATACAAGCGCATGGGTTACGACGGCAAACTGGCATGGGGCCGTACGCTCGGCGAAGAAACGACCATGATCACTTTTGACTTTTTCTGTGCCAGCATCGGTGACGCACTGGGACGTGACATTGCAGGATGGTTTGATCCGAATGTCAAAAAAACATGGATGGATGATAAAGGCCATATTCAGATTCCGAAGGCGATTGACGCAGCAATCAACGCGATGACGCGTTATGTGACGTACAACGGCGGCGAAGACTGGGCGGTTGCCATTCCGTATGCGTATTTCATGAAAGGCCAGAGGGCGCTGATCAATAAAGCCAGCCCGGGGTTCAAGTACGATTTCGACCGCTCGATTAACGGCGGCAGCTTCAAGCTTAAGGATAATAAAATCGTCGGCAACTACAACATGGAAGGTCTGATGGACCTCCAGAGCCGTTTCACCGTGTACAACGTCGGTACGCTGATGTTCCGTGAGGCTTACGATTATATTGGCAATAAATTATCAGGCAAGCAGGATAATCTTTATGGTGCGCCCGATAAGGAATCTCATAAAGGTGCGGTGGACAAGGCGGGTGATTTACTGAAATGGGTGGCGAGAAGTGCCGTCAAAGGCGTGATTGTAATGACTCCGGCGGTACCGTTTTTCTGGATCACGCGCACACCACAAACCAAACACCGCAGTATTTTTATTGATCAGGAAAGAGAAGCGATGCTGTCCAATCTTTCCAATGAGCAAAAAGGCAGAAGAAACGCTGTTTATACTTATAACGTGGTCAATGGAACGGTAAATACGGGAAGCAACCTGACCTATTCAAGGTATGATCCAAGCTTTAATCAGGCCAATGGTGCGCCATTCTCGCGCACACCGGTTGACGGGCATCAGATTGAACCCCTGATTCAGGGAAAAAGCTTTAATCCGTATGAAAGAACCTTTGGTGTCGCCGATGGTATTTTGAATGCGGCTGGCAATGCCAACAACAAAATTGCCAATGTCGGCAATGAATTCGCATTGAAATTGGATCAAAATATAGTTGCTGCCAAGTTAAATAGTGGGCTTGGCATTGAAAATCTCAGCAAGTTTAGCCGCCCCTTTATCAATGCGTCCATTTCCTATACGCCGTATATGTATGCGAAGGCCGAGTTCGCCAATATGTGGGATAACGGCAAAATGGATATGGCGGCGGAACGCATGATTGATGGTGCGGCCAAACTGAACTGGGGTGAATTTAAATCAGGGGCGGGTGAAGTCTGGCAGTCTATTCTGCGTCAGCCACTCAAAGATCCTGCGCGTGAGGCGGAAGGCCAGCGCCGTAACAAAATTGATACGTCCGCTGCTGACGTGTTCAGTAAAACACAATCCCAGATGCAAGATGAAATTCTTCAGGCACAGCAGGAAGCTGATAAAGAAAAGTTGGAGCAGGAAGGGAAAGTTGCAAGCAGCGACCTGAGCTGGCAGGAGCGCATCATCAGCGCCAAGCCTGCGCCTAAAAAGGCGGAACCAGCCGAGAAAATCACCTCAAAGAAAACCTACGCCGATCAGGAAGCGATGCGCAAGGTGCTGGAGGAGCATACCCCCCCCACCAACTCGATTAATTAGAAGTCATCACTTTTCCATCGGAATAGGACATGTTATGCTTCTCAATTGGAATCAACCAAATGTTGCGTTGGGATCTAGGTCTTCTGGCTCAGGCTCCGCCATCTTATCTAACCCGAGCTTTTTTGAGAACTCATCGCTATCTTTTTTCATCATGTAGACCTGAGTCCCAGCCACTAATTTTCTTGCTGTTTCTGTGGTTTCTTTATCAAGTGGGGCACCGCCGATGCCACGGCCCTGTGCGGCTTCTTCTAAACGTTGCCTTGCAATTTCGGCGCTGAAAGGCATTTTTCCATCGGAATCAGACATAGAATTTCCCTTAATAAATGTTAACCAACAGTGGTGTGATAACAAACCTGTACGGTCTTGTCAATCGAGTCGGTGTTCAGTCATTAGGTCCCAGCATGGTTTCTGGCTTAACCCATTGATCAAACTGTTCCGACGTGAGTAGCCCGAGTGCAATGCCTGCTTGTTTGAGCGAGGTGCCTTCTTTGTGGGCTTTTTTGGCAATTTTTGCTGCATTATCATAGCCGATATGGGGGTTTAGCGCCGTTACCAGCATGAGCGATTCGTTCATCAGCTGGGTGATGCGATCTTTATTCGCTTCAATACCCACCACGCAGTTATCGGTAAAGCTCACCGCACTGTCGGCAATGAGGCGGATGGATTGCAGTACATTATAGATGATAACGGGTTTAAACACGTTCAGTTCGAAATGGCCGTTGGAACCGGCAATCGTAACGGTGACATGGTTGCCCATCACCTGCGCGCACACCATGGTCATGGCTTCGGATTGTGTTGGGTTGACCTTGCCGGGCATGATCGATGAACCAGGTTCGTTTTCAGGGAGCGATAATTCGCCAAGGCCGCAGCGCGGGCCGGAGCCGAGCAGGCGGATATCGTTGGCGATTTTCATCAGTGCTGCAGCAGCGGTATTCAGCCCGCCGGACAATGCCACCAGCGGATCATGGGTGGCGAGCGCAGCAAACTTATTCGGAGCGGTAATGAATGGTAGCTTGGTAATGCTTGCCACTTCTTTGGCGAATGCTTCTGCAAATCCTTTTTTGGCGTTGAGTCCGGTACCCACTGCCGTACCGCCTTGTGCCAGCATGCGGATAGGGTAGGCGAGGGCATCAATATCCAGCATCTTGAGCAGGTAATCGATCTGTGCGACATAACCTGAAAATTCCTGACCGAGCGTCAAAGGGGTGGCATCCTGAAGGTGTGTACGGCCGATTTTGATGATGTCTTTGAATTCTGTTGCCTTGGCATCGAGCGCATCACGCAGGTGTGTCAGCGCTGGCAACAAGTGGTTCACATGTTCGTAGAGTGCCGCAATGTGCATGGCGGTGGGGAAGGAGTCGTTGGACGACTGCCCCATATTCACATGGTCATTCGGATGCACGGGTTTTTTGGAACCCACCACACCGCCCGCCATTTCAATCGCGCGGTTGGAGATCACTTCATTGATATTCATGTTGGTCTGGGTGCCGCTTCCGGTTTGCCAGACAACGAGCGGGAAATTGCCGTCGAGCTTGCCGTCGATTACTTCCTGCGCGGCTGCGATAATTTTCTCACCGGTGGCTTTATCCAGCACGCCCAGCTGCATATTCACGCGTGCTGCGGCCAGTTTCAGGATACCAAACGCCTGAATGAGCGGTTTTGGCATGGTTTCGGTGCCGATTTTGAAATTTTGCAGGGAACGCTGGGTCTGCGCGCCCCAGTATTTCGAGGAATCGACCTCAATATTGCCGAAAGAGTCCGATTCGCTGCGGGTAGAAGCCATATAACATCCTGATAAATATAGTTACTATAAAAATGATATGTGGATGTATAACGCCTATTGGGGGCGGATGCAAGTGCCGCCAACCGCTCTTATTTGTTAACTTAATATTAATTTCTACTGGAAAAATTCCATTTTTCGTGTATGATGGCTGGATTATCTGTTTGTTCTATCAAACTAGAACCCCTTCCTTCTCAATATCGGCATGCGCCAGATGAGAATCAGGGAGAACAACAGTATAATCGCTCCGCAGTACAGACACGCTGCAGAGTGGTTGGAAATGTGTCGTTTCGTGTCCCCCAATCGGGAGCCAAACGTGAAAAGCCGAAACCTCAAGATTTCGGCATGGATGCTGATGATTTCTCTTATGGCCGGATGCCATGGTGTTCAGAAGTCCCAACCCGTCGCGCAGATCCCGTACAACCGTATGGACAATCGGCAGGCGGACAAGGAACGCAGCATTTCTCAGGGCATCAATTACAAAAGTACGCATGCTGCCGATCTGATGGCAGACCGCCAGCTCGCCAAACCCATCGTATCTATTTAACCAGCAATTGGGTCACATGGCCCATTTTGCGTCCCGCACGCGCTTCTTTTTTTCCGTAGAGATGCAGTTTCATGTTGGGAACCGTGGTGTAGTGTTTCCAGTCATTCACATCGTCACCAATTAAATTCAGCATGCGCGCATCGCAGAGTCGTTGCGTGGAACCCAGTGTTAATCCGCACACGGCGCGAATGGCTTGTGTAAACTGGCTGGTCACGCAGGCATCAATGGTCCAGTGGCCGGAATTATGGGGGCGCGGGGCGAGTTCATTGACCAGAATCTCGTCATTCTCGGTGACGAACATTTCAATCGCCATTAATCCGACAAGATTCAGCCCGTCGGCGATGGTGCATGCCATGGCTTGTGCCTTGTCGCTCAATATTTCGCTGATTGGGGCAGGGGCGGTGGTTTCATGCAGGATGTGATGCAGGTGGGTGTTTTGCACAGGGCAGTAACAGACGCAATGTCCGGCCACGTCGCGGGCGACGATCACGGAAATCTCCATACGGAAGCGGATAAATCCTTCTAAAATCGCATCATCGGTATTCAGTTTTTGCCAGCTGGCGGCGAGGTCGGAATCTTTTGACAGCATGACCTGTCCCTTGCCGTCATAGCCCATGCGGCAGGTTTTAAGTACAGCGGGCAGGCCCAGCGTTGCTACAGCGTGTGTGAGTTCTTCCAGCGAGCGCACGGCGGCAAACGGCGCGGTGGCAATGCCCATCTGGTTGATGGCCTGTTTCTCGGCCACGCGGTGCTGGGTGGTTTGCAGCAGTTCGGCACTCGGGCGGACAGCTACATGCGCCGATAGCAACGCAGCCGAAGCGGCGGGAATATTTTCAAATTCATACGTCACCACATCAACACTGTCGGCAAATGCCCTGAGTGCGTCAAGATTATCATAGGCAGCGGTGGTGGTCTGGTATGCGACTTCGCTGGCGGGGGCATCGGCTTCGGGGCAATAGATATGGACATGGTAGCCCATCTCGGCTGCGGCGATGGCCATCATGCGGCCCAGTTGGCCGCCGCCAAGGATACCGATGGTTGAATTAGGGGAAATCGGATGTGTCATGTGTTTCATGTGGGGCTGTTCTGTACTTGTGTTTTGATCATTTCTTCCAAAGCCTGCCTGTCCAGCGTGAGTTCATAGCCGCCTTTTTTCGACCGGCGGCTGAACCGGCATAGTTCATCCGCCAGCGCGTGCAGTGCGCGCTGGGCTACCGAGGTGTCTTCACCTGCCGCATGGCGCACTGTGGGCAACGTATGATCTGGTATCATGGCAAGAAATTTAGCGTTAAACATAGTGTTTGTCACTGTCTTGCAATCGGTGATGACGAGTGTGGGGATAGCGCCTTTGGTTTGGTGTTGTGACATAATCTCAATCCCGTTATCTACCGCGCGTTGTTCCAGTTCCTGAATATGGGGCACCTCGGTGGATATTCCCATTATATCCCTGTCCTGATCGTTTAGCGGGCGCGAGGAGATCACCACCTTGTCGGGAAAAATTATAATGCTGGCAATGGCGGGGTCATTTTTTTCAGGATCAACGCCAGCATCGGCAATGATTACACTGCCAAACGCATTACCCCTAGCATCCGGATCAGAGATTTCGTTCATGATCGATAGCATGTGTCGGGCGGATTCCGGTTTTAGTTGCCAACGTTTGGTGTATCCCCCCGAGTAGCCAGAGTGTTCATACGATTTTTTATTGGGTCTGCGTGCGGTCACGGTTTCTCAACCACCGAATCCGTTTGTTTTTTGCGCCAGCTGGCGAGGCGCTTGGCGAGCGCGCTGTCTTCCAGTGCCAGAATGGATGCGGCCAGCAGTGCGGCGTTGATCGCTCCGGGTTTGCCGATTGCCAGTGTTCCCACCGGAACACCTCCTGGCATCTGCACAATCGACAGAAGGCTGTCCATGCCTTTCAGCGCCTTGCTTTCGACCGGAACCCCCAGAACGGGCAGGTTGGTCATCGAGGCGGTCATTCCAGGTAAATGGGCTGCACCGCCCGCTCCGGCGATAATCACCTTAAAGCCGTTATCGGAGGCGCTTTTAGCGAATGCATACAGGCGGTCGGGCGTGCGGTGTGCCGATACGACCCGTTTATCATAGGCAATTTTGAGATCATCGAGTGTGCTGGCGGCATGTTGCATGGTTTCCCAGTCAGAGGTACTTCCCATGATAATAGCGATAGCGGGTCTTTCAGCGGGTGTTTTTTTGATCATAACCAGTCCTTGAGAAAAGGGGATGAAACTTACATCAATAGCCTGCAAAGTCAAAATTTTTTAAGGCAGTTCGGAATCCCAAAAGGGGCATTAACGCCACAGCTGTGTCAATGAATTAACTAAATAATCAAAAAAAATAATTAATTTAATAAAAAATTAATTCCCATCCGTTATGACGGTTTGATGAAATTATGAAAAACAATTCTTTTTTGAAGTGATAATTGGTAATAATTATGATACAGGTAGCTGAGGAATATAATAATTACAATACAACAAACAAGAAAGAATGGCTCGTGCGTTTTGGCCCCACCGACGGTGAGATAAAGTCTGATGTTGTCGAGGAATTACCTGATTCCAAGTCGATTTTGAAGAATAACCGTATGACGGATCGCCTCGCCATGCTGGATATTCCCGAGGCTGAAATGACTCCTGCGGTCAGCCTTGCTGTGTCGGCGCTTCTTGAAAAACTCGATGACGTAAACCGCGAATTATCCCGCACCAAAGACAGTCTTTCCGAGATTGAGCGCCTTGTCGACGTGGATTGCCTCGCCCCCATTCCTAATCGCCGCGCCTTCATGCGCCGCCTGTCATGGACGATCACCATGCACGAGCGCTATGGCCATCCGTCGGCCATTTTGTACTTTGATATCAATGAATTCAAACAGATCAACGACCGTTATGGCCATGCGGCGGGCGATCTTGCCATTCGTCACGTTGCCCAGCTTCTGTCGAATACCATGCGCGAATCCGACTTTTTGGCGCGTATCGGCGGTGATGAATTCGCTGTAATTATGTATTACGCCAACGAGGATGCCGCCAAGAAGCGCGGTGCCAAAATCGTGGAAAAGCTGCAAAAAACGCCGTTTAACTTCAATGGCAAACAATTGACCGTTGCGGCTGCATTTGGATATTACGCGATACGTAGCGGTGATGACGCCGAGTCCGCTCTGTCTTCTGCGGATATGTCTATGTATGTTGACAAGCGCCGTTCCAAGGCAAAACTGACAAAAGCTTAGAAATTTTTCTTAAATTTCATTCCCCTAATCTCCGTTGTTGTGCTTGGCTTCGGGTTTTGCTACACTCCCGCCTCCAATCGATAAAAAACAACATAATTACCGCAGGGGAGATTATGAAGACTACTGTTAAAAACGTTTGTATTTTGCTGGCTTTGGGTACCACCATTTTAAGTTCTGTGTGTGCCGAGGCATCTGAAAAAATCGTCACCATCGGCACCGCCGGTGTAACAGGCGTGTACTATCCTGCGGGCGGAGCGATCTGCCGTTTGGTCAACCGTGGCCGTAAAGAACATGGCATCCGTTGCACCGTGGAATCCACCGGTGGTTCGATCAACAACCTTGAATCCATCCGCAAAAGCGATCTTGAGCTTGGCGTTGTCCAGTCCGATATTCTCTATCACGCCTATAAGGGTGATGAAATTTTCTCCGATGTAGGTGCTGACACCAAGCTTCGTATTCTATTCTCCCTGCATTCCGAGCCGTTCACCGTTGTTGCCCGCAAAGATGCGAAGATCAACACGTTTGACGACCTCAAAGGCAAACGCGTGTATCTCGGCCCTCCAGGTTCCGGCATGCGCGCTACCATGGATGAATTGCTGCAAAACAAAGGCTGGAACAGCAAAAGCTTCGCCAGCGTTGTCGACCTGAAGTCCAGCGATCAGGCGCAGTCCCTGTGTTCCGGTAAAATCGACGCTATGGTGTATGCCGGTGGCCATCCGAACGGCACTATACAGCAGATCACCAGCATGTGTCCTACCCGTCTGGTTGATGTGTCTGGTCCCGAGATTGATAAAATGATTGCCGAACATCCGTTCTACACCCATGCCCTCATTCCGGGTGGCATGTATGTTGGTAACGCCAAGGACGTAAAAACATTTGGTATGCGTGCTGAACTCGTGGCTTCTGCAGACATGGACGAAAGCACCGCCTATCTTTTCGTGAAAGCGGTATTTGATAACCTCGATAATTTCAAAACCCTCCACCCTGTGTTTGCAACTCTGGATGCAAAGCAGATGGTGCGTGCCAACGAAGCGGTCCCGTTCCATGCGGGCGCACTCAAGTACTTCAAGGAAAAGGGCCTGATCGAGTAGGTTAAAGCCCCTAAACCCACCCCCCTTACAACAATCAACAATAGTTGGAGACGTATGACGACCCGTGTGAAGTCTTTATTAGGTAAATTGTGGTTTCGCGTATTACTTGGCCTTACACTGGGCGTATTTTTCGGTTTCGCTGTCGGCTCGATGACGGCAGACAATCCGCTGGGCATTACGGGTAAAACATTACTCACCGATTACATCAAACCTGTCGGCACCGTCTTTATCAACCTGATCAAAATGGTCGTTGTGCCGCTGATTTTCTTCTCGCTGGTTTCGGGTATCATCAGCATGACGAATGCGGAAGCGTTCAAGCGTATCGGTACTAAAGCCGTCGGCGCATTCCTGATGACGGGTGCGTTTGCCGTGTGCATCGGCCTTGCTTTCGGCACCGTGTTCCATCCGGGTGAAGGCGTAGACCTCAGCATGTTGAAGGCACATGTTTCTGCAAGCGCCAATGCCGCTCCGGCAGCGCAGGAATTCAGCATGGTACAGTTGATCGTCAACATGGTTCCGACCAACGTGATCAAAGCCATGTCCGAAGACCAGATTTTGCAGGTGGTGGTATTCGCTATTTTTGTGGGCATCACCCTCAATAAGCTCGGTGAAAAGACACAAGCCCTGAACGACCTGTTCAAACAGTCGGCGTTGCTGGTGTTCAAGCTCATTGAAATTATCATCCGCTTCTCGCCTTATGGTGTATTCGCGCTGACCTCATGGGTGGTCGGCACGCAGGGTATGGACATCCTGATAGCGCTGCTCAAGCTCGTAGGCACGGTGGTAGGCGCGTTGTTCACGCAGTATATTTTGTTCGGCATCATGATCGTGTTCTTTGGCCGCATGTCGCCATTCCCGTTTTATCGCAAGATGGTGGAACCGCAGCTGCTGGCATTTTCGACCAGCTCGAGCAAGGCCACCCTTTCCACCGCTATGCGCGTGGTCAATGAACGCATCGGCGTATCTAAATCCAGCACCTCATTTGTGTTGCCGCTGGGTGCGTCCATCAACATGGACGGCACGGCCATTTACCTCGGCATCTGCGCCTTGTTCTTCTCGCAGGCCTACAACATCCCTATCGATGGCCACCACATGCTGGTGCTGGTGCTGACCGCTACGCTTGGTTCCATTGGCGCTGCCGGTATTCCGGGTGGTTCGCTGATCATGATGGGCATGGTGCTGACCTCGGTGGGGCTGCCGCTGGACGGCATTGCACTGATCGCTGGTGTAGACCGTATCCTCGACATGCTGCGCACCACGGTGAATATCACCGGCGACTCGGTGATCACCATGCTGGTGGATAAATCCGAAGGCACGTTCGACAAGCCACTTTACGAAGACATGAACCGCTAATTACACCCCGGGGCCGCTGTTGCCACGGTTGTTGGTAGGTTTGGGCTGATCATCCAGAATACGCTGGGCTGCGGATTGTTCGTTGGGTGATGGCATAATTTTGTCATTCACCGACACGCTCGACACCGTCGTCGATAGGTCTTTCAGCTGGCTTCCTATATCGCGTAAGCTGCCGCCGAGTGCGCGGATAGCCGCCATATCTTCCGGCTTCAGCCCTGCCATCGGAACATCGCTTCCGGTACGTGCCATCTGCGCATCCACGGCAAAGCGCCCCTGCTTCAGCACATAGTCATCCGCCGTCATATCCAAGTGCTGCTTGCGTTGTTTTTTGCCACCCTTGCCGGATTTGGATTTGCTGTCACCACGGCGTTTTTTCTTACGTTTTTTCTGGTCGGAGATTTGCAGGGCACTGTCAATAATATCCTGAGCCAGGTCATCGTCTTGCTGCTGTTCTTGTTGTTGTTCGCCCATTCCATCAATGGCTTTTTCAAGCCCGCCTTCGGCGCTCTTGACCAGACGGTCAACGGTGCGGTCATGTAGGTCAGCCCATTGCTCCGGTGCCTGTGTGACATCCGCCGCAATGTGCTGCGCGTGGGCAATGCTGGAGGGAATTTCCTTCGCTGCCATGAGATTGACGGCATGGGCAAATTGGCTGAGAGAGTTATTGGCTTCCTGCACCTCTTTATCTTTAAGGATATTGGGGTTGGATATTGCTGCTTCGGCAATAATATTGCGGTAGACACCTGCCAGTTCCGCCACTTGTTGGGCGAAGGCGGTTTTGTCTTCAAGTTTACCGTTTTCAATAAACTCCTGCATGGTTTGCTGTCCGAAGGACAGGTTATGCAGTTTGCGGATAATGTCGCGGGCGAGGTCAAGCGACTCCTCGCGCGACGGCGGTTCAAGGCCTTCAGAATGTTCCAGTTGCTGTGCACAGCGGCCAATCTGTTCGCTCAGCGTTTGCAGCCGGAATGTGGCAGAGAGTTCACTCACCTCCTGTCCGGTGGCGCGCTCCATGCCCAGTTCCATCGTATCAAGCAGCTGTGTCAGTGATTGTTCCTGACGCATGAGGGCGCGCTCGTCCATCTCGTCAATCATCTTCTCCAGCTTGTCGAGATGCGCTTCGTGGGTCAGCAAAACGTTAAACGTATGCTCGGCCATGGTTAGCGCCATGGCTTTCATGGCATCAACGGCATTTTCAATATTCGGATCATCCGGATTGAGTCCCTGAATTTTCGAGGCGTGAATATGCACAGCAAGGATACGAAGCAGTTTCTGCAACGCTTCTTTTTTTGCTACGGCCACTTTGGGTGTGCTGTTATCCAGCCATTGCTCGACGCTCTGGTCGGCAAATTCCATATTGCGCAGCCAGCGCAAAATCTTGCGCGCTTCTTCCACGGATTCATCGCGGGTGGGTTGGGGCAATCCTTCTACTTTGCCGATGGAGCTGATGATCTCCATGGTGTCTTCGCAGGCAAGGATTTGCTTATCGGTGGCGTCGGGCTTATCGGTAGCGGGTTTTTCCTGCGGGGGAACCACCAGCGCTGACTGTACCTGATTCAGCACCTTCCGTAGAAGATCGTCATTATCTTCCGGTTTATCGGCCATGAGCTAACCTTGGATTACGCAAAGTCGTTTTATGCTTCTTTAACCTGCACCTGTGTGCCACCTTCGCCTGCGGCGGTGCCAAGTGCGTACACGCACAGGTCTTCGAACGAAACGTTATTTTCCTGAGCAATTTTGTGCAGGCGTTCAAAGCTGTCCATGACTTCCTGCGGGATGGTGCCGCCACGGATGGAGGACAGCCACCATGCCTGATGCTGCAACGGATGGCGCGCCGGATGCGGCTCGCCCACATACACGTGGAACGGATATTTGGTGCCATTGAAATCACAAGGAACAGTAAAGCGCTTCATGGACTACACTCTCAAACTATTTAAACTTCCCTCAGGTTAGCACAAATGTATTACTGAATTATGACAGAAATACCGAAAAAAATAAAGCCGTATCAGCCCGTTACCCTGCCAAATTTAAAATTGTCGGCATAGGCTTTGCGCACGGTTTTGCGCTTGTTAGGCTCGAAAATATCGAAAGGAATGGCTCTGGCCTTGGCGTATGACACGGCGGCTTCCTTGGTCGGGAATTTCAGGTGTATTTCCTGTGGTGTATCGGTCATACCGACCCAACCCATTAAATTGTCAACAAAATACGGTTTTTCAGGCGCAAATTCCAGAACCCAGTGGTCCATAGATACTTTTCCCGACTGCATCGCGCTTTTATCAGGGCGGTAAATTCTTGCTTTAGCCATTAGTAACGATCTCCGTAACAGTGGAATATGAGCGTAACTATGTTACAGGTAAGAAGAAAATGCAACTGCTGAGGGCATTTCTAATCGGAATTTTTATGTTTGCGGCGTTTTTTCTCGCGGCGGCCTTTGCTGTTATCACGCTCCTGCCTATGAAACTTGGGCCGCAGCGGCGCATCTGTCACCGCCACCTCCTGCGCCAGTTCAAAAATCAGACTGCCGTTGGTGGGGTTGGCGATCTGTACACGGATAATCAGCGGCTGGCCGATATGGAAATTCACACCCGAGCGCCGTCCGGAAAAACACGCATGGCGTTTATCGTAATGGAAAAAATCTCCCTGACCGCCGCCCGATAAATTCCGCACGGGGATGAAGCCGTTGATGCCGGTGTCATCGAGTGCGACATACAGGCCGTATTCATTCAGCGACACGATCACGCCGGAAAATGTTTTGCCGACATGCTTGCTCATGTAGGACACTTTGTAGCGGTCGGACGCATCGCGTTCAGCCATCATGGCGCGGCGCTCGGTGTCGGAAATATGCAGTGCCACCTCTGCTAGTTTCACGCGGTGCTGGTGCGTGGCGCGGTGGGCGTGTGCATCAATGGCCGTTGCCAGCGAGCGGTGCACGACCAAGTCGGCGTAGCGGCGGATGGGCGAGGTGAAGTGACCGTATTTTTGTAAGCTCAGACCAAAATGGCCGAGGTTTTCCTCCGAGTAATAGGCCTGCATCTGGCTGCGTAAAATGGCGGTGTTGACAAGGAATGCTTCGGGTTTTCCTTCTACCTGTTTTAGGATGCGGTTGAAATGCCCTGCCTTGATGCCTGCACCCGTATGCAACGAATAGCCTGAGGCTTGCAACAGGATTTTCAGCTCTTCGAGTTTCTCCTCGCTCGGTGGTTCATGCACGCGGTAGATGCCCGCCATTTTTTTGCTGAGCAGGAAATCCGCTGCCGCCACGTTGGCGGCAATCATGTAGGCTTCGATCAGGCGGTGGCTTTCCAGCCGCGCCTTCGGGGTGATGGCAGCGACATTGCCTTCCGCATCAAACTGGATTTTAAATTCGGGCAGGTTGAGGTCGAGCGCACCGCGTGTGTCGCGTTCATGGGCGAGGGCGGCGTAGGCTTCGTACAGCGGTTTGACAATCGTTTCTGCAAGCGAGTGTGTTGTTATTCCGTCACGGGCGGCCTGCACATCATTGTAGGTGAGGCGGGCGCGTGAACGCATCAGGCCGCGCACAAACTGGTAGCGCTGCATCACGCCATCAGCATCAATCCAGATATGCACCGCAAGGCAGTAACGATCCTGATCGGGCATCAGCGAACACAGGCCGTTGGATAAGCGTTCCGGCAACATCGGGATTACGCGGTCGGGAAAGTACACCGAGTTTCCGCGTTCGAAAGCGGATAAATCCAGCGGGCTGCCTTCGGTGACGTAATACGCCACATCGGCAATCGCCACCAGCAAATGCCAGCCATCACCGTCCTTTTCCGCAAACACCGCATCGTCGAAATCGCGTGCGTCCTCGCCGTCAATCGTCACCAGAGGAATATCGCGCAGATCGGTGCGTCCTGCATTCAGCACAGGTGGTTCAGCGGCTTCGGCTTCAGCCAGCACTTCAGGCGCGAACGCCTGTGGCAGGCTGTGTATCTGTGATGCGATCAGGCTGGCGGCTTTCGGGGAATCCATACGCCCGAGGCGTTCGGTAATTTTTGCGTAGCTCATGCTCATCGACGGCATATCGGGGAGGGTGACGCCCGTCACCAGTTCACCCGCCTGCGCGCCGAGCGTGTCACCCAGTGCAACAATAAATGAGTCTTTCATTTTGCGGCTGATCGGTTCAATAAATCCGCCGTCAGCGGTGGGCACAAATACTCCCAGCACGGTTTTTGCTACTTCGCTTGGCAACACGTTGATCACCAGCGCCTGATAGAGGTGCGGGGTGACTTTATGCATTTTGGCAAGAATGCGGTCGCCTTTCACCAGCGCCGGATGACGGCCTGATTCAGTGACCACGATATGCGGCGGGCTTTTGCGCTCGTCCCATTTGACGGGCTTGGCAATCAGCTGGCCTTCGTCATTGATTTCACTGATGACCAGCACGCTAACATCGCGCGGGGTGGAGGGGGCGTTACTTTTATGCGCCGCGCCGTATGATTTCTTGCCTGATCGTTTTGGTGACCCTTTGTGCGAACGCTTGGGTTTCGGCTTGTGCGAGGGTTTATGTGGGCCGGATTTAGTTTTTATCATCACCGCCACTGTGCCAGACATTGCGGATGCGGGCAAGTGGCTTGTAACATCACCTACGCCGACATGCCATTCACTGCCGATACGAGGCGCTCGGCACGTTGTTTTAAAATCATGGCGGTCATGCTGCCCACCTTCACCGTATTCTGCTCGGTCGGTTCTTTCACCACGGCAAGCGCGCTTAAACGGTTTTCCGCCTGCACGTCTTCCAGCGTGTGTTCATGTCCGGCGGCTCTGGCAAATTCCATCGCCTTGCTGGTGAATTGCGCGGTGATTTTTGCCCCCAGCGGGCTGTCAGAAAATTCCGGATGCCACTGCGTAAACACGCCGAAACGGTGGCCACCCAGAGGACTGTTGCCCAGCACGCCGTTAGGGTCGAGTTCAATCGCTTCCACCAGTTTGGTGCCGTCTTTCAGCGTATCCTCGGACAATGCCGCCACGCGTAGTCCCTGACCGATTGTGCCGACTGCCTGATGGTGCATGCTGTTGACGTCGAGGTGGATGTCGCCTTCGGCGGTGCGTGCGGGTGTGAATACGGTGCTGATGGTTTCGGCAATGCTGCCGAGCAGTGTGTCAGATTTGATATTCACGGGCTGCACAGGGACAAACAGCGGGATGCCCAGCTCCTGCTGCGCGTGTTCGCTGTGGGCGGCATCACGCATGTCATCGGGGATATGCTGGTGGAGCGTGCCGCCGCAAATCACATTCATGCGCTGCATGCCACCGCAGATGCCAAACATGGGCATACCTGCACCGAGTGCCACTTTCATCATGACGGTTTCGAGGTTGCGGCGTGCCATGCCTTCTTCGTTGATGGTGCCGTCCTTGTTGGAGAGTTCGCTGTTGGTTTTGTGCCCGCGCTGCTGGCCGTATTCTTGCGGGTCGATGTCGCCGTTATTGCCCATCACCATCAGCCCGTCGGCTTTTTTCAGCATCTGGATGGCTTCGGCATACAACCCTTCACGGTTTTTGCCTTTCACCCTGTCGAGGTGATTGGTGAGTATCAGGGGAACGCCGCCATTATTGGTCACCATGGTCGCAGCCGCCTGCACGGAAGCAGAACTTGCGCTGCCGCCACTGATGAGGATTACAGGTGCGTTGAGTTTGGTGGCCACGGTTGTTTTCCAGTTAAAATTCCATATCCTAAACTATCATAACCTGCGAATGGGAGTATGACAATTCGGTTACATCTGGGAGAGGGTGAATCATAGTAACCCTATGATTACAAAGACCGTTTTTCTTTAAAGCGAGCGGTCTCGCCGATCAGCTCCTCAACGATTAGCCCGCCCAGACAGCTCGCCCCGAACTCGGGATGCCACTGTACGCCCAGTGCAAACTGTCCTGCGAATTCGCCTTCAGGGTCGGCCTCAATCGCCATGGCCATAAAGGCATTAGTGCCGTCGGGGCGGCGCACACTGTCGGTGACGGCGCAGACGCGAAACGGTGGTGCGACGATATCAATGGCCTGATGGTGCATGCTGTTTTCCATCAGCACCTTGCTGCATTTATGTTCCTTGCGGACATAGGGGACGGGGATGTCGCTGGCGATATCGGCCAGCCGTGTATCTTCCTTGATGATGATCGGAAGCACCGGCACTTCGGGCGCGATACCCTGCAATTTCTGCATATGTTTATCGCTGCCGACCAGTTCGGGAATATGCTGGTGGAGCGTGCCACCGCACAACACGTTCATGCGGTGCATACCGCCGCAGATGCCAAGTATCGGCATGCCGCATTCCAGCGCTTTTTTTAGCATCAGCTCTTCGTAGCAGGCTCTTTTTTTGCCATGCTGGCATTCGGTTTCAATGAGTGTTTGTGGGTGGACGCAGCGGCGTTTATCGCCTTGCGGATAGCGGTCGATATAGGTTCTTGGGTCGATATCGAGGTCATTGCCCATCACCACCAGACCGTCAATCCATGCCATGTCGCGTTGCACATCCAGCGCTATGTCCGTTTCATAACAGGAGAGGAACACAGGGGCCACACCGTGATCGCGCAGTTGCTTCATCATCGAGCGCACCGAGTGCGTCGTGATGTTGTGTCCGCTCACGCCCAATATAAGTTTATCACCGGATAGTTCAGCCATGCGCCCAGATTAACATAAACAAGTTAATGCTTGCAAATCGCTTATGTTAGCTGGCCTTTTTTGCCTTTGCTTTTGGCTTGGCTACCGTTTTAGCGGCTGGCTTAGCCTTGGGAGCTGCTTTGGCTTTAGGCTCTGCCTTTGCTTTCGGTGCTGCTTTGGCACCACCTTTGCGGAATGGCTTCTTACCCGAAGGCGCGGCATTCGCACGCGCCGCTAACAGGGGCAGCGCTTCTGCCAGCGTTATGGTGTCCATCGAAGCGTCTTTAGGGAAAGGCGCATTGATTTTGCCGTGCTTGATATACGGGCCATAGCGGCCTTTGAAAATACCGACTTCCACATCATCATCCGGATGTTTGCCAAGCACACGCACCGCTTCATTCGCCGCACCCTTGACCGGCGCACGCGCCAGCACTTCCACCGCGCGGTTGATGCCGATAGAAAGCGGATCTTCAGCTGCAGGCAGGGTGGTGAATTTACCGTCATGCAAAATGTAAGGACCGAATTTACCGTTGTTGACGACGATAGGTTTGCCGGTATCCGGATGCGAACCGAGTTCACGCGGCAGCGACAATAATTTCAGTGCCAGTTCCAGCGTCATCGTTTCCGGTGACATGGATTTAAACAGGCTCGCGCGCTTTGGTGTTTTACTTTCGCCGAGTTGCACATACACGCCGTATGGGCCTTTGCGCATTGACACTTCTTCGCCGGATACAGGGTCTTTGCCGAGTGTTTTCGGTAGTTTGAATTCGGTGCCTTCGGAGTCGGTCATGGTGGGGCCACCCATATCGCCGAGCTGCGCCTTATGGGTGCATTCGGGATAAGCCGAGCAGGCAATGTACGGGCCGAAGCGGCCGATTTTTAAACCCAGCTGGCCGCCAGTTCTTCCAGCAAGTTTGCAGGCAGGACATTCACGTGGATTTTTGCCATCTTTCGCTGCGCCGAAGGCATAGGATGCCAAAAGCGTATCAAGCGCTTCCAGCACCTGTGTCACGGTCAATTCTTTGCTTTCACCGATCTTGGTGATGAAGTCTTTCCAGAATTCACGCAACACGGTTTTCCAGTCGCGTTCACCTGCCGATACGTCATCGAGCTTGGCTTCCAAGTCGGCGGTGAAACTGTATTCGACATAGCGTTCGAAGAAGCTGACCAAAAATGCATTGACCAAACGTCCGAGCGATTCGGCGATGAAGCGTTTTTTATCGAGGCGCACATAGCCACGGTCCTGTAGCACCGAGATGATCGACGCGTAGGTGGACGGGCGGCCGATGCCGAGTTCTTCGAGCTTTTTAACAAGGCTTGCTTCCGAGTAGCGCGGTGGTGGTTCGGTGAAATGCTGCTCGGGGAGTATTTCCTTGGCAGCCAGTTTTTCATCGTGCTTCAGGTTTGGCAGCTTGGCTTCGTTTTCTTCGCTCTCTTCGTCGTCATGGCCTTCTTGGTACAGTTTTAAGAAGCCATCAAATTTGACGACCGAGCCGCTGGTGCGCAGCACCGCTTTTTTATCGGAAGCCGAAATATCCACGATCAGCTGGTCGAACACTGCGTTTTCCATCTGGCTCGCCACCATACGTTTCCACACCAGTTCGTACAGGCGCTTCATATCATTATCGAGGAACTGTGCCATCTCTGCCGGCGTGCGTGTTACATCAGTCGGGCGGATAGCCTCATGCGCTTCCTGCGCATTTTTGGATTTGGTTTTGTAGGCGCGTGGCGCTGCCGGAACGTAAGGCTTGCCATAGGCGCTGTCGATATACTCACGCGCTGCCGTGATTGCGTCCGCCGACACGGTGACACCGTCGGTACGCATATAGGTAATGAGACCGACCGTTTCGCCGCCCAGTGAAATACCTTCGTAAAGTTTCTGCGCCAGCTGCATGGTTTTCTTGGCGGAGAAACCGCATTTACGCGCCGCTTCCTGTTGCAGCGTGGAGGTGGTGAACGGAGGAGCCGGATAGCGGCGCACTTCTTTCGGTTCCAGCTTCGATACGGCGTACTGTTTGCTGCGCAGTGCGGCGGCAACTTCATTCGCTTTCTTTTCGTCCGTGATGGAGAATTTTTCCATCTTCTCGCCGTTATATTCAATGAGTCGGGCGGTGATCGAGCTGCCGCTGCTGCCGGTCATGTTGGCTTTGATGTCCCAATATTCGCGCGAAATAAACTGTTCTATTTCCGAATCACGTTCACAGATCAAACGCAGCGCCACCGATTGCACGCGGCCTGCGGATTTGCTTCCCGGCAATTTGCGCCACAGCACAGGTGAGAGGGTGAACCCTACGAGATAGTCGAGTGCGCGGCGTGCCTGTTGCGCGTTGATGAGGTTCATGTCGAGATCACGCGGGTGCTTGAATGCTTCGATGATCGCCTTCTTGGTGATTTCGTCGAAGGTCACGCGGTAGATTTCAAGATTTTTGTGGATGGCTTTTGATTCCTTCAGCGCTTCCAGCACATGCCACGAAATGGCTTCACCTTCGCGGTCAGGATCGGTGCAAAGATACAGTGCTTTGGATTCTTTACAGGCCTTGGCGATGGGTGCGAGATGCTTTTTTGCATCGGCATCGGTTTCATAGGTCATGGCAAAATCATCATCGGGACGCACCGAACCATCCTTGGCTGGAAGGTCACGCACATGCCCGAAAGAGGCGAACACCTGATAGTCTTTACCGAGGTATTTATTGATGGTTTTTGCTTTGGACGGGGATTCTACAACAACAACATTCATGTAATGCTTACGCCTGCTTAGAGGGTTTATGGTTGGCTAGATGCTATATAGTAGTGACGCGTCTTCAGCAAGACGTAATAATAAATACGTCAAAAACTGCTGTGCGGATAGTTAGTTAGTGGGCGATCTGGATTTACCCAGCGCGACTGTTGCAACGTCGACTGCAACTGTTTCATAGTATCCGCGATTCATTCCGGGGAACTTTGATTGCAGCAGATCGGCGATGGCAGCATAGTCCGGTTTGGAGTCTTTTCCGGCAGGTTTGCCACGTTTTTGCGGTTGCATATCGGCGGCCAGATCTTCCACCTTGCTGAGCACTGCGGCATCGATGTCTTTTAAATTTTTATCAAATTCAGTTACCGAACGATCGACCCACGGCACGATATTGTTTGACAGCAAATGGTTGGACGCTTGATTGGCGAGTTTGAATTGTTCCAATGCTTCGGTCAGTTCAACGCGTGCTTGCGCCAGCAGTTTCAGGAACGCTTTTTCTTTAGGATCCAGCTCGTCAAAATTGCGTGGCATGCCCTTGGGGCCTACGTGCAGGCGGTGGCCATCTTTTTCAATCATCTTGCCTGCTTCAACCATGGCATGGTCGGCATTATTCATGGCGGTGATGGCGGCAACAAAATTTTCGTTTTTTCGTAAAGACTCATAGTCGTCATGATTATGGTAGTGGGATGCGTCCTGTCCAAGTTTACCTGCGCCTTTGGCATTGGCATCCATAGCGCTCCAAAATGGATTATATCCGGCACGTTTATCGTCGATATACATAGAGAGACTCCTGTTGGTCGAATTCAGATCGAAGGTACAGGAAAATTATTAATTTTTCAATAAAAGCTTAATTATTGTTAATTATTAAGCGACTTCTTCTTCAATTTCTGTGAGATGCACCTTGTTGCCGCTGCTGCGTTTCAGCCGTCCGGCCAGCTCAAGTTCCAGTAATACCGTGATAACCATAGGGGCAGGGGCTTCACACTGTTCCACCAGTTCGTCAACGGACACCGCCGTGATGCCAAGCTTTTGAATCACTATCCGGCGCATGGCCGCCAGTTCATTATCCTGCAATGCGGATTCCTCCACAGGTGTGGCATACACCGCCGCAGGGTTTTCACGTAGCGAGGTGCGGCGCATCGCGGCAATCCCCTGCAACACATCGCCCGCATTTTCGACAATGATAGCACCTTCCTTTATTAGTTTATTGCAGCCCTTGGAGCGTGGGTCGATCGGCGATCCGGGAATGGCTAGTACCTCGCGGTTATTTTCGGTGGCGAAGCGTGCGGTAATCAGTGAACCGGATTTAAGCGCCGCTTCGGCGACCAGTGTGCCCACGCACATACCCGCGATAATGCGGTTACGTCCGGGAAAACTTCCGCTGAAAGGGAGCGAGCCAAACGGCTGTTCGCTGATGATAGCGCCGTGTTCGCGCATTTGCTGGAATAGTGGTGCATTTTCCGGTGGGTAGATGTTGTCGATGCCTCCGGCGATCACGCCGATGGTTCCGGTGGTGAGTGCGCCTTTATGCACGAACGTGTCAATCCCGCGCGCCAGTCCGGAGACTACGCTCAATCCTGCTTCGCCCAGTTCTTTCGATAATTTAGCCGCAAACTGGCAACCCGCTGCCGATGCGTTGCGTGCGCCGACAATGGCGATCATGTCAAGGTTCTGCCACAAGTGGCTATTGCCGACCACGGTGATAACCGGTGGCGGATCATTAATGAGTTGCAGTAATTTGGGATATTCCGATTGCCCGTACATTATCATACGTGCGCCGAACGCGGCGGCTGCGTCCATTTCTTTTTCCACCGCGTTTGCAGGACAGACCTGCAGGGGAGTTTTACTTCCGCCGCGCAGCGATAAATCCGGCAGGGCTTGCAATGCTTTTGCGGCGGTACCAAAGCGCTTCATCAGGTAAAAAAACGTGACAGGCCCGACATTCGGGGTGCGAATCAGGCGCAGTACATCAAGAAGCTTATCATTTACCAGACTCGGAAACGGCATGGCTTCGGGGATAAACATCAATTGGTCCTTGAGCTGAATTTGGGCTCGGTGCCGCGCAGCAAGCGCGAGATGTTATGGCGGTGGGTACAGATGATAACCGCAGCAAGGGTCAGGCATAATATAGTAGTCGCGTCACCATCCAGCAGATAGGCGACGATAGGGGAATAGCCAATGCTGAGCATCGAGGCCAGCGAGGAAATTTTCATCATGAGAAATGCCAGAAGCCAGATGACACAGACAATGGCGCCCAGCACCCAGTCCAGCCCGAAGAAAACGCCGATGGTGGTGGCCACACCCTTGCCACCTTTGAAATGCAGCCATATAGGTAAAATATGGGCGGCCACCGCCAGAAATCCCGCAAGGATCACAAGATTTCCCAAGTTGGTTTGCTTTGCCATTTCAATGGCCGCGTAACCTTTGCCGCCATCTAGCAGCAGCGTAAGCAGGGCGAGGCCTTTGCGGCCTGTGCGCATGACATTGGTGGCACCGATATTACCGGAGCCGATACTGCGTACATCTCCAAGGCCCGCAACCCGTGTTAATAATAAACCGAACGGTATGGAGCCGATGAGGTAAGCTAATGCAAGCGTTATAAAAGTCATACGTTGAAATTACCGCCTTACACTATCCAAGAAGCCCTGTAGCATATAGCTTGCCGCCAATTTGTCCACCAGTTGTGCGCGTCTTGCGCGTGAAAGATCGGCCTCCAGCATCACGCGCTCGACCGCCATGGTAGTCATGCGTTCGTCCCACAGCAGCATGGGCAGGGTGATATGTTTGCTCATGGTCGATACAAACGTACGCACCGACTGCGTGCGCGGGCCGTGGCTGCCGTCCATATTGACCGGATAACCGATCACCAGCCCGCCGATGGCGTGTTTTTGGATGACCCCCTGTAAATGCTCCATATCCTTGGTGAATTTTTTGCGGTCAATGGTTTCCAGCGGGGAGGCGATGGAACGCATCCCGTCGGACAGGGCAAGGCCGATGGTTTTTCCCCCGACATCAAGGCACAGCAGGCGGCTGTGGGCGGGTAGTAGGCCTAGAAATTCAGCCGTAGAATCAATGAGCATGCGAAGTTTTCTTGTGTTTTATTGCTAACTGCATTAGAAACCGGACTTCTCATATTCGTACAAGGATTATTTTATGGCATTGGACATTGCAGCAGTGGCAAAAATTGCCCGTCTGGCACGCATTGAAGTGTCGGAAAGCGAAAAGCAGCATATTTCCGTCGAAATTTCCGGCATTTTGCAATGGGTGGAGCAACTCAGCGAAGTGAACACCGACGGTGTGCCGCAGATGACCTCGGTTTCAGCGGTTAAACTGCCGTGGCGCAAGGACGTGGTCACTGATGGCAACCAGCAAGAAGCCGTGGTTAAAAACGCGCAGCAAAGCGACTATGGTTGCTTTGTCGTGCCGAAGGTAATGGAGTAATAGTATGAGCGAACTCAACAGCCTCACCCTTGCCGAGATGCGCGATGCCTTACGCGCCAAGAAATTCTCAGCCACCGAACTGGCTGAAGCGCACCTTAAAGCGATTGAAAAAACCAACGGCCATTACAACTCCTACATCACCATCACACGCAGCAAGGCGCTTGAAATGGCCAAAGCCGCTGATGAAAAACTCGCCAAAGGTCAAGGCGGTTTAATTGAAGGCGTGCCTGTCGGCGTAAAGGATTTATTCTGCACCAAAGACGTACTCACCACCGCCGCGTCGCACATCCTCGATGGTTTCGTTCCGCAGTACGAATCTACCATCACGACAAAATGTTGGGAGCAGGGTGGTGTCATGCTCGGTAAAACCAACCTCGATGAATTCGCGATGGGTTCGGCCAACCTCACCAGCTATTACGGCACAGTCAAAAGTCCGTGGACGAAAGACGGCCAGCCGCTTGTTCCGGGTGGTTCCTCCGGCGGTTCGGCCTCGGCGGTTGCCGCCCATCTTGCACCTGTCGCACTGGGCACCGACACGGGCGGTTCCATTCGCCAGCCCGCATCGTTCTGTGGCATCGTCGGCATTAAACCCACCTATGGCCGTTGCTCGCGCTGGGGCGTTGTCGCGTTTGCCAGTTCGCTCGATCAGGCGGGCCCCATCACCCGAACGGTGCGTGATTCCGCGATCATGCTGAACGTCATGTGCGGTCACGATCCAAAAGATTCCACCTCCGTTCCAATGGATGTGCCGGATTTTGAAAAAGCGCTGACGGGAAATATCAAAGGCAAGAAAATCGGTATACCGAAAGAATACCGCCCCGATGGCATGAACACTGAAATCCTCGCCATGTGGGATAACGGCATCAAATTGCTGCGCGAAGCGGGCGCGGAAATCATCGACATTTCCTTACCCCACACCAAATATGCACTCGCCACCTATTACATTGTTGCTCCGGCGGAATGTTCGTCCAACCTCGCGCGTTATGACGGCGTGCGCTATGGGTTGCGTGTGGGTGCAGAAGATGGCCTGACTTCAATGTACGAAAAAACCCGCGCCGCTGGTTTTGGCAAGGAAGTCAAACGCCGCATCATGATCGGCACGTATGTATTGTCCGCTGGCTACTATGATGCGTACTACAAAAAAGCGCAGAAAGTCCGCTGGCTTATTGCCGAGGATTTCCGCAAAGCGTATGAAAAAGTCGATGCCATTTTAACACCGACCGCACCGTCCGCCGCCTTCGGTTTCGACTACAAGCCGAGCGATCCGGTCGAGATGTATTTGAACGACGTATTCACCGTACCGACATCGCTCGCAGGCCTGCCGGGCATTTCGATTCCGGGTGGATTAAATAAAGACGGCCTGCCACTGGGCTTGCAGCTTATCGGCAAAGCGTTTGACGAAGCCACGGTGTTGAATGTGGCACATGCGCTCGAACAGGCGATTGGTTTCAACGCCAAACCGCAGGCACTCAAGATGAACGATGCGGCATAAGGGGACGCGCCATGGTTGTTAGCGACGACGTAGAAAGAAAAATTGATAAAGACAACCGGTTGCTTGAGTATTTCAACGAAAGCAAGCCCACAGACTTTATGCCGCGCGAAGTGGTGATTGCTTTTCAGCCTGTCAGCGATCCAAGGGATGCAGCTGCCTTGGCAGGCAGGATCAATGCGGTGCTCAATCCAGATGCGGATTTCCGCATGCAGGCGAAAAAAGGTGCTGCGGTGTTCAGCAATGTTCGTGCAGAGAAAATGGCAGAAATTATCGGGATGGATTTTGTGGTGGCTGCCGGTGTAGGCAAGCTTTACCGCCAGAAGCCCAATACAGAAGTTGATGGAAGGTACTAATCGCTATGGCGCAGCAAATTATTAAAGGCAACACAGGTGACTGGGAAATGGTGATCGGTCTTGAGGTTCACGCACAGGTCACCAGCCATTCAAAATTATTCTCCGGTGCATCCACCCAGTTCGGCAATGAACCTAACATGAACGTAGCGTTCGTTGACGCGGGAATGCCCGGAATGCTGCCTGTCATCAACGAGGTGGCGGTATCGCAGGCGGTGCGTACAGGTCTTGCCATTAACGCGCAGATCAATCTGCGTTCCATCTTCGACCGCAAGAATTATTTCTATCCCGATCTGCCGCAGGGCTATCAGATTTCCCAGTTCCTCGACCCCATCGTCGGCAAGGGCGAAATCCTGCTGGACATGCCCGAGGGTGTGAAAAAAGTGGGCGTCACCCGCATCCATCTGGAGCAGGACGCGGGTAAATCCCTGCACGAATATAATCCTAAATTTACCTACATCGATCTAAACCGCGCCGGTGTTATCCTTATGGAAATCGTATCCGAACCGGATATGTGCTCGGCGGATGAAGCGGTGGCGTATCTGAAAAAACTGCGTGCGATTGTGCGTTATATCGGCGCATGTGACGGCGATATGGAAAAAGGCAACATGCGCTGCGACGCCAACGTGTCGGTGCGTAAAGCAGGCGAGCCGCTTGGCACGCGCTGCGAAATCAAGAACGTCAATTCCATGCGCTTCCTGCACAAGGCGATTGAATTTGAAGCCATGCGTCAGGTGGAAATTCTGGAAAGCGGCGGCAAGATTAATCAGGAAACCCGCCTGTTTGACTCCACCAAAGGTGAAACCCGCACCATGCGCACCAAGGAAGATGCGCATGATTACCGTTATTTCCCTGACCCCGATTTATTGCCGCTGGAACTGACACAACAATTCGTCGACGACATCAAAAACTCGTTGCCGGAATTGCCTGACCAGCGCAAGCAGCGTTATATTTCAACCTTTGGCCTCACGCCTTATGATGCCAGTGTCATCGTTGCTGAACAGGAATACGCGCAGTATTATGAACAGCTCGCCGCCAAGCACGATCCGAAGCTCTCGTCCAACTGGATGACGGGTGAACTATTCGGTCGCCTGAATAAACTGGGCGTGTCGATTGAAGAATCTCCCATCAGCGCGAAAAAACTTGGTGACCTGATAGGCCTGATTGAAGACAACACCATCTCCGGCAAAATCGCCAAGGACGTTCTCGACCTCATGTTTGAAACGGGTAAGGATGCAGCCGTCATCGTCGAAGAAAATGGCATGAAGCAGGTAACCGACACCGGAGCGATTGAAAAAATCATCGATGAGGTGATTGCGGGCAATGCCGACAAAGTGGCGGAATACCGTTCGGGCAAGGACAAGCTGTTTGGCTTTTTCGTCGGGCAGGTGATGAAGGCCTCTGGCGGCAAGGCTAATCCGGCGGCGCTGAACGATTTACTGAAGAAAAAACTCGGCTAATTTAGTAAATATTTATTTACTAATAAACCCTCCCATTCCTGCCGCTGCGGTGGCATGATGTTTGCTGTTATATTCCCACCGACTACGCAATCCAAGGGAGGGATAATTTGCCTAAAAGACTGATACTGGCCAGCTTTTTATTGTTATGCGCGTGCGATCATTACGACGAGGACAAGGGCTATGTCAAAAAACAGACGGAAGAAGATGCCGATCAGGTAGCCAAAAACATTGAATCGGGTGCTACCAGCACTGCATCCGTTGTGCGTGATAAAGTAAAGGTTACGGGTGAGCGTTTACGCTCGTGGCTGATTACGCCAACCCCCATTAAAAAACCTAATGCTATTGCCGCGTCGTATTGTTACCGCGCACAGACCGATGTGCTGTGCTACCGCCAGCCGGTTCCGGGATGGGAAGGCAGGTTGTTGGCATTTCAGGGTACGGACGTAACCCCGCCAGCACCCGCTCAGATGCAACCGCTGCCAAAGCGTGTGGCTGATGCCTCCACGCTGCCTGAAAATAAAGTAGCAAGCGCCAAGCCGGTGTTCAAAGAATTGCCGCCGCCACCTAAAGAAGAAGAAAAAGACCCCAACGCTATGCCGGTATTTGATGCTGCGCATGAGCAGCTGCCCAATCCGCTTCGTTCACCACAATTATGATGGTCAGCCTGTAAAGGCTATGTCGCGTTTTTTCCATTCCAGCGAATCGAACGCTTCGCACGCGCCACAATGCGCATCCCATGTTGCAGAAGCCTTGCCACAGCTGCTGCACACCCATGCAGGATCGTGAGCAGCGGAAGTGCTGCGTGCAATCCATTTGCTGCTGATATCAAAATCGGGGTATTCCATTTCTTCAAGTGCCGCCAGCAATTTGCAGGTGCGCACCGTTTCGGATTTATCGAGCGCGGCGTTGAGTGACTGCCGTGCCGTTGCGAAATCCCTGTGCCGCATGGCGGTCTGTGCGAGAGCAATATCGCTCTCGTTGGAGTTCGGATTGAAAGACATCAGTTTGCGCACCATTTTGATCTGCTGTTCTTTGGTGTCCTTCGCAATGACAAGGCGAAATTCTTCGGCCAGTTGTTCATTTGGGAATGTTTTCCATGCCTTGTAAATCATTTTAAGCGCGGTATTTTTTTTGCCGCAGGCGCCGTAGCATTTCGCGGTAAACGCAATGGCGGGCACAAAAGCAGGTTGCAGGGAAAGAGCTTTGCGGGCGGAGGACAGCGCGGCATCGTGATGGCCGGTTTCAAGCATTTTCATCCCTTCTTTCAGCAATACCATCGTCTTATAATGCTTGATTTCATTGCGCGTCAGCTGTGCCTTGCGGGTGGATTTGGTAATGGCGTGTATGGCCTGATGCCATTCACCCAGACGGATATGCAGGCTCAGCAAAGGCGCAATACCTTTGGCGTTGAGGGCATGGGCACGCTTGGCAAGCGCCAGTGCCTTGGGAAACAGATGTTGTTTATTGGCGGTTTCCGATAATGAGCGCGCCGCCAGATATTCAGTTTCTTTATGCTCAAGCATTTGCGAAAGCAGCATGCGGGTTTTTTCGTCGTCGCCTTCGCTGCGGGCGATTTGCGCGCTAAGTAGCAAGGTCAGTGGTGTTTTGCCAAGAAATTTTTCTGCATTACGGTTGCGTTGTAAGGCTTCCTTGGTGTCGGCGGCGGCAAGCGCGGCAACGCTATAGGTGATTTCGGCAAGGCCTTTTTTATACTGTTTGAGGCTGCGGTGTTTGGTCATATATTCCGGTACCAGTGCCACATGGCGCAGGAACATATACACATATGCCAGAACCACTGCTGCAATCAGCGCCAGTAGCATCAGGAATGCAAAGCTGGTGTCGATGCGGTAGCCAAACCAGTGGATGATGACGTTGCCCGGATTTTCCGCCAGCCACGATGCGCTGACACCGACGCAGGTAAGAAAAAAGAGAAACAATAGCAGATTAATCATTCGCTATCTTTATCCGTTGGGGTGATGGCCGGTTTTGTGTCGGGTGTAGAGATGTTGGCTGGCAGCAGTTGCTTTTCGATATCCAGTGCATCGGTATCTGTATGGGTTTCAGGTGCGGGTTGTGCCGGTTCTTTGGCTGCTTCGGGGGTGGGTTGTGCCGCTGGTTTTGCTTTGGATTTTACAGGGGACGGGGCCACTTCCTGCGGTATTTCCTTGTTTCTGAGAATGGCAATCTGTAAGGCATCCAGCGCATTATATCCGGCGATGGTGTTACGCGCATTTTTAGTCCACGCGGCAAATTTGTCGGCCATGGGTGGTGAGAGTGCCTGCATTTCCTTTAGTACCGATGCAATTTCACCGCGCTGAATTTTGGCTTCAGCGCGTGCCACAACGGATTCATCATCCTGTCCTTGCTGTTGCTCCCCTTCCTTGCGGATGCGGATAAGCGATTGCAGGCTTGCAGCCAGTGTATTGTCTTTCGAGGACGGAGCCAGTGCGCCAGAGACTGTTTTGTCAAACTGGATTTGCAAAGCGGCCGGAGTCGGGATTCCGGTGTCGGCAAACGGACGTATCAGTGAAAGCAGTGCATTTTGCGCGGGGTCGCGGATGAGTTCCTGAATTTGCTTGAATTCATTTTCGAATGCTTCACCGCGTAGTGCGGACTGTTTCATAATTGAAAAGGCAGTTACGGCGCTGACCTGATGTGTGCTGCTGGATTGCAGTTGTTCAATTTGTTCTTTCAGCGCATCAATCAGCTTGTCCTGTTCGGCGAGCTTGTCTTCGATGGACTGGCTTTGCTTTTTGGTTCCCTCGTCACGTTCTTCCAGTTGTTTTTTAACGGTGGAAAGCTCGCTGGTCAGCTGTGCAAGCTGTTCTTCCAGAGGTTTATTTTGTACATTTGCACCGCCTGTTTCTGTGGTTGCAACGGGGGCTTTGGGCTCTTCTTTTATTTCGGTAGCGGCGGCAGGTTTTATATCTTCCACTTTAGCAGGAATTCTGGTAGCGGGCGCGGGTACAACAGGCTCCTGCGTAACCCGCTCTGCTATTGGCTTGGATGGCAGCGGCGAGAACAGGCTGGGAATGTTTTTTGCCAGTAACATCCAGACGACAAAGAACAATCCAAACACATACGCGAAGCGTCGCACCAGATCATTCAGGAAAGATCCCACATGCGATTGTTCTTCTTCCGTTTCATCGGACATAACTACCCTTTAACCTGATGCCTATGCTTGGGACCGGAATACATTATCCACGCACTCCACCAGAGATGCAAGCGTTGCTTCATCCGACACATGTACCTGCTGCCACGGCTCGTTTTTCAGCGCATCTGCAATGGTCTGGCTCAGGCAGAAGGCGTGCAGGTAGGTGAGTGCCTCTTTCATGTCCGCATCATCAAGCAGTTGAGTAAAAATTTGTGCGGTGCGCTGCGATAAAAACGTGACCGCATCAATCTGGCGGCGTTTTAAGTGTTCGATCAAAACATCCGATAGCATATCGCTGGCAACTGCCTCATACAACACCAGCCGTTCCACCTGCATATTGCACTGAGCCAACAACACCCCGAGGTCGGAGCGCACATGTTCGCCGGACAGGTAGACAAAACGCGAGCCTTCGTCGTAGCTATCGATGATACCGGCGACGAGTTTTTCGACATTGCCACCTGCCACAGATACGCGGCTGAATCCCAGCGACATTGCCGCTTCGGCGGTGGATTCCCCGACGCAGATTAGAAAAAGATCACGGATATCGGAAAGCAGGTAGAGTGCTTGCGCGGCATGGCGGCTGGTGATGATGACGGCATCGGGTTCATTCCCCAGCGCATGGTGCAGCGCCTGACGCTTCGTATGGTCGAGATAGATGCTTGTCAGTGGCTCATGGATGACGCGATATTCATTATCATGGAACAGTTCCATGATTGCAGTTTCGTCGCCTTTCGGGCGGGTAATCAGGATCGTTTTATTATGCATGTCAGGCGCTGCCGTTTACGTTAGATTCGGCGGAAATTATCACCTGTGCCTGCGCATAGGGGTATTCGTCACTCAGGCTTACATGGATGAAAGCTTCCATCCCCTTGGGGGTCATTGCCTGCAAGCGTTTCAACGCACCGCCGCTTAGGCGCATGCTGGGAGCGCCACCGGTGCGGTTGACCACTTCCATATCGCGCCAGAATACTCCCAGATTCATGCCGGTTCCCAGTGCTTTGGCGCAGGCTTCTTTGGCGGCGAACCGCTTGGCGTAGGTGCGTGCGGGGTAGGCGCGTGATGTTGCTTTTTTTTGTTCTGCTTCAGTGAAAATACGTTGTTCAAAACGCTCTTTAAAGCGTTCGAGTGATTTTTCAATACGCCTGATATCGGTGATGTCGCTGCCAATGCCGAGGATCATGCATGCCTCGCTTTATCCATGGCGGCGCGCATGGCGCGGATGGCCTCGTCAAGTCCGGTGAAAATTGCTTCACCGATCAGGAAATGGCCAATATTTAGTTCGACGATTTCAGGAATAGCGGCGACAGGGCCGACATTCTCATAACTCAATCCGTGGCCCGCGTGGATTTCAAGGCCAAGCGCCCGCCCGAGCATGGCGGATTCGGATATCAGTGCCAGTTCGTCGTGACGGGCTTTGCCCAGCAGGTGGCAATAGCGTCCGGTGTGGATTTCAATAACACGCGCACCAATGCGCTGTGCGGCGTGGATTTGCTCGGGATTTGCGTCGATAAACAGCGACACCCTGCTGCCGTTTTGTTGCAGCTTTTCCACAAACGGTTTAAGCATTTTTTCATAGCGCACGGCATCCAGCCCGCCTTCGGTGGTCACCTCTTCACGTTTTTCCGGCACGATACACACCGCATGCGGCCTTGCTTTCAAAGCAATCGTCAGCATTTCTTCAGTCATCGCCATTTCCAGATTCAGCGGCAGGTCGATCTCGTGCCTCAGCCGTTCAATATCGTGGTCTTTGATATGGCGGCGGTCTTCGCGTAAGTGGGCGGTGATGCCGTCCGCGCCTGCGTCCTTGGCCATTTGCGCCGCGCGCACAGGGCAGGGGTTATCGCCGCCGCGCGCATTACGCACCGTCGCCACATGGTCAATATTGATGCCTAGGCGTAGTTTGTCCATGGGTTACAATTCCTTTTGCATTATCTTTCTGGCACATCTCACTGCGAATGTATGAAATGGTTTTTCAATAACGTAATAAAAGAAAATTGATACTTGGATAACAAGTGTCCACATTATTAATAAATTATGAAATACGCCATGTAGTAAGGATGTGGAATATGTTTCTACAAAAAAATGAGTAAGGTACATACTATAGCTTATACGCCCAAATAACCGTATGAATTTATTATCTAATAAACTAATTCCCGCTCCACTGCTGAGTGCTGAAGACAGAACTCCGATGGCAAGTAATGGAGAAAAAAACCAATAATAATTGTAAAAATTGGAATGCTCAAGATTAAGATGGGTTGGATTCAAGAAAAGTATAATTGATACAATCGCTACGACAATCGTAGTTACAATACACCAGCTATTACCCGATAGTAAATTTTTCAAAAAATTATTTTTTAACAATAGTGCTGCAAGCATTCCATTGAAAAAAAACATTAGTATTCGTTCAAATCTGTTATTTGAATTAGCAAGAAGTATGATTATGGCAAAAACTACAAATATTTTGATCGCGACATTGTATAATCTGTTTTTTGTATTTGTTATAAATAACATCGATAAAAAAGGATATATAGCATAAAACTTAAGTTCTACCAGAATAGTCCAGAAAAGGCCCTGAGCTTTTACTAAAAACAATATATCCAGCAGGTTGCTTTCTTCAAATGCTACTTCTTTGCCTAGTGATTTATTGAGTATATAAGCTATAATTGCTGTTATAAAAAAGACAGGGTAAAGGCGAAAATAGCGACGCATGTAAAAAGCGAGCCAATATCGGATACTATGTTCCTTTGGTAAGTAATGATAGGCCATCAGGAAGCCACTTAATGTAAAAAACAATTGCACACCAACATCTCCCAGCGCTGTGACGACAGGAACCCATCCCGCGAGACCCGCGTGGAAATATACAACTAACAAACATGCGAGTCCACGCACGCCGTCAAGGGTGGGGATGGAGGTGGATGGCGACCAATTGGCGGGTGATTCTTTATTCACGGGGAAGAATTTACCTCAAAACACTTTTATGCATTATCTTTCTGGCACATCTGACGGAGAGTGTATGAAATGGCTTTTCAACAATAAAGTAAAAACTGACAGCCACCAGCAAAACTAAAAACGTTATGAACCATGCGCAATGAAGGTAATCCGGTAACAATTCGGCGCCCGAGAATAATACAAAATTATGAGTGAGATAAATACTATAGCTTATTATCCCCAGAGACCGGAGCGGTGTAAACGCCAGTATATTACATATAATGCCCCGACTTTTCGCTATACTTAACAGAAAAAGTGCCAGTAAAGGAGAAAATACATAGCTGTCTCCACTGATATCAATCCAGCTTCGTCCGTTATTGCCATTGTAATAAAACAGAATCACAGTGATGCAGGCGATGGTGAACCAAGCGGTCAGGTCCCAGAAGTAGTGAATACTCGAAGGGCTGAATGAAAAATCTTTAAAGCTATAAGCGGCAATCATACCGCCCAGAAAATAGATGTAATAATTCCAATCAGGTAATCCACCGGTAAAAGCGATCAGCAACCATACAAGCCAGAGTACAACAAAAGTCTTGAAGCTGAAAGCATGCGTTTGTGCGCGGGTAAAGAAAAACGCCAAAAAAGGATACACTAAGTAGAAGGTGAATTCGTTAGGAATGGTCCAAAATACCGAACCGTCAATAAACAGTAATAAAGTATATAATTCATTCGGCACACTTTCATAAATACGTTTTTCGCCGATGAAAAGATGGGGGTAAAGTAATCTCCCCAGTAAAACCACACAAACAAAGGTTGGATAAAGCCGAACGTAGCGCTTTAGGTAAAATGCTATCCAATAGGGTTTGGAATGGGTTTGCGGCGAATAATGCAGTGCCATTAAAAATCCACTCAAGGAAAAAAATAGCATAACCCCTAATGTGCCAATTTTGTAGAAAGCAGGAAACCACCCCGCGAGACCTGCATGAAAAAAGACAACCATCAGGCATGACAGTCCTCGCACACCATCAAGGGCAGGGATGGAATGTGATGGCTTAGTCATTGCTATTTAGTTTTCCTATCAACATGTTTTTTTATCGGTTGCGTCCAGTATCTTTGCCGCCAATTTTTTTCCATAATTGTTAAAGGGTTTTTCAATGACGTAATGGAATGCCGTTGCGAATACAAAAGTAAAGGCAACAATACTACAGGCCATGGACAGGCTAGGGGCAGGAAACAGGTTTAATCCAATCCCCCAGACCAAGCGGTGGCATAGATACAGGCTGTAGCTGATAAGGCCAATAAAGCGCATTGCGGGATTGGCTAATAGCCATAGCATCCACCCGCTGCAAAGGGTAGCCATGACCGTAATGACTGCAAATAATGGGCAAACAAGATAGTATAGGTGATCGTAGTGTATGTGCTGCGGATTAAAAAAATCCATTTGCAGGAAAAAGGCGTAGGGAATTGCAGCTAATAAGCAGATTAACAACACGCCATTCCAGACACGCGTCGGCATTAGCTGCCTGAGATCGAATGTTTGAATGGTAAGCGCGCCCCACATGCCGCCTATAAAATAGGGGATATGTTTCCAGAGGATTGATCGGTCCTCGATATCATTAAATGGGTTGAGCATAAGTGAGCCAGCTAAAGCCAGTGTCATTAGAATAAATTTCTTTTGGGGGGATAATTTCAAAAGCAGAAACAAAATTCCAATAATCGGAAAGAACAGATAAAATTTTATTTCAATCGCAATAGTCCAGTACGTAGAAATGAAGCCGTGGAGAGTTAATTCATTGATGAGTGTATCCCCATTAAAATCTTCAAAGATCGGTAATGGTTTCCAAAATTCCGAACATGCCCAGAACATGAGCATTACAATTGCAAAAACCATATATACGCGAAAAAAACGCCGGATCAGATAAGCTATCCAGTAGCGCCATGAAAGTGAATCCGGCAGGTAGTGGTGGGTCATGAGGAAGCCACTTAACGTAAAAAAGAGATTCACTCCGCTCTTTCCATATAGGAAGGGCGCGTCGATTGCCAGTTCTCCGATGTGGCGATATAGCACCGCAAGGCAGGCCATCGCCCGCAGGCCATCGAGTGCGGGAATGGCGGGGGGCTTGGCGTTCATCACGTCTGCCAGCGCTCCACACTCTGCACCACTTCTTTGCTGCGCAGGTTGGCGATGATATTATTAAGGTGGGACACGTCACGCACCTCGATATCGATAAGGATTTCGAAGAAGTCGATCGAGCGGTTGATAATTTTCAGGTTGCTGATATTGCCGCTTTCCTTGGCGATCACGTTGGTGACGGTGGCGAGTGCTGAAGGTTCATGGCTGACATGCATACGCACGCGGCCGACATGATGGCTGTCTGCCTGATCGCGCTCCCATGCCACATCAATCCAGCGCTCCGGCGCATCGGAATAGTTTTCCAGCGTTTCGCAATCGATGGTGTGGATGGTGATGCCCTTGCCGGTGGTGACGATGCCGACGATGCGGTCGCCCGGAAGCGGGTGGCAGCATCCGGCGAAATGGATGGCCATTCCGGGCATGAGGCCTTTGATCGGCATGGGCGTGGATTCACCCGATTTCTTTTTGCGGAACGGTTTGGACAGGTTATTGATCACCGAGGTGACGCTGCCGATGGCTTCCACGGGCTTGCGTTCACCCATTACCACTTCCATGACGTGCTGTCGGCTGATGAGGCCTTCCCCCACTTCTGCAAGTAAATCCTCTACGGATTTTTTATTGAATTCCGGTAGGTGCGGCTCGATCATTTTTTCGTTCAGCTCTTCGCCTTCCTGCTTGAAGGTTTTGGCGAGGACAGCGCGGCCGAGATTGACGTATTCGTTGCGCTGCTGGATACGGACGAATTTACGGATTTCGGATTTTGCTTTGCCGGTAATGACGAAACGTTCCCAGCTTGGCGACGGGGTTTGCGTTTTGCTGGTGATGATTTCCACCTGATCGCCGTTTTTCAGTTTGGTACGCAGCGGTACAATGCGTCCGTTGATTTTTGCGCCCACGCAGGTGTCACCGACACCCGAATGTACCGCGTAAGCAAAGTCAACCGGCGTCGCCCCGCGCGGGAAGGCAAGGATGTCTCCTTTGGGCGAGAAGCAGAACACCTGATCGTGGTACATTTCCAGCTTGGTGTTTTCGAGGAATTCTTCAGGATTAGAGGATTGTTCGAGAATGTTCAGCAATTCCCTGATCCAGCGGAATTGCTTGCCGTCGCGTGTGGCCTTGTCATTTTGTTTATACGACCAGTGCGCGGCGAGACCATATTCGGCCACTTCGTCCATTTCTTTCGTGCGGATCTGGATTTCAACGCGTTGCTGGCCGGGGCCCAGCACAGCGGTATGTAGCGACTGGTAGCCGTTGGATTTAGGTGTAGAGATGTAATCCTTGAAACGTCCAGGGATGGTGTGCCATTCAGCGTGGATAACCCCGAGGGTTTGATACGCTTCGGCAATAGTATCAACGACCACACGAAACGCGATGATGTCGGAGAGCTGTTCGAATTCGATGTTTTTATTTTCCATTTTCTTCCAGATGGAAAACGGCTTTTTTTCACGGCCGTAAATAAGGGCTTTGGTCAGTCCTTCCGCATCGAGTTTCTGGCGGATGGCCGCCATGGTTTTATCCAGTTCGGCCTGTTCTTCATTACGCAAGAATTCAAGGCGTTTGACAATGGATTCACGAGCTTCCGGATAGAGTTCAGCGAACGCCAGATCCTGCAATTCGTCTTTTAGGTTACGCATACCGATACGCTCGGCGAGTGCGGCATAAATTTCCACCGTTTCACGGGCGATGCGCTGGCGTTTTTCCGGATTCTTGATAAACTTCAGCGTTTCCATATTGTGCAGGCGGTCGGCCAGCTTGACCAGCAGCACGCGCAAGTCTTCTGACATGGCGATGAGGAGCTTGCGGAAATTTTCTGCCTGATTGAGGTTCTCGGATTTTCCCTCCAGTCGTGACAATTTAGTCACACCGTCGACAAGGCCGCGAATTTCTTTACCGAAGCTCGCCTCGATATCATCCAGCGTCACGTCGGTATCTTCGACAGTATCATGTAGCAAAGCGGTGGCAATGGATGCGGTGTCGAGTTTGTACTGGGTGAGTTTATACGCCACTTCGACGGGGTGCGAAAAATAGGGCGCACCGGAGGCACGCTTTTGTGTGCCATGCGCTTTCATGGCGAACACATACGCGCGGTTTATAAGGTCTTCGTCGGCATCGGGGTCATACGATTTGACCTTCTCTACGAGTTCATATTGTCTGATCATGGGAGTTCAGTACGCAAAAGTTTTTTATTTGTTTTCATATCACTTGTTTTTATTGTAGACCATCATGATACGGTTTAGAAGTGCATTTAAAGCGCTTTATAACCGTGCAGGAATTTGAATCAAACTTAGCATGCCAAAACCTTAAAATCAGTTAAAATACGTTTACAGATTTTAGGGGTAATTGACGTTTAATGGATTGATTGTTTTAGTGTAATTGCGCTTACACTTAATACTTTTTTAAGCATACAAAACTATGCTTACAGGGTTTAAGGAGGGATTGGGATTGTCAAGACGTGCGCTTTTATTACTGCTGGCAGGTGGCATTATCATCTTCACGATTGTGTTGCTGCGCAGCCGTCTCAATGACGTTCCTGTGGTTCCCGCGGCGACCACCACACCTGCGCAGGCTTCGCGCATTGTCGTCGCCAAGCGCGATCTCGTGGTGGGAAGTTTTATTCAAGGGTTGCAGGATCTCGACTGGGGTGCGGCACCGGATGCCTCTGCACCTGCTCTGGCTGCCCAGCAGCAACAGCCTCAAGCTGATAATGCTAATCCTGATGCGCCTCAGCCTTCTGCTCCTCAACCTGTTTCCGTTGCTCGTGAAAATTACCTGTATGAGGGGGCTGTAAAGCTCACAGACTTTAACGGTGCTGTTGTACGCCGTGCGCTCCACGCAGGTGACCCTGTTCCGCAGTTTGCTATCATGAAATCTGGTGAGGGTGGCTTTATGTCTGCGGTATTGGAACCAGGCATGCGCGCTGTATCTATCGGTGTGAATCCTACTTCGGGTAATGCTGGATTCGTATCCCCAGGGGATCGCATCGACCTGATCGTTACACATCGCATTAAAGCACCACAGCTTAACAACGCATCTTCAACGGATGAATTTGTGGTCAGTGAGACCTTTGTGCGCAATGCACGCGTGGTGGCGGTTGACCAGATGATCGATAATCCTGAAAATAAAGCGATTCTCGCAAAAACCATTACTGTTGAAGTCTCGCCGCGCAATGCCGAGGCCATTGCGGTGGCTGCTGATCTCGGAAAAATCTCCATTGCCCTTCGCAGCCTGTCCACACCGGATTCAAAACTGTCGGATAGATCTTCTGACAACAGTGCCCCGCATGAAGCTGCTGCTGGCGAAAAAGAAGGCGCTAAAGATACAGGTGACCTTACCCACGGGGAAGGGTACACACGTGACAGCGACATTAGTGAGCTGCTTTCGAACCACAAATCTCCCATCGGCGCACGTGTCCATGTGTTGCATGGTGACAAGTCTGAAAATATTGATTTCGATCAGGATAAAAAATGAGCCGTTTATCATTAAATATAGACAAGACAATTAAAGGTACTCTGGCTTCGGGTCTGTTGCTGGCCTTAATGCACAGCTCAGCATTAAGTAAAGAAGAGCAGATGATTTACGTTGAGCAGAATAAAGGCACGATGGTGCATCTTGACCGTCCGGCAGCATCGGTGGTGATCGCCGATCCGGTGACGGCGGACGTGCAGGTGGTGTCGCCAAAGCTGGTGTTCGTGCGCGGCAAGAGAATCGGTGAAACCACGCTCTACGTCATGGATGTGGACGAAAACGAAATCATGAATGCGGTGATTGATGTCACCCACAATATCAGTAACCTCCAGCGCGCCGTGAAGCGTGTTGCACCGGAAGCAGACGTAGGCTTCAAAACCGTGGATGGCGGTCTGGTGATGGACGGGTTTGCCGGAACGGTCAGTGAATCCGAAAGTATTCGCGATGTTGCTTCCACCTTTATCGGGCCGAACGACAAGGTCGTCAACATGGTGAAGACCAATGGCTCCGATCAGGTGATGATCCGTGTGAAAATGGTAGAAATGTCGCGTGATAACCTGAAGAAATTCGGGATTAACATGCAAAACGCCTTTGCCCCCGGATTTGGCACTGACCTCAAATTCCAGATTTTGCAGGGTGCTGATATTGGCATCAACAACGCCACCAACAATGCTGTGACCGTAGGCGGCGTACCTGTCGACCGCACCGGATTGCTTGATCGCAATGCCAGCAAGGATACGGGGCTTTTATTCCGCTGGAACCATAACAAGGAAACTACGGCCATTGACGCGATTGAAACGCTGGGTCTGGCAACCATCCTTGCTGAACCAACACTGACGACAACAACCGGAAAGCCTGCCAGCTTCCTTGCCGGTGGTCAATATCCTCTGCCGGTGTCCGGCCAGAACGGAACGGTAACGGTGCAGTATGAACCGTTTGGTGTCAGCCTGAACTTCACGCCGGTGGTTATGTCCAAGAACCGCATGAGCATTACCATTGCGCCGGAAGTAAGCTCGCTCAACTTTAATAACCCGATCAAAGTATCCACCTTCAATTATCCTATTTTAGAAACACGCAAGGCTTCGGCGACAGTGGAGCTTGGTAGCGGCGATACGTTCGTGTTGGCGGGTTTGCTTAAAAGCGAAACCAGCAATGATATTAGTAAATTCCCCGGATTGGGCGATGTGCCTGTGTTAGGGGCGTTGTTCCGTTCGACGCAGTTCCAAAACAACCAGACCGAGCTGGTCATCCTCGTCACTCCTTATATCGTGCATCCGGTGGCTGACAGGAGCCTGCAAACCCCGCTGGATGGCTATGTACCGCCGAGCGATTTGCAGTTGCTGCTCAACGGCGAGCTGTATAGCCAGCAGCCGATGAAAAAAGAAGTAGATAAAAAATTATCGTCCGAGCCCAAGCTCAATGGCGAAGGTGGATTTATACTCGAATAAGAATGTAGGTATCTATGAAGAGCTACGTAGTTATAGCAGGTGGTTTGTTAGCGATGTGTGCTTTGTCCGCCTGCGACCCCAGAATGGATATGCACGGAGAAGACCCGCGCGAGTTCTATAGCCAGCACCCGATCAAAAACACGATTGATAACCGCGTTAAGCTGATAAAGCTGCATTTTGCAAAGGGTGAGGAACGCCTTTCCCCACCGGAAATTGACCGGTTAGGAGATAATCTTCACAACATTTCCTTGCTGTCCGTTGAGTCAATTGGCGTGAATTTTTCCACGTCCGACAAAAAGAATACGGAACGCAAAAGCCACCTGACGCGCATGTTGCGTAACATGGGTTACACCAAGGGGGAATATATTTATGATTCCTCTGCTGATTTGAAATCCGGTGAGGTGGAGTTGAAGCTGGTCTATGCGGTGGTGGTGTCGCCAGACTGCCCTGATTGGCGCACGTCCCCTACCAGTACGCACAGCAATACCACACAGGCTAATTTCGGTTGCGCCCATGAGTTCAATCTCGGGCGCATGGTGGCGGATCCACACGATTTAGTGCATGGAACTGATCGCGAAATTCCAATTGATACGGCAACGGCTGCCAAAGCGGTTCAGTCCTATCATGAAGGGAAGATATCCGGAGGCGGAAACGGTGGTTCGAGCCTGACCGGAGGCAACAGCGCCGAAGGATCAGACGCAGGTTCAGCAACAGGCTCAAGTCCGTAATTAAAGAGTAAGATAATGTCCAAAACCAATCAGGATAAACCGCCTTTCATGGCGTTTGCCACCGATGCAAAAGACATCGAGGTGCTGAAAGAATTTGCCGCTTCTAAAGGCTGGTCGCAAGCGGATATCCATCAGGGCGATATCAAAACCGCCACAGAATTTCTCAAAAAACATACCTCACCGGTGCTGTTGTTTGTAGAGTTGCCATCCGCTGCGGAAGCGCCTGCGCTTCTGGATACGCTGGCGGATGTGTGCGATCCTGACACCAAGGTCATCACCACCGGAACCATCAACGAGTACAGCTTCTATTGCTGGCTGATGGATATCGGTATTTTCAGCTACATGCTGCGTCCGATTACCTTGCAGGCGCTGGATACCAACTATGACAAGTCCATTGCTTCGCCAAGTTCCGGCTCCAGAGTCGGCAAATCCCCCGGAAAAATTATCGCTGTAATCGGTACTCGCGGTGGGGTAGGGGCATCGACCATCAGCCTGAATTTAGCAGGAGCAATTGCTGATTTGTCACGCAAGCAGGTGGCTCTGGTGGATGTTGATCCGCATGAGGGCACGATTGCGCTGGCGCTGGATATTGAACCAAGCCGTGGCATGCGCGATGCGCTGGAAAAACCGGACCGCATTGATTCGCTTTTTATTGAGCGGGTGATGAGTAAGCCGCTAAAAAACCTTTCGGTTATTAGCGCCGAAGAATCGCTGAACGAACATGTGGCGACACATGAAAATGCGGCCAACGCCTTATTAAAAGAACTCCGCGACAAGTTTGACGTGGTGGTGCTGGATGTGCCGCGCCATTTAAATGCGTACGCCCGCCAGTGCCTGAAACACGCCGATCATGTGGTGATGGTAACAGAGCTGACCCTGCTATCACTGCGCGATGCTTTGCGTCTGAGTGACGTGCTGCGCGAGACATTGAAAATGCAGCCGCCGCTGATTGTGGTGAACCGCGCCGGTTTCATCCCTAAACATGAGATGCAGGTAGCGGATTTTGAAAAAGATGTCAGCGCCAAGATCGCCCAGCGTATTCCGTTTGCACCCGAAATGTTCATGCAGATTGGCACAGAAATCCCATCCATCAAAATGAAGAGCCATGCGGCCCTAAAGCCGTTGCATGGTCTGGTGGAGCAATTGCTGCCGGATGTGAAACCGCGCTCGGGCGGCAAGGATGCCAAGAAGGGTTTTTTTAGCAAAAAAGACTGATTTTTTTGCTCTGCTATTGCTCTTTTTTCCTTAATGCGCGAGCCCCTCATTAAAGCTTTATTTAGCTAAAGTTAGCCAGATATTAACCCTCGGGAGGCCAAGAGTGGTTTTTACATCCGAATTATGCCCTGTAACTGAGTGTTTCTCACGGTCTTAACGGTTTGTTGATGGGGAAATGATAGAACTAATCAGTTATAACCATCATCAGAGATCGTATGTTCGGAAGGCGTGGCACATCAGATCCCACCGCACCGCTGCTCCCAGAGGAGTCGGTTCCCGTTGCCGCACCTGAGGTTATTCAGCCAAAACCCGAAACACCACTACCCACCACGTCTGGCTCCTCGTCGAAAAGCGGTGAAGCGCTTTTGAATGCCACGACCGAAGCCAGCCTGAAAGCGCCGGAACGTCCAAGCCAAGTGCAGGACGAATTATCCGCTACCAAAGATAAAATTTATGGCCTGCTCATGGAGCAGATCGATATCACCACCTCGTCGCGCCTGCCGCGTGAGGAGCTGAAACGCCAGATCATCGAGATTATCGGCGAGATTGTGCTGGAGCAGCGCCTGCCGCTGAACCAGATTGAGCAACAGACGCTCGCGACCCAGATCGTTGACGACATGCTTGGCTTTGGTCCGCTGGAGCCTTTGCTGCGTGATGACACCATCACCGACATCATGGTCAACGGTCCCTATCAGGTCTACATCGAAAGCAAGGGCAAGCTGGTGTTGTCGGATGTGAAGTTCCGCGACAACAGCCACGTGATGGCCATTGCCACGCGCATTGTGACGGGGGTAGGGCGACGCGTCGACGAATCCACCCCGATATGCGATGCGCGTTTACCCGACGGTAGCCGTGTGAACGTGATCGCACAGCCCTGCGCCATCAGGGGTGCTGCCATCTCGATTCGTAAATTCTCGCAGAAAAAAATTACGCTGGATGCGATGGTGCAAACCCAGAATATTTCCGAAAACCTGTGCAAGGTTTTGAAAATCTGCGGGGCCATTCGCCTGAACATCATTATCTCCGGAGGTACGGGTTCGGGTAAAACCACATTGCTCAACGCGGTATCGCGCATGATCAGTCACGGCGAACGTATCGTCACCATCGAGGATGCGGCGGAATTACAGTTACAGCAGCCGCACGTTGTTCCTCTTGAAACCCGCATTGCCAATCTGGAAGGCGACGGTGAAATTACCATGCGCGATCTGGTGAAGAACGCACTGCGTATGCGCCCCGACCGCATTATCCTCGGCGAAGTCCGTGGCGCGGAAGCGTTTGACCTGTTGCAGGCAATGAACACAGGCCATGACGGCTCCATGGGAACGCTGCACGCCAACACTCCGCGTGAGGCGTTGACGCGTATGGAAAACATGATCGGCATGGCGGGCATTAACCTGCCTAGCAAGGCGGTACGCACGCAGATTGCCAACGCCGTCAACCTGATCATCCAGATCAGCCGTATGCGTGACGGTGTGCGCCGCATCACCCACCTAACCGAAGTAGTGGGCATGGAAGGCGATGTCATCGTCACCCAAGATCTCTTCACGTTCGATTTTAAAGGTGAGGACGAAACCGGCAAGCTGGTCGGCGAATTCAAATCCAGCGGCATACGTCCGTATTGCTCAACCAAGGCCGCCTATTACGGTCTGGATAAAGCGCTTATTGAAGCCATGATGGCGGCGCAGGGGGGCGAATAATATGTCCAACCTGCTTATTTTTGGCTGCCTGATTGGGATGCTTGTGATTGCGGTGATTTTCGTGATGTCCGATCCCAAGCGCGATGAAACGCAAAAGCGCATTGAGCGCATTAAAAAACGCGGCGCGGGCAAATCCACCCTGCACGCGCTGTCGTTGCAGGATATGTCGCTGCGCCGCAAGAACCACGATGCCAAGGGCCTGACCTACTGGCTATCGAAGCCATTGCCGGATTTTAAACGCATCGGCAACCAGCTCGAAAAAGCCGGAAAAACCATCACCCCTAAACAATATGTGCTGCGCCGCCTCATCAGCATGGTGGTCATCATGGCCTTTTTTTCATTATTGCTGAAAAAGAAACTCATTATATCGTTTCTTGTTGCCCTGATTTTCGGGGTGTGGCTGCCGCTGAAGTTATTGCGGCGTGCCAGCACTAAATATACCAAAGCGTTCTTGCGCCTGTTCCCCGATGCGATTGACCTGATTGTGCGCGGGTTGCGTTCGGGGTTGCCGGTGTCGGAATCACTGATACTGGTGACTACCGAGGTGCCGGAGCCTGTCGGCCCTGTGTTCGGCAATATCGCCAACACGATGAAACTGGGCGTGAGCTTGGAGAAAGCGTTGCAGGAAACATCCAAGAAACTGGACATGACCGAGTTCAACTTTTTTACCACCAGCATTATTTTGCAGCGTGAAACCGGCGGCAACCTCTCCGAAATTTTAAATAACCTGTCGGAGGTGCTACGCAGCCGCTTCATCATGCACATGAAAATCCGCGCCATGTCGTCCGAGGCTCGTGCGTCTTCCTACATCATCGGTGCGCTGCCGTTTCTCGTGTTGGGCGCGGTGATGCTGGTGAGTCCGGAATATATGAGGCCGCTGTGGGAAGATTACCGCGGCAATATCTGCGCGGGGATCGCAGCAGGGATGATGACCATAGGCATGTGGTCGATGAAGCGCATGACAGAATTTGAAATATAGGAACTAACGATGTACGACGGCCAGCCATTACAACTGAATCAGATTTTACCACGCTGGTTATCCGTGAACGATTTCTACATGGGGCTTGCCGGTATTGTGATACTGGGCATTGGCGTGATGTTGCTGGGGAGCGGCGACAAAAATTCCATGTCATCGAAAATCAAAATGATTCAGGAGCGACGAAAGACGCTTCAGAATCAGGCTATCACACCGCAAAAGCGTAAAAAACCGGAAGCCGGTGTCAATTTCATGAAGACGGTGGCGGCCAAGTTGCAGTTGGTGAAGAAAAACCAGATTGGCAAAACCGAGTCCTTTCTAATTGAAGCAGGTTTCCGTTCCAAAGATGCGATTTATGTGCTGGCGTTTTTCAATCTTGTGCTGCCCACGATTCTCAGTGCGCTCGGCTTACTCGTTATGCATTATAATTCCGGTCATATCGTCACGCTTCGGGGGCAGATCTTCAACTATCTCTGGCCTATATCAGGGGGCTATATCGGCCTGAAATTACCCAGTGTCTATGTGGCGCGTGCGCGCAAGAAACGCTATCACAATATTTTAAAATCGCTGCCGGACGTTCTGGATTTAATGACCATCTGCGCTGAAGCCGGTTTAAGCCTTGTGTCGATGCTGGAGCGTGTATCGCGCGAGTTGGCGATGACCTACCCCGAGATGTCGGAGGAGCTGTCGCTGACATCGATTGAAATCGGATTTTTGCCAGACCGCAACAAAGCACTTTCCAACCTTGCCGAGCGTTGTACTCTGCGTGAGTTGCGCGGTATGGTGAGTGTTTTTATCCAGACGGAAAAATATGGAACGCCTATTGCGCAGGCGTTGCGCGTGCTGTCAGCGGAATTCCGTCAGGCACGTATGCTGAAAGCCGAGGCTAAAGCGGCGCGGCTGCCAGCGCTCATGACTATTCCGATGATTTTATGCATCCTGCCAACACTGTTCATCGTCATCCTTGCACCAGCGATTGTAAAGCTGATGGATACGATCAAAGCCAACTAGTGTCTACGTTGTGAGGGGAATTCGGACGCTACGCTGTCCGGCGAAGTTTCCAGCACAGTCCCTTTAGGTTTTTCCGGCACATTTTCAATGATGGGAGGCAAGGTCAGCGCGTTGGCTTTCGGTGCTGCGGCTGAAGGCATTAAATCCGGTTTGTTGCCGCTGTCAGGTTCACTCGCTGCAGCTTTTTCTTCCTTGGCCACCGGCTCCGCTTTCGGCGCTTTGGCGACCACCACCTCAGGCTTCAGTGGTTCCTTATCTTCCGCCACTTTTGGCGTCACTTCCGGTTTTGGGGTGGTTTTCACTTCCGCCACTACAGGTTTTGGCGCTGCTTTAGCCGCTTGTTTCACCACAGCATCGGGATGGATGAGGGCGGTTTTTTTATCGTCAGGTGTTTCCGTGAAACCGATGGTCATATTCGGGTCGCTGCTGGCGCTTTGCAGTTCGCTGCGCACATGCGCATAGTAACTGTAGAATTTTTCATTCTCGCGTGCCTGATCCACCGTCAGATCTTTTAAGTTCAGCTTATAAGCTTTGCCGCTGTCACCCGCGAGGCCATAGGCCAGCGCCAGATTATGGCGGATGGTTTTGTTGTCGGGGTTTTCGCGGCTTAGTTTTTCAAGGATTTTAACCGCATGGTCGAGCTGGTTATTGAGAATCAGCGACATGGCGAGGTTGTTTTCAATACTCAGCGTCTGCGGGGCAATTTTTAGCGCCTGTTTATAAAGTTCCTGCGCGGCGAGGTGGTTGCCGGATTTGTCGAAGGCAATGGCTTTGCTACTCAGTGCCTGCGCGTTGTCGGGGTCATTGGCGATAACATCATCAAACAATTTGACGGCTTCCTCAAAGCGTCCGGCATCGATCAGCGCATAGCCCAGCTGGTTGTTCACATTGGCGTTGTTGGGTTGGCGGCTCTGCGCATCTTTCATCACCTCGACGGCATCGGCGGCACGTCCCAGTTTGCGGTCAATGGCGGCCAGTTCAATTTCCGCGTCCACGGAAGTCTCATCTTCGCGTGCCAGAGCTTCATATATTTTAGCGGCTTCGACAAGGTTACCGCTTTTTTTCAATGTCTCTGCATTCTGCAATGACATTTTCTGTTTATCGGTGAGGGCGGTGTCTTTGCCTGCTTTGGTTTCAGTGGAGGTGGTGTTGCATGCAGACAAAAGTGTTAGCACAATGGCACTGGCAGTCACATACAAAGATGAACGCTTCATAAGAATCTTCCTTGCTTAAAATTAATTTACGCAAGCTTACTGGCTTACTCGTAAATTGGCAAGGGAGTCTCCTATCTGTTGAAAAATACTTGTCAGCGTGGTCGTGGTTGGCGACAGGAAGTAATATGATGGCGAACTTGCGCATGCTTTCAACATATTTTGTCCTGTGGTGCTCACCTGTGAACCGAGTGCGATAGTATAGATAATGATGCCTTGTGCCTTGATCTGTGAGCAGACTGAGGCGGTACGGTTGTTGATTTCATTCTGCCCTGCGGTGCAGTTAGCACCTGACGTACATTCCCCGCCACTGATTGCCAGCGAGTTACCGTCCGGATAGCCATACGCCGTATACAGGCCAGGATTTGCCGTTGCTGTACCTGCGGCATTGGTACCGCTGAGGGTATTGTCACCATCGGTCATCAGGATGATCACTTTATTCATCAGTGACGTGTTGTAATCCAGCGGCAGGTTGTTTGTGTCCATTTCACCGCCCCACATACCGCGCCATTTAGGTGACAGCATGCGCCACCCCCATGCAAGGCCAAGGTCAATATGCGTATCGCCCACGGCCTGCATGCTCGCCAATGCCGTAGAGACTGTGTTTTTTTCAGCCACCATAGGGGTTACAGGTTGCGGGCAATAGTAATTAGGGCCACGGCTGCTGCTTAAAGGTGTGTTGTACGCTAACGTTCCACTGGTCTGGCAGTTTGTTTTGCTTGGACTCACGCCTCTCCATGGATTGTTTTCATAAGTGGTATTGGTATTACAGGTCGAGTAATACTGGCGAAACAAGGTTTTATTGTTGAGCGTTGTGGGTGCATCGTCGCTGATGTCATATTGTGGGCTGGAGGAGCCGTTAGCGCGTGCTTCCACGCAGCCTGCCCACGTGGTTGGGCCCCAGTTCAGTGTGGCGTCATAGGTGGAATCCAGCCAGCTGGTGTGGGTAGTGCCTATATTCACCGCCTGTGAAAACGGGACAACGCCAACCCAGAGGTTGCTGGCGGTATTATTTCCTGATCCGTAGAGGATATTGAGCAGCGAGTTGGCGGCATCCTTAGCGGCCTGAATTTTGGTGGTGCTGCCGCCGGCAGATTGTGACATGGAGCCGGTATTATCCATCACCAGTACCAGCTCAAGGCCTGACTGGCTGCGTGTGATTTGCGACGAGGCCGACACGCTGACATTGTTGATGCCGAAAATTTTCATGAAGGTGGTGGGCACTGTTCCGGCAACGCCGAGTGTGATCATCGAGTTGGTAGCATTAGGCACGGCTGAAATGGAGGTGATGGTGGTGCCCAGATAGTTTGCCGGAAAATTCGCATAGAAATATTTGCTGGTTTCGGAACTGATGTTGGCAGTGCTTAGTTCGGTGCCAACGGCCAGTCCGGCGGCGTCAAGCGCACTTTGCATGCGCGTCTGAACCACCTGCACACGGCCCATGTCGATCGCGGTTCCGGTTGCGCCGGTGAGCATGATAAGCCCAATGCCGATGAATGGAAGTGCCGAGCCTTGCTCTGATTTCAGGAATAAGCGGCTTACGCTGCGAAGCTTGAAAAATATTTTCATGATGAAGCTCCTTCAAATAGCATCTGCAAATGCAGGCTGCTTAATGTGGAAAGATCGCCGAGCCTTGGTTTAAAGACCGATACTTTATATATAGCAGCCGAAGAAATCACCCCGTTACTCAAAAAGAGCGGGGTGAAGTTGTAAAACAGTTCGGTCACAATCACGTTGTCCTTGTCATTCAGTGTCATGCCGCTGGGAAGCGCGGCTGTGGCTCCGACCGTACCCACCTTACTGGCTTGCACCCACGAACCATTGGTGCCGGTACTTTTATATTGCCAGTCGACGACGGCAGGGTTGATGGCGCTGTAGGCTCCGTTTTGTTTCACCGAGCTGACGATCACATAGCCGTTACCTGCCATGGTATAAGGCAGCATCACCTGCGATGACGCGTAGATCATGTTATCAAGGTTGCTGGTGGAAATGGTTTTGCCTTGCGAGATCACGTCCGACAGGGTGATGGAGGTTTTTTCCACTTTCTGCGAAACAATAATATAGCGGCTTACTTCGATAGAGCCCATCAGCAATGCCAGAATAAATGGCAATATAATCGCAAATTCCAGATAAGCGACACCGCGCGAACATTTCAGCAATGAGAGGCATTTTTTTGTCATGGGATTAACGCCCTCCCACGCCGCTGTTATAGGGTTCGTTACGCACCACGCTACGCGTCGTGATGGTATAGGGATTGCCAATGAGCGCGCCGATAAACGGTGTAAGAATAGTCCATGGGTAGCTAACGCTGTACACCACGATATCTCCGGCATTGCCAAGCCCCACCGCTCCCATATCCGAATCCCACTGGCCGTTGCCGTTGGTATCAACGTAGTTAACCCCCGCGACCCCTGAGCAGGGTGGGGTAGGCGGAGAAATACACGGTTCCGGCTGTCCCACTTTACTAAAGTCGGAATAGACTTTGGTGGTGATGCTAATCTTGTTGCTGTCCAGAAGCCCTGCGGTTTTGGTGTTGATCATGTCTATAATTTGCTGCTGGCGCGTGGTTCCACCGGCGACGTAGCCAGTTTTTCCGAGGCGCGAGCTGGAGTTGGTAGCGCTTTCCATGACGGTGCCGACGAAGGCAATCAGGGAAAATTCAATAATGCCAAACACGATGAGAAAGAATACCGGCGCGACGAAGGCAAATTCGACCACGGTTGCGCCTTCGTTGTTTTTTGTCAGCGAACGCATCGTTTTGAAGCGCTTTGGATAGTGCATTATGTTCTGCATAGCGGAATGATCACTCAAAATACGATTATCACACTGCTTATTTTAGCGCCCGATGAGTTAAATAGTTGTAAATCTTGCGTAGCAGTTAATTGATAATTAACGTGTTTTTAGCCATATTTCGTAGTGAATTTTTAACGCATTTGAAGCAAATGTATGTTGTGTTAGAGACAAACCTGCATTACTTGCAGTACCACCCATTTATTGTTAGCGTACGCACATGAGCAGCCGCCGCCTTTCCATTATTGACCGATTAGCCGAGATCAACTGGTTTATCGTCATTATTATGTCCACCATCGCTATGATTGGTTTTGCCATGATGGTGTCGGCGGCAGGCGGAGCGTTTCACCCGTGGGCGGCGCAGCAGGTCAGCAAATTCTGTATCGCTTTTGTGCTGATGATGATTATCGCCATGCTGCCCATGCGCATGTTGATGGATTACGCCTATCCCATATATTTTATCTGTCTTCTGGTCTTGGTGGGGGTGGATATTATCGGCCATACGGGCATGGGGGCGAAGCGCTGGCTCACCCTCGGCGGGTTAAACCTCCAGCCCTCGGAATTCATGAAGCTGGCGGTGATACTGGTGCTGGCGCGTTATTTTCATCAGCTCCATCCTGACGATATCCGCCGGTTTCCGTTTCTGATTCCGCCGGTGTTGCTGATTGCGATGCCCGCTATTTTTATCCTGCGCCAGCCCAATCTCGGCACCACCACCATTATGTGTACGGTGGGGGTCATCCTGTGTTTTCTGGCGGGGGTGCAGTGGCGTTATTTCATCAGCATTGCGGTGGGCGGGGCGGCAGCGTTGCCGGTGGTCTGGCATTTCATGCACGATTACCAGAAGCGGCGAGTACTCACCTTCCTCAATCCCGATCAGGATCCGCTGGGTGCGGGCTATAACATTCTCCAGTCCATGATAGCGATTGGTTCGGGCGGGTTATTCGGCAAGGGCTACCTGAAGGGGTCGCAGAGCCAGCTTAACTTCCTGCCCGAGAAGCACACCGACTTCATCTTCACCATGCTTGCCGAAGAGTTCGGGTTTTTAGGCTGCCTTATCCTGCTCATACTCTATATCATATTACTCTCGGCAGGAATGATGGTGGCCATGCGCAGCCGCAGCACCTTCGGGGCGATGATGGCTTCGGGGGTTAGCGCTCTCCTTTTTATGCATATCCTGATTAATTGTTCGATGGTGATGGGCATGATGCCGGTGGTGGGCGTGCCGTTGCCGCTGATGTCGTATGGCGGCAGTATCATGGTGTCTACCGTTCTGGCAATCGGGTTGCTGTTGAATGCCTATGCCAACCGCGACCAGTTGCCTTCGCGCATGATGCCTAAACTGTAGGCTTTCCCTGACGTTATTCCTATCTCCTTGTATCTTCACCGAATCTCCGTTATGATGACACCATTGTATCAACTGGAATGAATTCGCTGGCGCACGCTTGAATTGCAAAAGGATGCTCCCTTGACCGAGGGTGAGGCTGGCGGCGAAATGTGAAAATATGCTGCATACTCCACAGGATAACTGTGTCGTGGGTAAAGAGTCGCAAGCGCAGGATGAAGGCCAGCAGGGCAGGGAAAGCACCTATGCCGCGCTGGATCTTGGCACCAATAATTGCAGGCTTCTGATCGCCTCAGGCCAGCTTGCGCCGGACGGCAAGAAACTGGCGACTCCCTCGATTAAAGTATTCGACAGTTTTTCCCGCATCGTCCGTCTGGGCGAGGGGGTGAGCAGTAATGGCGTACTCTCGCAAGAAGCGATGGAGCGCACCTTGCAGGCGCTGAAGGCCTGCCAGAAAAAGCTCAATAAATATACTATCCATGGTTCGCGTTTTGTCGCCACGGAGGCCTGCCGCCGCGCGTCGAATGGCCAGCAGTTTCTCGATGCGGTTTTCAGCGAAACAGGGCTTTCGATTGATATTATCTCCAGCGAGGAAGAGGCGCGCCTTGCCTTTCTTGGCTGTTCATCACTGCTGACCGAACAGTCCAAACGCGCCATTGTGTTTGATATTGGCGGCGGCAGCACCGAGCTGATGTGGATTGATGTCGACCGTATCCGCGAGAATGCCCGTTTGGGTAAAGACCCCGAATCGCAATCCATCACCGACTGGCTTTCGGTAGGGTTTGGGGTGATGAACCTTGCCGATAAATTTGGCGGTTCGGAATTTGCCGAAATGGCGTTCAAAGACATGGTCAACCTGTTGATGGATCGGCTGCAGTCGTTCGACAGCAAAAATAAGATCAGCGAAACCATCGGCAATGAACATAAAGACGCGCCGGTGCAGTTACTTTCCACGTCGGGCACGGTGACCACGCTGGCGGCCATTCACATGGAACTTCCGCGCTATGACCGATCACGCATTGACGGCATCACGCTGGACATCAAGGACATCCGCGCCACAGTCAATAAGTTGCTGGAGATGCGCCCGTCCGAGCGTTTCAATCATCCTTGCATCGGCCCCGACCGCGCCGATTTTATTATTTCCGGTTGCGCCATATTCGAGGCCATCAGTACCATTTGGCCTACCGGCACCATCACAATCGCCGATCGTGGCGTGCGTGAAGGCATCATTCTTTCACTGATGAACCAAGCATAACCCCAATGGCACCCAAAAAACCCACTAAATCAGGCCCCAATTCAGGCAACCGCGAGCTTAAAAAACGTGTAAAGACGGCGCGCGGCCGCACCATTTCTTCGGTGCGCTGGTTGCAGCGCCAGATCAACGATCCATATGTGACGATGGCTAAAAAAGAGGGCTACCGTTCACGCGCCGCTTATAAATTACTGGAGCTGGACGACCGTTTTAAATGGCTGAAACCAGGAAAGACCGTACTCGACCTTGGCGCTGCCCCCGGTGGATGGACGCAGGTGGCGGTGTCGCGCGTGCGTTCGGACGAGAATAATCCCAAAGTGATCGGGGTGGATTTGCTCAATATGGATCCGATTGCCGGAGCGTTGCTGCTCAAGCTGGATTTTATGTCGAGCGTGGCGATGGGCGAAATCCGCGACCATATTAAAGATGGTGTCGATGTGGTGTTGTCGGACATGGCGCCGAACACCACCGGCCATGCATCTACCGATCATTTGCGCATCATGGGGATACTGGAAGCCGCCTATCCGTTTGCCTGTGAGGTGTTAAAAAAAGGTGGCGTATTTGTTGCCAAGGTGTTTCAGGGCGGTACCGAACATGAACTTCTTGCCATGATGAAAAAAGATTTTACTTCCGTAAAACACGCCAAGCCCAAAGCCAGCCGCGCTGATTCTTCAGAAATTTATGTCATTGCGACAGGCTTTAAAGGGCTGACTAAATGAGGCATGTATTACGCTCAGCCGCCTGCGGTATCGTATGCGCCTTATCACTCAGCGCATGCTCGCCTACCGAGCAGGTATTCGACAACAGGCAAAAAGATATTCCGAATATTGAAGATAATGTATTTCACGCCGCCGATGCGGCTGAGCTGTCTTCACGCCGGTGGCTGCCTGCAAAAAAACCGAGGGCTATTATTGTTGCTCTCCACGGCATGAATGATTACAGCCACTCCTTTGAGGGCAGCGGCACTTTTTTCAGCAAACATGGTATTGCCGTATATGCCTATGACCAGCGTGGGTTCGGGGGATCTCCCGAGGTCGGCATCTGGGGTGGGGAAAGCAATTTTATCCGCGATCTGGAGCAATATGTCAGCGTGCTGAAGGCACAATATCCGCATGTGCCGGTGTATGTGCTGGGCGAGAGCATGGGCGGTGCGGTGGCGATTGTGGCGACCTCCGATCCGTCATTCCCAAAAATCAACGGCGTTATTTTATCGGCTCCGGCGGTGTGGGGTGCGGAAACCATTCCATTGCTGTACCGCAGCACATTGTGGGTGGGAGCGCATACGCTGCCTTACAAATTATTCACCGGAAACGCCCTGAAAATTATTGCCTCTGACAATTACCCGATGTTGCGTGCGCTGGCGGCAGATCCGTTGGTGATTAAGGGCACGCGTGTGGATGCGGTCTATGGGGTGGTGCACCTGATGGACAGTGCTTATGAAAAAGTTCCACAGATGAAAACGCCAGTGCTTCTATTATACGGTGCGAACGATCAGGTGATTCCGCCTTACCCTATTAAAAACGCGCTGCGCCGTTTTTCAATACCTATTGAATATGCTTATTATCCGAAAGGTTACCATATGTTGTTGCGTGATTTACAGGCACAGGTGGTGATGGGTGACATCTTAAGTTGGATAAAACAGCCAAAACACCCCCTGCCATCGGGTTTTGGGAAGCTCAAAACGCCCAAAGATGCGTCAACGGAAAAGTAGTTTTTTCCGCTAAATTCCTCGAAAATCGTATTAGTATACGGAAATTAATACATTTTTTGGCCGATTTTTGGCAATTTTTAGCATGCGAATAATCATAAGTTTTTGTTTTTTATACTATAACTAGGCGTAATAAAATGTTAACTTGTGATAAGGTATTCTGTTGGTACAGTTTTTGTATATCAACGTTGCAAAACTGTGAATGAGTCAGTGTTAGGATCAGTACGAATGAAGTGGTGTAAAACCATAATACTGGCAGTCGCTACAGCAACCATGCTGTTGCCGCTGTCGGAAGCGAATGCTTCACCAACCGACCCGATGATTGAAGGGGCAAAGTTGTGTACGCGCCATTTGCCGCGCTTTGAGCGCGAGTATGCCATTCCTACCCACTTGCTATCCGCCATCGCTACTACCGAATCCGGCCGCTACCATGATGGGCTCGGCATGAAGCTGCCGTGGCCGTGGGCGATTAACGCCAAAGGCAAGGGCTACTGGTTTGAAAGCAAGGAAGAAGCGATTGCCGCCGTCAAGAAATTACGTGCACGTGGTGTTCAGAGCATCGACGTAGGTTGCATGCAGGTGAATCTTTATCAGCATCCCGAAGCGTTTGCCTCGCTCAGCGAAGCCTTCGAGCCACAAACAAATATTGCCTATGCCGCCAATTTCCTCCGCGCTCTTTATGATCAGGGCGGCACATGGAAAAAAGCTGCTGGCGATTACCATTCACGTACGCCAAGCCTCGGCAAGGAATATGTCGGTCAGGTGTATGGCAGCTGGTACACCATTATTGACAAGCTGAGAACAGCAAGGCTCAACGTGCCGGAAAGTTCGGTGGCCGCCTTGCAGGAAATGAAAAATCCAAAACGTCCCGCTTCGGTGTCGCATACATCTTCCAATACCCATACCGCCACACCGCGTGTGATTCATATGGCGTCGGCAGACACCGTGAAGGTGGTTCGTCCTAAACTCTATGAGCAGGAAAACCGTCAGGTTGCTCCGTTTGAACATGCACGCATGAACACCATCAGCATTGCCTCCGATTCTGACCACCAGCCCGTAAGGGATTACAGAAGGAGCAGCAACCTCATCGTCGTGCATAATGACTCTGATACGGCTGCCGCTCCGGCAGTTGCACCGGTAGCGCCCACTACTCCGGTGGCTCCGGCGGTGGCGACAACCGTTGCTCCAACCGCTCCGGCAGCGCTTCCTGCCAATGTAGGTGCGTCGCTTGCCCCTGCTCCTGCACAGTCAGCCGCTCCCGAAATCAAAACGGCTGACAGCACACCGTTACAAACCCCGTTGCAAACGCCCGTTCAGCGTATTCTCGTCAATCCGGTGACTGGCAGCACCGCCGATGCCCAAAGCCTCAGCGACATCAGCCCGTCGGCTGGCCGCCGCACCCTTGAGGCGCAGCCGTCACGCCGCAGCGGCCCTAATTTCATTTTCAACGACTAATTGACGCGCTGCTTGCAAAATAAGGTGACGCTTGTTACGCGTTGCGCTATACAGGGCTATACTTAATTGCAAAGAGAAAGTGTTATGCAAGCCCCTAATCAGCCTCCAATCCAACCATTTGAAGTCATACAGGTAAACGCCATGGAAGTCGCGTGCGACGGTGGCGTGGAAAACCAGAAAAACGGTCTTGGCCATCCCAAGGTCTACTTGCATATTGATGCCGACAAGGGCGAAATTACCTGCCCGTACTGCTCGCGCCAGTATGTGGTGCATGCCCTTGCTAAATCCCGTCAGGGCAATCATTAATCAAAGGAAATCCGATGGCCGTTGGTGGCATTATTGTTGTTCTCCTGCTCATCGCCTTGGTTGGCGTGCTGGTGTCGGGTGTGGTGCTGATGGGAGTGGGCGGAAAAACCAACGAGCGCCTAGGCAACAAGCTGATGATTGCGCGCGTCTGGCTTCAGGCGCTGATTTTACTTACGCTTGCGGCGATGTTCATGTCGGGTGGGAAGTAATTCATGGTGAAGCTCAACAAAATCTATACCCGCACGGGTGACAAGGGCGACACCGGTCTTATCGGCGGCGCGCGCCGTCCGAAATACGATCTGCGCGTGGAAGCGTATGGCACGGTAGATGAAACCAACGCCGCCATCGGCCTTGCGCGGCTGTACACCAAAGGTGCGCATGACGAGATGCTAAAGCGCATCCAGCATGATCTGTTCGACACTGGCGCCGACCTCGCCACTCCTTACACGGCAGGCACCGATAAAGCCCTGCGCATTACCGACGTGCAGGTGAAGCGTCTGGAAAAAGAAATCGATGCGCTGAACGCCAAACTAAGCCCGCTGAATTCCTTTGTCCTTCCGGGGGGCACGGCAGCTTCTGCCCACCTGCATTTGGCGCGCACCGTTGCGCGGCGTGCCGAGCGCATCATCTGCGCGCTGGCCACGGCAGAAAAGATCAATCCGGTATCCATTAAATACATCAACCGCCTGTCCGATTTCCTGTTTGTTATGGCACGTATTGCCAACAGCAACGGGGATAAGGATGTGTTGTGGGAACCGGCAATTAACAGGTAGCCTCATGAAAATTCTCGTCTGCATTAAACGTGTGATTGACTATAACGTGCGTATCCGCGTGAAAGCCGATGGTTCGGGCGTGGAAACCGCCAACGTCAAAATGTCGATGAACCCGTTCGATGAAATTGCGGTGGAAGAGGCGGTTCGCCTCAAGGAAAAAGGTATTGCCACGGAAGTGGTGGCCGTGACCATCGGCATTGAAGCCGCACTGGACGTGCTGCGTTCGGCACTGGCTATGGGTGCGGATCGCGCCATTCACATCACCACCGATGTTGAGATTCAACCCCTTGCAGCGGCCAAATTGCTCAAAGCCGTGATTGATAAAGAAGCGCCGCAGTTGGTTATCACCGGCAAACAGGCGATTGACGATGATTGCAACCAGACCGGACAGATGCTCGCCGCCTTGCTGGGGTGGGGGCAGGGTACGTTCGCCTCGAAGCTGGAGCTGGACAATGGCTCGGCAGTGGTCACGCGTGAAGTGGACGGCGGGTTGATGACGGTGAAGCTGAAGCTCCCGTGTGTTGTCACCACCGATTTGCGCCTGAACGAGCCGCGCTATGCCACCTTGCCGAACATCATGAAAGCGCGTTCCAAACCGCTGGCAAAAATGACCGTGGCCGAACTCGGGGTCGATGTTGCGCCGCGTCTTACCATCCTGAAGATGGAAGAACCGAAAAAACGTAAAGGCGGTTCCAAGGTGGCATCGTCGGAGATACTGGTCGATAAGCTGCGTAACGAAGCAAAGGTCATATGATTCTCATTGTCGCCGAACATAACAACACTTCACTGCATCCCGCCACGAAACATGCGGTGACGGCTGCTTTGCAAATAGGCGGGGACATTCATCTGCTGGTGGCGGGGAGTAACTGTAATGCTGCGGCGCAACAGGCGGCGGCAATAGCCGGTGTGAGCAAGGTACTGATCGCTGACAGCGCGCACTACGCATGGTCGCTGGCGGAAAATATTGCCCCGCTGGTCGCCTCCATTGCCAAGCCGTATGGCTATGTACTGGCCACGGCCACCACCACCGCCAAGGACATATTTCCCCGCATTGCAGCATTGCTGGATGTATCGCAGGTGTCGGAAATTGTGCAGGTGGTGTCGGCGGATACGTTCGTGCGTCCGGTATATGCGGGGAACGCGCTTGAAACCGTAAAATCCGCCGATGCGATTAAAGTCATCACCGTCCGCCAGACGGCGTTCCCCGCAGCCGCGACGGGTGGCCATGCCGCTATTGAAACCGTGGCAGTGTTGGCTGATGCGGGCCTTTCCAGCTTCGTCAGTGTAACGGAAAGCAAGTCCGAACGCCCTGAACTCACTTCGGCACGCATCGTTGTGTCGGGTGGGCGCGGCATGGGTTCGGCGGAGAATTTCAAACGCCTTGAAGTGCTGGCTGACAGCCTTGGTGCGGCCATCGGCGCGTCACGCGCGGCGGTAGATGCAGGCTATGTGCCTAATGACTATCAGGTTGGGCAGACCGGCAAGGTGGTTGCCCCTGACCTGTATATCGCCATCGGCATTTCCGGAGCCATCCAGCATCTGGCTGGCATGAAGGACAGCAAAGTCATTGTCGCCGTCAACAAGGATGAAAACGCTCCCATTTTTGAAGTCGCCGATTACGGTCTGGTGGGCGAGTGGCAGACGGTGCTGCCAGAACTCGAAAAACTCTTAGCGAAATAATAGTGTGGCCAGCGCAGACAGCATAAAAATTGCGATCGCCCAGATCAACCCGACGGTGGGGGATATTGAGGGCAATGCTGCGCTGATTTCGAATAATTATGATGCGGTGGCGCAAAATGCCGATCTGGTGATTTTCCCCGAGCTATCGCTCACCGGATATCCGCCTGAAGACCTGATATTAACCCCCGATTTTCAAAACAAGGTGATGCAAGCGGCACAAGAACTTGCAGCGCGTTGTAACGGTGCGGCGGCGCTCATCATCGGTTCGTTGTGGGTGGATGCAGGTGTGGTGTTCAATGCGGCGCTGCTGATGGAAGGTGGACGCATTGTGCATATCCAGCCTAAAACCATGCTGCCGAATTACGGGGTGTTTGACGAGAAGCGCTTATTTAGTGCAGGTCGCGGGCCGGTGGCGGTGCAGTGGCGCGGCGTGACGCTGGGCATACTGATCTGCGAGGATATCTGGTATCCTTCGCTGGCGGCGGATTTTAAACAACAGGGAGCGGAACTGCTGGTGGTGATCAACGCCTCGCCGTTTGAGGCGGGTAAATTGTTGCAACGCAAACAAGTCGCGGCCGAAGCTGTAGCGAAGGCGGGCATCCCGCTGGTGTATGTGAATATGGTCGGCGGGCAGGACGATATCGTGTTCGATGGCGGCTCATTCGTTATGTCTGCGGATGGAAAAATAGCGCGCCAGCTGGCGGAATTTTCCGAAGCATTCGAAATTGTTGCAATGCAAAAACAGAACAAAAACTGGCGTATCGCCGCATCCTCGCAGCAGCAACCGATGCCACTGGAAGAAACGCTGTGGCGTGCAATGATGACGGGCTTGCAGGATTATGTCGGCAAGAACGGTTTTTCCGGTGTGGTGCTGGGCATTTCCGGTGGCATCGATTCGGCGGTTTCCGCCGCCGTGGCGGTGGATGCGCTGGGAGCCGAGAGGGTCAAGGGCGTGTTGTTGCCATCGCCGTACACCTCGGAAGAAAGCGTAGAAGACGCGCTCTATCTTGCGGGTTTGCTGTGCATCCAGACGATGACCATACCCATTACCGCCGGCATGGAAACCTTTCACGAAACTTTGCATCCGGTGTTTGAAGACGATAACTGGATGGAAAATCCGCTGATTGGCGGCAACATACAAGCGCGCCTGCGCGGGCTGACGCTGATGGCAATATCCAACCGCTTTGGGTGGATGCTGCTTTCTACAGGTAATAAATCCGAGCTTTCCGTTGGCTACAGCACGCTGTACGGCGATTCGTGCGGTGGCTACAATGTGCTTAAAGACCTTTATAAAACGCAGGTGTATGAGCTGGCGCGCTGGCGCAACACGCAGGGCGAGGCTATACCGCAGCGCAGCATAGACAAAGCACCCTCCGCCGAACTCGCGCCGAACCAGAAAGATGAAGACCAGTTGCCGCCGTATGCCATGCTGGACGAGATGTTATTTTACCATATCGAGCTGCGTGAACCGGCCGAGGCCATCATCGCACGCGGGTTTCCTGCCGACATCGTGCATAAAGTTCTGCGCATGGTGCGGCTGTCGGAATATAAGCGCCGCCAGTCGTGTCCGGGGGTGAAGCTCTCGGCCATGCTCTACGGCAAGGATCGCCGCTTCCCGCTGACCAATAAGTTTTAAATCATAAAAAATCGACAAAAAAAGAGGGGTGCAAAATCTTGGCTTTGCAGCCGAAGTTTTCACACCCCTCTAAGCGAGTCAGACAGCCAGAACTTTATTTAGGATCATCTCCTTAATTCTGTTCCGGTGGCTGTTCTCCTCGCTGGATCGCCTCATAGACTTCCAGTCGGTGGACTGGAATCTCTTTTGGCGCTTCGATTCCGAATTTGGTCCTACCGCCTTCGACAATCATAGTGATTTTGATGTTATCGCCAATCATGATCGACTCACCATCTTCACGAGCTAGAACAAGCATAAAGCCCATTCCTTTCACCCACGTTTCCAACGTGGTGAAGTGGCTATAGTTTAGCGGACAGTGTGCTTGAGCGATACTGAAGGAGCTAAGAGCCAATGCCTGAGAATATAAATACCAAGAAGAAATTGACGTTTTATTCATCTGAGTTCAAGTCGTCTGCGATAAAGCTGGCGTT
>JANYBV010000050.1 GCA_025360605.1 Alphaproteobacteria bacterium | reverse complement strand
TTCCTTTTCGGCATGAACTGGCTGCGCAAAGCCGTTTTGCGGGCGGCGGGTAGAAAGCGGCTGCATGACCAAGCACGCATTTATAAAGAAGAAGTTTACGAGATGGCAAAGGCTGAGAAAGCCAGAGGCTGGTGGGATTGGGTTGCGTTCGTTACCGGCTTTAAGGCCATCGTGCTTGAGGGGGTTGAGGTCGTATTTATTGTTGTGGCTGTGGGCGCTGCGGAAGCGTCATTGGCTCCGGCCGCTTTAGGCGCGGCAACGGCGACATTGCTTGTAGTGTTGCTCGGCCTCCTACTGCATCGCCCCTTGATGCGCGTTCCTGAAAATACCCTTAAATTCAGCGTCGGCGTGATTCTATCGGCTTTCGGCATTTTTTGGTTCGGCAAGGGCAGCGGCTTTGAATGGCCGGGTGATGATCTGGCAATCATCAGCCTTATGGCTGCACTGCTGATCGCAGCATTATATTCGGTGCGGCTGCTGCAAAAACGGCCACGATAGCGCCATTTTTCCTATAGCGTAGAAATCTCTTGACCTTAGAGTATACTCCAAGGTGTAGAGTGCTATTTAAGGAGGGCTTATGAAACAGCTAACTATCGGAAAACTTGCGGAAACGACCGGAACTAGCGCGGAAACATTGCGCTATTACGAAAAGCTAAAGCTGATCGTTGCAGATGCACGTTCCCCTGCAGGATATCGTTTATATAGCCCCGATGCGGTGCGCGTTGTTCGTTTTATTCGCGGCGCGAAAGAGTTAAATTTCACGCTGGACGAGATACGCCAGCTGCTTACGCTAAAAAACTCCGACAAATCGACCTGTGCTGAAATTCTCAAGCATACGGAAACCAAGATTAAACAGGCCGAGCAGCGCATTCTCGAATTGAAGGAGATTCGCAAGGTTCTGAAACAGTTGGCAGAGCAATGCCCTGCGGATGATAGCCCACTCGACTGCTGCCCGATTCTTGACCATATCAATCGCAAAAGCAAAGCCGCCATTGCGGTCGCCATTATCGCCATGACCGCGATATTCGGCTCACCGCACACCGCTGAAGCCAAGCCTATTTCCTATGTTGGCGGCATCATGGCGATGCAGGAAAATGACGAAACTGGTCACACTTTGTCGCTTGATTACACCATCGACCCAAAACTTGCGGTGGGGTTGTATGCGAAAAAAGAGGAGAATCAGAAGAAGGATTTTGAAACCATCGGCCCGCAGGTCAATTACCTGGTGAAGCGTTGGAACATGCCTGATGGACAGGCCAATATCTTTAGCATGACAGGCGTAGGTGTTTCGCACTATCACGGCGACAATGAATTTTCCGCATGGCAGAGCATTCTAGCGGATTATGAAACCCGCCGCGTTTTCACCTCGTATGAATTGCGGGGCATGTACGCTGGCAATCTCGAAAAATCGGTGTGGCAGCGCGCCCGCGTCGGCGTTGCGCCGTATATTGCCAATTACGACGATTTGAACACATGGTTCATGGTGCAGGTCGATCATCATCCGGCCAAGGACGATACGCTGGTGGTTACGCCGCTGGTGCGTTTTTTCTATAAAACAACCTTGGTGGAGGCTGGCTACAGCAGTAATCACCATATCATGGCCAATTGGGTATTACAATTTTAGGAGAAGATTATGCGAAAACTATTACTTACCACCGCGCTGCTGATAGCAACCATGAGTGCGGCACATGCAGAAACCATAAAAGCGTCGGTCAATGGGCTAGTATGCTCTTTCTGCGCAACCGGCATCGAAAAGACATTTAAGGCGCAGCCCGCTGTCGAGATGGTCAAAGTTGATCTGGATAAAAAATTGGTAACGATAAACACCAAATCGCTCGAAACAATGGATGATGCAACAATTACAAAGCTGCTCACCGATGCTGGTTATACCGTCACCGATATTAAAAGAGAGAAATAATGCAAACTGAGAAACGCACCGCCCACGGCCTAATTAACACGCTGGCATTGTTTGGCTCATTCAGCACCTTGTTTTGCTGCGCCTTACCCGCGCTTTTTGTATCGCTTGGCGCGGGCGCGGCGCTGATTGGGCTGGTGAGTGCTGTGCCACAACTGGTGTGGCTGTCGGAGCATAAAATACCGCTATTTATTTTTGCCGGTGTAATGCTTACGCTTTCGGGCGTAATGCGATACATCACCCGCAACGCGCCATGTCCCGCCGATCCTAAGAAAGCAAAGGCCTGTGCGCGCATGCGCCGTATCAGCCTCGGCATTTTTCTTTTTTCGCTCACGTTATATTTAACCGGCGTGTTTTTCGCCTTTATTGCACATCGTATAATGTAGGTTTTATGGAACACACAAACCACCCTCACGATTGCTGCGCCAAAGATACTCTCGCCGAAACGCACGCTACGCATCACAAAACATCCTTAAATGCTGCCGCCCACGCAACATTGCATTGCCTGACCGGCTGCGTGATCGGTGAGTTGGTTGGCCTGATGATCGGCGTATCGCTTGGCTTTCATCCCTATACGTCAATGGCACTTAGTACCGTACTGGCTTTTATAAGCGGATTTTCGTTAACCGTTTTTCCGTTGATGCGCCGCGCCAAGTTCGGATTTTCTTCCGCGCTTAAAGCAATATGGTTGGGTGAACTGCTATCGATCGGGGTGATGGAATTGGTGATGAATTCGGTGGATTATCACATGGGCGGAGTTCGCGCTGGCTCAGTGTTTAATCGACTGTTTTGGGAAGCACTGGCTTTTGCCGTACCGGCAGGCTATATTGCAGCATTGCCGGTTAATTATTGGTTGATCGGTAAGCAACTTAAAAAGTGTCACTAATGAGAAAATGGATTAGCATATTCGTGATGGCTGCATTCGTCTTAACGACGATCATGCCCGCATCATCGCATGCATCCATGCATTCCGGCATAGCTGCACCAAGCGCCACTCAGGTGGAAAATCACAGCGATGGCCATCTTAATCATCATCACGAAGCAAAACTTGCCAGCGCGGTGCAAGGTGACAAACCTTGCTGTGATCACGCGAATAAAAAACCTTGCTGTGGTAAGGGAAAAATGTGCTGCAAGGATATGTGCAAATGTCCCGGCGGCAACTGCAATGGCGGCATTGCTAAAGTGTTTCCCAACGGCAGCGGCGATCTACGCTTGCTTGCCTCCAGCCAAAGCTCGTTCGGCTTTTCCGAAGAGTTTATCGAATCGGCTTATCTCAGCCGCTTAAAACGTCCCCCCAAAGCCTAATCCTGTAGCTGTTTACGCCACTAGTGCGCCTTTCGCACATGACGGTATTTCAACGCAATCAAGGATTAGTTTATGCGATTACATTATCTATGGATGGTGGCGCTGCTTACGGTGGGAGCATTCACTTCACCAGCATTCGCCAAAACCACCGAATATAACCTCACGATCGATCGCACGCCGGTGAATATCACCGGGCATGAAGTCACAAAAGTCACTGTTAATGGTGGCATCCCTGCGCCGACCTTGCGCTTCACCGAAGGCGACGATGCCGTTATCCATGTCACCAATAAAATGGATGAGATGACATCGATCCATTGGCATGGGCTGATTATTCCCGGCGAAATGGATGGTGTGCCGAGCTTTAATAAGTTCCCCGGCATCATGCCCGGTGAAACCTTCACTTACCGTTTCCCCATCAAGCAAACCGGCACTTACTGGTATCACGCGCATTCGATGGGTCAGGAACAGGATGGGCTTTTCGGCTCGCTCATTTTTTCGCCCAAAGGCAAGGATATGATCCAAGCCGACCGCGATTATGTGGTGGTACTGTCGGATTTCACCGATGAAAATTCGGATGACATTATGGCGCACCTGAAAATGTCGTCGGATTATTACAGCACTGCGCGCCGCACCTTGGGCGATTTTTTCCATGATGCAAAAACGGATGGTCTCGGCAAAGCATGGAAAACCGCCAGGGAATGGGGCGACATGCGTATGGCGCAAACCGACCTGGCCGATGTCACCGGCTATACCTTTTTAGTTAACGGCAAATCCTCGGCGCAAAACTGGACAGGATTATTCAAGCCCGGTGAGCGTGTGCGCCTGCGCTTTATCAACGCCTCGGCCATGTCGTTTTTCGATGTGCGAATTCCCGGCCTAAAAATGAGCGTAGTGCAATCGGATGGGCAAGCGGTTGAGCCGGTAAAGGTGGATGAATTCCGCTTCGCGCCCGCCGAAACCTACGATATGATCGTTACGCCGAAAGACGATAAGGCTTACACCATTGCCGCCGAGCCGATCGACCGCACTGGCTTTGCCATCGGCACGCTGGCCACCAGTGAAGGCCAGCACGGCGAAATGCCGCAGCAGCGCCCGCGCGCTTTGCTTTCAATGGCCGATATGGACATGGAGCAAATGATGAAGGACGACCCGGATATGGAAATGACACCCGCCGATATGATTAGCGGCTGGGCGAAAACGGGAACGCCGGAAGGCCAAAAAGCACTCTCCTATGCCGACCTGCGCTATGCCGGTGTGCAGAAAGACCAGCGCCCGCCAGAGCGCACCATCGAGGTAAATCTCGACGGCAATATGGAGCGCTACATTTGGACGATTAACGATAAAAAGTTTTCCGAGGCCGAGCCGATACGCCTTAAATACGGTGAACGCGTGCGGCTAAAATTCACGAATCACACCATGATGGCGCATCCGATGCACCTGCATGGCATGTTCGTGCAGCTGGAAAACGGCCAGCCCGCTGCGAAGCTGCCGAACAAGCACACGGTGATCGTGCCGCCAGGCGGTTCCTACTCGGTGTTACTTACCGCCGATGCTGCTGGTGAGTGGGCGTTTCACTGCCATCTGCTCTACCACATGATGTCGGGCATGATGCGCAAGGTGGTCGTCGCCAAACTTGATCCTGCCGATGTTCCGAACGCCACCACCCCAGCCGAAGGAGGCCATCATGCGCATTAGAACTTTACTGATTGCGTCATGCCTGACGCTTGCGTTGGTGCATCCCGCTCTGGCAGCGGATGATATGCATGGCATGTCGCCCGAAGAAATGATGCAAGAGCATGGCGGCGGCATCTTCCACATGTTTCGCTCCGAAACCGATATCGGTTCCAGCAGCGATGGTAAGGCCATCGAAAGCTGGGATGTGAAAGGCTATATCGGCACCGACGAAAACAAGGTGTGGCTTAAAACCGAAGGTGAACGCAAGGAAAGCAAGTTGGAAAGCGCCGAATTCTGGGCGCTATACAGCCGTAACGTTGCTACCTTTTGGGATGCGCAGGCCGGACTCCGCTACGATGACAAGCCCAAATCTACCACTTACCTGACACTCGGTTTTAACGGCCTTGCGCCGTATTACTTCGACACCGAGGCGCATTTATTTATCAGCGATAAAGGCGATGTCAGTGCGCGGCTGCGTGAGGAAAACGATTTCCTCGTGACGCAGAAGCTGATTTTGCAGCCTTACTTTGAGTTCAATGCCTACGCACAAGATGTGCGCGATCAGGGCGTTGGCGCGGGTATTTCGGATGGCAAAATCGGTTTGCAGACCCGCTACGAATTCACACGAAAATTCGCACCTTATGTGGATGTCCACTATGGCCGGAAATTTGGTGAAACCGCATCCATCGCCAAAAGTAACGGCGAGGATAAAGACGAGCTAGTGGGCGCTGTTGGCCTGCGGCTTATGTTTTAATCAACCTAAAAGGAAACCACTATGAAAAATCTACTACTCACGACCGCACTAATACTGGCTGCAACGCCTGCCTTTGCAAAAGACTTCACCATCAAAGAAGTCACCGATGACAATGCGAAAAAGCAAAACTTTTTCTTACCGGATAATCTGACTATTCAGCCCGGCGACACCGTTATTTTTGAGGATGCGCAGGATGGGCCACACGATGTGATGTTCAACGTGGTGCCGAAGACCGTGGATGAAATGATTATGAGTCCAACGATGGAAAAGAAAGGTGAAAACTTTTCATACACCTTCACCGTTCCCGGCACTTACAAATTCCACTGCCACCCGCACGAGGCTTTGGGCATGACCGGAACGTTGATCGTAGGTACTCCATCCAAGCCTGGTGAAACCAAAAAAGTTAGCCATCACGACATGGGCATAAAAGCCGCTGGCGATCACCACGATGCAGCCGCTGCCGCCATGCCGCAAGGCACCGGAAAAATCATCAGCGTGGATGCCGATAAACACACCGTTAAACTGAAGCATGACCCGATTAAATCGCTCGGCTGGCCGGTTATGACCATGACGTTCACAGCGGATAGCGGTGTCGATCTTTCCAGCTTCAAGGAAGGTGACGCAGTGGCATTTGCGCTGAAACCAGTGGGTAAGGATGATTACACCCTCACCAGCTTGAAGAAGCAATAACCGAGCCGCGATAGCGGCACGGCAAGAAATACGATCAGGCGCATGGTGCGTTTGGCCGTAGGTGCGACGGGAAAGTTTAGTTTTGCGACATGGCTTTCCCGCCGCGCTCCCCAAACCTGACGTGTTTTCGTCAGGAATGTTTAACCATTCTACAAGGAGTTTATATGAAAAATCCATTACTAACCTTGGTGGTTGCTGGCGTAATTGCCATCACCACCGCATCGGCGGCTTTCGCTGGTGGCAATCCCCAGCTGATGGCACAACGCAACTGGGAATATTTTAACCAGCAGAAAAACACCCAGCCTGCCAAGTCAGGCAGCGCACAGCAAGTATCCGATGCCACCGTGCAAAAGGCTTCGGAATACCCATGCGGCAACTGTGTCTATGACCATCAGCTAGGTGGTTATGTACAAAAATATTATGGTAAAAAATAAATGAAACTTATTCCCCGGCTCTCAATATATTTGGGAGCCGGGATTTTCAGTATCAGACAATAAAAAAAGCCCCGAACCTTTCGGCTCGGGGCATGTGCTACGGAGGGATAATCACCTCACACCTTGCGGGATGATTAGGTTCTTGGGTAGTTCGTATATCATGGGCTTTGCGCATAATGCCTCCTGTTAAGTATAGAATCCTCGAACAACGAGATTGACATTGGTATCCACCGTTCCGCCGATCACCTGTCCCTTCATCCAGCAATTCGCTATGTGAAGGTTTTTGGGCTTTGATGTTTGGACCAGTGAATAGCCCTCCAGGTCAAACCATGCTGATCCGTCAGGACTTACGAATAATTTGACCGTTGCGCCCGCGAAATTACCCCAGCAATACACGGTCGCCATGCCGCCAGAATATTGTTCGGCATTGCCATTGGTATTTGCGACTGCGTTTTTGAGTAATTCCATTGCAATTCCTTCATGCTAAAAACAACATAGCTTCGGCTGCGCGGCGACGGATGAGCCCACGCGACGGTTTATTATCGACGCGATGCCAGCGCAGTAT
>JANYBV010000018.1 GCA_025360605.1 Alphaproteobacteria bacterium | reverse complement strand
CTTGCGCGAAAAAATCGAAAAGGTGCTTGGCCATGCATAACCCCACACCGGTGCCAACCCGCTTGGCGGATGCACAAACCTTGGCGCGCAGGCTGGCCCACTTGCACACCACCTATCCCGCCGCCCAGCCCGATATGGTGGCCGATATCGTGCGCGCCATTCTGCTGACCATGCACGGGGATTTATCGGTTAACGAAACCGCCCTGCTGGCAGAAGTGGAAGATCTTGCCAAAACGGTTGCCAATGCACGGGCTGAGATCGCGGCGTTGCGGGCGGATGATATTACCGCCAGCCACATTCCTTCCGCCACCGATGAACTCGACGCCATCGTCGCCCACACCGCGTGCGCCACTGACACTATTCTGGAAGCCTGCGAATCCCTCGATGCGCTGGCGCCAAGCTTGGACGAGGCCACCATCCGCGCCCTGCAGGATGTGACTACCCGCATTTACGAAGCCTGCAGCTTTCAGGATATTACCGGCCAGCGCATCAATAAAGTGATCAAATTGCTTGCCAGCATTGAAGAACGTATCGGAAAACTCGATGAACTTTTTGGCACCTCTGATGCTATGCAGGCAGGTGCCGGAGAAAATGGCAGCAATGTGGTCTCCATGAATCTTCCTATCGATGATAAAGACCTGCTCAATGGCCCACAACTTTCGGGCAAAGCCTCAACGCAGGAAGAAATCGATATGCTTTTTGCCAGCCTGAGCGCAAAAAAATAATCCCCCCCTAAAATGCAAAACGCCCAAGCTTTTTAGGGCTTTGGGCGTTTTGATTTTTAATTGCTATCAGCGATGTTAGTCGCCGATGATCTGTTCAGCTTCGACGACGTCGGCTTCGACGATCGTGTCGTGCCCGACTTCGTCCTCGAGGCGCTCAATGAGAGCGTCGGGGATGACGGGGACCGGCATGCCGATGAACGGGTGGTTCGCTGCCGCCTGAAGACCCCGAAGAGTCTGGATGGCGAGCTTGGCCCGTTTGAGGAGGCTGAGACGCGTGGTGCGCGGGGTGAAGGTGCAGTCTGCATTTGCGACGCAGAGTTGACCGTCAACGTACACCATCTGACCGGCTTTGATGAACATGGGAGTGAAATCCCGTTCCCCCAGAATGTGTGTTGGGTTAAACCGCTGCTACATAGCGAGCGATTGATGTGACAGAAGCTCAAAGCTCCTTTAACCCGAACTAAACACAATTGGGTAGAACGGCTTCATTATAGCATATTTTTTAAAACATACCAGTTAGTAAACTAATATTTTATATAATTTTGATTTTTAATGATTTATTTGCTTTATAAATACAAAACGCCAAAAACCGGTTTTACGGTTGTTTGGCGTTTTTCATGAACACACTATGTTACCGACACGTCAGACCTACTTCAGGTCGTACATATCGGCGAGGGCGCGGACGTCGGCTTCGACCCAGTTGCCGGTGGCCTCTTGATCGTGCAAACGATCCATGAGGCCTTCGGGCAGGATGATGTCGTAGCCATCCTGCGGGTGCGAGCCGCGGATGTGGTCGTCCTGAAGGACCTCGAGGGCCTTCTTGGCGAGGACGGCCAGCGGCGTGGGCTGCGCCTGCGGTTCGGTCACCGTGATGGTGACGTTATCCGCGAGCGTGTGCTCGACACCGTTGACGATGACCTTGACGCCGGCCTTGAGTTGGAGGCGCATTGCTGCGTTTCCGTGCGTTCTCCCGAAAGCTTGATCGGATAAATGGTACAGCTTCTAATGCACCACTATATTTCAGGAGTTTTAAACTCCTATAACCCGATCTAAGCAAATTGGGTAGAACGGCTTCATTATAACAGAATTATATAATTATACCACACGGTATGATAAAATATTTTTATCAATTGTTTTATAATAATAAAATTGAATTTTTATTAGAGGCAATATAATTAACCATACCCATAAGTCTATTTTTAGCGCATAACGTACCCCTGTCCACAAAGATTCCATTCACACTCGCACCTATATTGGTATATTACTTGCGTAGTGGCATACATATAGATTTTAAAACACGGTGAATCATGGGGTTAATACCAAAGAAATTGCTGCATATCCTTGTGATCGCGCTGGCATTACTGGTCACCGGTGCGGCAAATCCTGCCCGTGCTCAGGAAGATGCCCCCAGCGTCCCCGTCATCCAAAGCAGCTTCATCCATAATGATGCACGCATCACGTTTGAATGGCCGCAGCCCGTAACTTTTGCCACCGAGGTCAAAGGCAAGATTGTAACCATCATTTTTGCACGCAAAGCCAATCCTGATTTCAACAGCCTGCTGTCGTCGCTTTATCCCTTCGTCATCAGCGCCCATCAGAAAAAAGATGGCAAAACCATCGTGCTGACGCTTGATAAGCCCTACAAAATAAGCACCTTTATGAGCGATAATGTCGGCGGGATTGACCTGCTGGATATCGACCAGAAAAAACGCCGTGGCGTGGCATCTTCGCAGGATATTTTCTCGAAACTCGCACCCGCCGCAGGCGCTGAAGCTGAGAACAAAAATGCTACTTCCCCCGCTTCTGCTGACACCGCAACTACCCCTGCCAGTGCTGCCGCCACGTCACCGGCGACACCGGAACCCGCTGCCGCAGTGACCGCCCCCGCGACAAAACTCAAGGGCGATATTAATGACACCGAAGCCATTCCCACGGATAAAAAACCTGCCTACCAGAACGCTGAAGCCACCCCGACCGCCAGCGTTACCGCTACGGCAGCAAGCGATTCTGCTAAATCATCCACCGTTAAAGTCAGCGTATCGGCTTCAGACGATAACGCCACCATCCGCCTGCCCTTCATGGAACGTATGGCGGTTGCTGCCTATGTGCGTAATGGTTTTCTTTGGATTGTGCTGAACAAACCCGTCAAACTGGATCTCGCCGATTTCGCCGACCTGCCCAGAACCGTCATCGGAAAAGCCGAGCTGGTGAACGGCCTGAGAAATGTAATTAAGATTCCTATTACCGACGATACCGTCCGCCCTTATGTCGCCAAGGAAGATAGCAGCTTTGAATGGGCGATAGTGCTTACCCCAACCCCCAAGTCACTCAGCAACGCCCTGAAGGTCAACATCAACACTGACCCCCCTGCTCCTCCGCACGTCTTTATCCCGTCACTTGAAATGGGGGATCCCATCCCAATGAAAGATCCGGTGGTCGGCGATGATCTGGTCGTAACCCCGCTGTTTAAAGCCGGCGAAGCCGTACCGTTCACACGTGATTTCGTAGAATTTACCCTGCTGGAATCCGCACAGGGCATTGTGGTGGCAAAGAAAGCTGATGCGGCTTCTGTTATTTCTCTTCGTAACGGCCTGCGTATTTCCCTGCCGCAAGGCGCAACGCTAACCCCCGGATTACCGGAGGTAGAAAAAAGCAATGCCACTAAAATCCTCCAGAATATTTCTACCTTGTTCCCCTATAACGACTGGAAGTTGGACGTGGGCTCAACACGCTTCGTACAGATCAACACCCTTTTCCACCAGATTGTTGAGGCTAAAAACGATCAGGATGCCAATGACCACCGCCTTCGTCTGGCACAGATTTACCTTAGTGAAGGGTTGGGAGCCGAAGCCATTGGAATGCTCGATGGCATTAGCCGCACCAGCCCTGTTTTTTATAAGGCCTCCAAACTTGCCGCCCTGCACGGAGCCTCTAATTTTCTGATGTCGCGCTTCCGTGATGCCGCAAAGGACTTCGCCGCCTCAGAGCTGAACAACAATAAGGAAACCGACTACTGGCGCAGCATGCTGACCGACCTGAACGGCAAATCGGGGCAATATAATTACATGGAAATGAACGATGATTATATCAGCAAATACCCACCTTCTTTTCGCCAGAAATTGTCTGTCGTTGCCGCTGACCGCGCAGTTGATGCGAAAGAATACAATACCGCCATCAAAATTTTTGAAACACTAAAGCCCAGTATCGCGGGCGACAAGACAGAAGACCAGCCCAAAAATGCCCAAAAAAAAGAAAAGAAGGAGCTGCCGCCTGACGACATCATGGCTCCGATCAATTCCTATGTGAATTTTATTCTGGCGAAAATTGCCGTAAGCACCGGACAGCTGGAGGAAGGCCTGACCAGTTGGAATGAACTAGCCGAGGATATTACCCATCCGCTCGTGCAGGCACATGCGGAATTCTCCCGCGTGGTGTGGCAGCTAAACCATAATGCACTCACCAAAACACAAGCCATCGAACGACTTGAAAAGCTTCGTCTGGCATGGCACGGCGACAACCTTGAACTGAAAATTATTACGCTGGTAGGCGAATTATACTTCGAGCAAAAAGATTATGTGAATGCCATGCGCATGTGGGACAACGGCATCAATGCCTTCCCTGATACCCCCAACGCCGTGGATATGAATACCAAGATGGAAGAAGGATTTATTCTCTTATTCGGAGAAGGCAACGCCGATACCCTTAACAGCGTGCAGGCGTTGAGCCTTTATTACCAGTATAAAAAATACTCTCCCAACGGTGCCATCGGCAGGGAAATGCTTAACAAGCTGGCAGATAGGCTGGTAGCCGTAGACCTGCTCGATCAGGCCGCAGGCCTGCTGGAACACCAGATGCATTTTGAAGCCGAAAAAGTGCAGCGAAGCCAGCTTGGCGCAAAAGTGGCAACCATCCACCTGCTGAACCACCAGCCCAAACGCGCACTCAATGCGTTGCAAGACTCGGTATATGGCGAAAATCCGGCGCAATTACGCCAGCTGCGTAACCGCCTCACCGCGCAGGCACTGTTCGATATGGGCGAAAATGATAAATCATACCTGATTCTGGGGCAGGATGATTCCCCCGATGCCGATGTCATCCGTCTGAACATCTACTGGAGCCGTAAAGACTGGAAACAGGTGATACCGATCGTGGAAAACCTTCTAAAAACGCGCAAAGACACCTCCGCCCCGATCACGCTGGAAGAAAGCGAATATGTGTTGAAGCTAGGCCTTGCCTATGTATTTGAAAATAACACCGCGCAGCTGGACTACCTGCATGATTACTTCTCGCCACTCATGGCCAGCAATCCCAACAAGGGTATATTTGAATTTATCACCGCTAAAGACTTTTCACCCACCCCGAGCAACTTCGACGAGGTGGTTGTAAAACTCTCGGATACCCGCTCGTTTATCAATAATTACAGAGCGCGGATTGAAGCCTCCGGACTAGGTGCCGTAGTGCCGCCGCTGCCAACCAAATAGCCTAGTGTAGCGACGCGACGTTGCGGCTTAGGTATTTCATCGGATCAACCGCATCCTTGCCGTTACGCACAGCAAAATGCAGCTGTGGCTCTTTTACATTGCCGGTGTTGCCGACATAGCCAATGATATCGCCCTGCTTCACGCGCTCGTATTTATCGACGGTGTAGCGGTTCAGATGGGCGTAGGTGGTGGTTTTGTTGCCACTATGCTTAATCAGGATGATGTTGCCATAGCCCTGCAATTCATTGCCAACATAGACCACTTCACCGTCCGCTGCAGCCCAGACCGGCTCGCCCTGCGCGGAGGCAATATTGATACCTTCATTAACCTTGCCTTTGCCTTTAGGCCCAAATTCCGAAATCACTTTTTTGCTGTTCACCGGCCACATAAAGCCGGAACTGGACGCCACCTGCTCTTTTTTAACAGGTTTGGTGATGGTCATCGGCTTGCTGTCATCGTCACTGCTGACGATGCTGTCAAGGCCGCCCGAGCTTTCTTTGGCAGCGACGCTTTTCACTTCCGACACCATAGGTTCTTTGGCCGCCTGCGCGGTTTTGCCTTTCGGGCTTATACTGAATGACTGGTCAAGCGCGTTGGAAGCCGCCACATCGCGCGGTTTATGAGTCCATGGGTTGATATGCTCCGAAGGCAATCCCTTTATTTCCGCACTTTTTGGTTCGACGGATTTGATTTCTACCGGTTTGATCTCTTCCACGCTGGCGGTTTTAAACGGGGTTGCTTTCACCGGCGCAGCATCCGACGAGTGGGAATGCCACGGATTGTTGGTATTTTTGGCAGGTGTACCTGCGCCGGAGGATGGCGGGGTCAGGTCGCTCACCCCAATAGAGGACACGCCCGCCGAGGACTGCGTGGAAAACGAGATAGGTGCCTGAGACGCACCTGATGACGCACCTGATGACGGGCTGTAAGACGAATAGTTCGAAGACGAGCTATTGGACGCATAACTGGAAGCGCTATCACGGCTATACGAGTTCTGGCCGCGCAGGTCGATCTGGGCGGGAGCCTGTGTGCATGCTGCCGTGCTTAAAAGCAGGGTGGCTACGAGATTGCGGCGGTGAATAAGGCGCAACATGGCTGAACTCCTTAAAGAATCATTGATAATGTACTACCATTGGCTTAACGCCATAGGATTAAAAAAGCGTAAACAAATGAGGGAAATAGCCAAAAAGGTGCGGTTAATCCTGCACCAGCGGCACAAAACGCACGTTCATGAGGTGCTGGGTGGAGATATCGCCGCTTTGCGACTTTTCCACACGCAGTAAAATCTGGTCGGCGACGTTATTACCCACCGGAACCACCATAATCCCACCCGGAGAGAGCTGTTCGAGCAGTTCGGCAGGGATTTCACTGGCCGCCGCTGTCACCATAATACGGTCAAACGGAGCCACATCGCGCCAGCCCTTGGAGCCATCGCCGCGCTTGGTGACGATATTGGTGAGTTTTAAATGGGCAAAACGCTCCTCGGCCATGGCCAGCAGGTCGCGGTGGCGCTCGATGGTGTATACCCTGCGCGACAATTTGGAGAGAATGGAAGTCTGATACCCAGAGCCAGTACCAATTTCCAGCACGCGCATGCGCGGTTCCAGATCCAGCGCCCACGTCATCCACCCTACCACGGTGGGCTGGCTGATAGTCTGGCCGGAAGGAATGGGAAGCGCGGTGTCGTCATAGGCATGTTCTAAAAACGCATCCTCGACGAAAAGCTCGCGCGGCACACTCTCCATCGCCGAAAGCACCTCAACGTTATTGATGCCGCTGTTGCGCAGCTTCATCAGCATGCGGATGCGGTCGCCCGCTCCCTCGTTCACAGAAGACTGCGTGGGAATGTGTTGGTACAGCATGGACTCTCGCTTACTCGTATTCACTATAAATTGTGTGCGTGTGCGTTTATTACACACTAGTGATAGCGTTAAAGACTTAATAAAGTTTTAAAGGGAACTAAAACGCCGCGCTGATTTTTTCCATCGTCGAACGGTCGGTCATGTCCATGCTGATCGGCGTGATGGTGATATATCCGGCATGCAGGAATTCCACATCCACACCCGATTTGATCGCCGTGTTGTCGCGCTCGCCGCCCAGCCAGAAATAGGGACGCCCCTTCAGGTCGATACGCCCCGTCAGGTTGACGCTCACACGGCGTTTGCCCTGCGAACATACGCGGATGCCCTTCACTTCATCGGGCGCGCAGTTAGGGAAATTGAGGTTGATAAAAGTTTCCGCCGGCCAGCCCTGTTGCAATAATTTTTTGATGATGGGGGCGGCGTGATGCTCGGCGGTGTCCCAGCGTACAAATTCACCGTCGTCGGTCAGCTGGCTGAGGGCAATGGAGGGAACCTCTAAAATCGTGCCTTCCATGGCGGCGGCGACGGTTCCCGAATAGGTGATGTCGTCGGCGGCGTTGGAGCCTTTATTGATGCCCGAAAGCACCAGTGTCACCGGTTTTTGTTTCACCGGAATGATTTCTTTCAGCGCGAGCAGTACGCAGTCGGTGGGCGTGCCGCTGATGGCATAGTGACGTTCGTCGCGCTTACGCATTCGCACCGGCGTGTGCAACGTCAGCGAATGGCTGGCGCCGCTTTGTTCCAGCTCGGGTGCAATCACCCACACATCGTCAGAGAGCGTTTTAGCAATGCGCTCGAGGACAACAATGCCTTCCGCGTCAATGCCATCGTCGTTGGAAACTAAAATCCTGCTCATGCGGCAACAATCTTTTCAAGGCCGCCCATATACGGTTTCAGGGCTTCGGGCACGATGATGGAGCCATCCGTCTGCTGGTAGTTTTCGAGAATGGCGACCATGGTGCGGCCAATGGCAAGACCGGAACCGTTGAGCGTGTGGACAAACTGGGTTTCCTTGGCATTCTTGCCTTTGAAACGCGCTTTCATGCGGCGTGCCTGAAAATCGCCGCAGTTGGAGCAGCTGGAGATTTCGCGGAAGGCATCCTGCCCTGGCATCCACACTTCGAGATCATACGTTTTACGCGAGCAAAAGCCCATATCGCCCGTACACAGCAGCATCACGCGGTAGCACAGGCCGAGCTTTTGCAAAATGGTTTCGGCGGCATTGGTCATACGCTCGTGCTCTTCTTCGGATTTGTCGGGATGCACGATGGAAACCAGCTCAACCTTCGAGAACTGGTGCTGGCGGATCATGCCGCGTGTGTCCTTGCCCGCAGCGCCCGCTTCCGAACGGAAACACGGGGTGTAGGCGGTCAGGCGCAACGGCAGCGCGTCTTCGTCGATGATCGAATCGGCCGACAGGTTGGTCAGCGGCACCTCGGCGGTGGGGATGAGCCAGAAGCCATTGGTGGTTTTAAATAAATCCTCGGAGAATTTCGGCAATTGTCCGGTGCCATAAGCGGCAGCGTCTTTGACCATGAACGGCGGCACATGCTCGGTGTAACCGAATTGCGTGGTGTGGATGTCGAGCATGAAATTGGCAAGCGCACGTTCCATGCGCGCGAGTGCGCCTTTCAGGACGACAAAACGTGCGCCGGAAAGTTTGGCCGCACCGTCAAAATCCATGAGCTTCAGGGCCACGCCCAAATCATCATGCAGTTTAGGCGTGAAATTCATCACCGGTTTGGTGCCAACCACGCGCACTTCCTTGTTGCCATGCTCATCCGCACCTTCAGGCACATCGGCAGCAGGGAGGTTGGGAATGGTTTCGAGAAGTGATTCTAGTTCGTCTTTTGTAGCCAACATTTCTTCCAATTCTGGAATTTGATAGTTGATGCGTTTTGCATCCTCCATAATTGCAGAGGTGTCCTCACCTTTAGCTTTGGCCTGACCAATTTTCTTAGCTATCTGGTTACGTTCATTTTGCAATTCCTGCAAACGCGTTTGATAATGACGTCGTGTAATATCCAGATCTAATATCTTAGCTGATTCAGGTACAAGCCCGCGACGCTTCAGGCCGGCGTCGAAAACATCGGGATTCTGGCGGATGGATTTAATATCATGCATGGACTTGCACTTTCTTTTTTTCTACGTAGCTACAAAACAAAATCGACATTTCATACAACAGGTAAAGCGTAACCGGAAGCGCAATCTGGCTTTACTGCCTTACAGAGCCGTGACCGCCTGTTTCCTTTGATTTTCTTGGTAAAAGATCACATTCCTGATACGCCGCCTCAACAATGGGCTGCGAAACCAGCCCTTTTTGCAGCAATGCGTCCAGCATATCCCTTAGTTTGCCCCTCGTTTTTATATCCAGATTGTAGCCTTCAAACCCACAATGCATCCTGATGGCATGCACAGGTTGCCCCTTTTCTATCGCTGCATTATCACTGGTGGATACACGCTCCCCGTCGCCTACGCATGCCTCCAGCGTTCTCTCCCACTCCTTCGGCTGCCCCTGATAGAGCAAAGTAATGATGGTATTATGCGCATCGAGGTGATCCATCGGGCCATCGTTGGGTTGGCAGTTACTTTTCACCACAACACCCAGCAACGCCTCGTTACGTTCGTGCAGGTCGCCCGACAGCAGGACACGGTAGCTCGCCGCCGATTTGGCCAGCCCATCAAAACAATCCTTAAATGTCGGGTGCATAAACTTCACCCTTCTTTTTTTCCAGATAGCTGCAAAACAGAATCGACATTTCATACAAAAGGTATAGCGGCACCGAAAGCGCAATCTGGCTGAAAATGTCCGGCGGCGTGATGAACGCTGCCACGGTTACAATCAGCACAATGGCGTAACGCCGGCCTTTTTTGAGGTTTTCAATGGTCATGACCCCCGCCTTCACCAGCAGCACCAACACCACCGGAAGCTGGAACGACAGGCCGAACGCCATCATCAGATGCATGACGATGCTTAAGTAGTCCGACACACGGGTTTCCAGCTGGATCGGCAGCCCGCCTACCCCGCCTGCCGATTCAAAGCTCAGGAAAAACTTCCACGCCGCCGGAAAAATGAAATAATAGGCAAAGGCCGCCCCGCTGATAAACAACACCGGAGCCGCCACCAGATAGGGAATCAGGGCGCGGCGTTCTTTTTTATATAAACCCGGAGCCATGAACAGGTAAAACTGTGAGGCAATTACAGGAAATGAAATGAAAAATCCGGCGAAAACCGCCAGCTTCAGGTGTGACGAAGGCCTCGGTCAGGCCGGTATAAATCAGGCGGCGGTGTTCGGGATTAGGAAACGCCTCGGCCAGCGGCTGCACTAAAAACGCGTAAATCGGCTGCGCCACCATGTAGCACAGGGTGGTGGCGATGGCGTAGGTGATGATGCAGATGATGAGGCGGCGCTTCAACTCGATTAAATGCTGCAACAGCGGCTGGCTGGGGAGTTCATCGGTCATGGTGTGCCCGCGCTGTCGTCCTTTTTAGGCGGTAGCGGAGCCATGTTATACGCCTCGTACATCTTGCCGTCGTCACCCTTGATCATGGTGATCTCGTTGACATCTTTGGCCATTTCCTCAAGGCCGGATTCGCGGGCGATTTCGTCAAATACCCCGCGCAACTCCTTGCCCAGCGAGCGGATGGCGCGCACGGCCTTGGCAATCGTGCGGATGACCACGGGCAGCTCGTTCGGCCCGATGAATAACACGGCAACCACGACAACGAGTGCCATTTCGGCGAACGAGAAGTCAAACATGGGGGGTAAGCCGCGTTAGCTGGCTTTGTCTTTTTGCTCGATTTTGGGTGGGGTTACTTCATCTTCACCCTTGAGGCCATCTTTTAACGAGCGGATGCCCTTACCTACATCGCCCATCACTTTCGGCAGCTTGCCCGCCCCAAAAATCACGAATACCACGATCAGTATGAGCAACATGTGCCAAAAACTGAGTCCCATTGCCAAATCTCCTTATGTAATAATGTGGTTGCAGCAATAGCATAGTCCGCCGCCTCACGCAAAGCACGTTTTGGCCTACAGGCTGTTTCCGGTTACGAACATAACGGCTTTCAGCAGCCCGTAGACCGGAAAACCAATGATGTCATTCAGGTTATAGCCCAGCCCCTGCAACCCGATCATCAGGGCGAACACAATCCATATCCCGCGCCGCTCCAGCTTGGCAAACCAGCGCGCGGGCGTGCCACTCAAAAATGAAAAAACCACCCGCCCGCCGTCAAGCGGCATAATCGGCAGCATATTGAACACCGCCAGCCCGCAATTCAGCACCAGCAAGCGGTACAGGTTTAAAAACAGCCACGGTGCCTGCTCGGGTGTGACGAAATGATCGACATGCAGCAGCAAACCGGTAATAACCGCTAGTATGACATTGGTAACAGGCCCTGCGAGTGCCACCACACGCATGCCCATGCGCGGCGGGTGCAGGTTGCCGAAATTGACCGGAACCGGTTTGGCATAGCCAAACAACATCGGCGAACCCAAGGCAATAAGGACAGCAGGGAAAATAACGGTTCCAAACAGGTCGACATGTTTCAGAGGATTGAGGGAAATGCGCCCCAGCACGCGGGCGGTGTTGTCGCCAAAACGCTCGGCCACCCAGCCATGCGCCACCTCGTGCAGCATGATGGCGAGGATGACCGGAATCACCCACGCTGATAGGTCAATTATTGAGTCCCACATGAATGTATCCTGTCTGGTAGGCATCTTTGACATCGCCGAGTAATGCCTCAAGCGCCTGACGTGCTTCCACAGGGTCAAAATTCTTCGGGGTTTTTACCGAATTCATCGCACGCACGGCACGCTCCAGCGATTCACCTTCCAGCGCACACACTCCATCCGCAACCTGTACCTTTTCGGCAAACGAGGAATTGCAATGCATGGCAATGTCGCAACCCGCTGCCAGACAGGCACGAGCGCGTTCACCCAGTTCCATATGCGCCAATGATTTCATATCCAGCGCATCCGACATCAGCAGGTTTTTAAAGCCCAGCTCATTACGAATCAAATCGATCGTTTTTTTCGATAATGTCGCCATCTGCTCTTCGTCAATCGCGGTGTACAACACATGCGCGGTCATTGCCATCGGCAGGTTGGCGAGCATTTTAAACGGTACAAAATCGGTAGCGCGCAGCACTTCCAGCGACTCGTGCACAATTGGCACCTCGTCGTGACTGTCAGCGGTGGCGCGGCCATGTCCGGGGATGTGTTTCAAAATAGGGATGATGCCGCCGTCCATCAGCCCTGCCGCCATGGCGCGGCCTAAATACACCACCTGCTCGGCTTCGGTGCCGAAGGCGCGGTCGCCAATGATATCGTGCGCACCTTTGATAGGCAGATCAGCCAGCGGGGCGCAATCGACGGTGATGCCAAGCGCGTGCAGGTCGCTGGCGATTAAGCGGGCATTTAAATAGACGGCCTTGTGCGCTTTTTCGCGGTCACGCTTGGCGAGGGCAGCAAAGGTTCCGGCAGGAGCATATTTCGGCCAGTGCGGCGGCTTCAGGCGGGCTACTCGCCCCCCCTCCTGATCAATCAGGATGGGCAAACGGTCGCGCCCTGACAGAGATTTCAGTTCACCGACCAGACGCCTCACCGTGTCCGGATCGGTGCAGTGGCGGGCAAACAGGATGTAGCCAAACGGATTGATATCACGGAAGAACGCCTTCTCGTCGGCGCTTAAGGTTGGGCCGGCTGTATCAAATATCGCGGCTGATAAAACGGAAGACATGATGCCTATTTGTCAGTTGGGATGAGACAGGCCTGCCCTTTAGAGGAGAGCGCATGACACAACGCCTTGGCATCTGCCGCCGACGACAAACCGCCCACACGCAGGCGGTAATAGATGCCTTTGGAACCCAGATCGGCACGCACAACCACCGGCTTTTTGTCCGACAGGTCTTTGTGCTTCAGGTGCATTTTTTCCCATGTGTCGTTGGCTTCATCCTCGGAGCGGTACGCGCCAAGCTGTACCATAAAATGCCCGCCATTAGCCGCCACATGCGTTTCAGGGGCTGCCGACTTTTTAGCAGGCTCTTTTTTCTCGGCAGCTTTCTTCTCTGGCTCTGCCTTCGCCACCGGCTTTTCCTCTTTCACTTCCTTCGCAGCGGAAGGAGCGAATGCCGCAGGTTTTTCCGCCTCTTTATTGGCCTTTTCGGTATTTTCTTTTGGCGCATCTTCAGATGTTACATCGTCATGCGGCGGGGCGCTTTCACCGGCATCATCACCGGTTGCACGGGCAATGGCCTCGGCCTTTTCAGGAGTGAACGGCGCAGGCTTGTCTATTGCAGGTTTTTCATCAGCATGCAGCGCCTTGTCAGCCGCTTTGGTGGCCGCCGCGCCTTTTTTCGGGGCAACATAAGTGACACTCTGCTCATCATCCGACGCTGACTGCGCAGCAATGACCTGATGGTCTTTCGGGTCTTTGATGGTGTAAACCGGTTTTTCATCCGGAGCAGCGACAGAAGCAGCCACTTTCGACTTATCCACCATCTTTTTACCGGTGTCTTTATCCTTGCCAATCACTTGCTCAGTGCCGGTTTTAGCAATGTCCTTGTTCACCCATGTAGTCGTTCCGGAGGCTTCCGGATCTTTTTCCTTCGCCATAGGCTCTTCAGGCACAGGGAGTACACGTTCCACCTTTGGAGGTTGCTTTGAATTACCGGAAAATGTTTCAAATACAGTCTTGTCCTGATTAGGAAACTGCATGCCACCCGGATCGGAAGGCTTTTCTTTCATCGGGGTTTTATCGGCTTCCACCACCACAAGGTCTTCTTCTTTTACCGACTGGATGCCAGCATGATACGCATACCACGACAGAGTAACAAAGCCCGCAACCACGCCCAGAACCACCACTAACGGTGCCCAACGCGTTAAACCGCTGTCGTTGGATACGATAACCAGATCACTCAAATCTGCTTCGTTTTTCATTCGGCTATGTCCTTAAAGATACGCTTAGAAATTTTATTCCCAGAATTTTTACCGTAGTTCCTCAACAGGTTCAACCCCTAATACGGTCAATCCGGAGGCAATTACAACCGCAACTGCCCGCACCAGCGTAATCCTTGCCGCTGTCAGCTCAACATCCTGTTTGACGATGAAACGAAGCCCGACATCGTCATTGCCGAGATTCCAGAACGAATGGAACGCCGCAGCCACTTCCTGCAGGTAAAACGCGATGCGGTGCGGCTCCAGCCCCAGAGATGCCGATTCAACCAGACGCGGCCAATTGCACAGCAGGCGAACCAGCGCCAGCTCCTCGGGGTGAATCAGGCGGGAAAGCAGGTGCGGAGTAGGGTTTTTGGCCATTTTGATGGCTTCGGGCAGTTCGGTTCCGGTGTTGCGGATGATCGAGTGGATGCGGGCATGGGCATATTGCACATAAAACACCGGATTATCCTTGGACTGCTCCATCACCTTGGCAAAATCAAAGTCCAGCGGCACATCGTTCTTGCGGGTGAGCATGATGAAGCGGAACACGTCTTTTCCCACCTCGTCGATCACCTCGCGCACCGTAACAAAAGTGCCCGCGCGCTTGGACATTTTCAGTGGCTCGCCGTCACGCATGAATTTCACCAGTTGGCAAAGCTTGACCTCGCACGTCACCTTGCCGCCGGACAACGCCTTCACGGCCGCCTGAATACGCTTCACATACCCGCCATGGTCAGCGCCGAACACGTCGATCAGCTTGTGGAAGCCACGGTTGCATTTGTCGAAATGATAGGCGATGTCGGGTGCAAAATACGTCCAGCTGCCATCGGATTTCTTCACCGGACGGTCGCAGTCATCGCCGAAATCGGTGGATTTGAACAGTGTTTGTTCACGCGGTTCCCAGTCGTCCGGCGTTTTGCCTTTGGGTGGCTCCAGCACACCGCGATAAATCAGCCCCTTGCCTTCCAGCAGGGCAATCGCCTCCTCCACCCTGCCTGAGTCAGACAACTGACGCTCGGAGGTGAAGATATTGTGGAATATACCTAAAGCGGCCAGATCATCCTTGATCATGACCATCATGGCTTCCAGCGTCATGGTGCGGATTTCGGCAAGCCACTGCTCACGCGGGGCGCCTATGTATTTATTGCCGAATTTGGCTTTGATCGCCTGCCCCACCGGAATCAGGTAGTCCCCCGGATAGAGGCCTTCAGGAATGTCAGTAATGACTTCGCCGCACGCTTCGCGGTAGCGCAAATGGGCGGATTCCGCCAGCTTATCAACCTGCGCGCCGGCATCGTTGATGTAGTATTCGCGGGTGACATTGTAGCCCGCTTTGGTGAGCAGCGTGGCAAGCGCGTCGCCGTACACCGCGCCGCGGCCATGGCCGACATGCATTGGTCCCGTGGGGTTGGCGGAGACAAATTCTACGTTGATTTTCTGCCCCATGCCGATTTCGGAATTGCCGTAATCCTTTCCGTTTTCGATGATGTCGAGGACGGATTCCTGCCAGATGCTGGACGCAAGCGTAAGGTTGATAAATCCGGGGCCAGCGACTTCCACCTTGGTGATGCCCGCCAGATTTTTCAGGTTTTCCGCCAGTAATGCAGCGATTTCCTTGGGGGTTTTTCCTATCTGCGCGGCAATCACCATGGCAGCGTTGGTGGCAATATCGCCGTGCGAGGCTTCACGCGGCGGTGTGGCTTCGATTTTATTGGCAACCACATTATTAGGCAGCACACCCTGCGACATCAGGCCGCTGACGATAAGGTGGAGTTCGCGCTCTATTTTTTTGAAAATGTTCATTTTTTATTCTTCCTTTTCACCCTGCCTGAAGGCGGGATCCGGTATTTTTGACGGCTTATTTGCCCAACCAAGAACGTGCCTGCACGTCGAACACCCTTCGGTGTTCATCGAGAGCGAAACGATCCGTCATACCGGCGATAAAATCCGCCACTACCGTCGCTGTCGCCGCACTTTTGGGAGCGCCAGCAAGCTTGCGCCAGTTGGTCGGCAGGCACTGCGGCTCATTGAGGAAAAAAGTGAACAGTTCCTTGACCACACGCTTTGCCTTGCTGGCCATGCGGTTGACTTTATAATGGCGGTACATGTTTTCCATCAGGAACGCTTTAAGCTTCACGTTGGTTTCCTGCATGGTCGCCGAGAATGCCACTAAAGGCTTGCCCAGCTTACGGATATCATCCGCTTTTTCAATGTGTTCGTTATTGATATTCTGCATCGTTTGTATGATGAGGTCGGTCACCATGCGGTTGATGAGGCGGCGGATAGACTCGTGGATCAGGCGCGATTCCTCGATACCCGGATAACGCGAGCGCACCTCGCGGAAAATCTTCCCAATCATTTCGACTTCGTCCAGCTGGTCGATGGTGAACAAGCCTGCACGCAGGCCGTCGTCAATGTCGTGGTTGTTATAAGCAATGTCGTCCGCCAGCGAAGCTACCTGCGCTTCTGCACCCGCATAGGTGTCGAGGCGAAGATCGTGCTTGGCGTTGTATTCGGTGATGAAGCGCGGCAACGAATGCGGCTGTACGCGATTGAGCATCTTGCCGATGATAGAAGCCGGAGTTGGCTTAATCAGCGGGCCGTTATGCTTGGCGATGCCTTCCAAGGTTTCCCATGTAAGGTTCAGGCCGTCAAACTCGGCGTAGCGTTGTTCGAGGCTGCTGACAAGACGCAGCGTGTGGGCGTTGTGGTCAAAACCGCCAAACGGCTCCATTACTTCGGCGAGTGCGTCCTCACCGGAATGGCCAAACGGCGTGTGACCGAGGTCGTGCGCGAGCGCGAGTGTTTCGGCGAGGTCTTCCTGAATGCCCAGCGTGCGGCAGATGGAACGTGCCAGCTGCGAAACTTCAAGACTGTGCGTAAGGCGGGTGCGGTAGTGGTCGCCTTCGTGGTTGACGAACACCTGTGTTTTATATTCGAGGCGGCGGAAAGCAGTCGAGTGGATGATACGGTCGCGGTCGCGCTGAAAGAGGGTGCGGGTGTTGCTCTCCTCTTCGCGGAACAGGCGGCCACGGCTTTCCAGCGGGTTGCAGGCATAGCTTGCTAAACCACGGGTTAGTTCGTCATTTTTTTCCATTAAAGATGCCATAGGGGGGAAGTGATAACGCTTTGTTGTAAAAGAAGCAAGCACGAAGGCATGGTGATTTTTGGGATTGGGGATTAGCCCAAAAAAACCTTTATATTGTTATATGCTAATGCCTAATCCCTATTGCCTAATCCCTTATTTGGCCGCATAATTAGCACATGCATACATTACAGACCACCCCCACACCGCCTACCGGCATGAATTCGTTTTCCGTTACGGAAAGTGCGGCTGCCAGAATCAATACGCTCAAGGCACTAGAAGGCAAAGAAGTGCTTCGCTTCCGCATTTCGGTCAAAGGCGGCGGATGCTCGGGTTTCCAATATGATTTTTCCCTCGATGATTCTGCGCCCGCCGAAGGCGATATGGTGGTTGCCAAAGACGGTGCCGAGGTGGTGATTGACGACGTATCGCTGGGCATTATCGCCGGCTCCACACTCGACTACACCGAAGACCTCTCCCACGCCGGATTCGAAATTAAAAATCCGAATGCCACCGCCAGCTGCGGCTGCGGCAATTCTTTCTCCGTCGCTTTTTAATCCTGACGGATGTCCCTCGCCTTCCTGATTCAACCGATTGATTCCAAACAGATCAACGCGCGCAAGTGGCGCATGCACGCATCCATCCTGTGCGTGGCTTTTCTGGCGGGGCTATGGCTGCGCGCGCAGTATATTGATTTTGCATCCAACGATTACAGCTATTTTCTAAGTAACTGGGTGCTGTATATCCGCGAAAAAGGATTGCTGAGCGCATTTGGCGACCCATTCCATAATTATGCACCGCTCTATATTTACATGCTGGGGTTGATGGATGCCGTGTCTGGCGATGCAAGCCCTATATATACCATCAAATACCTGACCTTTATCGGCGAACTATACGCTGCGTTCTGGATGTACCGGATCGTAGCGCTGCATTTCCACGACCAGCCGTATTCCATCCGGCCTGCACTTGCGGTGGCAGCGCTATGGTTATGTCCGTCCGTAGTAATCAATGGCTCGGCAACCGGCCAGTGCGATATCTGGCTGACGGGGTTTATGCTGGCCTCATTATGCGAGATGATGCGCGGCCATAGCAGGCGCTGCCTGTTGTATGGCACACTGGCCTTTGCCTTCAAGCCGCAGGCTATATTCCTTTCCCCACTATTACTGGTTTTTTTACTGAGAAAAAAAATCGTGTGGCAACAGTTGTGGATTGTACCGGCAATGTATGTGGCTATCTGCGTTCCCGCGTGGCTGGAAGGCCGACCAATGATGGACATGCTGCTTATTTACTGGGTGCAGATCAGAGGGAGCGTGAGCCATAATGCCGCCAATCCCTATTTTTATTTCAGGCATGCCGATGATACGATGCCTGTCATACATATGGGCGAAGCACTGGCGGCGCTGGTGGCAGGCGCGCTGGTGGCAATCACCTTCAACCGCTGGAAAGCTTCACCGGATCCACTGAGCGTAATGCTATTGGCGACACTGTTTGCCTGCGTGATGCCGTATATGTTGCCATTCATGCATGATCGTTATTTTTTTATGGCAGAGATATTTTCTCTGCTGCTGTGCGTAATGAAACCACGATGGTTCGCATTGCCGTTACTATTGCAATCCACATCGCTGATGGTGCAGCCCTACAGCCAGATTCCGCCGCTGGGCGGACTACTCGGATGGATACAATCGCGGGGATTTGATGCCGGCATTATGATCAATGCGGTTGCCATTGCCACCCTGTTGTGGCTTTGTTATCAGCATCTGTGGAAACAAAAGGCCGCGCTATGAAAATCGCTACATGGAACGTAAACTCGATCAAGGTCCGCCTGCCGCAACTGCTGGAGTGGCTGCGTCGCGACCAGCCGGAGGTTGTGCTGTTGCAGGAACTGAAATGTGTGGATGAGGCGTTTCCCGCCATCGAAATAGAAGAACTGGGTTACAACCTCGCGGTACACGGCCAGAAAACCTATAACGGCGTGGCTATTCTTTCCCGCTACCGGTTGGACGACATCCGCAAGGGACTCGATGGTGATGATACCGACCTGCAGGCGCGCTACGTTGAAGCGGTGGTGAATGTGCCGCAGGGCGCGATTCGCGTGGCTTCGGTATATGTGCCTAACGGGCAGGACGTAACCTCCGATAAATTCCCTTACAAGCTGCGTTTCCTTGGGCGGCTGCACGACCATATCCGGACGCTTGTATCGTATGACGAAATGCTCGTCGTCGGCGGTGACTATAATATTGCGCCCGCCGATATTGATGTACACCATCCTAAAAAATGGGACGGCAGCGTGCTGATGCATGACAATGTACGCCGCGCTTTGCGCCGCATTGCCAATCTCGGGCTGATGGATGCGTTCCGCGTGTGCCATCCCGACAGCCCCGAATTTTCATGGTGGGATTACCGTGGCAGCGGCTTCGAGCGAGAAGAAGGACTGCGTATCGACCACCTGCTCATATCGCCGCAAGCGGCAGATAAACTAAAGGCCAGCCATATTGAAAAAGCCATGCGCGCGGTGGAAAAGGCCTCTGACCACGCACCCGTGGTGGCGGAATTTACGCTCTAGAAATCGTTTTTCTTGGGTGGGATGGTCGGCGGAAGCGGCCTGTCATCAACGGGAATATCAAAGTCAATCGGCCCACCGTCCAGCAGTTTATCAACCACCTCGCTCATCAAAAGCTGCGAGTCCTCAGGCGAATAGCCCATAGCTTCCAGCTTGGCAAATGCCTGATCTACAATGGCCATGCCCTGTTTCGTGTCAGGTAACACCATAGCGTTATTCGGCTCAACCTGTAAAAAAGCACGCGCCAGCGGCAACACAGTAGCCTTGGCTTTTTTGATATTCTCTGCTGAAAATAATACCGCTTTGGTCATCTTTGTTACCAGCCTTTGGGTGCCATAACAGCCCCCACTTTTACCTGATTGCGCCCGCCATTTTTGGCTTCGTACAACGCTTCGTCTGCACGTTTCAACAAGCTCTCGCCGCTATCGCCGTCGGGATGCAGACTGGCAATGCCTATACTTACGGTTTTATTGATCACATCGCCCTTATCGTTGATTTTAAACGGGGTGGTTTCCACCACCTCGCGCATACGCTGCGCGGCGGCCAGAGCAGATTGCGGATTGGTCTCCGGCATCAGTATTACGAATTCCTCGCCACCAAAACGTGATGCAAGTTCTGCCGAGCGCGAACCCTGAATAATGATGTTGGCAAGCTGCTTCAATACAAGGTCGCCCACGTCGTGGCCATAAGTGTCGTTCACCGCTTTAAAATGATCCATATCCATCATCATAAGCGCGAGATGCTTGCCGTTTTTCAGCGACTGTTTTACCATGTTGCCAAGGTGGGTGTTGAGGTAATGGCGGTTATAAAGTCCCGTAAGAGCATCGGTGATCGCCATCGAAATGCTTTTCTGATAGGTCGATTTCAAGGCTTCCTGATAACGCTTGCGGCGAATCTGCGAGCGCACACGCGCCATCATTTCATTTTTATCGACGGGCACAATGAGGTAGTCGTTGATGCCCATTTCAAGCGCTTTGTACATCACCTTGGTGTCGTCCTCATCTACCAGCACGAGCAGCGGAATATTGCGGGTTTCTTCCTGACTTTTGATTTGCGATGCAAGGCGCAAACCATCAGCCCCGCTCAGTAAGGTGCTGATAAGAATCACGTCATAATCTGCTAAATCCGGCAGTGTCATCACATTCTCGGGCTCATGAAGACATTGCACTTTATATACTTCGCTCAGGCGGGCGACAATCTGCTTGGCCTGCACCTCGTCATCATCAATCAGCAATACTTTCGAGCCGGACACGTCGGATAAAAATGTACTGTTAATTTCCGGTGAAATCCCCATCTCGAAGCTGGTTTTATCACGAAGGCGAACCTCGTCCATCAGCTGCTTGATACGCACCAGTGACTTCACGCGCGCAAAGAGCGCCATGTCGTTGATCGGTTTGGTGAGAAAATCATCCGCGCCCGCTTCCAGCCCTTTCAGGCGGTCGGCTTTTTCGGACAAAGCCGTGACCATGACTACCGGAATATGCGACACCTCGCCATCTTCCTTGAGTTTCTGGCACACCTCGAACCCATCCATCCCCGGCATCATCACGTCGAGCAGGATCAGGTCAGGTTTGTGTTCCTTCACCTGCTTCAGCGCTTCAAAGCCATCTTTGGCGGTGATCACATCGTAATATTCGTTGGATAGTTTCGCTTCAAGCAACTTCACGTTAGCCGGAACGTCATCTACCACTAAAATCTGCGCGGTCATAGGCTGACAAGCTCCTCTTCACCGAGGAAACGGCGCACCGTATTCAGGAAGGGAACGATCGAAATTGGCTTGGAAATATAGGCCTGACAACCCGCCGAAAGAATTTTCTCCTCATCGTCCTTCATGGCAAATGCAGTGACGGCAATAATCGGGATATCGCAAATGATGTCTTCGGATTTCAGGCGACGGGTGACGTCAAGACCGGAAATTTCCGGCAACTGGATATCCATCAAAATCAAGTCGGGACGCTCGTTACGCGTAAGCGTAATGGCTTCAAGCCCTTCCTTGGTCTCGATGGTTTCATAGCCATGAGCCGTGAGCAGATCCCTGAACAACTTGAGATTCAAGTCATTATCCTCAACAATAAGTATCCGCTTTTTCATGAAATGCCGAAATGTGGTAGTTTATTCATTGCTATTGATAGAAGGTAAAATTTAAAAATTACTGAACATCTGCATATTAATATGCGAATTCTTAAAATTGCGTTTATGTGTAAAAAATTCAGGGATTTCTTTAATAAATATTGCCGCAGCAATCCTCTTACCGCCGACGCGGGCATATTTCAATAAAAACGCTTTAAATACTACGGGTTAGGCTTTTTCTTGGCCTTAGCAGCGCTTTTCTTGGCGGGTTTGGTGTTCTTGGCCGTGGCCGCTTTCGCATCGGTTACGGGCGCAGCAGGTGTGGCCACCGTATCTTTTTTGGGTATGTCGGCATGGTATTCACAAGCCACCACATTGACATCATAGACCGGATGCTCCAGCCCCGATAACCCCGGGCTGGATGAAAACATCCACCCCAGAAAAATCCGCTTGGAACTTTCACCAATCTTCGCTTCACGAATTTCAATCAAAACCGCGTCTTCAGGCCGGTCTTCCGGTGAGGATTTCCAGCAGCGTTTCGGGGTGATTTCAAGGTTACCGAAATGCTGGGTTACGCCCAGCGGGCTATCAATCTTGGAGATGCGCCCCGTCACTTTGTTTAATCCCTGTAACACTACTGCATTGGAGTTTTGCGGGGTTTCGTCATCGGCAAACGCCAGCGGTTTTTTCTCGTCGGTGCTATCGGCAGGTTTATCACCCGTGGCAGGAGCCGTCACCACAGTCTGGGGTTTTTCAGCAGATTTTGAATCAGAAGGCGCAAAAGGCGACTTATCCGGAACCTCAACCGGACGCGGCGCAAGCGCCACCGGTTGCGGATGCACCGGCAAAGGCTTAGGCGGCTCAGGACTCACCTCCACAGGAACGACCTGCTGCGGTTCAACCGGTTGCGGCGCAATCACGGGGGCCTCGTTCACGGTCACGCTGTTGATCGTGTTTAATTCTGTCTCCGCTACCACATCAAAGGGCAGTACAAACGCCAGCAACGTTACGCAAAGGACGAGGCGCAGAGCCATACTACTCAATGGATGGAGGTGCACCGGCCGAAGCCGCTGCCGGTTTTTTATCACCGTCGTTCTTTTTGTCGACACCGCCACCGCTAAACATAAATTTGCCAATCAGCTCTTCAAGGCTGACAGCCGATTGCGTGAACTGGAGCTTACCGCCTTCAGCGACCATTTTGTCGTCGCTGCCCGGAGTGAGCTGAATAAATTTTTCACCGAGCAAACCGTTGCTGACAATGGCTGCTGAAGAATCTTTGGGGAGTTTGGTGCTGTGGCGCACCTGCATGGTCACCACGGCTTCGTAGGTGTTGGGGTCAAGGTCGAGGCCAGCTACCACGCCGATCTTGATACCACCCACGCGCACATCGCTGCCTAGGGAAATGCCGGACGCATTGCCGAATTTGCCCGAAATCAGATAGCCTGCCTCAACCTTCATCTGGCTGCCTTCGTAAGCGAAAGCAAGAAAGGCAACAGCGACAATTAAAACAACTGCGCCCATTAACGTTTCGAGTAAATTTCTTTGCATAGATGAACCTTAGGTTTTCGGGTTGTTGTCGTTAAATGGTGCCGCAATAATCAGGCTGATGATTTTTTTCTTGTCATAGAAGCCATTCAATAGCAAAAAAGAAACTACAACGAAATAAAAAAAGCGCAACTTCGCAAATATCCACCCGATTACTTTTCAGTAAAGGCTTATGCGCCCAGATATTCGACTTTTACGCCCAAAGCAGTGGATCAAGAACGGATTTGTCATTGCCCCCATTTTTTTCGCCCATCAGATGGACGTTCCCAACTCGTGGTTCCGCGTGGTGGTGGCGGCGCTATGCTTTATTTCTATCTCCAGCATGGCCTATATCTTCAACGATATTTGCGACATTAAGGAAGACCAGCGCCATCCGGTAAAAAAACGCCGGCCCATTGCCTCTGGCGAAGTCAGTATTATCCATGCTGCAATGATTGGTTGCGTATTCGCCGCTATTGCCCTGTTCATCCTCAGTACGCTACCGTATCAGTGCGCTGTCATCGCGGTCATCTACGTCATCATCAACCTCAGCTATACGTTTTACCTGAAGCGCATTGCAATCATCGATATTTTTATGATCTCGTTTTGCTATGTGCTGCGTGTGCTGATGGGGTGCTATGCGCTGATAGTCACGGTGTCGCCATGGATTATCCTCACCACCTTTCTCCTCGCCCTGTTCCTCGGTTTCGGCAAACGCTACCACGAGATGGGGTTCGAGGATTACGCAAAATATAAACAGAACCTGCAACAGTATAACCGCAACCTGCTCGACCGCCTTGTGGCAATTACCGGCGGTGCGGCGCTTATTACCTACGCCATCTACACCACAGAAATAGCACGCCAGATCGGCAGGGTGGAAATTGTCTACACCGTGGCGTTTGTTGCGTTTGGCCTGTTCCGCTACCTGCAAACCATTTATGTATTCAACGAAGGCGGGGAGCCGGAGAATATTGTATTGCGTGATAAATTCCAGCTGGTTAACTTCGTTCTGTGGCTTTTGGTAACCCTATGGTTCATGCGGTAGGCTTATATCGTCGTGATACGTGGATGAAGGCATTATGCGCGGTTTTCGCGATTGCCATGTCGCTATATATCATGGTGTGTTTACTCTACGGCAGCGACTTCCTCGGCATGGGCGACCGCTCGCCGCAAGCCATGATGGAAGCTACTGCGCCCGCACCGTATGTGTACCGCCAACTGGTGCCGTGGCTGGTGCATTCGCTGATTGCACTCACCCCTGAAAGCGCCTTTGCCCCCATCACATCAGGATTGCACGACCTGTTATGGAGAAACAGTTTTTTCAGCGCCATAGTGCATGCCAAACACCCGATTACTATCCCCAATGAAATTAATGACAACCACCTCTATCTTTTCGCCCTAACCGCACTGGTGGATTATTTGTTCCTGCTGGCATATGCGTGGGTGATGTGGCTTCTGGCGAAGCAATTATTCCCGCAATCGCTGCCCACACAGTGCCTGTCGGTGGTAGCTGCGTTGATGCTCCTGCCTGTCTATTGCGGCAGGTACGCTACGATGTATGATTTCCCAGAATTATTTTTTATCGCCCTGCTCACCCTTGTTATGTTTAAGCAAAACATGGTGCAATATTGTGCGCTACTGGCACTGGCAACACTCAACAAAGAAAGCAGTGTGTATGTGATCGCTGTGTATTTCCTGTTCGCACACACCGTGATGCCGCGTGAAAAATGGCTTTTCTACGGCATTTTGCAGATCATTCTTTTTGTCACAGTCAAGCTGGCGCTGTACCTGATATATCCGGTTGCCATCAACACACTGACCACAGACGGACTGATGGAACACATAAAAGCGGCATGGGACGGCTACAGCGTTTATACGCTGCTGGGATGGGCGGGCGCACTCGCCCTGCTCACCTACAAAATAGAAGACAAACCCCCTATTCTATTGCACTGGCTGCTGATGGTTCCGGTGATGTTCGCGGGCTGGTTGTGTTTGGGCCTCCACAACGACTACCTGATGTTCTACAGCGTATTTCCTGCTGTCAGCCTGCTGGCGGCACACACACTGGTGGCGCTCACGCGTAAACAGTAATTCAGGAGATTATGGCTGCCAAGGCTCGTAGTCTGACGTACTCGGGGCACGCTGCCCGCCTTTGAGCAAATGCCCCTGCGGCATATATGCTCCCTTGGTACCGGTCAGGTTCGGCAAATGCGGTTTCTGCCACATATAGCGCTTATCGTTGCGCTGCGTTGGCGGCGTGTCTAGCGTGTAGTGCAACCAGCCATGCCATTCCGCCGGAACCTTGCTGGGCTCAGCGCGTTCAAGGCTGTTAGACAGCAGCAACGGCACCACCAGAATCCTCTGCCATGCGGGCCTTACAATTTCCTTGTACAACACCCAGCGCTTGGTACGCCCCGATTTAGCGGGCTTTTTTTCGGTAAAATAACGGTTGCCGAACTGGTCCGTACCGACAAGTTTGCCGTGGAAATAGGTGTGGAGATGGGTGGTTATGGTCATGCGATGAATCCGAAAAGCGTTGTATTTACAGTATCTACATACCGCAGCTTGCCTTATCTGGCAAGTCTTGCCTCATTATTTTCGGCGTTACGCATCTTCAGATTCAGCCGTTCGGCGGATTTCAACACCTCACGCAGGCTCCATTCCGGCCCCTTGATAATCAGGCGTTCACAGTCATGCTCGCCGTAGCCAGGTTGCAACGGCCTTGAATGAGCAATCAGCGGCTCGGCATCGCCCGTAAAACGTTCGGGATACGCTTTTTCAAGAATTTCCATAATCTCGACAATACGTTCTGTAAGCGCCTGATCCTGTTCCTTGCCAATCTCATTCTGCCGCATTTGCGTTGTGATGACCCAATTATCGGGGCCATACCCCTTTGTCAGCGCCGACTCAATCCGCACTTCCGACTCCCCCGCCAGCTCATTAAGCAACTCCGACACATAGTTTTTAAGGGCCTCGCGGCGTTTTTCCTGCCATTTTTTGGGCTTCGGGGCATGCATTACCTCTGCTATTTCAGTCGTGATCTTGTTCACATTACCTGCTACTTCAGTAAACTGCTCTTTCTGCGAACTCAGTAAAGTAGGTCTTGAACCATCGATTATTGCACGTGCATCCTGCACTACCCCCGCATCTATATCTGCCAGTGGGCGTTCAGGTAACTGGGCCAACCTTGAGGCACGGGAATGGCCCATGCCGTCGACCATAGCCTGATAGCGTTCGTCAGGCTCGATCAATTTGGCAACTTCCTTGGGATATTGCCGAAGCGTATCGTCAATGCGCGTTACCTCATCCTCCAGCCTTTTATAATGCCCCGCATACTGGCTTTGCAATGTGACCATCTCATCCTCAAAGGCTCTGGCTTCTGGGGGTGTGAGCAACGATACATCATACTTGACGGGTGCGAGATGATTGTATTTAACGACTAACATATCATCACTGGCCTTTGACCAGAGATCCTGCATGTTCAGACCGTCTGCACTGCTGACCAGTATTTCACTGCGCCTGACCAGCAAGGCATGCAATGCGCTTGCGCGCCCTGCACTACCGCTTCCTGCAACTGCATCAATAAGTCCGGCAACGCCTTCAAACTTGGCAGCTGCTGCACCCGCCGTCATCTGGGCAAGACTGGTAAGAAATCCCCTGCGGCTAAGGGACATAAGGGCTTAGTAATCCAGGAAGCTACGCAGCTTGCGTGAACGCGATGGATGCTTCAGCTTGCGCAGCGCCTTGGCTTCAATCTGGCGGATACGCTCACGCGTAACCGAAAACTGTTGGCCAACTTCTTCCAGCGTGTGGTCGGTGTTCATGCCGATACCAAAACGCATGCGCAGCACGCGCTCTTCACGCGGGGTGAGCGAGGCGAGAATACGCGTGGTAGTTTCACGCAGGTTAGACTGAATGGCAGCATCAAGCGGCAAAATCGCGTTTTTGTCTTCGATGAAATCGCCGAGATGCGAATCTTCCTCGTCACCGATTGGTGTTTCGAGAGAGACTGGTTCCTTGGCAATTTTCATCACCTTGCGAACTTTGTCGAGCGGCATAACGAGGCGTTCGGCCAGTTCTTCCGGCGTTGGTTCACGGCCGATTTCGTGCAACATCTGACGCGAGGTGCGGACGATTTTGTTGATCGTTTCGATCATATGCACCGGAATACGGATGGTGCGTGCCTGATCGGCGATAGAACGGGTAATCGCTTGGCGAATCCACCATGTGGCGTAGGTCGAGAATTTGTACCCACGGCGGTATTCGAATTTGTCCACCGCTTTCATCAGGCCGATATTGCCTTCCTGAATCAGATCGAGGAATTGCAGGCCACGGTTGGTGTATTTTTTAGCGATGGAAATCACGAGACGCAAGTTGGCCTCGATCATTTCTTTTTTCGCACGGTTGGTTTCGCGCTCGCCTTTTTGCACGGCCATTATCATACGCTTGAACTCACCGATATCCAGACCCACAGCTTCCGCCATTTTTGAGGTTTCCGAACGGATTTCAGCAATTTCAACGGAATCTTTCAGGACAAAGTCTTTCCAGCCTTTTTCCGAACGTTCCAGCATACGCTCCAGCCAATTCGGGTCGAGTTCATTGCCGATATACTGTTCAAGGAACTGCTTGCGGTTCACCTTGCGGTTTTCAGCCAAGCGCAACAGGCGGCCTTCAAGCGTCATCAGGCGACGGTTCATGTCGTAGAGCTTCAGGATAAGACTTTCGACACGATAAATAGTGAAGCGAACGCCCATCATCAGTTCCACCAGCTCGCGGTGGTATTTCTGGTAGAGTTTTTCGTCGTCTTTGCTGTAACGTCCATCGCCCATGGATTTGGTCAGGCGTTTTTCCTGCAGCGTACGCATCTTTTTGCTGATTTTAGCGAAGGTATCGAGGGTTTCGAGAATCTGCGGTTTCAGCGCATTTTCCATCGCAAGCAAAGATACCGAGCCATCATCTTCATCGGCTTCTTCTTCGCCGTCAGGAGTTGGCTGGGATTCTTCTTCCTCGTCCTCCAGCTCTTCTTCTTCCGCATCATCCACTGCTTCATCGTCATCGTCGCTGGCGATTTTTTTCGGGGCTTTTGGCTTTTCTTTTTCTTTCAGCTTTTCTTTTAATTTTTCTTTTTTCTGGGCTTCTTTTTCCGCCGCGTCGAATTCTTCATCAACAGGAGCGCTGCGAACAACAGGAGCGGGCGCTGCCGCAGCAGGAACCGCAGCCGCTGCGCCTTCTTCGCCTTCAAACATGCCCGCTTCCGCACCGGCACCGTAAGTGGCATCAAGGTCGATGATTTCGCGCAGCAACAGCGTGCCTGCGTCAAGTTCATCGCGCCATGAGAGAATTTCTTTCATCACCAGTGGGCTTTCGCACAAGGCACTGATAACGGTTTCGCGGCCCGATTCAATGCGTTTGGCGATCTCGATTTCGCCTTCGCGCGAGAGCAGCTCTACGTTGCCCATTTCACGCAGGTACATGCGCACCGGATCATCGGAACGGCCAATATTTTCAACAGCCTCTTCCGCTGGCTCAAATCCTTCAGGACGCTCCGCAGGATCCATCGGTGCTTCTTCTTCCACCACATTGATGTCCACCTGATTGAGCGCAGATATGGCGGAATCAATCACTTCAGGGGAGAATTCGTCAGCCGGAAGAACAGCATTCAGCTCATCATAAGTGATGTAGCCACGCGCTTTGCCCATCGCCATCAGCTTGCGTACAATGGCAAGTTGCAGCTCTTCTTTGCTTTCCTTGGTTTCCTTGGTTTCTTTTTCCTTGGGAGCCACTTCTTTTTTAGCGGCAGCCTTGGCAGCCACTTTGGCTGCGGCTTTATCTTCTTTGGTTTCCTTAACAGGTTTTGCAGCAGCAGATTTGGCAGCAGCAGCCTTTTTAGCCATCTCCATCAGAGATTCTTTTGGTTTTTCCACTTGTTTTACTTTTCCTACGGGTTTGGCTTTGACTGCTTTGCCCTTTGGTGCAACTGCCTTAACTACCTTCGTTTTCGAGGCAGGTTTTGACTTGGCAGCTGTCTTTGCGGGTACAGGCTTTGCTTTTGGTTTTACTTTTTCTTTGGATTTAGCGTTTTTTGCTTTGGCATTAGATTTTGAAGCCGATTTTGACGCAGATTTAGAAGCCATTGAATACTACCCTTTTGCTGATACAGGTGTAACGTCCACCTTGCCGCAGGTTAACCCCATGACAAAAAACGACAATATAACCTGCACGATTCCCATGCATTAGTAAATATACTAGAAATAAGGCAATTTTATTTTTTTTCAATGGCTTTGTTGAAAAAAAGTGGGACTTACGCCCCATCCACCTCGGCGGGAGCAAAGGTTCTGACCGCTTTGGCTTTCTGAATTGACTGCTGGAGTTCGACCAGACGGGTGTAAGACGCCTCATCCATCACCTGCCCCACCGTTTCCTGCAGTTCCTTCAGCTCGAACTCAAGGCGTTCGACCTCATAGACCGACACCGTATCGTTCCACAAGAGCAAAGCCTCCTGAACAGTGGCGACATCCTTGTTCGGCAATTTCATCGGCTCAGGTAACTGGCCGTTCAATTGCTTATTGAGATGCGCCATAAAGGCAGCGTGGTCGTCCACATCAACATGACCAGATGCGGCGAGCAGCACATTACGGACATGATCAAAATGCGGCGAGCGTATATCAAGACGCGACAGCGTTTCCTCGACATGGCTCTTATTAAGCAATTGCGGGAATTTGATGAGGATGGTGAGCAAACGCTGCACCAGCACTTCCATCGCAGCGGTGTGGTGTTGCAACACCATCTGCTGCACATGCACCGAACGCTCCTGCACCGGCTTTGCGTTCGCCGGTTTTTTCTCCCACAGCAGCTTGCGGAAATACGAGGCGTAATGCGAGCGCACCGTCGGATCAGTGATTTTATCAGTGAGTTGTTTGAGCGCACTTTCGAGCGCGGCACGTTCTTCCGGCAGGTCGGATTTATACTGCGGAGCCAGTGTTTCCCACAGAATTTGTGACAGACGCTGCGAGCTTATAAGGATTTTTTCAAAGCTGGCTTTGCCGTTTTTCTGGATATAGGTGTCGGGATCTTCGCCCTTGGGCAACAGTGCAAAACGCAGGGAATACGCAGGCTTGAGCAGTGGCAGCGCCACTTCGGCCGCACGCATCATCGCGCGCATACCCGCAGCATCGCCGTCAAGGCAGATGACAGGTTCTTTGGCGCGTTGCCACAACAGGCGTAAGTGTTCGGGGGTGACCGCAGTGCCGAGCGTGGCCATGGCGTAAGTAACGCCTGCCTGCGAGGTGGACACCACGTCCATGTAGCCTTCCATGACAACCACCATGTTGCCTTCACGCGCCGCTTTACTGGCGAGATCAATGTTATAGAGAACCTCGCCTTTTTTGAACACTGGCGTTTCCGGCGAATTGAGGTATTTCGGCAGAGATTTAGTAGCGGTGGTATTGGCGAGCAAGCGGCCGCCAAAGGCAATCACCTTGCCGGCGGAATTACGAATCGGGAACATGACGCGGCCACGGAAGCGGTCATACGGCGTACCTTGTTCGGACAAACCAATCAAGCCTGCTTCGGCTTGCAGCGCTTGCGTGAATCCGGCTTTCAATAAAAAATTATACAGGCCGTTACGCTCGTCGGGTGCATATCCGATGCGGAAATTGCGGATGGTTTCGGGTTTGAGGCCGCGCTTTTCAACGTAATCACGCGCAACCATGCCCGATGTGGCGGAGAGTTGCTGCTCGAACCATTTGGTGGCAGCTTCCAGCACTTCAAATAATGTTTTTTCGGATTCCACCTTGCGGTATTCTTCTTCGGTGGGCTTAGGCAACGCAATGCCCGCATCACGCGCAAGCGCCTCGACTGCCTCAACATACGACAGGCGTTCAAACTTGCGGATAAACTCAATCGCATCACCATGCGCGGCGCAACCGAAGCAGTGATAAAAACCTTTTTCATCATTCACGGTGAACGATGGTGATTTTTCGTTGTGAAACGGACATAAACCCTGATATTCACGTCCATGTTTTTTCAAGGCAACACGTTTGCCAATAACTTCTGACATCAGGAAATGAGAGCGAAGTCGCTCTATGAAAGACGGAGAGAATCGCATATATTATTCGTATGAAACCTAAACCTGTTAAACCAACACCCTACTTTATTGAACTTGCCATTGGCTCTACGGTTGAATCTCTACCTGTGATTATCCGCAAACATCCAAAATCCCAACGCATGGTCATTCGCTATCATCCAATACAACATCACGTTGCACTCACTTTACCCCGATATGTTACCATCAAGCAAGGATTACATTTCGTTTCTGAAAAACGCGAATGGCTTGCGCGACAGATTGAAAGTATTCAAAAGTTTGTGCCGTTTTCTGACGGGCAAATGATCCCCGTACTCGGAAAAAAATATATACTCACGCATGTCGGCGGACGCGGCGTGGTGCGCATTGAAGACGACCGCATTATTGTTCCTGGAGATGTAGAATTCATGGAACGGCGCGTGCGCGAATGGCTCAAGCGCGTGGCACGCGACACCATCACTTCCATCGCCAATACGAACGGAAAACTGATCGGAAAAAATGTCAAAAGAATCAGCTTGCGTGATACGTCGTCGCGTTGGGGAAGTTGCAGCCATAACGGTAATTTATCGTTTTCATGGCGGCTTGTTTTCGCGCCCTACGAAGTTCTCGATTACGTCACCTGCCACGAAGTCGCCCACCTCAAACACCACGACCACAGCCCCGCTTTCTGGATGCAGGTGGAAAAGCTATTCCCTGATTACAACAATGCAAAACAATGGCTTAAAACACACGGGCCGCAGCTCTACCTTTATGGTTGAAATTGTCCGGCTTTGGCGCAATAAAGTAGGCCTACGGTGTGATTGTCGGGGCGTAGCGCAGCCTGGTTAGCGCGTTAGTCTGGGGGACTAGAGGTCGGAGGTTCAAATCCTCTCGCCCCGACCATTGTTCAAACATGGAACCAATAGAAATTAACCGGGATTTCCAGTCGAAGTGCCTGTTCTCTTTACAGCAGCGGTATGTGGCCCCAAAGCTTTTGAATCCCAACGATTCGCCATCATTTGTTCTTTGGTATGCAGGGACACTGCTTGCGTAAATTGGACAAGGTTATCAAATTGAACGACAGCATCGGTAGGATGCCCACCACCGCCTACGCCAACGGTATTGCCCATGTGTTGTGCGATCTTGCCTACATCGGGAATGCCTTTGGAGCGCAATGAAAGTTTTACAGTCCCATCGCCCTGCACAAACCACGCACCTGATACCCCACAGGTCGTTCCGGCGCATGCTTCTTCGATAAGTGCCTCATTCACCCGCCTGCCGAAATTCTGAACATTGGCATTGACAATAGGTACCCATTCTTCCCGCCCTGGCAGCAATTCTAATTTTGTAAACAAAAGCGAGTTTTTAATTCCCTTTTTAATATTATTAAATTGATCGGCCAGAATAGCGTTTCCCTGAGCTACCATCTCATCCTCGGAAAGCGAAACAAGGCTATCAATGGTAGAAAAAACCTCTTTAGGAGTAAGTATATCTTTGGAATCGATAAATGCCGCCATCGCAAAATCACGATGCGTTTTTAACCGGACAGGCGGTTCCATCTGCCCAACCCATTCCAATAATTTGGGTGCGGTTTTGTCTTTGTTGAAGTGTTCCCATGCCAGTAGTGCTGCAGCAGGTTTATCTGCATCTATGATAAATTCAAAGTCAGGGCTATCCGGCGAAGCTGTAGCTTTTGCTTTTTGTCCTAGCTCAAATCGTTTTAGCCTAGCCACCTCAGAAGCATGATGATCCAAAACGGTTAGCTTCTTTATTTTTGGAATTTGATCGGTGGGGTTAAATATCAATTCCAGCGTATCGTCTTTAGGAGAAGTATCTACGAAGATAACTTCCGCACCATTATGCAAATGGCTTAGAATTTTTTGAGTACGTTCTTCAGGTTTGCCGTAGCCTATCGGCACGTATTCAACATTGGTGTCAGGTTGATTTTTCAATCCTTCATTTACCGCCCACGCCGCGGCTGCGCCATCAATGCAGGGGCTGTCGTAAAACACGACTATATTTCGGGGACTCATAATACGGCCTTGGTTGGTTAAAAGTGCTTAACTATATTAACAATTGAAAGTATTGGCAACCCCAAAGCCCAACCTTATGCTGCCCTGCGAAGCAAAAATTACATTCGTCTATGCATCTGTAAAATATATAAAATAGGTAGCCGTAAACTCATAGTGGTTCTAAATGCGTTTACTCACCCCGACCATTCAAACAACCCCAAATTACTGGCGGCTTTTTTCCTTAGGCGCGGTGGGATCGACAGGTTTCAGCGGCATGGAAGTCGGCAGGCCGGTGGCGGTGTCGGCAGGCTTTCCCTGAGACTGCGATGCGGGCTTGAACAGCAGCTTGGAATCAATAAGGAATTTTGCCGCCACCTCGAAATCATGCGCCAGATCTTTCGTCAGCGGTGTGCGCACAAGCGCATCCGAGCGTTGGCCTTCTTTGATATTTTGTGCCTTGATCACAGCAGCGATGCTTTTCGCTTCAGCATCGGTGGGTTCACGGCCTGCATAATGCAGCTTGCCGTCCAGCAAATCGGCAAGCTTATCGGTGCGCCCCTGATTGTTGCCAATGATGCCGTCATCCACGTCATTCTTCAACGCTACCAATGCCGCTTTCACATTGCTTGGAGCCAAGAACATAGTGCCACTGACGTTGCCCTGACGGACATTGGATGCCGTCTCGATATATTGAGTCAGAGCCGCTTCCAGCTGCGTCTGAACTGCTTTTTTATCTTCGGATATAGTGCTGACAGCAGAAGGCATGATGCGGTCTTTTTCCGGTGGAGTGACGTACTCGGCGGTAGGGGCTTTGGCAAAAAAATCGCTGTATTTCTTGCCACCGCCAGCATATTTATCTTCGTTCCTTTTCACCGCCATATAGTAATTGAACAGCTGTGCGGCGCTACCGTTATAGGTTTCCTGCTCATAATGACGGATGGTGCCGGTGCCCTGCGCAAGCGGCAGCAGTAGCGTGGAAGCATTTATCGCCCCGCTCTGGAGCCTTGGCTTTCCTTCCCTGCTTTCATACATATCTTTCATAACTTTAAGCGCGGCTTTATCCTTATCTTCGCCTTTGGCGATCGCTTCTTTGTACTGACGCTCCGCTTCACTGATGTATTTGTAGGCAGCGGTGGCGTTCGCACGGGTTCTTTCATCGCGGGAAGCTTCCACGCTGGCTTGCAGCGAGGGTACCGTATTGTCATCAGGCTGAAACGGCACCGAACCTTTATACAGGTTTTCGGTAAAGAACTGCTCCAGCACTTGCGAATGCGAAACCGTTGCGGGTGATGGGTATTCTATCTTTACCGGCACTTCCTGATCGACAAGCACTTTCTTTGTATCAGGAACTCTACGCGAAAATGTACTTGAACGAGTTTGCCCCGAACCGGCCCTGCTGATGTTTCCGCCATACCACGAATAACCACCGGTGTAGCCGCCTGTGCTTGAGAACGAATAATTACTGCCAGACACCGTATGAAAAGTACCAGTCTCAACGGTCTTGGATACTTTTATGGTGCGTTTTGGATAGAGAGTGCCATCGCGGCTTTTGAGCGCTTCCTGATCCATTTCTGCCTTGGGTCCATAGGGAACGGGAGGAGCTTTCTCATCGGCGGGCTTCACTGAGTCTGCAGGATCTTGAGCCATACGTCTCTCCGGATAAATTGCAATGCACCCTTAGTCATAGCGCCAATTCGGGGTCTGTTAAAGCATTTTTAGTAATTTGGACGCTTTTACTAAAGCAACAAACCCCTATATTAGCCTATAGATTACTATAAATCAATATATTAAGCCAAATAACTTAAATAGTTAATACGAAAGTGAGCGAATAATGGCCTTGCCCAGACGGATACCACGTTGTTCGATGACATGGTGGGCAATAGCCGAAAGGGCATAGACCACAGGCACGACAATCACCGCGCAGGCAAGGTAACGAAGGCTTTGAGGCGCATGCACATACGCGGCGTAATTCGCCAGCATACCTGCCACCGGAATCAGTATCAGCAGATGCACCAGATACACGCAGTACGACATTTCGCCGAGGAAATGCCCCAACCTGCCGCCCAACGCCTGCCGCAGCCGCTGCAATGCCTGCCGCAACAGCGGAAATGTGGGTAATGACGCTTCATCCAGTATATAAAACACCACCAATACCATGACCACGCGCATCACAGACGGCGCGGTCTGTTCCCTCAACGCGTACAGCGTTGCCGCCGCCACGGCGATGAGCAATGACGGCAACATGGAGCGCTTGTCGCGGATCACCGCAATCAATATCCCGCACATGAACATGTATAGTTTCATCGGCAATACCGAGGGCATTTCGAAAGAGGTGAAGTAGCCTTTAAATCCCAGCTCCAACGCAAGGCTGAAGGCAATGGCAATCACGCTTGCAGCCGTTACCCCTATCCTGCCCACCACAATCATCAGAAACGGAAAAGCGAGGTAAAACTGCATCTCCAACCCAATCGACCAGTCCGGCAGCGGTGTTTCATAGGCGAATTGCGGAAACCCGCCAAAAATAAAGGTCAGATGCGCGAGTATGTTATTGATGCCATGGTCAGTATAGCGGTGGATATTGGTGGCGGCCTGCGGCCAGTGGCTGGCAATGGCATTGCGGTATTCGCCCAGCGGCTCCCCCGCCAGCAACGCAACCAGCAGCAACAGGTAATACAGCGGGGCAATGCGGAAAAACCGCCGGATCCAGAATATGCACCAGCTTTTAGGTACTTCCCACGGTTCTTTCGGCTGGCGCAGCAGATAGTGGTGCGCCATCAGCAAACCCGACATCACCATGAATAAATCAACCGCCAGTTCCCCGTATGATAACAAAGGGATAGACTGCATACCCGACAAAATCTGGATGTGCGATAGCATCACCCACAACGCCGCAATACCACGGATGCCATCGAGGAACGGCAAATGCTCCGGAAGGTGCGAATAGGGGCGTTTGTGTGGCGGGAGATCAATTGCTGTCATATACCGAATTTATTACCTACTGGAATATAGGTATTTTTATTAAATGCGCCGTGATTATAGCGATTTCTGGCCGTCCCGCATCAGCTAAAACCCTAACAATGCAACAAAACCTTAACTTGTTGGGCTTTAAGCTGGAGCTTATAGTGGTGGCTGATCATAAAAAATGACATGAGACGGTATGAGTATATTAAAAAGCGTCCTCACATTAATGGGCGGCAACTACAGTGCTAAGGACTATGATCCTAAGTATAATAACCATGATGCTGCGGTCGCATATTACAAACGTCAGGATGCGCAGGGGCAATCGTATGTATTGCAATCCTCGCTGACCACCCGTGGTAAAGAAGATAAATCTCCGGACATGATACCCGTGTCATTTGACATTAGCCAATATTCTTCCATTCAGGACAAGTTTGACCATTTCATCCCGCCACTGGTGCATACAGCTCTAAGTGGTTCATCGTTTCACAGACTTTCAAGTGTTGATGGAGAAAAGCCAGAGCAGCAGGTTATAAGCACGCTGGCTGTGGGCGCCTCCCCCAACGCCGGAGGTCCGCAGGCACAGAGTATTGAAGAAGCCATTGAAGGCCCCAGAGGCGTTCTGCAATTGCGCATGTCCGAACGCGGCTTAAGCAAGAATATGGCAAGAAAACGGCTGGAACTGGCATCCTATGTCGCCAATGCCTTCGAATCCACGCTTGATACCGAACCGGCCCACACCCGAAGGGCAGAAATCAAAGCCACACGCGAAAGACTGAATACGGTCGAAGGAGCCACCGAATTTCTTGAAGGGCTGAATGAGCGTTGGAAAGACGCCATTGCAGCCCATTCGCCCGAAACCACCCTCCATGTAAAGCGCGTAACGGAAGTGACAAGCCTGATCGCCAAAGGCATCAACGAGGCGCAGGACGGGCCGATGGGAGCGATTACCATCGACAAGGAACATTTGAAATTACTCGAACTCAGCGCCGCACTGCACGATTTCGGAAAACTCTACACGCCCATTACAATTCTGGAATCGGGTATTCCTGTCCCCGGATCAAAACACGAGCTGGGCGGCTATGACAGAACACTCATGGAACGCCACGCGCAGGACGTATACGACATACTCGACATTCCCGGATTTGAGCTGATTGGTAAGGTGCGCGATATAGCCGGAGCCCACCATCTGCATGCCAACGGCAAAGCGGGCTACCCTGAAGCGGTACGCCTTACACTCATGGAGAAAAAAGGTATTCCTTTTGAAGCCAAAGTCCTCATGGTGGCAGATATTTTTGAAGCATTGACGGCTCAGCGTGAATATCGCGGTGGCAACGGCCTGCCTCTATCTACCGCCCTCGACATCATGAATTTTGATGTAAAAAAGGGGGGCATCGACCCGCAAGTATTTCGCTTCTGTATCGAACACGGGATATTTGATGCTTATGCCAAAAAATACGCCCACAAAAATGACGACAGAGCGCCCACCGTTGAGCATACCCGCGAAGAAATACATGATTTTGATGCCATCCCGACCCACGATCTGCACATTATCAAAGAAAAATATTGTGTTGAAACGGGTGTCTCCATGAAGGCGCTTAATGATTACATTGAAAAAGAACCGGCAGAAGCAAAGGACAAACTGGTGGCGTTTGCCAATGAAACACAGGCACTGGCAGAAAATGCGGATGAACACGCCCCACGCTCTAATGGACACATCAAACCATACGACAGCGAATTACTCGAAAAGCTTGCCTTTTCAGCTGAACATTTGAAAGCGGCACAAACGCTTAAAGAAAGATTATGTGCCGAAACCAGCATGACCATGCAGGGGCTGGATAGTTTTCTGCGTATGCCATTTGATGCGGCTGAAAAAAAGGCAAAAGAGATACAGCATCTGCGCGAACTGATTGACACATCCAAAGAATATATAAGTCGGGAAAGTGGCCTATCGGTGAAAGTCATTGAAGAACTTATGGCAGCACCCCCCGAAGAGCTGAAAGACAAGATCCGTTCGGCAGGTATACAGGAAGATGATGCTGCTTTTGCATCCGACTTTGCCGAGCTGATGGCGAAACGCAAAAAGCTCGACAAACGGGATGAGGATTTCCCAAGCCCAGAATTTGCCCCCCGCATTTATGACATGAAAATGGAACTCAAAAAAGCCCTGAACCCTGATGATGCACCGCTATATGCTGATCGGAATTTCAACCCAAGAGCCAAACATCCCGTAGTTAAAGCACAGTATCATGATGCGTTCAAAATGAAGGCAGACGATGCCTATGTGCACAAGATATTCGGTGTTAATGCGAAAGATGCCGCCCAGCTTGACACACTCAAAAATGACCTGATTAAAAAAGTAATGGATGCGGATGGCAATGACCCGTCAGTCAAACAAGCATTTGAGGATATGATAAAATGGCACATACTCCAAACCTCAGGCTTGAGTATGGGGGTTATAAACCATGATGCGCAAGATACATGGAAGGATAATTCCGGTAAGCTGATTGACGCCCTCACCGTCATTGAAGCAGACAAACTGGCCGCTACTAAAAAAAGAATCCTTAATACCATTCCCGCCAATCCGCTCGGAAGCTCTGAAAACCTGACGCTATTTGCCCCCCGCCGGCATATCAAAAAAACACCTGCCGAAGTAGCTGCGGGTTACTAAATCTCTCTAAAAAAAAGGCCGCCCGTTGGGGTGGCCTTTTCTCCAGCATCCTTGCGGGCGCTGATGTTTTAGCATCACTTGAAGATGATGTTTGCCAAGAGCATTCCTGCTGGCAAACCTTCTTCCGTGATGGGATCGAGGTTTGCGATCTGCTCTTTTTCCACTTCCGTGAGGGAGCGGGAAGAGACCACGACGATCAGACGTTTGCCATCCCTGTGGGGGATAACGTAGTCATCAACCTCATCGATGATCCTGTCCGGGTCTTTCGCCTTCTTCTTGAGCTTCCGGTAAATCCTGAGGCCGAAGAACGTGACAACAATGCCGGCGACGATAAGCCATTCCATGTTACTGGTGCTGGCGAACGCGAAAACTCCCATGACATTTTCTCCTATGCCATATGGGTAATCTTGCACACTCAACGGTCGAAAGACCGGAGAGTTGGATCCGTTTAACTTACCAACATAGGTAGATTAAAGAGGGATCGAGGGACTTTATTAAAATACATTAATTATTAGGTTTTTGCAATCAACTCTATAATTGCCATATCTTTCAGCTTATTAAGCCGAAAGATCAAAGAAAGACTGGTGGATGGCGCGGTCAACAATGTTCAGGTTGAACTGGAAAACATCGATAAATTCATGCAGCCCATTGGCCAGAACCGTTTCCACCGAGGTGGATAGCAGGCTTTTATGCAGCTTGGTCATCTCTATTTGTGCGGGCAACGGACTGGAGCGGTCATTTGCGATTTGTGCAAGGCACCCAGCCGCCGCCTGAACGCAATACATCATCGAGCGCGGGAATTCCTTGTCAAAAATAAGGAAGTCGGTCACGTCCTTATAGCTCACGCGGTGGAAATGCTTGCGGTACATTTCAAACGCATTCGCTGATTTCAGCACCGCACCCCACTGTACCGCATCGTAAGGTGAATCGACATACTCGGGATTGGGCAGCAGGAGGAAATATTTCACGTCGAGCATGCGGGCGGTTTTGTCAGCACGTTCCAACATTTTACCAATTTGCGCAAAGTGCCAGCCCTCGCCGTGCGACATGGTGTTTTCACACAGGCCTGTAATCAGGTGGCTGTAGGTGCGGATGTGTGTGTAAAACGTGTGCAGGTCGACAATATGTCGCTTGCGGCTGTGCTTTTGCACATAGTGATATAAATCGTTGATCTGTTCCCACATCTCCGAGGAAATAATCTCGCGCACGGTGCGGGCGTTTTCACGCGCATACTGGATACACGATAAAATCGAGTTCATGTTTTTCGGATCGAATGTCAGGAACTGGATAACATTTTTTTCATTGGCATTGTGGTAGCGTTTGTCAAAATCGGCATCATCACCGGTGGTGACCACCAGCGGCTTCCACTGGGTGTTGTCAGCATCGAGCCCCATATCCAGCATTAAATGCACGTTCACGGCGATAAAGCGGGCAACGTTTTCGGCACGCTCCAGATAGCGGCTCATCCAGTAAATGGAATTGGCGACGCGGCTAAGCATGGCGTTTGGCTTCCGAGAGCGGGGTGTCGTCTTCCAGCACCCATGTGTCCTTGCTGCCGCCACCCTGCGAAGAATTAACCACCAGCGAACCCTTGGTGAGGGCCACGCGTGTTAATCCCCCCGGCAACACAAAAATATTTTCCCCGTAGAGAATGTACGGGCGGAAATCGACATGCCTGCCCTCGATGGATTTGGGTGTCAATGTCGGCGTGCGCGACAGAGAAAGCGTAGGCTGCGCGATGTAATCACGCGGGTTTTTCTTGATGCGTTCGGCAAATATTTTGCGCTCGGCGGCAGTGGATTGCGGGCCAATCAGCATGCCATAGCCACCCGAAAGGTTCACCGCCTTCACTACCAGCGATTTCAAGTTTTTCAGCACATGGTCGCGCTGCTTCTCATCCCAGCACACGAAGGTGGGGACGTTTGGAATGATGGCATCCTCGCCCAGATAATATTTGATAATTTGTGGCACATACGCATACACCGCCTTGTCGTCGGCGATGCCGGTTCCAGGAGCGTTGGCGAGTGTAACATTGCCTTTGCGGTAACAATTCATGATACCGGCAACGCCGAGCATAGAATCCTTGCGGAATTCCTTGGGATCAAGGAAATCATCGTCGATGCGACGGTAAATGACATCCACCTTCTGCAAACCACGCGTAGTGCGCAACCATACGTGATCGTCCGCCACCACAAGGTCAGAACCTTCCGCCAGCGTAACACCCATCTGCTGCGCTAAAAACGTATGTTCGTAGTAAGCAGAGTTGTAGATACCCGGGGTGAGTACAATGATGTTGGGCTTATCGCCGCTGCTTTCGGGCGCGATGTAGCGCAGCGTATCATACAGATAATCGCCATAATCCGACACAGGGCGCACCTTCATGGTGTCGAACGCCTGCGGGAAAGTGCGCTTCTGGATGGCGCGGTTTTGCAGCACATACGAGATGCCGGACGGGCAGCGTAAATTATCTTCCAGCACATAGAAATTCCCGTCCGTATGGCGTACCAGATCAGTGCCGGTGATATGAATCCACACGCCTTTAGGCGGATGTATGCCCTTACATTGCTTTAAATAGCAGGCAGAAGTGGCGATCAATTCCTTGGGAACAACTTTGTCCTTGATGATTTTCTGGCCGTTATAAATATCGTCAATAAACAGGTTGAGCGCTTCGATGCGCTGCTTCAGCCCCTTCTCCAGCACGCGCCACTCATCCCCCGGCACAACGCGCGGGATGATGTCATAAGGCATGATCTTTTCAGTGCCTTTTTTATCGCCGTATACACTAAACGTAATCCCCTGTTGATAAAGCGCCAGCTCGGCTGCCTTCTGGCGGCGGCGCAACTCTTTGGGCGACAGCGCATTGATCTGCTCAACCAGCGGCATAGAGAGCGTTCGCGGCTTGCCATTCGGCTTCATCAGCTCGTCGAAAAAATCCTTGGTCTGGTAATCCGAGAAATGCCCCATAGCAGCCCTATACCGTCACTTCTTTCATTTTGACTTCTACCTTAAGCGTTTCGGTGCCACCGCCTTTATAAATCGTGCCGGAGGTCGGGGTGGCGTCCATGTAATTGCGGCCACACGCCACGCGCACATGGTCCTGATTCACCATGCAGCCGTTGGTCGGGTCAAACCCGCGCCAACCGACATAAGGGATGTAAATTTCTACCCACGCATGCGAGGCATCGGACTGGATTTTATTTTCATAATTCACACCGGTAAAAATATACCCCATGCGGTAACGCGCCGGAATGCTGAGCAAACGGGCAAGGCAGATGAACAGATTAGCGAAATCCTGACACACACCCTTGCGGTTGGCATAGATTTCAAACGGGGTAGTGTTCAGCTTGGTACTGTCGGGGACATATTTGTAATCGGTGTAAATGCTGATGTTGATGTCCTTCAGCGTATCAATCAGGCGGAAATCATTACGCTTTACAAAGCTCATCGCATATTCGGTGAGTTCCACCAGCTGCGTTTCCGGCAATTCCGGTGGCAGCAAATAAGGAGTCATCATCTGGCGCTGCCACGGCATCCACACCAGCGGAATGGAAGTGCGGCGCTGCGACAGGCTGAAATCATCCGGCGGGCTGCCAAACACCTTGACGCGGGCGCGGCTCTGGATAATGAGGTTTTTGTAGGGGCGGTTGATGCTGTAATGCATCGACTGGTTGCCAAACACGTCCTCGAAACGGATTTCTTCCCCTGCCGAAGAAATAACGATGCTGGCATGCACCACTTCCTGAATCGAATCTTCCACCGGTTGCAGGCGGAACACATGCGTGCTGTGTTCGACTGCATCGGTGTAGCTGTAATCAGTCGAATGGCTAATTTCAAACGTACGGTAAGCCAATGGCTCACCTTCTTCTGTCTGGGTGATGGACCGCAAATTGACCACCGACTGATGAATTTGGGACTGCTCGGCCTGCGTGGCCTTGAAATTACCGGATTGCTGCTCGGCCAGCTTGTGCGCCGGAGTTGGCAGCGAGAACGCAAGTTGCGAGCTGTTGGGCTGGCTGTTCCAGACAATCGTCCCGCGTTTGGCGATAATCAGTTGCCCCGGCTGCATGGGCAGCCAGCTTCCGGCATCAAAGCCGGATGAGCTAATGATAAGCGCCGTGCGGTAGGTGTCACGCGGGTCATGCAAATGCATCTGCATGGTTTCAGCGTTGAAATCGTGGGCATACTCGGGCGGTACAAGGCGCGAATAGTACAGCTTACGCTGCGACTTTGTGCCGTAGAAACAGGCGAGCGTGATGCCATCGGTGATACACATATCGGCGCTGCCCAGCTCGTCAAGCTGCTCAAACCAGCTCAGCAACATGTCATTAGGCACATCCGAGAGCTTGCGTGCATCCGTGACCATGATTTTACCCAGCAGGTAACAGAATGCTAACTCGGAATCCGTATTGCCGAGCGGCTCCAGCAGGCGCGATTTATCCTCATGCATGGCCGCGAGCTTGTGGCGGTCGAGGTCGCCATTATGCATAAACAGCCAGTCCTGCCCTGCAAAACTGCGGGAAAAGGGCTGGGTTTCGTTATAGGTGTAGCCACGCGCCGCACCCTTGGCCTTGCAGAAAAACACACTGGAGCGGAAATTGTTCCAGTCCGCCAGCGATTCCATGGCAACGTCGGTGCCACGGGCAGCAGGATCTTTTTTGATAATCGCCGCCTGATTATCGTTAGGATACCATGCCATACCCCATCCGAGGGGATGCGTTCCATACAACTGGTCAGGCAGGCGGATTTTGATGGAGGGGGAACTGAGGCTATCGAAGCTGAGTGCCAGAATATCGCTGGTAATGTTGTTCAAAGTGACCTTACCTTATAAATATGATGATGCAAAACCAAGTGTAATCGATTAGTCTGGTTTGTCAAAAACTTCCAGATGTCCAAGGATGAATTATGGCAATGCTTGCCGCCTTACACCATGTCACGCAGTATACTTACGACCGGCCGATCAGCCTTGGCATGCAGACGGTGCGCCTGCGTCCGGCCCCGCACACGCGCTCCCACATTCAGTCTTATTCGCTGAATATCGAACCGAAAGAACATTTCATCAACTGGCAGCAGGACCCGTTCGGCAACTACCTCGCCCGCATCGTTTTTCCCAAAAAGGTCAAAACTTTCCGCATTGAAGTCGATCTGGTCACCGAAATCCGCGTGTTTAACCCGTTTGACTTTTTCTTGGAGGATTACGCCAAGGAAATGGCCGCAAACAGCACGTTTGACTACGAATCGCTGCTGAAAGAAGAGCTGAACCCCTACCTTGAAATCAAGGAAAAAGGCACGCTGCTGAAGCAGTACCTCAAAACCATCCCGCGCCACACCCAAGGAATGATCGAGTTTCTGGTCGGGCTGAACCAGTCGCTGAACCAAGCGCTGAAATACATTGTGCGTCTGGAGCCCGGAATCCAGACCTGTGAAGATACGCTGCGGCTTAAAAGCGGCTCGTGCCGCGATATGGCGTGGCTGCTGTGCCAGATATTGCGCCATCTTGGTTTTGCTACCCGTTTTGCTTCGGGGTACCTCATCCAGCTGAAACCGGATGTAAAACCGCTGGACGGCCCCGCCGGAACCGAGGTGGATTTCACTGATCTGCATGCATGGACGGAGGTATACCTCCCGGGGGCTGGCTGGGTGGGGCTTGACCCAACATCAGGATTATTCACTGGCGAAGGCCACGTGCCGCTGTGCTGCACACCCAACCCGTCAAGCGCGGCCCCTGTGAGTGGCACGCTGGAATTATGTGAATCGACGCTGGAACACAGCATGTCGGTCACGCGTATTGTCGAATCTGCCCGCGTTACCCGCCCGTTTACCGACGAGCAATGGCAGCGCATCGACGCGCTCGGCCACAAAATTGACGCTGATTTACTGAGTCAGGACGTGCGCCTGACCATGGGTGGGGAACCCACTTTCGTATCCGCCGAAGACCGCACCGGTGACGAATGGAACTTCACCGCGCTCAGCGATGCCAAAAAAAACCTAGGAAACGACCTGTTCCTGAGGCTTCGCCAGCAGTTTGCGGCAGGCAGCCTTGTGCAATACACGCAGGGCAAATGGTATCCGGGGGAATTGCTGCCACGCTGGGCGATGCAGTGTTTCTGGCGCAAGGACGGCGAAAAGCTGTGGAACAACGACACGCTGCTGGCCGATCCCGACAAAGATTACGGGCATGATAAAACGCTGGCTGAACGCTTCACCAAAGAACTGGCGCAAACGCTTGGCATCAGCGCCGACTACGTGCTGGGCGCACGCGAGGATACGCCGTATTATTTATGGAAAGAGCAGCGCCTGCCCAAAGAAGGCGACATGCTCAAGGCCGATGCCCACGAAACCGCCGAACGCAAGCGCCTGCAAAAACTATTCGACAGCCATATCAACGAGCCGGTGGGGTATGTGCTGCCATTGTATTTTTCTCCCAAGCGCGGACGCTGGATCAGTAACCGCTGGACGTTCCGCACCGAACATCTGATTTTGCTGACGGGGGATTCACCGATTGGTTTGCGCCTGCCGCTGGCGAGCCTGCCACATGTGAAACTACCCAAGGATGAGGTCTGCCCGCCACGCAGCCCGTTTGACCAGAAGGGCGCACTGCCTTCGCATGCCGATATCCGCACCACCCTTGCCAAACGCAGCGTGGCTGCCAAAAAAACAACCGCAGACAAAGACCCGAACGGGCTGTTCAGAAGCGCGCTGAGTGCCGAAATCCGTAGCGGCACGCTGCATGTGTTTTTACCGCCTGTGGCCTATATCGAACATTTCATTGAACTGATTGCCGCCATTGAAATGGTGGCTGCCAACCTCAAAACCCACCTGATTATCGAAGGCTACTCCCCGCCAGCGGATCTGCGCGTGCAGCAATTCAGCGTAACACCCGATCCGGGGGTGATTGAAGTCAATGTGCAACCCGCCGCCAGCTGGGAAACACTCAAGAACATCACCATCACCGTCTATGAACAGGCGCACCAGACACGCCTTACGGCCGAAAAATTCCTCGTTGACGGCAGGCGTGTAGGCACGGGCGGAGGTAATCATATTGTACTGGGCGCAGCAACGCCCGCCGACAGCCCGTTTTTGCGCCGCCCCGATCTGCTTAAAAGCATGGTCACGTTCTGGCAGCACCACCCGTCGTTATCGTATCTTTTTTCATCGATGTATATCGGCCCGACCAGCCAGTCGCCACGCATTGACGAAGCCCGCCACGACTCGCTCTATGAACTTGAAATCGCCTTCGCCCAGATTCCTGAAGGCGATGTGCCGCCGTGGCTGGTGGACAGGTTGTTTCGCAACCTGCTGGTGGATTTAACCGGCAACACCCACCGCGCCGAATTCTGTATCGACAAGCTCTACAGCCCCGATTCCGACCGTGGCCGCCTTGGCCTGCTGGAGATGCGCGGCTTTGAAATGAGCCCGCACCCGCAGATGAATTTGCTGCAAAGCCTGCTGGTGCGCGCCTGTATCGCCCATTTCTGGAAAAAGCCTTACGACCACAAGCTCATCCGCTGGGGCACGTCGTTGCATGATAAATTCATGCTGCCGTATTTCGTGTCCGAAGATCTGTCGCAGGTACTCGCTGTGCTTAAAAGCGGCGGCTATGACATCACGCGCGAATGGTTCGACCCGTTCTTCGCCTTCCGCTTCCCTGAATATGGCACGAAGGCCATCGGCGATATGAAGCTCTCGCTGTCGATGGCGCTGGAGCCGTGGCCGGTGATGGGCGAGGAAATGTCCGCAGGTGGTGTCAGCCGCTCGGTGGATTCATCGGTGGAACGTTTGCAGGTGCTGGTGAGCGGGCTTGACCCTAAACGCCATATCGTCACCTGTAACGGCTACCGCCTGCCGCTAAAACCAACCCATACCCCCGACACCTATGTCGCAGGCGTGCGTTATAAAGCGTGGAAACCGTCTTCCAGCCTGCACCCGATGATCGATGTGCATACGCCGCTGGTGTTCGATATCATGGATGTGGCGCACGAGCGCTCGCTGGGGGGCTGCAAATACCACGTGATGCATCCGGGCGGACGCGGTTATGATACGATTCCGGTGAATGATAATGAAGCGGAGGGCCGCCGCCTGTCACGCTTCGAGGCGATGGGGCATACGGCGGGTAAAGTGGCTGTGCCGCCACCGCTAGTGCATCACGAATTTCCCTGCACCCTCGATTTACGGTTGTTCAGCCCATCTCAAAAGGATTGATGCGGCCTTTGGGTCTGGCGAGTTTCACCACATCCGGCTTGAACCCTCCCAGATCGTCGTCTTCCGGTTGATTTCCGATTGCAACCAGTGCAGTGCCACCGGACCAATCGGGTGGTAAAAGCGAGGCGATGCGGCCACTGCCGCCTTTTTCACGGTCCTTATTTGTATCCAATTTTTTCTCGGGTTCTTTTTTTTCGGCTTCGGCAAATTTCTTGCTGCGCTCCACACGTTTATCGTGCGCATCCTTGTCGACTGCTATTTTAGCCGTGTCTTCCTTCGTGGCTCCTTCCGGTGCTTTCGATGGCCCCATGCTGTACTGTACATTCTCATCGACAACAAAGATTGTGTAATCAGCGCCCTGCCTTCCGCCCACCGTGACCAGTTCTTTCAGCCCATCCTTGCCGGCGATGACATCCAGCGAACCGGAACTAACGGGAATGATATCCACGCGCACCATGGCATCACCCAGTTCCTTGCGCAGCCGTTCTTCCAGATTCGGCTCCGTGCGGCCTTCCGCTTTTTTCCCGTAATGGCCCATGCCGATCAGCATGGCTCCCGTACCATCCTTGCCAAGACCTTTAGTAACACCATCGGCCATCTTCTCGTCACGCCATATATCGCGGACATTTTTGGCCGCCTGTTCCTTTGCCTCGACCAAAGTATACTGGGTCTGCACCATGTCTTTTAGCTCGCTGAACGTGTATTCGGCGTAGTCTTTTTTGCCACCTTTGGGGGCAGGAAAAGATTCCACGAAATCTTTGAAAAAGGTTTTCAGTTCCTCCTTCGACATTTTGGATATTTCTTCGCCCTCATAAATTTTAAAGCGTTTACCCACGCCCACCTCCACACTTGCGGCCAGTGTTTTTAGGGCATCGTCATCTTTTTTGAGCAACTCACCCAGTGTCTTTCCTGCTTTTTTATCATCATCCGTTTCGCCGTCCGCTACCATTTTCGAGATAAGGGCAAAACGCCTTTCAATGCGGAGCAATTCGTTGCCTAAATCCGTCGCGGGGCCATGTTTGTCTTTGTCATAGGCATCGACAAAGGACACACCCATTTTCTTGGCTTTGGCAATTTCATACGGTTTCCAGCCTTGTGCAAAATAGTCTTTCCGCAGATCTTCCTTGTCGGGTGCGTGAGCATCGTTATCGGGGATGACTTCGGCTTTCAGTGCGGTGACGGATTTTTCGCTGCCATCTTTGAGATAGGCATCGACAAGTGCCTGCTCGGTATTGCGCCGCTCCAGAAATATCTGCCCCAAGGGTTGCTTTGCCCCTTCCATGGCTTTGTTGAACTGGCGCGTCACCTCGGTGGAGGTATGCTCGCCGTCACCAAATGCAACCAGCCGGACACCGGAAGCGCGCAGGCCATCCACCAGTTGTGCGGACGTAATTCCAATAGGCGTGATGGGCCGGTTGGATTCACTGCCTATGCGGTAGTAAGTGGTGGTGGGTTCGTCAGCCATAGCGCCCATTTTAACCGAACTATCCTTTATTTTCTATGACGTTCCTGTGAAGAAGCCGTGACAACGCAACGCCCTTTGTTTTATTTATCATTATATTACAATTGCTTGATATATAGAAAGCCTTTAAACATGCTTTAAGACCCGCCTGATAGAATGGAGAAAATCACCGGACATTCTATGAAGTATTCCCGCTATCGTGCCTTATTCACCCTCCTTGTAACGATCAGCCTTTGCCCGCATCCGGCGGCCGCACAGTCAGAGCATCCATCACACAAAATCGCCGAAGGCACCGGTTTTTACATCAGCCATGACGGGTATCTGCTGACCGCTAACCATGTGGTGGCGCATTGCAGCGACGATATCAGCGCCCATAACGAGCAGATGGTGCTCAAGGTTCAGTTGCTTGCCCAAAATCCCGACAAAGACCTCGCGTTGCTGAAAATCATACCGCTGCTGACCATCGAGCATATTGCCACTATGCGTTCTGTCCGCCAGCCTCTCCAGCCCAGCGAAAAGCTGGTGGTTGCGGGGTATCCCGAAAGCACCACCGATATCAACAAGGAATTCGTGGCATTCAGCACCAATGACGCGGTGCTGAAAAATACCACAACCATGCGCAGCAAAGACAACTGGATACAATTCACCTACAGCGCACGTTTTGGTTTTAGCGGCGGGCCGGTGCTGGATTCGTATGGTAATATCGTCGGGCTGACCTCTGGCGGAACCTGCGCCAGCGCCACCTGCATCGGCCCGTTCAAAGCGGCTATGGCTAAACTCAAAAGCGCCAAGACCATGGATGAGATCAAAGTTGCGGATGCTGAGGTGGCAGCCAATACCGACACCAATATCGCCGCCAGCCAGTCTTCTATCCGGCAGTTTCTTTCAGAAAACGGCATTGCTATGGAAGAAAAAGATTTTGCAGAATTCCCCGATCAGCAGAGGCTAAAAGCGATTGCGGACTCTATTGTCAACCTGCGCTGCACACAAAACGATGACGATTTCAACCACTCTACGCGTGTGTTAAATATTCGCTGAAATTATGGCCGCATCGGAACGCCAGAAGCGCCCAGCGCTTCTTTCACCTGAGAGATGGTGAACGTGCCGAAATGAAAAACAGATGCCGCCAGCACTGCATCGGCCTTGCCCACCTTCACCGCATCGACAAAATCCCCCAGCGCACCAATCCCCCCCGAGGCAATCACCGGAATGGTTACGGCTTCGGACACCGCTTTGGTAAGCGCGAGGTCCACGCCTTTTTTGGTACCGTCACGGTCCATCGAGGTGAGTAGAATCTCCCCTGCCCCAAGTTCCGCCATTTTCTGCGCCCACGCCACCGCATCAATGCCCGTGGCGTTGCGCCCGCCGTGGGTGAAAATTTCAAACCTGCCTGCGGATATCTGCTTGGCATCAATGGCGACCACAATACACTGCGAACCAAATTTAGCCGCCGCCTCGCCGACAAATTCGGGGTGCTTCACCGCCTGCGTGTTGATTGATACTTTATCCGCCCCCGCCAGCAGCAAATTACGGATATCCGCCACCACCCGCACACCGCCACCCACCGTCAGCGGCATGAAACACTGCTCGGCCACGCGGCTGATCACATCATACAAAATAGAACGGTCATCGCTGGAGGCGGTGATATCGAGAAAACACAGCTCGTCCGCTCCTTGCGCGTCATAGAGCTTCGCCTGCTCCACGGGATCGCCCGCGTCGCGCAGCTTGACAAAATTGATGCCTTTGACCACACGGCCATCTTTGACATCAAGGCAGGGAATGATTCGGGTTTTCAGCACAGTTTTAGCGCCTCTTCCGGTTTGATCGCCCCTTCATAAATGGCGCGTCCGAGGATGCAGCCTTCAATCCCCAGATCGGAAAATTCCTTATAGCGTTTGATGTCGTCCACCGAGCTGATGCCGCCGGAGGCAATTACTGGCGTGGTGATGGCTTCGGCGAGTTTCACTGTTTCGTCAAAGTTGGGGCCTGCCATCGCACCGTCACGGCTGATGTCGGTATAGATGATAGCGCACACGCCGACATCCTCAAATTTTTTTGCCAGATCCACGGCGGGGGTATCAGACACTTCCGCCCAGCCATTCACCGCCACCTTGCCGCCCTTGGCATCAATACCCACGGCAATCTGGCCAGTAAACAAACGGCATGCTTCCTTGACCAGTATGGGATTGCGCAGCGCCGCCGTGCCTAAAATCACGCGGGAAACGCCTGCTTCCAGCCATGTGGCGATCATGTCGATATCGCGGATACCACCACCCAGCTGCACAGGCATTTTAACCCGTTCCAGCACCGATTTCACGGCCGATTCATTCACCGGTTTGCCTTCAAAAGCACCGTTTAAATCAACGATATGCAGCCATTCAAAGCCGGACCTTTCAAACACCGCCGCCTGATTGGCAGGGCTGTCGGAAAATACCGTCGCCTTGTCCATCTCGCCGCGCAGCAGCCGCACGCATTTACCATCTTTCAAATCAATCGCAGGATAGAGAATCATTTTGAAGATATCCTCTGTTGTGTTTTATGTGTTTTCATATTCAACCTCCCACCTTTTTTAATTCTTCAATCACTTCAATGATCTTGTTTAAAATCGGAAGTAATCTTTTCTGGATTACACTGGTGGCAGCCCCCGATTCATTGTGATCAAAAAAATCAGGGAAATCGCCTGCATCCGCCTGCTGTAAAAACACCTTCAGGTTACCCGCCACCGCCATCTGGCCACCTGCACTTTCAGTAAAATAAAATTCGTGAATCCCTGCGTTTTTATTACGCAGACGGGTGGCAAAGCGCTCCATAATGGCAGGGGATGTTTTATTGGAGCGAATAAAGAGTGCCAGATTGCCGTAGGTTTCAATCATAGCAGTTAGTTTTTCGTCCTCGCCACAACTTTCAATCTCGGCAAAATACATCGTAATATCGCGGTGCGTATCGTTGTGTTCATATATTTTCGAGTACTCGATAAGGCCTCTTTGAAACGACAAAAATTGCATATAAGTATCAGACTAGTGTGGTTATGGGTTCTAGGTTTTTATAATAAAATTTACCTGCAATCATTTTGGCGTTGACGAACTCATAGGTCGGCAACACGCCCCAACAGGTATACCCGCTCTCCTCGTAAAGCTGGATAGCGGCTTCCTGCGTTTGCCGCACACTGAGTTTAAGCACGGAAAATCCCTGCGAACGTGCCTCGCGCTCGGCAGAATCCAGCAGGTTTTTTGCCAGCCCGTGACCACGCGCCCAAGGGGCAACAAAATGCGCTTCCAGAGATGCGGCGAATGACGATGTTTCCTTGCTCGCTCCCGGTTTCACCAGCTGGATGCTGGCCGCCAGCGTGCCATCAATGCGCCCGACGAACAATACGCGCTCCGGCACCACCAGCACACCTTTCCAGTAGGTTTCCAGCACATCTTTCCCCGGGGGAACCATCCAGTTGAACCCGATGCCGTCACGGATGGCATCTTCGGTGGCCTGCACCAGTTCGTTCAGGTCGGCATGACGGAATTCCGTCATTCTTTCTACGCGGGCGTTCATGTTATGCCTTATCCGTTTTCATATGCTAAAAAATTTCCCAGCAACCGCAATCCCGTTTCCTGACTTTTTTCAGGATGGAACTGCGTGCCCATAATGTTGTCACGGCCTACCACCGCCGTCACCGTTTGTCCATAATCGACCGTAGCGATGACATCTGATGGCTCGCGGCACTGCGCGTGATAGCTATGCACGAAATAGGCATGTGAATCCTGCGGGATGCCGCGCATCAGCGGATGATCGTCTTTGATCGACAGGTTGTTCCAGCCCATATGGGGTATTTTAAGCGCGGTGTTAGCAGGTTTCAACATCACCACTTCGCCCTTCAGCCAGCCCAACCCCTGATGGATGCCATGCTCATGCCCCTGTTCAAACACCATCTGCATGCCGACGCAAATGCCCAGAAACGGTTTTTTATGCTTAAGCACCTGCACTTCCAGCGCACCCAGCATTCCGGACAAGGAGCGTAGGCCGTTCATGCAATCCGCATACGCGCCGACTCCGGGGAGTACAATGTGGGTGGCTGCATCGAGAGCATTGGGCGAGCTGGATACGGTCACTGTGTGTTTCCCCGCCGCTACCCGTTCAAATGCCTTCGCAACCGAGCGCAGATTGCCAGAACCGTAATCGATGATGACGACAGACATCGTTAGCCAACCGCCGCCACATAGCGCTCAAGATAGCGCTGCTCGGCACGCAGGAAACTATCGGCCGCCGTGATATCGCTGATGATGTAGCCTTTTTTGCCCATGCGCGCGCGCAGCCAGTCGTTCGCGTGATACCCGACCAGAATATGCATCCCCAGATGCACCGCAGCCACGCTCAAATGCGTCAGCAAATGCGCCTTAGCCAGCACCACCAACCCCAAATTAATGGCCACCAGCGCCAGCGCCACGACCCACAAACGCTGATACAACGCCCAGAATACGGTGAACACAAACGCCATCATGTTGAAGCCTTCCTTGATAAATACAGGCTTGAAGCGCGAGCCCGTGTCATCCGGATTGATGTGAACCGTGTAAATCTTCATGCGGTTGAACATTACAGGCTCCCGCCGAGTGTACCTTTGGTGGAAGGAATCTCGTCGCTCTTGCGCGGGTCTATATCGGTGGCCACGCGAAGCGCGCGGGCAAGGCCCTTGTAGCAGGATTCGACGATGTGGTGGTTATTCACCCCGTAGAGGTTTTCCATGTGCAGCGTGGCTCCGGCGGCAAAGGCAAACGCCTGAAACCACTCGCGGAACAGTTCGGTATCCATCTCGCCGAGTTTCGGCTTGGTGAACTCCACCTTCCAGACGAAATACGGCCTGCCCGACAGGTCGAGCGCCACGCGGGTCAGCGTTTCATCCATCGGGATATAGGCATGGCCATAGCGCACAATGCCCTTGCGCTCGCCGAGCGCCTTGGCAAAGGCCTCGCCGATGGCAATGCCGGTGTCCTCGGTGGTGTGATGGTAATCGATGTGCAGGTCGCCTTTAGCGCGCAGCGTAATGTCGATCAGGCTGTGGCGAGAGAGCTGCTCGATCATGTGGTCGAGAAAGCCGATGCCGGTCGATACGTCGTATTTGCCGGTGCCGTCGATATTCAGCTCGACCGTGATTTGCGTTTCCTTGGTTTTACGTTCGATTTTTGCTTTTCTCATAATTACTTACGCGTCTCTTTCAATAATTCGGATTTTAAAGCGGTGGGTGACATATGGTTTTTACACATTTCTTCATTCCCCATCGTCGATTTGTCGATGAGGTTTTCGCAGGCACAGGTGGTTTTGGCGGCTTCATTGCAGGTGTAGCCAACATTGCTGTCACCACCACACATGGTGTTTGATAAAGCCGCCAGTACAGGGGCAGATACCAGCATTCCGGCGACAACCGCCCAAAGAAAAATTCCAAAACGCGACACGATACCCACGCCTGTTACAAAAGGTGATATTTGATACTGATTTCTATCATAAAATCCGGCATTTACAAGTACTCCCTTGAATAATCACCGATCCTGTACCAGATTAGGCGAAAGTAATTATTCAGGGAAATCCGACGAACATGCATAAAGCCCCTAACCGCTGGCAAAGTAAGCCCTTATGAGCGCCACCCTCCCCGCCGCCGAAAGCTGGACCACTACCTACACCCTGCCGCAGACACTCGGGCTGATGACGGGGGCGATGGTGATTGCGCTGGTCCTGATTGCGCTGGGCTACCGGCTGATCAAAACCATGGTGGCGGTGCGCGAATTCGAGGCCGCCTGCGACAAAGTGCGCCAGATTGAGGATAAAATCGAGGAAATCACCAAGGCGCACGCCCAGCAATGCTTTGACTACGAAGAGATTATCTTCGAGCGCAATAACGAGATCATCGACCTGAAAAACAAGCTGCTGCAGGTGAATATGACGAAGCCGTTATAAACACGCCCCGTCATTTTAGTCTTCCTTGCTAAAATTTTTCCTTTAAAATCAATGTATTGGTTTCAACTGCGTGTCATAAAAGCTTAACACACACAGAGGGCGGGGCGTTATATAATGAAAGCATAGAATAATGTGGGTATTGAAACCATGGTTGCACTTAACTCCATACTCGAACGCTTCAGGACACCGCTCTCAGGACGGATGACCGACGCGCTTGCCGACAGCGTGATGGCGCGTGTGGAAGTGGCGAAAGCCAAGGGCAGCGAGTATGACAGTATCGTGGTGGACCGCCGCACCGGCAAAGTCACCTTCACCGCCACCGAAACCCTGAGCAAGGGCGAAAAAGAAGTCATCGCGTCCCACTATAACGCCAAAATGCAGTATGACGGTTTTGCCGTCAACAATGCCGGACAGCTGGTGTTATCGCTGACCAAAGGCAAAGAAATAGGCAGCGTAAAAAAGCTGCACGAAGCGCTGGAAGAAGCCCTCGAAGCACTCAAAGACCCCAAGGCCGTAAACCAGACCGTGAACACCGCACAGAATTCCGCCGGAAGCCCGCTGGCAACCGCCCTGCAACTTGGCAAAACCAAGGAAGCCGGCAAGATACTCGATAAAGAACTCAGCGTAGATGAAAAAGCCCGCTCGTTCCAGATTGCCTTCAATCAGGGCAACCTCGCCATGATGGCAATGCTGACCGAAGCAGGGAGTTTCAGGCCATCACCGGAAATGAAAAACGACAAGGGCGTGCCGCTGAAACAATGGCTGTCCGATCAGGCACGCGGCGGTGACGAAGCTACCCGCCAGCTACTGGCACAAGTGGAACGCAAGGTTGAAGCTCCAAGTATTACGCTTTCTTCACGCGCTCTGGCGCAGGTGAATGCGATTGCGCTGGATGCCAATATGTGGGGCATGAGCGGTATAAGCTCAAGTAGCCTTGTGTTGCCACCCGCTCCGCAGCGTAGCGCGGCACTTACGGCTGCCTAACCGTCTTCCAGATGCAGTAACAATGCCGCACCGATCATCGTGACGACGATGGCGGGAGTCCATGCCGCGAGCATGATAGGAACGGTTCCGGCGGAACCAAATGCAAAAATAATATCCGTGAAAAAATGCAGCAAAAAGCCGCTGACAATGCCCGACACAATGAGCAGCCCCACCTTGCCACGCCGTGGCAACCGCAGGGAAAACACCGCCGCCACAAACACCGTACCCGCCATTAAGAACGGATTGGCGAGCAGGCTATGCCAGTACAAACGGTGGCGCAGCGCCGAGAAACCGGCGTTTTCCAGCATGGTGATGAACGATGGCAAATGCCAGAATGACAGCGTTTCAGGCGTGGCGAAACTATCCTGAATATGAGTGAGTGTGAGTGTGGTCGGCAGGGTCACATCGTTGATAATCTGCGGTGGCTTGCCCGGAACCGAGCGCGTGACGTTGAACAAATGAAGATTACCCTCTTCCAGCACGGCCCTAGTAGCATCCATGCGGTTGAGGAATTTCTGCTTCTTGTCGAAGCTGAAGACAATCACATTGGCGAGTTCCATCGTACTTTGCGAGATACGCATGGTGTAAATGATATGTTCGCCGACCGTGTCGGAATCATAATCCATCTCGCGCAGCCACAGGCCGGAATCGGAAATAGACAACAGGCTTGGCGTGGCCGATAAATATTTTCCTTCCAGACGCTCAAACCGCAGTAATAAAACGGACGAAAACGGATTGAACACCGTGGTCATAAACACCCCGAGTGTCATAACCACCGCGATTGCCGGAGCCAAAAACTGCCACACGGAAACCCCCGCCGCACGCGCCACGATCAGCTCATGCGTGCGCGTCAGGCGCGTCAGCGCCATCATGCTACCGATCAGCACCGCATATGGCATCAGCTTTTGGGCGAGCGCGGGAACACGCAGCAGCGCCAGCTCCATAATAACGGAGAAAGGCACTTCCTGCTTGCCGGTAGCACGGCGGATAAGTTCGACAATGTCGATGAGCATGCTGACCACTACCAGCCCGAACATGGCAAGCATAATGGCTAAGAAGAAATGCCGCCCGATATACTGAAACAACGTCCACGGTAGCCTCATGTGGCACTCACCTCTTGCGATACTATTATTTTGCGGCGTTTTTTATGATCCGCCAGCACCCATAGGGAAAGGGCGACAGGAACCAGAAGATTGACATATGCCACATAAATCATGGCAGGGCGCAACGCCATCATGCTGCGGAAGCCGACACCAGCAATAATCACCGCAATACCGCATACAATGGCGATCGCAATGCGCTGCCAGTTGCCACGGCGGTTAAATTCTCCGGACAATACCACCGCCAGCGCCACCAGCGTCAGTGATAGGGAGTACACCGGCCAAAGGATACGCTGATGCGCCTCGGCATGGCGTTTCTGGTTTTCATTGGGGCTCAACCTCTCATTATCTTTCAGAAGGTCAGACAGAAATTGCTCCTGTGCATCCGGCGCACGGGTGCCGATCGACTGCGTGTAGAGGCTGATGTCCATTGTGTAGTTTTCAAAGGTAAGGAAGGACAGGCGGCCATCGCGCATTTCCTGACGGTTGCCGTTTAGCAGAAGAAAGCGCGGCCCCTGCGGCGTTTCCACCAGCTTGCCTTCTTCCGCCATCATGGTGATCGGCATGTCGATCTGGCGGTTGTCATGCACTAATATACCATGCAGCGTACCATCCTTGTTGCGCTCGCGGATGAACACCGTCAACCCCTTGACCGGATTGCTGAACACCCCTTCCTGTAACAAGATGGATACATAATTATTACGAAGAAACGATTGCATTTCGCGGAAACGGCCATAGCTCACCGGTTGTAAATACATAGTGATAAAATACCCAATCAGCGTAACCCCTACTGCCACCTGAATGGCGGGAATGGCAAGGCGGATACGGCTCAACCCCGCCGCCTGCATAACGATCAGCTCACTTTCGAGCTTAAGCTTGTTGTATACAAAAAGAACCGAGCAGAACAAAGCGGGCGGCAAAATAAGGATGAGCAGCGACGGCACCAGCATGAGCGTCAGCTGCAAAAAAACCATGATCGACACGCCCTGATTCACAATGAAGTCAATGAAGCGCAATGCTTGCGTCAGCCAAACGATGCTGGTAAGGCTAAACGTTATCAGCAATGTCGAATGGACAAGATTTTTAACGATATATTTGCTGTATTGGTACATAGGAACATTGCATAGCGCGTAAAGTGTATAAAGGGAAGTCTGTATGAATATTAATTTTCAGGAAATCACCACTGCCAAGGCCAAACTGGATCATGTCATCATATTCGCAGTCGCCGATGACCGCAAACTCAGCCCCCTCGCCTCTGCCTTCAACAAGCAGGCTGGCGGTGCGCTGTTCAAAGCCATAACCTCCCCTAAATTCACCGGAAAAAAAGGCCAGTTCGTCTCCGTGGTTGCCCCTGACAGCCTGAAATGCGACCGTATACTCCTCGCGGGCATCGGCGCGGTCAAAAGCATTACCCGCAAGTCGCTGGAAAGCCTCGGCGGCGCGGTGGCCGCGCAGATCAACGCCATCGGTGCCAAATCCGCCACCTTTATGCTCGATGAACTCAAAGGCTGCCCTGTACCCCTGCCGGAAGCCGCAGCGCGCATCGCCCATGGCGCCAACTTGCGCAGCTATAATTTCGATAAGTATTTCACCACCAAGCCCGCCGACGAGAAACCCACCATCACCGGCTTTACCGTGGCACTGGCCGATTCCAAATCTTCCGCCAAATTCTACGGTGAGCTGGACAAGTTAGCGGAAGGCGTGTTCCTGACCCGTAATCTGGTGAGTGAACCGGCCAACATCATTTATCCGGAAACCTTCGCAGAAGAATGCCTGAAGCTGGAAGCGCTCGGCGTGGAAGTCGAGGTGCTGGACGAACCGGACATGTACAAACTCGGATTTGGTGCGCTTCTTGGCGTGGGCCAAGGGTCTTCCAAAGAATCCAAGATGGTCATCATGAAATGGAACGGCCTCGGAAAAACCTCCAAGGCTCAGCCGATTGCGTTTGTCGGCAAAGGCGTGACGTTTGATACCGGCGGTATCAGCATTAAGCCGTCGTCAGGCATGGAAGAAATGAAATACGATATGGGCGGTGCCGGAACGGTGCTTGGCCTGATGAAAGCACTCGCGGGTCGCAAAGCCAAAGTCAACGTCATCGGCGTGGCCGGACTGGTGGAAAATATGCCAGGCGGCAATGCGCAGCGCCCAGGCGATGTGGTTACCTCCTACTCGGGACAGACCATCGAAGTCATCAATACCGATGCGGAAGGCCGCCTCGTGCTGGCCGATGCGCTGTGGTACACGCAGAAACATTTCAAACCGAAATTCATTATCGATCTGGCAACGCTCACGGGTGCGATCCTGATTGCACTGGGCAGCAGCCGCGCCGGACTCTTCTCCAATGACGATAAACTGGCGGAACAACTGTTCAAAACCGGTGAAAAAGTCGGTGAAGAGCTGTGGCGTTTGCCACTGGGTGATGTGTATGACAAGCAGATCAACTCCGACATCGCCGATATGCTGAACTCCACCAACAGCCGTGAAGCCGGTTCGATTACTGCCGCACAGTTCCTGCAACGTTTTGTGAACAAAACGCCATGGGCGCATCTGGATATCGCAGGTATGGCATGGCAAAAGAAGGACAGCGACATCTGCCCTAAAGGCGCTACCGCTTATGGCGTACGCTTGCTGAACGAGCTGGTGAAAGATTACTATGAAGCTAAATAAGCTTCTGGTGATTGGCAGTTTATTACTGCTTCCCGCGCAGGCGCGGTCAGATGTGCAATTCACCAACATCGAATGTGCGAAAGCTATATCGTTCAAGCAAATGGAAGATTGCTCGAACGTACAGTTCAAAAAGTGGGACAAGGCACTCAACATGACCTACCAGCGCGCGCTGGAAATTATCGCGCAGACCACGAAAAATTTCAGGGCACAACCCGCTTCGGACGCACATGCCGTGGAGTTGGCAAACGAATCCGATAAACAGTATGAAACGCTGAAGGAGGCGCAACGCCTGTGGATTCAATACCGCGACGCAAATTGCGAGTTCTATTCCCACAACCAAAACGGTGTTCCCGCCATCGATCTGGCACGCTGCAGAGCCGCCATGACCGAATACCGCACCATGGAAATACTGTTTGGCGTTATCGGTGACGATTTGAGGGATTACCACGAACTTGAAAAATTCCTCAAAGAAGTGGAACCTGTGGTTGGCCGTCGCTTGCAACGCCCCTTCCGCACCATGATTAATTAAAAACGAAAGCTCTCCATGACCACTATCCAGTTCTACCACCTGCTTACCACCCCGCTGGAGCGCGCGCTGCCCAAGCTGTTGGAAAAGGCGGTGGCGGGTGGTTTTAAAACGTTACTGGTGGCGGATTCCGAAGAGTATATCGACCATCTGAACGAGGTATTGTGGACTTATGATCCGTCGAGCTTCCTGCCGCATGGCAGCACCAAAGAACCCAACCCGCAGGCACAACCCATCCTGCTATCATCCAGCCTTGAACCGTTGAACGAGGCCAAACTGCTCGTGGTGGTGAATGGGGCGGTGCCGGATCCTTCCGCGCCGTTTGAACGCATTATCGACATCTTTGACGGCAATAACCAACAGGCGCTGGAAAGTGCCCGAACGCGCTGGTCGACCTACAAAAAAGGCGGCCATGACATGGCCTACCTGCGCCAGACCCAGTCCGGCGGCTGGGAAAAAGCCGCTTAGGGGCAGTAACTTACAGATAACAGATGACAAGTTAACGCCTTGCTATATAACCCACTTCGTTATCCATAACCTTTACCTGTTCACCCATGTTCTCAAGCCGCCGCACGTTCGCCATTATTTCCCATCCCGATGCCGGTAAGACCACACTGACCGAAAAGCTGTTGCTGTTCGGAGGCGCAATCCATCTGGCAGGCGCGGTGAAAGCCAAAAAAGGCGGCCAAAGTGCGCGTTCGGACTGGATGGCGATTGAACAGCAGCGCGGTATTTCAGTGACCGCCTCGGTGATGACCTTTGAGTATGGCGACAACACCATCAACCTGCTCGACACCCCAGGCCATAAAGACTTCTCGGAAGACACCTACCGCACGCTAACGGCGGTGGATTCGGCCGTGATGGTGCTGGACGGTGCGAAGGGTATTGAAACCCAGACGCTGAAACTCTTCGAGGTGTGCCGCCTGCGCGATACGCCGATCATCACCTTCATCAACAAGATGGACCGCGAAAGCCGTGAACCGTTCGACCTGCTCGATGAAATTGAAAAAACACTCGCCCTCGATGTCTGCCCGATTACATGGCCGATTGGCATGGGCGAACGCTTCAAAGGCTGCTACAACCTTGTGCATGATACGCTGTATTTGTTTGATGGCGGCCAAGGTGCGAAGGTCAGCGAGTCGATGAAATTTAACGGCGTGGACGACCCCAACCTGTCGGAATATATCCCCGAGGCGCAACTGGCGCAGCTACGCGAGGATGTGGAGATGATCCGCACCATCTACCCGCCGTTTAATGCCACATCGTATGCCGAGGGACATTTAACACCCGTGTTTTTTGGCTCGGCGATCAATAATTTCGGAGTGCGTGAATTGCTGGAAGCACTCTGTGCTATGGCTCCCAGCCCCCGCCTACAACATGCCGACCAGCGCGATGTCAGCCCCGATGAATCCAAATTTACCGGCTTCGTGTTTAAAATTCAGGCCAACATGGATAAAAACCATCGTGACCGCATTGCTTTCGTGCGTATATGCTCGGGCAAATACACGCGCGGCATGAAGGTGCTGCATGTGCGCTCGGGCAAGACACTCGCGCTCAACAACCCTGTGTTGTTTTTAGCGCGTGAACGTGAACTGGCGGAGGAAGCGTGGCCAGGGGATATTATCGGCATTCCCGGACATGGGCATTTGCGTATCGGCGATGCCCTCACCGAAGGTGAACAACTTTATTTCACCGGCATCCCAAGCTTTGCCCCTGAATTGTTCCAGCGCGTGCGCCTTGACGACCCCCTAAAATCCAAACAGCTCAAAGCCGCACTCGAACAGCTCTCCGAAGAAGGTGCGTCACAGATTTTTAAACCGCTGGACGGTTCGAGCTGGATTATCGGCGTGGTCGGGCAATTGCAGTTCGAGGTGATTGCGTCACGCCTCAAAACCGAATACGGCGTCAATGGCAGCTTCGAAGAAGTGCAATACACCAACGCCCGTTGGGTCAAATGCAAGGATGATAACAAACTCAAAGAATTCTGTGATAAAAATAAATACAACGCCGCCGAGGATGCTAACGGCGCGATCGCTTATCTCGCACCCAACGCATGGCATCTGGAGCGTATCCAGAAAGACTGGCCGGATGTGGAATTCATGAAAACGCGGGAACACCGCTAAATTCTATCTGCTTGAATGAGGATATACTCCATCGTAATGTAGCCACATGATTAAGCTCGTAAAAAAATTCCCTGTTACCTTTACTCTGATCGGCATGATCGCTGCGGGCACGGCAGTATTTTTATTGTTGTTTCCTGTTTTGCCGGAATGTTATGGCGACTTATCCGAAATGATAGGGCCCGCTTATATTCACCTGCTGCTTGTGGCGCTTATACTGGGATTGGGTTATGGTTTTCACTGTCTGCGCAAAAAAAGCCTGATGGTGTATGCCATTACAGAAATTTCTTTCGCTGTTGCCTCATCGTGGCATGCGGCCGACTATCTGATCACTAATAACGGGCTGATGGCATCGGTTCCGATACTGGCTTCTATGTACGTGTTCGTGCGCGGACTAGCTAATCTTGAGGAAGCAAGAAACCCGACCGGCGATAATAATATCCATATCGGCGGCGTCTCTTAAAACTATACTATGCTTACTTAAGCGCCCCTAAATCCGCCACCGCCACCTCTTCTGCCGCCGCTTGGACGTTCATTGCCATGATGGTCAACGGAAGTAGTCCAGTCGCTGCGAGTATGGTCTGGATCACCATCTCTTTCATTCGTATCGACAGGATCGCTCATTGTTGAAGCCATCCCTTTGCTGCCAAGAATTTTCTTTGCGGCTGCCACCACCTTCTGATCAAGTTTCAACTCATCGCGTGCATCATGCCCCGCGCTCCACATATCCGCATCATTGATGGTTACCAGTTCCTTGATGCCCACCACGTTTTCCAGCGTTTCAAACTTAGGGCTGCGCATCATTTTCTTTAATTTCACCTTAGGAGCTTCTGCAATCACCAGTGTGCTTTGCGTTCTGAAATCATTGGCTTCTTGCCTAATTTTTTCGGCATCGCCAGCTCTCATTTCGGATGGGACATACACCACACTCACCCCGTTTAACGGGCCACCAAAATCTGTCATTCTCTTGGCGTGCTCGTATATTTCATAAGAATTGACAGGATTCTCAATAAAGAAAACTGCGGCTTTACGCTCACTTCCTTCAAATCGTGGGGATGCCATACATATTATCCTGTCCTGATTAGATCTACATATTAATCAAAATTAGTAAATTTACTGCTAATTGCCCCTTCCTGACCTGCTAATCCTATGTTTTACTAAAGAAAATTAGGAGGATCGTATGCCTGTATGGCTTGCACTGGTTCCGGCGATTTCACAACTACTCGACCGTATCATTCCCGACCCCGACGCGCGCGCTAAAGCAAAACTGGAACTCATCAAGGAAGAAAACGTGCAAGCTCTGGAACAGATGCGGCTCGCCTTGCAAGCTGACCAGAGCCAAACGCAGATCGACGAAGCGGAAGCACAAAATCCCAACCTGTTTGTCAGCGGATGGCGACCGTTTATCGGTTGGGTCTGCGGCGTAGCGTTCGGGTATCACTTCGTGCTGCAACCACTGCTGGCATTCCTGATTGCTAACAGTGGTGGTAACGTTAAGTTACCTGCATTCGATATGCAGGAATTAACTACCGTGCTGATGGGAATGCTTGGTTTAGGTGGCCTCAGGACTATTGAAAAAATTAAGAATGTGGATTAGTGTCTTAAAATAATCTCATTTTAGAACACCAATTATAAGATATTCATGACTGGAAATTTAAAGTTATTTAACATCCTCGTAGCCGATTCTGATTACCAACTCAGCAAAGTATTCCAAAAGACATTGCAAGACATGGGATTCTCCAATGTAACGCTTGCTGGAACGGGACAAAAAGCATTAGAATTTCTACAAAAAAAATCATTCGACCTGCTGATTACCGAATGGAATCTACAAAAACTGGACGGTTTGTCACTGGTGAAATCAGTCCGCCGCAACCCTTCCTCACCCGACCCGACGCTGCCCATCATTATGCTTACAGGACGTGCCGAACAGGCTGATGTGGTAACCGCGCGCAACGCCGGTGTGAATGAATATGTTGTCAAACCATTTACCGCGAAAACCATTTTCACCCGCCTTGAACGGCTGGTTGAAAACCCGCGGCACTTTATCGTATCGACCAACTTTGTCGGCCCCGACCGCCGCTCTCAGGGGCACCCCCCTACCGGACAGCCAGACCTCCGGAAATCCAAAGTCAAACCACAGATGAAACCCAAAGCCACTGTCGGCGAGATTGCTTCTATCGATGACCCCAAGGTGTGGGTGGTGGATTATGCGCTTACACGCAAGCTGGGCAAAGGAAACACCCTAAGCTCCATCATCACCAATGATGTTCTGCATAAGGCACAGGCCGCCATTGAATCAATCACCGGCGACTCGCTGTTATGGATCCGTGATGACCTCAAAGTACTGAAAGACCTGTACCAGCTGCTCAAAACCGAGAGTGAGGTAGGCAACTACCTAAAGGAAATAGCAGACGTTTCACTCAGCATGAGCGGACGCGCGGGTACTTTTGGCTACATCAGTGCGTCAAAAGTGGCGTACCTGCTCTACCTGTTCGCCAGCAACACCCCTCAAATCACGCAGCCGGTGCATCTTCTGATTATCGAAAAGCATATCAGCGTGTTACAAGTTTCGCTCAGCAATACCACCGGCAAGGTCGGCACCGTCGACGTTGCGGTCATTATTGGTGAACTCCAGCAGCTGGCAAAAAAGTTTACCGCCGAAGCCGCTTAATATATTTATTAATTTTTGTTGACTCATTGATACGCGATCTAGCATAAAGATTAATAATACGCTATTATGAGCGAAGACGTTCCACTCATACCCCTCCAATAGTAATGGCTCCGAACAAACTCAAAGATTTTAATATTCTCGTCGTCGACAGCGATGTACAGCTGGCAAAAATCCTGCGGGATATGCTGGTGCGCATGGGATTTGTCAATGTCAGCGTTACCCCGAATGGCTCTCAGGCACTGGAAGTACTGCACCTGAAGCCGATTGATTTCATGATCACCGAATGGAATACCCGCGAAATTGATGGCCTTGAACTGCTCAACCGTATCCGCCGCGACCGCACAAGCCCCGACCAGACATTGCCGATTATCATGCTCACCGGACGCGCCGAAAAAGAAGATGTTATCACCGCCCGCGATTACGGCATCAATGAATATGTCGTCAAGCCATTTACCGCTAAAACTGTATATTCCCGCCTTGAGCGCCTGATCGAAGCGCCGCGACAGTTCGTGTTGTCGCAATACTATATCGGTCCCGACCGCCGCAGCAGAACCATCATTCGCAAAGATGCGCCGGAACGCCGCCAGACGCTCCTGAAAGCGCAGTCAAAGCCACTCGCAACCGAAGCGACGGTGATGACCAAGGACTCGTTGCCGAAACTGTGGTTACCCGATTACAAGCTTAAGCTGAAACTCGGTGCGGATACTTTACTGTCGTCAGTGATTACCCCCACAGTCATCGCCAACGCCCAGCAAACGGTTGAAGCCGCGGATGCAGAGTCCATCGGCTGGTTACAGGAAAACCTGACCCAGTTAAAACTGCTCCAGAAAAAAATGGCTGAAGGCAATTATTACACGCTGCTGCCAATGGATATGAGTGAAACGGCGCTGATGCTCAGCTCGCGTTCAGGCACATTCGGCTATAATGGTGCGTCCAAAATGGCGTATATGCTCTATCTTTTCTGCCGCAACCACCTGAAGGTGGACCACGTTGAACACCAGATGGTGGCGCGCAAACATATCTCCGCGCTGCAAGCGGCGCTAAGCAAACCAGAAGTAAAAAATACACTACAAGATAATGATATTATTCACGAATTACGAAATCTGACCGGCAAGTACGTGGCGTAACCACTAACCAATAATTAAAATTTATCTAACCAAATCTTAAGCTTAATCGCTTATGTTGGTTGCATGAGCGAAGCACCCGATAAAGTACCTACTATCAACTGGAGCACCATCGGCGATATGGGGCCACTGGCTGCGCTGCTGAATGACGACAGCGTCAGCGATATTTTGATCAACGGCCCGAAAGAGATTTTCGTGGAACGTGGCGGCAAGCTCGAAAAAACCGATGCCGAATTCCCCGATGAAGCCACCCTGCACGGTGTTGCCGAGCGCATTGTCAGCGCTGTGGGTCGCACACTGGAAGCAAACCGCCCACTGGTGGATGCACGCCTTGCCGACGGCAGCCGCGTGAACGTGATCGCACCGCCGCTGGCCGTAGACGGCACATCCATCTCCATCCGTAAATTCTCACGCGATAAAATCACGATTGACGACATGGTGCGCCGTGAAAGCGTGTCGCAACCACTCGGCGAATTTCTCAAAGTGGTCGGCCATTGCAAAATGAATATCGTGTTTTCCGGCGGTACCGGCTCGGGAAAAACCACCCTGCTCAACGCGATATCGCGCACGATTGACGATAAAGAGCGTATTGTAAGCATTGAAGATGCGGTGGAACTGCAATTGCAGCAGCCGCACGTGGTGCGCCTTGAAACCAAACCCGCCATGCTTGGGCAGGCACCGGATGAAGAAGTCAGCGTGCGTGATTTACTGCGTAACGCCCTGCGTATGCGCCCCGACCGTATCATCGTCGGCGAGGTGCGCGGCCCTGAAGCGTTCGATATGATGCAGGCGATGAATACCGGCCACGAAGGCTCGCTCACCACCATCCACGCCAACCATCCGCGTGATGCGCTAGCCCGCCTCGAAAATATGATTTCTATGGCTAACCTGAATATTCCGATGCGCTCCATCCGCGCACAGATTTCCTCGGCTCTGCATCTTATCATCCAGACCAGCCGTATGCGTGACGGTGTACGCCGCGTGACATACGTCTCGGAAATCGCCGGCATGGAAGGCGACGTGGTGACCATGAACGACCTGTTCACCTATGTGGTTGACAGCGAAGAATCCGACGGAAAACTTAAAGGCCATTTCCAGTGGAGTGGCATTATGCCACGCTGCCTGAAGCGTGTGGCGTATTACGGCGAAACCGAGCGCCTGACCAAGGCGCTTGGCATCAAAATGCCTAAAATATAGCGTTTTTTAGCCTTAAAATCGCCCCAATAAACACGTAAAACTCTTTTTTTTCAATGTATTAAAACGGGAACTTACAGCTCCCCTTGACGGTATCGCAACAAAGGAATATCCTTGTAAATCGTCAGTAGAAACAATCAACGAGAGTATCATGCAAATTCACGTTTCCGGCAAAGGCGTCGACGTAGGCGAAGCCTTAAGAACCCATATTGAGAGCCAGCTTGCAGAACATATCATAAAATATATCGACCGCGTCACCAGTGTGACAGTAGTCGTCTCCCGCGAGGCGCACATGTTCCGCGTCGACATTACCGGAAATCTTGGAACTCATTCAGGTCTCGTGGTTCGCAGCCGTGGTGAAGCGGGCGATGCCCACTCCGCCTTCGATGAAGCGCTGGAAAAAACCACCACCCAGTTGCGCCGTTACAAACGCAAACTGACCAACCACCATAAATCGGAAGTTGACAACGTTCAGGAAATACCGCGCAAGGGTAAGAAATACACCCTGAAGCCGGAAGTCGGCGAAGAAGATGATCATAAAAACGCCGGTTTGGTTATTGCCGAACAACATACCGAAATCGGAACTATGACGGTTAGTCAGGCCGTGATGAAAATGGATTTGCAGGATCTTCCTGCCCTGATGTTCTTTAATTCGGCTCATGGCCGCCTGAATGTCGTATATCGCCGCAATGACGGCAATATCGCATGGGTTGATCCAGACAGCAAAGCCGCTTAAGCACAATTTATCGCTATGAACCTCATTTCCATTTTGCCGCCGGAAGCGGTAATTGCTCAGGTTTCTGCCCGTGACAAAAAACAGGCACTGAAATTGATGGCAAGCTTTGCCGCCAGCATTGTCCCGCTGAGTGAACGTGAAATCTACGCAGTGCTGCAGGAACGCGAACAGCTCGGCTGCACCGGCATGGGCAACGGCGTATGCATCCCGCATGGCCGCTTTGAGCGTCTGGATGAAATCCACGCTATGTTCATCCAGCTCGAAAAGCCGATTGACTTTAATGCTGCCGACGGAAGGCCAGTAGATTTACTATTCTTACTGCTGACCCCTGCATCTGCCAACACCGACCACATCAAGGCACTCGCCACGATCTCGCGGTTGCTGCGCGATAAAGTCCTCTGCGAAGCCCTGCGTAAAGCCAGAGATGCCCGCGCCCTGCACGGACTACTGCTCAACGAACATGTGCATGATGCGGCGTAAGGCGCATGCCTGACACGCAGACCATCCATGCGTCCTGCATCGCTATCAACCACACAGCTATTCTTTTACTCGGTGAATCCGGCAGCGGGAAATCCGATCTGGCCCTGCGCCTGATTGATAGCGGGGCAACACTGGTAGGCGATGACCAGATTGTCCTGCGTAAAGAAGGGAACACCCTGCTTATCTCCCCTGCACCACGCCTTGAAGGCCTGCTGGAGGTGCGTGGCGTGGGTATTGTTACCCTGCCCTACATCCAAAACATCCCGCTGGCGCTTGTCGTTCAGCTGGTTGCCCCCCACGAAGTCGAACGGATGCCGGAGCCTGAGTTCTTTGATTGCCTTGCGGTGCAAGTGCCATTATTATCGCTGCATGCTTTTGAACAATCCACGCCTGCTAAAATCCGCCTGTTTTTGTCCCATCCCCCACAGATGTGAGGGTGGTGTATGAAACTTGTTCTGGTCACCGGCATGTCGGGTGCGGGCAAATCGGTTGCCCTCAAAGCGCTGGAGGATTGCGGATTCGAAGCCATCGACAATATCCCGCTGGCGTTCCTGCCTGCGCTCACCAATCCGCAGACCACCGGAAACCTTGTGGTGGGTTCCGACATTCGCAGCCGTGATTTTTCCGCTGACCATTTTATTGAAACCATCACACCGCTGCGCCTCAACCCCGACATTGAATTCACCATGCTGTTTCTCGACAGCGACGATGAAATACTGCGCCGCCGCTACACCGAAACGCGCCGCCGCCACCCGCTGACACTGGATCGCCCCGTACTGGACGGTATCCAGCATGAACGTCAACTGTTGCAAAAAATCCGCGATGCTGCCGACAAGGTGATCGACACCAGCGATTATCAGGCCGCCGACCTGCGCACCATCATCACCAGCCATTTCGCAAGCACGGAACGCCGCCTGTCGCTGGTGCTGACCTCGTTTTCATTCCGCCGCGGGGTTCCGCGTGATGCCGACATGGTGTTTGACGTGCGCTTCCTGAAAAACCCGCATTACGACCCTGAACTGAAAATGCAGACCGGTATGGACGAGGCTGTGGGAAAATATATCGAGACTGACAGCGGTTTTTCCGATTTTTATACCAAGCTGAATGAGCTGTTGCAGCCGCTGCTGCCACGGTTTCTGGAAGAGGGAAAAAACTATCTGACCATCGCCATCGGTTGCACCGGAGGACGTCACCGCTCGGTGTACATGGTGCAAAAGCTGGGTGGCTTTTTGGAATCAGTCGGGTATAAGGTGACGCTTCGTCACAGAGATTTAGAATTGTAAATATCAATAGATAGGAATGGTATGATCGGAGTCGTCATTGTAACCCATGGGAAACTGGCTGAAGCGTTTATGGCCGTCACGGAACATGTGGTCGGCAAGCAGTCACAGATGGCCGCCATAGGCATTGAACCCGAAGATGACGGCGACAATGCACGCGAACTGATTTTAAAAGCCATCAAAGAGGTGGATACCGGCAAAGGCGTGGTTATCCTCACCGATATGTTCGGCGGAACCCCTTCCAATCTTGCTATTTCGGTCATGCGCGAGCAAGGCGTGGAAGTAATCGCCGGCGTCAACCTGCCGATGATGATCAAGCTTGCCAGCGTGCGCGGTAAAGTGCCGTTGCAGGACGCGGTGAATCAGGCGCAGGAAGCAGCGCGCAAATATATCAACGTGGCGGGCAACCTGCTTGCCAATAAAGGCGAGAACTAACAAATATCATGGCCAGCGAAATCATTGTCGGGATCGTCAATAAAAGAGGGCTCCATGCCCGCGCTGCCGCCAAATTTGTGAAAGTAGTTACCAGCTACACCGCCTCTGTCAAAGTCATCAAAATCGGCCATGGCACGGAGGAACCCTCCGCCAGCGTCGGTGGTTCGTCTATCCTTGGTCTGATGATGCTGGGGGCAGACCCCGGTTCTAAATTATCCATTGCTGCCGAGGGTGATCAGGCTACGGAAGTGTTGGACGCACTCAGGGAACTTATTGAAAACAAGTTTGGTGAAGGTGAATAATTTATGGAAGAAACCGTCGTTCCCGTAAACTCGCAGTGGGCGCAAAACGCCTTTATCAACGCCAAGCGCTATCGCGACTGGTATGAGGAATCCACCACCCATCCGGACACATTCTGGGCAAAGCAGGCGGAGGAATTCGTCTGGAAAAAAAAGTGGGACCGCGTGAAGAATACGCGCTTCGAGATGCCGGTATCGATCAAATGGTTTGAAGGCGGAAAGCTCAACATCACCGAAAACTGCCTCGACCGCCACCTTTATAACCATGCCGAACAAAGTGCTTATATCTGGGAAGGCGACAACCCGAACGAATCAAAACATATCACCTACCGCGAGTTGCATGAAAGCGTCTGCCGCCTTGCCAACGTGCTGAAAAGCCACGGCGTGATCAAGGGCGACCGCGTCACCATTTACATGCCGATGATTCCGGAAGCCACCGTTGCCATGCTGGCATGTGCGCGCATCGGGGCGGTGCATTCCGTGGTGTTTGGCGGATTTTCCGCCGACGCACTGGCCGGACGCATCACCGACTGCCACAGCAAACTTGTCATCACCGCCGACGAAGGCCTGCGCGGTGGCAAAAAAGTACCGCTCAAGACCAATGTCGACGACGCACTGAAACTGATGGGCAAAGAAGCCGCCATGGTTCACCGCGTGGTGGTGGTGAAGCGCACGGGCAGCCCCATCGCGTGGGATGGCAAGCGCGACGTGTGGTATCACGAGGAAACCGCCAAAGCATCCCCGCAATGCCTCCCCGAGGTCATGGATGCCGAAGACCCGCTTTACATCCTCTACACCTCCGGCTCCACCGGCAAACCCAAAGGCGTGGTACATACCATCGCCGGATACATGATATGGGCATCCATCACCCATAAATACACGTTCGATTACCACGCCCCGAATATCGCAACCGGTCAGGAAGGTGATATTTTCTGGTGTACCGCCGATATCGGCTGGGTGACGGGACACACGTACGGAGTTTATGGCCCGCTGCTCAACGCTGCCACTACCGTGATGTATGAGGGCATCCCCACCTACCCAGATTGCTCGCGCTTCTGGCAGGTGATTGACAAACATAAAGTCACCATTTTTCACACCGCCCCCACCGCTATCCGCGCCCTGATGCGTGAGGGCGACGCATTCGTAACCCAAACCTCGCGCAAGTCACTGCGCCTGATTGGCAGCGTGGGTGAGCCGATCAACCCCGAAGCGTGGCTGTGGTACTGGCGCACGGTCGGCGAAAAACGCTGCCCGATTGTCGATACATGGTGGCAGACCGAAACTGGCGGCAACATGATTGCCCCGTTTCCAGGGGCTACCGACCTTAAACCCGGCTCGGCCACCTTGCCGTTTTTTGGCGTGAAACCTGTAATCCTGAACCAGCACGCCGTGGTGCAGGACGGCGTATGCGAGGGGCTGCTGTGCATCGCCGACTCATGGCCCGGTCAGGCCCGCACCATCTACGGCGACCATGAACGCTTTGAACAGACCTATTTCTCGCAGATGGCAGGCTATTACTTTACCGGTGACGGCGCAAAACGCGACGCGGATGGCTATTACTGGATTACCGGACGGGTGGACGACGTACTCAACGTCTCCGGCCACCGCCTTGGCACCGCCGAAATTGAAAGCGCACTGGTCGCCCACCAGCATGTGGCGGAAGCCGCTGTGGTCGGGTTCCCGCATGACCTGAAGGGTCAGGGCATCTACGCCTATGTCACCCTGAATGTCGGCCAAGAGGGCGACGATGCCTTACACAAAGAACTAACGCAATGGGTACGCGCCCGCATCAGCCCCATCGCCACCCCCGACCACATCCATTTCACACCCTCCCTGCCCAAAACCCGCTCCGGCAAGATTATGCGCCGTATTTTAAGAAAAATAGCCGAGGGCGAGCTTTCCAGCCTCGGAGACACGTCCACCCTCACCAATCCGGAAATTGTTGAAATACTGATCAGGGATAAGAAGCGGTAGTGTTCTGCCCTGAAACAGATGGGCGTTTGTGCAGGCGTTTTTACCAGTTGTAAACGTATCTCCTGTCCCACCCGACAAACAAACGTAGCGGTTAACCGCTTTATTTACCAAATATTTATCTTTGTCATGAATAGTGGAGAATGATTAAATCAGTGTCTCCTCATGGGAGATATTTTTGACGTAACACACTTATGCGATCATGGAATAAGCAATGTTAGAAGAATTAATCATGGCGGAACTGCTATGCACACGCCTTTGCCACGATCTCACCGGACCGATCGGTGCTGTGAATAATGGTGCAGAATTTTTAAGTGAAGAAGGTTTCAACCTGCAAGGACAAGCCGTTGAGCTTATCACCAGCAGCGCTTTTTCCGCCGTAACCCGCCTGCAATTCTACCGCATGTCCTACGGTAAGGTGCGCGATCATGGCGAAGCAAGCCTCGAAGAAAAGCAAAAGCTGGCTATCGATTTTTTCAGCGATACCAAAATCAAACTCGACTGGCCGGATAACCACACCGATGCGGTGAATGTGTCCATCAGCCTGAAAATGTCCCGCCTTATCTTCAACCTGCTGATTGTAGCTGCGAGCGTTCTTGTTCGCGGCGGCACGATTGCCGTGCGTATCGCACAAGATGATCAAGGCAAGAAAATAGTGAGCTTCAATGCCCAAGGCACGGGACTGAAATGGGACGAGGAAATTGACGTGATATTCACCGGCAAGCTCACCACAGCGCAGCTTACCCCTAAAAATGTTCAAACCTATCTTACCAAGCGCTTTATCGACGATCTGGGCGCGGAGTTTACTTACACGCTGAACGGCGATGAGCTGCAAATGAAAATTTTGCAAACGGCTAGTAACTAACTTGAGGGCAATGTAAGGGACTGGTTATGGATGATCTGATTAGTGAGTTTATTACCGAGTCCACCGAAAACCTCGGAACACTGGATTCAGAGCTGGTCAAACTTGAACAGAACCCTAACGATTCGGTCATTCTCGGTAATATCTTCCGCATGATGCACACCATCAAGGGAACATGCGGTTTCCTTGGGTTGCCACGCCTTGAAAGTGTTGCCCATGCCGGTGAAAACGTGCTGGGGAAAATCCGCGACAAAGAACTCGAAGCCACACCGCAAGCCATCACCCTGATTCTTGAATCGCTCGATACCATTAAAGGATTGATAGACCACCTCGGGCAGCATGGCACAGAACAGGCAGGTGAAGACAGTGATCTGATTAACCGGCTTAATCATTATGCCGATACCGGAACCGTTATGGCCGCTGGAGCTGCTGCACCGGTAGCTCCAACTGCGGAAACACCTGTCGCTGCAGCATCTGCCGTTGTTGCCGATGATGCACAATTCCCGCACTTTAAGGGTGAAGATGACCCTGCGATTAAAGAAGCGATTGATAAAATTCTGGCTGATGAAGCCGCCACCAAGATGGCCGGATCCATCACCACTCCTGCGGCTTCTGATGAAGCATTCCCGCATTTCAAGGGCGAGGATGATCCCGCAATTAAAGAAGCCATTGAGAAAATGATGGCCGATGAAACCGCTTCCAAGATTAGTGCCGCTGCACCCACTAAGGCAAACGGCGCAAATGGAGCCCACACGCCAACCAAGCCACAACCTGCCAATGCCACAGCTCCCGCCAAAACACCTGCTGCTACCAAGGCGAAAGAACCTGCCGAATCACCTTCGGGCGAAGCCAAGGAAGGTGTGGGCGCAAACCAGAGTATCCGCGTCAATATCGACGTGCTTGAAACACTGATGCAGATGGTCAGCGAACTGGTGCTTACCCGCAACCAGCTGATGCAGATTGTCCGCACCAAAGAAGATAAGGATTTTCTGACCCCGCTGCAGCAGCTCAGCCATATCACTACCGAACTGCAAGACGGAGTGATGAAAACGCGCATGCAGCCAATCGGTAACGCATGGTCTAAATTCCCGCGTCTGATCCGCGATCTGTCGCTCGAACTGGGCAAAAAAATTGACCTCAAAATGAACGGTGCGGAAACGGAACTCGACCGCCAGCTGCTGGAAGTCATCAAAGACCCACTCACCCACATGGTACGCAATTCCTGCGATCATGGTCTGGAAACACCCGCTGACCGCCTGATTGCCGGCAAACCAGAAACCGGAACCGTGGTGTTGAGCGCCTATCACGAAGGCGGGCACATTATCATCGAAATTAAAGACGACGGGCGCGGCATCAATATCGAACGCGTGAAAGCCAAAGCTATCGCCAACGGTATGGCCACCGAAGCAGCCCTTGAAACCATGACCGAAAAACAAATAGCACAATTCGTTTTCCACCCCGGATTTTCAACCGCCGAAAAAGTGACAGCAGTGTCCGGACGCGGCGTGGGCATGGATGTGGTGAAAACCAATATCGAAAAAATAGGCGGCACCATTGATCTGGATTCCGTCTGGGGCAAAGGCTCGCAGATCAGCATTAAAATTCCGCTCACGCTCGCTATCGTATCAGTTTTGTTGGTTGAAGTGGCAGGACAGAAATTCGCGATCCCGCAAATCAATGTGCTGGAACTGGTGTCTGTGTCCCCCGGCTCCGAGCTGACTGTGGAAACAATCAACAATACACCGGTAATGCGCCTGCGCAATAAGCTGTTGCCGCTTGCTATCCTGTCAGAAATCCTTGGCCACTCCACTAATCTGACGCAAATGCTTGCGAAGGAAATGTACGTCGCGGTGTGCCGCGTGGGCAGATACGATTTCGGGATTGTTGTAGAGCGCGTCTATGACACGGAAGAAATCGTAGTGAAGCCTGTTTCCACCATTCTCAAACACATCCCTGTCTACTCGGGAAACACCATTCTGGGTGATGGGAGCGTGATCATGATCCTTGATCCGAACGGCATTGTGAAGTCCATCAGCAATATTGATGTCAATACACATGCCGATGTGGCCACCGTCAGCACCGCACACATGGATTCACAGGCGCTGATTGGCTTCTTACTGTTCAGCACCGGCAAAGGCGCACCGAAATCAGTACCGCTGGAACTGGTATCGCGTCTTGAAGAAATTGATGTCAGCCAGATTGAAATTGCCGGAGACAGCCCCGTTATCCAGTATCGCGGCGACCTGATGCGCCTGATTACCCTGAATGACGACTTTGCACTGCCTGACAGCGGCACGGTGGACGTGGTGGTATTCAGTTACGACAAAAAAGTCATCGGCATGGTGGTCAAAGAAATTATCGATATCGTCTACACCGAATTTGCCATCAAACTTTCCTCCAGCGAACTTAAAAAACATGGCTTCCTCGGCAGCATGGTCGTCGCCGGAAAGAGTACCGATGTGGTGGATGTAGGCTATTTCCTGAGAGACCTGATCAACAGTTCTATTTCGGATAATGAGACCATCAGCCACAGAAAAGCCTCGGAATGCAAGGTTCTGCTGGTTGAAGACAGTCCGTTCTTCCGTAATCTCACCGTACCGTTCCTGTCGTCGGTGGGGTATAAGGTAACGACTGCCGATAATGCGGAAGATGCGCTCGATGTGCTGCAAAAACATAACTCTAAATTCGATATGATTGTCACCGACATCGAAATGCCCGGTATGGACGGATTTGAATTTGCCACGCTGTGCCGCAATTCACCGCAAACCGGACATATCCCGATTATCGCCTACACCGCGTTCATGAGCGAAGCGACTATGAAACGTAGCCGCAGCATCGGCCTGAATGACTGTATCGTGAAAACAGACCGCACCGGCTTGCTGGAATCAGTATCGCGCTGGCTGATGGGTGATATGCCTGATGTGAGGCACTAGCATATGCAAACAGCGACCGAAATGAGCCTCAAAATCCATGCTGACTTCGATGCCGATGCACGCATGTATGTCACAATGCGCGTTGAACACCAGATGTTCGGTATTGAAGTAAAAAACGTGCGTGACGTGCTGCGTCACCAGAAAATTACGCCTATCCCACTGGCTCCGCCGGAAGTGGCCGGATCGCTGAACCTGCGCGGCCGCATCGTCACTGTCATCGACCTGCGCAAACGCCTCAATCTTCAGGACACGATGATCAACACCGACTGCACCTTCGTCGTTATTGAGATCAAGGGTGAATTATACAGCCTGATGGTAGATAACGTGATTGAGGTCCTGACCATTCCTGCTGTGCATATAGAAAAAACCCCCGCCAACCTCGGCAACGCATGGAAAGACATTGCTACGGGCATTCATAAACTACCCGATGAATTACTTGTGCTTGTTGATGTGCATGCCCTATTGAAATTGTAATTATGAAAAGCTGCCTTATTGTTGATGATTCGAAAGTGGTGCGTAAACTCGTCCGCCGGATTATCGAAGAAATTGGTTTTGAAGTGTCGGAAGCCGAAGACGGCCAGAAAGCCTATGAACATTGTCAGACTCAAAAGCCTGATCTTATCTTACTCGACTGGCATATGCCGGTGATGGACGGGTTGGAGTTTCTTAAATTACTAAGGGCTATGCCCGATGGAAATATCCCTAAAGTCCTGTTCTGCACCACTGAAAGCGAACTCGGACATATCGTACAAGCAATGAGTGCGGGCGCTGATGAATATGTTATGAAACCATTTGATGCTGGCATTATCCGAGGGAAACTCGAACAAATCAACATGCTCTAGCTCTATGGCGTACCCACACGAAGGAGTTTTGCCATGACCGTAAGCGTGTTGCTGGTCGACGACTCGGCAATCATACGTGGCCTGATGAACAAGGCACTCACCGCCAATCCACATATCACCATTGCCGGTTCTGCCTCCAACGGCCAACAAGCAATTTCACTAGCGAAAGAGCTTCAGCCACAGATCATCGTGCTTGATATTGAAATGCCTGTCATGGACGGTATCACCGCCCTGCCCGAACTGATCAGGATCAGCCCAAACAGCAAAATTATCATGTCCTCGACATTGACCTTACGCAATGCCTCGATCAGCATGCAGGCACTGTCGCTTGGGGCAACGGATTATCTTGCCAAGCCAACCGCCAAATTCGGCAACGAGGTCGAAGGTTTTTACCGCGAACTCATCACCAAAATTCTGGCACTTGGCGGCCTGCCACAATCTTCCATCAATGACACTGTTACTGCTACACCGGCAATGCCAACACAATACATCCCTGCCCCACGGCCTCCAAACCGCGAACCTGCGGCAAATGTGGTGAAACTTATGGCGGGTGAATTACTCAATCCCTCAGGCATCCGCGCACTTGCGATTGCATCATCTACGGGTGGCCCACAGGCACTGATGACGCTATTTGGTCAGTTGAAGGGACATCTGAAAAATATCCCCATCTTCGTTACCCAGCACATGCCCCCCACCTTCACGACCTTGCTGGCAGATCAGATCACAAAGTCGGCTGGCCGTCCCTGCACTGAGGGTAAAAGTAATGAAGTGGCGCTCGCAGGGCATACGTACATTGCCCCTGGGGATTTTCACATGGTGATGACGAAAAACGGCATGAATGATGTCATCATCAACCTCAATAAAAACCCGCAGGAAAATTTCTGCCGTCCGGCAGCTGACCCCATGCTACGCTCGTTAAGCGCGATCTACGGCCAGCACCTTGCAGTCGTTGTGCTGACGGGAATGGGACAAGACGGGATGGAAGGCGCCAAAGATGTAGTAAAAAACGGCGGCAGTGTAATCGCTCAGGATGAAGCCACCTCCGTTGTCTACGGCATGCCAAAAGCAGTGGCGGAAAATCACTTATGTAAGGCCATTTTGCCTTTAAACGACATAGCACCATTGCTTGTGCGACAAATAGACAGGCAGGGCTGATATGATTAGTGATGATGAATTCCGCCTGCTATCCGAACTGCTCAAAAAACGCTCCGGAATTGCACTGACGGAAGATAAACATTACCTACTGGAAAGCCGCCTGCTGCCCGTCGCACGAAGCAGGCAGCTTAACGATATCTCGCATCTGTGCCAAACCATCCGCACCAAGCCTACCGAAGAATTGCTGGTGGAAATTACTGAAGCAATGACCACTAACGAATCCTCATTCTTCCGCGATATCAAACCGTATGAACAGCTACGCAGCATTGTGTTTCCAATGATGATAAACAGCCTTGCAACATCCAAGCGCATGCGTATCTGGAGCGCCGCCTGTTCCACCGGACAAGAGCCCTACACCATCGGTATCTGCATCCGCGAAGACGCGGCTAAAATGGCCGGATGGAATTTTGAAATTATCGCAACCGACCTCGCCAAAAAAGTTGTCGATAAGGCGAAGCTTGGTATCTACTCCCAGTTTGAGGCACAACGCGGCTTGCCTATCCAGATGCTGATTAAATATTTCAATTCGCTGCCCGACACCAGCTGGCAATTGAAAGACGATATCCGCAATATGGTACAGTTCAAAACGAACAACCTGATGGATGATTATAAGGCACTTGGCACATTCGACATTATCTTCTGCCGCAATGTGCTGATCTATTTTGATGATGCAACGAAAGCAAAAATCACCGAAAAAATGGCCAAAGCATTACCACCTCACGGGGTGCTAATCCTTGGCGCAACCGAAAGCCTTGTGGACCCCACCAACCTCTTTGTCAGCCTGCCGGAATTTCGCGGCGCTTATAAACTGAAATCAGCGCAATAGCACACAGTGCCGCCAGACTAATCATTTCCCCTAAGCGTTCGCCTGCCAACTCGCCACCCGTGATCGTGATGTCGTGGCTACCGGAAGGCACTTTTATAGAAAGCAAGCCGTGAAAGGGTTCAACGGTTCCATCGTTGCTGTGCCAATAGGGATAATAAAACTGGTGCAAGACCACGCGTCCCTCGCCGCCGGTCATCTCGGTATGCAACCGTATATCGCCTGCGGACCAGTGTGTCACACTTACAATGCCCTTAACACCCACGATAGCCGCCTGCTGGCCGCTTTCAAAAAGGCCGTAAGGTAACGGCATTTCTACCCAGCGCGGAAAAGATTCAGGGTTGTTGTTAAGACCCACAATGGTTTTAGTGCCTGCAGCGGGCGTAGCGTCATTAAACCATGATTCCCACGAATTGATGGCGGTATTCGCCAGCATCACCGTCAGTAAAAAAGGATAGATGCCGCGCGTTTTGGCCTGCGGCAACCATGTCACCGCCAAGAAAACAACCGCTGGCCACATCGGGATATAGAAACGCATTGGGAATTGCAGGTAATGTAACGGTGTCACCGCATCCCACAGCCACTTCGAACAGGGCAGGATCATAAACAGCATCACGGCCAGCGTAATCATCCAGTAACGCATGACGCGTGTCACCGGTCGTTTGCCTGCAAATTTCGGTTGCTCGAAATACAATCCCACCAGCGGCGGAATAAAACATAAAAACCCGAACAGCGAGTGCAACATCCAGAAATGTCCGGCGTAATTTAGGTGGCCGGAAGTAAAGCGCTCGGCAACGATATACGGCTGGTTGAGCTGCATGGGTAGCAAATGAAACAGCGATAATAAAATCGCCAGAAATCCACTAAAACCTACCCAGAAAAGCTGGCGCAATCGGTCTTTCGGTGCAGCCATAACGACTGCATAGCTCAATGGAACCATGATAAATGTAAACAGCGTCACCAGATGCGAAAGGCACATTAGCGCATACGCCACTGCCAAAACTGGCACACCGCTGCGCCAACCCTGATTGCGTATCCGGTCAATCGATTCCAAAACCAGCGGCATAAAGGCAATTGCCCAGAGTGACCCCAGACCATAATTGAAATACACCACAATCGTGACATAGGGAAAACCGGCATACAGCAGTGCGCCTGTCTGCGCCTGTGCCACCGGAAAATAATGGCGTAGCCACCTGTAACTGGTGATACCCGCAGCGAACAGGGCAAGCTGCATACCCAACACTGTACGCCACAGCCCATAAGGATCCCAAGGCGCAAGCCACTGGAAGGGTGTGAGCAGGAAAAAACTGAGCGGATTGTAGTACACAAAGATGGGGCTGCCATACCCATCATACACATTCATCAGCCAGCGCGGATACCACTGCCCCTGCCAGAATTGGGCGGAAAAATCGCTTAATATGCCCGCATAAAAAATAAAGTCATGGGCACGGGGCCATTTCAGCGCCAGCATCACCCATAAAGGAGTCATCACGAACGTGCTTAATGCCAGCAATTTAAGTAAAAACCGCTTATTTTCCTTTAGGTTATAAATGATAGAAGCCACAGGTTTGATACCAGAAAAACGGATGGGAGAACGGATATTACCAATTGATAATCAGAAAGAAACAGGCTATGCAACAGACTTTGCCACGATGAATCCGGAGAGACTACATGAAAATGACCCCCAAAGTAAAAAAAATCCTCAGCCATTACGAAAGTGATTGCCCAGGTACCAAAGCCAACATTGCACGCATCCTGATGCAGGGTCGCTTGGGTGGCACGGGGCATGTGGTGATTCTTCCAGTCGATCAGGGCTTCGAACACGGCCCTGCCCGCAGTTTTGCCAAAAATCCTGATGCCTACGACCCGCATTATCATTTTCAGCTCGCTATCGATGCAGGTCTGAACGCCTACGCCGCACCGCTTGGGATGATCGAAGCCGGAGCCGACACCTTTGCTGGTCAGATCCCATTGATTTTAAAAGTTAATAGCTCAAATTCTCTCACCCCGAAAGACAGTGTGCCCGATCAGGCCGTAACCGCCACGGTGGCGGATGCGCTTCGCCTTGGTTGCTCCGCTATTGGTTTTACCATTTATCCGGGTTCTCATGAAGCCTTCAGCCTGATGGAAGAAATCCGCGAACTGGCGGAAGAAGCCAAAGCCGCTGGCCTTGCCGTCGTGATTTGGTCATACCCACGTGGGGCATCCATTTCCAAAGATGGTGAAACCGCTATGGATGTCTGTGCATACGCAGCTCATATGGCCGCCCTGCTCGGCGCCCACATCATTAAAGTGAAGCCCCCAACCGAATTCCTTGAACAGGCTGAAGCCAAAAAGGTCTATGAATCTGAAAAGGTTGGCATTAAGACCATGGCTGAGCGTATCGCCCATGTGAAACAAGCCTGCTTTGCCGGTAAGCGTATCGTCGTATTTTCCGGTGGCAATGCCAAGGGCGAAAAAGAGCTGCTGGACGAAGTACGCGGCATCCGCGATGGAGGCGGCAACGGCTCCATCATCGGCCGCAACACCTTCCAGCGTCCACGCGAAGAAGCGCTTAAGCTTCTCGATAATATCATTAAAGTGTACAAAGGCGAACTTTAATCCGCCTACCTTCCTCGGCACCGGTTTTTACCCTGTTTGAAAAGAGGGCGTGAGCCTGCTTTTCTTCAAATTGTCACTATTCTTACCAAAGAAGTTAATCTAGTTTAAGTGACCGTAAAAACTGGCTGAAAAAGGCAGTGATGAAAACCATCTGTTGCGTCGAGAACAATTGCTTGGATTGCCTGCCATTAAACGCGGATTGTCGCGCTTATGGATAAGCCATCACCTGCACAACATAACTTCATCGATAGTTATCAGGCATTGTATACTGAACTGCTAGAGTCCTATCTGCGACAGGACGAGCCTTTGAAAATTCCTGATACTATTAAAAAAAGTATACGGCTTAACCTTGCAAATATTATCAAAAGTTCAATTCCGGAAATAACCAGCAAGGAAGAAAAAATCTCCGCACTCGCCGAACGCATGGAACTGATAATTGTGCCTGATGATCCTGATCACGCCAAACTCAATGAAGCCATCATAACAGCATGCAAACAGACGGAATCTCTACGCAACTTTATCAAAAAGGAAAATAAAGCACGGTTTGACGCTCTATTTGATGAGCATCTGATACAGTTTGCCCCTGATCCGGAACACCCCAAAGCAGCCGGATCGTATGGATGGGGATTCGACGTTACCTCCGGTAAGAATGACTACCGTATTGTGGTCTATGCACCGGAAAAATTCGATAGCACTGATTTGAAAAGTGAAAGCACCCCCCCAACCGTTGACGGTAACGACAACCTGACCAGCTTTGTTGAAAATGGGCGTGGGGTAAAACATCCGCAAGTAACAACACGTGGTGATAAATACGAACATGGCCCCGCACACGTCCATGTGATTGACAAAAAAAATGGCAGAGAAACCAAATTTGAGTTAATCGAAGCTTCTGAAGACAAAGGCCCCTTCGTAAAAAAACAACAAAGCGATAATCCCTTCATAGAACCGCTTTCACCTGAACAAGTCAGGGAAATAGTACCTGTCATTCAAGATCATGTACCTGAATTTACCAAGCTATGGGGTAAGTTTTATGAAAACACCCCGCTGGCATCAGAAATTACACGCGTATCTGAAATTTTTCCTGACTTCATAGCACGTACCCAACTCGAAACCGATGAACGGAGAAGACAATCATGGGTGGTGAAGCTCCGGCATATCGACAATCCCAGCAACAGGATGACTATACCTCTAGAGGATTATGCTAAATTGCCCAAAGGCGCTTCAAGGCCTCGCACCTCTTTCGAACTGGAGGAAGACGAAAGCTATGACCGTAAATTCGTAGAAGGCATCATCCCCTTTCTTTCGCCGGAACGTACGGAAAACCTACCGGCTGAAGTTGAAGCAGACATTTTAAAAAATGCCCTACAGCTATTTAATTCCGGCTATTCCAAACAACACCCCGTTTATCACGCCCGCGATGTTGATTTAGTGGTCGACATGAATGACGAAACGAGCAAAGGCCATAATGAAGCCGTCATTGAGGCCTGCAAGCAATCCCAAGCCATGCGTAAGCTGGTTAAGTTGCGTAATACCGACAGTTATCAGGAGTTATATCTTGATCTGCTTAATGAATACCTCCGTCCGGAAAAGCCATTAAAAATACCTGAAGCGGTTGAAAAAGAAATTCGGATGAACCTTGCCAAAATTATTAAAAATACAATTCCGGAAATGACGACTCAGGAAGAAAAACTCCAGTCACTTGCCGATCGCCTTACGCTGACCATAGTTACGGACGACCCTGCCCATGCCAAACTCAATGCCGCAATCATTGCCGCTTGCCGACAATCCGAATCATTGCGAAGGGTGATCAAAAATGACAACAAAGCACGATTCGATGCACTTTTTGATGAATTGCTGATCGAAATGCTTTCAAAAGATCATGCCCATACCATCCATCATGATATACAAGTTGAAGTTAAGAAAAATGCTGCCGCCCTGCTAAACAAGCAACACTATAACGCGGAAATAAAAAATCGCGTGACGCGTGATCCCGTCACCACGTTTGACCTCACCCTTTATCCCGATGAACCGGTAAGCGAAGAACATAATGACATTGTCATTGAAGCCTGCAAGCTTTCTTCAGCGCTGCGCAAATTCTTTGATCGACGGAAAACTGTCCATGCCAAGCCGGCCGAAGACGCGGCAACAGAAAGCCATGAGGAACCAGAGATTTCTTTGGATGATCTTGATAATGAAATCCCTGTTCGCAGGCCATTTATAGTCGCGCCCAAAAAAAAGAAAACTCCCGCCGAGATATCCCTTCCCAAAGAAGATCCCCATAAAATTGATCCTGCACGGCTAGAAAAACTCGGATTTTTTGAACGCCTTGCTTACATTAAAAGTTTTTCTCCGGCACAACGTGAGCGCATGGGCCTGAACATCCGCAACGATGAGCGCGCCCAGATTCTTGCCTGCGTCAAGAAAGCGGAAATTTGTTTTATCAAACCATTTGTATCCGCCGAAGATAATTTGCCTGAATTCAGGCAACCTTACTTTAGCATCGCCAAAAAAATCGAAAAAACTGAAGATACCCCAACCACCAATGGCGTTAAAGCCAAAACTCCTGCTATCGCCCCCAAACACACAAAATTTGGCAAAACCGACGGAAGGCTGCAAAAAAGCGCGGCACCCGATAACATACCGGCTGATAACTCCACCAGCGCCAACAAGACAGACTCACCGCCCAAAGAAAAAACATGCCAGATTAAAGATAAACTGCCTGAAGTGCTGAGAACGGTATTCAAGGAACAACTCGGACTGCCGGATGAATTGCTCGACAAGATCACTATCCATGAAAATGCTGAGCATTATAAGGTTGGAATCCCAACATTTTCATCAGACACCTCTGCAAACACGGCAAGCAAACCTGCCGCCATATCCAAAAGAACAGCAGAACACATCGCACGAAAACTGAGCAATCTTCTCGGAACACGTGTCAATGAAAAACCACCACTTATGCCACCGGAAGCATCCCAACCTTATCTGTTCTTGCCTCGTGATTTTGCACAAGTGGCAGGTATTCCGAGCAGCAATATACCTGATTTTGCCCGCCATATACTACAGACGAGTCTTGGCCTCAGAGACAGCCAGTTACAGAGCATCAATGTCCAGGCCAAGGGACGCTATTACAGAATCAAAATTCCTGAAATCACTACCGAATATGAAAAAGGCACCGGCGACCCCTGTTTTGAAAAAGGAAGCGAGGTTGAAAAAATCACCCAAAGCCGCGCTGAACTTGCCATCGCGTTAAGCGAAGCACTCGGCATCAGGTTAAAAAATTCGGAAGACACACCTATTTTTGAAAAAGACTTTGCCTTTATCAAGCCTCCAGCGCCCCCTGTTTCTACGCCCCCACCTGCTAATGGCGAACAGAAAAAAGAGCCCCGCACACTGGACTTAAGCAAGATGAATCCACTGGAAGAAATCAGCTATGTGAATTTATTGCCGGAAGCACAGCGGCTCGCCGAAACCCAAGGCCCCATTGAATATAGAGTCGCAAGATTATGCCATTTCATGGTTCACGACCTCACTCAATTGCAAAAAGAGTGGGCGTGCTATGTTATTAATAACGAACTGCGTGAACAGCTTAATACACCTTTTACTTCAGCTACGCTTGGAAAAAACCCAAACATACTGGCAGAAGCCATCAAGGCAAAATACCCCGATGGTCCAACGACCATGGCAGGGGCGTTAAAAATGGCCGTGCAGCTAAAGCCTCACACCCCGCACCGCGACGCACTGGAAGTATTCCTGCAAAGGGTTCAAAGGCCACAATCAAGATTGCCCGACCATAACCCGCTTAAAAACTACCACAGTACACTCAGGAACAGCGCATCCTTCGATGTGCTGAAACGTGGCGCAATTTTTTATTCTAAAGACAGCGTTAAACCGCCGCCACCTGAGACGGAGAAAAAAACAGAAAAAAAGCCCCCCAAACCAAAGGTGAAGCTCCCCACCAGCGAGACGATCAAACCCGAAGACCAGATTGAACCTTTTTTATATTTTTCGTTGCCGGAATTTGAACGCTCCCTACACAACCATAACAATGAGCCCATTGAAACAAGAGCAACCGAAATAGTCCGCGATATTTTAGCGTTTACCCTTGGATTGCACGAAGACCAGATCGGAGCGATCAGGGTAGAGCGTGCCAGCAACGGTTCCGGTAATACGCTACTGAAAGTGAAACTCCCTTTTATCAGCTGCACCTATGACGCGGTCGATGGCGCGCCCGATCCCAATGATGAACACATCGTCACGCCAAGGCCCATCCCCCCCAAACCTCCAAAACCTGCGGTAACAGATGAATCTGAAACCGTTGCCGAAGAGACAGAGGCGCCTCCGGTTAAACGTGAGACCGTTACGGAAACACTCACCCCGACTCAGGTCGCCCAATTGCTGAGTGATGCTGACTCGTTAGGTGTGCCAATTGAAAATACTCCGACCACAGCTGTGGTGGATAACAAAGTACGTTTCAGGACAAAGCCTGAACCGGTTGATCCCGTCATTGCGCCGGACAAGCACCTTTTCGTCCCCCAAAAACGTAGTTTCGCTGAGAGGTTTGCCGCCTTCTCGGCACTGCCGGAAGAACAACGCAAAAGATTTCTTGCCGATGCACCAATCATGCGTGAAATACGAAAGGCAAACATCTGGTTTGTTAAACATGGCGAAGAAACCGTGCCATGCCTGTATATTACACAGGACATCAAACAAACCCTGAGGTTACAAGACGACAAGGAGGTGGAAAAAGCCTTGCAAGATGTATTCCGCTCCACCTTTGGTCTGAAATTTCAACAGTTTTCAGCCATCAAACTGGAAAAAACAGGATCTCTTTATAAAATAAAACTCAGGCCCATTACCTATGAACATGAACACGTTGATGGTAACGTTACGCTGGAAACACTAAGCGCATTACAGGTCGCAAAAGCACTGGAAGAAACAGCAGGTGTAAAAAACATCGGATCATCGACACGAGGCAATCATGAGAGCAACGTCCGGCTGATTTATTCAAGTGAAAATATCGGTAATGGTGCTGCTGCAAATGGTAAAGAAGAACCAAAGCCAAGCCGCGGAAAACGTTTTATCGATATGATACGGCGGCGGTTTACTTCCAATGAAGATAAAATCTTTCCTACCCCGCCAATGTGCGTGCTTGTTCTTAACCGCGAGGAAAGCGGTAACATACAGTTTATTGGTGAACCACGCGCTTTTGATCTTCAACTGGCTGAATTTCACAACTACCTCACCTCCCATGCACTGACCGAAGATCAGCAGACACAGGTGTTCAAGTCTTTTGATGCAATACTTGGGACTACATTCACCGAAAACCCACCGGATCTGGAGACACTCAAGAAAGCTATTACAGAACACCCCGTCCATAGCTGCAAAGAAAGCGCCGATCACCTGCGGCTGGGGCATCTGCTGAGCATTATCAAAAAATCCAATGGTTTCTCTACCGATAATCCATTTAAGAATTATGCCCCCAAAGAATACTATCCTCCCGTCCCGTTTCTTTTTGTACCCAAACAGTTGCTTGATAAATACGCCCCCGATGAGGACGGCAGTAAAATGGAAGCGGTGCTAAGGGATATGATACAGGCGTCTATGGATTTAAGCGATATTGAGCGTGAGGCTATTGTCTTTGAAAAGCCACTCACCACCGAAACCAGTAATGGTAACGCGGTCAAGATCAGGTTACCTTCGGTGGGCTACGGATATCATGAGACCGCAACCATTGAAAATGAAGGGCCGCACCTTGTGACCAAAACATTTACTCCCGCCGAGGTTGCAAATGCGCTAAACATAGAGTTCGATATAGCTCTGAACACTCAGGAAGGTTCAGGCACTACGCATGCTAAAAAAATTATTGCTAACGGAAAAGGACCGCAAACGGTAAGAAAATAACCATGACCACCCGACTCTACCTTATTAGCCCCCCCACCATTGAAATTGACACATTTGCCAAACGACTTGAACAAGCCTTTGATGGCGGAGACGTTGGAAGCTTCCAGATCCGCCTTAAACACACCACCGATCAAGCCATTGTTGAAGCTGCCAAAATATTAATTCCTATCTGCCATGCCCACGATGTGGCGTTTATCATGAATGACCGGCCTGACCTCGCCGTGGCCACCAACGCTGACGGCGTGCATATAGGTCAGGACGACGGCGACATCAGGAAAGCCCGCGCGCTCGTCGGGCCCGACCGTGTGATTGGCGTGAGCTGCCATGATTCCCGCCATTTAGGCATGGAAGCAGGGGAACAGGGCGCGGATTATGTGGCCTTCGGAGCGTTTTACCCCACCAAAAGCAAAAGTCCTGAAGCCTTGGCCCGCTGGGGAACACCAACACTGGACATTCTTGAATGGTGGCAGGCATTTATGATCTTGCCCTGCGTCGCTATCGGTGGTATTACCCCGCATAACTGTAAGCCTTTGGTTAAAGCCGGAGCGGATTTCATTGCGGTCATTACCGCCGTGTGGGAGCATCCTGAGGGGCCGGCCAAGGCAGTAGAAGAATTTAATAAGGAGATACGAAATGAAGATTGATGGTGGCGCGGTGCGCATGGGTATGGTGATTGAATGGCAGGATAAGCTGTGGCTTGTGGTGAAGCACGAAATCCGTACGCCGGGGAACCTGCGCTCGTTCAATCAGGTGGAACTCAAAGACATCATGACCGGCACCAAAAACACCCCTCGTTTCGCATCCGATGAAAAGATCGAGCGCGTATCGCTGGATTCCAAACCCTATAACTTCCTCTTCGCCGATGGCGACGTGCTGACCTTCATGGATAACGAATCCTATGAACAGATCACCATGAACAAGGACATGCTCGGCGAACGCTTCGCATTTTTACAAGACGGCATGACGGTCGAAATCGAAACCTACGAAAGTCGCCCGCTTTCGGTGAAGCTTCCAAGCAAAGTGGCTGTTAAAATTGTTGAAGCTGACCCTGTGGTTAAAGGCCAGACGGCGACTTCTTCCTATAAACCCGCCATTCTTGAAAATGGTGTGCGCGTGATGGTTCCTCCGTTTATTCCGGCTGGTGAGACCATTATCGTCGATACCACCACGCTTGAATATGTTGAACGCGCGAAAGCCTCTTAATCCCCAATGAGCACCGCACTTATCAATGTCATGTCTGCCGCCGCTATCAAGGCGGGCAAAGGCGTGCTGCGCGATTTCAGCGAAGTCGACCAGCTACAGGTTTCCCGTAAGGGAACCGCCAACTTCGTGACCGCCACCGACGTGAGAACAGAAAAATTCCTCCAGCGCGAATTGGCAAAAGTGAGGCCCACCTTCGGTTTCCTAATGGAAGAAGGTGGTGAAGTGGCCGGAAAAGATGACCGTTTCCGCTGGGTAATCGACCCTATCGACGGAACCACCAATTTCATCCACGCCATCCCTTATTTTTGCATCTCGATCGGACTTGAAGAACGTACCGCTTCCGGCAAAAGCGAATTGGTCGCAGGCGTGATCTATGACCCTATCCATAACGAACTCTTCGCCGCCGAAAAAGGTAAAGGCGCATTCGTAAATGGCCGCAAAATCAACGTCTCCAACCGCCCCACCCTTGAAGACGCTTTATTAGTAACGGGCAACCCCGGCTACTCCACAAGCCCCGACAAGAAAAGCTACACACTGCTTAACCAAGTCATTGAAACCGGCGCCACGCTGCGCTACTTCGGTGCAACCGCACTCGATCTTGCCTATATCGCCGCCGGACGCTTCGATGCGTGCTGGTACCATCTGGTACAACCATGGGATGTGGCGGCTGGTATTTTATTAATTCAGGAAGCAGGTGGTATCGTCAGCAGCTTCGATGGCAAGCCTGTGGATATCTACTCCAAATCATTGATGGCCACGAACAAATCTCTGCATACGACTATGCAGAAACTCCTGACAAAATTTTCATAGTTTTTGTTTTTTCAACACTAAAAAAATATAATTAAATTCGGCAGCGAGATTTCAGTTGCTTAAATCTGCTATTTTGACTTAATCAATAAAGTGAATTAAGTGTACCAGTTCTCTGGTGCATGTTTGTCGCTCGTTTTTTTAGGATTGCTATGGCTCATTGTAAGAACCTGAACGTTGTAATAGACATTGCCCGCCTCCCTCTATTGCGTTTTATCGCAGGCACCTGCCTGATGGTTCTTTCTGCCGATGCCTATGCTGCCGACCAGATCCCAACTCCGGGCATGCCCGTTGCTAATGCCTATGTTACCGGCGGCAACACCAGTGACACTCAGCAGCCGCTCAAACCTCTCCTAGGGTCCAATGCCACTTCACAAACCACCGTATACACGCAGCCCGTACAGCAACCGGTAGCGCAAGCCGCGCCGCAGCCAAACGCAGCGCCTGCCGCACAACCGTTGTCACAACTCGCTCCTGCCGGCGGATACCGTCCGGAACGCCAGCCATTTTCTCAATATTATAAGGACCAGCTTGCTGATCCGAATGCGGCTCAGCAACAGACCGAAGAGGCAGCACCACAGGCAGTGGAAAACGCTCCGGTACAACCTTATGCCCCTGCTCAACCCTATAATGCGAGCGCTCCGGTGCAGCAACAGCCCGTTCAGACCGCCGCACCGCAAATGACCGAACAGGTGGTTTATCCGCCCGAACAAAAAACGGCCCCGCTGCCTTTACAACAAGGTGTCGCTTTACCTCCGGCAACCGATCAGGCAGCTCCACAATCAAACTATCAGCAGCCTGTTGCTCAACCAAATTACCAGCAACAACAGGTTCAGGTGCAATCTGCCCCACGACTGGTATGGATTGAAGGCCCGAAAGGTCAGCCGCTGCCTGAAAAACCTGTAAAAGAAGCATCGAAGAAAAAAGGCAAAGGCAAAAAAGAAGCCGTCGCCAAAACCGATACCGATAACAAGGCTGGCAAAAAACATAAACAGGCGGCAAAAGCCGCAAAAGTAAAAGCTGAACCGCAAACGGCCGAGAAAAAAGCCGCGCATGATAAAAAATTGGCCGATGCCAAAGCAGCTGCCGATGCAAAGAAGGCAGCCGCTGCGCAAAAAATCGCTGATGCCAAGGCTGCAAAAGAAGCCGCCAAAGCAGCCAAGATTAAAGCTGTTGCCGATGCCAAAGCGGCCGAAGAAGCCAAAAAAGTGGCGGCTGCCAATGCTGCTAATGAAGCGAAAGCGGCAGAGGAAGCCAAAAAAGTAGCCGCTGCCAAAGCCATTGCTGATGCGAAGGCTGCCGAAGAAGCGAAGAAAGCAGCCGATGCAAAGGCCGCTGCTGATGCAAAAGCAGCAGAGGAAGCTAAAAAAATTGCTGATGCGAAGGCTGCTGAAGAAGCTAAAAAAGCCGCGGCAGCGAAAGCGGCAGAAGATGCGAAGAAAGCCGCTGCGCCACCAGCACCACCTGCGGCTCCACCAGCCCCCGCTGCTGCTACACCTCCTGCCCCTCCTGCTCCTCCGGCAGCGCCACCGGCCGCACCAACTGCTCCTACACCTCCAGCTCCGCCTGCACCGGCAGCAGCGCCACCTCCGCCTGCACCGGCAGCCGCCGCTCCTCCGCCTCCACCGCCGCCTCCTGCTCCTGCGGCAGCTCCTCCTGCACCACCGCCACCGCCAGCCCCTCCGGCTCCGGCAGCGCCTGCACCAAAAGCTGATGAACCGCTTATCAATGCTCCTGCGGCTGCCCCTCCTGCACCACCAGCACCTCCGGCTCCGGCAGCCGATTCCGCTGCCGTGGATGCGACCGCCAAAGCCCTTGCCACAGCGCCTGCAAAGCCAACGGATAGCTCTAAGCCTTCTTTGACCATCGCATTCAAGAGTACTGAAACCACAGTGCCGTTATCAGTAAAAGAAGACATCAATAAGCTTGCCAAACAGCTGATACAGAATAATAATCAGCGTGTAACGTTGATTGCCTATGCTGCTGCAATCGGCGATCAGGTCAGTACCGCGCGTCGTATTTCTTTGTCTCGCGCTTTATCCGTCAGGGCGTTCCTGATTGATGCCGGTGTCAACAACCTGCGCATCAACGTGCAGGCGGAAGGCGACAAAAATCCGGGTGGCGATCCTGACCGCGTTGATATGATTGTCCAGACCGTTGGCGATCAGAACGCTCCCTAAAATATAATACCTTTTAATCAAGCAGGTTCTCCATGGCTGGCCATTCCCAATTTGCAAACATCATGCACCGCAAAGGTGCGCAAGATAAAAAGAAAGCAAAAATATTCACTAAAGTTACGCGCGAAATCATTTCTGCTGCCAAAGGCGGCATGCCGGACGTAAACTCTAACCCGCGCCTGCGTACAGCGGTTGCCTGGGCACGCGAAGTGAACATGCCGCGTGACCGCATCGAAGCTGCTATCAAACGTGGTTCCGGTAACATCGACAGCGAAAACTACGAAGAAATCCGGTATGAAGGCTATGGTATCGGCGGCGTTGCCGTGATTGTGCAGGCGCTGACCGACAACCGAAACCGAACCGCACCGGAAATGCGCGCCACCTTCACCAAATTTGGCGGTAACCTAGGCGAAACTGGCAGTGTGAGCTTTATGTTTGATTTTGTTGGTGTCATCACCTATCCGGCAACGGCAGCAAGCGAAGAAAAAATGTTTGAAGCTGCACTCGAAGCCGGCGCTGAAAACTGCGAATCTACCGTCGAAGGTCATGTCATTACCTGCGCCACCGACCAGTTTGGCGCCGTGCGTGAACAGTTAGAAAAAGCCTTCGGGGCCGCCGCTTCTGCCAAGCTGACATGGATTCCTAAAAACTTGGTCCCAGTGAGCGAAGAACACGCCACACAGATGCTGAAAATGATCGATATTCTCGAAGACAATGATGATGTGCAAGAGGTGTTTTCCAATTTTGAAATCCCCGAAGCACTATTGCAAAAGCTGACTTCATGACGGTTATTCTCGGAGTCGATCCGGGATTGCAGCGCACCGGCTGGGGGGTTATTTCTGCGCAAGCCAACCAGCTTTCCTTTATCGCCTGTGGTACAATTGCTTCCGACAGCGAGCGTCCGATCGCTGAACGTATCAAGCAGCTTTATGACGGCCTGCAACAGGCCATTACCCTCTACCACCCCGACGAAGCCGCCATCGAAGAGACCTTCGTCAATGTCAGCGGCAGCTCAACATTGAAGCTTGGGCAAGCACGCGGCGGACTGCTGTTAACACTTTCCTTGTCAGGCTTGCCAGTCTCTGAATATAGTGCCACTATGGTTAAGAAAAGTGTCGTCGGTGTCGGACACGCCGATAAAAAACAGGTGGGCATGATGGTAAAAATGCTGCTGCCAGCAAGCAATGCAAAACAGGCTGATTCGGCCGATGCGCTGGCTGTTGCCATCTGCCACGCACACCACCGCACGCTTCATCAACTCAAGGCAAAGGCGCTCACATGATCGGAAAATTACGCGGAAAAGTGGATTGCATTGATGATGACAACGTTATCCTTGATGTCGGCGGAGTAGGCTATCAGGTGTTTTGCTCCGCGCGTACGCTGGCGGCACTGCCGGCCGAAGGTGAAGCGGCACAACTGGTGATCGAAACCCATGTGCGCGAAGACCACATTCATCTTTATGGCTTCCCCGATACGGTGGAACGTGACTGGTTTGACCTGCTGGCCACGGTGCAGCGTGTCGGTAATAAAATGGCGCTGACCATATTAGGAGCCTACACGCCGGAACAACTTGCACACGCCATCTTGGCCAAAGATACTGCCGCTTTCAGCCGCATCAGCGGCGTAGGACCAAAGCTGGCCGAACGCATCGTAACCGAACTCAAGGACAAGGTGGCCAAGCTGCCAACGTCTTCCTTCCAGATCGCTACCGGCAACGTATCCGCGACACCGAAGAAAAAAGCCGAGCCCGTCGATAATACCATTGAAGATGCGATTTCAGCGCTGGTGAATCTGGGCTATTCACGCAGCGAGGCATATGGCGCGACCATGAAGGCCAGCCAGAATGTCAGCGGTGTACCAAGCATCGACCAGTTGATTAAACTCAGCCTTAAAGAATTAGTGCGTGCCTGACGATGGAGAACGCGCAAGACCGCCTCATTGACCCTGTTACCAGCGAAGAAGACCTGAACACACAGGCCATCCGGCCATTGTCGTTTGATGATTTTACCGGACAACCGGAAGTATGCGGCAACCTGAAAGTGTTTATTAACGCGGCACGCGGGCGCGAGGATGCGCTGGACCATGTGCTTCTCTATGGCCCGCCCGGACTCGGGAAAACCACGCTGGCACAAATTATCGCCAAGGAAATGGGCGTGGGCTTCCGCCCAACCTCCGGCCCTATATTGACCAAAGCCGGTGACTTAGCCGCGGTTCTTACCAACTTACAGCAAGGTGATGTATTGTTCGTGGATGAAATCCACCGCCTCAATCCCACCGTTGAAGAAATCCTCTATCCGGCGATGGAAGATTTTAAACTCGACCTCATGATCGGGGAAGGCCCCGCTGCGCGTACCGTGCGTATTGACCTGCCGCGCTTTACGCTGGTGGGTGCAACCACACGGCTCGGGCTGCTGACCGGCCCGCTGCGTGACCGCTTCGGGATTCCGCTGCGTTTACGTTTTTATGAAACGCCCGAACTGCAAAAAGTCATCGAACGCGCCGCCACCCTGATGCAAATAGGAATTACTCCCGACGGCTCCCACGAAATTGCCCGCCGTTCACGCGGGACACCGCGTATTGCCATCCGGCTGTTGCGCCGCGTGCGCGACTTTGCCCATGCGGCTTCAAAAAATATCATTGATAAAAAACTGGCCGACCATTCGCTCAGCCGCCTCGAGGTGGACGGGCTTGGCCTTGATTCCGCCGACCACCGTTATCTGCGCTACATTGCCGACCATTATCAGGGCGGGCCGGTGGGCGTGGAAACCATTGCCGCCGGACTGTCCGAACAGCGCGATGCAATCGAGGAAACCATCGAACCTTATTTGCTGCAAATCGGATTCATCCAGCGTACCCCACGCGGACGAATGCTGACACAGGGATGTTTCGCCCATCTCGGCTTGCCATCTCCGCAATACCAACCGCAAACTGACATGATGACGGAGGAGTAACCATGCAGATTAAAGCCGTACGCATTAAGTTAAAGCCCGATTCACTCGAAAAAGCGCGGCAGTGGGCGCATGAAATCAACGCACGAAAAAACGAGGCGCTCTTAAGCCTGAAAAACGAATCGGTGACGCTGGAAGCTGCCTTCCTCGACCAGATTCAGGGCGAGTATTATCTGGTCTACCTGATGAAAGGCGACCTTGAACGCTCGAAGGCCGTGGCCGCCAAATCACAAAATCCTATCGATGTGTTCCACCAGCAATTTAAAAAACACTGGGAATCCATCGACGAAATGGAGCCACTGCTCTGGCTGGAACAATCCGCAGTTCCGGAATTGCTTGACGTTGAGGGGTGATGGAGAACAAACGCCCCGATCACTATGCGTTACTGGGCGTTACTCCTTCTGCCTCCACCAAAGAGATTAAGCGCGCCTACCGCAAGCTAGCACAGAAATTTCATCCCGACCATAATCCCGACAACGCCGAATCGGCCGCACAATTCCGGCAGCTGACGCAGGCGTATGATGTCTTAAAAAAAGAACATTCTCGCGCTTCATACGATTTTACGCGCACCACCCATGATGACTACCACCCCGATTACCGCCGCGGCGAGGATGTGGTGGTGCCGGTGCAGCCGCCTTCCCTGTTCAGCCAGCTCTTTGACGGCATCATCAACGGCGACCACGATGACCGCATCCACCTGATAACCATGATGTTCCTTGCGCTGTATGCGCTGGTGCTGGTGTGTGGCAACCTGTTGCAAGGCGCGGCGTTCCTTGGTGTAATCGCGTTTGTCATCACATTCCTTGTCGTGCTGTTTAAGGACGAGTTGCAGGATTTTATCGAAGAGCCGCGCTCACGGCCCTACAATGTGGCATGGTTTGTTGTATTGATGCTGGTGGTTAACTCCGCCTATTACGACCGTTTTCAGGAACTGTTCAGCCTTCAGTTTTCATTTGAGTACCGCCTTGAGGGCTTTTTTTCAGGATTCATGCGCTTTGGGTTTTTTATGTGCTGGCTGGCTTTTTACAGCGAGTGGCACTGGCTTTTTTCGATATGGATGCTAAGCATAGTCGTTGCGTCCTTTGAAAAAGAATCCATCGTCGGAGGGTGGATGCTTTTTGGTGCGCAATTGCTGTTAACCACGCTCACACGTTATTACCCTGACCTTATGTCAAACTTTGTCATATATTATCAACCCCTTTTCACCATTGCACCGCTGAATCCCGTCCTATGAAAGGCACCCACACTTTCCCCGTCCGTATTTATTACGAAGACACCGATGCCGCCGGTATCGTCTATTACGCCAACTATCTACGCTTTGCCGAACGCGCCCGCACCGAGGCTCTGCGGCTTTCGGGCATCGACCAGTCCGACCTGCTGCGCGAACATAATGTCGGGTTCGTCGTGCGTAAATGCATTGTCGAATTTTTAAAGCCAGCTATGCTTGATGATCTCTTGACAATAGAGACACGTTTACACGATATAAACAAAGTCAGTATGGAGTTGCTGCAAACCATCCGCCGAGGTGAGGAAAAGCTGGTGACAATGGAGGTGAAACTCGTTGTCGTCGGTGCCGAACTCAAGCTGGTGAAGTTGCCCGATTTCGTACGCAAGGCAATGCTAAAAGTTTTTAATCACTAACCCAGTTCAACTCAGGCGAAAGTAACCCAATGGCAGATCCAGTTTCAACAGCAGTTAACACCGCTGTTCAGGGCGTAGATTCCACTACCCTCGCAGGTACCGCATCGATGCACGATTTTTCAATGGTTGGTATGTTCATGCAGGCCGACTGGGTGGTAAAACTCGTGATGATATTGCTCATCATGGCATCGTTCTGGTGCTGGGCGATCATTGTCGAAAAATGGTACCTCTTCCGCAATGTGAAAGCCAAGGCACAGCGCTTCGAAAATGAGTTCTGGTCGAGCGATGCCCTCGATAAATTTTATGAAAAATCCAAAAAACGCGCCAACCACCCGATGGCCATCATCTTCGTGGCCGCTATGGAAGAATGGTTCCGCTCCAAAACCGGAAACTCTCCTGCCGCCGGACTCAAAATGAGCCTGCGTGAGCGTATCGTTCAGGTGATGCAGGTATCGCGCAACCGCGAACTGGAACAGGTGGAAAGCGGCCTTGGCTTTCTGGCCACTGTCGGTTCATCGGCTCCGTTCATCGGCCTGTTCGGCACGGTGTGGGGCATCATGAACAGCTTCCATGCTATTGCCGCTTCCAAAAATACCTCGCTGGTGGCGGTTGCCCCCGGTATCGCGGAGGCTCTGTTTGCCACGGCCATCGGCCTGTTCGCCGCTATTCCTGCCGTTATCGCCTACAATAAATTTTCCAACGAATTGGCACGTTTCTCCAACAAGCTGGAAGATTTCAGCACCGAGTTTGATACCATCCTGTCACGCCAGCTGGAAGGGTAACCCCAATGGCACTCAGCATGGGAAATAATAACCAGAACAAACGGCGCAGGGCGCGTGCGCAGCCTTTTTCCGAGATTAACATCACCCCGATGGTCGACGTGATGCTGGTGTTGCTGGTGATCTTCATGGTCGCCGCACCGATGATGACCACGGGCGTTTCTGTCGACCTGCCACAAACCAAGTCAACACCCGTCAGCGGTCAGGATGAGCCGTTAGCTATTTCCGTTACTGCAGATGGGAAGGTGTTTGTGCAGAAACAGGAAGTTCCGCTCGAAGCGCTGCAAGCCAAACTGAAAGCCATTACAGGCGAGAAAAAAGACACCCGTATTTTTGTCCGTGGAGATAAAAACATCGACTATGGCAAGATTATGGCGGTGGTAGGCGAAGTCAATGCCGCTGGCTTCAGCAAAGTCGCCCTCATCACGGACGTTGGAAATGCCGGTGGCGAGGAAAAGAGAAAATAATCTTGTCTCCCAAGGTTAAAAACACTCATTACTATGATCGTGAACGGCGCAAGGGGCGCACCGTATCGGCGATCTTGCATCTGCTTTTTGTTGTCATTTCCATCCTTGGCCTACCCTCGTTCCTTTCACCACCACCGCCGGAAGAACCGGTGAGCATAAGTGTCGAAATATTACCGATTACGGGCATCACTAATATCAAACCATCGGACAAAGCTCCCGCTGAGGAGGTAAAGCCTGACGAGAAAAAAGCAGAACAGAAAAAGCCTTCCCCACCCGTAAAAACAGCCGACAACACCCCACCACCACCGCCAGAGCCAAGCCCCGCCGAGCTGCAAAAAGAGAAAGAAAAAGCGGAAGAAATTAAAAAACAAAAAGAAGAAAAAAAGAAAAAAGAAAAACAAAAAAAGGAAGCCGACGATCTGGCCGCCGTATTGAAAGCAGTCCAGAAAACCGCACAGGCAGACAAACTGGACAAGAAAAAAGACGAAAAGAAAGAAGACACCTCGCCAAGCAAGAGTATCTCTAACCAATATAATCCTAACCTGCCAATGTCGATGAGCGAAAAAGATGCAATCATGAGCCAGATCGCAAAATGCTGGACTGTGCCTGCGGGAGCAAAGGACGCGCAAAATCTCGTCGTTGTCCTCAACGCCGAATATAATGTCGACGGCACCTACATTAAAGTCGAACTGGCAAATGAAAGCCGCTTGCGCTACACTACCGATAGTTTTTTCAGAACGGCTGCTGATAGCGCCATTCGTGCTGTCAAGCAGTGCAGCCCTCTGAAAGACTTGCCACCGGCCAAATACGACACATGGAGATCGATGGAATTACGGTTTGATCCAAAATATATGTTGAATTGATATTGAAAATTTATGCGTACTGATGTTGACTCCAATTACTTTAGAAAAATTATGACCGCACGATTACCAGAAAGGCTACACATGCGATTTACACGTAGTATTCATCGTATTCTCTCGCTGATAACACTCGGCTCCGCCATCATACTTGGCAGCGCTACCGCTCAGGCAGCTCCGCTGCATATCGACATCACCCGTGGTAATGTCGAGCCGGTGCCGATTGCGTTGCCTGACCTTCCGGGTAGCAGCACAGGTGCAGAAATTATGCGCGTGGTGTCGGCTGACCTTGAACGCTCCGGCCTCTTTCGCCCCATTGCCAAGGAATCTTTCATTGAACAGGTGACCGTAAACACATCGGTACCGCGTTTTGCTGACTGGCGCCAAATCAACGCTGCCGGCCTCGTCACCGGTGCCGTTACCAGCGAGGGCGGTGATAAAATCCGCGTGTCCTTCCGCCTGTGGGATATTTACGGCGAAGAGCAAATCGCCGGAAAAGAATATAACACCTTCCAGAATAACTGGCGCCGTATTGCACACATCATAGCTGATGAAATATATAAACGCCTGACAGGTGAAAACGGCTATTTCGATTCGCGCATTGTGTATGTGTCCGAAAGCGGCCCTGATCTCAAACGTATCAAACGCCTCGCGATCATGGATCAGGACGGTGAAAACCATAAATTCCTCACCGATGGCCAGTATCTCGTGCTGACACCGCGCTTCTCGCCCAACTCACAGGAAATCCTCTATATGTCCTACGCAGGCAAGCAGCCACGCGTGTTCCTGCGTGATTTGCAGACCGGACGTGAGGAATCGCTCGGTGCCTTCGAAGGAATGTCGTTTGCTCCGCGCTTCTCCAATGACGGCAACGCCATTATTATGTCCATCGCCGAAGGTGGCAGCACCCAGATTTATAAAATGGACCTGCGCACCCGCCGCCTCATTAAGCTGACCACTGGCAGCGGCACCATTGACACCTCACCGAGCTACGCGCCGGATGGCGGGCAGATTGTGTTCAACTCTGACCGCGGCGGCTCACAACAGCTTTATGTGATGAATGCCGATGGCAGCAACGTTCACCGCATCAGTTTCGGAGATGGTAAATACGGCACCCCTGTCTGGTCGCCGCGCGGTGACCTGATCGCCTTTACCAAAATGTCCGGCGGACGCTTTTACATTGGTGTTATGCGCACTGATGGCAGCGGTGAACGCCTGCTGACAGAAAGCTATCTGGATGAAGGTCCAAGCTGGTCACCTAATGGCCGTGTAATCGTATTCCACCGCCAGTTTCCATCTTCAGGTGGGCACTCGGGTGATGTGCGCTTGTACACGATTGACGTGACCGGATATAACCTCCGCGAGGTACTCACCCCGCAGAACGCTTCCGATCCGGCATGGTCACCACTGTTGCCTTTATAACACAACGGTGTATTTTTATCATTACTGTGCCTAAGTTAGCCGTTGATTTATAGCACAGCTTCGCTACTTGATAGCGGGATAGCTATTAAATGCGGCATATCCGGACGCGTTACTAAACGTTTTTGGGTAGCTCAAATACTAGCGGCGTAACGTTGAACTTATTGGCTTATGGAGTTGTTTTTATGAATTTTTTTGCTAAATCCCTCGCAGTAGTTTCTGCACTTTTCCTGCTCGCAGCGTGCGACTCAACCCCAAGCAGCTCCAGCGGCGGAAAATCCGGCCAAGGCGGAACCGCTAACGGCGGCCCAGTGCGCCCAGGCAGCGCTGAAGACCTGACGCAGAACGTGGGTGATCGCGTGTTCTTTGAACTCGACAGCTCAACCCTGAACGCTGAATCACAGCACACGCTGGACCGTCAGGCTGCTTGGCTGAAACAATATCCAAACGTCAATGTGACCGTTGAAGGTCATTGCGATGAACGCGGCACCCGCGAATACAACCTTGCTCTGGGTGAACGCCGTGCAGCCGCTACCAAGAAATACCTTGCCGGCATTGGCATTGCTGCTAACCGCATCTCCACCATCAGCTACGGCAAAGAACGCCCAGCTGTTATCGGTTCGGATGAATCGGCTTGGGGTCAGAACCGTCGCTCTGTGACTGTACTTACCAACCAGTAATACGTTCTAAACTTCGCCCTGCTGCTTATCGGTAGCGGGGCGAAGTGTATCTGGCATCCTTTTTGCTTTTAAATATCCATACGAATTTAGTGCAAAATTTTATCCATACGTTATGATTAAGTCCTTATGAAAGCATCTCGTTCAATCGCTTATATACTGTTCGCCGGTGTGTCGCTCATCTCTTTCAGTGCGTCACCGCAAAACGCCGATAATGGCCAGACGAACGACCGCATAAGCCACATTGAACATGATATGATGCTCATCCAGCGCCAGATATCCAGAGATGGAACACCTGCCGGTAGTGGTGATGCCAACCTGCCTGCCGGCGGCTCCGCGCAGCTGGAAGTACGCTTAAGCGGTATCGAAGACCAGCTGCGTGAGTTGCGCGGTAAGGTAGAAGAAAGCGATAACCGCAGCCGGAAACTCTCGGAAAATTTTGATAAACTGCAGCGCGATGTTGATTTCCGCTTTAATGAAATGAACGCGCAGGGCGCGGCACCTAAGCCACTGGGAGCTGCTACTGCACCTTCCGCAGTGCCATCCTCGCCAACGCTCGGGGAAGCCACCGGTTCAGGATCAGTAAAGCCGCTGCTGGATAAACCTCTTGCCCCTGCAACGCAACCCGCCACACCTGCTGCTGCGAAACCAGCCCCTGCCGATGCAAAACCGGCTGCCAAGGAAGACCTTTCCAGCTTCTCCACCCCGCGCGAACTTTATAATTACGCCTTCCGCCTGCTCAACCAGACACAGTATGAGGAAGCAGCTGCTGCCTTCGATACCTTCACCAAAAAGCACCCTAAAGATCCGCTGGTGGGTAATGCGTTTTACTGGGAAGGCGAAACCTTTTATATCCGCCGTGATTATGTAAATTCCGCTGACTTTTTCCGTCAGGGATTTGAAGCAATGCCCGAAGGCCCCAAAGCGGCTGACAATCTCCTGAAACTGGCAATGTCGCTGAGCGCGCTCAGCCGTGAAAAAGAAGCCTGCCTCGTGTTGCAGCAAGTCGTCAGCAAATTCAAAAAGACGGCGTCAAGCGCCGCCGAAAAAGCGGAACAGGAACAAAAGCGCGTTGGCTGTCACAAAGGCTGATACATTCGTTCCTTTAGGTTCGACCGAGTTCAGCGCACTCATCGATAAAACAGGGCCGTTTAAAACCAACCCGTATTTCGCCGTCGCACTTTCAGGCGGCAGCGACAGCATGGCACTCGCACTGCTTGCCCATGAATGGGCACAACAACGTGGCGGCCGCATCACAGCCCTCACTGTCGATCATTCACTACGTTGTGAATCCGCACACGAGGCACAGCAGATTGGCCAGTGGTGCGCAACACTTGGCATAGAACATCATATTCTGACATGGACTCCGCCGGATGTGTTGCAGGGCATACAGAACGCCGCCCGCAATGCAAGGTATGGGCTGCTAAGCAGTTATTGCCGCCAGCACCATATCCCGCACCTGCTCACTGGACACCAGAGGGAAGATCAAACCGAAACCCTTTTTTTCCGGCTGGCGCGTGGTAGTGGCATGGCGGGGCTGGCGGGAATGGCAGTAGTATCTGACCTGAATGGAATACGCCTTCTGCGCCCATTGCTAAGCGTATCCAAGCAGCGCCTTGTAGCCACTTTAAATCAACGCCATCACCCATGGATAGAAGACCCCAGCAATCAGAAAAGCGTGTATACACGCAATCACATCCGCCTTCTTTTAGCCCAATCACCGGACAGTGATGCACTCCATAATCGGGCGCAGCGCGTGAGTGAGTGTTTTAGAAAATTCAACAACCTATTGAATAAAAAAGTAGCCAGTTGCCTTACTGAATCGGTTTTGCTCTTTCCTGAAGGCTATGCCACCCTCAAACGTCCTACATTTTCAGAGATGCCCTACGAGCTGGCACTGCGAAGCCTATCGGCACTGGTGACCACATTAAGCGGTCTCGAATACGCCCCGCGAACCGAAAAACTGGAACGTTTTTTGAGGGCTCTTTCTGCCCCAGTTCCTACCTCCAGACGTAGTTTTTCAGGATTGATATTTCAGTTCCGCGCCAAGTCCAATGACTGGCTGGTCTACCGCGAACCCAATGCACTGGAAGGCCCCATCGAAGTCAGTCCTGCCACATCCATCTTGTGGGATAGGCGTTTTTTGGTTGAATGTCATGGCATTAAAACCCCTGTGAGCGTACGCGCACTAGGCCGTGAAGGGCTGACATGGCTAAAATGCCACGAGCCCCCGATAATCAACAAAAATCAACGAAATACGCCTAAAATGGTTCTTGCCAGCCTACCTTCCTTTTGGCATCTTGAAGAAATGATTGCCGTTCCCCATATAGATTACCTGAACCAACACTACACGGATGCTAAATTTACCGCTCAGTTCACCCCACCGAAACCGCTTGTTGCCCGCGCGTTTTAAGGTATGAATATATTGAAACAGACTAAATAAAGGATGCTTTAAACGTGCCAAATTACGGGAAAAATATATTTATCTGGTTGATCATCGGCGTGTTGCTGGTGGCCATGTTCAGCATGTTTCAGGGAGGCATGGAACATAACGGTTACAGCCGCCTCGCGTTCTCCGAATTCCTCGATAAAGTCGATCAGGGGCAGGTCAATGATGTCGTGATCCGCAACTCTGCGGGCAAAGGCTCGGTCCTCACCGGTCACAGTAGCGACGGCACAGCGTTCTTCACCCAATCTCCCGATTATCCGAATCTGGTCGATAAACTCACCGCTAAAAATGTCAAAATTTCAGCCGTCAGCGATGATGGGAAAATGGATTCCTTCTGGAGCGTTTTATTGTCGTGGTTCCCAATTTTACTGCTGGTGGGTGTCTATATTTTCTTCATGCGCCAGATGCAAGGCGGTGGTGGCCGTGGTGGTGCTTTAGGGTTTGGCAAGTCCCGCGCCCGCCTGCTCACCGAAAAAACCGAACGCGTCACATTTGATGACGTGGCCGGTATCGAAGAAGCGAAAGACGAACTCCACGAAATCGTCGATTTCCTGAAAGACCCGCAAAAATACCAGCGCCTCGGTGGCAAAATTCCGCGCGGCTGTTTACTGGTGGGACCTCCAGGTACCGGTAAAACGCTGCTGGCACGCGCCATTGCCGGTGAAGCGAAAGTACCATTCTTCACCATTTCCGGTTCCGACTTCGTGGAAATGTTTGTCGGCGTGGGCGCATCTCGCGTGCGCGACATGTTCGAACAGGGCAAGAAAAATGCCCCCTGCATTATTTTTATCGACGAAATTGACGCAGTAGGCCGTCACCGTGGTGCCGGACTTGGCGGCGGTAACGACGAACGCGAACAAACCCTCAACCAGTTGCTGGTCGAGATGGATGGTTTTGAAGCCAATGAAAGCGTGATTATCATCGCAGCAACCAACCGTCCAGACGTGCTGGACCCAGCGCTGTTACGTCCGGGCCGCTTTGACCGCCAGATCGTAGTACCTAATCCTGACATGAACGGACGCGCGATGATTCTGGAAGTACACTTGCGCAAGGTTCCCAAAGCCCCAGACGTGGATGCCAAGGTAATCGCCCGTGGAACCCCCGGATTTTCGGGTGCCGACCTCGCCAATATAGTCAACGAAGCCGCCCTTCTGGCCGCCCGCATGGGTAAAAAAGTAGTGACCATGCGTGAGCTGGAAGCCGCCAAGGACAAGGTGATGATGGGAGCTGAACGCAAATCACTGGTGATGAGCGAAGAAGAAAAGAAAATGACCGCGTACCACGAAGGTGGCCATGCGCTGGTGTCGATTTTCTGCCCTGCCTCCGACCCTATCCATAAAGCTACCATTATTCCACGCGGTCGCGCGCTGGGCATGGTAATGCGCCTGCCGGAATCGGACAAGCTGTCCTATCACCGTGAAAAAATGTATGCTGATCTCGCGGTATCCATGGGTGGGCGCGTGGCCGAGGAAATTATCTTCGGATACGATAAAGTGTCCAGCGGCGCATCGTCCGACATTAAATACGCCACCAAACTCACTCGCGCTATGGTCACCGAATGGGGCATGAGCGATAAAATCGGCCCTCTGTTTTACGGCAGCGATCAGGGCGGTGAAGTATTTCTCGGCTACAGCATGGGGCAAGCCTCGCAGGTGATCTCCGAGCAGATGACCAACCTGATTGATTCGGAAGTGAAGCGCATTGTGCAGGAAGCGCATGATAAGGCACATAGCCTTCTGACGGAGCATATCGAATCACTGCACCGCATTGCGGGTGCGCTGCTTGAATATGAAACCCTGACCGGCGAGGAAATCAAAACACTCGTCAATGGTGAGGAAATCAAGCGCATCAATCCGAACGCCGTGAAACCACCGCCAATCAAATCATCGCTACCATCGTCGCGCCCGAAACGCGATGACGAGCAAACCAGCAACATGCCACCAGCGGCTTAGGTTCTTTAATGAAGCTCTTTGGCACGGACGGCATTCGCGGAACGGCTAACACCCCGCCTATGACAGCGGGGATTGCGCTGAAGGTGGGCATGGCAGCGGGGCATCACTTTATGCGCGGCACCCACCGCCACCGCGTGGTGATTGCTAAAGACACCCGCCTTTCCGGCTACATGCTAGAGCCTGCCCTTACTTCCGGCTTTATTGCCGCGGGCATGGATGTGGTTCTGGTCGGCCCGATGCCGACTCCGGCGGTGGCCATGCTGGTTCGCTCCCTACGAGCCGATCTGGGGGTGATGATTTCAGCTTCCCATAATGAGTACCGCGATAACGGCATCAAATTATTTGGCCCTGATGGCTATAAACTATCGGATGAAGTTGAAGTCATTATCGAATCGCTGGTGCATTCCAATAAATTCAACTTCCTTGCCTCGCCCGAAAAACTGGGCCGCGCCAAACGCCTTGATGACGCGCAGGGACGCTATATCGAATTCGCAAAAAGCACCTTCCCCAAACGCCTGACGCTTGAAGGCCTAAAAATTGTCGTCGACTGCGCCAATGGTGCGGCCTATCACGTGGCGCCGATGATATTACGTGAACTGGGCGCGGAAGTCATCGCCGTGGGCATTACACCTGATGGCACGAATATCAATGATGCCTGCGGATCCACCGCTCCTGACCTCGTCTGCGAGACCGTAGTGCAAGAAAAAGCCGATATCGGTATCACCCTCGACGGCGATGCCGACCGCGTGCTTATATGCGATGAAAAAGGCAAGCTCGCGGACGGCGACCAGCTAATTGCTATTATTGCCACCAAATGGAAAAAAGAAGGCGCACTGCGCGGCAACGGCGTGGTGACGACCCACATGTCCAACCTCGCGCTGGAGCATTACCTCACCAGCATCGACCTCAAACTGGAACGCGCCAAGGTGGGGGACCGCCATGTCGTCGAGACCATGCGCAAAAAGGGCTATAATATCGGCGGCGAGCAATCCGGCCACATTATACTAAGTGACTACTGCACCACTGGCGACGGCATTATCGCTGCCTTGCAGGTGCTGGCGTATATGATCGATACTAAAAAATCCATGAGCGCCTGCAGCAAGCTGTTTACTCCGCTGCCGCAATTGCTCAAAAATGTGCGCTATAGCGGTAACTCGCCGCTTAAAAACCCGCAGGTGAAGCAGGCGATCAAAGATGCTGAAGAATCACTGGGCACCAAGGGCCGCGTGTTTATCCGCGAATCCGGCACCGAGCCGCTGGTGCGCGTAATGGCCGAAGGCGAAGATAATAAAAAAGTGGCCGCCGTGGTGGAAACCATCTGCGAATCCGTTCGCAAAGCCATCAAAAATGGCTAGCCAGAAGGCACGCATCCTTATTATCGCCGGCTCGGATTCCGGCGGCGGTGCTGGCGTTCAGGGCGACATCAAAACCGTGACTTGCCTTAAAGGGTATGCTGCTACGGCCATCACCGCTATCACCGCACAAAATACCCAAGGCGTGTTTGGTATCCACGACGTACCCGACGATTTTATCCGTAAGCAAATTACCCTCGTACTTGAAGATATCGGTGCTGATGCGTTCAAAACCGGTATGCTCCATACCATCAGCGTGATTGAAACCGTGGCGGATACTATTGCCCCCTATACCCAAACGATTCCACTGGTGCTTGACCCCGTTATGTTTGCCAAAGGTGGCGCGGCTTTGCTACAACCAGACGCGCTGGAGACACTGAAAAAACGCCTTATCCCCATGGCCACCCTTATCACCCCCAACCTGCCGGAAGCGGAATTCCTTGCCGGAGTATCTGTGCGCTCAGTGAATGATATGCAAGCGGTGGCAGAACGAATTTTACAGCTGGGTTGCAAGGCGGTGTTGCTTAAAGGCGGGCATCTGGAAGGCGATATGGTAACCGACCTGCTGGTCAGCGCCCATGAAACCCATGTATTCACCTCACCGCGCCTCAACAGCACCCACACCCACGGCACCGGTTGCACACTGGCCTCGGCCATTGCCACCGGACTGGCACAAGGCATGACACTTAAAGACTCGGTGAATCGCGCCCGCGATTATGTCTATAAGGCGATTGAACTCGCCCCAAAACTGGGCAAAGGCCACGGGCCGCTTGAACACGCGCATACCGTGCAAAATACATAAAAGAAACTAGCTCGGCAGCCCCAGATTCATCGCAGCATCGCTGCGGGTTTGCTCGAGATGCTCGACATGGGTCTTGTGCGGTGCGCGCTCGGCGGCGAAACCTTTCTCGGCAGGCGCATGCGTGTGATGGCTTACCGCCACCGCCGTCGCCCCTGCGATTGCCTTCACTGACATTTCATGATCGTGGTCATGCGTGTGAGATTTGAAACCCAACATGTGCCCCATGCCCTTGAACATCGACATCATAAGGCCGGGTTTGGGTGCTTCGGGGATAAATTTTTCGTGGTTTACGCCGGATTTCTGTCCTTCCACCGCAAACGCAAGCTCCGATACGTTGACCTTACCGGAGTTGATTTCAATCGTGAGTTTATCTAATGGCAGATGGCCCGCAAGTTCCTTGGTGACCTGCTGTTTACCGGCGAGATCGAGATCGTCGTAATGCTTGCCATATTCCGCAACGATATATTTATCCAGCTCGGGATTGGATGCGACAAACACCGACATCACCTGCTCACGCGAGATAACCTTGCCCTGATCGCGTTCACGCTTGATGTTTACGATGTAATCGTTGGTGGTTTTTTCGTCGATGTTAAACAACTTATCGGCAAGGCTGTGCAATGGTGCCTTGACCAGATTATAGGTGGTAAGACCGACCGCCGCCTTGAGGGCCACCGCACCCACCAGCGCCAGCGTGGTTTCAGCCGCGAGTAACGGTGCTAATAAGGGAATAGCCGGCAAGGCCAGTGTAATGACCGCCAGAGAAGCCATACTCGCCACCAGCGACAACACCACGCCAAAATTGCGCTGCTTGCGGTTTCTGGCCATTTCCTCGTCGATGACCCCATTGCCTTTGGCCATCACATTGAGGTCAGAGCGCGAAAGTTTATCGATCGGCTTATTGAGTTTTGACGAGAGCTCTTCCTTGTAAAATTCCTTGAGATTCTCTTTGCGGTGGATATGGTCCATCTGGGTAAGTCCGGCGCTGACCGCACCGGCAATACCAATCATGATCAGGCCGCCAATACCGCTCAGCGAGCCTGCGGCTGAAGCAAAATTACGAGCGCCTTCGTCGGTGATGTTGCGCCCGAGATTCTCCCCCACCAGCTCGGCAGACTGCTTGCCAAGCACCCACAGGCTGCTGCGCTGGGCAACATAGCCAAGTTCTTTGGTGGGATCATTGATGATCGGTGCAGGCATAAACCCTATTTCCAGTTACCCCATCATTGTACAGGAAAAAGCGACCAGAAATGTGAAAGTTTTATGAAGGCAATCAGAGCTTTAGCGCCAGATATTCACGTGCATGTTTGACATAATTTTCGGCAGAAACCGGAATAAATGCCGTATCCTCCGGTGTTAAGTCCCTGAAATACTTGGCGGGACTGCCTGCCCATAACTGCCCCGCAGGCACCCTTTTATTCGGGGTCACCAGCGCTCCGGCAGCCACCTGCGCACCTGATTCCACCACCACCCCGTCCATCAGTGTGGCGCGCATGCCGATAAAGCAGGCATCCTCCAAGGTGCAGGCATGTAAAAGCACGGAATGTCCAATGGTTACATTGGAACCAATCGTTGTCGGACCAGTCCCACGGGTAACGTGGACGACAGTACCATCCTGAATGTTGGTGCGCTCACCGATGCGGATGGAATTAACATCGCCACGTATCACGCAACCAAACCACACGCCCGTATCTGCACCTATATACACATCGCCAATCACCGCCGCCCCCGGGGCGATAAAGGCCTTCTCCGAGATGGTGGGGACGACACCGTTGGGATGGTATTCGCCGCGGTAGGGAAGAATGTAGGGTTTGTTGCTCATAGGGTTTTGATCATCTTGATGGTGGTGAGGCCGACTTCCATGAATATATCACCTGTGGCCCGATAGCCAAGCTTCTCGTAAAAAATCTGCGCGGTGGTGCGCGCATTCATTTCCACAGAGGTAAACTGTTTGCTTTGGGCCAGCGATTCGGCAAATGCCATGAGGTCTCTGCCCACCCCTTTTCCCTGCTGGGTGGACGAGACAGCGACCTGCCGGAACTTGATCACGCCCTGCTCCAGCGGCTTTAAAATAATGACGCCGACGACGCGGTCATTATCAATAGCCGCCACATGCCATTGCTGATCCTCGCCCGCCACATCTTTCTCGTTCAGCACAAGGCCGATAGGCGTTCGCAACACGACTTGGCGCAGCTGTTTCGATTGCTCATACCACTCGGATGCGTAGGATATTTCCCTGATGCTCATGGAAACACAGCACTCAGTTCCAAGCCCGTGGTTTCGTCCCAGCCATACATCACGTTCATGTTCTGCACCGCCTGCCCTGACGCGCCTTTGACCAGATTGTCAATGGCCGTAACAACAATGGCACGCCCCGCCACACGGTCAGCGAATACACCAATCACGCAATCATTCGTGCCGCGCACCTGATGGGTAGACGGCATCACGGAAGGCGGCAACACATGCACAAACGGCTCAAAGCTGTATTGCTTTTGCAATGTAAGGCGTAACTCGTCTGCGTTATGCTTACCGCGTAATCTGACATACATGGTAGAAAGCATGCCACGGTTCATCGGCATTAAATGCGGGGTAAATGTCACCATTACATCTTTGTCAGCCGAATAGCTTAACGCCTGCTCTATCTCCGGAGCATGTCGGTGAGAGGCAATCCCATAGGCGCTGATACCATCATTGATTTCCGTAAACAAATTAGATTGTTTTACGCTTCTGCCAGCTCCCGTAACTCCCGATTTTGCGTCAATGATGATGCCGTCGCTTTCAATCAGCTTATGCTCCAGTAGCGGCATAAGCGCAAGCAGCACCGACGTAGGATAACACCCTGGATTGGCCACTAACCTGGCATTTTTCACCTCGTCACGTACCAACTCGGTAAGCCCGTACACGGCTTCCATTTGTAACGCAGGGGCTTTGTGGGCGTGGCCGTACCATTTGGCATAGGTCTCCACATCAAATAAACGAAAATCAGCCGACAGGTCGATGATTTTAACATGCTCCGGCATAGCGGCAATCACGCTTTGGGTAGTGCCGTGCGGCAGGCAGCAGAATACGAGGTCAATGCCCGTATAATTGATTTTTTCAAGGCTGATGAGCTTGGGTAGGCCTTTGAAGCGCAGATGCGGATAAACATCGCCAATGTCTTTTCCCGCTTGTGAATCACCCGTCAGGACAGAAATATGCGCATTGGGATGGGGTAACAGAATACGGATAAGCTCGGCTCCGGTGTAACCGCTGGCTCCGATAATGGCGATGGAAATCTTTTTTGTCATAATGCCCCCAGAAAAATCATATGAATAGTCGTAATGAATCCCATAAAAAAAGGCGCCCGAGTGGCGCCTTTTTCCGTATAAATGAAAAGCACCAATCAGCGTTTGGAGAACTGGAAGCTACGGCGAGCTTTCTTATGGCCGTATTTCTTACGTTCAACAACACGGCTATCACGGGTAAGGAACCCACCGGTACGCAGCGGCTTGTGGAAGGTTGAATCGGTTTCATCCAGTGCTTTGGCAATGCCTAAACGAACGGCACCGGCCTGACCGGAAAGACCACCGCCAACCACGGTGCAAAAAATGTCGAAATTGCCGATACGGTCAATCGCAGCGAAAGGCTGGTTGATGATCATGCGAAGCACCGGACGTGCAAAATACTGTTCAAAGCCCTTGCCGTTCACGATGATTTTACCGGTTCCACGCTTCACCCACACGCGGGCAACGGCGCTTTTGCGGCGGCCAGTGCTATATGTCACGAGTTCTTTCGGACCGGAGCTGGCTTTTTCTTTTTTAACCGTGATGGTTTCAGCTTTTACGTTATCAGATTTTACTTTAGCCACGGAAACTACCTCTTATTCTTTGGATTTTGGGAAGCGAAGTCGAACACTTCCGCTTGTTGCGCGGTGTGCGGATTTTCGGATCCGGCATAGACGTGCAGTTTAGAAAATTGCTGACGAGCCAGCGGGCTGTCCTTAGGCATCATGCGCTCAACAGCACGTTGAATCACGCGCTCAGGGTGTTTGCCCGCAAGAAGGAAACCTGGGGTATCCGTTTTGATACCGCCTGCAAAACCGGTGTGACGGTGATACATTTTATTTTTGAGTTTTCTGCCGGTGAGTTTAACCTTTTCAGCATTGATAATGATGACATTGTCACCAGTATCAATGTGTGGTGTGAAAATGGTTTTGTGTTTGCCGCGCAAAAGCATGGCTACCTGTGAAGCAAGGCGGCCAAGAATAACGCCTTCTGCGTCAATGATGAGCCATTTCTTTTCAACTTCAGATGGTTTTGCCGAATAAGTATACATAAAACGAACGCTTGTCCTAAAAAAAAGACTATAAAATACCGTTAAAAGGAGCTGGAATTTATTGTAAGGTTCACGGCAAGTCAATCATTATTTTCAGCATTCATTAACATCTTCGACCGCAAAGATTTTGAAGTTCATTCCGCCGAAAACTGCCTCGACCTTGCCGCTTGCGCCCAATGGCAGTAAGCACTGGCGATATTTGACTATTTTGTTATCACCATTGGAGAATTCCCCTTCATCCAGCAGCGGTTTTCCACTGGCGATGACCGAACGGAAATGCTGCTGCGTGACAAAAGGGTCGGGAGAAATCATCGCTCCGGAGTCGCCTTTAATCGTTCCCTGCTCATACGAATCACGAATAAATTGCCCCAAATGCTTGTAATGACCATCGGATTTATCCAGCTGCGCCATCTCAATCAGGAAGCAGCTTTCCCATAAATCCCGTAAATCATCGGGATTGAACTCGCTCAGCGGCGGCATATCACGTCCGTGACGCAGTTTTTCCCAATAGGAAAGTAAGCGTAAATTGATACGTCGCTCAACACCTGACAAGCTGCTCATAGCAGGAAACCAACCAACTGTATTTATTTAAAATTTTATCTATTTTGGGTATCTTCTAACTATACCTTAGATTGGCATCCAAGCGCAATGATTTCCAGTAAGACATTGAATTATATATCAACCGTAGCGGCCAGTGATATAATCCTTGGTCTGCTGGTGTACAGGATTAGTGAAAATCTGGCTGGTAGCACCGGATTCCACGACTTTTCCCATATGGAAAAAGCAGGTCTGTTGCGACACGCGCGCCGCCTGATGCATAGAATGAGTGACTATAACAATAGTGAACTGGTCTTTGAGCGTGATAATCAGCTCCTCAATACGCGCTGTGGCGATAGGATCAAGCGCCGAACACGGCTCATCCATCAGGATGATTTCCGGATTAACCGCAATCGTACGCGCAATACATAAACGCTGCTGCTGGCCACCGGAAAGGCTCGTCCCTGGCTCGTGCAGGCGATCTTTTACTTCATTGAATAAGCCTGCACTTATCAGGCTTTTCTCTACAATATGGTCTAAATCCGTCTTAGTCGCCGCCAGATGGTGGATGCGCGGGCCATACGCCACATTATCATAGATGGATTTAGGAAAAGGATTCGGTTTTTGAAACACCATGCCAATCCACGAGCGCAAATGCACCACATCCTGCTCGGGGGCGTTGATGTCGCGGTCATCAACCATGATTTTGCCTTCCACGCGGCAGTGATCAATGGTGTCGTTCATGCGGTTAATACAACGCAAAAAGGTCGATTTTCCGCAGCCGGAAGGGCCAATGAGTGCGGTGACGCTGTTGGCAGGAACTTCGATATTGATATCGGTCAGCGCCTGCTTGGCACCGTAAAACACATCAATATTGCGTGCGGATATTTTGGACATGCGGCGTAGGTTATAAGCAATTCCGAGTCATTATGCAACACTTCCTAACGCTCTGGTCAATAAAGATAAATATTTAACCATTGCATAAATATTAACAATATATTAACATTACATGTTTTTTGATCCTAGCGTTTAGGATCCATGCTTCGTGTCCGTGCCTCTTTTCCCCTTCAGGAGGAATGATGAATCGGTTTGTTGAAGTGTTGAAGACCGTGACGATGTGTGGCATCAGTGCGCTGATTGCCTCCGCCGTCGTCTTCCCGTTGTGGCCGCTCGCGAGCAGCTACATGACGTTTATCCCTGAGTGGATGGCTCCAGTCTTTGCAATGTTCGGTGGAGTGTCGGTGTTCGTCGTGATCACCCACATGCAGCGCGGTCAACTCGACCCGATGCGTGCCCCGTTCAAGATCCTGTACGCCTGCGCATGTCTCATGTTCGCAGCGTCCACGATCCCCCGCAGCCAGTACAACACTGGCACAGCAGTCACGGAGATCGCCTTCGTGATCATGCTGGTCTGGAAGATCGTCCGCAAGGATGAAGGCAAACGAGACCAAGATACCGCCAAGACGCAAGTCAAGGAGGTGGTCGAAGTCTGATACAAATTTAAAAATAACATCAGGGCAACCTAATGTTTTTTCCCTCGCCACAAGCGAGGTTTTTTTTGCCCATTTTTTGGAAAACTACCAGCGCACCTCAAAACGCTTACGCAGGTATATTGCCAGCGCGTTCATCGACAATAACAGCATCAGCAATACTAAAATCCCTGCTGCCGTTTTTTCGACAAAGCCGCCGTCAGGGCTGCTCGCCCACAAATAAATCTGCACCGGCATCACCGTAGCCGAGGTAGTGAAACTGTGCGGCACATCGGCCACGAACGCCACCATACCGATCATAATCAACGGTGCGGTTTCACCAATGGCACGCGCCATACCCAGAATAGTTCCCGTCATAATCCCCGGCATCGCCAACGGTAACACATGATGCCACACCACCTGCACCGGTGTTGCGCCCAGCGCCCGCGCGGCATCGCGTATTGTGCGGGGTATGGAGGTAAGTGCCACACGCGTGGTAATGATGATGACGGGGAGAATCATCAGCGCCAGCGTCATCCCGCCCACCACGGGGCTGGAACGCGGCAAACCAAGCAGATTGATGTATACTTCCAACCCAAGCAACCCGAATACGATCGAAGGCACGGCCGCAAGGTTGTTGATATTGACCTCAATGACATCGACCCACCTGCCCTTTTTAGCGAATTCTTCCAGATACACCGCTGTCATCACGCCGAGCGGAAACGCCACAAGCAGACACATGATCAGGCTGAAGGCAGAACCCATCATCGCACCGAGAAATCCCGCCTGTTCCGGCGAACGCGAATCCCCGCGTGAGAAAAAGGTGCTGTTGAAAACAGTGCGCAGCGCTCCTTTGGCCTCAAATGATTTCAGCCATGCAATCTGCTGGTTGGAAATGATGCGGTTTTGTTCAGGCGTTTGCTCGGAGATAACGCCTTTATGAAATAAATCGGTGAGGCTGGACGCCGTAACCCACATGTCGGTTGAATGGGCCAGCAAGTTGTGATCGTGGATGAGTGCAGATTTGAGCGCCAATCCCGCATCAATGCTAACTAGCGCGAAAATCTTTTTCTGTTCCTGCGTGTCGGTGACTTCGGGAAATGTTTTTCGTAGGGCAGCCTTCACCAGCAGCTGGTGGGTGGATGCGGTCACGGCGTTAATATCCTCACCTGCTTCCAACCCCAGCAGGGCGGGATCGTAGGTCACCGAAAGGCGAATCTGTGTTTGCGTAAACCCCCGATAACCATGCTGGACAAGGCTGCCAATCAGCAACACCAGCATAAAAACGGCAAAGCCAAGCGCGCACTGGCCGTAGCACCGGAAGCGTTTTTCCGCCCGTAAGCGCTTGGTGTGCAGCGCATGATTTTCAAAAACTCTATTCATTCCACACTACTCATTTCGGGCCTTATATTTTTTGACAATCACCAGCGCGACCACATTCAGCGCCAGCGTAATGCACAACAAGGTTAAGCCCAGCGCGAACGCCGCCAGCGTTTTAGGGCTGTCGAATTCCTGATCGCCTACCAGAAGCGAAACAATCTGCACCGTAACGGTGGTAACCGATTGCAGCGGATTAAAGGTGAGGTTCGCAGAAATACCCGCCGCCATCACCACAATCATGGTTTCCCCGACCGCGCGCGATACCGCCAGCAAAATAGCCCCCATCACTCCTGGCATCGCCGCCGGAACCACCACCTGCTTAATGGTTTCCGACTGGGTAGCCCCCAGCGCATAGGACGCCTCGCGAAGGTGGCGCGGAATAGCGGTAATGATGTCGTCGGACATGGAGGAAATGAAAGGAATAATCATCACCCCCATTACCAGCCCTGCCGAGAGAGCGCTTTCTGACGCAATCGACACTCCAATGGCATTACCCACACTGCGGATGAATGGCGCAAGCAGAACAATCGCAAAATAGCCATACACCACCGTTGGGATGCCAGCGAGTATTTCAAGCAGGGGTTTCAGCACACTGCGGGTACGTTTGGTGGCATATTCAGAGAGATAAATCGCCGACATCAGCCCCGTAGGAATAGCCACCGAAAGAGCAATGAAGGTGATGAGCAATGTGCCTACAAAGAGCGGTACCACCCCAAAAGACCCGCTGCTGCCGGATTGTCCGGCGCGCATGGCCGTTTGCGGGCTCCAGTGGAGGCCGAAGAGAAAATCGGTAACGTTGATGACTTTGAAAAAACGCAGCGCCTCGAACAATACCGAAAACACAATCGACAGCGTCACCAGAATCGACACAAGAGACGACAGCCACAACAACCACGTCACCAGCTTGCCGCTAAGCGATTTCGAGGGAGAAGAAGAACTACGCCGTTGCACCAAAGTGATCATAGCGATTCACTCAATCCTTCTTTTTTATCAATCAACTGAGGTACCATGTCTTCGTATACGGGCAGGTAGACAGAGAAGGTACTGCCACGCCCGACTTCACTTTCAATCATCAGCACACCGTGATGGCGGTTGAGAACGTGTTTCACAATGGCAAGCCCGAGGCCGGTGCCGCCAACCTTACGCGTGCGGGCCGTGTCCACGCGGTAGAAACGCTCGGTCAGGCGCGGGATATGTTCCTTGGAAATACCTTCCCCGTGATCCTGAATGGAGAAATAAATCGCACGGGACAGATTGCGCATCAACGGATCATCCGGCAACGACGAAGTAAGCTTGGCAGTGATAATCACTTCCGTATCCGAGTTGGTGTATTTAATCGCGTTGCCCATCAGGTTACGCACCACCTGCGCGAGTTCCTCATCGTCGCCCTTGGTAGGCGGCAGGTTGTCGTTGAGCTTCAGGCGCACTGATACGTTTTTCTGTTTGCATGCCCATTCGAAATGCTGTTTTTCCGCCCTGATAATGCGCAGCAAATCAACCTTGGAGATCGGTGCGGCGTTCACGTTCATCTCCACTTTGGACAGCGACAACAGGTCGTTCACCAGCTTGGACATGCGCTCGGCCTGATCGGCCATGACTTTCAGGAACTCCTCGCGTGCGCCCTCATCGTCCTTTGCTGGGCCGCGCAGTGTTTCAATAAAACCGATGATACTGGCCAGCGGAGTGCGGATTTCATGGCTGGCATTCGCCACGAAGTCGGCGCGCATGCGCTGGATGCGTTTTTGCTGGGTGATGTCGGTCAGCGTAATCACGATGGAAATCCCGCCTTCGGACGGAATCGGAAAACGTTCAATGATCGCCTGAAAATCTTTCATGAACGGTTCGCCGAGATGGAACTCCACCTCCTGCCCGTGCAAATCTTCAATCACCGCCGCGATGGCGTTCATCAGCGTTTCATTCGGGATAATATCACGCAGATGGCGGTGCGCCAGATTCTGGCCGAAAATATTACGCGCCGCGCGGTTGGTGCGGACAATCATGCGGTTGTCATTCGTCATGATGAGAATATCCGGCAGCGTATCCACCAGAATTTCACGCTCGGTGATGACCGTTTCCATTTCCTGACGCTTGTTTTCCCATGATTGCTGAAGGCGGTTGAGCGCACCGGACAATTCACCAACGTTGCTCAGGAAACTCAAATCGGGCGAACGCACACGCCTGTCGAGCGCCAGATCGTTCACGTAATGCGTCAGTGCCGAGATGTTGGAAAGGAACGGGATGACGAAAATGGCAGAAATGGCCATCGTACCGATATAACCATAGACGAAATAGCTGAAATCCAGCACGCCCAGAATAGCGAACAGCGACAGCACCAGCAACGACGGGCTGGAAACCACCATGATGGTCTTGAGCAATGTGGCTAAGGGGATGACAGGCTTATTCTGCTGCATATTCAGGCGGGTTGGTTGGCTTCAGCACTCTTTTAGCATGAGGCGGCGCTGCACGCAAAGCAATGTTATCTTCGCCCAAAATACCAAAATCCTTTTTAATCAAACACTTGATAATTAACTTATACAAAATTTTTCAAGTCAATTTTGCAACACTGATTGTGGTTTCATTGCAATTAGTATACAAATATTAACCATAACATTTACATACGGAAACATAATGTCAACGGATCACAGGAAACCAGAACCTATCCATTGCACCCCTGATAAGGTGTTTATTCACGGTGTCGAGCAGGATAAACCGACAGGCTTTCACGACATAATTACGCAGCTTTCTACTGTTACGGAGAAAAACGACGACCCTAAACTACCCGATAGCCCTGATGATGCGGATATCCCTTTCCTGCCTGTCACTGAATACGACCCGAGCAAGCCTTACGGCGGAATAGATGCGCAACGCGATCTTGAAGCGCGAGAAGGCCACCCACATCATACCGAAGACTATCCGCTAAGCTACGAGTTCCCTCAGGAATTCGCCGTTAGCTGCCGTGTCTTTATCGAAAATCCGGATGGCCCCCTGTCGGAACTCGGAAAAATACAGATGACCAGACTGCTTGCAAAGGTTCGCTATGAGCTAGGAGACTTAGGAGATGACGCGGAGGTCGTAGAAACCACCAAACTACTGCGCCCTGCCAGCTTCAAGGAATTTACCGTCACCGTTCGTGGCACATCGCTGGAAGATATCGGCGAAAAACTTGGCATTGAATGCCCTGATCCCCAACTCAGGAGCAATTTACTATGCAGGAAGATTACCGCCATGGCTGCAGAATTCCATAAACCTGTCGACATTGTAGACAGGGCTCTGCAACAACAGGTACAAGACGACATGAACCGCGGAACGTGGGATTGACCGATCAGCCCTGCAAAAACCCGATCAGGTTTTTCGCTTCCTTCAACGTAACTCCGGCAATCGCCTGCGCCTTGGCCACGCCCTTCGCCAACACCTGATCGATATAGTCCGGCGAAGCCACCAGCTCGCGCATGGTTTTGGTAATGGGCGAAAGTTTTTCGACCGCCACATCAGTGAGCGCGCCCTTGAAAGCCCCAAACTGCAATCCCCCTACTTCCGCCAAGGCCTGTGCGCGGGTGACGCCTTTTAGTGCAGCATAGATATTGACGAGGTTATTGGCCTCGGGGCGGGTCTCATTATTCTCGCCCACGGTGGGAAAACTGTCAGAGGTCGATTTTTTGAATTTCTTGGCAATGGCATCGCTATCGTCAGTGAGGTTGATGCGCGACAAATCCGATTCGTCGGACTTGCTCATTTTTTTACTGCCGTCTTTCAGGCTCATCACGCGTGTGCCCTCACCCATAATCACCGGCTCCGGCAACGGGAAAAAGCCGCCTTTGTTTTCCGTGACATTATAGCTCGGGTTATAGGCGCGGTTGAACGCACCGGCGATGTCGCGGCACAGCTCTAAATGCTGTTTCTGGTCATGGCCCACGGGAACATGCGTGGCTTTGTATACGAGGATGTCAGATGCCATCAGCACGGGATAACTGTAGAGACCGAGATTGGCCTTTTCTTTGTTCTTGCCACCTTCAAGCATCTTTTTTACTAGTTCTGATGCTATATTTATGTCCATCTCTTTTTGAGATGCATTCACATCAGGATTAGCGATAAAATATTTTAATAGTTTAAGTACTTTTTCAAGTTCTGACTCTTCAATAGAATTTGCTTTCTCCTTAAACTGCGTCATGCGGTTGAGCCAACCCAGCGGGGTGTGGCAGGAAAGGATCCAGCCCAGTTCGGCGTGCGCCGAGACAGCTGACTGGTGGAAAATCGCGCTTTTATCGGGATTCACCCCACACGCAATATACGCCGCCGCCGTTTCGCGTACCGACGTACGCAATTTGTCAGGATCCTGCGGCACGGTGATCGCATGCAAATCCGCGAGCATAAACAGGCACTCGTGGGAGTCCTGCAACGCTACCCAGTTGCGTATCGCGCCGAGGTAATTACCCAGATGCAGATTGCCGGTGGGCTGAACGCCGGAGAGGATACGGTTGGCTTGCGACATGTGCTGATTATCCAAAAATTAGTTTATTATCAGCAGTTATTGCTATATCAATGAGGCCTGTCAACCCTAAACCCCGCGAATGATATGACCGCCCCCTCTTCTTCCGCCTCTTTCCCTACCACCCGCCTGCGCCGTAACCGGCTAAATCACTGGTGCCGCGAGATGCTGGCCGAACACCGCCTGCACCCCAGCGACCTGATTTTACCGCTGTTTATTCAGGAGGGTTCCAACACCGAAACCCCGATTCTGTCGATGCCGGATGTATCGCGTATCACGCTGGATATTCTGGTAAAAAAAGCAAAGTCAGCCAAACAGCTTGGCATTCCCGCCATTGCCCTGTTTCCGGTGGTGGATGTCAAACTCAAAAGCCCTTACGGCGACGAGGCGTTGTTTCCCGACAATCTGGTCTGCCGCGCTATCCGCGAAGTAAAAAACGCTGTGCCTGACATCGGTATTATCACCGATGTCGCCCTCGATCCCTACACCTCGCACGGGCAGGACGGCGTGGTGGAAAACGGAAAAGTAATGAACGACATCACCGTCGATATTTTATGCAAACAGGCGATTGTTCAGGCGAAAGCCGGATGCGATATCGTCGCCCCGTCCGACATGATGGACGGGCGCATCGGTGCGATACGCAAAGCCCTCGACCATGAACACCTGAGCGACACCTCCATACTCGCGTACAGCGCCAAATATGTGTCGCACCATTACGGCCCGTTCCGTGATGCCGTGGATTCCAAAAAATTACTGGGAGCAGCCGATAAACGCGAATACCAGATGGACACCGCCAATTCCGATGAAGCCATCCGCGAAATAGCGCTGGATATCAACGAAGGCGCCGACATGGTGATGGTAAAACCCGGCATCAGTTATCTGGATATAGTCTACCGCGCGGCGACCAGTTTTCCTGTTCCGGTGCTGGCCTATCAGGTGAGTGGTGAATATGCGATGGTGAAGGCCGCCGCCGCCAATGGCTGGATTGACGGCGATCAGGTAATGATGGAGCAGTTACTCTCGTTCAAACGAGCGGGCGCACGCGCGATCCTAACTTACGCCGCATTAGATATTGCAGGAAAAATAGCTTAGCCTTTTTGCGTCCACCATTCATTGACAGGGCGGCGCGCACACGGGCTGTCATCCGTTCCAACACATGGGCTTGTTAAATCCCTCTGTGCGTTGGAGCAGGCAGGAAGCGTTACCAGAGCCAAAGCAATCAGCACCCATTTCGTCATATAACCTCACATCAAATGCACTGGCGAATAGTGTATGCCCACGACAGCCAAATGGCAACATCGTTCAACATCCGCTGACAGATTTTTCTTTGCGTATGGCTATTTGGGTGGCTTAGGCGGTATTCCCCCAGGAGGCGCTGCAGGTGGACCACCGGCAGGCGGTGTTGGTGGAGCTGGCGGTGTTCCAGTTCCGACTCCCGGCCTTCTGCCCGCTTCTCTCATCCGGTTGAGCATATCCTGTACGCTGCCTGGTGCGGGAGTTGAACCACCGGCTGCACCACCTGCTGGCGCTCCCGGAGCGCCAACGCCACCACCCGGTGTCGGCCTTGCGCCAGCACCCGGTGTGGCACCACCTGCTCCACCGCCCGGACTACCGCCGCCCGTGACTTTGTCACCGCCGAAACCTTGTCCCTGATAACTGAAGCCAGTGCTAGCGTTGGCAATATCCTTCGCAATATTGACCACGATCTCATTAAAACGTTTAGCGAGATCCGACAGGATCCACAATATTAATGGCAGCATAATGCCGAGTGGCTGAACCGGCGGGGATCCCGTCCCGCAATCGGCTTTGGTTGCCCTCATGTGGGCGGGCGCATTGTCCGCACCCGTGAATCCCCACACACCATCGAATGGCTCCCAACGGTTTGAATTGCAGTTCCATAAGGCAAAGCGCCAGTAATGCTCGGCAGATGCCGCACCGGCGACACTCCCGAAACGCGTCCAGCAGACATTGGTTTGTAACACCTGTTCAAGCGATGCTTTAATAAGCTGCACAAAAAATGCAAAAAAGGTAAAAAGGAAAATGGGCTGCAGACACGAATTGACCACCTGATTGAGCCAGCCATCGAAGAGCTGACGGGTGCGCGAGAACATGACGCACGCCAGAAACAGTGGCGCCAAACCAAAGAGCAGCGTGCGCAACACCAACGCCATAATATACACCCACAACGCCCCGAGCATGGCTTTAATAAAGGTATAAAGACTGATCATCAGTATTACAATAATAACCCATCCATAAGGTCCGGTCAGTGCAGCTGCCATTAATGTCACCAGCATTTTCACCGACGTAAGTTCCAAAATGGCATTGTCCATCCAGTCAAATGGCTCGCCGCCCAGCGTTGTACCACTGACCGCAATGGTCGATACCTGAGTGATCAGCGCATCCGTACCTTCGTTAAAAAACTTGACGACAATATCCGAGAATACCTGAAAACCGGTTCCGTTGATCAGCATGGCAACCACACTGATTTTGAACATGCGGATGACGAAATCAAACGCCGTCAGCTGCACCATCCCGAACAGGAAGCTGATGGCGTATATGATGACATAAAGCGTCATCGCGGCCGACACCGCGCCCTTAAAGCCACTATCCTGACTAATGCCGTCAAACATCTTTTTAGTCATAGGTTTGAGGGTGTCTTTAATGTCCTTAATCACCACCGAGATAATCCCCTTGCCCGGATCAGCCGTTTTAGGGGTGTAGGTCGGATCGGACGTACATACGCCGTCAGAATCTCCGGTGGCTTTACAGGTGCCATCGCTTTGGCAGATACCCGGCTCATAGTTAGGCGGCGCAAAGCATGGTGAAGAGGGGGTACACGCCCACGCCGAACTTGCGGATAAGGAAAGCATCATCAGGCATATCATGATCATTACTAATATAGACCGCATAAAGGATGCCCTTTTAAAAGAATACTGCGTTGTGTATAGCATGTTTATTTTCATACGGATTTCCTGGCTAAAATATGGCCAATCACACCACCACCAATGGCCCCTGCCTCTGTCACCCGCGCACTGCCGGAAGCCGCACCTGCCTGACCACCAATCACTCCCCCCGCCATTACTCCGAAACCGCCGGCCGCATCTTGTTTAAATTCCCCGACTTTTTGCTGTAATTTCGGCTGCCTGAGGGCAATCCCCGCACCAGATCCGGCAATTTCCTGAGCAATGTCAGGCATTTTTTCAATAAGTTGTTTGAGAATAGCAATCAAGAGCCACAAGGTAATCAGTGCAAGAAGTAGCTCCTGATTAATTGTCCGGTTATGAATACCAAAATTTACCTGCGGCGGATTGAAGGGATTAACATCAAAACCACCACGGTTGAACGGATTAATAACGATATGGGCAGAAGGTACAAACACTGTCTTACCCGGTGATGTATCCAATACTTTCTTTTCAGCGTTATACATATTGGGATCCACCCCAAGATCATACGAAAACAATGATTGGTTGATCTTCCAGAACGAACTGAAATCCGGCGGATGAGAAGGATCCGGCGGCAGAGTGAAATTATATTCCGGTAGAATCACTTTAAAAATTTTGGCAATGCGATTGCTCAAAAGATCGAGTGAAAAATACAACGCTGCAAACAGCAGTACCGGCACCAGCATGGCGCCGATAATATTATCCAGCCATTTTTTGAAGTAGCGCTCACTTGCCTGAAAAATAATCAGCGGAATAAACATCGGCGACAAGATAAGCATGAACGCTACAACGATATAGGCGGTCAGGAAGGTGTAGATGATCTCGATGACAAACAAAATCAGCTCTATAAACATAACGATCAGAGCCGACGAAGACGCGATGCCGGACGTGCCTGACATCATCCCCGCACCAAGCCAGACAAGCCCCTGCGTAAGCAAAATTCCAGGAGAAAACCCAAACAGCGTCCCCAATATATCGTCTATCATCTTCCACGGGGAATAGGCTCCCACCACATCCGTAGTGATTTCGTCGATCATATTAAAGACTTTTTCGGCAAATCCGCCGAGGTTATTGGCAAAAAAAGCAACGAGCGCTATCTTCACCATGAGCAACATGCTTTTGCCGTTAATACCCCTCTCCCCGCTGATCATTTTAGCGCCGTGCATGGTAACTGCCAGAATGAATAAGACGTAGGTTGTGCTTTGGAAATACGTCGAGATACTGGATAGCGCTCCTGTGACTGACGATTTAATTTTATCCTGTACACAATAGACAATAGGCCCCGAAAGCGCCTCCGGCGGAAATCCGCCCGCAGCAGCGCAAGCCTTAAGCGTTAGTGAGGTCGGAGGCGGACCCGCAAATGCCGGTTTTACAGACATGCAGCACACCACCAGCATCACGCACAACACCATGATCGCTTTGGAAACGGCCAGCCCTGAAATACCGGTTTTGCTACACATGCGCTATAAGGATCCTGCCCCTTTGTTTTTATTGGCCCCGAACTTTAGATTTTTAGTAAAGTCCGCCTTTGAAGCGGAAATATTCATATCTCCTAAGCCTATTGAAGACACCTTGCCATCCATGATGCCACCACCACCCATCGCAAGCCCGCTACCGATAAACGGAATAACGTCAAGCATCTGTGAAAAAATATAGCCCGTCAGCAATGCCATGAAGGCGGAAACTAATATTTTCAAAACATAGGATGTAGTGCTGAGCGCCGGAGTCGAATCATCAAACTGATTGGCCCGCGCCAACTTTGTCCAGTCAACCGTTTTTTCCGGAATATCAATTTGAAAGAAGTTTGGTTTTTTGCCGTCTGTACCCATCGAGCCGATCGTACCTTTTTGCTTGGTAGCTAAATACGTCAGCATCTGCTGGGTGACCTTCCCTGCCGCACCCAATTCGTCTGCATCTTTAGGCATCAGACCAGCATTCTTAATAGCTTTTGAGTCAATCGCCATAGCCTGACCGGCCTTATCTACATTCGTATAAAACCCATTGGTCATGATCCACGTACCAAGCTTGCCGCCGAATCCATTGCCGGTGCCGCACCCCGTATCCGCAGCGACATAGAAACAGGGATCATGTCCGGCGATGGCATAATACAGGGAGTTTTTATTTTTATTGGAGAACACCGTTACATCGAACGCGGATAACAGCATAGCGAGATATGCGAACAGCACCATCGGCTGGATAATATAGCTGATAAAAAGCCTTAGCCATTTATCAAAATACGACTTCGTCGATTTAAACAAAATAGTAGGAATGAACAAAGGAGAAATAACCACCATAAAGGCAATGCCCATATAGGCCGTGAGGAAGATGTAGCAGCATTTAAAAATGGCATATAGAAGCTTGTAAATCAGGTAAAGGCCAGCCGTTCCGATCGTAAATCCGATAGTGTTGGAAAAAAGGCAGGCCGTTAAAAACCCGATGATGCCAGCTGTTATGGATAAGGGAGAAAATATCCCCCCCACCAGCGTATTCACAGCGCAATCCACTGCATCCCACACCAGATAAATCTTATCTGTATCTGCAAATTTAGGACAATCACCCTCCAGACCAAACTGGCTGGCATTGATGACGTAGCCAGAGACGATGGTGACCATCTCTTCCATGATATCCAGCACCAGCCCAAAGTTGCCGCCATGATGATCCCCCGGATCCAGTGAATTACCACCAAAATTATTGGTAAAAGTTATGACGCAGCCAATCTTGACCGCCATGACCATCGAATCCTTGAGCGGCGCGGTGTCGCTGCCTGAAATCATCTGTACAGCCCAAAAAATCACCGCAAGGATACAGCACACCTGCACTGTACTTGCAATATATGCAGAAAACGGGATAAGGAAATCATTGGTGCCTTTGAGGATCACGCTCCTCACGCAGGGAATGACGCGCCGTGCCAGCCCGTTGCCCGGACAAGCGACTACTTTATGTACCTTTGAGCTGCCCAGCACATCTTTGCAATTAGGTCCCGGACAGGCTTCATTTGTCGTAGTATCAAACAGGTAGGTAACGTCATCAAAGTCATGAGCGTAGGCAGGAATTGAACCAGCCGCCGTAAAAAAAGCAAAGCACAACAACGCAAGCCATAGACACGGCCTGATCATGCCAGTCAGTAAGCGAAGGAAACCAACCTTCTGCATATTATTTTTTGCTCTCTTTTGTAGTTAACTTCTCTCTCTCCAGTCTAACTCTGGCTTGAAACAGAGGCATCCATGCTTCCGGTGCGTCGCCCACCTCAGCACGAACCTCGTCAAGTATTGAAACGGTTTCTGCACGGGCAGACAGAACGTTGATCACGTCATCCATACCGGATAAATCGATACGTGCGACTACCACGTCCTTACCTTGTTTTACAAGGAAGTAACGGCTGCCCGGATCGGTGGTTTTTAAGAGATTGAATTCACGGTCGCTCACCATGAAGGCTTTTTTATACGCATCGGTCGCCTTCGGGTTGGGCAGGAATATCTGCGTTGCCGTTTGCTGGATCAGGGTTTCACTGATCGCACTGTTTGTCGCGTCTTCCACGGATTGTGTTGCAAACACCACCATGCCGTTGAGTTTACGCAGCGTCTTCAGCCAGTCGCGGATACGGCCACCAAAAATTTTATTGTCGATAAGTGCCCACGCTTCATCGAGAATGATGATCGTCGGAGTTCCGTCCAGCGCAAGGTTGATACGGTGGAAGAGATACAACAGCGTCGGCTCAAGGCTCACACGCTCTCTCAGCACTTCACCCATTTCAAAGCCGAATGAGTTACCAATGCTGAAATCCACCACGTCTATTTCATTGTCAAATAATCCGGCATACGCCCCGCCACTGTGCCACATTTTCAGTCGTCCGGCGAGTGTTCCCGGACCTTCAATCCCAAGGAAGGGAGCTATATTTCGCAGCATACGGTCTTTTTTGGCAAGCTTATAGTTACCCGCCACCGCATCGTTGATGCGCTCCATGTCTTCCGCCATGAACGGCTCGTCATGCACCGTCACCATGGTATGAATCCACTCGGCGATAAAGGTGCGGTTTTCCGAGGTATCCTGCAAATGCAACGGATTGAAATTACATTTTTCTCCTGGCTCGATGATGGTGTACTTGCCACCTATCGCACGGATAAAGATTTCCGCGCCACGGTCTTTATCGAAAAAGAAAACGCGGCAATTGAATTTCTGTGCCTGTGCGCACAGGAAGTTGAGCAATACGGTTTTACCCGCACCGGTCGGCCCAATGATGGTGGTGTGACCCACGTCGCGGTTGTGAAAATTGAAGAAATAGGGCGTGCCCGAAGATGTGTCGAACACCGTCACCGAATCACCCCAATGATTGTTGGCAATTTTTCCGGTCGGATAATTGTGCAAACTGGCGAAGCCCGCAAGGTTCATTGTATTGATGTCCGCGCCGCGTGCCACGCAATCAAAATTTGCCGGAAGCTGCGCCCAGAAGGCCTGCTCCATCACAAATTTTTCACGCACTGGGTTTATGCCAAGGTTCACCAGCTCGGCAATGGCAAGCGATAATACTTTTTCCAGCTCAGGCAGGCTTTCTTCAAAGCACATCACCGTCAGATGGTGCGGGCCGAACGCCACATGGCCCGACATCGCCATATCAAGCGCATCGGAAATTTCAGCGATCTGCGACACCGCCGCATCTTCCGCCGCCATCATTCGACGCTGGCGGATCTGCATGCGGTTGATGTTCACGCTGCGGTTATGGAACGAGAAGGATTGCGATATCAGGAACTCGAATGGTAATTGCAAAAAGCCATCCAGAAGTCCTGCCGCCGTCGCCGGTGAATACTCCTTGATGCTCACCAGACCGGCAAAACGTTTTCGCGGCGCACCCGAGACTTCGATAGCACGTGAGCCGAAATACAACCGGTACAGCGGCAGGTAATGGGCCATGTTGGTGGCAGTAAGACGCATCGGCTGCGTGAATCCGCAATTGATGATCATCGCGAGGAATTCCATCGGCTCGGAGAATACGCCGTGTTCGTTTTCGTAGGTGGTGAGCAGCTTGGCGCCATAATCTTTCAACGTTGCGCCAAGACGCGCCACGGCTTCCGCCAGTTCCTTGTGTGCATCGCGCATGGCATCCACCTGCGCGGCTTTGTTGCCCGCTTCCGATGCTTTTTTCAGATAGTGATGCACTTTGGCCGCACCCTTGGTATCCGCACGGCGTACCACGGTGATGTAAATTTCGTTGATGTAGGAATCTTTGTTGGAATGCTTCTCATGCCAAAGCTTGTCCACATACGCGGCAAAACCCGGCGGTTGTTTTCCGCCCGGATAGGCACTCTGGCGCTTGCGCAATGTGTGGAACCAGACCGCGAACGTCCCGTCTGCCATACTCTTGAGCAGCGAGTTACGCACCAGCTTTTTCATGTCGACATCTTCGTCGTCGGCGGTTTCGAACGAGAAACCTTCCAGCTTCAGGATCTGTACAAATTCTTTTTTATTGGTGAGAATAGTCTCGCGGTCCCAGTGATATTCATACGGGATAAAGGTTGCCGCTGAAACCTCAAGTTTCGAGTAGGCTGCTTTTTGAGTTTTTCGACGTGAAATGGTGAAATTCATAGCCTAACTACCAAACCAGAATTCAATGCCCGCCGTCCAGTGAAAAAAGAAAATTTCACGGAATAGTTGTTAATTGCTATCCGGAGCCAATCAGTACGGGTCATACGAATTTGTGAATCCATGGAAGCCACGATTGACGCACTTGTAGCCTTTTGACATCTTAATCACGAATAATTCGATAGCCCGCGGCTCCTTAAGGCAGATCAAAAACCCGATCAGATGCACGGTCGGAGCAAGCAGCAAAAGGATTTTAAAATCCTGCGTGTTGATGAATGTGATCATGCAAACAATCGAATTAATCACGAAATACATATAGCTTACGCCCATGATCATGGTAGGGCGGGTAAGCCCCTGAAAGAGCGGATCAGACGAAAGACGACCTGAAGACATAATTTTTTCCTTTGTGATCTATGATTTTACAATAGGTTATTTAAGAAAAGATGAATGATTTAACGATGTATTCATTTTAGCACAAGTTTGTTGCAGTTTTGTTGCAATGGGGGTGTAAAATCCCCTGTTTTTCAACCAAAGTGCTAAAATCGTCATTTTTATGTCACAACAGTTTTTCACGTACAGGTTGCATCCCTTTACCTGTCATCACCGATTCATTTTTGAACTTGAACGACTGACTATCCGGAAAAATCTTTGGACAAAATTTGCGTCCATCTCTATTACTCTTGATAGAATTATTTTCCTTCCAAATAAACACCCTTAAGCATCGTCATCTGACCTCTATGAAAGTATTGATTCTCGGCTCCGGACTGTTAGGCGTTACCACCGCCTATGAACTTGGCAAACGCGGTTTCCAAGTCACCGTATTAGAACGCAACCATGAAAGCGCCCGCGAAACCAGCTTCGCCAATGGCGGCCAGCTGAGCTACAGCCACGCCGAACCATGGGCCAGCCCTTCGGTCATCCCTAAATTACCAAAATGGATCGGCCGCGATGATGCGCCGCTGGTGTTCAAGTTCCGCGCCGACTGGCAGATGATCCGCTGGGGCGTAAAATTCCTCCGTAACTGCACCACTTTACGCGCTAATGTGAACTGTGTGAATATGCTGCGCCTTGGCCTGTATAGCCGAAAAAGAATGGAAGAAATCCGCAAAGACAGCGGCATTTCCTTCGATTTTGGTAATAGCGGCATCCTTCATATCTACAGTACAGATGCAGACTTCGACCACGCTAAAAAGCACCTCACGTTTCAGGAGAAATTTGGCTGTAACCAGAAACTGCTCAGTAAGGACGAGGTTTACCGCCTTGAACCTACTCTTACCAATAGTTCGCGCACTGTCGTTGGCGGCATTCACGCGCATGAAGATGAAACCGGCGATCCGTATCTTTTCTGCAATGCACTCGCCAAGGTAGCGACAGAGCGTTACGGTGTTGAGTTCAAATACGGCGTGACCATCAACGATATTAAGGTGGAAAATAAAACCGTGGTAGCGGTATCAACCAGTGAGGGCGACATGACCGCTGATGGCTATGTGATGGCGATGGGCTCGTACAGCGCGCCTATCCTGCGCAACATCGGCATTGATGTGCCTATCTATCCGATGAAAGGCTACAGCATCACCATCAATGCCAACGACGGCTGCCCCAATGTCAGCCTCACCGACGGCACGCATAAAATCGTCTACAGCCGTCTGGGCAACCGCCTGCGCGTGGCAGGAACGGCTGAATTCGCAGGCCATGACCAGTCGCTCAATGAAAAGCGCATTGGTAATATTATCACAGCCGCCAAAGAACTTTTCCCGAAAGCGGACTGGAGCCAGACCATCGATAAATGGGCGTGCATACGCCCTTCTACCCCCGATGGCCCACCGATTATCGGCAACACTCCTTACCGCAACCTGTTTTTAAACACCGGACACGGAACCCTCGGCTGGACACAAGCCGCTGGCAGTGCCGCTATTGTTTCGGACGCCATTGAAGGAAAACCCCCTGGCATTATCGTACAGGGATTAACATTGGAGCGTTACGTTAAATGATCACCGTAGATAAGAAGCTAGTGTATGACTGGGTGGGTGGCAACGAATGGCTGTTCAAAACGATCAACTCACTCGATGGCGACCCGACGTATAATTCCCTGATGGTGTTCCTGACCAATCTGGCCGAACACACCAATTTTCCTTTGTTTTCGGTCGCCATTATCGGCTATGCGCTACTGGATTTCACCTTCCGCAAGATGACCAAACGCGGCGGAGCCAAGCATTCTCTGGTGGTATGGATTGGCATATTGTCTGTATTCGCCGCCAGTTATGCGGTGGATGGCCTTGCGGTAAAATTACTGAAAGATTATTTCTCCTACCCTCGCCCCTATGTCGTGTTTGGGCCACAAGATATACATATGCTTGCGGATGCCAAGATGGGCGATGACCATCATAGCTTCCCCAGCGGACATGCATCTTTTATCACCGTGTTTGTGGCCAGCATATGGCCCATTTTGGCGGGTAAAGGGCCGCTCATCGGTGTATTCCTTATTTTTGCCGTGTGCTGGTCGCGCATCGCAATGGGCATGCATTTTCCATCCGATGTCATCGGCGGCACGCTCGTCAGCTTTGTGATTGTGCTGATGGTGCGCTTCTTCCTGTATTCGCTATTCTCGAAGCTCTTCAAGTGGAAATGCTAAGTGGTTACTATTATAGAGCCAAAACTTCTTCACTTCGACATTCCTGATACCACGCAGCCGAATAACCGCCACCGCATCGCCTGTTACCAGTGGGGCGACCCGCAATCCAAACCCACCGTCGTGTGCGCCCATGGATTGACACGCACCGGCCGTGACTTTGACTATCTGGCACGCTCGCTTTCGCGCGATTACCATGTACTGTGCCCCGATATGCCCGGACGCGGCCACAGCCCGTGGCTTAAAAACCCGCAAGGCTACAATAACACTGCGTATGTGAATGACGTGGCGTGGATCCTGCGCTCGCTGCATGTCAGCAAGACGCATTGGATTGGAACCTCCATGGGTGGAATTATGGGAATTCTCGCCGCCAACACTATGCCTGACCTGCTGCATTCACTGGTGCTGAATGATATTGGCTGCTTCATCCCCGCTGAAGGCTTAAAGCGTATCCGCGATATCGCAGACCTCAAAACCAGCTACCGAACCCGCGCCGAAGCCGAAGATGCATACCGCCAGCGCTGCGCCAGCTTTGGCATCACCAACGAAAATCATTGGCAACATCTATTCACTTACGGCCTGCGCGAACATGGCAGTGGTGTGACTGAATTTACCTATGACCCCGCTATATTCACCATCGGTTTCCCTAAGGACGATGAAATTCAGGATGTCGATTTATGGCCACTTTGGAAAGCCGTTGCGGCGGTTCCTGTGCTGGTTATACGAGGCGCTGAATCGGATATTTTATTGCAGCGCACGGTGCATGATATGCAATCGCGCCATCCGTATTTCGAGTTCCATATTGTTCATGAGAGCGGTCACGCCCCGACATTAATGGAGAACAAAGAAATAGCGCTTATCCACGAATGGATAAGCGCTCAGGTTGAAACACCTTAGGAAAACTCAAAAACTCTAGAGAGAAGCTACAGGACAATCCTGCATACTGGCGACGGCTTGCGAAGACTCCATACAGAGTCCCAGAAGGCTCATGCCAATGGCGAATATATAGGTGATTTTGCAGCGCTCGGGCGTGCCGTACATGAAGTCGAAGACCAGCGCCGCTGTATTTGCTGTCGATTCCACCAGAGCCTTAAAAGGATTGTCATTCTGGTTGGCTGGAAGAGCTACGGCTAAAGCTGTTTTGTACATAACGACTCCACACACTTATTTATTTCTCGACTGTTCTCAGGATAGCAAATTTAGCCCACACTGTTAACCACAATCCGCGTCAACAGGAAAAAAATATTTTTTAAAACCATGCAGAATTATGTAGCAATCCGCAAATAAGGGGCTGGCCAGAATAGGAGGATGAACATCGCTATCCACCCTACTAATTGCTGAAGCGCATGATTTTTCTCATGAAAAATAAAAAACGCACGACAAGCCACTACTGTTAAATAGTGTGCCTGTGCATGCGTTTCTAATAGATGGGAATATATTAGTCGTTACGTTCGGATTGCTTACGAGCAAGCTTGCGCGCGCGGCGCTTCGCTTCTGCAGATTCACGAACACGTGCCTCTGAGGGTTTTTCGTAGTGACGACGCATCTTCATTTCACGAAACAGTCCTTCACGTTGCATCTTTTTCTTGAGCGCACGCAGAGCCTGATCGACATTATTGTCTCTTACGATGACTTCTACCAAAGGAAATATACCCCCTTTTCAAGCATTTAGTTGTAGTTACGAATTAAGTTGGACGTTGATACTACTGCGGGCGGGCGCGTTTGTCAAAATATAACGTTACACACTCAGCACCACATTGACAGGGGCAAAACAACTGCCGGCATTGCACGCCTGATACCGTATATGCACTTTGATTTTATTGCGTTTTTCGCCTTTTGGCAGCTTGATCAGCCCCGTAAAAGTCACCAGCCCCTCATAGACCAGTACCGGCTCGTTGCCCTCATCCATCACGCGGCGCAAAGGCTCGGGCACCGCCAGTTTGAGCAACTCCGCCCCCTGTACTTCCAGCTGGGTGGGGATCAAAAAGGCCTGACGCTGGCCATAGGCATTGATATGCCAGCCATCTTTGATCTCCAGCGAAACGAGTATCTCGCACTGGCTGCCTGCAGGCGCATCGGCAGGGAATAAGCAGACGCTGGCCGTCATCACATCCGCAGGCGCATGCTTATCCTCCAACGCGTAAGTTTCATTCTCATAAGACTCAGGCAAAGACCTGAAGCTCTTACCCTGCGCGTGCATGTGCCAGCGCATGCCAGCGTGAATCATGGTCGCATGCTCCACCTGCATGCGGCTGTTGGCGCTCAGGAAAAATTCCACCAGCTGTTGTGCCTTATACAAATGGCTGCGGTCCTGTGTGATTTCGAACAGGTCGATCAGGTTATGTGCCATGACGGCATTGGCGTTCGGTACAGAAGAATCATCACAATTTTTGATGCGGACGACCATGTCCTCCGTATTCTCGGTAGAGAAATAGCCCTGCAACACGCCGTCTGCCTTATCGGCAAAAGCATCTTCGGCCTGCTGCATCAGCGAAAGAGCAGCTTCCAGTAACACCGGATCAGGTGTCACACGGTGCAGGCTGACAATCCCTTTTACCAAAAACGCGTAATCTTCCAACACCGCATCCAACTGCGGGCGGTTACCCGCATACACATGCTTCAGCTTGCCGTTATTATCGATGGCGTTTTCCAGCAGGAAGTCCAACGCTTCACGCGCCCTTGCGGTATAACTCGGGCGGTTGAACACCTTGCCGGCATGGGCAAAGGCATCAATCATCAGCCCGTTCCAGCTGACAATTATCTTATCATCCAGCCGTGGCAGCGGGCGCTTGTTGCGCACCAGCAGCAGCTTGTTCATGATTTCCCCGCAAATCGAGGATAATTCTAAATACGGCAGTTTGCGCTCGCGCGCAGCATCATCCAGCGGTTTACGCAGGATCAGCACCTGCCCTTCTACCTTCTTGTGCCCCTGAAAATGCGGAATTTCGGCCAGTGCATAAAACGTGGTCAGGATGGTGATTTCCTGTTCGCTCAGCACCTCTTTAAATTCCTCGGGGGTCCATGCGTAGTGCGCGCCCTCCACCCCGTCGGTTTCGGCATCAATGGCGCTGAAAAACGGGCCATTACCCGATGTCATCGGCCCGCCGACAAATTCCAGTATACCTTTGGCGATATCAGCCATGTAAGGATTGGTAGTGATGCGCGCGGCATCGGTAAATAATTTTGCCAGCAGCGCCTGATTGTAGAGCATTTTTTCGAAATGCGGGACATACCATTCTTTATCCACCGCATAACGGTGGAAGCCGCACCCCACCTGATCGAAGATGCCACCTGCCGCCATGCGGCGCAGCGTGAGGGTGACCATGTCGAGCGCTTCGGCACTGTCACTCGCCTGATAATACCCCAGAAGGAAATCGAGGTAGCATTCGTGCGGGAATTTGGGGGACTGGAAAAAGCCTCCTGCCCGCTGATCGTAAAACTGTTTCAGCACTTTAAAGAGCTGACCGCTGCGTTCTTCAATATTGGGTTTTTCAGGATTTTCCGGCGGTGTGTAGACCAAAAAAGGAATCATCTGATACACCGATTGCTCGGCGATTTTTTGCACCTCCTCTTCCTGCGTCGTCCATACCGTATTCAGCCATTCCAGCAATTTGGGGAACGAGGTTTTGCCATACGATTCATCCGGCGCATAGGTTCCCCCCGCATAAAACGGCTTGAGGTCGGGCGTTAAAAACAGCGTGTTGGGCCAGCCGCCCTGATGGGTTAGCAGTTGACGCGCCACCATGTAAATTTCATCAAGCTGCGGGTGTTCCTCACGGTCGACCTTAATGTTGATGCACATGCGGTTCATCAGCGAGGCGATGGAGAGATTCTCGAATACCTCGCGCTCCATCACATGGCACCAGTAGCAAGCAGAATAGCCGATGGATAAATGAATCGGCTTGTTTTCGGTGCGGGCGCGCCCCAACGCTTCCTTGCCCCACGGATACCAGAACACTGGATTATGGGCGTGCTGGCGCAGGTACGGGCTGGTGGAATGCACCAGCGGATTACTGAAACGCGGATTGCTCTCAAGCGACTTAATAACCGAACTCCTTTTGCAGTTTGCCGTCAATATCCCGCACAATGGCGCGGTGGTCAAGCCGCCCCTCGGCTTCAAACTGCTCAACTGTCAGCCACTCACGCTGTGCTGTAGTGCTGGCAATATCGCTCATGGGCAGCATATCATCCGGCGAGGCAAGCTCGACGGTGTACAGCCACATGTATTTATTTTTGCCTGTCCTTTCGGATAAAAACTTGTAGGGCCCGACATCCTGTACGCTGACAATGGCTTCCGGCATCAACCCCACCTCCTCGATGCCTTCACGAAAGGCGGTAACCATCAGATGTTCCTTGCTTTCTACCTCCTCATCCCCTGCCTTCATGTCCCGCCAGCCTGAGCCACGGTGTAAAAACATGCGTGTGCCCTTGCATATCTGGAACGCGGGCGGGGGAAGCATACTACTTTTGGCGATGGGTTTCATCATCAGATACAAGATGTGGGATGGCTGGCGTATAAAGGGAACCACCCCTGCTTTCATGTACTGCTGGTCAGGAAATGTAAGGGTTTCACCCACCAATGGCGTGGTGGTCTTTTGTTGCATAAAGCTGTGAATTCGGGCATGAACGTCCATGAATTTCATCATTGCAATAAAATTGCCTGTTGGGAAACCCTATTTTATCGATAGCCAGTTTTAACATGGTCAACCTAGAATTCATTGCACTGGCCCACCAAATGGCCGACAGCGCCGGAAAAATCCTCCGGAGGGTGTACCGCATGCCGATGGTGATCGACATCAAAGGCGATGCCAGCCCCGTGACCATCGCCGACCGCAGCGTTGAAAACGCTCTGCGCGATTTCATCGAAGCACAATACCCCGACCACGGCATTATTGGTGAAGAGTTTGGCAGCATCAGGCCAGAAGCGCGTTACCAGTGGGTCATCGACCCGATTGACGGCACTCGCTCGTTTATTGCCGGTTATCCTTTGTTCACTACACTGATCTCGCTCACCTATCACGGCACACCGGTGTTGGGGTTGATCGACCAGCCCATTTCCGGTGAACGCTGGGTAGGAGCCTATGGCATTGAAAGCGTCCTCAATGGCGAGAGTGTGCGTACCCGTGGCTGCACGGAATTATCCAAAGCTGTGATCGCCACCACCTCGATTGATTATTTCACCCCCGAACAATCTCAGCAGTTCAAAAAGCTCAGAAGCAGCTGTGCCAATGGCGTACTCGGCGGAGATGCCTATGCTTATGCCATGCTGGCCAGCGGGCAGATCGATATCGTGGTGGATGCCGGCATGAAACCCTATGATTACTGCGCACTCAAACCCGTCATTGAAGGTGCAGGTGGGCTGATTACCGACTGGAAAGGCCAGCCACTCACCATCCATAGCGACGGTAGCGTACTGGCAGCCGCCAGCAAAGAACTGCATCAGGCAGCCTTGGCAAAGATCAATTCTTAGCGGCTATTATTTTTTCAGATGACACTTGCAGTCTTCCGCTGCGGCGCGGTCAGACTTGATTTTATCGGCGTGGTTATCCTTCAGCTCCGGCACATCGCCGCCCAGTTCCACCACCGCATGTTTCAGCCATTTATTTTCATGCTCAAGGTGCATCATTTTAGAATCCAGCTTTACAGCAGAATTCTGGTTATCACGGCGTTCATTCCAGAGTCGGCCAATCATGCCACCCAACATGCCAAAAAACGCCAGATCAAACACTTTGATCATATAATCAGTGCTTTTGAGTTTGGATAAAGATGCAAATGCCGCACCAATGCCCGCACCGATGGCAAGCCCCATGACCTCGGAGCCTCGCCCTTTTTTGGCGTTCTTTGCGAGTTCGTCACTGAAGAGTTGTGGTTTATCGTCTGACATAGGATTCCTGAACGGGTGCTTAAACGTTATCAATCATAACCAAAATTGCCGAATATTAAAGGGTATTTCCATGACATTCTCGCGACAACCCCGTTCCGGCGACAGCAAAAAAATATATTTATATATTTATAATCAATAACTTAAGTATCAACCACGGGCGCAGGCGCCGCCCATGGCGCTGGCGGTGGGTACGAATAAGGGTGGAGGCTTTCGTCCATACTCTCAGAGCTTCAGGGCACAGGCTTTGCACAAGGGTTGCCGCCAGCTGATCCAGCGTATCGCCAATATCACAGGGCATTTCGGGGAAATGTTCGCGGTAGCGGATAATCAGCGGCATCACCACCGACTGCGGAATACGACATTGTTCAAGTGCCTGTAATACAGGCTGGCCCTTGGCCTTACCTCCATTGTATATTTCTTCCACCGACTCAGCCCACCACGCATAGCGGATATGGCCTATCATTTCTTCGCTGACCAACTCGCGCACCCGCGCCAGTTCCAGATTCAGTGCGTATAAGCAAAAAAAAGCCTCGCGATGCTCCATCGGGATAAACAGCGTAGAAAGGAAATGATCGCGGTCATGCTGATACACCTCCTGCCCACAATATGATAAAACCTGTGTCACTGATTTCCTCATTGAAATTTTACGCGTAGCAGCATACATAAGCTGGTATGGAAACATCAAGGCGTCAGTTTTGCAAAAGTGTTGCAGCGATCTCTGTGCTTACCGCCGCAGGGACGAAGTTTGCATCTGCCGCCCTCGCCCAAACATCAACACCCACCAAAGAGGAAACCATGACCTTCACACTTCCGGAACTGCCATACGCACAGAACGCCCTTGAACCCCATATCAGCGCCAACACTTTGTCGTTCCATTATGGCAAGCACCATCAGGCGTATGTCACCAATCTCAACAACCTTGTCAAAGACACCCCGTGGGCTTCGGCTTCACTGGAAGACGTGATCAAGGAATCCGCCAAGGATGCCAGCAAGGCAGGCGTGTTCAACAATGCCGCACAGGTGTGGAACCACACCTTTTACTGGAACTCGATGAAACCCAACGGCGGCGGCGCTCCTAAAGGTGAACTCGCCAAAAAAATCGACAAGGATTTCGGCAGCTTTGACGCGTTCAAGGAAGCCTTCAAACAGGCTGGTACCACCCAGTTCGGCAGCGGCTGGGCATGGCTGGTGCTGGATGGCGATACGCTGAAAGTAACCAAAACAGGTAACGCCGACCTGCCTATGGTGCATGGCCAGAAAGCCCTGCTCACCATGGACGTATGGGAACATGCCTACTATCTCGATTTCCAGAACAAGCGCCCTGATTATATCAGCACGTTCCTTGATAAGCTGGTGAACTGGGATTTTGCTGAAAAGAATCTTGGATAACTACTATCAGTAAGGATTGGCTTTAAAAACGGTGGGGAGTTTCCCTGCCGTTTTTTTTATACCATCATTAATGCAGCAGCCACGCGGCGGCCTTCCGCCAACAATACATTATACGTGCGAACGGCCGCGCCGGTGTCCATCACCTCAAGGCCGATGCCGACTTCTTTTAAGCCCATGCGTATCTTAGGTGGGAGTACCGCCTGTTTTTTGCCACAACCAATGAGCAGGATTTCGACAAATCCCTCTTCTTCCAGCACCACATTGAGATTTTCCAAAGAAATTGCAGTGTTCGGTTTTATATCCCAGATGGTTACCCTGTCTGGAAAGACTAAAATGGACGTAGTGTAGACCTGTCCTGAAATCTTAAACTGACCACCGCCATAGCTGGTGATGACCTGCTTGCCTTTGGGAGTTAGCGGCGTGATGTCCATACTCAAAATTTCCTCGCTGGTGCGATTTTGATTAGTAGGCAAGTTCGAAAACTTTACAATGATTATTTCCAACCTGTTGTATAGTATTGAATTTGCTATTTTCTCGAGAAGCACCGCTCAAATTAATATTTAATTAATCAAATTTAACTAAAATTAAGATGTAATCAATTTGGAGCCTTGCACCATGAAAATTATCGCAGCTACTATCGTGATATTTGGCATCAGTGTATCGTCTGCTTTTGCAGATACTGAATATGTGTCATACGATAACCAATCACCGCAGACTTTAAATTGCGACCCAACTACTTTAGGGGTTAATCTCACGTTAGACTTCGCCAAGGGTTGTCTGGCTTTGCTTGGCAATCCGGTTCCTGCCGCAGCAACCACCACACAAACTCCAAATCCTGCAGGGACTTCACCTAATTCAAATAACCCTCCGGCGCAATTTCCTGATGGGCGTTGATAAATAATATAATATTTACCGACTAAACCAAATTAAATCGGAAGTTTTTTCGGCTTGGTTTTATGTAGCCACGTCACCACCATCAGGCGCGTTACCAACACCGCTGTGTACAGCGAGCAGATAATCCCCACCGCCAGCGTCACCGCGAACCCCTTCACCGTCCCCGTACCGAACTGATAGAGCAACAACGCGGCCACCAGCGTGGTCACATGGCTATCGAAAATCGTGCCGAACGCAAGACGGAATCCGTCTTCAATTGCAGCATAAACTGATTTTCCGTTACGCACTTCTTCACGCATACGCTCATAGATAAGTACGTTGGCATCTACCGCCATCCCCACCGTAAGCACGATACCGGCAATACCCGGAAGGGTAAGTGTTGCTTCAAACAAAGAGAGCAGCGAAATAGTCATGAACGCGTTGACGATCATTGCAATGTCGGCAAACAGGCCAAACAACCCGTAAAATGCCATCATAAAAATGACGACAAGGCCAATGCCGATGATGGATGCTTTGGTTCCGGCGGCAATCGAATCCGCACCAAGGCTGGGGCCAACCGAGCGTTCTTCAATGATCTTGAGTGGCGCGGGTAATGCACCTGCACGCAACAGCAATGATAAATCATTCGCTGATTCAACGGTGAAACTACCGCTGATCACGCCGCTGCCACCAATGATCGGCGAGCGGATGACCGGTGCGGTGATCACTTTGTTATCTAGTACAATCGCGAATAATTTTCCGACATTTTGTGTGGTGATTTCGGCAAAGCGCCTTGCGCCTACACTATTAAATCGGAAGGTTACTGTTGGTTCACCACTTTGACCATCGAACGCGGTGTGGGCGTCGACCAGCATATCACCCGATAATTCAACGTGAGACTTGATCGCATACTTTCGCACCAAACCGTCTTTACTTTTTACACCACGGTCATCATATGGCACCACGCGTTCACCCGGCGGAACCACTCCGTGGCTTAAATCCTGCGGGCTGATCGCTTCATCCACCATATGAAAGGTCATCTTGGCAGTGCGGCCCAGAAGGTTTTTGAGGTGTTCGGGATCGGATAATCCGGGAACCTGTAATAATATGCGCTTATCGCCCTGACGTTGGATGATCGGCTCTTTCGTGCCCGACTCGTTCACGCGGCGGTTCACGATTTCTAAAGACTGGTCAATAATCTGCGCACGGCTGACTTTCTGCCATTTGTCATTGAAGGTCAGGCTGTAGTTGCCATCACTGTTTTTATCGACCGTAAGGTCAGGATTCAGGTCATGGAGAATTTTGGTAACATCGGCAGTTGTATCCTCACGAAGGGTAAACTGCACTTTTTCATCGGCCACCGCCAACCCGCGATACCCCACTTTTTGTTCGCGGAATGTGGTGCGGATCTCATCGAGCATATTAGTGAGCTGTTCATGCACATAGGCATCGAAATCAATTTCCAGCAAAAGCTGGGAGCCGCCCTGAAGGTCAAGACCGAGGTTGACTGCGTGTTTGGGAAGCCAATCAGGAATAGCTTTGCGCGTAGCATCACTCAAAAAACTGGGAATCGCCAATAGGACAAATAACAGGCATGAACCTGAAATGAGCAGAATCTTCCAGCGGGCAAAGTAAAGCATCAGTTGTCGTTAGCTGTTTCGCCGGAGGATTTATCACTGATGATTTCAGAGACTGCCGAACGGGCCATGCGGAGCTTTACGCCCTGCGCCACTTCAACCACCACCACATCATCGCCTTCCAGCTTCGTAATCGTCCCGATGATACCACCGGAAGTCATGACCTTATTTCCTTTTTGCAATGATTTCATCAGGTCACGCTGAATCTTGAGGCGTTTTTGCTGGGGACGGATGAGAATAAAATAAAAGATAAAGAAAAGCATGCCGAGGATAAACAGGTTATCCATCATCATCTTTTCAGGGGACAATTCGTAAGGCGTTTGTTCTATGCCAGCCTGAGCAGACACATCCTTTGCATCTGCGCTTGCTTCAGGCACATCTTTTGCCGCAGCAGTCATGGGTTGACCCATAAAACTACTTATTTAATCTTGGCTTCGTTGAAAACAACGTGCTTGCGAACCACCGGATCATACTTGGTGAATTTCAGCTTTTCGGTGTGCTTTTTCGGGTTTTTCTTCGCAACATAGTAAAAACCGGTATCAGCGGAGCTTAGCAGCTTAATTAAAACAATATTTTTCTTGGCCATAACATTACCTTTTCGGTTCTAAGAGGCAAGTAACATAGTCAGCAAGCGCAGCCTGTCAAGTATAAACTTGCACAGAAAATGCGCCGCCAATCGCTAAATATTTTGACTTTTGGCGTATTTTCCTCCTAATTGCACCATCCTTATTTCAACCTGAGCCTTATAATATAACGAAGAAACCATGTCACAGACACGCTCCCCCATGAAAGTCCGCAAAGCCGTATTTCCCGTTGGTGGCCTTGGAACACGCTTCCTGCCAGCCACTAAATCCATGCCGAAAGAAATGTTGCCGGTGGTTGATAAGCCGCTGATTCATTATGCTTTTGAAGAAGCCAAGGCCGCTGGCATCGAACAGTTTATTTTCGTCACCGGACGCAACAAGCATGCTATCGAAGATCATTTCGATCATTCTTATGAGCTGCAAAGCACGCTCAGCCAGAAAAATAAGAAAAAAGAACTCGAACTCACCAGCAATTGGCTGCCCAAAGCCGGCAATGTCAGCTTCACCCGCCAACAGGAACCTATGGGTCTGGGGCATGCCGTATGGTGCGCCCGCCATCTGATTGGCAATGAGCCTTTCGCCGTTATCCTTGCCGACGATATGGTGCTTTCCAAACAACCATGCCTGAAACAAATGATCGAAGCGTATGATGACGTAGGTGGTAATATCCTCGGCGTAATGGATGTGCCGCTGGAAAAAACCAGCAGTTACGGCATCGTCGATATCGACAAATCAGCAAAAAATAAAGACAAGCGCATCGTGAAAGCTAAAGGACTGGTGGAAAAACCCGCTCCAGCCGATGCACCTTCCACACTCTCTATTATTGGCCGTTATATCCTGCAACCGGACGTATTCAGCATTCTCGATAAGCAAAAACCGGGTGCAGGCGGAGAAATCCAGCTCACCGACGCCATTTGCTCGATGATCGGCAAACAAGGTGTCCATGGTTACCGCTTTGAAGGCGTTCGCTATGATTGCGGTTCGCTGGTCGGATTTGTGGCCGCCAACGTGGCCTATTCGCTGGAACGTACGGAAACCAGAGAACGGGTTGTCGACGAATTAAAAGAAGTCTTTAAACGCGCCGGATTAAAATAGGGTATTGTATGCAGATTGCGGTTATTGGTACGGGGTATGTGGGTTTAGTCACGGGCGTTTGCCTGTCAGAATTCGGGTTCAGAGTCACCTGCGTGGACAAGGATGCCGATAAAATCGCCAAACTCCAGCAGCACATCATGCCGATTTTCGAACCTGGTCTCGACAAGCTGATCGAAAATAACCGTAAGGCCGCCCGCCTCTCCTTTTCTACGGACATTGCCGAAGCAGTGGGTCTGGCTGATGTTGTCTTCATTGCCGTAGGAACCCCGCAGGGCGATACCGATGGCATGCCCAACCTCACCTACATTAATGCTGCGGCCAAAGAAATCGCCAAAAACCTGAAAAATTATACCCTCGTCATCACTAAATCCACCGTTCCGGTGGGCACGAACCGCAAGCTGGTGAAAATTATTTCCGAGATCAATCCCGATGCGGATTTCGATGTGGCGTCCAACCCTGAATTTCTGCGCGAAGGCGCGGCTATTGAGGATTTCATGTCACCGGAGCGTATCGTTGCTGGCATCGACTCCAAGCGCGCCCGCGATATGCTGACTAAGTTGTATGAACCGATCTGCCTCAACGGTGCGAAGCTGTTTTTCACTACCTTTGAAAGCGCGGAAACCATTAAATACGTCACCAATAGCATGCTAGCAGTGCGCATTGCCATGATTAATGAAGTGGCAGATTTCTGCGAAAAAACCGGAGCCAATATCCGCGATGTCGCCAAAGGCGTGGGTATGGATTACCGTATCGGTGAAAAATTCCTGCAACCTGGCCCAGGGTATGGTGGCTCATGCTTCCCTAAAGACACGATGGCACTTCAGGAAATGGCGCGCAATGTCGGTTGCAATATCTCGATTGTAGAAGCCACCATCCAGAGCAACACCAAGCGCAAAGTAAAAATGGCAGAAAAAGTAATCGCAGCCGCAGGTGGCTCCGTCGAAGGCAAAACGATTGCCGTGCTTGGCCTCACCTTCAAACCCGGAACAGATGATATGCGTGAAGGCGCAAGCCTCGTGATCGTGCCGGAACTGCTGAAAGCAGGTGCAAAAATCCGCGCTTACGACCCGCACGGCATGAAAGAGGCTGCCAAACAGCTTACCGGCAATATCGAATGGTGTGAGGATGCCTATGATGCGATGGAAAAGGCCGATGCTCTGGTCATCATCACTGAATGGAACGAATTCCGCAGCCTCGACCTCAAAAAGGTAAAGGCACTGATGGGCACGCCACTCGTGGTTGACCTGCGCAATGTCTATAAGCGTCAGGATATGATGGAAAATGGCTTCCACTATGTATCCATCGGCAGGCAGGACGTGGTTCCCGGCCAACCATGGATCGCCGACCTGAATATGCAGGACGAAAAGGCCGCCTGACATCCCCACAACAAGCGCGCTAATTATGCTGCAACGCAGCATGACTGCGCGTTATGATTGAAATAAAAACTGGACAATCCCCCGTCACCTCCCTAAATACATGGCTCCTAATCCTGTAGAGCCTAAAACCTTTGGAGAGTAGATTATGACTTCTGAGAATGACGTAGTTATCGTAAGCGCGGTTCGTACCCCTGTTGGATCATTCAACGGCACCCTCGCATCTGTTCCCGCCCACAAGCTCGGCGAAACCGTGTTGAAGGAAATCCTGAAACGTACCAAAGTTGCTCCTGAAGATATCTCGGAAGTTATCCTCGGCCAGATTCTCACCGCCCATTGCGGCCCGAACCCCGCCCGCCGCGCATCACTCGATGCAGGCATTCCCAAAGAAACTCCGGCATGGGGCATGAACCAGCTGTGCGGCTCTGGCCTGCGCGCTGTATGCCTTGGCTATCAGGCGATCAAAACCGGTGACAGCACCATTGTACTCGCAGGTGGTCAGGAAAGCATGACCCTTTCTCCGCACGCCATTCCCCTGCGCTCCGGCGTGAAGATGGGCACCGCGTCGATGGTAGACACGATGTTGTATGACGCGCTGGTTGATCCGTTCCATAACATCCACATGGGCGTAACGGCGGAAAACGTTGCTAAAAAATTCGGTATTACCCGTCAGGAACAAGATGAATTCGCCCTCGCCTCGCAGCATAAAGCTGCGGCCGCTATCAAAAACGGCGTGTTCAAAGACCAGATCGCACCCGTAGTGATCGCGTCCAAAAAAGGCGATGTCACCGTTGAAAACGACGAAGGCCCACGCGCAGAAACCACCCTCGAAGGCCTCGCCAAGCTGCGCCCTGCCTTTGACAAAGAAGGTACGGTTACTGCAGGTAACGCCTCCACCATCAATGACGGCGCTGCGGCAGTCATGCTGATGACCCGCAAAGATGCCGACAAACGCGGCCTGAAACCACTAGCGACCATTAAATCATGGGCGCATGCCGGTGTTGACCCCGCAATCATGGGTGTTGGTCCGATTTACGCTTCACGCAAAGCACTCGAAAAAGCCGGCTGGAAACATACCGACCTCGACCTGATCGAAGCCAACGAAGCCTTCGCGGCGCAGGCCATTGCAGTAAACCGTGAAATGGGCTGGGATTTGAGCAAAGTCAATGTCAATGGCGGTGCCATCGCTATTGGTCATCCTGTGGGTGCCTCCGGTGCGCGCGTGCTGACCGGATTGCTCTATGAAATGAACAAACGTGACGTGAAAAAAGGCCTCGCTACCCTTTGTATCGGCGGTGGTATGGGCGTTGCAATGTGCGTTGAGCGCGTATAATTAAAAAATCAGGAGAATATCAATGACACAACGTATTGCATTAGTAACCGGTGGCACACGCGGCATTGGCGCCGCTATCTCGCTGTCACTTAAAAACGCAGGCTATAAAGTTGCCGCCAACTACGCCAGCAACGACGTAGCCGCCAAAGAATTCGCCAAAGTCACCGGCATCGCCACCTACAAATGGGACATCAGCGATTTCGAAGCCTGCCAGCAGGGCGTAAAAATGGTATCAACCGACCTCGGCGGCCCCGTTGATATTCTCGTCAACAACGCCGGCATCACCCGCGATGGCGCTATGCACAAGATGACGCCAGAAAGCTGGAACATGGTGGTGGATACCAACCTCACCTCGGTGTTCAACATGTCACGTGCGGTGCTGGACAGCATGCGCGACAACAAGTTCGGCCGCATCATCAATATCAGCTCCATGAACGGCCAGCTCGGCCAGTTCGGCCAGACCAACTACTCCGCTGCTAAAGCGGGTATCTTTGGTTTCACCAAAGCCCTCGCCCGTGAAACCGCTTCACGCGGCATCACCGTGAACACCATCGCACCAGGCTATATCGCCACTGATATGGTCAAGGCGATTAAGGAAGACGTGATGAAAATCATTGTTGCCGGTATTCCTGTCGGCCGCCTCGGCGAACCGGAAGAAGTGGCACGCGCGGTATTGTTCCTTGCCGAAGATCAGGCTTCGTTCATCACCGGCGAAACGCTCTCGATCAACGGCGGCCAATACATGGAATAACGACTTTAGCGGGCATCACACCACTCACCGCTATTTTTGTGTTCATACGTCACCACGGTTAGTTCGTACCCATCATCGTTATATGTTTTTTCAGTGAATGTGCTGTAACGCGCAAGGAAGTCTGCGACGTTAGGATTATTGGGCTCTGTCGGAAGCCTGAAATAATACAACGTGTCAGGGGGTGAATCCAACTGGTTCCATTTGCGTAGTGCGCTGGTGGCATAAATGCGCGGAACTTTTTTGGAATCGGTGGTGGTAAAATGCCCTTCTTCATCCAGCCAGAACAGTAATAGAAAATTATAGTCGTCCTCTAACATAAACGAGGTAGTACTATCCGGATTAATATCCCTTATCGCCGTCCCAAGCAGGTTGGCAACATGCGTGAATTCAAGGTTGTAGACCAAACGGTCGGCAAGAAGCCTTGGCACCATCTCGCCCACCGTACAAATTTTACCAAAGGATGGAATGGAAAGCACGCGGTGGCTGCCAAATGGTGTCGTGCAAAATACCATATTGCTAACAGGGTCAACCGAACGGAAATCCTGCCAGCCGAACAACGCCAACAGCGCTACCAACACGCCAATGCGGGCATTGGGGCGCGTAATAACGGGCAGCAGATGTGCGACATATAGTATCATGACAGGAAATATAGGAAGAAGGTACCGGACATTCGAATAATGGCGCACAGCCAGCACCATCACCAGCGTGGCCAGCAAAAGCCATAGCATCGCACCCGCCTGCCGCCTGCAAATGGCATAGTCACCGGTGTCGCCAATCCGCTTCCGCAGGGCCGTAAACGCCACCGCAAGCAAGGTCAGCACCCAGTTAAAGTTGAGCACCAGAGCCATCATCGTAAAGGTGATGAGGCTATAGTCAGGGAGTATCTTAAGAGACCAGTCCGTATGCTCCTGCAAAAATCCCTTAAAAAAAAGGTAATGTCCGCGATACAGTTTATAGCCTAAAAAAGCACCGTAGAAGGCCAGTGGAATCCACACCACCTTACTAAAACGTTTCATCCATAGCAGCCGGAAATCATGCGGCTGGCGCAATGCGCAAAATATAAACACAATGCACAAATGAATGAGCGCCGGCTCTTTGGAAAACACCAGAAGAATACCCGTCACCGTCGCAATAACAATTTTTTCCTTTAGCAACGCCAGTAAAAACCAGACCCAGAACAGCATCAGCCCCGTATCAGCGCTGGCCTGAATTTCGTTGGATAAAAGCGAAGGATGAAAAGCAAATATCGCCGTTACCAATAGCCGCGCGCACAGCCCGAGTGAGTGGGCAGTCAGTTCCTCTACAACAAAATAAAACGTCACCACCCCTATAGTGCAAAGCAGGGCAATCCAAGCATTATAAACGTAATAATTGTGATGGAAAAAATAATTGGATATGCCCGCCAGCAGGTTCCATGCCTGAGAGTTGTGATTGCTGGTACTGTAATATAAAATATCGAACGGCAGCGCCTGCGCATTGATGATATTGTCGTAATAAGCACGATTGTCCCATAGGAGAAAGTAGTCAAAAAAGAAGGAACGCAGGACAAAATAACCAAGCGCCAAAACAGCCAGCGCTGCATAGGATTGCTTCGATGATTGATCGTTACAGCTATTTAACTGCGTGTGCATCCCACCCCTGTCAATCAGCTCAAAAGCACAGCCAATGCTTCTGGCTCCAATGTAAAAAATGTCACCTGAAACGGCTGGTCAATCACAGTATTACCGTCTTTGGCAATAGTGACATGAACAGGTGAGCTGGTATTGAGCATATTTTCCACCGAAGGCGTATCCTGAAACAGCATCTCGCCTTCGGCGGTGAGAAGCAGGCCGTCATCTTGCTGAACAAAGTTCAATGTTTCGGCGGAAAATTCTGCGATTTTTTGTTTATGTCCGGAAAATATAATGGTCTGCATACTCAGCGTGGCGCTGTGTCGGCCAGTGACGGACGTTGGGATATCTCGTCCAACCATGCCGCAAGGGCAGCATGTTCGCTCCGCCACGCCAGATGCGGCAGACGGAAACCAATGTAATCCAGCGCAATCACAATACCGATGGTTGCAATGTCCAGCGGTGCTTTGGCATCCAGCGGAAGTCTGGCAATCGTTTTGATGCTTCGCCTAATGGCATTTTCCTTGCGGGCAATCCATTCCGGCGAGCGTTTATCATCAGGCTTGCGGCTTTCCAGCACGCACGATACCGCCGCATCCATCACCCCGTCCGCCAGCGCGGCGGCGCCAAGGACTTCAAAACGTTTAGACGAATTAAAAGCGGGAAATAAAGAAGGCTTGTCCGAGAGTGTGTCGAGATATTCGCAGATGACAGGGCTTTCACACAGTGCTTTGCCATTATCGAGAAGCAATGCAGGAACGCTCGCCAATGGATTCACCTCCAACAATTCCGGAGGATTCTCCATCGGCGCGACATTCACTAATTCAACACGTTTTTCTAACCCTTTTTCAATAACCATAACCCGACATTTGCGGGCATAGGGCGAGAATGGGGCGAAAAACAGCTGCATTAAAACTGCAATAGCTTCACTTGTTTCACACTTGGAAGCGCGGCGATTTCTGCCAGAACATCCGCCGATACCGGCTGGTCCACTTCCACCAGCGACACTGCGTCGCCACCGGCTTCATTGCGGCCCAGATGGAAATAGGCAATGTTGATTTTGGCTTTACCAAGCACGCTGCCGAGGGCACCGATGAACCCTGGTTTGTCGTCATTGTTCACATACAGCGTATGCTTGCCAAGACCGGCTTCCAGCTTCACACCGTTGACTTCAACGATGCGTGGCTTGTCGGCAAACAACGTGCCTGCCACCGTGCGGGTACGTTTTTCGGTGACCACCGTGATACGCACCAGCGTGTTGTAATCGCCCGCGCGTTCGTGCGAGGTGGTGCTGACATTGATGCCACGTTCTTTCGCAATCACCGGAGCATTTACCATGTTTGCGCCTTCAACCAGCGGTGCCAGCAGGCCTTTGAGAGCAACGGCGGTCAGCGGCTTGGTGTTGAGATGGCCTACCTTGCCTTCATAATCGATCTTCACCGATTTCAGGCCGGTTTCGGTCAATTGTCCGGCAAAGCTGCCGAGTTGGTCAGCCAGCAACAGATATGGCTTCAGCTTCGCAGCATCTTCCGCCGACATGGACGGAATGTTCAGCGCGTTGGTGATAGCACCCGTCATCAGGTAATCTGCCATCTGTTCAGCCACCTGAACAGCAACATTTTCCTGCGCTTCGGTGGTAGATGCACCCAAGTGCGGGGTGCAGATCACCTGCGGCATGCCAAACAGGATGTTGGTTTTTGCCGGTTCTTCTGCAAACACGTCGAAGGCTGCACCTGCAACCTGACCCGATTCAATAGCCACTTTGATATCGGCTTCGTTGACCAGACCGCCACGCGCACAGTTGATGATGCGCACGCCTTTTTTACATTTTGCCAGCGAGTCCTTGTTCAGAATATTGCGGGTCGAATCGGTGAGTGGTGTATGCAGCGAGATAAAATCGGAACGCTTGAGCAAATCTTCCAGCTCAACTTTTTCCACATGAATCTGTTCGGCACGTTCTTTGGTGAGGAACGGATCCGACACGATGACTTTCATTTTCAGACCCTGAGCGCGGTCAGCCACGATAGAACCGATGTTGCCACAACCGATAAGGCCGAGGGTTTTACCCGCCAGCTCAACGCCCATGAAACCGTTCTTTTCCCATTTACCAGCATGGGTCGACGCATTCGCCTGAGGAATTTGGCGTGCCAGCGACATCATGAGGGTAATGGAATGTTCTGCGGTGGTCACCGAGTTACCGAACGGGGTGTTCATCACCACGATACCGCATGCGGTGGCCGCAGGAATATCCACGTTATCCACCCCGATACCGGCGCGGCCCACTACTTTGAGTTTTTTGCCTGCCTCGAGTACAGCGGCAATCGCCTTGGTGGCGGAGCGCACGGCGAGGCCGTCATAATCGCCGATAATCTTGAGCAATTCTTCAGGAGTCAGTCCGGTTTTGACATCGGCTTCGACACCTTTTTGCTTGAATACGTCGATGGCTTGTGAGGATAGTTTGTCGGCGATAAGAACTTTAGGTTTAGACATGGTATTCTCCTTACTTTTTATTGGGGAAAATGGTTGATAAAAAACGACTGAATTTATGCTGCCTTTGCTGCTGAGTTTTTAACCTCACCCCATGCCCAGTCGAGCCATGGGAACAGTGCTGTGATATCGCTGGTTTCCACGGTGGCACCACCCCAGATACGAAGTCCCGGAGGTGCATCGCGGTAGGCACCGATATCATAGGCAACATTTTCTTTTTCGAGAAGGCTTGCGATTTTCTTCGCTGCTTCTGCCTGTGCATCCGGCGCTAATGCCGTGAACCACGGGTCGGTAATTTTCAGGCATATAGATGTGCAGGAACGGATCTTTGCGTCTTCCGCAAGGAAAGCCGCCCAGTTGGATTTTGCTACCCATTCTTCGATGGCTTTCAGGTTGCCTTCCGAACGTTTGACCAGTCCGGCGATACCACCTACGGATTCGCTCCATTTCAGGCCGTCAATCGCATCTTCCACCGCAATCATCGACGGGGTGTTGATGGTTTCGCCTTTAAAAATACCTTCGATCAGTTTGCCGCCTTTGGTCATCTGGAAAATTTTAGGTAGCGGCCATGCCGGAGTATAGGTGGTTAAACGCTCAACAGCGCGTGGCGACAGCACGATCATACCGTGTGCGGCTTCACCGCCGAGTACTTTCTGCCACGACCATGTAACCACGTCCAGCTTGTCCCACGGCATGTTCATAGCGAACACGGCAGAGGTAGCGTCGCAGATGGCAAGACCCTTGCGGTCCGCTTTAATCCAGTCACCGTTTGGTACGCGCACACCGGAAGTGGTGCCGTTCCATGTAAACACCACGTCGCGGTCCCAGCTGACTTTCGACAGGTCAGGGATTTTGCCGTAATCGGCCTTAATGACATTCAGGTCGGTGAGCTTGAGCTGGTTTTTGCAATCGCCACCCCAGCCGGAACCGAAGCTTTCCCACGCCAATACATCAACGCCGCGCGCGCCCAAGAGCGACCACATGGCCATTTCAATAGCACCGGTGTCGGAAGCTGGCACAATACCCACCAGATAATTGTCTGGGATGCCGAGGATTTTTTTGCTCCGGTCGATGACTTCCGCCAGTTTGGTTTTGCCAATTTTAGCGCGGTGGGAGCGGCCTACTGCGGCATCTTTAAGATTATCTAATGCCCAGCCCGGGCGCTTTGCGCAAGGGCCAGAGGAAAAACAAGGGTTCTTAGGCTTTGCAGTAGGTTTCATGTGTTGTCCTGTTTCAAAAAAATAAAGGCTAGGATTAGCTAATCAAAGCGATAAAAGCAAAGAATTTTTGCAGTAATAATTAGCGCTCACGTCTGGCCGGATTGATATCAAGCGCTTTCATATCGTCATCACTGAGGCGTATTTCATGCTGGAATTTCGTGCGGCTGCCAACGTCTTCCCTGTCGGTTGTAACAATCCGGCTTCCGTCTTTTTCAATATCGGCGAATTCAACACCATCATTGCGAAGCTCTTTGCCTTTGGTTTCAAAGAACTTATGGATGCGGTCAACAAAATTATCAGGAATGTCAGCGGAATAATAGCCATCATGCTGTTCCCATTTCAATTTTTGCATCCATGCCTGAATGGCAACATTGCCCTCACCGTACCCTCTGGTTCTATTGCCCGCCTGAGTGCGGCGGGATTGCGGGGGCGCTTCTCCGTTTCGGTTTTCGACCATGGGTAACTCCTGCTATTTTTTTATTATTAAGACAGCAGCCTTAACATAAATTAACTATTTTGTAAAGAAAATAACAGGTTAGCGATCATATTCAACTGGCTGGGCTCGGATAAACGGTGTCCGGCGTTTTTGACCAGTGTAAGGGTTACGTCCGTGGAGGTCAGCCGCTGCATCAGGCGCTGCGACATCATAAACGGCACATCCTCATCCAGCGTGCCATGAATCAGGCGTACCGGCATATCGAGGGGTATATCGCCGTCCAGTAACAAATGTTTACGCCCTTCCTGAATGAGCTGGTAGGTAATGGGATACGGGTCGCCACCATAGCAATTGGGAACCTGAATCACCCCCTCTTCCAAAAATTGCACTTTTTGCTTTTCCGTTGCGGTTTCCCAGAGCAGGTTTTCTGTGAAATCCGGAGCGCTGGCAATACCCAGCAAACCTGATACGTTTTCTTTGCGCTCCAGCGCCGCCAGCAACATGATCCATCCGCCCATGCTGGAACCCACGAGAATGTTTTTACCGGCAGCCAATGTATCAAGCATATCAACGGCATCACGCTTCCATCCGCCAATCGTTCCTTCGATAAAACGCCCCGATGAATTGCCGTGTCCGGTGTAATTAAAGCGCAGGAAACGCTGCCCCTTTGCTTTGCAGACTGCTTCAAGATGAAGCGCTTTGGAGCCGTTCATGTCGGAATTGAACCCACCCAAAAACACCACCCCCGGAAGACTTCCCTCGGTCAGGTGGTAGGCAATGCGACGCCCGTCCGGAAATTCTTGGTACGACGGGGGAATAAAAGATGGTGAAATATCGGATTCGTTCTTGACGGTTTGTGTGTTCATGTTTACAGCCTTTTCATACTTCGTGTATAAGATAGCTCAGATGCAAATGCAAACAGCAGAAAAAAATACCCTGCCCGCCGGTTCAACGCCCGAGAAATCTCCGGTGTCAGAGACGCTGCCAGAAAAACTAAAAGAAAAATCAACTGAAAAACCTCCGGTTATTTTGCAGGTATTGCCAGAACTCCGTAGCGGCGGTGTCGAACGCGGCACGGTGGAAATTGCCCGCGCTATCATGAAAGCCGAAGGCGTGGCGCTGGTTGCCTCTTCCGGCGGCACCATGACCTCGCAGCTGGCGCATTGCGGCGCAACCCACATTACCCTGCCTCTGGCCAGCAAAAATCCTTTTCGCATCTGGCGCAACAGCCGAAAGCTTGCCAAGATCATTAAAAAATATAACGTCGATATCATTCATGCCCGTTCCCGCGCACCGGCATGGAGCGCATGGATGGCGGCTAAAAAAACCAAGTGCCACTTCGTGACCACCTTTCACGGAACCTACGGCCTCAAAGGATTATTCAAGCGCCGCTACAACAGCATCATGGCACGCGGCGAGCGCGTCATCGCTATTTCGCATTTCATCGCCGACCACATTAACAAACATTATAAAATTGACCCCGAGCGCCTGCGTGTCATCCACCGCGGTGTCGACTTAAAATGGTTCAATCCTTTCGCCCATTCGCCGCAGCGCATGATCGAGCTGACGCGCCAGTGGCGCTTGCCAGATGAACTTCCGCTCATTCTTTTCCCTGGCCGCATCACCCGCTGGAAAGGTCAGGACGTATTTCTTCGCGCACTTGCCCGCCTGCCGCACCGTAAATTCTTCGCCGTGATTCTGGGTGACGATAAAGGGCATGAATCTTACCGTCAGGAACTCGAAGCGTTGATCACCAAGTCAGAACTTGAAGGCCATGTGCGCATTGCCCGCCACACCCATTATGTCAGTGAAGCCTATATGCTTTCCAAGGTGGTGGTGGCCACCTCACTGGAACCGGAGGCGTTTGGCCGCGTGGTGCTGGAAGCACAGGCCATGGGCAAGCCTGTCATCGCCACCAACCATGGCGGCCCACAGGAAACGGTGATTAATGATGCCACCGGCTGGCTGATTCCACCAGGGGATGTGGATGTGTTGTCGCAATGTATTGATTATGCGTTGTCGATTGATGATGAAACCATGCACTGGATGGCCGAACAGGCGGTGATGAATGCGCGCCGCTTCTCGCTCGATGCCATGTGCCAGCAGACGCTCGATGTGTATGAAGAGCTGCTGGAACCGAACGCCTCTAAACAGGCAACTTCCATTAATGCATCAGCGGCTACGTCCGCTGAGCCGGAAAACGAAGCGGCCTGAGTGCTGTCTAAAAAATAACCGCATGATCCGAGTACAAAAAGAAACAGGGCTGCTTGTGGCGGCCCTGTTTCTCCAACCTTTTGACGGGTTGTGCTTAATTTCTTCCCCAGCATCCCTTAAAGGACGCTAAAGAAGACGTTCACCTCCTTAACCTGGTAGGTGGCGGGGAAGTTGCCATCCTCGACGTGGTTTTCGATCTCATCGACGAGTTCGTCGGGGAGATCGGAGTTGTTCACGGCGTCGATGGTGTCCTCGGTGTTGTACGAGCGGAGCAGGTAGTGACCGCTGAGATCGTACTCGACCGAATCCCGGGGTTCGAGGGTGAACTCTTCCGTCGGGATCACGTCGGCGAGATCGCCGTTCGTGTCGACTTCCTCGAGGTCGTAGCAGTCGTAGATGCCACCCGAGATCGCCAAGTCCATGCGGACGTTGGTGACCTTGAGCTTGCCGTCGATCGTCTCGAGCCGGAGGCCCGATTTGTCTTCGGCCGACTTGACATCCGCAACCGCCCAATTCCCCGCAAACAGCTGCAAACGCATGATGTATCTCCTACATGCGAGCAATCTGGCCCTCCAGAGTTTGTAGTCCTCCAGAGAATGTCCTTTGCCGATTCGAATCGGTTACCAAAGGTTACATCACCTATAAGGATAATGAATTGGGGGGGGTTATCAAGCCGTAATTAATGAACCAATTATAGTCTATGGAATCAATTGGTTATAATTCACCAAAGGGTACGAAAAGCTACAGAGGTTTCTTTGGAACTGTACTAATTCCGCCCGATCGCCCTGCTCATTTCCAGCATACGCTCCAGCGGCTTACGGGCACGCACCATTAATTCCGGTGATAATTCAATGGAAGGGCTGTGACTGACCATGGCTTTATAGATTTTTTCCAGCGTATTGAGTTTCATATACGGGCAGGCATTGCAAGAAATACAAGCACCACCGGACATTCCCGGTACGTCATAGAATATACTGTTGGGCGAGCGTTTTTTCATCTCATGCATGATTCCCGGTTCGGTGAGTACGATGAAGCTGCTACCGGCATGTTCGGCGCTGTATTGGATTAATGAAGAAGTTGAACCGATATGTTGCGCGTAGGCCAGCAGATGCTCCGGACATTCCGGATGAGCAATCACGATAGCTTCAGGGTGACGGGTTTTTAGTTTCACCAGTTCGGTTTCAGAAAAACGCTCATGCACCATACAGGTGCCGTTCCACAGCAGCATGTCGCGGCCGGTCTTTTTATTGAGGTATGCGCCTAAATATTTATCAGGGGCAAAAATAATTTTCTGATCGTGTGGCAGCTGGCGGATTATCGCCTCGGCATTCGACGAAGTGACGATGATATCCGATAACGCTTTTACTGCTGCCGAGCAATTGATGTAGGTAACCACCAGATGGTCGGGATGCTGTTCCTTAAATGCCTTAAATGCCTCCGGCGGACAGGAATCTTCCAGCGAGCAGCCTGCCTTCATGTCCGGTATCAGCACCAGCTTTTCAGGGTTTAAAAGCTTTGCTCCTTCCGCCATGAAACGCACACCGCAAAACACAATGACATCAGCCTTGGTATCCGCTGCACGGCGCGCAAGCTCCAGTGAGTCGCCAACATAATCGGCGAGATCCTGAATCTCGTCATCCTGATAATAATGCGCCAGAATCACCGCATTCATCTGCTTGCGCAGGCGATGTATTTCTTCCTCATAATCAACGCGGGTGGCAGACGATAGAGAGTTTATTTTTTGTTGTTCGCTATCAATGGGTAACATATGTTCACACTAGGAAATGATGCCAGTATACTAAATACTGGTGGCGGTGTTAACTATTTAATTTCCTCGCCGGAGAATGGCCGCTCCAGCAATTCACTAACCACTTGATCTAGATTAGAATTTTCATACAATATACGATAAACCGCCTCGCAGATTGGCATCTGAACACTCATTTTCTTGGCTAGTTTGGTCACGGATTCTGCGGCAATAATGCCTTCGGTGGCAACGCGGCCACGCTCACTTAATATCTCATCCTTGGTTTTTCCCTGCCCAAGCGCAATACCAAACGACATGTTGCGGGATTTAGGGCTACCACAGGTGAGGATAAGATCACCAAGACCGGACAGCCCCATCAGCGTTTCGTATTTCCCCCCCTTGGAAAGGGTCAGGCGTGCAATTTCGGCAAAGCCACGCGTGACGATAGCGGCGCGTGCGTTCTCGCCATAATTTTTGCCAATGGCAATGCCGCAGGCAATCGCAATGACGTTTTTAACGGCACCGCCAATCTGCGTTCCCACCATGTCCGTCGACAAATAGGGACGGAACAAACGCCCGCCAATGGCATACATCAGCATATCCCATAATCCGATGTCACTGCACGAAATCGCCGTGGCGGTAGGCATGCCACGCGCCACCTCATCGGCAAAGTTCGGCCCCGATAAAATAGCGATGGGATTGTTGGGAAGAATGGATTTCACCACCTCACTCATGAGCATTAAGCTGCCACGCTCAATGCCTTTGCTGGCGAGAACGATCGGAAGATTGGTCGGCAACAGGTCGGACATGGCGATACACACCGAACGCAACGTGTGTGAGGGAACCGCAACGATTAATATATCGCCACGACAGGCTTCCGCCAGATTGTCCGATACCGCGATGTTGGGGTCAATAAACACCGAAGGCAGATAAATTTCGTTGACGCGCCGTTCCTTGATGGACTGGATAACATTGGCGTTTCGGGTGCAGAGCATAACGCTACTGCCAGCACGGTTACATAAAATGCTCAGCGCCGTTCCCCAGCCGCCGCCGCCAATAACCCCTACGCGATAACTGTTCGTATTCACCGGAGGCTGTTCCATTAAATGTGCTGGCTTTATTTGTCTTTTGTTTCAGGAGGAAGCACAGGCACCGGATTCCACGCATCATTAAAAACGCATACTATCTGGGTGCCGTGACGTAGCGTAAACTGCTTCGTTACCCGCTCTACAATAATATAATCACCACGGGTGCGGTAATTGATGAGCGCTTCGTTACCTTTTTCATCCGTCATGAAGAAAGCCGGTATATCCGCATTCTTGTTGCGGAACTGAAAATAGGTAAACTGACCGTCATCAAATATGCGGATGGGAGCGATCACATCTGTTCCGGAAATAGAGTATTTTAGGTTATATTTGAGCGGTTCGCCTTCAGGATTAGGCACCGCATCAAGGTAATTACTGACCGTCTGTCCCTGATCATCATTGCTGCTGGGATAGACAAAGCGGGTGATAAACACCATGTCCTTGTCATCGATGTCGTCCGTTTCGCGGGCGTGCAGCTCGAACAGGTAGGTACGTTTGTTGGTGATCAACGTCATATTCGTGGTGGCATCCTGCTCAACAGGCTTCAGGAACAGACGGAAACCCGACGGATTCAACAACCAAGCGGTAGAATCACCCATGGAAATAGTTTTTATTTCTTCATCATGCGCGAATTCAATTTGCGATGCATAACGGTAATGACCCGTGTATTTATAAACAGCATCAGGCTGGTACACGATCAGGTGGACGCGGTGATCAATTTGTATCGGCTTGGATTCACGCGTTGCATAGGCAGGCGTGGAAATATTTGTAAGCAGAAGCGCGACCATCAGGCAAACACCGGAGCAAACTTTTGTAAAACGATTCATTTTTTTTGGGGCCATGTCTATTTAATATCCTGCAATCGTTTGCTATGATACTCCGTGACGATAAAATTCATAGGCTTTACTGTATCTGATTTCTCGTCAAGTGCAATGCCACTATAGTCAAAAGAAATATTTGCCCTCCAGTGAGACTTTTTTACATCGGTACGGCTGTCAATCAGAGCTTCGAAGATAACCTCCATTCCCTCCGGCACACGGCGCGGGGGGCCAAGCAAGCGAATTTTGCGTTTGGAGTGCCGCTGGTAGACCTTAATAGGACTCTCTGTATTACGTGGATCAATAAATTGCTGAAAATCCTTAAATACCGGCTCGGTACTCTGGCTTTTTACACCGTTGACATCACGGTCAAAGGTACTGATATCATATTCCTCACGCATAACGATGTAGTTCTTGATCAGAAAGCGCAGCAGCGCATCGCTTGGATTTTCATTTTTAAACGCCTGAAGAGATTTGACATGCGGCATATCTTCAACACTATCATGCGTCAGGTATGTGAGCGGAACAGCGCTTTCCAGCGGATAGAGTCCCTGCAGGGCGAAATACGAAATTAAAAATATAATCACCGAACAGCCGGTAATAAAGATGTAAATATAGCGTTCCGACATGGGGTCGTTGATGCTCACATCGTACATCGTCATCGCCTCGCGGTAGTACTCACCCGTGCGCACCTTTTCGGCAATCTTCAGGCGGCTTTTAATTTCACGCTGCATTTCAGGTGACGGTGGGGACTCAAAATCAGGCATAGAAACTAGTGTAATCGCTTGTGTGAGTGAATAAAGGCATAAACATACGCAACGAACGTACAATAAAATACTGAATTACACTACCTTTTTGTTACTTGACAGCAAGGGGGCTCTCACGGTTTAATCCTGCGGCACATTACACATCACACCTTGGTATCATGGAAAAGTTAACAGAAGTTTTATCGTCGCCTTCTCACGATGCGTTCGAGATGGGCGGATATGCCATGTATGTCTGGCCTTCGTTCATCGTTGCAGCCCTTGTAATGTCTGCCATGGTGATTGCAAGCATGCACTCACTCAGAAAAGCCCAAAAAACTCTGGCTGAACTGCAGCAAACGGCCGCCTTCTCTTCACACAATGAAGCCTAAACACCAACGGCTGGTTTTTATAACCGTCAGCGTGGTGTTCCTGTGCTTGTCGGTTGTGATTACGCTGCGGGCGTTCCGCGACAATCTTGTGTTTTTCTACAGCCCCTCCGATCTGGCATCACACACCATTTCCCCTACCCAACTCATCCGCGTCGGCGGACTGGTGGAAGCAGGCACGATTGCGCGTAATAATAATGATGACAGCATGACTTTCATTATCACCGACGGCAAAGGCAAAGTAAGCGTGCATTATAAAGGGCTCGTGCCCAACCTGTTCCGCGATGGGCAGGGTATTGTCGCCGAAGGCAACATTACCAATAATCAGCTGGAAGCTAAAAGCATCCTTGCTAAACATGATGAGAAATATATGCCCCGCGAAGTGGTGGATGCGCTCAAGCGCTCTGGCCGCTGGAAGGGAGACCCAAACAATGGCCGCTGAGTTGGGATTGTTTTTCCTGATCGTCGCATTCCTGACAGCATGTTTTCAGGCCTCGTTCCTTGTACCGCGATTACAAAAATTCATAGAACCAAGTCTCGCTCCCGCCGCATGGCTTCAGGCGCTGTGCATCACCCTCGCCTTTGCCGTGCTGGTCGGCTTGCGCCTTGATTCGGATTTCAGCGTGATGGTGGTGGCGGCACATTCCAATCTGGCGCTGCCGCTGTTGTATAAAATTGCGGGTACATGGGGTAACCATGAAGGCTCGATGCTCTTGTGGGTGATGGTGCTGACGGGGTTTGGTGCCACGCTTGCCTTTGCCCCCATGCCACATCTGGCGGATATAAAAAAAACCGCTATTGCCGTCCAGTCGGTGCTGTGCGCCGGATTTTTACTGTTCATTTTATGCACCTCCAACCCGTTTGCGCGCCAGTTTCCGCCTCCTGCAGACGGCGAGGCACTCAATCCTATATTGCAGGACGTTGCATTATCCATCCATCCACCGCTTCTTTATCTCGGTTATGTCGGATTTTCGCTGGTGTTTTCGCTGGCTGTAGCGGCGCTGATTGAAGGCAAAATGACAAGGCAATGGGCGCATATCGCCCATCCGTGGATTTTAGGAGCATGGAGCGCACTCACCATCGGCATCGGGCTGGGCAGCTGGTGGGCGTACCGCGTGCTGGGCTGGGGCGGTTTCTGGTTCTGGGATCCGGTGGAGAATGCCTCGCTGATGCCTTGGTTGTGCGGCACTGCTTTGCTGCATTCCAATATCGTGCTCAAAAAACGCGGGCAGTTGCATTCGTGGGTGTTATTGCTGTCCATTATCACCTTCGCCATGAGCCTGCTGGGCACATTTCTGGTGCGCTCGGGACTGTTGATCTCGGTGCATAGCTTCGCCAGCGATCCCAAACGCGGTTTTTTTATTCTGGCCTACATCGTCATCGTGGTCGGCAGCGCACTGGCGCTTTACGCCTTCCGTTCGGCCACCGTTGATGAAGGCGAAACCGGCGATGGCATGGTGCCGTTATCGCGCGAGGGTCTAATCATAATCAATAACATGTTTCTGCTTACCGCCTGCGCCACCGTGCTACTGGGAACGCTCTATCCCATGCTGATGGAATGGTGGCAGGATGACCGGATCACCGTGGGTGCACCGTATTTCAATACAACCTTCCTTCCGCTGATCACATTCCCGCTGCTGGCAGCTGGACTTGCTCCTTTTATGCCGTGGATCAAGGGTGATGTACGGCTGGTGTTTAAAAAATCACAACCCGCATTGGTTGCTTCGGCGGCGGCGGGATTTATCATCATGGCTACCACCCATGGGCAGGCGGTGTTGGGTGCGCTCGGTTTGATGCTGTCGGTGTGGCTGGCAGTATGCAGCGTGCAGTGGATTCGTAAACAAGGCATCGGCCTTGCCTCCCTGCCCGTGTTCCTCGGGCATATCGGGGCGGCCACCGTCATCGCAGGCGTTACGGGTGCAAGCGTGTGGAAGGAAGAAGCCGAACGTGGCATAAGTGTCGGCGACACCATCGATATCGCCGGATACCACCTGATGTATGACAAGCAATCGTCTGAAGAAACGCCAAATTACCACGCCAAGAACGGGCGTTTCCGTGTAGTAAATGGCTCCGGTTCATTTATAACCAACCTTACGCCGGAATACCGGACGTACAACATCCGTAAAACATCCACCAGCACAGCCTCTATCCATTCCACACTACTGTATGACCTTTATGCCGTCATCGGCGAAACCTCTGCCGACGGCAAACGCACGGCAGCACGCATCTATTATAACCCACTCATCAACCTTATCTGGCTTGGCTGCCTATGTATGGCATCAGGTGGGATTGCGTCCCTTATAAGAAGAAAAATATGACTCCTGAAACCCGTAAAAAAACTGCTCCGCTGTTTTTCCTCTTTATGCTTTCCGTCGCGCTGGCAATCAACCTGTCGGGAGAATTTGCTAAACACAAAACGCTCATGCTCGGACAGCCAGTAAAAAACTTCGTCATTACAGAGCTGGGAAAACCGTTTAAAGAATTTTCTCCGAAAGTATGGGAAGGAAAGATCGCAGTGATCAATATTTTTGCTTCATGGTGCGAGCCCTGCCAAGCCGAACACGAGATTTTAATAAAGTTAAGCAAAACAATTAAAGTCCCGATTTACGGCATCGCATGGAAAGACAAGGAAGAAAACATCACCCGTTTTCTGGATGCACACGGCAATCCCTATACACTGGTGGGGTATGACCATGAAGGCAAGACCACCCTGCCCTTTGCCATGACGGGTGTGCCGGAGACCTACATCGTCGACCCCAAAGGGCTGATTGTGTTTCACCACAGCTCGACTCTCACAGAGGACGACATCACCGACGAGATCCTTCCTATCCTCAAACATTTAAGCGCCCCGCATGCGACTACTCCTTAACATCATCTGTATGGGTTTGGTTCTTTTCTCGACCGCCGCGCTTGCGTTTGATATCGACACCGCTTTGCCGGATGCCGCACAGGAATCCCGCGCCAAAGCCCTGTTCCGCGACATACGCTGCGTGGTCTGCCAAGGGGAATCGATTGCTGACTCACCCGCCCAGATCGCCGGTGATATGCGCCGTGCTGTGCGCGAACAAATCGCCGCCGGAGCCAGCAACGACGACATTCTGAACGAACTCACCAGCCACTATGGCAATGTCATCCGGATGAAACCGCCCTTCAATCCCGCCACGTTGTTTTTATGGTGCGGACCCGCGCTGATACTGGCGTATGCGGCGTGGCTTGCCCGTAGTTTATTTTTCCCTAAAAAACCCGCACAAACGCCATGATACTGTACCTGATTTTTTCGGTGTTACTGGTAGCGGCCCTGTGGCTACTGCTACTACCGCTATGGAAAAATAGCGACATTCCTTTCGCAGTGCGCAAGCGGGCCGTGGGTATTATTGGTGCGGTGTTTTCCATCGGGCTTTTCGGAATTTATTCTGTCCTCGGCGCGCCGGAGATGGTTCCGCTACTCAACAAGCACAACGCCGAAATGGCGGCCTTGCAAAAAACCATCACTGAAGCATCGGACGCAATCAAGGCATCACCCAGAGACCTCGCGGCATGGATCCGGCTGGGCCAGAGTTTTATGGGAGCGGGACAATATAAAAGCGCGGCCAGTGCTTTCAAACAGGCGGTCATTTTATCCAAAGGGAATCCGCTGATACTGCTGGCCTATTCCAGCGCCATGATCTCCGATGCGGGTGGAAAAATTACCGATGATGCGAAAAAAAGTCTGGAAATGGTGCTGCTGCAACAGCCGCAAAACCCCGAAGCGCGTTATCTACTGACCGTGCGCATGCTGCAAGATGGCAACAACGAAGAAGCGATGAAAAACATGAAGGAGCTGTACCGCTCGCTGCCGGATAATTCGCCGATGAAGGACATGATTAATCGTCAGATTGGACGTAAGTAAGCACTAACGACTAGTGGTCAAGGCGTTTGGCGACAAAGCTGAATTTCTTGCGCATTTTCAAGATAGGTTTTTCAATAAAATTCCACGAAAATGCCGCAAACAAAGCCACGGGCGGCACACAGGCAAAAAACAAAAACCACACGCTTTGTACCCACGGCATGAAGTAATAAACGCAATTGCCGATCGGGCAGTGATACAGATATACCCCGTACGAGTAATCCCCACGCGATATGACTGGAATTTTTGGCATATTGGCCATGCCAACATAGGCCATGATATAGGTGATGCAAAAACACAAGATAAAGGAAATATTCCATGCTGCGACCAGACTATGATCGGCAAAGATTGAAACGCCTGCCAGAATTACCACAGATGCAGCAAAAATCGAGAAGTGGTAGGGTATACGGTAGCGGATGCTGTAAAATAAACACCCCATTAAAAAGGATGGAAATAAAAATGCCCCTCGCCCGAATATCCACCAGTGTAATAAAGGAATATGATCCAGATGGTCTCTTGTATCCGCAGGCAGTAAACCCGGAAAGATCGTAAATGCCATAATAGCCAGCCCCAGAATGACGGGGCGTTTAAACAGGCTTAGTATGATGATACCGGAAATAATTACGTAGCAGATAATTTCATAGGGTATGGTCCAAAGCGCAGCGTTGACAATGCCGGGTTGTCCGTTTTCATGAAATAATCCGGGAAGCTGGTAATTAATAAGCCCTACGATATTGGTGAAATAATGTAGAAATAACGGATCAGCAAAATACTCCTTAAGCGAAAAGCTGGTAAATAATGGGCCAATTAAAACGGCTGATAATACAATTTCAACCAGTAAAGCAGGAATGATGCGCAAGCCCCGATTTAAAAGAAACTGAAACAGGCTCAGGCGCATGGCGCTGGCGCTGATCAAAAACCCGCTGAGCGCAAAAAACATAGGAACAATTGAATAAGATATAATCCAGTATGGTTGCAACTCCCAAGCATCCGACTTGTTTAGCACGGAAGCTACGTGAAATCCCATCACCAGAAGTGCCAGCGCAATACGAACAAAATCGAAGCCGGGCCCAAAGCCTGAGCGTTCGTCGGATACGGAACCTAAAGTACGCATAGTATCAGGTGAACCGCTTGGGATCGGCGGGATATACACCCAGCACCGTTACTTTTTTGCAGAAGAAACTTAATTCTTCCAGTGCCAGCTGAACGGAACGCTCACTCGGATGGCCTTCGAGTGTCAGGAAGAATTGTGCCGAATCACGCGCCGAACCACCCGGAATATAGCTTTCAAGCTTCAGGATATTGACACTGTTGGTAGCAAAACCGCCGAGCGATTTGTACAATGCCGCCGGAAGATTGCGCACCGCGAATAATAACGTCGTCAGCACACGCCCTGCATCTGGCTTGGGATCCACCGGTTCACGGGCAATCATAATAAAGACAGTGACGTTGTTATCCGCATCCTGCATATGTTCACGCAGGGTAGTCAGCCCGTATAATTCCCCCGCCAGCGGCGAGGCAATGGCCGCCTTGGTAGGGTCGTTCCATTTAGCCACGTCAGCAGCGGCAGCGGCCGTGTTGGAATAGGTATGCGATGTCAGGCCCAGCTCACGCAAATGGTCGCGGCACTGGAGCAACCCTTGCGGGTGGGAATAAACATCTTTAATGGTCTGCAGGGTTGCCCCCTTGGAAGCCAGTAGGCAATGTTCAATCGGCTGGAAATATTCCCCAACAATATGCAGGTTGGTTTTGGGCAGCAGATGGTGTATTTCTGCCACGCGTCCGGCCTGCGAATTCTCGATCGGGATCATGCCAAGCGCGGCTTTACCCGAGGCAACCGCCTCAAATACATCCTCAAATGAGGGAACGCCGATGGTGTGCATGTAGGGCGCGGCCTGACGGCAGGCCAGATCGGCATTTGCACCTTCCACGCCCATAAAAGCTATGGTATTTTCGGGATCTAACATAGCATTTCCTGCTGAGGCTGAATTAGTTATACTGGACATAAGACGTGATAAACCCTAAATAAGAACGCTATTCACATAACATGTTTTTAAGCGAATGCAAATGACGACCAAGCGATTACCTACGAAAGCGGCACTCTGGACTCCTGAAAGCTGGCGGAATTTTCCGATCAAGCAGCAGCCAGAGTACAAGAATTTGAAGCAATTACAGCAAGTTGAACAGTCGCTGGTCAGCTTTCCGCCGCTTGCCTCCCCAGGGGAATCACGCGCGCTTAAACGTGAACTGGCCGATGCCGCCTTTGGTAAAGCGTTTTTGCTGCAAGGCGGTGACTGCGCCGAGAGCTTTGCCGAATTCAATGAAGAAAATCTGCGTAATTTCTTCCGCGTGCTGCTGCAGATGACAATGTCACTCATGTATGGTGCCAGCGTTCCCGTTGTTAAAGTGGGCCGTATTGCCGGACAATTTGCCAAACCCCGTTCAGAAAATACCGAAAAAAAGGATGGCTGTGAATTACCCGCGTATCGCGGCGACATGGTCAACGGCATGGATTTTGAAAGCGAGGGCCGCGAACCGGATCCCGAACGCCTGCTGCGTGCGTATTACCAAGGTGCGGCAACCCTCAACTTTCTGCGTACGCTGGCGCGCGGCGGCTATTCCAGCTTAAAACAGATCAACCGCTGGAACATGGAATTTGTCCACACCTCGTCACAAGGCAAGCGCTTTGGCGAACTGATCGACCGCATCAATGAATGTATCGGTTTTATCCAAGCCTGCCGCCTGCCGCTCGACGAAGTGGAAGAATTTTCAGAAGCCAGCTTCTTCACCTCGCATGAAGCGTTGCTACTTGGCTATGAATCGTCACTGACACGCTTTGATGAAGCGGACGAGAAATGGTACGCCTGCTCGGCGCATATGCTGTGGATCGGTGACCGCACGCGCTCACCGGATGAAGCACATGTCGAATTCCTGCGTGGCGTAGCCAACCCGATCGGTTGCAAAGTCGGACCGTCCATGACCGTGGACGGGCTGCTGAAGCTGATTGATATACTGAACCCCGACAACGAAGCCGGACGACTGACGCTGATCTCGCGCATGGGCTCAGCCAAGATCAGCGAACTGCTGCCACCGCTCATCCGCGCGGTGAAAAACGCAGGCCGGAACGTGGTGTGGGCGTGTGACCCGATGCACGGCAATACCATTAAATCGCCGAACGGCTACAAAACCCGCAAGTTCACCGACATCCTCTCCGAGGTGCGCCAGTTCTTCGCCATCCACAAAGCCGAAGGCACATTTGCCGGCGGTGTGCATTTCGAAATGACCGGACAGGACGTGACGGAATGTTTAGGTGGCGCGCAGGCGATTTCCGAAATCAACCTGAGTGACCGCTATCACACACATTGCGACCCACGCCTCAACGCATCGCAATCACTCGAGCTTGCATTCCTGATTGCAGAGACACTCAAGAAGCAAAAGAGCTGATGCATTAATGCTGTTGATGAATGCGTTTTTACGCGTTAGGATGTTCTCCCTTTTAATTTACAACACTACATTACAACTCTAGGAGATGCGTTATGGCGAAAGCAAAAGTAGGCGGCGTGGCTGTCGATCAATTGAAATCCATCATTGGCCGCGTGGAAAAGCTTGAAGAAGAAAAATCAGGCATCAGCGCTGACATCCGCGACGTATTTGCTGAAGCCAAAGGCAACGGTTTTGATATCAAAGCCATCCGCACCATCATCAAAATGCGCAAGATGGATGCTTCCGAACGCGAAGAAGCCGAAACCATCCTCGACACCTATCTCAACGCGCTGGGCATGCTCCCAGAAATGGAAGACGCGGCGTAACAAAGCTTAGGCACCGATCTCGAGCGTGACCTTGATGGTTGCGCCCTCTTTGATTTTTTCATTCTTCCGCACATCCGCTTTCAGCGGAAGGATGTACGCGCTTACTTTTTTGTAGGGGAAAATAGAGGTTCTCCATGTCGTTTTCCCTATGCTGGCCTTGACAGGAATGGATCCCCATCCCTTTTTACGGTCGGCATTCACCACACGGATTTCATCGGATTGCCCTTCGCTTAACGTAACGAAATGCCACGAAGCCTGCGGGCCTTCATACAACCATACTTTGGATTTGAAACTATAACTCTGGGAGGTCACAAGCCCACACCTACTGAATCGATTTCCAGATGGCCTGAGCTGCTGCTTTCGGATCCGCGGCCTCGGTAATCGGACGGCCAATCACCAGATAATCCGCGCCTTTGGACACCGCTTCTTTCGGCGTGAGGACACGCTTCTGGTCACCCACATCCGAACCAGCAGGGCGGATGCCCGGAACCACGAGTTTGAAATCTGCGCCACACGCTTTCCTTATTGCTTCTATTTCATGGGAAGAACAGACGACACCGTCGAGGCCTGCTTCTCGGGCAAGTTCAGCTAGACGCACCACCTGATCTGACACTTGCGCGCCAACACCAATACCGTTTAAATCGTTCTGATCGAAACTAGTAAGCACCGTCACACCCACAATCATCGGACGTGAAAGCCATTTGATTTCGATTTCCTTCGCAGCCTCCATGGCAGCTTTCATCATTGTTTTGCCGCCAGAGGCATGAACGGTCATTAAAAATGGACATATACGCACAGTAGCCTTAACCGCTTTGGCAACGGTGTTGGGAATATCATGTAATTTGAGATCAAGAAAAATAGGGCACTGCCGTTCCTCCGGCACCATATCTGCCAGTTGAATAATACCATCAATTCCGTGAGCAGTAAAAAATTCGAGACCAATTTTAATGGCACACACATGTCCATACAGATCGGAGGCTAATTTAGCTGCTTTTTCTTTATCCGTAGTATCAATAGCGCAGATGATGCGATTCTTAGTCAAGGACATACACCGTATCCCCGCCCACCACGGTACGAATCGTGCGGCCCTGCACTTCCCAGTCATCAAACGGTGAATTCAGCGATTTGCTGGCGAACTGCTTGGGGTCCAGCGTCCATTTCACATCGAGGTCGATGAGCGTTAAATCGGCGCGCGCGCCTTTTTTCAGGCGGCCCACCGGCTGGTTGATAATGTCAGCAGGTTTATAGGTCATCGCAGCCATCACGTCGCGCAGCGGCATAATACCTTTGTGGTATAGGGAAAGAGAAAGCGGCAGCATGGTTTCAAGGCCGACAATGCCGTTGGCGGCAGACGTAAACGGCACCCGTTTATTTTCCTCGTCATGCGGCGCATGGTCGGTCGCGATGGCATCAATGGTGCCGTCTTTCAAACCTTCGATCACGGCAAGGCGATCTTTTTCCGCACGCAGCGGCGGATTCATCTTCGAAAAGGTGCGGTAACCAAGCACCGCTTCTTCCGTCAGGGTGAAATGGTGGGGTGCGGCTTCGCACGTCACGCGCAGGCCTTTGTGCTTGGCGCGGCGCACCGCGTCAATCGCTTCGGCGGTGGAGATGTGCAGCACATGGTAGCGGCCACCAGTCAGTTCAGTGAGGATAATGTCGCGCTCCACCATCACCGCTTCGGCAGCGTTGGGATAGCCCGGAAGCCCGAGATGTGCGGAGATTTTGCCCTCGTTCATGCAACTGCCGCAGGATAAATTCAAATCCTCGGCATGCTGCGCCACAGGTATGCCAAATTCCTTGGAATAGGCCAATGCCTTGCGCATCACGCCTGCATTCATCACCGGAAGACCGTCGTCAGTGAATCCAACAGCTCCGGCTTCCATAAGCAGGCCCATTTCGGTGATTTCCTGCCCTTTCATGCCTTTGCTGATGGCGGCATACGGATGGACATTGATATAGGAGGTTTCACGCGCGCGGCGGAAAATAAAGGCCACCACGGAAATATCGTCAATCACCGGTTTGGTGTTGGGCATGCACACCACGGTGGTAACGCCGCCTACAGCGGCGGAGCGGCTACCGGTGGCGATAGTTTCTTTATGTTCCTGACCAGGTTCACGGAAATGCACCTGAATATCGAGCAATCCGGGGGTGAGCAGATGCCCCTTGCAATCCACCACTTCGATGCCTTCGGGCACACCGCCGTTAAACAATGTCGGCGCATAATCCGCAATCTGGTTGCCGATGGTAAGCAGTGCCCCCTTACTGTCCAGACCGGATGCAGGGTCGAACAGGCGGGCATTGATATATGCGACCTTATGGTTGGGGTCGTTGGTGTGGGTAGGCAGGGCGAAATGTTGTTTCATGATGAACTTCTCATGGATGGTTTGACTCAGGTATACGCACAAAAAGGTCCGTGCGCAAAAAATTTATTGCTCCCGTCACATATTCTCTCGGAAAATGGAGTTTCTGGCTTGGCTGGTAGTATTTATACAGCATGGGGGTGGGGAAAAGCCTCCCCGGAATCACCGCATTGAAACGGCCACTGGCAAGTGCGTCATTTAATTCAGCTTCCAGTTCTTTTTTAACGTTATTACGATCCTTGAGGTCTGAGCGCAAAATATCGAACGCCGCCATGCCAAGCGTATAGGATTTTTTGCCGACTCGGGTCTGGACATACTGTAATTCCGGAATAAAAATATCCCCCGGCACTTTCGACAGGTCTTCCAGAAAACGGTTTCCGGCATCCCACGACTGCTGCGAGGGAATCAGAGGTTGCGGGTCGTAAAACAACGCGCGCATCTGGGTTAATGAGCCAACCGCCAAGACGATAAACACCACAGCATGACGGGAATGCCGCCACGTGCTTAGGGCTAGCCCCGTCATTAGCGCAAGGCACAGATGCATCGGCATCAGCACATTCATGTACCCACCCCAGTGTATTCGCGAAATATAGCTGCAAATGATAAAACCGCTGGCCAGTGCGCCGTAGCGGAAGGCCGTGCGGCGGTCGGTGACACACCACCCAGCTAACACCCAGATGGTAGCGAGGCAGAGGGCAGTCAGGCTTTTGAACATGTCACCCTTCCAGTATCCAACTATGTATTTTTGTTCCAAGCCGTGGCCCGACGGAACCTTAAATACAAAAAAATTGAACCAGCCATCCGACCACCAGTTGGCAACCACAATGCCCATGAGAAGAAACGCTACTAAAGCAGTTGCGGTAACAAAAGCGTGCCTGCGTTCCAGCACCAGCCCCGCCACCAGCACCGGAGTCAGCATGAACAACGCCGCCTGTTTGGTAAAAAACGCCGCCGCACCGAGCAAAGCCGCCAGCAACGCGTATTTAAATCCACGAAAAAAAGTATAGGTATAGAGGCTGGACATGGTGAGCAGCAAAAACAGGCTATCCACGCGTGAATTATCGAACCAACGCCCGCTTAAACGGTAGGTGGCTAAAAAAAGTCCCGCACCAATAACACCCGCCTGCCAGTCGCCGTCCTTGCGGCGGATCCACAGGAACATAATATATGCCACACCGAGGATGGACAGTGTCGACACCAGCCGCGCCGGAAAAAACCCGATACCGGTGATTTTTGCCACCAAAGCTGCTATGTAGAAATACAGCGGCGTGTAAATGTAAGCCACATAATCCAGCGAAGGCTTGGTGTAGACCGGCTGGCCATTAAGGATGCGCTGCATGACATCAATCGTCTGTCCTTCCATCCACTCCAGATTAAACGGATAGGTCAGCGACGAAAACGCCACATACATAAAAACGAGGATAAACCAGTTGGCCCCTGTAAGGCAGCACCAATGCAGGAGATTCCCTACCCTTACCGTCCACTGCTTGACCTGTGGCGGCATCATTATTATTGGGAATGAAGTAACAATTCCAACGCAGCCTGCCGCACCGCCACGCCCATCTCGACTTGTTGCAAGATAACGCTGCGGTTTAAATCGTCGGCCAGCTTGCTGTCAATTTCGACACCACGGTTGATCGGCCCCGGATGCATGATCAGCGCGTCGGGCTTGGCGTAACTCAGTTTTTCCTCGTCCAGCCCCCAGAAATGGAAATATTCGCGGACGCTGGGAATGAAATTGCCTTCCATACGCTCCATCTGCAGGCGCAGCATCATGATGATATCACAATCCTTCAGGCCTTTACGCATGTCGTAAAACGGTTCGACATTGAAAGAATGCACAGCAGCGGGCATGAGGGTGGGTGGCGCAATGATGCGCACCTTGGCACCCAGCAGGTTTAACAGCTTGATATTCGAGCGCGCCACGCGGCTGTGCAGGATGTCGCCGCAGATGGCAACAGTTAACCCTTCGATTTTGCCTTTGTGCTGCAAAATGGTCAACGCGTCGAGCAGCGCCTGTGTGGGATGCTCGTGCATTCCATCACCACCATTAATGACCGAGCAGTTTACCTTACGCGCCAGCAGATGCACCGCACCCGATTCCGGATGGCGGACGGCGATGCAGTCAGGGTGCATGGCATTAAGCGTCATGGCTGTATCAATCAGCGTTTCGCCTTTTTTGGCCGATGAGTTCGCCACCGACATGTTAATAACGTCCGCGCCGAGGCGCTTGCCCGCCAGCTCAAACGACGTGCGGGTGCGGGTAGAGTTTTCAAAAAACAAATTAATGATGGTGCGGCCTTTTAAGATGGCGTGCTTTTTATCCGGCTCGCGGTTTTTTTCGATGTAATAACCGGCGCGTTCGAGGATGTGGTACACATCGTCACGCGTTAAGTCCTCAATGCCCAGCAAGTGCCGGTGATTGAAAGTTTGCGATGGGGTTGCCGCCATTGTATGATTCATGAGTCTAAACATAATCAGTGTTTACGGTTTAGGCAAATAAGAAATAGTATATTTTTATACTATAAAAATACTTGTAGTTAGCGCATTTAAGGGTAGTTTCTAATTATGATCAAGAGAACATTTTTGTTGGCCCTCCCGCTACTGGCAACCATGACGGTTGTTGCCTGCAATGGCGGCGTTATGCCTGTGGATTCCAAGAAACTACTTAAAGAGCTGGATGGTCCCAAGGTGATGACCATGGAAGAAACGCTGAAAGCTTCCGCCAAAAAAGCTGAAGACAGCGGCGATTTCAAGTCCGCTATTCAATATTATGAACAACTCATCGAGAAAAAACCGGATGACGAAGATCTGGCGTTTTCGCTGGCAGAATGCTTGCGCCGAAGCGGATCACCGGATAAAGCCATCCTGATTTATGACAGGCTGGTGGCGAAAGACCCTAAAATGATTGCTGCGAAGGAAAGCAAAGGCCTTGCACTCATCGCCAAAGGCGATTTTGAAACCCCTACACCACTGTTCGAATCGGTGCTTAAGGATGACCCTACCCGCTGGAAAACCCTGAACGCGCTTGGCATTTTATTCTCTACCCGCAACCTCCAGACCGAAGCGCAGCAATATTTCAACGAAGCATTGAAATATCATGCCGACAGCGCCAGCATTTATAACAACCTCGGTTTGTCACAGGCACTCACCCGCAAGTTCGATGATGCGATCCACTCCCTGCAACGCGCATCCGGCCTCGCTAATACGGCAACGTCGGAACGTAAGCGCATAGACCTGAATCTCGCACTGGTGTATGCCAGCGCTGGCAAACTTGACGATGCCAAGGCAATTGCCGAAACCTACCTCGACGGGGCAGCACTGAACAACAATCTCGGGCTGTATGCCCACCTTGCCAAGGATGACCAGATGGCACGCGCCTATCTGAACATGGCGCTCATGGAAAGCAAAGTGTACTACGCCAAGGCATGGGACAACCTGCAGGATATTTCCGCTAACGGGAATGAAAACACCCCCGCACGCGCCAGTAACCGCGCCAAAATAACCAGCGCAAAAAAACCGCCTTCCCCTACCACCAAAATGCCGGCGGACCTGTTCCCGTCAGTGGAATTGCCGAGCACCAAAGCACCTGACACCGCCGTTCCGGCCACTGAATAACTGCTGAAACAGTGAAAAATCATAAAACCATCGGCGATTATTACGCCACGCTTTTAAAAAAGCACCTCAACGAGGCTATCCAGAAAAAGCTGGACGACACCAGCGCCTTTAAAAAAAAGTTGGCCGGAATCAACAACGTCGACGATGCCAAACTCAAAGGCTACGCCCCCAGCGACGCGCAGATCAACCAGATACGCGCCTGTGTTAAGACCCATGCCAACCTGAAATACGAACATGAACATTTCCGGCGTATGCCACCCGAAAAAGCCATCCACGAATTCCTCCACGACGTGAAGAAAGAACTGGCAATGCTCAACGAGCAATGGCGCAGCGAAAGATTATTTGCGTTTGATAAAGCCGCACTGGACGAACTGGCCACAGAAGCCACCCAACTGATTGCAGGCGAACATGACACCGCCAAAGGGCATTTCTTTCAATAAAACTAGATAAATCCTTGACCCGCCTTCGCCAAAAGCTGCTCCCCAGCGGAAACGCCCAATGATTCAGCATCGTCACAGCTGCCTTTGACCTCAATACGGTGATACGCCGAACCATCTGGACGCATAATCAGGCCGCGCAGGGACAGTTCTTTTCCCTCAACCGTGGCGTATCCGGCAATCGGTGTGTGGCACGAACCGTTGAGTGCTTGCAAAAAGGAACGTTCGCAGATAATCGCGGTTTCGGATTCAATATCGGCCAGAGGCGAGAGCAATTCTAATATAGCGGTATCCTCCTCGCGGCACTCAATGCCAATCGCACCTTGTCCTATCGCAGGCAGGAAAACGTTGGTATCCAGTGTCACCCCTGCAACATCCCACATTTGCAGGCGGTTCAGTCCGGCAACCGCCAGCATGGTGGCATCCATCTCGCCGCTGGCAAGCTTGGCAAGGCGGGTCTGCACATTGCCACGCAGCGGTACAATGGTAAGGTCAGGACGCAGCATGAGCAGCTGGGCAGCGCGGCGAAGCGACGACGTGCCAAAACGTGCGCCCTTGGGCAGGTCATCCAGCGAATGGAGATTATTTCCGATCAGGCGGTCACGCGGGTCTTCACGCTCCAGCACGCAGCCGATGGTCAGCCCGTCTGGCAGCAGCGTTTGCATATCTTTCACGGAATGCACGGCAATATCGATGCGCTTGTCCAGCAAAGCTTCTTCGATTTCCTTGGTAAACAAGCCCTTGCCGCCGATTTCAGACAACGGACGGTCGGTAAAATTATCGCCGCTGGTACTCATCGATACCAGTTCCACCTCAAGGTCAGGAGCCAATTCCAGCAGTAATGCGCGCACTTCTTCGGCCTGAGCCATAGCCAAGGGGCTTTTGCGGGTACCAATTTTGATAGTTTTCATAGCGATATTCTTTATAAGTCATGGGTTACGTGAGCTAGACATACTAACAGCCTTGCTTTAGTTTACAATCCCGAACCTAAGAATAAGCACTATGACACTCATCCTCGGAATAGAAACCAGTTGCGACGAAACCGCCGCCGCCATTGTCAGCGACGATAGGAAAATCCATGCGAATGTGGTGCTGTCGCAAACCGCCGAGCATGTGCCTTATGGCGGCGTGGTGCCGGAAATTGCCGCACGCGCGCATCTCGACCATATTGAAGCCGTGATTGAACAGGCGCTCACAGAAGCCAACATGCGCTTATCCGACATGTCAGCGATTGCCGTCACCGGCGGCCCCGGGCTAATCGGCGGGGTGATTGTCGGCGTGATGACCGCCAAGGCCATTGCTGCGGTACAGAAAAAACCGTTCATCGCTGTCAACCATCTCGAAGGGCATGCCCTCACGGTGCGCCTGACCAACGACGTACCATTTCCGTTTTTATTACTGCTGGTGTCGGGCGGGCATTGCCAGTTTCTGATGGTGAAGAATGTCGGGCAATACCAGAAACTCGGCGGCACGGTGGATGATGCGCTCGGCGAGGCGTTCGATAAAACGGCCAAAATGATGGGGCTGGATTATCCGGGCGGGCCTGCAGTGGAAGTGCTCGCACGCAAAGGCAACGAGCGCGCCTATACGTTTCCAGTGCCGATGAAAGGCCGTGAGGGCTGTGATTTTTCGTTTTCAGGGCTAAAAACCGCCGTGCGCCAGAAAATTCAGGAGATCGGCGCGCTCGGTGAACAACAACGTGCAGATATCTGCGCTTCGTTTCAGTTTGCCGCCGCTGAAAGCCTGTGCGACCGCGCACGCCACGCGCTGCAGTTATTTTCCGGCCATTATCCCAACAGCAAGCATTTCGTCGTGGCGGGTGGTGTGGCGGCGAACCAGTATCTGCGCGGCAAACTGGAAACACTGGCAGCGGAATTTGGCATGACGCTGGTGGCACCCCCCATCAAGCTTTGCACCGACAATGCCGCCATGATCGCGTGGGCAGGCATGGAGCGCTTTAAATTAGGTATGACGGACGGGCTTGATTTTGAGCCACGGGCGCGCTGGCCGCTCTACGGCTAGAGCCTAGTCTACCGTAAAGCCATTTTCACGCAGCAGGCGTTTGATGTCAGGGCTCTTGAGATATTCCATAAATTTGCGCGCTTCGGCCATATTGTCTCCGGCAATCACCACCGCATAATAATCCATCGGGTGATGGGAATCTTCCGGCAGCATATCAATCACACGCACACCGTCCTTGCTGATGATCGACGAATTCAGGAACACACCGTACGCATGCTGCTTCGCCACCATGTCAAACATCTGGTCGAATTGCTTGATGTACAGTGTGTAGGGTTCGAGGTCGTCCGCTACGCCAAGATTGCGCAGCGCCTCCTTGCCAAAAACACCTTCCATCAGATTTTGCGGGTTACCAACGACAAATGCCTGCTCGCCGCCCATGGCGTTAATTAGACCTGCCGTCTGGAAATCTTTTACCACATGCACCTTCAAATCACTGTCAACCGGCCCGACGAGTGCAAGGCGGTTGCGCGCCACGGTTGATTGCGAATACACATCCACCAGCCCTTGTGTTTTGAGCTGTTCAATCCACGGGAGCTTGGGGGTGATCAGGATATCGGCTGAGCCGCCTTCTTTAATCTGGATTTCCTGCGCTGCGGGCGACGCAAACGAGGCATTCACTACCACCTGTTTATCGCGGGAATAGTTGCGCGCAATCTGCGCCATCGCCATGCTGATAGTGTTATCCGCCATGACCGTGACCGACGTGATGGCACGCGCGGGCAGCGCATAGCCGGATATACCCAGCAAAACGGTAAAAAATAAGGCTCTAGTGACTTGCAACATGGTGTATGGACTCAAAGCGGCGGACGTTCTCTTCAGACAGCTGGACTGTCACATGAATATACTCGCCTTCTACGCTTTGTTCCATCACTTTGCCGTGCGCATGCAGCCATGCGAGCAATTTTCCGTCCCCTACCGGCAATGAATAGGAACGCGAAGTGTAAAAACTTTTGGCCATCTCGGCATTGACGGTCGCCAGCAATTGGTCAATCCCCTCGCCTGTCACCGCTGAAATAGCAAGCATTCCACGCTCTTTGAGCGCAGCTCTGCGGTCATCATCCAGTCGGTCGACCTTGTTGTATACTTCCGTTACGTTCTCCGGCAGGTGGTCGCTTTTAAAAAGCGCCTTCAGCACATCCTCGACATCGCGTTTTTGGGCTTCGGAATCCTCATGCGAGCAATCGCGGATATGGAGCAATATGTCGGCACCCAGCACCTCTTCCAGTGTCGCACGGAACGCCGCCACCAGCTCGGTCGGCAGGTCGGACACGAATCCCACCGTATCCGATAAAATCACCTTGCCGCCACCCGGAAGTGACATCTGGCGCATGGTCGGGTCGAGGGTGGCAAACAGCTTGTCCATCGACAACACATCGGCACCTGTCAGCTTGTTAAACAGGGTTGATTTTCCGGCGTTGGTATAGCCCACCAGCGCTACAATCGGATAGGGCACTTCACGGCGCACCTTGCGGTGCAGTTCACGCGTGCGCGTCACCTGCTCCAGCTGTTTTTTCAGCTTGGCCATGCGATCGCGGATCAGGCGACGGTCGATTTCAATCTGCGATTCCCCCGGCCCGCCCAGAAACCCGAAGCCACCCCGCTGGCGTTCCAGATGTGTCCATGAACGCACAAGGCGGCCTTTCTGGTAATCCAGCGCCGCCAGCTCCACCTGCAACTTACCTTCGTAGGTGCGGGCACGTGCGCCAAAAATTTCTAGAATTAAGGCGGTGCGGTCAATGACTTTTACCCCCCATGCCTTCTCAAGATTGCGCTGCTGTATCGGACTTAGGGAATGGTTGATAATGACGAGGTCGGCTTCCACCTCCGCAATAGAGCCTTTAAGTTCTTCAATTTTTCCGGAACCGAGAAGCGTCGCCGAAGTGATTTTTGCCAGCGGCACGATCACCGCATCGGCAATCACAAGGTCAATGGCGTGCGCCAGCCCTATGGCTTCTTCAAGGCAGGCCTCCGGCAGACGTGCCAGCGCCGTCTGCGGTTGTTTGAGGGCGGGATGCAGAATGAAAGCGCGCGAGTGGGTGGTCATGTCAGGGCTAAACAGTCAACAAGATTGGAAAACGTCTATCACCCAACTGCGTAAGAGAGTCCCAAGGGAGAATATTACTCGTGGGTCGCCATGGCCATGGCTTGCGCCTGATCCAGACCTTCTTCTTCGTACAACACCACCGGAGCGGAAGGAACCACCGTTGCAATTGTGTGCTTGTATACCAGTTGCACTTGCGGGCCACGGCGCAGCAGCACCGAGAAATTATCAAAACCGGTGATATTCCCCTGCAGCTTTACGCCATTGGATAAGAAAATCGTGACGGGAATCTTTTTTTTGCGAAGTGTATTGAGAAATACATCCTGAATATTCTGTGATTTTTCTCCAGCCATGTGGGCATCCTTTTTTTATTATTTATTGTATTCAGTCGAAGGTATTTACGAACCGGTAAACACCCCTGTTATTCTTTCTGCCTACTTAAGGTAGCCCCGAACTTGGCGGCCTGCAACTACTTTTCCGCCTGTCACAAATTCTTCATGATTATCATCAATATCGGACAATTTATAATGGTAATTCACCATGATCCCCGCGGATTGCTTCAGTCCTTTGGCCGAAGTGTCCGCCAGCCAGTTCATGCGCTCCAGCCGCGCCCCGTTGGAAAGGTGAAAATTGGCCACAGGATCCAAGGGTTTACCCGATTTCTTCTGCTCCACCAGATAGGTGGCAGCCAAGCGCATCAGTATATTTTTTAACTTATCTACCAACAGTTTATCATGAGGCCAGTTGCCTTCTAACATATCAAACAGGTTCTTGGCCGGATGTCCTTGCGGCTTGATCTTTTGCAGCAGATTTTTTTCTTCCGGCAGCAACACCGACTCATCACCCTTTTGCAAGAGCGGGTCCAGCCAGCCCCTAAAACCAGGAACCGGCGAGAGAGTAGCAAAGGTTTTGATGTTTTTCATATCATTAGTTAGTTCGCTAACGACACGCTTAATCAGAAAGTTACCAAAGCTTATACCCGCCAATCCCTTCTGGGCGTTGGAGATGGAATAAAAGATAGCAGTATCTGCTTTTTCAGTATCCGAGAGCGGGCTTTTTACATCCAGCAGGTGCTGGATATTGTCGCTCATCCCTTCCACCAGCGCCACGTGGACAAAAATCAGCGGCTCAAGCGGCATTTTGTTATGGATGAAGGCGAACACGCGCCGGTCGGCATCAAGGCGGTTTTTTAAATCGTCCCACGAAGTAACGCGGTGAACGGCTTCATACTCAATCAGCTTTTCCAAAAGAGCCGCCGGAGAATTCCACGTAATTTCAATGAGGTCTAAAAGGCCGATGTCAAACCACGAAGAGAGAATCGTCTTCAAGTCCGATTCCAGCCCCTTAAGCGCCGTATCCTTGCCAATTAGTGGCAGCAAATCGGCACGCATATTAACGAGGAACTTAAACCCGTCCGGCAATGCGGTGAAATGGCGCAAAATGGTGTTGCGCGGGGTGATAAGCGCCTGACGAAGTTCCATCTCCAGCTTGAGCAAATCGGCGGGTGCGGTAGCCACACTATAGGACTTAGTTAGTTTACTTAACTTACTCTTATCCAAGTCAAAATCCGCTGCCAGCACTTTAAGGAAGCGTGCGCGCCCCGCCTCGTTTAACCCGAGATAGGTACGGCCCAACTCCACCGTATGGGCACGTTCGGTGATCTCGCCGCCAGGGGAGTCAAAGCACAGCTGCATCTGCTTATGGAGATGCTCGATATCTTCTTTGGGGAGACCGGGGCGGACCTCGGCACCAATGGCGTGACGGGCGGTTCCCTTGACTTCCCGCCATGTCCTAAGCAGCCCGACCACCGTGCGGCGGCGCAAATGCGACAGGCTGGAGCGCTGCGCAGACTTGCTCGATTCGGCCTTATCTTGCGTGATGACTTCGGTGCTGTCGGACATAAAACTACTTTTCTCCTTTATAATCGAGTCCTTGAATTGCTGCAAGACTTGTTATATGGCTGTGCCCACTAATTGGACAGCTTTAGCATTCGTCAGGAGACTTTCATGAGCAAAAAAATAAAAAAAGTAGTACTCGCCTATTCCGGCGGTCTGGATACCTCCATTATCCTGCGCTGGTTGCAGGACACCTACGAATGTGAAGTCGTCACCTTCACTGCCGATCTCGGTCAGGGCGAAGAAATCGAGCCCGCCCGCAAGAAAGCGGAATTGATGGGTGCGAAAGAAATTTTCGTCGAAGATTTACGCGAAGAATTCGTCCGTGACTATGTGTTCCCGATGTTCCGCGCCAACACGCTTTATGAAGGCACCTATCTACTGGGCACGTCTATCGCCCGCCCGCTGATTGCCAAACGCCAGATTGAAATTGCCATTCAGACCGGTGCGGATGCCGTGTCCCACGGTGCCACCGGCAAAGGCAACGATCAGGTGCGCTTTGAACTTGGTTATTATGCACTCAAACCGGATATCAAGGTGATTGCGCCGTGGCGCGAATGGGATTTAACCAGCCGCACCAAACTGATCGAATACGCCGAAAAACACCAGATCCCAATCGCCAAGGACAAGCGTGGCGAAGCCCCCTATTCCACCGATGCCAACCTGCTGCACATCTCGTATGAAGGCAAGGTACTGGAAAATCCATGGGAAGCGCCGCATGAGGACATGTTCGTGCGCTCGGTTTCACCGGAAAAAGCACCTAACGAACCAACCTTTATCGAAGTCGATTTTGAAAAAGGCGATGCAGTGGCCATTGACGGCACACGCATGTCACCTGCCACGCTGCTCACCAAACTGAATGAACTCGGCGGCAAGAACGGCATCGGCCGCCTTGACCTCGTTGAAAACCGCTATGTAGGCATGAAGTCACGCGGGATTTACGAAACCCCCGGTGGAACCATCCTGCTTGCGGCGCACCGCGGCATCGAATCGCTCACGCTGGACCGTGGAGCGGGGCATCTGAAAGATGAAATGATGCCCCGCTACGCCGAGCTGATCTATAACGGCTACTGGTGGAGCCCCGAGCGCGAAATGTTGCAGGCGCTGATCGATAAGTCACAAACCAATGTCACCGGCACAGTGAAGCTGAAACTGTTTAAAGGAAGTGTGTCTGTTGTTGGCCGCAAATCACCGATGAGCCTGTACAGCGAAAAGCACGTGACGTTTGAAGATGACCACGGCGCATACGATCAGAAAGATGCTGCCGGATTCATCAAGCTGAACGCGCTACGCTTACGCCTGCTGAAGCGCTGATAGCTGCACCTTCGGGCTTCTGAACGATCACGCCATGCCAGCCGAGGCCGTCAAACTCCTGATAGCCGAGGGTGCGCGCATACGCCACGATATTACCCTGCGAATCAGTGAACGTGCCTTTCGTGCCCTGTGATTGGTCGAGAACGTAATGCTTGTAGAGATTCTGGCCATCCGATGAGGCTATAATGCGTCCGGCATTGTCGAGTAACATCACGCGGGAACGTTTCCACTCCGCTTCGCTCAAATTAGGTTCATCCTTCACGATACAGCGTGATTGCTCCTGCCAGTCAAAAAATACGCCCAGCACGCCCAGCACTTCGCCGTGCATCTCGCCACCACGACGCACCGCTGCCGCATACACCGCCGCAGGCTTGTCATTATGCAAGGGATCATCGTAGATATCATCGACAACATACTGGTCGCCCGCTGTCGTCTGCATTGCGCGGGAAAACCAGTCAAGGCGTGACACATCCGCCCCCTGCCCCATTCTATAGGCTGATGGCTGCGAAACAGCCACCACCTTGCCATTGCGGTCAGTGAGGACAAGGTTCATGTACACCGAATAGAATTTATTGATGATACCAAGCCTTTTAGTGGCATATGCCATGCTCTCAGCCGTCATATTTTCAAGGCATTTATAAAATGCATCATCCGTGGCCCACCAGCGAACGTCAGCGGTGCGCTCATAGAGATTGCGTACAATGAGCTGAACCAGTGTTTGTGACATTTCCGAAAGACGCTGGCAGTCACGCTCCTGAAATTCATCGGCCAGTTTTTCCGTTTGGGCCTTGATTCCACTGAACACAGTGGTGCGGAATTCCTTTGCGTTGGAAGATGTCTGGTTGGCGAGTGATTTCACCTCAGCAGCAACCACAGCAAATCCCCGTCCCATTTCTCCGGCGCGCGCAGCCTCGATGGTCGCGTTCAGCGCCAGCATATTCGTCTGGCTGGCGATTTTTTCAATGGTGGAGGAAAATTTATGAATTTCATCCTGAATGGATGTGATGATGTTGGTAATCTGGCTGTTAGACATATTATCTTCTTAAAATGTAGAATTTTTCTAAAAAAAGGCGGCCTGATTACTCAAGCCGCCTTCCTTAAAGCCAAAACAATTATGCGTGTAAGCCTTCACCATGAATGATGAGGTCAAGCCCAGCATGTTCAGTCGCCTGATCCACGCGAAGCCCCATAACCACATCAATCAATTTGAGAATGATGAACGACATAACGCCGCAATACACAACGGTAACCGTTACACCTTCACACTGCGCAAGGAACTGGGTGAAGCTGCCTTCAGTACCGCCAATTTCTTTTACAGCAAAGATGCCCGTGAGCAACGCACCGATAATACCACCTACGCAATGAACACCGAACACGTCGAGCGAGTCATCAAATCCGAATTTGAATTTGAGGCTACAAGCCCAGAAGCAAACCGCACCAGCTACAAAGCCAATGGCTAAAGCACCCTGAAAATCCACAAAACCGGAAGCAGGAGTAATCGCCACCAGACCGGCAACTGCGCCGGAAATGATGCCGATAACGCTTGGCTTGCCACGCGTGAACCATTCAGCAGACATCCACGCCAGTGAGGCAGTAGCGGTTGCTACATGCGTAACCAACATGGCCATACCTGCGTTGCCGTTGGCAGCAACGGCTGAACCCGCGTTGAAACCAAACCAGCCGACCCAAAGGAGGGAAGCGCCGATAACGCTGAACACGATGTTGTAGGGAGGAGCCATTTCATCCTTGCCGAAACCTTTACGGTGACCAAGAACGATAGCCGCCATAAGGCCTGCGATACCAGCATTGATATGCACCACAGTACCACCGGCATAATCGAGCGTAGCGCCAAAGCCCAGCAGGCCTTTGTAACCATCGATCCCAGTGCCGCCGAGCATACCTTTTGGACCCCAAACCCAGTGAGCAACGGGGATGTATACCACGGTGAACCACAGCGCTATAAACGCAATAGCGGAAGAAAACTTAATGCGGGTCGCAACAGAACCGAAAATCAGTGCGCAGGTGATGATACCGAACGTCAACTGGAACATGATGTAGACGGTTTCCGGAATGACCGCAGGCGCGGAACCATATGTGGAAGCCACGCCGACCCCTGCCAGCATGAACTTACTCATGCCGCCAACGAAGCCGCTATGCTCGGTGAAAATCATTGAATAACCGTACACCATCCACAAAACTGTAACGAGTGTGGTGGCGACGAAGCTTTGCATAAGTGTAGCAAGTACGCTTTCTTTATGCACCATACCGCCATAGAAAAGTGCAAGGCCCGGGATGGTCATCATGAGTACGAGGAGTGTAGAAACCAGCATCCATGCGGTGCTGCCGGAATCAATGACCGGTGCCGGAGGCACTGCCGGTGCAGCTGCCGCTGCTGCTGTAGCTGCTTCCTGTGCGAAAGCAGAGTCGTTAACAAAAAGCATGACCAGCGCAAATAAGCCTGATGCACACAAGAATCTTAAAGCGTTTTTCATCGTTCTACCCTGTGTAGTTACAATTGATAAAAAACGCCCTGCGACTTATATATTTTTTTATATCTTAGTATTTTATATATGGCGGCAAACCTACCAAGACATCATACGTTTGTCAAAGATTTTTGACCTTAAAACGCCCGCATCAGCTGTCAACACGGCGATAAAAAAATTGTGCCCGCATCAGAACAATCACCATTATTCCCCATGCAGCCATGCTAACCCACTGTGATATAAACAGGTCGGTACTATCTTTGTAAACGCTGGTGGTCAGTTCCACAAGATGCTCGCCCGCCGGCACTTCCAACAGCATCAGTCCGGTTTTATCTTCGGCACGCAGTGGCAGTGCGTCACTTTTATACAGCTTGGCATTCCAGATGGGAAAATAGGTATGCTCGACGCGTATAATCATCGATTTTTTGCAGTCCACCAGCAACTCGATGCCCTGCCAGCCCCATTTACGAACCTCAAGCTTGCCCTTCCCTGACACAATCGTAGCCTTCGGTGGATTGCTATCATGGTGGGCAAAGAGATAATGGTAGTCAAAATGGTCGCTATCGGTCCAGCGTGTGCGGTATTCCGGCCCGAATACTATTTTTGCTTCACGGATGGTTTCGTTCAGCGCTTCGTCCTTCGGTGTATACGGCGCACTCAGGAAATTGCTTATCACCCACATAAAAAACAGTGACAGCACAAAATCTATTTTCCATGTTTTACGCCGTCCCTGTGAAATCTGCCACTGCATCCACACCGCTATCAGATAGGTGATAGCCAACATCTCGATCATCTGCATGCGCCACGGGAATACGGTTTTGGACAGCGACCCCAAAAGCCCATACAGCGGCGCGCTGGCAGGAATTAGCATGAAGAACGATAACGCCCCCAGCCCCAGCCAGACCCGCGTTTCACGCTGAAGGAAATACCCCTCAATACGTTTATGCCGGATGAGTACCACCAGTGAAAATCCAAGCAGTAACAAGGCACCAAGCACCGCCGCCATCAGCGGTTTTTCAAGCCCGCCAAAGGTGGTAAATGCCATAGTAAGATAACTATTAGGCCAGCCATACAGCCCCTTTGCCAGCACATCGCTGGCCATAAACGGATGGTAAAAAATACCAGGGAACAGGTAAAAAGCTGCCATGCCCAGCCCCCATACAATGGCAATACCGAAATAGAGTGGTGGCCGGATATTGGCTCCCATCATCGCAAGCATGTATAATCCGCTGAAGATCAGCGCGCTACCCGTCAGCGGCACGTGTGTCAGCGCCGATATCCCGATCAGAAATGCCAGTGTCACCAGCGCATCCGGTTCGCCTTTCACCAACCTGCGCGTATATTTGAAAATCAGCGGCAACAACATGGTGCACCAGATTTCTGCGTAAGCCCCGCGGAAATACATCATCTCTATATGGTACGGCAAGAACACAAAGATAACCGAAGCCAGCAGCGCGTATTTTGCCTCCACCACATCGCAAAGCCATGCGTAGCAGCTAAGAACCGACAAAAACGTAGCAATAAAGCACAGCAATACAAACAAATGATAATAACTCATGCCCAGCAAAATCAGCGGATAAAAAAGGCTGGCGATGTAAAACGGCAGCGGGAAATAAAACATAAACAGCGGCGTGCCCAGCCCGTCATTCACATCCATGCACCAACGCGGATAGATATCGCCCTGCCAGAATTGCTCGGAAAAACAGCGCATCCATACCAGATACACCCAGATATCGCCGCCATTATGGCGGAAAATATCGGATGAGGTAATACTCACCATCATCGCCGACACGCACAACAGTGCTGCCGCCAGCATGGCAAGGTAATATACGCGTGGAACGGATTTTAAAAAACCGGTTAGCGCACCAACCATACCCTAGCGCAAGCGCTTAAGCCCCTGCTCCAGATCGCGGATCAGGTCGTCAGGATTTTCAAGGCCGATATGAATTCTCAAAGCCTGCCCATCATGCGGCCACTGCGTGGCGGTGCGGATTTTTTTCGGGTTGAACGGAATAATCAGGCTCTCATACCCGCCCCAGCTGTAACCCATGCCGAAATACTGGAGATTATCAAGCATGGCAGCCAGCTTGTCGTGCGGCACCGCGTCTTTCAGCACCACGCTAAACAAGCCGCATGCACCCGAAAAATCGCGCTTCCACAGCGCGTGTCCGGCATGATCAGGCAATGCCGGATGCAACACTTTTTCTACTTCTGGACGGGCTTGCAACCATTTGGCCACTGTCAGCCCATTTTCGAAATGCTGCTTTAAGCGCACCGCCATCGTGCGAAGCCCGCGCTGCGCGAGGTAGCAGTTATCCGCACTCGCGCACGCACCTAAATTGCGCGCGGTGCGCAGCAGCATCGTGTAATGTTCGTTTTTGCAGGCCAAAGTGCCCATCAGCAAATCCGAATGACCGGAGATATATTTGGTGGCGGAATGCAGGGAAATATCGATGCCCAAAGCAAACGCATCCATGAAATACGGCGTGCCCCACGTGTTATCACCAATAACGATGCAGCCTTTTTCATGCGCGGCTTTGGCGATGGCAGGCACATCCTGCACTTCAAAGGTCAACGACCCCGGACTTTCCAGATACACCACCTTGGTGTTAGGCTTGATGAGTGCGGCAATGGCTGCGCCGATCGTGGGGTCATAATAGGTGACTTCGACACCGCATTTTTTAAGCTCATGGTCGCAGAAACGGCGCGCCGGAGCGTAGGTGTTGTCCACCATCAAAATATGGTCGCCGGATTTAACAAAGGCAAGCAATGACGCGGCGATCGCCGCCATACCCGACGACAGCACAATCGCATGGTCAGCGCCTTCGAGCTTGGCCAGCGTGTTTTCCAGTTCTTCATTCGAACGTGTGCCGTAACGGCCATAAATGGGGTGCGCCCACTGGCCGCTTTCGGCTTTTTCAAAGTCAGCGAGCGATTCAAAAAGGATCGTAGAGCCACGGTATACGGGCGTGTTCACCACCCCACGGTGGTCTTCAGGAGTGCAGCCGGAGGTAGCAAGAAGTGTGTCTTTATGCATGGTTTACGCTTTTTATGGTTATGCACCAGTGTTAGCGCAGCTTCCCTAACAGTCAACTTACTAATCGATTATTATCGTTAGATTTGTTGCAAGCGTGACGTAAAAACGATAGAAACGTATTCTTTCCTAGCTAAACAACCCGTTGCCAGAGGCTTCCACGGAAGATTAACTTATTATATGTCAAAAGGTTATTATCCTGAAGTGAATCCCAATCCCGACTTCCCCGCAGTGGAAGAAGCGGTGCTGGCCTATTGGCAAAAAGAAGGGATGTTCGAAAAATCGGTGACCAGCCGCCCCGCCACGGAAGGCGGCCACAATAACGAATTCATTTTTTACGACGGCCCACCATTCGCCAACGGCCTGCCGCATTACGGCCATTTACTGACCGGATTTGTGAAGGATTTGTTCGCCCGCTACCAGACGATGAAGGGCAAACGCGTGGAACGCCGTTTCGGCTGGGACTGCCACGGCCTGCCCGCTGAAATGGGCTCGGAAAAAGAATTAGGCATCTCCGGCCGCCAAGCGATCATCAAATACGGCATCGGCAATTTTAACGAGCATTGCCGCACCTCGGTGATGAAATACACCCACGAATGGGAGACGTATGTTAACCGTCAGGCACGCTGGGTGGATTTCAAGAGCGATTATAAAACCATGGATAAATCTTTCATGGAATCAGTGCTGTGGGCGTTCAGCGAATTGTATAAAAAAGGCCTGATTTACGAGGCCTACCGCGTGATGCCCTATTCATGGGCGGCGGAAACACCACTATCCAATTTTGAAACCAAACTCGACAATTCCTACCGCGAACGCGAAGACAAGGCGATCACGGTGGCGTTTGAGCTGAATAAAAAACCGCCATTTGCACCCAACGCGGAAAAATATTTTGTATTAGCATGGACGACTACTCCGTGGACACTTCCTTCTAATTTAGCTTTAGCTGTGGGATCGGAGGTAGTTTATAACTACTTTATTCGAAAAAATATTTGCTACTTAGCGTCCAATTCTTACATCGAAAAAAATAAAATTGCTGACGATATCATTGGAGAAAAGCCATTCTTAGGTGCATATTTAACTATGCCATCAATGAATTCCAGTGGCTGGAAACCCGAAGACTTTTCTACAAAATTAGATCTAACCGCTGATTTACCAATATACTACACGCCTCTCTTTCCGTATTTTTCTAAACAACCCAACGCCTTCCGCATCCTCGACGGCTCCAGCTTCGTCACCGACGGTGACGGCACCGGAATCGTGCATATGGCTCCGGGCTTTGGTGAAGACGATCAAAAATGCTGCGAGGCGAACGGCATTGAAGTGGTCGTGCCCGTGGACGGACAAGGCAAGTATACCAGTGAGATATTTGATCTTCCTGATCTATCACTTAAAGGCCTGAACGTCATTGCCGAAACGCAAGGCCAGCGCGCCGACGAGCCGTATAAACCGGAGCAGGTGAAAAAATACGGCCTCGCCAATCTGCGCATCATCCAATGGTTGAAGGAACACGGCAAACTCATTAAACAAGAAGAAATAAAGCACAACTACCCCCATTGCTGGCGCACCGACCAACCGTTGATTTACCGCGCCATGCCGAGCTGGTATGTGGAAGTGACCAAATTCCGCGACCGCGCCGCCGAGTTAAACAAACAGATTAACTGGATTCCATCTCACATCCGTGACGGGCAGATGGGGCACATGCTGGCCACCGCGCCGGACTGGTCGATCTCGCGAAACCGCTTCTGGGGCACGCCGATTCCGGTGTGGCGCTCGGATAATCCAAAAAATAAAGAACTCTATGTATTCGGTTCAATTGCCGATCTAAATACGTTCTTTGGTGCCGACGTTCAGGACCTCCACCGCCCCTATATTGATGAGCTGACCAAGCCCGATCCTTATGACGCGCAATACACGCTCACGCGTGTGGAAGATGTGTTCGATTGCTGGTTTGAATCCGGCTCCATGCCGTTTGCCCAAGTGCATTACCCGTTCGAAAACAAAGACTGGTTTGAGAGTCACTTTCCGGCAAACTTCATCACCGAATATGTAGGCCAAACGCGCGGCTGGTTTAACACGCTCATCATGCTGTCGACGGCGTTGTTCGACAAACCACCCTTTTTGAACTGCATCTGCCACGGCGTGGTGCTGGACGCGGAAACCGGCCTTAAATATTCCAAGCGCCTCAAAAACTATAAAGACCCGCTGGAAGTAATCAATGTGTTCGGCGCGGATGCGCTGCGCTGGCTTATGGTGGCTTCCCCCGTCATGCGCGGGCAGGATTTGATGGTCGACCCTGAAGGCAAATTCATCCGCGACGTCGTCCGCCTCGCCATCAAACCGATCTGGAATGCGTATAATTTCTTCTGCCTGTACGCCAATGCGGATGGGATCAAGGCGAAGTTCGCCACCGACTCCAAAGACGTGATGGACCGCTATATTCTGGCGAAGTGCAAACAGGCCGTGGAAACGATTCAGACATCTCTTGATGCCTATGACACGCCCACAGCCTGCGAAGCCGTGTTACAGTTCTTTGAAGTCTTAAATAATTGGTACATTCGCCGCAATAAGGAACGTTTCTGGAAAACCGGCATCGATGCCGATAAACAAGCCGCCTACGATACCTTACACACGGTGCTGACTACCATGTGCCGCGCGAGCGCACCGTTGCTTCCAATGACCTGCGAAGAAATCTACCGTAGCCTGACAGGCGAAGCGAGCGTGCATCTGGCCGATTTTCCGGAGGTGATTAAAGTTACCATGGATGAGCATAATTTTATTGGACAGATGGACTGGGTGCGCGATGTTTGCAACGCTGCACTTGCCGTGCGCAACAATGTGCAAATCCGCGTGCGTCAGCCATTAAAAACACTGGGTTTAGCAGCTACACATACGATCGGATTCATGCCAAATGAATTTACACTGGAGGCTATGTTTAGCATCATTCGCGATGAAGTTAACGTTAAAGAAATCAATAACTCTATTGCATTTAGTGATGTTGCTTGGCTCAATCTATCTATTAAATCCGCAATTCTCGGTAAAAGATTACCGGAAAAAATGAAACAAATTATCCCTGCATCAAAAAGTGGCAAATGGCGTTCTAACGATAAAGGTGGTGTGGAAATTTGTGGTGAGGAATTATTGCCTACAGAATACACTCTCCAGCTTGAACCTAAACCCGAATATAAAGACCGCGCGCAGGCACTCTCCACCAACGATGCGCTTGTCATCCTCGACACCACCTTAACCGACGAGCTGGTGGCCGAAGGCATCGCGCGCGACCTCGTGCGCATGATACAACAGGCGCGCAAGGACGCGGCGCTCAACGTCTCTGACCGCATTAACCTGCACCTCGATGCGCCGGACGCGATTTTAAAAGCCGCCAAGTTCCACCAGACCTATATCATGGAACAGACGCTCACCGTGGCGTTCGCCGAAAGCAAACATGAAGGTGCTGGCGCGTTTGGCACAACAAATGCTATTGATGAGCAGTCCGTCACCATTTCACTCGTTAAGGCCGCGTAAAGGAGAACTCTATGCCCCATTCGAACGCTATGCGCAAAAGCATGATTCTTGGTCAGCTCTACACCAACGACATCACCGATAAACGCATTTTGCAGGCAATGGCGGATATCCCGCGCGAGCCGTTTTTGCCTGAGAATCTACGCGGTGCGGCGTATGTGGATGAGGATATGGACGTCGGGAATGGCCGCTATATGATGGCCCCCCTGACGTTCGCAAAGTTGCTTGATCTTGCCGAAATCACCCCTAGTGACCGCATTTTAAATATCGGCAGCCTGACTGGCTACTCGGCGGCGGTGCTTTCGCGCCTCGGCGCGCAGGTAGTGGGCATCGATAGCGACACCAACGCCATTATTCAGGCCCGCACCCACATGCAGCGCCTCGGCATCACCAATGTTAACCTTCAGCCGGTGTCGACCATGAGCGACGGCTATGCCATGTCGGCCCCTTACAACGTCATCGTCATTCAGGGCGCCATCGGTTTTGTTTCCGAAGCACTCGGCTCACAACTTGCCGTCGGCGGACGCATGGTAGCCGTACGTAACATTGCCTCACGCGCTGACTCCCCAAGCGGGCTTGGCAAGGGATTACTGGTCACCCGCACCGGACACAAGCTGCAATATCGCGAACATTTCGACGCTGCCTGCGCACTTCTGGCAAGCTTCGAGCAGCCGTCCGATTTCACCTTCTGAAAGAAGATTATTCCATTCAACATCGCCTTATAGTAAAATAGATGTTGATTGGTTTTTAATAATGGTTTTCTATTAGGAACATAGTATAGTTTCGTAATTGCGAAAAAAATCGGATTAAGGGTGGTTCATGGAGGCAAAGGCTAGCTCGCAGGAAGCGAAATCACAGGAAGCCAAAGCAGCAGAGGGTAAAACCGCTGGTGCGGCCACTGGGGGCGATGAAGATTTGTCGATGGAAGAAATTCTCCAGTCGATTCGCCGCATCATTGCCGAAGACGATAAAGAACCCAAAAAACCCGAAGCCAAAGCCAACGGAGCAAAATCCAAAGGCAAGGAAGATGATGTCCCCGGCTCTGACGTGTTCGAGCTGACCGATCTGGTGAAGGACGATGGCTCGGTGGTTAACGTCAAAACCGAAGTTGCCAAAGAGACCGCCGAAAAAGACGTGCTGAGCAAAATCGACGAAGCACTCGTTACTGAAAAGAAAGTGGCACCGGCCGATATTAAACCTGATATCCAACCCGAGGTGAAAGCGGAGGTCAAAGTGGAACCCAAACCTGCTGCTTCATCACAGGGCGACATTGATTCAATGTTTGCCAACGCTCCCGCAGCGCCCGCGCCACAGGCTGCTGCCCCTGCTGCTCCCGCTGGCTCCCTGCTTTCGGAAGAAGCGGCTTCTGCCAGCATGGCTGCCTTTAATAAACTCAAATCGGTGGACCAGTATGTGCCGCCCGCAGCCGTAACCCACGCGCCTTCGTTCCGCGATGGCACAACCATGGAAGATCTGGTTACCGAAATGCTGCGCCCGATGATGAAGGCGTGGCTGGATACCAACCTGCCGCAGATTGTTGAACGTATTGTCGAGCGCGAAATACGGAAACTGACGAAATAGGCTTTTTCCTATGAGCCGGTCGTTTTTTCTTTCCCTGATTGCACTTTCACTCATCATGACGTTCCCTTTATGGGTGATATTGTCCTTTAAATGGCCGATCTCCACTGACCTCATTTTTTATGCGACCAGCCTGAAATCATTTTCCTCTCAATTTTGGGAAGGCGACCTCTATCCGCGCTGGCTGATGAGTACTAATGCCGGATTTGGCAGTCCGGTGTTTGTATTTTATAGTCCATTATCCTTTTACATCATGAGCATGTTTGAGTTTCTCTCCTCTGTCGACCCGCACGGATTTGGCCGCATTCTAATCGGGCTTATGTTATCGGTCATCATAGCGGGTGTTACGTCCTACCGCTGGCTTGCCAGCCAGACCGATGTCGCAACCGCTCAAAAAGGTGCGCTGATATATGCCGGATTCCCTTATATTTTCCTACATATGTATAGTAGTTTTGCAGTTCCCCAACTCTGGGGGCTGGCACTGTTCCCGCTGTTGCTGGAAGCGGCGGATGATGTGGTAAAAAAGGGATGGAAAAGCCTGCCAAAACTTTCGCTGGCCTACGGACTACTATCCTTCACGCACCTGCCATCCATCGTGATGTTTGCACCCGTGCCATGCCTGTATGTGTTGGTGTTTTCTCCCAAGGGAAAGCGGCTTTTATTAGGGTTGCTAACGAGTTTTTTTGCCGGACTTGGTATTACACTTACCGCTGTGTGCATTCTGCCTGCTATGCTCAATCAGGGCAGTATTGTCACCGAGATGTTCCTGACCGGAAATCTCAATTACGCCAATAATTTTCTGGATAAATGGTCACAACTGGGGCTGGTGGCCGTCATCCTGCCCTTGCTTTTGTTATATATAGAAACCCCGAAAGCGCTCCGAAAATCAACCCTGACCCCACACATGTATTTCTGGATTGCAGTCGAAGTCGTGTTTTTGTTTATGACATTGCCCTTTTCCAAGCCGTTGTGGGATATGATACCCGCTTTGCAACACCTGCAATTTCCATTTCGGTTTTTCTACACTATGATTCCCGGAGCAGTATTTATTGCGCTACATTTCCTGCCCAATGCGAAAACCAAAAACATTTACCCCAGCCTGTTTGTCATCTCACTGGTATGTGCATCGGTCTACAGCAGCGAAGTGGCCTTTTTTATACGGCCTTCGCCAACCTTCACGATCTTAAAAAACAACCTGCTTACGCGGCCCGAATACCAGACGCGCTGGATGCAAAAAGAGAACATCGACTTCCGCACCCAAGTGCCGGAACGTTTTCTGGCGATGAAATCTGCCAATGTCGTCGAAGGTAAAGGTAGCGCCTATATTATTGAGCAGGACTCACGCCGCATCATGCTGCATGCCGATATTACCTCGATGGAAGCCACCGTTACGTTACAACGGTTTTATTTTACTGGCTGGGAAGCACAACCTAATAACCTGAGTGTATCCCATCACGATGCGCTGTTATCCTTATACCTACCGCGCGGCAGCCACGATATCACATTGGTGCTGCCGTGGTTTTCCGGCGAGCGCGAAGGCATGATCATCAGTATTGGCGCCTTCATTACCCTCTGGATTTTATATACTTTCTCGCGCTTGCAAGCCACCCATAAGCGCCGTATAACGTAAGACCTTATCCAACCCCACTTTTTGCACGGACGTTATGACCAAAACCTACGGAAAATCTATCCTTCCCTCACGCCATGTCACCGAAGGGCCTGAACGCGCCCCACACCGCTCGTACCTCTATGCCATGGGCATCACCACCGCTGGCATCCATGCGCCGCTGATCGGTGTAGCAACCACTTGGAATGAAGCGGCTCCGTGCAATATCACGCTTGGGCGGCAGGCACAGGTGGTCAAAAAAGGCGTGGCCTCCGCAGGCGGGACGCCACGTGAATTTACGACGATTACCGTCACTGACGGCATCGCCATGGGTCATCAGGGCATGAAATCCTCGCTGGTCTCGCGTGAAGTGATTGCTGATTCCGTGGAACTGACCATGCGCGGCCATTCCTATGATGCGATGGTGGGCCTTGCCGGTTGTGACAAATCGCTGCCCGGACTGATGATGTCGATGGTGCGCCTGAACGTACCGTCTGTGTTCATTTACGGCGGCTCTATCCTGCCCGGAAAGTTCAAGGGCAAGCAGGTGACCGTAGTCGACGTATTTGAAGGCGTGGGTAAACACTCCAACGGCTCGATGAGCGATGAAGATTTGCTGGAACTCGAACAAGCAGCCTGCCCTTCGGCCGGTTCGTGCGGCGGCCAGTTTACTGCCAACACCATGGCATGCGTGTCAGAAGCCATCGGCCTTGCACTGCCAGGGTCGGCGGGCGCTCCCGCTCCCTATGAATCACGCGACGCGTTCGCGTTTGAATCGGGACGTGCGGTCATGGAACTGCTGAAAAACAAAATACGCCCGCGTGATATCGTGACGCGTAAAGCACTGGAAAATGCCGCCGCTGTCGTGGCTGCTACGGGCGGCTCCACCAACGGCGCGTTGCACCTGCCTGCGATTGCCCATGAATGCGGCATCGATTTCGATATCCATGCGGTGGGAGAAATTTTCAAGCGCACCCCTTACCTCGCGGATCTGATGCCAGGAGGCAAGTACACCGCCAAGGATATGTATGAGGCCGGTGGTGTGGAAGCAGTGATGAAAACATTGCTGGACGGTGGTTTCCTGCATGGCGACTGCCTGACCGTGACCGGAAAAACCGTAGAGGAAAACCTGAAATCCGTAAAACTCAAAACCGATCAGGATGTCATTTACCCTTACACCAAGCCACTCCGCAAAGAAGGTGGCGTGGTCGTGCTGAAGGGAAACCTTGCCCCTGAAGGCGCAATTGTCAAAGTGGCGGGCATGACCAACCTTGTGTTCACCGGCGTTGCACGTTGCTTTGATTCTGAAGAAGCCTGCTTTGCTGCCGTTGATAAAAAAGAATACAAGGAAGGTGACGTGCTCATCATCCGTTATGAAGGACCCAGAGGCGGCCCCGGTATGCGCGAGATGCTCTCCACCACCGCCGCACTCTACGGCCAAGGCATGGGCGACAAGGTTGCACTCATCACTGATGGGCGTTTCTCCGGCGGCACCCGCGGTTTCTGCATCGGCCATGTCGGGCCGGAAGCCGCTGTCGGTGGGCCAATCGGCCTGCTGAAGGATGGCGATACAATCACCATTGATGCCGTGAAGGGTACGATTACGGTGGATGTCAGTGACGCGGAACTGGACAAACGCCGCAAGGACTGGAAGCCACGCACCACCGATTACCAGTCAGGCGCACTATGGAAATATGCCCAAGGTGTCGGCCCTGCTGAAAAAGGTGCAGTGACGCATCCGGGTGGCGCGGCTGAAACACATACCTATGCGGATATCTGAGTCCCGTCATATTACAGCGCTTGCGGTTTGGGTGTGTATCGCCTTACAGGCTGCGCTGACGCTGAGCTACGCTATTTCGCTGCATTATGAACTGAAAACCTCCGGTTTCGACAGCATGGTGTATGAGCAGTTGATGCGGAATTTTCTCGATGGCAAAGATTTCACTTGCAGCATCAACCCGCCCTACATCCCCCAGCCATGGATGGGGTTTCATTTTTCGCCCATACTGTATCTGCTGATACCGTTTTATTATTTCTTTCCCCATATGGAAATGTTCCTCGTCTTCGGCAGCGCGGCGATGGCACTGGCAGCGTGGCCGATTTTCCTTGCCGCGCGGGAGATACTGAAAAACGAAACACATGCGCTGCTGATGGCACTATTATATTTATGCAGCCCGTTTGTCGTGAATGGCACTATCTGGGGCTTCCACGAGATCGATTTTGCACCTTTAATTATAGCGTGGATGTTATGGGCAGTGGTGAAATACAAACGCATTACACTCTTAGCCTTAAGCGTGGTGCTGGTGTGCATTAAAGAACATTACGGACTCTCGATTGCCGGATTCGGCTTGCTCTGGGCGTGGCAATGGAAAGAAAAACGTTTTGGCGTAAGCCTGTGCGCTGCGGGATTAATCACCATGTATGTGGTAATAGGCATTATTATCCCCCATTTCAACCCGCTGGGAACCCCCACTATGATCGCGGCCAATGGCGGTGAAGACCGTTTTAGCTGGGTCACTACCACACAAGGCATCAGGTCGCATATCGCGTTTATCCTGAGTGATGGCCTCTGGTACGGCATGAAACTGCTGCTGCCATTTTTGTTGTTGCCGCTGGGGGCGTTTATGTGGCTGCTGCCAGCCATCGCCGATGCCGGTATCAACACGCTTTCGGCGGTGTCGATGATGCGTTATCCGTTTTCCTACCACAGTGCCGCGCTGGTACCTATACTCATCATAGCCAGCTGCCATACGCTTAAACGCTATGTGCGCCCGTACAAAATGAATGATGCCATGCTGCCGCTATTGGTGGCGAGCGCAGGTTTTGCCTATGTGCAACTGGCGTTGCCGTTTTCGGAGATGGGCAATGTCTGGGAATTATCATCGCCGCGCTTTGATTATACCGCTGAAAACCGCAAGGCGATTGACGAGATCAATCACCTTATACCTAAAGAGGCAGCGGTGGCAGCGCAGATCAATGTGCTGCCACACCTGTTGCCACGTCTGGAGATGTATCCCTACCCCTCTCCCAACGGCAACGCCCAGTATGTGGTGGTGCATTTCCGTTTTCCTTTTGAACATGCGCTGGGAATAATGGGTATTCCCTACGGCTCAACCAGTGGAAATTATTTCGCCGCTATGGACACGCTGATAGCAGATCCAAAATGGGGTGTGGTGTATGAGGCAAGCCGCTGGGTGGTGTTGCGTAAAGATGTACCCAGTGACAGCGCCGCACTGGCACGCGCGCAAAAAGGACTGGAAGATGTAAAAAATGAATTCCATACTGTGCGCGAACATTTCGGCAAACCAACGACAACAATGAATCCTTAAATGTCTGCACGTCCTGAGTCCAGCACCCGAGATAAAGCCATACTGCTAGTGTGTATGGTAGCACATGCGCTGGTGACGCTATGTTTCGCCATTACGTTACACTATGAATTAAAAACTTCAGGCCGCGATCTGGTGTCGTTCGAGCAACCCCTGTTCAATCTGTTACATGGCAATGGCTTCACCTCCAGCGTCAACTACCCGTTTGTATCCCAACACTGGTTTGGCTATCACTTCTCACCCATTCTTTACCTGTTGGTGCCCTTTTATTATATGTTCCCGCATGTGGAGATGTTTCTAACCATCGGCAGCATTGCAATCGCCGCCGCTGCATGGCCGATTTACCTGACCGCCCTTAAAATTCTCGATAACTCACGCACGGCGCTGGTATTTGCATTGCTGTATCTCATCAATCCGTTCGTCATTAACGGTGCATCGTGGAATTTTCATGAAGTAAGTTTTGCCCCGCTATGTATCAGCTGGATGCTGTGGGCGCTCGTGCATCAAAACAAACGCATTATGCTATTGCTCTGCGCTGTCTTGCTATCCATCAAGGAGCATTACGGCCTGAGTGTTTTTGGCTTCGGACTACTGTGGGCATGGCACTGGCGTGATTATAAATTCGGGGCGGGCTTATGTGCCTTCGGGACCATTGCGATTGGCGTTATACTAGGAGTAGTGATGCCACATTACAACCCGACAGGCGCGGTAACCATGACTGACAGCGCCTCCGAGGATGACCGCTATAGCTGGCTGTTTAGTAAGAAAGGACTCGACCGCTACCTCATGGAAGTAATCATGGCGGATTTCTGGTATGTAATGAAACTGCTGCTGCCGTTTTTGTTGCTACCACTGGGGGCCTTCGTGTGGCTGATGCCCATCGCCAGCGATTTTCTGGCAAACGGCCTGACTTATGTAACGCTCATGCGCTCCATTATATCGTACCATGATATGCCGATCATTCCCGTCGTTGTGATTGCCTGTTGCCAGATGTACCGGAGAATATCTCACCACAAAAAAGCAGGCGATGTCATGCTGGCGCTGGTTATGAGCTCTTTTTGCTTCAATATGCTGTTCACCGCCCTGCCCTATTCGCTGATGGGTAATCTCTGGGAATTCTCGACACCGCGCTTCGATTATACTGCTGAAAACCGCAAGGCAGTTGAGGAAATCAACCAGCTAATTCCCAAGGATGCACATGTATCCGCGCAAATGAATGTGCTGCCGCACCTGCAATCACGCCTGAAATTGATTCCCTATCCGGAACTCAGTTATGATTGCCAATATATTGTGCTACATCTCTCCACCCCCTTCAAAAAAGCGCGCTATGTGGTGGGCATGCCATTTTCGTGGGAAGGCACGGAATATCTCGAAAAAGTGGACGAATTGCTTGCGAATAAATACTGGGGCGTGATCTATGTGAACGACCGCTGGGTGGTGCTACAGCAAAACACCAAGGGCAGCCCGCAAAATCAGGCGGCAGCGCGTGATGCATTGTCAAAAATCACCGAAGAATACAACGAACTCAAGAAAAAAGCCTCACACAAGCACAATTTGCAAGGCGATCAGGCGACCTTTTCGTCAGCCGTGGTAATACCAAGCATTTTCAGCTTGCGATGCAGGGCTGAACGCTCCATGCCCACAAACGACGAGGTCTTGGAGATATTGCCGCCAAAGCGCTCGATCTGTGCGGCTAGGTATTGTTTTTCAAATAACTCGCGGGCATCACGTAGCGCCATCGACATAATATCCGCATTGGTTTCAGGACGCGCAAGCACCGGATTGGAGCTTAGTATTTCCGGTGGCAATTCATCTGCGCTGATATCCTCGCGGCTATCAGACGTCATGATCAACAACCATTCCATCATGTTGCGCAACTGACGCACGTTGCCAGGCCAGCTATACGACTGAAGCATTGCAATGGCTTCATCGGAAAGGTCACGCACCTGCATTCCCGCCATTTCAGAAGCACGGCGCAGGAAATAACGGCACAATTCCTGAATATCCTCGCGGCGGTCTTTCAGCGACGGCATTTTGAGAGGCACCACATTCAGACGGTAGTATAAATCTTCGCGGAAACGGCCTGCGGCAATTTCTGATTCCAGATCACGGTTGCTGCCCGCAATCACACGCACATCCACCTCCACACGGCGCGAACCGCGCACGCGGGTAAATCCCTGATCCTGAAGCGCACGCAACACCTTGCTCTGCGTTTCCAGCGGCATGTCTGCCACTTCATCAATAAACAACGTACCGTTATGGGCGCGCTCGAACAGTCCGAGCTTTTCCGCACCACCGGTAGGATTGCTTTCTTCAATGCCGAACAACTCCGCTTCGACGCGGTCAGGCGTAAGGCCTGTAACATTCATCACGACAAAATTACCATTCGCACGCGGGGATTTGGTGTGAATCAAACGTGCGAGCATTTCCTTGCCCGTTCCGGGCGCACCCGTAATCAGCACGCGACTCGAGGTAGGTGCAATTTTTTCCAACGCCTGACGGATATGGACAATGGCCTGTGAATTACCGTTCAGGGTAGTTTCCAGCTTGCCACGGGTTTTCAGTTCAAGATTTTCGGTGCGCAGGCGCGCATGTTCAAGGGCGCGCGTTAACAGCAACAGCAGGCGGTCTTCCTTGAAAGGTTTTTCGATAAAATCGTAGGCACCGGTTTTGATGGCAGAAACGGCGGTTTCAATATTGCCGTGGCCGCTGATCATAATGACGGGCATGTGGGGGTATTTTTTCTTCACCAACTCGAGAATACCCAGACCATCCAGCTCGCTTCCCTGCAACCAGATATCGAGAATCAAGACGGAAGGAACGCGCTCGGCAATGGCTTTAAACGCCGTATCGCTGTTATGCGCTGTGCGGGTGGCATATTTTGCATCCTTGAGGATATCCGAGATCAGGTCGCGGATATCGGCTTCATCGTCTACGATCAGAATGTCTGCGGTCATTTTTTTCAGGGCATTGGTTGGTTAGTCATTAGGAATCGTGACCCAAAATCGGGGTTTTTGCTACCCGATTCCTAGTGCCTAATCCCTAACTTTGGGCATTTATATCACACTGTTGCAAAAAAGAAAGTCTTACTCGCGCACCGCCTTCAGGAATATTTTCAAGATTTATCCGTCCCTTATGGTCATCCATAATTTTACGGACAATAGCCAGCCCAAGGCCGGTGCCCTTGGTGCGGGTGGTAACATAAGGCTCCAGCATTTTCTGCTCTTCACCGGCCGGAAACCCAACCCCATTGTCATTAATGACCAGCTCGATCCCCTCAGAAGAAGGGGACAGAACGATGCCAATACAACCCTTTTCACTGCCTTCGGCTTGTGCCAAGCGGGCTTCAATGGATTCTGCGGCATTTTTCAGCGTATTGGTCATCACCTGCGTAATCTGGCGCTCATCGCAGTAAATGGTAAATTCCCTGTCGGGCGCCTGTAGCTGGTAATCAATCGCAGGATTGGCGATCTGTGCTGAAAACACCGCTTTTTTGACGATACTACCAAGGTCTTCGTTGGAAAACTTAGGGGTAGGCATGCGTGCAAACGACACGAATTCTTCTACCATCCTGCCGATATCGGCCACATGGCGCGTGATGGTATCGGTATATTTGATGAACATATCCTGATCTTCGGTGATGAATTTCAGGTATTTGCGTTTCAGGCGCTCGGCAGCCAGCTGAATCGGGGTCAGCGGATTTTTGATCTCATGCGCTACACGCCTTGCCACGTCCGCCCATGCGGCGGAGCGCTGTGCCGCTACTAGTAGCGTGATATCATCAAATGTCACGATGAAGCCTTCAATTTCCTGCCCAAGCTGCTCAACGGCGACACGCACATGCAGGCTGATTGTTTTGCCATTTTTGTTGAGAGTAATCGTACTTTGTGCCACCTCGCCAGGCAGTTCTTCCGCATGCCTGAGCAATTCGGAACAGCCCGACAACACATCGGTAATGTACATATCCGGCGTGATGACGGTGTCAATCTTGCTTAAAATCATGTTGGCAGAGCGGTTGGAAAGCGTGATGCGCTTGTCACGGTCGAGTGCAATAACCCCTGCAGACACCCCCGCAAGAACGGCTTCCGAAAAACGCCTGCGCTCGTCAATGTGGCGATTGGCTTCAATCAGTTCGCCGCGCTGCGCCTGTAACTGTTCGGTCATGCGGTTAAAGGCGCGGCTGAGCTTACCAATTTCATCATTGTCGGCGGTGGCTTCCACGCGCGCGGAAAAATCCCCCCCACGAATACGCTCAGCCGCCCCCACAAGACTGGAAAGGGGCCGTGACAGGCGCGAGGCAAACACCATGCCATACCAGATAGATGCCAGCAGCAACAATAGTGCCAGCGTGACGAACACCGCCGAAAACGTCATCTGCAGCTTTACCAGCTGGCCCTTGAGGTTGTTATATTCGTTGACGGCTCCCTGCGTGTGCTGCATGTGCGACAACACCTTGCTGTCCACCAGCCTGCCCACCAGCAAATAGGTATTCGGTGGATTTTCCAGCTTCAGCAGCGCCTGCACCTTATCATCCTGCGGCGTGAGAATGACCACCTCGCCCTTATCGGCGCGATCGAGCAGCTCCTGCGGGATATGCTCAAAGGCAAGGGCAAAACTCAGCTGCCCCTGCGCGATAATGCGGTTCCCATGAAACACGATCGCTTCCGTCAACAACCGTAACGTCGATTGCGTAGCTACGTTGCTGTTATATTCAGCGGGGCTGGTGATGGCGAGATTGCCAAGCTGGTTTAAATCGGCCGCCATGGCCAGCACATCGCCACGAATATTTTCCTTATGCTCGAGCAGATAGGCTTCCGCTACCGCGAGTGATTCATCCACGGCCGTCTGCACGCGCTCGTTGAACCATGTCTGGATGCCGAGATTGAAAAAGAATACTGAAAACACAGACACAATGATGGTAGGCGTGATCGTTACGATACTGAACATCATAAGGATACGTTTTTGCAACTGCGAACCGGCAGAGCCAGTTTTAAGCGCGGCCCACAGGCTGTAAATGCGTAGCAGGATAATGATGCCCAGCAACGCCAGCAACCCGATATCAAACATCAGGAACCACAGCACGCGTTTAGGTTTAATTCCCAGTGGTGCGGAGCTTCCGGTCATCGCTGCATAGGTCATGATGGCAGCAAAAAAAGCTAATAAGGCAAGAATGGAAGCAAGGTTCTTGCGAACGGCCAACGCAGGATGACGGATAGCGAACAGCAAAGGATTCATCACTCCAACAGTCATTCGTTATCCGCTATTTTAATGCCAAGCTCGGTAATTTTTTTACGCAGCGTGTTGCGGTTGATACCCAGCACAAACGCCGCCTTCAGCTGGTTGCCGCCGGTGGTTTGCAGGGTCATTTCAATCAGCGGTTTTTCCACCAGTGGCAAAATACGGTCATATAGCCCCGGAGGCGGCAGGTCATCGCCGGTATGGGCAGCAAAATACTGGCGCAGATGCGCTTCAACATTTTTTTCAAGCGTTGCACCCTGTGCGACAGGTGAATCATCTTTTTTACCCGCGTTACTCTCGCTCAAAAAACTTTCACGACTGATGATATTTTCGGAATAGAGCGCACTTAAGCGGTACATCATATTTTCTAGCTCACGCACGTTACCCGGCCAGTCATACGCCTGCATGGCGGCAATGGCTTCAACATCCAGCGTCTTGGGGGAAAGCCCCTTCTCGCTCGCCTTGCGGAGGAAATATTGCGCCAGCGGCCCGATATCCTCACGGCGCTCGCGCAGCGGCGGAATACGAAGCGGAACCACGTTCAGGCGGTAGTATAAATCCTCGCGGAAATGACCGGCTTTCACCAGCTGTATTAAATCGCGGTGGGTGGCGCAGACAATACGCACATTGGTTTTAATCAGGCGCGTGCCGCCAATGGTGATGTATTCACCCTGCTGCAACACGCGCAGCAATTTGGTTTGCGCGTCCATCGGCATATCGCCTATTTCATCGAGAAACAGCGTGCCGCCCTCGGCCTGTTCAAACTTACCACTTTTACGCGCCTGCGCTCCGGTGAAGGCGCCTTTTTCATAGCCGAACAATTCACTTTCCACCAATTCACGAGGGATAGCCGCCATGTTAATCGCCACAAACGGCGCTTTCTTGCGCTTGCCTAGTTGGTGCAATGCACGCGCCACCAGTTCTTTACCCGTGCCGGATTCCCCGATGACTGTGACGGTCAGGTCGTTGTTCACAAGACGTGCCAGCGTGCGGTAAATATCCTGCATGGCAGGCGATGTGCCGATAAAATGTCCGGCATCTTTTTCTTCCTGCAATTCACGCAGGGAGGTTTCCGGTGCTTTACCCATTTTCTCGAGTGATTTTTCAACATGCTCCAATAGTACATTCAGATCGAACGGTTTGGGCATGAATTCATACGCCCCAACTTCGTTGGCACGTACCGCCGTGAGCAGCGTATTCTGTGCGCTGACCACGATGATCGGCATGTCAGGACGCAAATGATGGATCAGCGGCAGCAGGTCGAGCCCGTTTTTAAACGGTTCGCTCACCGGCATGCGAACATCGGTTATCACCACGTCGCCCAGTCCCTGACGCACCCAGTCCATCAGTGTCTCGCCGTTATGGGCAACCATCGGCTCCCATCCACGGCGTTTCGCCGCCGTTGCCAGCACGGTGCAGATGGTCTTGTCGTCGTCGGCAATCAGGATGGTAGGACTCATAACACTGTCAGGTCTTTTCATTGCGTGTTGCATACTGTTTACCTATCACCCTTTACTGTCAACGGGAAGCCACAGCACAAAACGCGTACCACGGCTATATTCGGGGTCCAGTTCTACCACCGCCCCCAGATCGGATGCTATTTTAGCCACGATAGCCAAGCCAAGTCCACGACCATCTTCTTTAGAAGAAACAAAAGGTTCAAAGAGGCGGGCACGAATAGCTTCAGGAATTCCTACCCCGTTATCCTCAACAGTTACCATAATCGGCAGTGACACGCGTTGTTCGCTTGGCGAGCGGGTATGGTAGCCGCTGCGGTAGCTGGTGGTGAAGGTAATGGTGGCATTCTCATTGCCACTTAGCGCCTCCGCCGAGTTTTTGACCAGATTCAGCAATAGCTGAACTAACAAGTCACGGTGGCCGATAACCGCTGGCAACGAAGGATCGTAGCGTTCTTTAAACGTAACATGTTGGGCAAATCCGCTTTTAGCGATGGATAAAACATATTGCAGCACCTCGTGGATATTCACCGATTGTTTGTGTTCCACACCACTGGCATCGAAGATTTCCACCTGTGATAGCAGATTGCTGATGCGGTCGGTTTCCATGCAGATCAGCTCGGTTAGTCCCTGATGTTCGTGCGATACTTCGTCTCTCAATAATTGCGCCGCCCCACGTATACCTGCCAGTGGATTTTTGACCTCATGTGCCAGCATTGCCGCCATGACGCCCGCCGCACGCGAAGCTTCCTGCTTGAGTTCCTGCGATACCACCCGTTCACGACCTTCGGATTTTTCAATCGTGATCAACAGTTCCGTTACAAGGGCGTTTTCGACTATCACCGGCGACAGATGCAAGGTGACATCACGATAATTCATCGGCAAACGCAGCGTGTGGTCAAACAGGCTGATGGATTGCCCCGTGGACAGTACCCGCTGGCACAGGCCGCATAATTCCGCATCAAACCCCGCAATGGTAGGCAGGCTACGTTCCAGCGCGGCTTGCGCGCTAATTCCAATTAGCATTTCGGCGGCGGGATTGATGTAACGGATGACAAGCGCCTGATCCAGCACCATCAGTGCCGAAGGAATCGAATTCAGATAATGAATCTCGCTCATGCCGCGCAGGAATAGCCCTCATCCCCTTCGCAAAGGGGCGGTGCTTCTTCTAACGGCTTATCGAGGACACTGTTGTAAAAATCGATGACTTCCTGCTTTACCGTCACCGGATCAAGCATGTTGTTAATGCGGCTGCGGTATGAAGCGGAATCAAACAGGCCGGAAGAATACCAGCCCAGATGTTTGCGCGCGATCATCACGCCGTTCTGGCTGCCGTAGTGGCTAAGAATCTCGTCATAATGTTCCAGCACCACGTCGCGCTGCTCGGTGAGTGTTGGCGGTGCAATGCGCTCACCGGTTTTCAGATAGTGGCACACTTGCGCTAAAAACCATGGGCGGCCATACGAACCGCGGCCAATCATCACGCCGTTAGCGCCTGATTGCGCGAGCGCAGCATCGACATCGTCAAAATTGTTGATGTCACCATTCACGATGACAGGCAGTTTCACCGCGTCTTTGACGTTACGCACAAAACTCCAGTCGGCATGGCCACGGTACATCTGGCAGCGGGTGCGGCCATGGACAGTGAGCAGCTGAATTCCGGCGTTTTCGGCAATACGCGCCATGTTCGGGGCGTTACGGTTGCTGTCGTCCCAGCCGGTACGCATTTTCAGCGTCACCGGAATCTTGACGGCTTTCACCACGGCTTCGAGAATTTTTCCTGCCAGCGGCTCGTCACGCATCAAGGCCGATCCGGCATGTCCACCCACCACTTTTTTCACCGGACAACCAAAGTTGATGTCGATGATGTGGGCACCGCGGTCTTCGTTTAATTTGGCGGCTTCTGCCATCACTTCAGGATCACAGCCTGCCAGCTGCACAGCAAAGGGAGATTCCGACGCATCGAAGCTCGCCATGCGCATGATGTTGCGTGTTTCTAAAAGCATGGCACGGGAAGCAATCATTTCAGACACCACCATACTCGTGCCAAAACGCTTTACCAGCCTGCGAAACGGCAAATCAGACACGCCCGTCATTGGTGCTAACCATACCGGATCGCTGACGGAAATCGGGCCAATCGTAATTGCCGATGTTGACATTGCCATATTTTTGGGCCCATTTAATGTTGGTGATGCGTGGGTCATATACCTGATCTTCGCCTTTTTTTCAAGGAATTCCGCTGTTTTATGACTGAAAATACGCCTCCAAAAACCCAAGAAAAAACAATAGCCCTACTGGTGGCTGCTGGAAAAAGTGAGCGAATGCAGTCCGATATCCCCAAACCATATCTACAGCTTGGCGAAAAAACCATTTTACGTCAGACGGTTAAAAACTTCCTGCAACATCCGGAAATTGATGGCGTGCGCGTGGTCATTCGCCGAGAACATCATGTTTTATATAAACAATCTATTGCCGGACTTACACTTTTTCCCTGCGTCATCGGTGGCGACACACGTCAGGAATCGGTGCGTCTGGGATTGGAAGCCATTGCCCACCGTAATCCCGTTAACGTGCTGGTACACGATATTGCCCGCCCACGCACCTCGCATGCGCTGATCTCGCAGGTGATTGCCGCGCTGAAAACGAGCAAGGCGGTGATTCCGGCGATGAAAGTCAACGACACCATCAAACGCATCGCCAATGGCCATGTCCGCGAAACCATCGACCGTGAGCAGCTCTACACCGTACAAACCCCGCAGGGGTTCCATTTTGATTCGCTGTATGCCGCCCATCAGGCCGCGTGTGGCAAGGCGCTCACTGACGATGCTGCCGTGATTGAAATGGCCGGTGGCCACGTCACGATGGTAGATGGTGATAGCAACAATAGTAAAATTACCACAGCCGAGGATCTCAAACGTATGCAGTCACTTTTAACGGTACATTCGGAAACCCGCGTGGGTATGGGGTATGATGTCCATACCCTGCATGTGCATGACAGCGACACGCATGTCAGCAAGCAGTATATCAAACTCTGCGGCGTGCGCATCCCGCATACCCACTACCTCGTCGGGCACTCGGATGCGGATGTCGGATTCCACGCATTGGTGGATGCTATTTTGGGCGCGCTCGGTGAAGGCGATATAGGCACGCATTTTCCACCCAGCGATGCGCAGTGGCGCGGTGCGGATTCAGCACGCTTCCTGCTGCATGCCTATGAGCTGGTGGCGAACCGTGGCGGCGCGATTGCCCATCTCGATCTCACCTTCATCTGCGAGCAGCCGAAAATAGGGCCTTACCGTCAGGAGATGATCCGGCACATTGCACAAATCCTGAAACTTTCGCATGACCGCATCAGCATTAAAGCCACCACCACCGAAAAACTCGGCTTCACCGGACGCAATGAAGGCATTGCCGCGCAGGCAGTGGCCACCATTTCTCTGCCCAAGGTGCAGCTATGACCGATACCCCGACTGGCAATGCCGCCGCACGCGGATGGTGGTGGTATATCGCCACATGGTTTGGCTGCGGCCTGTCGCCCATCGTCAGCGGTACAGTCGGCTCGCTGGGCGCACTTCCCTTTGCCTACGTTATCCAGCATTTTTGCGGCAACGGCGCATTATTTATTGCTTCCATCGTAATTTTTGCCATCGGTACCAAAGCCTCCAACCTCTACCTGTTCCACACCGGACGCGACGACGACCCGAGTGAAATCGTTGTTGATGAAGTGGCCGGGCAATGGTTGCTCCTTTCCTTCCTGTTCCCCAGCGTCATGTCCTACGTTGCGGGGTTCGTTTTATTCCGTGCATTTGACATTGTTAAGCCTTGGCCAGTCTCGGTTGCCGACGAAAAAATACATGGTGGATTTGGCGTGATGTTCGACGATATCCTTGCCGCATTATACCCTCTATTGGTATTTCTGCTGGTGCTGGCGGGGGCCTATTGCTTTGGCGAGGAAAAGCTGGTATACGATTGGTTAAGTTTTCTGGCTTAACCCCCATCGGGAGGTATGATATGTCCACGAAAAAGCTTGCCAAAAAAGCAGAGAAACTGCTGGGTCAATACCGCAAAAAGAAGTTGAAAATTGCCACCGCCGAATCCTGTACGGGGGGTATGATTGCAACTCTGATCACCGACATTGCCGGTTCTTCCGACGTGTTCGACCGCGGCTTCGTCACCTATTCCAATGATTCGAAACACGACATGCTGGGGGTGGATGCCGCCCTGATTAAAAAACATGGTGCCGTTAGCGGTGAAGTGGCTGCTGCCATGGCACGTGGCGCAGTGAAGCGCTCGAAAGCCGATGTTGCTATTGCCGTCACTGGCATAGCAGGGCCCACAGGCGGAACCAAAGCCAAGCCTGTCGGGCTGGTGTATATCGCGGCGGCCTCGCGGCATTATCCGGATGCGATTGTCGTAAAAAATAATTTCAAGGGAAAGCGTAACGTGGTACGCAGCAAAAGCACCGACAAGGCACTGTCCATGCTGACCAAGCTTCAGGCTTTTTTTTAGCTGATTTTTTTGCGTTGTTTCCTGAAAGCACTCGCTTTTTCAGGCATGTTAACCTGACGCGCACGTGCCAGCGCCATAGCGTCGTCTTCTACATCATCGGTAATCACGCTACCTGCTCCGACAATGGCTCCCTCCCCTACGCTCACAGGTGCCACCAGTGAAGTGTTGGAGCCAATCGACGCCCCCGCGCCGATTGTGGTTTTATATTTGTTGGCAACACCATCATAATTGCAGGTAATGGTGCCCGCCCCAATATTGGCCGCATCGCCCACATCGGCATCGCCGATATAACTTAAATGATTGGCCTTGGCTCCCTTGCCAAGTTTGGTTTGCTTTAGCTCGACGAAATTACCGACATGCGCCATTTCTCCGATTTGCGTGCCGCTGCGCAAACGTGCAAAAGGCCCGATGACCGCGCCTTTGGCAATGGTTGCGCCTTCAATATGTGAAAAAGAACGTATCTCGACATCATCCGCCACCGTTACCCCCGCACCGAATACTACCTGCGGGTGGATAGTGACATCGCGGCCAATTTGGGTATCCAGCGCAAAATATACACTTTCAGGGTCTATAAGCGTTGCGCCGCCATCCATGGCTTGGATACGCAGGCGCGTCTGGATTACTTTTTCTGCGTCGGCTAGTTGTGAACGGCTGTTGATCCCCATCGCTTCTTCCACCGCTACAGGCACCATCAGCGTACGCAATTTTGCCTGAGTAGCCATGTCGATCAGCGAGGTGAGGTAATATTCCCCTGTGACTTTCGAAGGCTGGAGCTTGGCCAGTCCGTTGCGTAAAAATTCCGCATCAAACGCCATGACACCCGCCCACACATCGGCAATTTCTTTTTCTTCAGACGTAGCATCCTTGCATTCCACGATGCGCTCAACAAACGGAGGCACCGACATCACCAGCCTGCCATACCCTGTCGGGGGATGGGGCTGCATGCCAAGCAGGGAAATAGCCACCTTGTGCTTAGCGTGTTCCGTCAGCAATGTTTCAATGGTTTGGGTGGTGATCATGGGTGTGTCACCGTACAGCACCAGCACAATGCCTTCGTATCCCTTTAATTCGTCCATCGCAGCCGCCACCGCATTACCGGTGCCAAGCTGTTTTTCCTGAATAGCGATCTGGCAATCACCGGATTGTTTGCGTACCGTTTCTTTTACCACATCCATTTTTGGAGCCACCACCACAACCGTTTGTTGCGGAGCCAAGTGAGCAACACTGGCCAACACATGCGCAATCATCGGCTCACCTGCCAGCTTGTGCATCACCTTGGGAAGCGCCGAGCGCATGCGCGTGCCCGCGCCGGCAGCGAGGATAATGGTGGAAAATTTATGCTTGTACTCGTTTTTCATAGGTCTAGAATCCGTTATTATTACCCATCATATACTGCAAAAACAAAGGATGTACCAATGGATTTTACCGCAATCATCGTGCTTGTTGTCGGGTTGCTGGCCGGTTTTGCCATCGGCTCCCTGCGCGGCAGGCAATCGCTGGCCTCGGCGGTCGCCCGCCCTGCCTTCGACAGTCTAATGCAGGAAAAAACCACACTGGAAACCCGATTATCGTCGGCTTTGGAGCTTAAACAGGAGCTGGAAACCAAAATGGAAAAGGCGCGTCAGGAGCTGATGGAAAACCGCGAACGCGCCATTATCGCCGAAAGTAATTCTCAGGCACTCGCCACCCGCCTGAAGGAACAGGCGCAGGAGCTGGAAAAAATGCAGGCACAGCTCAAACTGGAATTCAAAAATACGGCTACCGGCCTGCTGGAAGAAATCGGCCAGAAATTCAATACACAGTCGGAAAAACAGATTGGTGAGCTGCTGACGCCGCTTCGTGAGCGCATGGGTGAATTCCAAAAAAAGGTTGATGAGTCATTTAAGGTTCAGGGACAGGAACAGCACACGCTAAAGGCCGAGATTGAAAAAATCGTCCTTCAAACAGATACGCTGGCCAAGGCGCTGCGCGGCGACGTGAAAGCACAGGGCAACTGGGGTGAAGTGATGCTGGAGCGAATTTTGGAGGAATCCGGCCTGCGTAAAGGCAGTGATTATGTATTGCAGGGAGTGGATATGAGCCTTGTAGCCAGTGACGGCTCACGGCAGATGCCCGATGTGATCGTCAACCTGCCTGATAACAAGCACGTCATCATCGATGCCAAGGTGTCGCTGACCGCCTATGACCGCTATTCCTCGGAAAATGATGCAACCGCCAAAGAAGTGTACCTGCGCGATTTTCTGAAATCAGTGAAAGCGCATGTCAACGGGCTGGAACAGCGGCGTTATCAGGATAACCCAAAAATATCCACACCGGATTTTGTGCTGATGTTCATGCCGATTGAAGGCGCATACTCCCTCGCGGTACAGCAGGACCGTGAATTACATTCCTATGCATGGGGTAAACGCATCGTCATCGTCTGCCCGACGACATTGATGGCAACGCTGAAAACCATCAATTCCCTTTGGAAAATTGAACGCCAGAATGCCAATGCGCAGGAAATCGCCGCCGCTGCCGGTGCGCTTTATGACAAGTTTGTCGGCTTCATGGAAAATATGGATACGATCGGCGACCGCCTGACCAAGCTTCAGGACAGTTATGATGAGGCTTTCAAAAAACTTTCCAAGGGCAAAGGCAATCTTGTGGGGCGTGCGGAAAAACTGAAGGAATTAGGCATCCCCACCTCCAAATCGCTGCTAAAAATTGTCAAAAATGATGAGGAAACAGAGGAAGAAGTTCCCCAAGCACTCAGTGATGCGTGAGTGTTAATTCACTAAAATGATCTTTTTTTGAATTTCCGTAATTCCCCGCATATATTCCAGCACATTCGCATAATCGGGTGACCACGCCAGATTATTCAGCTCTGACGGGTCATCGGCAAGGTTGAAAAGACATTCGTCTGCCGCGCGCCCACGCATATAGCGCACATATTTCCACTGAAGGCCACGATACCCCTCGCAGGCGATGACATTCTGGCGGTTCCACGCCGGATGCTCATAATAAAATCCATCACGCCACGCCTCTACGGAAGGTGGAGTATCACTGGTCATCAGCGGCATGAGGCTCTGGCCTTGAATATGCTGCGGTGTGGGCAACGCCGCCATCTCAACGATGGTCGGGGAAATATCGATATTTAGCGTCATGGCTTTGGGACGTGATGGTTTTGCCGACGGATAGAAATTGGGGGCAAGGCGCACCAGCATCGGCGTGCGGATGGATTCTTCGTACATACACCATTTACCTTCCAGCCCATGCTCACCTTCGAGCATGCCATTATCCGAGGTGAATAGCAGGTTAGTATCCGCAAACCGCTTGTTCTGCCTGAGCTGATTAACAATCGTTCCCACGGAATCATCCACTCCGGTAATCAGGCGGTAATATTGCTTCATGTGGTATTGGTATTTACCCTCGTTGTTGAATCCCATGTGAAAATAATCCTGCCGGTCCAGCGAACCGTTGACGATTCCCGGAACCACCGATGATGGCCACGCACGGTCTGTTTTCGCACGCGGTATCCTGTCGTGCTGGTACAGGTTCATAAAACGCGGTTGCGGTTCCAGTGGCGTGTGTGGGGCCTTGTAGCACACCACCAGAAGGAACGGTTTATTCTTCGGGGCATTTTTGATGAAACGCAGCGCCTGCCATGTTTGCAGGTCGGTCATATGAAGATTTTTTCTGGGGTAATATACCCCCTGCCCGTTAAACCCATACCACTCGTCGAAATTATGGGCAGGCTGGTATCCGCCCATGCCCCACTTGCCGATAAATCCGGTGTGGTAGCCGGACTGGCGCAATAGTGGCGGGTATGAACGCCAGAAGGAATCCTGCCTGACATTATGGTCAAAATCATATACCCCATGCTTAAGTGCGTACTGGCCAGTAAGGATACTGGCGCGGCTGACAGGGCACACGGATGTGGTCACAAAATTATTGTCGAAGACAAAACCTTCACCCGCCAACTGGTCGAGATGCGGTGTTTTGATAATTGGGTTGCCGAGGAATCCCGCCGCGTCATAGCGCATATCGTCGGTGATAAAGAGAATAATATTGGGGCGACTTCGGCGTTGGCGGTAGCGCAGTATCGAAGGCCCCAATCCCGCCAAAGCCAATGTGGCTGCGCCGGTACCGATGAGGAATTTTCTGCGGCTGATTTTCATTTATTTTTTGATGTATTCCAAACCGAGCAAGCGGAAATTTTCACTGTCGTCCTTCCACCCTGCCCTGACTTTCACAAACAACGCCAGATGAATATGTTTTTCGAGCATGCGCTCCAAATCCTTGCGTGAGGCGATGCCGATGCTTTTAATCATGGAGCCTTTGTCGCCGAGCATAATTTTTTTCTGACCGTCGCGCTGCACCGTAATCACTTGCGCAATTTTGACCGAGGTATCGGTTTCTTCCCAGTTTTCCGTTTCCACAAACACCGAATAGGGCAATTCCTGCTCGAGCTTTAAAAAGATTTTTTCACGGGTTACTTCGGCCGCCAGCAGGCGAAGGGAAATATCGCTCATCTGATCTTCCGGATAAAGGTACGGCCCTTCCGGCATTTTGGCCGCCAGAAAAGATTTTACGTCGGCAGTTCCATCGCCTTTCAGTGCGGAAATCATGAATATCTTATCAAATGGTATAATCGCATCGCAAGCCTTTGCCAGCTCAAAAAGGGCGGGTTTGTCGATGGTATCGATTTTATTGATGGCAAGGCAGACAGGTTTTTTGCAATGTTTTTTGAGCGCTTCCAGCAGCGCTCTCGTGGCCTGTTTTAATCCCTGTTTGGCATCCAGCATCAGCAGCACCGCATCGGCATCGCCAATACCTGCCCACGCCGCCTGCACCATCGCTTTTTCAAAGGGCTTGTCGGCATCAAAAATGCCTGGGGTATCGACAAAAATCAACTGCGAACTGCCGTCGATACACACACCGCGTATGTTAAAGCGCGTGGTCTGCACTTTGGGAGTGACAATTGACACCTTACCGCCAACCAGATGGTTGATGAGTGTGGATTTACCGGCATTCGGCTCCCCGATAATAGCAACAACCCCACAGCGTGTTTTATCCGGCATTAACAACTCCTAATAACTGATTTGCCGCCATTTGCTCGGCCTGACGTTTAGAAGCTGCTTTAGCCTGTGCCGGAGCAAATCCCTGCACGCTGACTTCAATCGTGAATACAGGCGCGTGTGCGGGTCCGATAGAATCCAGCATACGGTAGCTGGGTATGGATAACCCGCGTGCCTGCGCCCATTCCTGTAGCGTGGTTTTTGCATCTTTAGGAGCAATTTCGGAGCGCTTTGCCAGCAATGTCCAGCGCGGTACGATAAACGCCTCGGCGGCGGCAAAACCACCATCGAGATACATCGCCCCAAGTACTGCCTCCAGTGCATCTTCAAGGTTGGAAGCATTCTGGCGGCCTTTCGCCTGTGTTTCACTGACACCGATGGAAAGCTCTTCGCCCAGATCAATCTCGCGTGCTACCTGTGTGAGCGTTTCACCGCACACCAGCGAGGCATGGCGGCGCGCCAGTTCCCCTTCTTTTTCATTCGGGAAAAGATCGTAGAGTATGCGTGCGACAATCGCACCCAGAATGGCATCCCCTAAAAATTCCAGACGCTGGTTGCTTTGTTTTTTGAGAACGCTGGGGTGGGTCAAAGCAAGATCCAGCAGGTTTCCATCCTTAAAACGGTAGCCAAGACGATGTTGCAGCGCCTCAATCATTCAATACGCTTCAGAAAACGATCCATGCGGATAGAGCCAACCCAGCTGGAAGGATCACCCCACTTAAAGCTGCCATTCGATGAAAAGAATACTATCTCCGCACGACCAATCAGGTTTTCTTCAGGAATGTAGCCCACATCTTCTAAAAAACGGCTGTCATGCGAATTGTCGCGGTTATCACCCATCATGAAATAATGTTTTGGCGGCACCACAAATTCCTGCGTATTATCGGCAGTTCCTACCTTGAACTGCTTGAGGATATTGATCACTTTACCTTCCGGAAGCGTTTCAGAAAAACGCGGGATGGATTTGACATCATTTTTGTTTTCGTCATCCGCATAATCGGTCAGGGGCTGACGCTTGAGGGGGGTACCATTGATGAAAAGAATTCCGTCCTTCACCTGAATATGATCGCCGGGCAAACCGATCAGGCGCTTGATAAAATCCACATGCGTGTTGCCCGGATAACGGAACACCACAACATCACCGCGCTGAGGTTCACTCAGCTCCATCATGCGCCCTCTGAATAATGGCAGGCCAAGCGGGAATGAAAAACGGCTATAGCCAAACGAATATTTGGAAACGAACAGGTAATCCCCCACCAGTAAGGTGTTTTTCATAGAGCCGCTGGGAATGTGAAAAGGCTCAAACACAAAGCTGCGGAAGGCCAGAGCAAGAACCAGCGCAATGACTACTGTGCGTATATTATCACCCAATGAAGTTTTTTGTTTTTTATCAAGCACTTGATCTGACATGGGTACTCTTCATAAGGGATTGGATTACAATGCGAATCATTTTTAATCAGCTTACAGCCAATGTGCAATAGGAATAAAAGCAACTGCAATTAAACATTTTTTAGCCAACTGACGCTAGACTGACCTCGTGTTAACCCTGATGACGGTTTTAAAATGCAACAAAACAGCCAATCTCGTTCTTCCCAAACTGGGGCTATCCCACTGATGGATTATGGCAAATTGCAGGAACGTTATCAGTCGCTCAGGCTTATACAACGTGCCGAAGCAGTGCTTCAGGATGCAGAACCCGCCTTAAAGATTGCCGAAGACATTTTGCGTTCGCTGGCCACCATCAATGCGATGAAGCAGTTATTCATTAAAATCCGCAAAAACTCAATGATCGCTGGCAAAATGCGCCCGTCCGATGCAAGGGACCTGATGCTGGACAACACCAGTGATTTTATTGCCGGAACGCTTCATAAACTCGCGGCATGGCGCAAAACCATGGAACGGGTGATGCAGGGTGAAGGTATAGCTATGTCGAACAATAAAGAATATATTCCCGCCAACAGCTCGCTGGCCATTGCTATCGGGGGCAATGCCTGCGTCAGCAATTACCTCTCGGTCATCCAGCTAGCGCTGCATGAGTTGCTGAAAACCGATAAGAAGAACGCAGTCGCATTGCGTGGGTACATCAGCGATATGCGCCGCTGCGCTACCATCTTAAGTGATTGTGAAAATGCTGCCGCCATTGCGGCACTCGTTCACTAGATCGTTTCCAGCTTCAGGCGTTTGCGTTTGGGAGAAGAAGGAATATTGAGTGCCTCGCGGTATTTGGCAACGGTGCGGCGCGCTACCGTGATGTTGCGTTCTTTCAGCCGTTCCATGATGTCATCGTCCGACAAAATAGCGTCCGAAGTTTCTTTAGCAATCATTTCACTAATGTAATGTTTAACTGACTGGCTGGACACATCCTCGCCGCTGCCTTCGGCACGCGCAAGGCCGGAGGTGAAGAAGTATTTCAGCTCGAATGTGCCGCGCGGGCACAGAAGGAATTTGCCGTTAGTCACGCGGCTGATGGTACTTTCGTGGTAGCCAGTTTCGAGGGCTATATTTTTAAGCGTCAGCGGCTTCAGATAGCGCACACCAAGACGGAAAAACGCATCTTGTTGTTTTACTAATTCTCCCGCTACTTTCAGCATGGTTTGCGCACGCTGTTCCAGCGCACGCACCAGCCAGCTAGCCGAGCCGAATTGCTCTGTGAGATATTGCTTGTCTTTTACATTGCGGGTTTCGGCAGTGATTTTTTTATAGTAACGCTTGTTGGCCATCACCTTAGGAAAATTGGCAGTGTTCAGCTCGATGTGCCAGTTGCCGTCCGGCAGGCGGCGGATAAAAATATCCGGCTCCATCACCTGTGACGTATCATAGATGAAATTGCTGCCGGGTTTCGGGTTCAGTTCGCGGATCTCCGCAATCATCTGCCGCAGATCATCTTTATCCACGCCACAGCGCTTCTTGAGTTCCTCGTATTTCGCTTCCGCCAGCATTGGCAGGTTATCCAGCAGCGCCTGCATAGCCGGATCAAGGCGGTTTTTATCCCTGAGTTGTAATCCAAGGCATTCTTTCAGGCTGCGTGCGCCCACACCGGACGGGTCAAAACTCTGAAGCACCGTCAATGTGGCTTCCACCTCCGGAAGAGAAATGCCAAGGCTGTTCGAAAGATTCTGGAGATCGTCCTTGATATAGCCTGCATCATCCACCAGATCGATCAGGTTTGCACCGATCATACGCTGGATGGGGTCGTGAACCTGAAGCTGCAATTGTTGCAGCAGATGTTCGCGCAGGCTGATCTGGGCACTTGGATTATCTTCGATGCCACGCTCATCGTCATCATTGAAGCTGCCGCCGGTATTACTCAGATTTTGTTCATGGCGCAGGTAATCTTTTTCAATATCGACGCTGTCATCGCCGTTACTATCATATTCCATAGAACTGTCGGCCATATCCGGCGTAAAATTCTCATCATCGCTGAAGTCGGCTTCGCGCGGATCGTCGGTGTTTTGGGCTTGCTCGGATTCCCCTTCGGGGCTACGTTCGGCCGGTTCTTCCTCATCGAGCAGAAACGGGTTCTTTTCCAGCTCCTGTTCGACAAATTCACGAAGCTCTAACGAGTTGCATTGCAGGAGTTTAATGGATTGTTGCAACGCCTGTGTCATGACCAGTGACTGGCCCTGACGGAGTTCTAAACGTGGTGAATGAGCATTTTTCATGCAAGAATTGTACCGTTTAATCCATTAAAAACAGGTTAACGCCAATAATTTGACTTGGCCAGCACAAAAGTGTAAAGTCTTGTTAATAATTATGTCTTTGTAAAAACGATGGTTATTGAAATTTTACCAGAATTAATTGAGGGTGGGTTACTGGCAACGGAAGTGGCCGGTGCGGGCACGGGTAAGCTCATGCTGCCGGTGGCCGCCATAGCCGGAGGAGTTGCCGGAATTACCGCCGGTGATATGAAACACGCTGCCATTTATAGCGCCCTTGCCGGTGGCGCCATTAATCTGTTCCATAGTGGTCAGACTACCCCTTCCAAGCTGGTACTGAGCATGCTGACCTCAACGGCGGTCGGTGTAATAGTACACCACTTCAAAGAAGGCTACGTCGAGCGCAGCCAACGGCAAAATCAAGTAAGGGAATTACTGCACACTAGAGGCTGAAACGTTCGCCCAAATACACGCGACGCACATCGACGTTATTGACGATTTCCGACGGGGTACCCTCCATGAGTACCGAACCTTCGTGCATAATGTAGGCACGGTCAATAATATCCAGCGTTTCACGCACATTGTGATCGGTGATCAACACACCGATGCCACGGTCTTTAAGATGCTTTACCAGATTACGTACCTCATCCACCGCAATTGGGTCGATACCCGCCAAGGGTTCATCGAGCAGGATGAAGGATGGGCGGCTGGCAAGTGCGCGGGCAATTTCCACACGGCGGCGCTCACCACCTGAAAGCGTGATGCCCTGAGCCATACGCAGATGAGTGATGGAAAATTCCGCCAACAGTTCATCCAGTTTGATGTGGCGTTTGGAAGGATCGGGCTCATGAATTTCTAGCACCGACAAAATATTTTGTTCTACGCTCAGGCCACGGAAAATCGACGCTTCCTGCGGGAGATACCCGATGCCCAGACGGGCGCGGCGGTACATGGGCAGATGGGTGATGTCTTCACCGTCCAGCATAATCTCGCCGACATCCGGCCCGATCAGGCCGGTAATCATATAAAAGCACGTCGTCTTACCCGCACCGTTAGGCCCGAGCAGCCCGACAGCTTCACCGCGGCGCAGGCGTAAGCTCACATCGCGTACCACGGGACGGCCGGCATAACGCTTGCCGACATGATACACTTCCAGACCGCTATTGGCAGTAACCAGTCTTGGGCCGCTGATGACGTCCTCTTTCGATTCGGTAGTGGATTTATCCATGGTCGCCGTATCCTGCTTTAACGCAGCCTTTTTCAGAAAAAATTGAAACATTATTATTGGTCGCTTTTATCATTATTTTTGTTGCTTTCAGGAACAAATAACGCACGCACGCGCTCCTTGCCTTTGCCTCCGGCTGTCGCGTCACCACCACCGCCGTTGATCACACTACGTCCGGTGGCAAAGTTATAGGTCAACTTGTCGCCTTTGAGTATGTTTTTGCCACGCGTCAATGCCACGTTGCCATTGAGGTGAATTTCCTGATGCTCGACATCGTATATACCGTTAGCACCGCTGGCAGTTTCTTCCGGCGTGGCGAGGAATACACTTCCTTCGGCTTCAATTTTTTTGATCGCGCCCTGCGCGTTGGACTTGTCGCCCTTTTCCGGTTTTTTGGGCGCTTCTTTTTTCTTGTTGGATTTCTTTTCCTCGGCACTGGCGTAAAACACCGTCATTTTATCGGCAGTCAGGCGGACAGTGCCCTGAATGGCCACCACATGGCCGGTGAAAGCCGCTTTATTTTGTTCTTGCATCACTTCCAGCGAGTCGGAAGTCACTTCGATGGGAGCTTTGTTGTTGTGCTTGCCACCCAGTGCCATTCCCGATGATCCCGCGCAGGCATTGCTGCATACCAGCACCGATAACAGTGCCACAGCGAGGGAAGGTTTTTTACAATGCATCATCATGTTCATCCGCTTATTTCCTGTAGAGCATCATCTTGACCGAACCCGTGAAATGGATGGTCTCGCCGCGCGTTCCCATGGAGAACCCATCGGCCTGCAAGGTGCCCAGATTTCCCTGTCCTTCGATAGCGGCATCACCGTAAGCGCTCCCTTTCTGGATGTCAACATGGGCATGGTCTGTACGGAACTCGTATCCACCCTCATAAAATACATCAATACCCTTGTTCAATTCAAGCATCTTGGTCTGCAAATTAAGCACCCCAAAACCCGCGTTAAGCGCAATCCACACCCCATTGCTCATCACCATATCGGCGCGGATATTTTCAAGGCTTACATTGTCCTTATCCAGCTGCGCTGCCTTATCTGCCGCCACCGTATACGGACGGCCACGCACGTCGATGCCCTGATAATGCGGCTTGGACATAATGTTCTGCAACACACCACTTTTGGGAATATTGGAAAACACGATACGCGCGCCATTTTCTCCGGTGTTGTACGATGCAATCCACACCACCACACCGACCATAACCGCCACCAGCACCCACAAAAACCGTTTGCTGAGCTCGACAAAACGCGTGTAGTTGGACATTACCGTCATCGTCACGCCACACCCGCCCGCAAGCAATCGTGGATATGGATGATGCCAACAGGTTTGGTCTCATCCACCACAAACAAGGTGGTAACCGAACGTTCGTTCATCACGCCGAGTGCTTCGGCTGCCAGCGCCGAAGGGCGGATGGAAAGCGGATTTTTGGTCATCACATCGGCTGCTTTTTTCGACAGCAACCCTTCCATGTTACGACGCAAGTCACCATCGGTAATAATGCCCGCGAGTACACCGTCACTGACAACGCCCGCACAGCCAAACCGTTTTGAAGTCATCACCAGCAACACCTGCTGCATCGGCATATCGGTTGATACCAGCGGCAATTCGCTTTCCTGATGCATCAGGTCGCTCACACGGATAAAGGCTTTGCCAAGTTTTCCCCCTGGATGGAATACGGAAAAATCATCGCGCGTGAAACCGCGGCGTTCCACCAGCGCAATCGCCAGCGCGTCACCCAGCGCCATCATCATGGTGGTAGAGGTGGTCGGTGCATCCGTCGGCGGTGCTTCAGCAATAGCGGGCAGCACCATGGCGATATCGGCGGCATCCACCAGCATGGAGGTTTTGCGGCGAACCATGGCAATTAGCGGAATGGAAAAACGTTTACAGTACGCAATCAGGTCAGCAAGCTCGGCGGTTTCACCGGAATTGGATAGCGCCAACACCGCATCGTCGCGGGTAATCATGCCCAGTTCGCCGTGGCTGGCCTCGGCGGGGTGAACGAAATGCGAGGGCGTGCCGGTAGACGACATGGTGGCGGCGATTTTACGCGCCACATGGCCGCTTTTGCCCATGCCAGAAACGATGACACGCCCCTTAATGTGGGCAATGCACTCGACACTGGCGGCAAAATGCTCGTCCAGCGAGCTTACAAGCGCCTGTAAACCCTTAATTTCTTGTTCTAATACCCCACGTCCATGCGCGATGTCATCTTGCGCAGTGTGGGCAGTTTTGCTGTGTAATTGAGCCATAGTGTTAATAATTAGGTACATTTTTCTCGACTATTCTTAGTCTAAGATGAAGTAAAAAGCCAGTATTTACGCCAATTTTTGCGATGTAATCAATTCTTAACACACCTTTTCGCAAAACTGTGGAAATAATAGATACGCTTATAACCAGAAAACGAAGGTTATGCCAGAAACCGCCCTGCACTTCATTCAGAACGATGTATTGCCGGACCTGACTAAAAATCAGGTACTTACGTCGTATCTGGCGCATCATCACGGGTTTGACCAGCACGGGGACACCCCTTCGGATGCCCAGCTACAGGGCACGATTCAGGCAATGGTGGAGGCATCGCACACCGCCGCACACCTCAACGCATGGCCACAGGCCAGCAAAATGACCCATCTGGACGATATCGTCAGCGCCATCGGCTGGCTGTCCGAACAACATCCACAACAATTCAAAGGGCGCTCGGCAACGCTTTTCAGCCATGATTTTATTGATAACCCGCACAATACCGAATTCGCTCGCGAGATGGAATTTGCCTTAAGCGCGGTGGAAAAACAGTCGCCGGAAACATGGGCGCACATACAAAACCACACGGCACTCATCATGCTCTATTTCGAACGCCAGTGCGCCGCCGAAGACCGCGTGCTAGGGCTGGAGGAAGGTAAAAGCTTCGAGAATAAAAAAGACGAAGCCATGCTGTTGTTGCTGGGTGCGCTTGGCCACGACATTGGCAAGGTGGGCATCAGTCCTGAACTGTTGCATAAATCCACACGCATTGCCCCCGAACGCCTTGCCGCCGCACAGCATGATTATGATTTGCAAGTGCCGTTCTATGCTGAAAAAGCACATGACATGGCATTCTTACAATCGGCAAACGAGGGGAAAATTATTTTCGCCGCCCAGCGTGACAAAGAACATTTCTCGGATGATTCGCTAATACTGAATGTCGGTGCGGGATATGAGCGCGGCGAAATGGCACTGACCGACGAACAGCAACGCCAGCGACACAATGCCATCTGGGAACGCATCAACGCAAAAGCACAGCAGTCCTCCCTCGCCCACTGGCTGACCACGGATGAACAACAGACGCTGACAATGCCCAAGCGCGGCACCGTGACTGACCATGAAATGGCGGTAATAGCCACGCATGACAGCATGAGCGAGGCGTTTTTTAAAACTGTTACGCTACCTGAACGGTTTGAGTCCCTGCCGCGTATCGTCAGCATGGACCGTTTCCGGAACCAACATAACGCCGCGCCGCAGCTGGACGAAAAAGAAGCCAAATTAGCGGATATCATCCACGCTACCGACGTGTTGGAAGCACTGATGTCAGCACGCAGCTACCGCAGCGAACCGATGTCCGCACCGCAAGCCATCACCGTGATGAAAGAACAGGCCGACAAAGGGCTTATCAACCCGCAGGTGATCAACCACCTGACACATAACGGCACGCTGGATATCTACAAGCCGCACGCGCGCAAACTGCCGCCGGAGTTTGCCCAACTGACAGAAGCGGAAACGCGTATGGCACAACGCACAAGTGCTGGCGCACAGCCAACGCGCTAAAAAATATCTGAATTAACTATGGGCAAAAATATCTTCATTTTCCCAGCCAGCGAGGTCTAGCTCCGCGCGGTATGGCAGGAAGTTGAAGCAGGACTGAGCCAGTTCCTGACGGCCTTCGCGCGCGATCATGGCATCCAGCTTGGCACGCAGCTTGTGCAGGTGATGCACGTCGGAGGCGGCATATTCAATCTGATCCGGTGTCAGCGTTTCAGCGCCCCAGTCGGAGCTTTGCTGCTGCTTGGACACATCTACGCCCAGAAGCTCTTTGCATATTTCCTTGTAGCCATGTTTGTCGGTGTAGGTGCGTACCAGACGCGATGCGGTGCGCGTGCAATAAACCGGCGCAGTGCGGACACCCAGATACTGGCGCATAATGGAAAGATCAAAGCGCGCAAAATGAAAAATTTTAACGCGCAGGGAATCAGTCAGCAGTTTCGTAAGATTGGGTGCTTTATAAACCCCCACCGCAAACTGCACGAGATGGGCATCACCATTACCATCGGAAAGCTGCACCAGACACAGGCGGTCACGCTTGTTGTTTAACCCCATCGCTTCGGTATCCACGGCAATATCGCCCTTAAACACCACATCGGATGGCAGGTCACCTTTATGCAAAAAATTGGTGATACGCATTCTCCTCTACTTACGGTTTCAGATGCAACGACAATAGCCTGACCCGATGAAAGGTCAAGACTTCAGGGGGGTTATTTGATTTCGCGGCTTTCGCGTTTCAGGTCAGGCCCGCCCGTTTCAGGATCTTTGCGGCTTTCAATCGGCCTGCGCGGGTTGGTCTTGTCCCTTGGTTTCACCTCACCGGCATGGCGGTGTTCGTCTTCCGCCTGCAAGGGTTTGCCGTCCGGCCCAGTAACGGTCACCTTCATATCTTCGCCGATATTGAACCTAGCAGGAAGTGTTGATATTTCGTCTTCACGGTCTGCTGATGGATCCAGTTTTTTAAAAATTGGCGGCGGCGCATCGGAGCGCACAGGGTCTGGCTTGCTGGTAGCTGCCGGCGGATTGAGATTCGGATTATCCAGAGGATGAGGCGGGTTATCTTTGTTCATGGAATTAGCTACCATAGCTAAACCTACCCCCGTTGCCACAACCCCACCCAGTCCGAGTATATTTCTGGCCTTTTCATCATCATCATTACCGGACATATCTACCCCTCTTTTTATATGGCTTCTCAGCACTATAGATTACCACGGTTAACAACTATATGCCACCATCGAAAACAGGCTGGTTCGACGACATTTAGGCAATATATTTCAATATATTATATGAAAAATCTCACCTTGCGCTGCAAGTATTTGGAGGATATCAGGAAGGATCTGCGGGAAAAAACTGGAGGCCGGGGGCGGAATTGAACCGCCGCATACAGGTTTTGCAGACCCGCGCATTACCACTTTGCTACCCAGCCTCACACAAAAGAGTATATAGGGCGGTGAAGGTGGACTGGTCAAGATATTAATGACCTGTCGCCCTGCCGCGATAACGATCCGGCATTTCGCCTTCTTCCATGGCAATGAATGCTTTTTGAGGCACAATGCTGGTCACCCCTCCTTTTTTCTGTTCGGCGGCATGCAGTGTGCCGCCATACACATCCACAATCGCCGGTAGAAGGCGGTCTGCAGCTTCGGACTGGTCATGTTGAAGCGCATACCCCTCATGCCGCTCGAAAACCGTGCGGTGTATTCCATAATCATAACGGTTACGATCAAACATGGTTTTATGCGCTCTTTGCAAGGACTGGATCATGCGCTGGGCGGGAAATTCAACTTTTTGCTGATTGGACAAGGCTGCCACAAATGGCGTAAATCCCACATACTCGCCCGAATTGAGCATTTGGGTTAGTTCGGCTTTGAACCCATCATTTTCCGCAGATTGGTTATCCATCAGCACAAGATTAGCAGTCCTGTCTGACCTGTAAAACAATGCCACCATCATAAATTTTACCTGCGGCTTATCATCCGGTATGCTCAGATGATCATAAGCATCTTGGAGCATTAGCGGAATCGCACACATCACATGGGGGTTCAGGCCACCGGTAGGCAATACCTTGGCGTTTGCAAACTTCTTATCGCCATAGGTGAACTGTGTAACCATATTAGCCACCCCCTGCGCCTGATTGCCCATTGGCTCATCCAATGCAAGACTTCGGGTTAAGCCCTCGGCAAGCTTAAATAAGGGTATTTCATGCACACCCTGCGGAGTACCAATCTCAACCATTGCCGTACCCTAGCTTGTTTTTACCACACTGCCAAAAAGGTCGTATTCATCGGATTTCTCAATTTTCACCGGCACAATCGTACCTGCCAGCACGCGCCCCTTGCTGGTAACGTGTACAAGTCCGTCAATTTCCGGCGCATCGCCTTTGCTGCGGCCAACGATACCCTCCGGTGTTACAGAATCGATTAGCACATCGATCACCTTACCTACTTTACGTTTTAAACGTTTGGCGGAAATGACCTGCTGTACCGCCATGAAGCGGTTCCAGCGCTCTTCCTTCACTTCTTCGCTCACATGGCCTTTTAAGCCATTAGAATCGGCTGAGGACACGTTTTCATAACGGAAGCAGCCCACACGGTCGAGCTGCGCTTCTTCGAGCCAGTCGAGCAGATACTGGAAATCTTCTTCGGTTTCCCCCGGAAAGCCGACAATAAAAGTCGAGCGCACCGTCATATCAGGGCAGGCCTTGCGCCATGCGCCGATGCGGTCGATAACTTTCTCCGATGCCGCCGGACGGCGCATGTCTTTGAGCACTTTCGGGCTGGCGTGCTGGAAAGGAATGTCGAGATAGGGGAGAATTTTTCCTGCCGTCATCAGTTCGATCACATCGTCCACATGCGGATACGGATAGACGTAATGCAGACGGATCCACGCGCCGAGTTCACCGAGCTCTTTGCATAAATCAAGGAATTTGGCCTTCACGCTACGGTCTTTCCACTGCGAGGCGGCGTATTTGGTGTCGATGCCATAAGCGCTGGTATCCTGCGAAATCACCAGCAGTTCTTTCACGCCGGATTTAACAAGATTTTCTGCTTCCATCAGCACATCGGCCGCCGGACGGCTGACCAGATCACCACGTAATTTCGGGATGATGCAGAATGAGCAACGGTTGTTGCAGCCTTCGGAAATTTTTAAGTACGCGTAGTGGCGGGGCGTCAGCTTTACACCCACCTGCTCATTGCGCGGCGACGGCAGAAGATCCACATGCGGATCATGTGGCTTGGGCAGGGCGCGGTGCACCGCATCCACTACCGATTCATACTGCGCTGGACCCGTGATCGACAAAACATCGGGATAGACGCTGCGGATGAGTTCCGGCGTTGCACCCATGCAGCCGGTAACGATTACCTTGCCGTTTTCGGCCAGCGCATCGCCAATGGCGGACAGTGACTCCTCGCGGGCGGAATCCAGAAAGCCGCAGGTATTGACAATCACCACATCGGCAGCGCCGTAATCGGGCGCGAAATCGTATCCTTCCGCACGTAATTGCGTAAGGATACGCTCGGAATCAACCAGCGCCTTGGCACAACCAAGGCTGACAAATCCGACCTTTGGAGCTGCAGTTGCTTGTTTCGACATGACTCATACCCTCGCTACATGAACTTCAATCACAGGCTTCTTATCCAGTTCCTTCTTCAGCAACTTGCGCACGCACAGGCGCACCTGTTCGGCAATCTGCGCATCACCGGATTTGGCCTTGCTGCTTCCCAGCACGCGGGTGATTTCATCGACGCATTCGGCGATCAGCTCGTCGTCTTCCTTGATATCCAGAAGTCCGGGTGCGACCATCTGCACCGGCGCCATCAGGTCGCTGTTTTTACCAAGCACTACGCTTACGAACACCGCGCCGTCGTCGCGCAGTTTGCGGCGCGTGCGGATGATGTCGCCGTCGGTAGGAATCATCGAGCTACCGTCAATGGCGACATAGCCGGATTGCACCTTGCCAATGACACTCGCCTCGCCCTTGGCCAGCCAGACGATGGCGCCGTTATGCGCAAGCACCGTTTCTTTGACGCCGAGGGATTTGGCCAGTTTAGCATGTTCTTGCAAATGGCGCGGCTCGCCGTGAGTCGGAACTGCAATGTGCGGGCGCACCATTTCATACATGCGCTTGAGCTCGTCGCGCGCGGGATGTCCCGAAACGTGGATCATGTCGTTTTTATCGGTGATGACTTCGACTTTCTTTTCCACCAACTGGTTGTGCATGCGGTTGATGCGCGATTCATTGCCCGGAATTTTGCGCGAGGAGAAAATCACTGTGTCACCCGCCTGCAATTTGATATTAGGATGATCGCCACGCGCAATGCGTGAGAGTGCGGCGCGGGGTTCGCCCTGGCAGCCAGTGCACATAATTAGCACATCCTTGCGCGACAGGCTCATCACGTCCTTGTCGCTGACGAGTTCGATGTCTTTGGCGAGGTATCCGCTTTCCTTCGCGGCTTCCACCACGCGGTGGAGCGAACGGCCTGCTAATGCCACGATTTTTCCTGCGTCATGCGCGGCCTGAATGATGGTGGCGACGCGCGCGAGGTTGGATGCAAATGTGGTTACCACCGTGCGCTGTTTACAATCGGCAATCACCTTCGACAGATGCTTGCGCACCTCACCTTCAGAACCAGATTCACCTTCCACAAACACGTTGGTGGAATCGCACACCATGGCCAATACGTTGCCATCACCATATTTCGTCAGCTGCGCGTAATTGGACACCGGCCCGATCAGCGGGTTGGAATCGAATTTCCAGTCGCCCGTATGCATCACGACGCCACATTCGGTGGTGATAGCAACGGCCTGCATTTCAGGGATGGAATGGGTAAGTTCAATCATATCCACGCCAAACGGCCCTATCTGAACCGAGCTGCCGCACTTCATTTCGATCACTTTTGGCTGTGTGCCCGGCCCCATTTCGGAAAGTTTATGGTGCAGAAAAGTGGCGGTGAAGGGCGTCGCATAAATCGGGCACCCCAGTTCGCGCCACAGCCACGGCACCGCGCCTAAATGGTCTTCATGCGCATGCGTCAGCACCAGACCGAGCAAATCCTTTTTACGCTCGGCAATAAAGGTAATATCCGGCACGATAATATCCACCCCCGGCAGATGCTCGTTGGCAAAGCCGATGCCACAATCCACCATCAGCCATTTGCCGCCGATCGTATAGAGGTTCAGGTTCATGCCAATTTCGTTGGATCCCCCCAGCGGTACAAACAGCAGTTCGTCTTTATATTTTGAGAAGTCAAAGGTCATAGGGTGGGGATGCTCACGAAATAAGTTGATAAAAAATTGATTATTTTGCGACAGGTTGTGTCATTTTAATATTTGTTAATAATTGGCGACATCATAGGGCTAATTGCATGAAAGATGCAAGCAGGAATGAGCCAGAAACTATGGATAACAAGGCAAAAATGCTTGATCTGCTAAACAACCACTCCAAGCCCGTCCTGTGAAGCAAGATTATAGCTAACAAGGACTTAGGCGTGATGTTCAGTAAAAATATCACGCAGGCCGAAAATGGTCAGGTCAGGTTCCAGATGCTCGATCACCGGCGTTGCCTTGGCATAAAGTGAAGCAAGTCCTCCGGTTGCGATTACTTTCATCGGCTTGCCGTACTCCGCCTTGATCTTTCCGGTGATGCCCTCAATCAACCCAACATAGCCGTAATAAATACCTGACTGCATTGCCCCAATAGTGTTCGTGCCGATGGCTTTCACCGGCTTTTGGATGGCAACAGTAGGTAGTTTTGCCGCTGCTTTCTGCAAGGCATCCAGCGACAAATTTACACCCGGAGCAATCACCCCGCCAATGTAATTGCCTTCGCTGCTGACGACATCAAAGGTCGTAGCCGTACCAAAATCAACGACGATCAGCGCCTGTTTATAGCGCTTCCACGCTGCCACGGCATTGACAAGGCGGTCAGCCCCTACTTCCGACGGATTATCAATCAACACGCCCACGCCGATATTGAGCTTAAGACGCGGATCACCGATCACCAGCAATTCGGTATGAAAATAACGCTTCGCTAGCTGGCGTAAATCGAATATCGCCTGTGGCACTACCGATGCAAGCACCGCATGTTTAATTTTTTCGGGTGCAATGCCGGCATGTTCCAACACCTGCGTCAGCCACACGCCGTATTCATCCGAAGTGCGGCGCGGGTCGGTGGAAATGCGCCACTGATCCACCAGCGTTTCGCCATCAAATACGGCGAAAACGACATTGGTATTTCCGGCATCAATTGCTAAGAGCATAAAAAAAACCCTATGCCTGTATGGCCTCTACGGGAAACACATCCCCCGCATGCACCTGATGTTTTTTACCGTTATCCAGCTTCAGCAACAAACTGCCGTTGGCATCGATACCCTGACAAATTCCCTCAACGCTGGAATCCGGCAAGCGCGCACACAGGCGCTGTTCCATACCCCACGCCGCAGCAACCCATTTCTTGCGCACCGGTGCAAACCCCTTGGTGTTCCAGAGATTGTACGATTCAATGAAATGGTGGATGAAGCGCGAGAGAATAATTTTTGCACTCACCAGCTCCACGCCCGCATCTTTCAGGCAGGTAGCGGGGAATTCGGTGCGCGGCGGAAAGCTGTCGACATTGATGCCAACGCCCACCACCACCCACGGTTTTTTATTCTCAGGTGTCTGGAACGATTCCAGAAGGATGCCGCCGAGTTTGCGGTCATTCAGCAACACATCGTTCGGCCATTTGCATTGCAGGCGGTTACCCTGCGGCAACAGCGATTCCAGCGATTCCAGCACCGCCACTGCCGCCACAAACGACAACTGGCTTAAGTCGGCCACCGGCTTTTCCGGCTGCAGCAACACTGACACAAACAAATTGCCGTCGGATGAAACCCATGCACGCCCCATGCGCCCTTTACCTTCGCTCTGGTGCTTGGCCCAGATAACCGCACCGTGGCAGCCGCCGCCCTTGGCAAGGCGTTTGGCTTCCTCGTTGGTGGAATCCAGCGAGTCAAAAGACAGCAGGTGATAATCGTTCAGCAGGTTGGTGGGATGCTTGGGTTTTGCTGCACTCATATTATTGTAAAAGCGCCTCCGCCGCAGCCTTGGCTTCAAGAATCAGGGGGCTGGGATAGAGGAAGAATAACAGCGTCACAAACGCACTGATGCCGATACCGGTGCGAACCAGATACGGTGAATAATGGTCAAACGGATGTGAGGGCTCATCAAAATACATGATCTTTACGACTTTGATGTAATAATAGCCGCTGATGACACTCATCAACACCGCAATCACCGCAAGCCACGTCAGCCCCGCGCTGATCGCCGCGATTACGATATACATTTTACCGAAGAAGCCAGCCAGCGGCGGAATGCCCGCCATCGAGAACATGAACAGGCTGATCACCATTGCCATCAGCGGTTGGGTGCGGCCAAGACCGGCAAGGTCTTTGAGGTTTTCAACATAATGCCCGTCGCGGCGCATCATCAGTACGCAACCGAACATTCCCAAGCTCATGAAAATATACAGCGCCAGATAAACCAGCACCGCCTGCACACCCGCTGAACTACCGGAAGCAATACCCACCAGCATAAAACCGGCATGGCCAATCGAGCTATACGCCAACAGGCGTTTGATGTTAGTTTGCATAATTGCCGCCAGCGAACCAACCACCATGGTTGCAATCGATACGAATACTAAAATCTGCGCCCATTGCCCTACCAGCTCGCCAAATGGCTGCAACATGACACGCGCAAATAAAGCTAAAGCGGCAATCTTCGGAGCCGTGGCAAAGAACGCGGTGACGGGCGTAGGTGCGCCTTCATATACGTCAGGGGTCCACATATGAAACGGAACGGCAGAAATTTTGAAGCACAAACCGACAATCACCAGAATCATGCCAACAATAACACCTTTGGATACCATGCCGTGCAGGGCAAACAGCTTGGCAAGCCCGTCAAAGCTGGTGGTTCCGGTAAAGCCGTATACCAAAGACATGCCAAACAGCATCATGCCTGACGACAGCGCACCGAGTACAAAATACTTAAGCCCTGCTTCACTTGATTTGGCGTGATCGCGCATGAACGCCGCCAGCACATACAGCCCGAGGCTCGACATTTCCAGCGACATATACATGGTGAGCAGGTCATTGGCCGAAACCATGAACATCATCCCTAGCGTCGAAAATAGCAGTAAAATGACGAACTCAAACGGCCTGCCATTTTCCTCACGCAGCCAGCTGGAAGCCAGCAGCAACACCATAGAACTCGCCACCATCAGCATACACTTGACCATGGAAGAAAAACGGTCGGCGATAAACATACCGTTCATCACGATAATCCTTGGCCCGTAGCTGCCAGTGACCAGCAATGCGGTAATCATCAGCACGAGAATGCCGGAGAAAATAAGGAAGTTATCGGAGTGACGGCGGATACGGTATACGCCGTAGATCAGAAGGAACAACGACCATCCGCATAAATACAACTCCGGCCTCAGCACAGAAAAGTGCGAAAGCCTGATATCACCCAGCATTGAGGTTATGGTTGCAACGGCGGTCATTTCTTATCTATCCCTGTATCATCTGTATTGAGCGACACCTGTTTGATCAGCTGCGCAACGGAAGGCTCCATAGCCGCCATGTAGGCTTTCGGATATATCCCAAGCCATATCACCAGCAGAATAATAGGCACAAAAAGCACCATTTCGCGTCCGCTCAGCTCTTTCATCGTGGATACTTCCGGATTGGTCACGCTGCCAAACACCACACGGCGGTATAACCAGAGCATGTAGGCAGCACCGAGCACCACTCCGGTAGTGGCAAGGAAGGCAACGGTGCTATTGGCCTGAAAAATTCCGACCAGCACCAAAAACTCGCCGACAAAGCCGGACGTTGACGGCAACCCGACCGAGGCCATGGTAAAGAACATGAAAATAGCAGCATATTTCGGCATCACGGTCACCACGCCGCCATAGCTGGAAATTTCGCGCGTGTGCAGGCGGTCATACACCACCCCTACGCAAAGGAACAACGCACCGGAGACAAGGCCGTGGCTGATCATCTGGACGATGGCACCTTCGATACCCTGCATATTGAAAGCAAAAATACCGATAGTGACAAACCCCATATGCGCCACCGAGGAATAGGCGATCAGTTTTTTCATGTCCTGCTGCACTAACGCAACCAGCGAGGTATAGATGACGGCAACGATACTTAGGGTAAATATCAGTGGGGCGAAATCATGCGAAGCCACCGGAAGCATCGGCAGCGAAAACCTCAGGAACCCATACGCCCCCATTTTTAGCAATATACCCGCCAGAATCACCGAACCGGCCGTAGGAGCCTGTACGTGCGCATCTGGCAACCATGTATGCACCGGCCACATCGGCACTTTCACCGCGAACGATGCAAACATCGCCAGCCACAAAAGGTGCTGCACATGCGGCGAGAGTTGCGGAGCCTGTTTAATCAGTTCAGGGATGCTGGTTGTACCAAACACGTTGTAGAGATAGAGAATCGCCACCAGAAACAATACCGATCCGGCAAAAGTATAGAGGAAGAATTTAAACGCGGCATAAATGCGGCGGTTGCCGCCCCAAATACCGATAATCAGATACATCGGAATCAGCATGCCTTCGAAGAAAGTGTAGAACATGATCACGTCGAGGGAAATAAACACCCCGATCACCATTACTTCCAGCAAGAGAAAATTTACCATGAACGCACGTACGCGCTTGGTCACCGATTCCCAACTGCATAAAATACAGATCGGCATAAGGAAGGTAGTGAGCAACAACATGAACAAGGAGATGCCGTCGATACCAACATGGTAGGAGATATTCAGGCTCGAGAACCAGTCGTATTTTTCAACAAACTGGAAATCCGCCTTGCTGTTGTCAAAACCGATCCAAGCGAACAGAGAACCAAAGAAAGTTGCAACCGTGGTGAACAGCGCTATCAGGCGCGCCTCGGACGCAGCGCGCTGGTCATCCCCACGGACTACGCCAAGAATCAGGAGAGCACCAAGCAACGGAAGAAGCATTAGATACGTCAGCATATCACACTCCAAACACCACCCAGCCAACAATGATCATAAAACCGATCATCATGGCGAAGGCATAGTGATATACAAAACCTGTTTGCAGGCGGCTGACACGTCCGGCAGAAAGATGCGTCACAAGCGCAGCGCCGTTAGGGCCAAACCCATCAATTATTTTTTCATCCCAGAATTTCCATAAGTACATACCCAATTGCTTGGCGCGGCGCACAAAGAGCCATTCATATAGTTCATCAACATACCATTTATTGAGCAAGAATTTATAAGACCATGGGAATACTGCTGCAATTTTTGCTGGGATCTGCGTGTTCACCACATAAAACACCCACGCCAAGCCAATACCCGTCAACGCCACCAGCAGCGGTAATTCCTTTACCCATCCAGGCACCTGATGTGCTTCTTCAAGCACAGCATAATTGGCAATGGTTGTTTCAAAGAAATCCTTGTCTGCACCTGGTGCCACAAAACCGAACTCATAATAATCCATCGCGCCTACAAATAATGCCCCGAGTGCTAAAAACATCAATGGACGCAGCATAATAGCAGGCGATTCATGTACATGTTTCATCACTTCCTTGCTGGCACGCGGCTTGCCATGGAACGTCATGAATAATAACCGCCACGAATAAAACGCGGTCATGAAGGCAGCAGCAATCCCCATCCAGAAGGCATAACGCGCGGGCCCCTCACCTGCGGCATAGGCGGCCTCTAAAATAATATCCTTGGAATAGTAACCTGACAGGAACGGCAAACCGGCAAGCGCAAGCGAGCCAATCCACATAAAAGCGTAAGTGGTGGGCATGAGCTTCCAGATTCCGCCCATTTTACGCATATCCTGCTCACCCGACATGCCATGAATCACCGAACCAGCACTGAGGAACAAGAGCGCCTTGAAGAACGCATGGGTCATCAGATGGAACATCGCAGCGGCATACGCACCGACACCGCAGGCAAAAAACATATAGCCCAGTTGCGAACAGGTGGAATAGGCGATCACACGCTTAATGTCATTTTGCACCAGACCAACGGTAGCCGCAAAGAACGCCGTCAAACCACCAACGATTGTGACCAGTTGCAACGCCTCTTGCGAACGCTCAAATAACGGCGAACAACGCGCCACCATAAACACACCCGCCGTCACCATGGTCGCAGCATGAATAAGTGCCGACACAGGCGTTGGGCCTTCCATCGCATCCGGCAACCATGTGTGCAGGCCAAATTGTGCCGATTTCCCCATTGCGCCAATAAACAGCAATACGCAAATCAGGGTGACGGCATGAAACTTGTAGCCAAGGAACATAAAATTATCTGCGGCATGGGCATTGATGCCGGCAAAGATCGCATCGAAATGCACACTGCCAAACACCATGAAAATTGCAAATATACCCAATGAGAATCCAAAATCGCCGACACGGTTCACAAGAAAAGCCTTGATCGCTGCAGCGTTTGCCTCTGGTTTGGTGAACCAGAACCCGATGAGCAGATAGGAACACAGCCCCACCCCTTCCCACCCGAGGAACAACTGGACGAGGTTGTCGGAGGTAACCAGCATAAGCATGAAAAACGTAAAGAGTGACAAGTACGCCATGAAACGCTGCTGATGTGGGTCATGACTCATATAGCCCACCGAATAAATGTGAACCACCGCAGACACCCACGTCACCACCACCAGCATCACAGCCGTGAGCGCATCCACACGCAACGTCCAGTCAACTGTGAGGTTTCCCGACATAATCCACGGCGCGATATGCACTTTGTAAATCAGCCCAGTTCCGCCGATCAGTTCGCGCCATCCGGCCGACGACATCGCAAGTCCGGCGAATTCTTTAAACATGATGCCGGACAATACCGCAGAAATTACCATGCCGCCGCAGGTCAGAATCTGGGCACCGCGTGGTGAAATGGAACGCACGAATAATCCGGTCGCCAGTGCCGCCAGCAACGGTAAAAAAACGATCAGTTCGATAAAGCTGCTTACGTTCACGGATCAGCCTTTCATCAGATGAACATCTTCCACCGCGATCGTGCCGCGGTTACGGAAGTAGATGACAAGTATAGCAAGGCCGATAGCTGCCTCAGCAGCCGCCACAGTAAGTACGAACATCGCAAAAATTTGTCCGCTCAAATCGCCAAGCTTTACCGAAAACGCTACAAAATTGATATTCACCGCAAGCAAGATCAGCTCAATAGACATGAGGATGGTGATGATATTTTTGCGGTTGATGAATATGCCACAGATGCCCAGCGTGAACAAAATGCTCGACACAATAAGGTAATGGAATATTCCAATCTCACCAAAAAAATGTTGGCTCATTATCCGATACCTTCGCCTGATTTGACCTTGACCACCTTCATAGCGTCAGATGGGTGACGTGCCAATTGTTTTTGAATATTTTGTTTGCGTACACCGCGGCGCGAACGCAGCGTCAGCACAATAGCACCGATCATCGCAATCAGAAGGATAATACCCGACATCTGGAACGGCAGCACATAATAGGTATAGAGCACGTTCCCAATCGCTTGCGTATTGCTGACATCATCAGCCGGAATCGGCTGGCGTAACGCCGCAAGACCCGACGGCACTTTGACCGACATATACAGCGCCACGAACAATTCAAAAAATACGATGAGCGCAACCGCAACGCCCATAGGCAGGTATTTCAGAAAACCTGAGCGCAACTGGGCAATATCAATATCCAGCATCATGACTACGAAGAGGAACAAAACTGCCACCGCCCCCACATAGACAATCACCAGTGTCATGGCGAGATATTCCGCGCCAATCAGCACAAATAGGCCCGCCGAACTGAAAAATGCAAGAATCAGGAACAGCACCGAATGCACAGGGTTGCGCGATGAAATGACTTTCACAGCCGAAACAATGGTAATCGTAGAAAAGAGATAAAAAATAATCGTGGGGATGAGATCAGCCATAATATATTACCTGTATTCCGCATCCGCTTTGAGATTGGCAGCAATCGCGGTTTCCCAACGGTCGCCATTCGCAAGCAATTTGTCCTTGTTGTAGAAAAGTTCCTCGCGTGTCTCCACGGCATATTCAAAATTCGGCCCTTCGACAATCGCATCCACAGGGCAGGCTTCCTGACAGAAACCGCAGAAAATACATTTGGTCATATCGATGTCATAACGCGTGGTGCGGCGCGAACCGTCGGCGCGTTGCTCGGCTTCAATGGTGATTGCCTGTGCGGGGCAAATAGCTTCGCACAGTTTGCATGCAATGCAACGCTCTTCGCCATTGGCATAGCGGCGTAGCGCATGTTCACCACGGAAGCGCGGTGACAAGGGGCCTTTTTCAAACGGATAATTGATGGTGACTGGCTTTTTCAGCATGTACTTGAAAGTCAGTATAAATCCTGCAACCAACTCGGAAAGCAGGAAGGATCGGGCAAACCTGTCGAGTTTGTTACGCTTAGGCATCGTTCACCTCTTGCAGCGCTGGAGCTACGAACGGTGCGTTTTTGCGGTGATGCCTCACATACAACATAACCATTACAACGACTCCCAAAATGACCGAACCCACAACATAAGGCATGGTGTGTCGGACAAGTTCTTTATTACCACCAATGACATACCCGACCAATACCAATGTTATCATCCATAGTCCACCCCCAACACCGGTGTAGATGCAGAATTTTTTGATATCCATATGGGCAAGGCCGGCCGGAAACGAAATGACATGCCTTAAACCGGGAATCAACCTTCCCGTAAGTGTTGAAATTTCACCATGTGATGCAAAAAATTTATCCAGTTTTTGCATCTTGTCGTGATTAAAAAAAAGATATTTACCGTAAGCATAAAGGAAGCGGCGGCCATAATGAAATGCGATATAATAATTTGCAAGCGATCCGCCGATCGCCCCTGTTATGGAGCTGAACAGTACGAGCCATGCACTCATCTTATCCTGATGTACCAGATAACCTGCAGGCACCATAGTTACTTCGCTGGGAATAGGCACGAATGTGCTTTCCAGAAATGCCATGATAAAGATGCCCCAATATCCAAACTCATGAACAAAATCAACCAGCCATTGTGCAAATGATTCCACTTAAATTACGTCTCCAGAACTGTATTGTACATTTATCATATCGAAGCGGGATGCTTGTAATATACCACATAGCCTGCGGTTAAAAACACCCACACCAGCGATAGCGGCAGGAACACTTTCCACCCCAGACGCATCAGCTGATCATAACGGTAACGGGGCAATGTCGCACGCACCCATATGAACACGAACAAGCAGAAAATAATTTTAGCCACCAGCCAGATCAGGTCAGGAATAGCATTAAAAAATGCAATATCGAAAGGTGACTGCCACCCCCCTAAAAACAGAATGGTGATCATGCCACTCATCAGAATCATATTCATGTATTCACCAAGGAAAAACAGCGCAAAGCTCATCGAGGAATATTCAACATTATACCCCGCCACTAACTCACCTTCCGCCTCCGGAAGATCGAAAGGATGGCGATTTGTTTCCGCAAGGGCCGAGATAAAAAATACGACAAACATAGGGAACAGCATAAAGCCGTTCGCAAGCGTGAAATTGAAGGCGAACCAGTGCGATATACCGCCTGCCTGCGCACGCACAACATCACCGAGGTTGAGTGAGCCTACATTTAATATCACCGTAACGATCACAAAGCCGATGGACACTTCATAACTCACCATCTGCGCTGACGAACGGATGGCACCGAGGAAAGCGTATTTGGAGTTACTCGCCCAGCCTGCCATAATAATACCGTACACCCCAAGCGAGGAGATAGCGAAAAGATAGAGAATACCAACATTTATATTGGCGATGACAAAGGTGGAAGTCAGCGGGATGACTGCCCATCCGACCAGCGCTAGCGTAAAGGTAAGCATGGGCGCCAGAAGAAAAATAACCTTGTTGGCCTGCGCCGGAAAAATGGTTTCTTTAAAAAGCAGCTTCACCCCGTCAGCAAACGGCTGTAGAAGCCCGAAGAACCCAACCACGTTGGGGCCTTTACGCAGTTGCATCGCGGCAATGACCTTGCGTTCAAAGTAGGTCAGCATAGCCATACAAATAAGCAGGGGCACCACCACGATCAATATCTTGCCGCTAATATACAATACCGGCCAGATAAGAGTAATAAACGCTGCAAATGTCATGCTACGCCACCCTTAGTAAGTTAGCTGAATTTGACAACTCACGCACGCACTCCGCCATGGTTTTAGATGCACGACTAATAGGATCCGTCATATAAAAATTCAGGATGTATTCGGACAATGGCAAATCAGAAATACGGAAGCGCTCACGCAGTTCAGGTAGGGGAAGCCACGTTGCCGGTGTTATGTCGTTCACGTTCACAAGATGCGGAGCAACTTTTGCCATACGCGCATGGAGTTGCTCCAGCGTGTTGTACGGCAGCGGCTTGCCTAACGCATCAGACAATGCACGGATAATAGCCCAGTCTTCCTTAGCCTGCCCTGGCGGGAATACCGCACGCTTGGTACGCTGTACGCGGCCTTCAAGATTGACATAGGTCGCCTCTTTTTCAGTATAGGCCGCTCCGGGTAAAACAATATCGGCGCGGTGCGCACCTTCATCGCCATGATGCCCCTGATAAATGACAAATGCGTTTCCAAGCAATCCCATATCGAAATCATCGGCACCAAGTAAGTAAACTAACTTCATTTCCTCGCGGCGGCAGTCATCTATCATTTTATTGATATCTTTGCCTTCTGGCGTTGGCAGGAAACCTATATCCATACCACCAACACGTGACGCAGCATGGTTCAATACGTTGAAACCATTCCACCCCTCTTTGACCATATTATATTTCTGGGCAATGGATTTAGCAGCGGTAAAAATTTCATCAGCATCAGGACGGCCCATAACGCTAGCCCCCAGAATGATCATCGGGTTTTTGGCATTTGCAAGTTCCTGCGCCAGCGGGTCGCGGCCATCCAGTATCTCAGACAGGATACGTGCATCGTTGCCGAGATATTCGTATGGATAGGTGAGATCCACCTCCGCTCCAACGAGATGCACGCGCAAACCACCTGCGCGCCATGCCTTGCGGATACGGGCATTGACCATCGCAGCTTCACGGCGCGGGTTGGTGCCGATCAGCAGACACACATCCGCCTGTTCGATACCGGCGATGGTGGTATTGAACAGGTAATGGGAGCGTTGGGAATCCAACATTGCACCATCGGAACGACAATCACGGTTGAACACACCGACACTGTCTAACAAATCACGTAGTGCCATCATGCTTTCCATGCAGGCAAGATTTCCGGCAATGGCGCCGATTTCTTCCGGCGGAATCAGACGGAACCATTCCGTGATGAGCGTGAACGCTTCCTGCCATGACGCTTCCACCAGCTTACCTTCGGTATTGCGAATGTAGGGCCGATCAAGGCGCTGAACGCGCAGGCCATCGCACGCATGGCGGGTTTTATCCGAAATCCATTCTTCATTCACCGCTTCGTTGACACGCGGCAGCACACGCAGCACAGACTGCCCACGGCTGTCGATACGAATGCTAGAACCGACCGCGTCAAGAACATCGATCGATTCTGTTTTTTTTAGTTCCCATGGACGGGAAACGAAGGCATAAGGCTTAGAAGTCAGGGCGCCAACTGGGCATATATCCACCAGATTACCCGAAAGTTCGGAGGTAATGCTCTGCTCTACATACGTCCCCACTTCCATATGTTCCCCGCGTCCAAACGCGCCCAACTCAGGCACACCGGCAATTTCGGTGGAAAAACGGATGCAACGTGTGCAATGGATACAGCGCGTCATCTGGGTTTTAATCAGCGGCCCCATATACTTGTCTTCGACTGCACGCTTATGTTCACTATATCGGCTGGTGCCCGCACCATAGTGCATGGCCTGATCTTGCAAATCACATTCCCCGCCCTGATCGCAGATAGGGCAATCGAGCGGATGGTTGATCAGAAGAAATTCCATTACGCCTTCACGCGCTTTCTTCACCATCGGTGAATTGGTCTTTACTACCATGCCATCGGCACAAGGTAGCGCACACGAAGCCTGAGGTTTAGGGGGGCCCGGCGACACTTCCACCAGACACATACGGCAATTACCGGCAATCGCTAAGCGTTCATGATAGCAAAAGCGCGGTATTTCGATACCAAGCTGCTCACAGGCCTGTATAAGTACAGTGCCCTGCTCTACTTCAATTTCCTGTCCGTCGATGGTAAGCTTTGGCATAAATAAAACGTTGCTGTTGATTATATTATTTGGTTCGCTGACGGGATGACTGCTCCATCATCTCGAAAATTTTTTCTTTGAATTCTTCGAACTTTTGCCCCTGCAATTTGCGGAATTTTACCGTGCTATGCTTGGCACTTTTTCGCTCGTCCTGACTTCGGCCGCTGCGAACAAATTCGATATGCCCCGGAGTAAAAATAGTGGCATTACGAAATACCACTTCTGATATGGCCGAAAGCGGTATTTCACGTTTTGAATTAAATCCAAAAGTGAACATATTTAAAATTCCATCACGTGTAATAATGACACGGTCAGCCAAGAGAACCAACTGACCGTTTAGCCCTGCAATCCTCAATAGAACTTTAGCCATGAAAAACCCTCCAATTTTTACGTGTCTGTGTATGCCACAGTTTAGTAAATAATGTATGTATTTTTATCATGCGGCCTTCTTCACATAATTCTGTATGCGTTTTTCAATTTCGCCGCGAAAGTGCCGAACAAGTCCCTGCACTGGCCACGCCGCTGCATCACCCAGCGCACAAATCGTGTGCCCTTCGATACGGCCGGCGACATCGAGCATCTGGTCAATCTCTGCGATCTCCGCCTGCCCTTTTGCCATGCGGTCCATCATGCGCCACAGCCAACCGGTGCCTTCACGGCACGGTGTACACTGACCGCATGATTCATGCATATAAAATTTAGATAAGCGTGCAATCGCACGCACCACATCCGTGCTTTTATCCATGACGATCACTGCCGCCGTTCCAAGCCCTGAACGCACATTACGCAGACTGTCGAAGTCCATCAACACCGTATCGCAGATATCTTTTGGCAACAACGGAACAGAAGACCCACCCGGAATAATGGCAAGCAGGTTATCCCAGCCGCCACGCACTCCACCGGCATGTTTTTCAATCAGTTCACGTAGGGGAATCCCCATCTCTTCTTCTACGTTACACGGTGTATTAACGTGACCGGAAATACAAAACACCTTGGTACCCGTGTTATTGGGGCGGCCAATGCCCGCAAACCACGCAGGACCACGACGCAAAATCGTTGGTACTACAGCAATACTTTCCACGTTATTGACCGTGGTGGGGCATCCCCAGACGCCACACGCCGCCGGAAACGGTGGTTTTAAACGCGGCTGACCTTTTTTGCCTTCTAGCGATTCGATCAAAGCAGTTTCTTCCCCGCAGATATAGGCACCTGCACCACGATGCACGTACATATCGCAGTCAAACCCGCTGCCACAGGCATTTTTACCGATCAAACCCGCTTCATACGCTTCGGCAATTGCATATTCCAGACGGTTAGCTTCTTCTGCAAATTCACCGCGAATATAAATATATGTCGCAACGGCACGCATGGCAAAACACGCAATCAGGCATCCCTCGATCAGCTTGTGCGGCTCATGGCGCATCATGTCACGGTCTTTGCAGGTTCCCGGTTCACCTTCGTCAGCATTCACGACAAGGTAAGACGGTCTTCCATCGGATTTTTTCGGCATGAACGACCATTTAATACCCGTAGAAAACCCTGCACCACCGCGGCCGCGCAATCCGGATGCTTTGACTTCTTCAATGATAGCTTCAGGGCCTTTATCAAGAATCTTGATGGTATTTTCCCAGTCGCCGCGCGCACGCGCGCCAGCCAACTTCCAGTCATCAAAACCGTAGAGATTCGTAAAAATTCGGTCTTTATCTGCAAGCATTACTTATGCTCCATGGGCTTTGAGGTTGCAAATGCAGCCAACGGCTCAGAACTTTTCCGGCCATTTTGCGGGCCAACCGGTGGTGCTTCACCATTTGCGAACGCATCAATCAATTTGACAACGCTTTCAGGCGTTAAATCTTCATAATATCCTTCATCCACCTGACACATTGGCGCATTCACGCACGCACCAAGACATTCCACTTCACGAAGCGTAAACTGACCGTCCACGGTCGTTTCACCGCATTTAATTCCCAAATGTTTTTCACAGGCAGCAACAATAGCATCCGACCCACGCAGCCAGCATGGCGTTGTCGTACATAATTCGATCACATAACGACCCACAGGCTCCAGATTATACATCGTGTAAAACGATGCCACCTCATAGACACGCACGGGCGGCAATGCCAGCATCATGGCAATATAATCCATCGCCGACTTGGGCAGCCAGCCAGCATTTTGCTTTTGGGCCAAAGTCAATAACGGCATCAACGCGCTTTGCACCTTGCCTTCAGGATAACGACCAATGATTTGCTGGGCATGGCGAAAATTCTCGGTGGTAAAGGCAAACACCGAAGGCCCGCTATTTTCTTTAAAGTGAATTTTTCCAGTCATAGTGCTTTATTACCGATAGTTGTATTGTATTTGCAATAGGTATTTAACGTCCGCCGAAATGACGGTAAGTTGGCCTTGGGGCAGGTTGCGGTGCTTGTTGCGGTTGCGGCTTTGGCGGCCATACTTTCTTATATTGTTTAATCAGGCGTCCGTTGACTTGTCCCTTTGGTGGCATCAGCAACATATTCCCCGCTCCAAATGGCGGCCTTGTTTCTGCAACGATAAAGCATACCATCGTATCAGTTGCGACGCGATCCTGATAAATATAGAGCATACCGGCATCCTGCAGAAGGAATTGCAGGAGGGCACCTGCGTGTTGCCGCATTGTGTTTATCACCACCTGCGGATCCAAGCGGTTTTTACCCGCATTAAAACGGTAGAATTTTGAATCCTTGCCAAACGCTATGTACTGGATGGGATTCGTATTGTATGCTTGGGTTTCGGTTCCAAGCGGCGATTCGTACAAGCGCTGCAATTCCCAAAGACCATAAATCCATTGAGGCTTACAGGGAAGCGCCGGCGGCAGCGGTGGAATAGCTACTTCCTGCACAGCCGGAGGCGGCGATTGAGGCTTGGGCATCTCAGGCATATTTTGTGGTGGCGGTTCTGGCGCCGTATTCGTCGCATCCTTATTTAATAGCGGATTAGCATAGGCAGCAGGGACGGTAAAAACCATCGCCGAAATGAAGCCCATCCATAACACCCACTGCTTTTTTTTCATCGGTCAATCTCGCCAAACACGATATCCATGGTTCCGATAACAGCTACCACGTCCGCCAGCATGTGTCCCTTAGTCATGAAATCAAGGGCCTGCAGATGGGCAAACCCAGGCGCGTGAATTCGGCAACGGTAAGGCTTATTGGTACCATCAGAAATCAGGTATACACCGAATTCACCCTTAGGCGCTTCCACAGCAGTGTAAGTTTCCCCTACAGGCACATGGTAGCCTTCACTGTAGAGCTTGAAGTGATTGATCAGCGCTTCCATGGATTGCTTCATGGCACCGCGTTTCGGCGGCGCTACCCTCGGATCATCAGTGACGATCGGGCCTTTGGGCATTTTGTCGAGGCACTGTTTGATGATATGAAGCGACTGGCGCATTTCTTCCATACGCACCAGATAACGGTCATAGCAATCACCGTTGATGCCGACAGGAATATCAAAATCAAGCTGGTCATAGACATCGTAAGGCTGGCTTTTGCGTAAATCCCACGCAATGCCTGAACCGCGCAACATCGGGCCGGTAAAGCCCCAGTCCATCGCCTGCGCTGCGCTCACCACGCCGATATCTACCAAGCGCTGTTTCCATATACGGTTTTCAGTGAGCAGATGGTCTACATCGTCGATGTACTTGCTGAAACCTTCCGCAAAGGCATAGATATCCTTGTCCATGCCGGTAGGAATATCCTGATGCACCCCACCCGGACGGATGTAGGCCGAATGGAAGCGCGCACCGGAGGCGCGTTCGTAAAATTCCAATATTTTTTCACGTTCTTCAAACATCCACAGCAGCGGCGTCATCGCCCCAACATCAAGCGCTTGCGTGGTAATGTTAAGAATATGGTTTAAGATACGGGTCAATTCGGAAAACAACACGCGAATATATTGTGCGCGCAAAGGAACATTGCACCCAAGTAATTTTTCAACAGCCAGAGAGTAGCAATGCTCCTGATTCATTGGCGAGACATAGTCAAGGCGGTCGAAGTACGGCAGCGCCTGCAGGTAGGTTTTATGCTCGATCAGCTTTTCCGTACCACGGTGCAACAAGCCAATATGCGGATCGGCGCGCTCAACCACCTCGCCGTCCATTTCCAGAACCAGACGCAACACCCCATGCGCAGCCGGATGCTGAGGACCAAAGTTCAGCGTAAGATTTTTAAGCTCTACCTTAGGCGAATGTGCCTGTTTTTCCGTCATGTTAAACTCACCATTCTTTTTAGAAGCGTAGTATATCCGATTCTCGTTTAGTTATCATTCAGTCTTTTAGCGGCTTTGGCGTTAATTTATAAGAACTGGTGCATGATATAAACATCCACCAAACCTTTAGTAGCATGCTGAAAACCTTCAGGCAAGGTTCCAACAATGGTAAAGCCAAGTGATTTCCATAACTTGACCGCCACTTCATTAACACTCACCACGAAGTTAAACTGCATAGCTTTGTATTTTTGTTTTTTAGCGTATTTAAGCGCCCATTCCCCCAATGCGCGGGCAATGCCAAGACGGCGGTAACTGGGGTGGACAATGAAGGAGGCGTTGGCCACATGGCCAGCGCGCCCCGTGCGGTGCGGGCGGATGGCAGCCACACCGGCCACCTTGCCATCAATATCGGCAACGAAGCAATGTGTGCCCGGAGCAGAAATCCAGTAGGCAAGGCTACGGTCTGGCGTCATTTCCTGAGTGGTATAGGAATACGTCTTTCCCTCACTCAATACCTTGCAGAATATATCGTAAATTTCTTCAAAGTCTTCGAGTCGGGCCTCACGCAGTGTAAAGGGCGCTTTTTTGACCATCGTTATTTGCTGCCAGTGGCCTTTTCATCGCCCGGCAACACATAATTGGGACCTTCCCACGGGCTTAAATAATCAAAACTACGATAAGCCTGATTGAGCTTCACCGGTTCATAGACCACGCGCTTTTGCTCCACATCATAGCGCAGCTCGACATACCCTGTCAGCGGGAAATCCTTGCGTTGCGGATGGCCGTCAAAGCCGTAGTCCGTCAGAATGCGGCGTAAATCCGGATGATCGGAAAAATACACACCGTACATATCCCATACTTCGCGCTCAAACCAGTTGGCGCTGGAAAACACGGATACCACGGATGACACAGGCGTTTTATCATCAGTCGCGACTTTAACGCGTACGCGCACATTGTGTTTCAGGCTTAACAGCTGGTATACTACATCGAAACGCTCTGCCCTGTCTGGATAATCAACACCGGCCACATCAACCAGCTGTTTAAACAGGCAATCGGCGTCGTCACGAAGGTAGGTAAGAAGCGCAACAACCTGTGCACGGGTGGTGCGCAGCACCAGTTCGCCAGCGATCATCTCCGCCGAGGCAGAAAACTCCGGTAGGCGCGTTTGGTCAATAGTCCATCCCTGATTAGTTTCGGTCATCGAACGATCGTCCCTGTGCGGCGGATTTTTTTCTGTAACTGCAAAATACCATACATCAGCGCCTCAGCCGTTGGCGGGCATCCGGGAACATAGATATCCACAGGAACGATACGGTCACAACCGCGCACCACGGAATAGGAATAGTGGTAATAGCCGCCGCCATTGGCGCAGCTTCCCATGGAAATCACCCAGCGCGGCTCCGCCATCTGGTCATAGACCTTGCGCAGCGCCGGAGCCATTTTATTGCACAACGTACCGGCAACAATCATCACGTCCGACTGACGCGGACTTGGGCGAAATACCACCCCAAAACGATCCATGTCGTAGCGCGATGCGGCTGCCTGCATCATCTCCACTGCGCAACACGCCAAACCAAACGTCATCGGCCAGAGCGAACCTGTCCGCGCCCAGTTGGCAAGGTTGTCGAGACTGGCAACCACAAAACCTTTGTTGTTAAATTCGTCATAGACCTGATCGAGCAAAGCATCCTGATCGGCGCCTGGTGGAATCGGGCGGGCAGAATCAATATAAGTTATTCCCATTCCAATGCGCCTTTTTTCCATTCATAGACAAAACCAATGGCCAGCACAAAAAGGAATCCCATCATCGACCAGAAACCAAATTCACCAATTTTCCCGAGCGATACCGCCCATGGGAATAAAAAAGCCACTTCCAGATCAAAAATAATAAAAAGGATGGCAACGAGGTAAAAACGTACGTCGAACTTACCCCGCGCATCGCCGAAAGGCTCAAATCCACATTCGTAGGACGAAGTTTTTTCGCTGTCAGGCTTCTGACGGCCGACCGCCATCGGCGCAAATGCCATAAGCACCGCAAGGCCAGAGGCAATTGCCAGAAAAACAAGAATAGGAAAATATTGTACGACGACGTGATCCATAATTTTTAAAACATAGCTAAAGTTGAGCTACTAATAAAGGATTTTATGGGCCGCACAACGAGATTTTTAGCATTGTGGCATCATGGTGTCACCTGTGGTGATGCGAGCTTCGCTCTTTAAAGCCCTGATGGGAGTTCATGCTAAAAACTCTGGCATTTTTCAATGCGTAAAGCACGCTTGTTGTAGACACAAAATCATTGATGGAAAAACAGCCGCATTTTATTGCTTTGGCGGGAGTGACGGGACTCGAACCCGCGACCTTCGGCGTGCCGTGCGGCTTCCGCCGCACTATCTGTTCTTTGATAAGCATGTCACACCTGAGGCGCTGTATATCGTGAAAATGGCGGGAGTGACGGGACTCGAACCCGCGACCTTCGGCGTG
>JANYBV010000036.1 GCA_025360605.1 Alphaproteobacteria bacterium | reverse complement strand
ACAATTGGCTATGGCAGCGCGTTTGAAGGATATTAGCACACTGATTAGCACACAAGCACATATGACAATGAAAATATCATTAAATAACAAAGCCGAGTGGTCAATGGCAGCAGACTGTAAATCTGTCCTCTTCGGAGTTCGCAGGTTCAAATCCTGCCTCCTCCACCAATTACTTCTTTAAAGGTGTGTACCCGTCTCACATGGCGGGTCTCGTGGTGTGTAGCCACCGTAGAAAAATCAGCCAAAACTCGGACGTTGACGCTATAGCGCTCATCCTCAGGAATGCTTGCTATTCAATGAATAGTATTTTAATCATTATCGCAGATTAATCATCAGCTTCAGGAGCAAAGCAAGGAAGAGATCATGATCCCAAAACATTTCCATTGGATATGGCTCGGTAGCCCGGTTCCCAAGCAACAAATGAAATGGATGTTTTCGTGGATTTTGAAGCATCCGGGCTTTCAGTATACGGTGTGGCAGGACTTCACCGGTTTACAGAATCAGACCTATTTTGATAAGGCTGTTAACTGGGCTGCGAAAGCGGACATAGCGCGCTATGAAATATTATATCGGCATGGTGGCTTATATATTGATACAGACTTTGAGTGCTATAAGCCAATAGACACATTTCTGGAAAGCGATTCTCTTTTGGTCAAAGAACCGGAAGGGGCAGTAGCAAACTCAATAATAGGGCTAAAAGCTGGCGACCCGTTTATCAAATATTGCATAGATAATCTGCCTGCGTGGATTGACGAGCATGCAGGTCAGGGCACCAATGTGCAAAGCGGCCCTATTTTTTTTACGGAAATGTGTAAGCGTTTCGGCGTATCCAGCTATATTGAAAATACAAAATTGTTTTTCCCCTATACGATTAAAGAGCCCCCGTTTATTTATCCGGAATCCTATGCCGCGCATCACTGGGAAGCGTCATGGATTAGCGACAAAAGACGTTTTAAGAAAAAATGCAGAAAATTTATAAAAAAAATATTCAGGGGGATAAAATCAGTAATTAAATTTTGGAAATAGATTTGATTATGCAGGCACCTAGAAGCAATCCAATCCTCGTGCGGTGCAGGCCAAAGGCAGGGCGGAAAACTAAAAAAGATGGTGTTAAAACGCCACGCAATCTCCTATAAATTGCCAGAATATTTTTGATAGGATCTCTTGTAATGGCACTCCCACACCATACCTACCGCCGCGATATTGACGGTATGCGCGCATTGGCCGTAATGCCAGCGGTGGTGTTCCATGCCTCCGTCCGCGCTATGCCCGGCGGGTTTGCGGGCGTAGAGATTTTTTTCGTCATTTCCGGCTACCTTATTACCCAGATTCTTCTGCATGAGATGGACGCGGGCCTCTTCAGTTTCCGGCAATTTTACTTCCGCCGCTGCCGCCGTATCCTGCCTGCGCTGCTGCTCGTAATGGTAGTAAGCCTGATTCTCGGCTGGTTCATTATGCTGCCGGACGAATTCATCCAGCTAGGCAAGCATATTACGGCTAGTGCGTTATTTTACCAGAACATCATCCTTTGGCACGAAGTCAATTATTTCGATACCGCCGGCGGCCTCAAGCCGCTCTTGCATCTATGGTCGCTGAGTGTCGAAGAGCAATATTACATGATCTGGCCGCTGTTAATCGTATGGACGCGCCGTAGCCATCTGCGGCTGAAACATGTTATTATTGCGTTATTGAGTGTGTCTGTGGTTTTGAATCTGGTGATGATCTACATCGACAGCATCGCCACCTTCTATCTTATTCACACACGCTTCTGGGAATTGCTGATAGGTAGCGCATTGGCGTGGTATGAGCAAAATCGCCACAAAAGCGGATTGCCCATCCATGCAACGGGCAAGTCAGCGCACGTTGTGTCCCTAGCGGCACTCACTGTGATTATCCTGTGCTACCTTTTCTATACTGGTGAAAACCTTTATCCCGGTTGGCGCGCGCTGCCCCCTACCTTGGCGGCACTTGCACTGATTGCCGTGGGACCACGGGCAGTGGTGAACCGCTATCTGCTGGGTAATCCCCTGATGGTCTTTATAGGCTTGATTTCCTATCCGCTATATTTGTGGCACTGGCCTCTCATTGTCTTTAGCCGCCTTGTCGAGAGCGTGGAATTCAGCCATCCTTGGCGGGCGGTGGCGATTGCCGCAGTGCTATCGGTTATGACCTATCTTTTCCTTGAGCGTCCCATGCGCCGCAAGTCTGGCCCAGCGCTGCCACGCGTGGCGTTTACGCTGATGATTCTTTTGGCGGTGATGGCGGCTTGTGGTCTGGCCGTGCAGGCACGTTCCGGCTTTTCTGGGCGCTTTCCATCGCAATTGCAAACGATGCTGACCTATACCTACGATGAAACCATTCCATACCGTTATCACCATTGCTTTCTGGATGATCTCGATACGCTGAACGATTACCGCGGCGATTGCGTGGATGAGGGGTTCGGTGCTGCTGATAAGGTAAGTGTATTGCTGTGGGGTGATTCGCATGCTGCACATTTATATCCTGGCTTAGCCGTTCTGAAATCCGGCTATCCAAAACTGAAACTGGCGCAATTCAACCGTAGCTCATGCCCCCCCTTGCTGGAGGGACAAACCGGCGATTGCGAGGCTGCCAACCGCTATGTCTTGCAACGCATAAAGGTGCTGAAGCCCAATACGGTGATTTTAGCAGCGCGCTGGCTGAGTGCGCTGAATGCCCAGAGTTTTTCACCGCTGGACGATACTATCCAGACGCTCAAGGAAAGCGGCGTCAAGCGCGTGGTGGTCATCGGGCCGCTGCCAAGGTGGCATAAAAGCCTCATGCGCGATCTTTACCGCCATATGATATTGCATCATGCAGAGGTTGTTCCGGCGCGCCTCAGTGTCGCCGACCATAAGCCCATCCACACATTCGATACGCTGCTGAAAGATCATTTGGCTCACCAGCCAGTGGCCTATGTGTCAGCTTATGATATCGCCTGCAATGATGAAGGGTGCCTCACGCAGATAGGGCAACCGCCGGAGCTGTTCAGCTATGATTACGGGCATCTGACGGGTGTCGCCTCGGCCTTTGTCATACAATCGATTCCACTGTCCGTATTAGGGTTGGGTACGCCATGAGAGCTAACGCAATGACAGCGTGCAAAAAATCCATTGTCGTTTGGCAGGCGTCATTCTACCATCGCGTGTCATAAGCAAAAGGTTTCTATGAAAAAAAGTACTATACGTCGGATCGGGATCATTGTTGCCGTTGTTGCCTTATACGCAGCGCCGCAGGTAGTTTTCTGGAAGCAATTAAAGCAGGTGCGTTACCAAGCGGCGGTGACGCTTGATGGCGACGTTATCAACGTGAAGCGCTATGGGGCAATTGGGGATGGAAAAACCGACGATAGCAGCGCTTTTGCGCGCGCCTTTGACGATGCGAAGCAGCATGGCACTCCGATCATTATTCCCAAGGGTACCTATGTAGTAAACGGCGAGCTTCCTATCGGTTCCAACGTTATTATCCGCAGCGATGGGGCGACGTTGAAGCATGCCAAGGCAGGAGGCAGGCTATTGACCGCAATAAGTGCCGATGACTGGAGCATTCAGGGGCCACTTACACTTATCGGCTCGCGCACCAGTAAAGGCCAGCGCGGTGACGAGATGGGCGTTTATATTTCCGGCTGCAACCGCTTTATCGTCGACAAAATGACGGTGCGGGATTTTGCCGGTAAAGGCATTGAGCTCGATGGCGGCCACCCGTCGCGCGCGGCAAGGGGTGACCGTGGCAAATTCGCCTTCGTGTCGTTCATCAATAACGGCGTAGGAATGGAAATTGATGCCGACGCCAAATATAGCGCCGAGTATAATCTCTTTACCCTGTTGTCCTTCAGTGGCAACGATGTGGCTACCCATATCGTCGCGGGTAACAATGTGATTTCGACATCGAATATCGTCGATAACATGGGTGGCGTCGAGCTGGCAGCGGGGCTCAACCACGGGCACGGCATTATCGGCAACAGCAATATCAACCATAATGTGGACTTCAATATTGATGCCAAGGATATCACTAACGGCTACACGTTCAGCGGTGACCACGTCTATGGCGATGGCCAGATACGCCTTAGCAATTCCAAGGATATAGACTTCACTGGCACGACCGCTAAATCGCCCATGGTCAAGCAATAACATGCGCGCCTTTATTGCCACGCACCGCCACTACTTTTTGCTGATCATCGGCTTTGCTGTACTTTCGCATTTGCTCCTGCTTACCAATGATTTGCCCTACTGGGACGGTTGGACCTATTACGACCGTATAGGCCGAGGCGATAATGAGGGGGTGCTAAAGGAATGGCGCAATAATGGGCGCACCATCATCGGCCTTATTTTTTTATGGATCGGTACGCATGGGGGGGCGCTTATCAGCTACCGCGTGCTGGATATCACCGCTATCGCGTTGGCAGGCTGCCTGTTTTACAGCCTTCTTATCCGCGAGACGGCACTGGGGTGCTTCTATAGTCTGATCGCCGCCCTACTGGGCGTATCCTACCGCGCGTATCAGGTGCATCTGGCTTCGACGACCTTCACCTACATCAGCGCCCTGCCATTTTTTTTAGGCGGCATACTGGCTTTGTTCGAAGCCAATACGAAACCGCGCGTGGGATTACGGCTGGTTGCTTTCGCCCTGATTTTTGTCAGCTATATCAGCGAGGCGTACGTCTTTGCAGGTATCGCGCTACCGTTGCTATTGTTGGTGCGTAACCGTGCCCGCCTGAGCGTTGGCAACGTTGTTCGCTATTACCTGCGTTATATCGATATTCCGTTGGCGGCAGTTGGCTATATGGCGACGGTGTGGTTCCTGATGCCGGTGCAGGGTGAATATTCCCATGCCCGCGATTTAAGCTTTTCCGTTTCGACTGTATTTCGGAATTACATGACCTATTTTGCTTCCGCCCTCGATTTCAATCTGCTGAACCCGACACCTTTTATCTTTCATCACGATATTAATCTCGTTTTGTGGGGCGTGATGGGTGTACTGGCAGCTACCGTATTGCGCCGCCGTTTTCGCGATGGGCAGGCCAGATGCGCCCTTGGCTATGCGGTGGTGGCGTTTATGGCAATCGCCGCCGTCGGCACACCCTATGTGCTGGCGCAACGTCATGCCTCCACTTATGGTTGGGATATGCGGCATCTTACCGGCGTCGGCTTTTTTGCTGGCGGCTTTATTGTCTGCATCTTGCAATACTTCATCGCCAACGAATCGTGGCGCAGGCGCGTAGCTCTGGCACTGGTGGTGTTATCTTTTTGTTCGCTGACCAAGGACTACCTGTTGTGGGAGGCGCGGGCAGCTTTAGATCATGGCGTGATGGAGAATATGCGCGACCATCCGGAAATGGAGCAGGTGTCGACATTTGTCACGGAACGCAACCGTTTTTTCTTCAAGGAAATCTATCGCTTTAATGAATGGGAGCTGATGATGCAGCGTGTGTTCGGGCATCACGCCCGCTTTATCGTCGTGCGTAGTTTCGAGGGGGGAAACGATGCTCAGGCTTCCGGCAGTCATGAGGACGTACCGCAAGGCAAAGAGACGAACTGCATGCGGTTTGAGCTTACGCCATCTAAGGAGAGTCTTCGCGTGTCAAGTGGCGTTAAATATCTCTGGCTGCAGTTGACTGCTTCTGAACAAACGCTGGCGCAATGGGAAAAAGACCGTGTAACGCTAACGCTAACGCCCATACCCGATTGTAAGGTTCCGCTGCTTTAAGCTTTTTTACCGCGTACTGTAATGCCGTAAAAATCGACATGCTGGTGCTGTACTTTAAGACCGGCATCGGCGAACCATCCCAGCACTTCCGGCAGCGTATGCCGCGTGGCCAGCTGCGGGTGATACCAGTCATAATTCACCGCTGCGTTGTCGTGGTGTGACAGGTCAGGGTTCCAGTAGCATTTCATGAAAAAATGATAGAACAGGCGCTGCACGCTATAGCGTCCCTCCGGTATCTCCAGCACATCCACCGCCGGTATATCAACCTCCATATTCAAATCGTGCAGGCGTTTGCCAAACTCGGTAATCTGTGCGGCTGCTTTCATGGCATCCTCATAGGATAAGCCGGAAATTTTCCCGCGCACATAATCGTCGGTGAATTCACGAATGGGTGCTTTCTGCTTATAGACATAAATGGCGATTTCGCCGCCATGGTTCAACGATTGACAGAGATTCAGGAATGCTCCGCGCGGGTCTTCGGTATGGTGCAGCACTTCCTGACAATAAATAAAATCGAAAAGGCCTGAATTCGAAAGCGGCTCCAGAATATTGTGGGCATGGATTTCGACGTTGGGAAGCTTGGCGAGATTGGCCTTGGCCACATCCGCCGCCACAAGGTCGACGCCTACGATTTGCGATTCCTTAGGTGCGTATTGCTGCAACAGGTTGGTGACACGGCCATTGCCGCAGCCCGCATCGAGAATACGCTTTTTATCACTTAAAAATTTCGTCAGGGCAGCATTATCAGCAAAGCCGTTGCGCGTCAGGATCCATTGATAGATATCCGAACCGATGCGCGAGGTCTCTTCAAAAGCGAGATTCTGGTTGTTGTGCCATTTGTCGTGGAAACTTTGAGCGGTGTTGGTCATGAGTGCCTGCTAGAGAAAATATCCATGATGTAATAAGAAGGGTAGGATTTGACGTCACGGTTGGTGCGCCATACATATTCGGCGATGAGCCCAAGAAAGAGCATCTGGATGCCGCCCATGAAGGTAATGAGCGTAGCCAGCGAAGTCCAGCCGGGGCCACCGTAACCGAAGAATACTTTTAACAACACCAGCAGCAAACCGTACAAAAAGGACAGGCCGGCGATGACGACACCGCTTAGCGTCATCAACCGGATGGGGACGTAGGAATGATCAACCAGCACATCAACGGCGAATTTCAGGCGTTTCCAGAATGGCCAGCCGCTTGTGCCGGCTACGCGCGCGACACGGCGGTAAGGCACGCGTATCTGGCGGAAACCCATGGCAAAAATGGTAATGAAGGGGATGCTGTTTTGTTCCTTAAGCGCCAGATACTTTTCGATGATATGGCGGCTAAACAGGCCAATATCCATTCCATCCTTTGGGAAATCTGGCAGTGCCAGCTTACGCAGGGCGATATAAAACATGCCTGCGAACAACGCTTTGAAAAACGGGTCTTCACGTCCGGCGCGCACACCCCAGACGATATCGTTCCCTGCTTCCCAGTGAGGCAGGAATTCATTGATGATTTCCGGCGGATCCTGTAAATCGGCCGAGATGCTCATGATGGCATCGCCGCGTGCGGTTTCCCATCCGGCGTTGAGGGCCGCATAGCTACCGAAATTACGCGATAAGTTGATAACCGTGACGCGCTTGTCGCTTTCGGCCAGTTCTTTAAGAATAGTTAGGCTGTTATCCCGACTGCCGTCATTGACGAATACCAGCTCGGTCGCATAAGGCAATTTGGCGACGGCCGCCGACATGCGGTCGTAGAAATTGCGGATATTCCCTTCTTCATTGAAAACGGGCACCACGATGGAAATCATTTTTTGGGTCATGACACGTCTCGCAAGCGGTTTGGAGCCGCGTTAGTAAATTGTTGCTGGACATCATCCATATACAAAGCCTGCACATTGTTCAAGCATAGTAACGCCCAGATCAGGAAACGGTGGTTACGCACACCACTGCTATGCTCGCTCAGGATAAGGTCGATCGCTTCGGGCTTGATAAGCCCAGCATCACGGAAGGCTTCTGTGCGCAGCATGCCCTCGATCCAGCTCAGGTTGCCGGTACGCATATTATGGGCATCGGGCGGAGTGAAGCCTTGCTTGCGGCGGTTGATAACTGCGTCCGGCAGGATGCCCCGCAGCGCCTCTTTCAACACGATCTTGGTGGTGAGCCCATCATATTTCATTGCCGAGGGGATGGTTTGTGCCAGATCCAGTATATCGTTATCCAGCAATGGCACCCGCGCTTCGACGGAATACGCCATATTTAGCTTGTCATCCAGTTGTAGCAGGCCGTGCAGAAAGCCGTGCAGTTCGAAATGCAGCATGCGCGCCAGCGGATCATCCGTATCGCAGGTGGCCATTACCGTATCGAACCGTTCGCGGGGATTAGCTGAAGCCGATTCGTGGCGGATACGATCACCCAGCACCTGCCAGCGCGTATCGTCGTCCAGCAAGCGGCACCACTGGCGATAAAGCGCCGTATCGAGCGTGCTGCGTTCTTTCATTGCCATCAGCGGCTTATAACGCCAATGATAACCGCCGAACAGCTCATCTCCACCTGTGCCGGACAGCACCACTTTCACATGCTGCCGCACTGTTTCCGCCATGGCCAGAATTTGGTAGCTTATACCCACCTGCGGCGACTCCATGTGCCAGATAGTAGGCTTTAGATAACGCTGTAAAGCATCCTGCTGCAAGGTCAGGGTGTGATGCTCGGTTCCCAGCAATTGTGCCAGTTCCTGTGCCTCCTTGCGCTCATCGAATAATTTTTCGTCATTGTCGATGCCAGAGGTGTCGAACCCGCAGGTAAAGCTGTGCATATGCGGCCGGTGGCGCACAGCCAGAGCGCTGATAGCGCCGGTGTCCATGCCGCTGCTTAAGAACGTACCCACTGGTACGTCGCTGCGTATTTGCCGCGCCAGCACGCCTTCCAGCCGCTCGCGTAATTCTCCGGAAAAGGAGGCAAGGCTGCGCCCATGATCGGGGCGGTATTGCCAGCGCCAGAAGGTGGTGGACTGTGGTACGGCCTGCGGGGCGCGTGTATTGTAGGTGTGGATAGTGGCGGGTGGTAGGAGCTTTATCCCGTCGAACAGGGTGGTTTCTCCAAGGCAGAACTGGAAGCTCATATAATCGGTAAGACCCTGAGCGTCAAAACGGCGGCGCTGGTCGGGATGGCACAGCAATGCCTTTACCTCGGAGGCAAACGTTAGCTGCGATCCGGCCTGCGAGTAATAGAGCGGCTTGATGCCGAGCCGGTCGCGCACCAGATGCAATTGATTCCGGTTTTTGTCCCACAGGGCAATGGCGAACATGCCGTTGAGTTGTGCGAAGGCGTCTATCCCGCGATCTTCATAGAGCTTCAGGATGACTTCCGTATCCGACGTGCTATGGAAACGGTACCCTTTGTCCTTCAGTTCATGCTGCAGTTCCGGTGCGTTATAGATTTCACCGTTATACACCATCAGCAAGCTGCCGCTTTCATTCTGCATGGGCTGATGTCCGGCTTTTGACAGGTCAATGATGGACAGGCGGCGGAAAGCAAAACCGAGATTGGCTATAGTGGATTCATGATGTGTGGGACGCACTTCGAGGCCGGAATCGTCGGGCCCGCGATGATGCATAATCTCGGCCATGCGCGCTAACACGGCAGTGTTTACAGGCGCGCCTTGGGGATCAAAGATACCGGCGAAGCCGCACATCAGGCGGAGGAGCGTACGATACCGGAGCGACGCATCTTATCGCGCGCGGCGGAGAAATATTCCTGCACATTGTCTTGCTGTGTAATCCACTGCACATACTGCGCCAAGCCATCTTCCAGCGTCACGCGTGGCTGCCAGCCGAGCGCGCGTATTTTCGATGCATCATGCACAAAATGGCGAACATCGCCGGGCCGGTATTCGCCGGTGAGCTGTGGCGCGATATTTTTTTGGTAATAACGCGCGAGAAGATTGACCAGACGGTTGACATTCACCGGTTCGCCACGGCCAACATTAAAGACCTGATAGTTGGCTGCTTCGTTCTGCATGACCAGTATATTGGCAGCCACGTTGTCACTGACATAAAGGAAATCACGCGTCTGTTCGCCATCTTCATAAACCACGGGGGCGATGTCGTTGAGCAACTGCGTCGAGAAGATGCTCACTACGCCCGTGTAAGGATTGAAAAGCGACTGGCGCGGCCCATAGGTCACGGCATAGCGCAGCGCCACCACAGGGATACCAAACTGCCGTCCCATGCCGATGGATAGTTTTTCCTCAGCTAGCTTGGAGACACCGTAGATCGTTTCGGTGTTAAGTGGGCGGTTTTCAGGATTGAGAATGGGTTTGAGCGCTTTGCCTGTTGACGGATGCTGCATTTCCCATTTGTTTTCTTGTAACTGCCCGAGCGGGCGCAAGGTGGCGGGGAAAAACTGCTCGCCTTTTTCAGACTGATAACCGCTTTCACCATACACCGCCTGACTCGACGCCACGACGATTTTTTTCACCGGCAATTGCTTGTCGCGGATAACTTCAAACATCAGCGCTGTGCCGGAGGCGTTTGAATCCATGTAGAGGCTGAGCTGCGGCGTAAACCCGCCAAACGCAGCCTGATGGAACACATACTCTACGCCATCGGACAGTGCGCGCTCCCAATCTTCGCGCTTACGGCAATCGCCATGGATGAAGGTGGCCTTGGGGTTGATCCATGCGGGTTTGCCGTTGGGATGGGTCTGCGCGTCGAGGTTATCTAAAATAGTTACTTTCGCGCCGGATTCCACCAGCGCATCCACTAAATGCGAGCCGATCAGTCCGGCGCCGCCGGTGACCAGATAATGTGATTTTTTGTTGCTCATGCTGCCTCCGAACGTTTGCCCAATACAGCTTTCAGCGAGTCGCACACATAGGCCACCATGTCGTCTGTCATTTCGGCATAGATTGGCAACGATAGGCAGCGTCGTGCCAGCCTTTCGGCTACCGGATACTGGCCTTCCAGATCGCCCACCACGTCCTTCACCGGCTTATGCTGATGCAGTGCATCGGGGTAATGCACGCCGCAATGCACGCCGCGCGCCTTCATTTGTGCCAACACCGCATCGCGGTTATCCACTTCAATGACATACTGGTGGTACACCGATTGTGATTGATCTCTAGGCTGTGCCACGGTGAGCCATGAAGCCAGCTCGCCGTCGTAGAAGGCGGCGATTTGCTGGCGGCGTTTTGTCCATTGATCGAGATGGCGCAGCTTAACGTTCAGGACGGCGGCCTGAATGGTGTCGAGCCGGCTATTATAGCCGATCATAAAATGCTTGTATTTTTCAATGCGTTTGCTGCGGTGCTCACCGCGGCCATGGTTGCTGAGGCGGGCGACCGTGAGTGCAACATGCTCATCGCGCGAGGTGATGGCACCGCCGTCGCCATAAGCACCGAGATTCTTGCCGGGATAGAAGCTGAAGGTGGTGATGTCGCCGAAGCTGCCAACGCGCTTGCCCTTGAATTCCGCACCATGGGCTTGGGCGGCGTCCTCGATAACGTGCAGACGATGGCGACGGGCGATATCCTGAATGACATCCATATCGCATACATGGCCATACAAATGCACCGGCATGATGGCGCGGGTGCGGTCTGTCACTTTGCTTTCAATGAGCGCGGCGTTGATGGTATAGGTGCCTTCTTCGATATCGACGAAGACAGGCTTGACACCGAACGTGATTAGCGGCTCGACGGTGGCGATAAAACTCATGGCTGGGATGATCACCTCGTCGCCGCTGGTGATGCGCAAAGCGCGCAAGGCGAGGATAATCGCATCGGTGCCGTTGCCGCAACCCGTACAGTAAATGCCTTCTCCGCAATAGGCCGCGAAATTCTTCTCGAATTCAGTTACATCTGCACCGTTGATGAATTCGGTGCTTTCAATGACGCCCATCACCGCCCGATCAATCTCGTCTTTGATGGTAAGGTATTGTGCTTTCAGGTCGTTCAGTGCGATGTGCATATCGTTAATTTTCGTATATTTTTGAACCGTCACGATACTGAAGATCCCCCGTCTTGCCAAGCGTTTTCATGGGGTTTCCTGCCACTACTGTGTGTGCGGCTACGTCCTGAGTGACGACACTTCCCGCGCCGATCAGCGCGCCCTCGCCGATACGTACCCCTGGCAGCAATGTTACATTCGCACCAATGCGCGCGTAAGACTCTATAATAACAGGAGTTAATAGCTCTTTGGTTCGTTTGGCGGCTGGATAGCGCGCATTGGTAATACACACGCACGGTCCGATCCATGCATGCGCCCCGATGACCGTATATTCAGGGATAAAGCTATTGGAATGGATGCGCACATGGTCCCCCAGCGTTACATGATGCTCAATTACGCTGTGGCTGCCGATGCTGACATGGTGGCCAATGGCGGCGTATTCGCGGATGAGCGCCCCATGACCCGCATTGAAATAGTCGCCGATCACACTACCCGCGTACAGCACGCTATGTGAGCGTATGGTGGCATGTGAGCCGATGGTAAGCGGCGGCATCTCCGGCGACGGTGCAAGGCCAATCTCTGCGCCATAGCCGATCTGGCAATCGGCACCGAGTGTAACGTCGGGATACAGCTGGTAGTTCGCGCTGAGAGGCCGTTCAGACATTGCGGCTTAAAGGTAGAAAGATTGCATTGTGCTGCTTCGCGCCTTCGTAAATGGCGGTAAGTAGTTCCAGAGATTTCAGCCCCTCGTTACCGTCAATCACGGCGGAGGTATTGGTTTGCAGGCAGCGTATGACATCGCCGTAAAACGCGGTATGGCCGTTACCATAGACCGAGTCGGTCGTGTAACTGAGCGTAGCTACGTCCTCGTCCTCGGGGCGTTTATCAGCAAAATCCCATATTTCCAGATGATTCATTGCCGTGCCGCCGATTTTTACATGGCCGCGCTCGCCTAACACGGTGAGTGAGCCTTCACGGTTATGCGGGTAGGTCAGCATCGTGACGTTCAACGTAGCCAGCGTACCTTGTGCAAAACGGATTAACGCCGCCCCCGTATCTTCCGCTTCGATGTTGCGTGCGAGGGTGGCAATTGACGATTGCACGGAAAGCACAGGGCCGCCCAGAAAAGCTAGCATATCAACATAATGGCTGGCCTGATTCATAAATGCCCCGCCATCCAGACTCCAGGTGCCGCGCCAAGCCGCCTGATCGTAATAGGATTGCGGGCGTGTCCAGAATACGTTGGAAACGATCATATATATCTTGCCGAAGCGTCCCTGTTCAATCGCCTGTTTGAGTTTGACGATGGTGGGATTATAGCGGTTTTGCAAAACCACGAACAGCTCTACGCCCTTATTCTGGCAGGTTTGATAGAGCTTAAGCCCATCTTCCCAGCGCGTGGCCATCGGTTTTTCGACGATCACATGGCAACCCGCCTCCGCTGCCATAATGCCATGCTGCGGATGCAGACCGCTGGGGGTGCAGACCGAAACCAGATCAAGCTTCGTTTCCTTGAGCATAGTTGAAAGATCATTAAACCGTTGGGGGTACAGATGTGCTGGCACGGATGACAACGCATGCTCATCCGTATCGCACACTGCAACCAGATCCAGATGTTCTTTGTGATGCGTGTAGGCCTCAAGATGCTTTGCGGAAATCCGCCCTAACCCAATCAGGCCGCAACGAATACGCATAGTCATATGCCGTTTCCTATCGAATTTTCCTTAGGTTTAGCATGCAACGGTCAATTGTCTAGTGTAAATTTCCAGTGTGCCTGCCGCTTTTCAGCGATTATATATCAAGCGCTTGCCAATAAATAATCTATGCTTCCTCTTGTGATCGCAGATGGTTTGCCAGCCCACACAGGCGTGTTTATCAAGCCGGTAATGTGCAGTGGCTAAGGGCGTTGGTACAGCGTTTTCGCATACTCCAATATTGGTCCATATTCGTGCGGAGCGAACTGTTTTTCAATATCGGTAAAATCATTGGGGGGCTAATAAAAATGTACATGGTTTAGAGCCGGTCTGCCATGGGTCAGCCAGTATACCAGCGCTGCGCACTGTACCGCCACCACCAGCCAGTAGCGTGTGCGGAAGCTGGATTTACGGGTTTTATGGCGAAGTACCTGCATGGCGATATAGGCAGTTGGGCTGCCTCCGGCAAGGGCAAGGCCGAGTAACAATGCTTCAGGAACCCGCCAGTGGCCTTTGCGCGCGCAGCGTTTGTCGTGCCAGTAAAAAAAGAAGGTCAACAGGTTGATACCAGTCAGTGCAAGTATCAGAGTTTTATCGTCTGTCATGTGATATCCGTTCAAATAATGCGCCCCTAGTGTAGGCATTAGCTGGGTATCTTTCCAATGTTTTTGACAAGTACTTTTCAGGCGTCACTGTGCATGGTAGCGGCGGCGTATTTTATATTTCAGGATTCGGCTTCCTTCGATTAATGGGGAAACATCGTAAGGTCGGTTAACTCGTAGGTGGCTTCAAAGCCGTTGAGATACACTTCCAGTTTGGGCAGGTCACGTTTTTTAAAATCCATCAGGTAATAGACGTAGGCGTTAAGGCCATTGCTGTTGGAGAATTCCATGGATGACGGGCCGAACTGGTCGATCACGGTTTCCATCCATATATCGCCGATGGCGCGGTTCATCGGCATGTGATCGAAATGCGGGCGCTCGAAGGATTGTTTGTCGACGACCGAGCACAGGCGCATTATCTTATCTTTGTCGGCGCAGCGCTGGATATACAAGCTGGAATTACCATTAGTGAAAGGAAAATCGTAAAATGGGTCTGTCGGGGATTTCCAACGGCCTTGCCACCCATTTTTTTTCAGGATAGGGACGATGTCCTTATCGGTCATACCAAGCCGGAACCCCTGCACCTCCAGCTTGTAGATAGTTTCCTTGGAAAATAGGTTGCCATAGGTTTGTGCGTGTGCCTTATCAGGGAGCATAATCCACGTCATAACCAAGATGATACATGGTTGTAGCAATCTACGAAGGCAGGGTGTTTCCATCCATGGCATGTGACATTCCTCAAATCAAAGCAGTTCCATTGGTTACTATAGGTTTGAATTCTTAATAATAGATGTAATCTACGAGCGCATCGGGAAGGGTTGCGGGACGGTCATTGACAAACGGGGTGATATAGGTGAAATATAACCTTTAATCCAAATAGATGGCTGAAATGAACCCTTCCGACGATGTAAGTAACCATGCATAAACCTGTTACTCTATTACAGGCATTGTTACTATGTGTGCCTTTGGGGGCTCCTGTTGCTGTTTCTGTGGTTGCGCTGACAGCTCCTGTTGCGTTTGCCGCCGGTAAAAAAATAGAGGATGATGCACTTTCACAATTGCGTGACAAGGCAGACAAGGGCAGTTCCGATGCCCAGTATGCCCTCTATGAGGCCTACTCTAATGGTGATGGTGTTCCCAAGGATGATGCACAGGCGATGAAATGGCTGCGTAAAGCAGCGGATAAAGGCAATTCCAATGCCTACATTGCGCTGAGTGAAGCGTATGCTGCAGGCGCGGTTGTGCCGAAAAATGATGATGAGTCACTCAAATGGCTGGTTAAGGCGGCCGAAAGCAATAATCAGGACGCGCAGATTACCCTTGGTCACTATTACGCGCAGGGCACCAATGGTGTGCAGCATGATGATGCCGAAGCGGTGAAATGGTGGCGCATGGCGGCTGAAAAAGGCAATGCCGATGCTGAATACAATCTCGGGTACATGTATTCCCAAGGGTTGGGCATCACGCGTGACCAGAATAAAGCAGTTCAATGGTGGACCATGGCGGCCAATCATAAAAACCAGAATGCTTATTACGCGCTTTCACAGGCATACTCTACCGGTACCGGAGCTCCCAGAGATGATTCTGCTGCCCTGACATGGGCGAGTAAGGCGGCAGATGCCGGTAATGTGGATGCAATGGTTATGGCAGGACAGCTATTCATGCATGATAATCCTCAGGGCCGGAATTATGAGCAGGCTGGCCGCTACCTGAGTAAGGCCGCTGAGTTGGGCAATGCCGAGGCGCAATATTGGCTTGGGGTGTTGATACAGCTTGGGCAGGGGGGTGGAAAAAACAGCAAGGAAACCATTACGTGGTGGCGGCGTGCGGCCGAGCAGGGGCATCCGGCGGCACAGGCATTGGTGGGACTTGCGTTTCACAATGGTGACGGTATCGATAAGAACGAACCAGAGGCGATTAAGTGGCTCCAGAAATCTGCTGCTCAGGGCAATGCAGAAGGCGAGCTGAATCTTGGGTACATGTATTATCAGGGATGGAACGGCTATGCGTCTGACAAGGGCGAAGCATTCAAATGGTTCCGTAAATCTGCCGATCAGGGCAATTTTACGGCGCAATATATGCTTGGGCTGATCTATTCCACCGGTTCACCACCGAGCGTGCCCAAGGATCTCGTGCAGTCGTACATGTGGTTTAACCTCGCCGGCTCGCAGGGCAACCCCGATGCTATGAAACAGAGGGACGATATTGCCAAGCTTATGAAACCCGATCAGCTGGCGCAAGCGCAGCACCTTTCCAACGAATGGCAACCGGTTAAGACTGATGTGCCTGCTGCACGCTAGGTTCAGCTATCTCGCACATTGACAAAGGTTTGCCGTTGAGCATGATAGGGCGCATGTATTATAATGGCTCTGTTTGCAATAACCGCGTGATAGCACGATGATGAATAATTTCCATGTAGCGATGCTGGTCGGATGTATAGGCTGTGTGACGGCATTCTCTGCCATGGCGCAGACAAGCCAGCAGACATTTGTGTTTAATGGCGGTGCGAATGTTTCCATATCCAGTGATCAGAAGCTGATGCTGGAAGCGGCCAATAAATTCGTGCAGAATGATTTAAGCGGCGCCGAGTCTCTCTACACTCAGGCCATTGCCCTCAATGGCAATAATACGGAGGCCTACCTCCAGCGTGCAGTGGTACGGCGTGAATTGCACAATGAAGAGGGCATGGTTTCCGATGCTAAAACGGTGATTGGATTGTCCAATAATGCCCTGCAGCGGAATCCCAACGATCCCACCGTGTATTACCAGCGCGGTATGGGATACCGGTTATTACGCCAGTTTGATCAGGCTAAGGCCGATATCACCAATGGCATGCAGATTGGCGGCAAGAAAAACTGGGAAACAGATCTAAAGGCCATTGAAATAGAACGGAAAGTTATAAAATAAAATGCCTCTTTTGCGTCCTGTAATCATGGCATGCAGGATTGGGCTTGATTTTTGGGTGCAATCCCTTATGCCTTACGCCTCGGCGCTTATGCCTTGGTCAAGCGGGTGTAGTTCAATGGTAGAACGTCAGCCTTCCAAGCTGAACACGAGGGTTCGATTCCCTTCACCCGCTCCATTATTTTCTTCAGATTGAATCTCGGCTAAAGTCTGCGGTTCAATCTGGTATACGGCACCCCAAATCTTTAGGCGGCTCTGCGGTTTGGTGAATTATTTCATATAAAAATTATTATAAATCAATAATGTAATCCGAGGCATGGATTTATTAAGGCCACTGCGTTATTCTGTTTGCTATGGATAATTCGACCTCAGCTCCTCCCAGCCTTAAGCAGATTGGCCAGTATATCAGCGCCATCACCAACAGCTTCCGTAATACCGGACTGCGTTATGCAAACGGCATGCATGCCGATGCACCGCAGGTGCTGCGCGACCATCTCGGGCCGCCGATGGATGTATTGCCATCATTCAGCCACGAAGAACAGCGTACGGAAAAGCCTTATGGAATGGGCGTATTTTTTGACCGCAGCCATGCCGCCACGCGCCTGATGGGAAAGAATATAGGTCTGTTCCTCAGCGGAAAATCCAGTACTACAGGCACGCTGGGTACGTTCCTCGAAACCAGAGACGCGGTTACGGAAGGCGCTCAGGAAACGCTGGGCGACACCTCGATGCCTGTTGAGGTGGGCGAGCGCAAAAAAGGAGTGGAGCTTATAGCCATTTCGCAGCGATTCGCCGGACGGCCAGACAGGGAACGTGAGTTGCTGGACCGGAGCATCGGTAATGCCGATAAGCTTTATGCCAACATGCTGGGCATGGTGGAAAAGATAGAAGGCAGGTTGTCGCACCTTGAACCGGATCAACGCGAAGAAGTGCTTAAGGATAAGGGAATCATTCTCGACCGTCAGCGTGTCGGCGAGTGGCTGCACGAGGCACAACCGCACATTGCCAAGCTTGCCAATTTTTTTATTCTTACCCATGATATCCAGCCTAATCATGTGCTGGATTGCGGTGAATCGCTGGATGCCCTGCTGGAAGCGGCGGGCAAGGAAGACAGGGCGATTGTGGTTCGTAGTCGCGACGATGCCGCTATCGCCACCTACAGCCTGTTTTTGCGCCTGATCGGTCAGGATGTTGAAAACCAGAGTAATGCCAAGAACATAGGGACATTATGTGACCGGATTGCCCGCACACCGTCGTTTGCCGAGCGCAAAGGCGGTTCTCACATAAAAGATCCCGTGCAGGAACTTTCCCTACTTCTCAAGCGTTGGCAGCGCTCTGATGATGCGATGGACACTGTTTCGCGCGAAGCCTGTGAGGCGCTATCCCGCTGGATTTCGCTGAATACGGGGACGGGACTGCCCCAAAAGCAGGGATAGCCATTGACAATCCTCTAATATTCGTTACAAACGCACTCCATTATCTAATACCAAGGTTTTTGCTTGCGTGCCTGTTTATTCTTGGGGTACAAGCGGCAGAATCGGGTCGAATATTAAAGATTTTAATTGTAGGGAGTCTGTCATGACTAAAGAGAAATTTGAACGTAATAAACCACACTGCAACATCGGCACCATCGGTCACGTGGATCATGGCAAGACGTCTCTGACGGCTGCTATTACGAAGGTGCTCGCCGAAGCGAACAGTAAGAACACCTACACC
>JANYBV010000035.1 GCA_025360605.1 Alphaproteobacteria bacterium | reverse complement strand
GAGCAACCACCTCTGGTATCATGCGTCAATTCGCTTTAGTTCAAAATACCAGATGGCGCGGATATCATTTTTCCAACAATCCCTCGGCACCTTTAAAGTCTTTCTCGGTTTCCGGAGAATTTCTTGGTTCGCAATATTGTCGATTTTTGCGAAGAGTACACCTGCATCACTACTTCTCTATAAGCTCTTCTTTGATACGTTCCTGAGCAGGGTCTGATTTCTTTAAGGCCACATTTGCGGGATGTGCCACTTTCGGTAACCACACGCTAAAAATAGTGCCTTCTTTTTCATTTGAGATAACTTTAATCGTACCCTCATGAGCCAAAACAATTTCTTTGGTAATAAATAACCCTAACCCTAAGTTCGAAGTAACACCACCGGCCTGATTGCCATTGCTTTCACCGCGGGTAAAAGAATTGAATAACGTAGTTAGCTGCTTGGGAGGTATAGGGACACCTGTATTGTGAACTGATATAATTACCCCCAGAGAATCCCCTTTTACCATTACATCTATGGGATCAGTTTTAGTCCCATACTGCACTGCGTTGCCAATTAAATTGGAAAATAGCTGCCCTATGCGTGTGGTATCCCATTCACCATGCACATCACCTGCAATTTTCAATACGAAACTGCGATCAGGATGCTGGATTTTCATCTCATCAACCACTTTACTGGCCACAATCTCAATATCTATACGCATCCGGAGAATAGGTAGCCCCGTTCCTACGCGGGCGCGAGTGAGATCGAGTAACGTGGTAATAATATCGGATATACGGGCGCCGCTATCAACAATTTGGGCCGTAAGTTCTACTTGTTTGTCATTCAATATTCCCACTCTTGACATGAGCTGCGCACACATACTCATGGCACCTAACGGGCTGCGAATATCATGCCCCAATACGCCTAAAAGCAAGTCTTTGGAATAGTCAACTTTCTTGGTGAATTTAACAACGGATTCAGCCAGGGCCTGGTCAATGGATTCATTAAACCTGGTCAAATCCACTACGTCCTCATCGGACAAGGTTCTATTAGCCTTCGTCCATAAGATAATAACACTGCTGCGTAACGCACGATACTCTGAGACCATTTGAACGATATCGAATCCTTCATCATGCCTGATATTCCCATGAATTTCGGCAGCACTGTCTTCATAATCTACACTGTCGTTTTTACCATGGGATTTCCTAATTTGCTCCCTGGCTGTTTGGGGAGATTCCAAGTCTTCAGAAATAAAAGAGAGTATTTGTTCAATATGGTCTCTTAGCTGGAAAGCGGTCATATTGACAGCAGGTGACAGTGTCCTGGCAAAGTTTTCCCATTCAGCGATGATTGGTTGCTTATTTTCACGGATGAAATCTGCTAGACGCATGTGAAATCTTTCTAAGAGTATTAGGCTGCTATTTTAGGTGGACTTTCCGCCATATGTTTGATGAGGACCGCCTGCAATTGGTGTGGATTAAATGGCTTGGCGATGTAATCATCCATACCTGAAGTAATACACTTCTCGCGATCTCCCTTCAGGGAATGCGCCGTCATCGCTATGATAGGCACACGCAATGAACCCTTAGCCACTTTCTCCAAGCCACGAATATGACGGGTGGACTCAAAGCCATCCATAAAGGGCATTTGCACATCCAGTAATATGAGCGAATATTTGCCGGGAGAAAAGGTATCAATAGCTTCCTGCCCATTACGGGCCACTTCATAACGGTAGCCAAAGTTCTTAAGCATAACGGTTGCCACCAGAATATTAGGCTCATAATCTTCGACTAACAGGATGGGCAATTGCGCAGCGTTTTTATGCGTATCAAGATAAATAATATTTTCCTGGTATGTTGGTTTGCTATTCTCGGTGACTGCGACCGGAAGACTTAAATGCAGGACGAACGTAGAACCTTTACCCACTTCGCTGGTAACAGTTATAGATCCATCCATTTGTTCTGCCAGTGATTTGGAAATGGCAAGCCCGAGACCAGTACCGCCATACCTGCGGGTAATCGTAGGATCAGCCTGTATGAATTTACCAAATATATCCGAAATCTTATTTTCAGGAATACCGATTCCCGTATCCGTTACAGAAATGGTCAAATGCTTCTTTCCATTTCCCTTGCCACTGTTAGCAAGGAAAACAGATACGGTTCCCTTGTCCGTAAACTTAACGGCATTGCCTACCAGATTAAGCAGTATCTGGCGGATGCGCCCACAATCCCCAATGAATGTCTTATAGAGACCGGCTTCATAACGTACATCGAGCGTGATGCCTTTTTCTTCGGCACGCACCGACATTATGCTGATAACCCGTTCAAGCAGGGCGGTCAGATTAAAAGGGGCTTGTTCGAGTTCAATGACTTCAGCTTCTATCTTATCGATATCCAAAAGATCATTAATTAGCACCATCAATCCATCGGCGCTTGTTTGCAATACATCGACGTATTGTTTTTGTTTATCATCCAGCTTAGTCGTCAGCAGGATGTTGGGAAGCCCTATGATGGCATTCATCGGTGTCCTGATCTCATGACTCATATTGGCCAGAAAGTCAGATTTGGCTTTATTGGCTTTTTCGGCAACAAGGGTGGCGACTTCGGCTGATGCCTGGCCTTTTTCTGCAAACTGCGTGGCATCTTCGGCTGCGACGCGGCCCCGGTCGGCGACATCTTGCCGTGCATCACTTTTAGTTTTTAAATCCTCTGCAATATCCACATTGGACTGGGCTAACTTCTCAGCAATTACCACGTTAGCCTGGGCCAATTCCGCGGCCATTTTTTCATTGGATTGAGCCAGATCATCTGCGACCTGTTCCAGGCCAAGCGCATGTGCGATGGCTGCCTTATTGGTTCCATGCTGCACATAAAAGACGGCTATAAGTAATCCGGTCGACACAGCAACCATTTCATACATATACATCGCGTCAACATGGGGATTAAGTAGTACACGCCCAAGCGTCAGCGCAATAAGGATAAATATGCCATAATCTAATAGAATTGTTTTACAGGAGGCCATTTTTTACTCTATCTGCCATTAGGCTGTAGGATTGCTCCACGCACCCTACGCACACTTCGGATATATTATCTATGTGAAATATTTAAATAATTTCTTGCCGACCCTGCTTCTCCTTAACCACGACAGTGTCAACACTATGTCAGTATAATCATACCTATAAAAACAGGTAGAAGGCATCGGTACGAATTGCCATAATCACTTCCCTGATGGCCCCTGATGTTTCCCTGTTACTTAAAACTAATTGCCTGTTATGGAAATATAATTCTCTGATACGATGTTTAGGGAATTTTATTGATAAGCTGCTATTATCACAGAAGTATTGGGGGTGTATTATCGCCAATACTGCCTATAAACAACAAAATTCCCTGTAAATACCCTGTTAAACAGGGAATTGCACCGGAGAGGGGTTCGGGATAGACTCCATCCACCACCATTTTTTTCAATGGTAACAAGCATCAAAGGTTATCACGATGACTGAAATAATCAATCTGAAGCAAAAACGTAAAGCCAAGGCGCGTACGGAAAAAGAGAAGATGGCTTCGGAAAACCGCCTTAAATATGGGCGTACCAAAGAAGAAAAACAAAAAGAGATACTTGAATCCAAGCGCGATCAGCAGCATCTGGATGGGCATAAACGGGAAAAGGATGAGGATGATTAACCCTCTGTTTTGCAATAACGCAACATGCCGTTAGCTGCTGCCACGGCCGTGCTGAAGCAGGCTTGTAATAGATAGCCGCCTGTGGGGGCTTCCCAATCCAGCATTTCCCCTGCGATAAAAATTCCTTCTTTGGCACGTAGCATAAACTGTTCATTCACTGCGCTTTGACGGATTCCTCCCGCGCTGGAAATGGCGCGCGCCAAACCGGTCGTTGCGTTAAGTGTTATCGGCAGCGACTTAAGTCGTGCTGCCAGCGCGTCATTAGAGGCGTAGGCCGGATGGTCAGGCGGGGTGACTTCGCGCAATAAACCGATGGCAAGTGGCGAGAGTCCCGCACTACGCAGATGGGTGCTGAGGGATTTATTTCCGCGCGTTGCACTGAGTTTTTTGACCAAAATATCTTGGTGCATATCGGGGCGAAGGTCGACATGCATAACTGCTGATCCATCGCGTTCAATGGCATCACGCAATGGTGCTGACAACGCATACACCGCGCCACCTTCTATGCCTTTAGAGGTGATCATGGCTTCACCTTGGCGTGATATGGCATGATGAGTAAGGGTCACTGGCTTAAGGGGTTGTCCGGCAAAACGCGAGATGAAATGTTCCGACCATGCAACCGTAAAGCCGCAATTGGCCGGACGTAAAGGGGTAATGTCAACACCGCCATCAGCTAGTATCTTCACCCACCCGCCATTCGATCCCAAGCGTGGCCATGAGGCACCTCCGAGTGCCAGAAGTACGGCATCGGCGGTAATGAAGAGGTTGCCTTTGGCATTGGTAAAATGCAACGCGTTGCCGTCCCATCCGTGCCAGTCATGTGATGAGGCATAGCGTACATCGAGCTGCTCCAGCCGCCGCAGCCACGCCCGTAGTAACGGCGCTGCTTTCATGCTGCGCGGAAATATACGTCCGCTGCTGCCGACAAACGTTTCCTGACCGAGGCCCTCACACCAGCGACGCAGCGCATCGGGCGGAAATGCTTGTATGGAAGGAGCCAGCCAGTTGGCTGCATCGCCATAACGCGGCAAAAAACGATCCAGCGCTTCACTGTGCGTAAGGTTTAGTCCGCCGCGCCCTGCCATGAGCAATTTCCGTCCTGCACTGGGCATGCGGTCGTACACGGTGACCTGATGCCCCGCTTCGGCCATGATCTCCGCCGCCATTAACCCGCTGGGGCCGCTACCTATGATTGCAATGCGTTTGCGCTGTGAGTGCATAGAGGACAAATGGTAAGGCCTTTTGGCGAGATGTTTTTCGGTAACAGGAGAAGTATAACAGCTAGCAGTGCTTAGCATTGTAGCCAATGCTTTATTCTATCTCTGCTATTTATAAAATAGCCATTGCTGCTATTATCCAAATGGATTCCCGTAACAATTGAATTGAGGAGATAAGTCTGTGGCTGGTGATAAAACGATTCATGCTGAAGTAACGGAAACCGGTGAAAGCGCCTATGCGGTTGATATTAAAGTCTCCGGACATACGATCAAAGGCGATGAACCGGTGGAGATGGGTAGCCTGAATTTAGGGCCTGCGCCGTTTGATTTATTGCTGGCGGCGCTCGGCGAATGCACCGCAATGACCATACGCTGGTATGCCATTCAGCAAAAATGGCCGCTGGATAAGGTGGAAGTGGCACTGACCCATCATAAAGAAAACAAAGCCGATGTGTTTACCAAGCGTATTACCATCCACGGTACCGCGCTATCCGAAGACCAGCGGAAAAAACTGGTGGAAGTGGCGGCGAAATGCCCTGTGCAGCGTACACTCGAAGGAACGCCAACGATTCAAACGCTTGTAGCATAACGTTTCTGGCAAGGGTTTCTTGAAGCTTTGGTGAAGCTGTGCCATAAGCTTTCAAAGCAATCGTTATTAATCCAGCGGGTGACAGGAATACTCCGATGACGCTTCGTTCCCTCTTTACAGCCGGCGCACTCGTGACCTTCGGGATGCTGGTGGGGCGTATTCTGGGGCTGCTGCGTGAAACACTGCTGGCCAAAACCTTTGGCACCAGTGAGTTGGCGGACATGGCCATCATGCTGTTGCTCATTCCCGATGTGATTACCCTTGCCTTGCTGGGGGGCACGGCGAGCGCCACACTGGTACCTGCATTTTCTGCACGCAACCGCGAGAACGCGCTGGCACTGATGTGGCAATCGCTGGTGATGAGTCTGGTGGTGTTTACCACAATGGCTCTGCTGCTTTTTGCCAATGAAGAATTCAATCACGCGTTTATTACCACCCATATTTCAGGCGCGCTATGCCTGCTGTTTCTGACTTCCTTACCGTTGACGGCGTTGACTTCTATCCTCACCGCATGGCTGCAATATCGCGGACGCTTTACGGTGATTGCCTTTGCCAATGCGATTTTTAACGGAGTGGTGATACTGGCATTGTTATTCATGCCGACTCAGTTACCTATTTTGTCGGTGGCGATTATGGTGGCAACGCTGGTGCGTTTTTTCGCGCATGCCTACTCGTATTACCGCGCTGAAGGTGCGTTCCCCAAGGTGGCGTGGCGGCCATGGCAGATTGATAAGCCATTATTCAAACATTACGCAGCTACGGCAGGTACAGGGTTTTTGAACATGGTGCCGCAATATACGCCTTACCTTATTCTTGCGGCGGCAGGCGGCGGGGTGGCTATTTTTAATTACGCTTTCAAGCTGATGATGATGCCGGCGATTCTGGGGCAGGGGGTGATACAGATGGTGCTGCTGCCATGGCTGGTGCATCTTCGCGGCGAGGGATCGGATCATCACGCAACTACCTTACAATGTACATGGATGGTCTCTCTGGCGATGTGCCTGTCGCTGATGCTCGCCAGCCACGATGTGGTGGTGTTGTGTTTCGGCTACGGCAAAATGACGGCAGATGATGTGGATGTCGTCGCCACCCTCTTCGCCATAGGGGTCTGGGCGCTTCCTTGCATGTTACTGACCAGCGTCTGGCAGCAGATCATGTATGCGCGCAGTAATGCAAAAACGCCGCTACTTGCCAATACGCTGTTGGCGGCAGTGGTGGTTCCGGCATGCGCGTTGGGCAAATGGGCTTTCGGCCTGAAAGGGCTGGCGGTGATGTTCGTATGTGCCCAGATGGTGCCGCTAGGCTGGATGGCATATGTGGGGTACCGGTTGGGGATACTATCGTGCTATAGGCCTTCATGGGCAAATGGAAAAATAACGCTGGTGGTGGTGGCGCTGTGGGTACCGCTTGCGGTGGTGTATCACTCTCTCGCCCTGCCTGCAGTGGCGGGGCTATTGCTGGCGGTGGTGATGGGTGCGGTATTGCTGGCGGCAGGGCTGGCGTTTAACGCGCCGGTGCGTGCATGGGCGTTGCAACGTTTGCAGAAAAGATAGTCTTCTACCTATTCGTATTGCGCCTCTATCTCCGGCGGCAATTCAATTACTGTACTGCCACGCGAGGTTGTTTTTGGCTATCTTATTGAAATATAATGATAACTGTTTTCTATTTCTAGGTGGACAATAAGGGGCCCATCTTCTATAAAACTTAGCTCTTTGTTAGCGCAGTTGCTAAATATTTGCCTGTGCCCGGATAGCTCAGTCGGTAGAGCAAGGGACTGAAAATCCCTGTGTCGCTGGTTCGATTCCGGCTCCGGGCACCACTTTACAAGGATTCTTTGTTCCAAGAATCCCACATGTACACATCAGGAGGATTATCATGCTTCAGGAATTCAAACAGTTTATCTCACGCGGAAACGTTATTGACCTTGCGGTTGGTATCATTATGGGTGCGGCGTTTACCGGAATCGTGAATTCGCTGGTCAAGGACATCATCATGCCACCCGTTGGCAGAGTCATGGGGGGCATTGATTTTTCCGGACTGTACATCAACCTTTCGAGCGGCAGCTATGCGACGCTTAAAGCAGCACAGGATGCGGGTGCGGCCACCCTCAATTATGGTGTTTTCCTCAATCAGATTATCAACTTCCTGATTGTATCGTTTGCAGTATTCATGTTGGTCAAACAGGTCAACAGGTTCAAGAAAAGTGAAGATGCCAAGCCGCCGGTGCCACCACGCTCGGAATTGCTGCTGGAAGAAATCCGCGATCTGTTGAAAAAATAATAGTTAGTCGTCGTCTTGCAATATCCGCTGGGCGTTGCCTTCGGGATCGTCGAACTGATTATTTTTCATTGCCCAGAAAAATCCCACCAGCCCAAGCATGCCAAGTGTTAGTGCAATGGGAATAAGGTACAGCAGTACGTCCATTTATCGTTCTTTCATCCGCCAGTTGCCGCGCGGTCAGAGGCTGTTTACGCACGGCGATCCGGTGTCTCATTTTTACATTATCTTAAGTGGTAATGTGCAACTGGTGCGTACCAATCCGGAAGGCAGCGAGAAAACCATCGATATTCGCAGGTCTGGCCAGACGTTATGCGAAGGGGATATTCTGGATTCTTGCCGCCTATACCGCACCAGCGCGGTGGCGGTTGATGAAGTCAGCGTATTGGAATTTCCTTACCATTGGTTGAAAGAATCGGCCAGAAACCACAGTGATTTTGCCCTTAATTTATTGTCTCTGACGGCAAAATAAGAATATATGGCGGAAGTCGAAGCCGAGCATCAGGCGACTATGTCGGCTGCCCAACTGGTGGCGTGCTTCCTGCAGCGTGTATGCGTGATTTATGATTTTAATCCGGCGGGCTTTGAACTTCCCTATAGCAAAACACTGATTGCTTCGCGGCTGGGGATGGAGCTGGAGACATTCTCGCTCACCCTGTCGAAATTAAAAGAGCATGGCATCACCGTCGAAGGCTCGAAGGTTATTATCGGTAATCTGCTTGCGATTGAAAATTTCGTCTGTAGTGCGTGTTCGATTGTCGAGGATTGCCCTACCCACAACGACCTCAAAAAAAACATTCAGAAACGCCCACCCGCTTGCGCTTCATAGTTCGTTAACGGGCTTATTTAGCTTCAGCCTTCTGGCGCAATTCTTCCAGTTCCAGCCAGCGGCTTTCAGCAACTTCCAGCTCATGCTGGGCAGTGGCAAAGCGCCGTGTGGCGTTATCAAACCGTTCGGGATCGCTGGTGTATAAATCCACATCCAGCAGCGTATCCTTAAGGGTGGTTATTTCCTGTTCCAGTGCGGCGATACGTTCAGGCAGTTTTTCCAGCTCATGTTTGTGTTTGCCGGAAAGTTTGATTTTGGGAGCGCTTTCAGGTTGTTCGGCAATGACGGGGGCGGGCGCATTTTTCTGGCTGGATTTTTTGGGAGGGGGTGCGAGCAGTTTCTTTTTTGCGGCGTGATAATCGCTGTAGCCGCCCATATAGCCTTCGATTTTGGTATCACCTTCAAACGCCAGTACTTCGGTGACGGTGCGGTCGAGAAAATCGCGGTCATGGCTGACGATCAGCAGTGTACCTTCATACTCCGAAAGCAGTTCCTGCAACATATCCAGCGTGTCCATATCCAGATCGTTGGTAGGTTCATCAAGAATTAGAACGTTGCCCGGATTGGTCATCAGCTTGGCGAGCATCAGGCGGTTTTGCTGTCCACCCGATAACGTTTCCACGCGGTCACGCGCATTGCGCGGATCGAAAAGGAACGATTTCAAATAGCCGCATACGTGCTGCGGGCGTTCCTGTCCTTTGCCTAAAAAGACATAATCGCCACCGTTAGGGCACAGCGTATCCCACAAGGTTTTTTTAGGGTTTAGCTGGATGCGGTTCTGGTCAAAATAGGCAATCTCGATAGTTTTTCCGCGAAACACCCGTCCAGCATCCGGTTCCAATTCACCAATCAGCAGTTTAATAAACGTCGATTTACCCGAACCGTTCTTACCTAAAATGCCGATACGGTCACCGCGCACAATGCGTAAATTGAAATCCTTGAGAATAGGGATTTCACGTTCGGAAGTTGTGAAGGATTTATCTACATGCTTGAACTCGACAATAATTTTCGATGCCTGCGCAGGCGGCATGTTTTCAATATCGATTTTCTGCATGCGCTGGTTATACGCAGCTTTGTCGGCTTTTAGTTTTTCACGCAGTTTATACAGTTCGCCTAGCCGTCGCTGGTTGCGTTTGCGCCTGCCGGTGACACCACCTTGCGTCCAGTCCACTTCAGCGGCGAGTTTTTTCTGCATATTTTGTAAGGCACGGGCTTCATGTTCGACAATTTGTTCCGCCCATGCCTCAAAATTACGGTAGCCTTCAGGGCAGACGCGAATCATGCCGGCGTCAATCCAGAATACCTTGCGAGAAATGGCCGCTAAAAAAGCACGGTCATGGCTGACACACACCAACGCGCCACGGTAGGCATTCAGATATTGTTCCAGCCACTCAATCGCTGCAAGGTCGAGATGGTTGGTTGGTTCATCCAATAACAAAATATCCGGCTCGGCGATGAGCGCGCGGGCAAGGGCGGCGCGGCGCAGCTGTCCGCCGGAAAGCGTTCCCATCAGGGAATCGGGATTAAGATCCAGTGGCGTGATGGCCATGTCGGCGAGATGATGTTTGGCCTCGGTCTGGTCTTCTGGCTTCAGGCCAGACATGACAAACTGATGGACGGTATCGGTGGGAATATGTGCCACCGTTTGCGCCAGATAGCCAATGGTGATGCCCGGCATGGCAAAGCGTCTGCCACCGTCCAGTTCGAGGTTACCGATAATCAGGCGCATCAGCGTGGTTTTACCTGCGCCATTTTTACCCACGAGGCAGATTTTATCGCCTTCGCAGATATGCATCTTCAGGCCTTCAAACAGTGGTTTCCCCCCAAAGGTCAGACGCACATCTTCTAAGCTTATCAGGACGTTTTCGGCCATCAGCGCGGCTGCCTTCGGTTAAAAAACATACGCGTCCATCGCCAGTACGCCCATTGCCACCTCGTTATGCAAACGCTTTGCATGTAGTGGAGTGTCTGCAGCACCAAGCGCAACAAAGAATGGCAAAAAATGTTCCGGTGACGGATGATTACGCTTGGCATGCGGGGCGAGGGTGTGCCAGTCGAGCAAACTTTCGATGTCGCCATGTGCAAGTTGGGCATCTACCCATGTGGCAAACTCGCTCACCCATGGCGGCGTGGTGGTGTGCTGGCCGAGGAACGCTTCGCGCAGATTATGGGTCAGGTTGCCGGTGCCAATGATGAGTATATCTTCCTGCTTTAACGTAGCGAGCGCCTGACCGATGCGGTAGTGCCAGCGCGCATCGCGGTGTGGCTGCACGGAAATTTCAATGACGGGAATATCGGCACGCGGATACATCAGCAGCAGCGGGTTCCATGCGCCGTGATCCAGCCCGTATTCGCTGTCGATGCGCGATTCGATACCTGATTCTTTGAATAACGTCTGAAGGCGTTTTGCCAGTTCCGGATTTCCGGCGGCGGGGTAACGCAATTCATACAATGCTTTCGGGAATCCCTGAAAATCATGAATGGTTCGGGGATGTGTCGCTCCTGTAATCGACAGCGGTTCGGTTTCCCAGTGTGCCGAAGCGACGATGATGGCTTTAGGCGTGGGAAGCTGTGAGGAAAGCTGGCGCAAAAAAACAGTCGTGGGCGCTTCTTCAAGCGCCAGCATCGGCGAACCGTGCGAAATAAACAGTGCTGGCATCTGTGCCATGGGCGATTTGAAACCTTTTCACATATGGGATGGTGTTAAGAGGTAACGCTATACAAGAGAAATCCGGCAATGGCCAGTGTCAGTAATCCAGCGATTGGCGGGATTCAATGTATTTGCGGTGCGTTTCCATATAGCACTCCTGAACCAGTCGGTTCGCTTCGGCGGCTGTAGGGAAAGAAGAAGAAAATCCAGCCACTTGCGGGTCGATGGTCAATCGGGCCGTATGCACCAGATGCGCCAGCAAATCCTTGGGATCCTCATCGCCGACAGCGAATCGGATGGTTGTTGGGCTGATGCCTGCCTGCTCTTGTGATTCAGGGGATAGCTCCGAATGGGTGGTTAGTCCTGGGCAGGTGACGATGGTGTTGGATTGCCCAAGGCTGATCATGTGCCCGAAAGTGGGCGACAAATTATCAAAAAACCGCTGGAACGCCTGAAGTGGGATGCTGTTTTCGGCGGCATCGAAATCAATGGTGAAGAGCGGGGCAGGCAGGCCCAGATGGAGCAAATGTTGGCCGAGCGCGTAGTTGCTGTCGCTTTCCAGCACATTGCAATGCACGCGGATGGCAGGGTGCGTGCTGAGGAATTTAGCCAGAATAAGGGTATTGATGCATTTGGCAATCATGCGGACTTCAAGGGTGTGGATGCCCTGCAACACTTCAAACGCCGCATCGGCATTTAAGAACGCGCCCTTGATGTAATACACGTTCCAGAACATGGTTTCATTCCATGCAATGCCATTGGCGGTGGCGCCTTTGGGCAGGAACATGTCCTCGTTGCGGCCAATGACCACACCGGCAATAACACTACCCGTGCCGGAGAGGTCTTTGGTATAGCTATGGATAATGAAGTCCGGACGTTCATCCGGATTTTCGCGCTGCAATGGGCGAATCAGGAAGGGGGTGCCGACGGTGGCATCCAGAATAACGCGCAAGCCGAGCTTGTGTGCTTCGCGGCAGATAGCTGGCACGTCCAGCACATAGCCATGCGGGTTGCAGGGTGATTCAAGATATACATAGGCTTTGCGCCCCGAAGCCAGCCGCTCGGCCTGCGATTGTTTGACCTTGTGCCAGCAGGCAAGGAACTCATCAACGCCCGTGCCGTCAAACGTTTCGACGTGAATGGCAAGGTTGCTTGGCTTAGCGTACCAGTCGTGAATGAGCTGGTGGGCTCCGCCGTAAATATGGCGGCTGGAAATTAGTATATCATTGCGCCCTAGCAGGTGTGCGAGTACTGCGTCAATGGCCGCCATGCCGCTGTTAAAATTCCACGCGAAATAATCACCCGCATACGGCCCCGCTTCCAGATCAACCACATGGTTGGCAAGCGCAACGGCGGTTGGGTTTAACAGGCGGGAATAGATTTCCAGCAACAATTCCTTGCCTTCAAACGCATCGGCAATCCATTCGGTGCAGGCATAAATGTAGGTGGCGGTGCGGGCAATGACGGGCGTGGCGGAAAAAATTGCCGTGACGTTATCGAACACCGCATAGGGGCCTTTGGCGCATTGGGTGGCGGCATCGTAATTCAGTGCCTGATAGCTTTTGCGTGTGGGGTTCTGGGCGAGGTCGAGCAGCTTGGCAAACTGGAATGAAAGGAATTTGAGTGCGTTGAAATAGGCGATGCGGTCGGCGCGGTCTAAGGTTTGAACCGCTTGTAATGTCGCCGTCCATAACTGGTTGAGGTCGGACGTGCAGTGATAGAGCTTTTCGGAAATATGCTGCAATGACTCCCCGAACGGCGTGGCGGGATCAATGCCGAAATGCCGGAGCTGCTCGGTGGCCAGCGCGTTGGCGGTGGTGGCCTTGGTCGTATTACGCAAGGGGGAGAGTTTTTGCATGTCCATAGATCATCCGATCAGTTAGTCGCTACGCGCTAAAAGTAGCGTGTTGCGCTTGTGCTTTCTAGTGCTTTCTGGCGTTGGTGGACAGTTTCGGGGCTTTACGCTACATAATGAAGGCTATGATTGCTTGAACCCCATGAAAATCCGTATGCCATGGCCATGAATGAATCTCCTGCCAGCAACGTATGGTTGCGGTTGCCATCATCCACCGCTGCATTGCCCGCATTGGCATTCATCCTTGTGCTGACGCTGCTGATTCATTCGCGCATGCTGCTGGCGGCAGACTGGATCCGTTTTGACGATGCGGAAGCGTGGCGGTTGAAAAACTGGTCTTATCGCTATCCTTTCTTATTGCAGGAATTTGCTGACGCTTTCCGCCAAGGTATCTGGTATCCGCGCTGGGCCCCTGACCTGATGGGGGGATATGGCTATCCGACATTTGTCTTTTACCAGTCCGGAATATTCTATTTTGCATTGCCTTGGATGCTGCTGACCGGCAGTGCCGTCGTGGCCATGAAAATCACGCTGGTGCTGATGTTTATGATTGGCGGGATGGGGGCATACCGGCTGGCGGGGTTGTTTGCGCCTTCGGTTTACGCGTTGATGGCGGCGTGCCTGTTTCTGGCAGCGCCGTACTTGCTGGTGGATTTGTATGTGCGCGCGGTTTATAGCGAAATTTATGCTATTATGCTGTCGCCGTGGTGCGCCTATTTCCTTTTGCGAATATATCTGGCAATGAAGCAGGCGGTGTCCTTGCGCCCATGGATTATGGGATGGATCCTAAGCGTGGCGCTGATGATTACCGCGCATCCGTTCGTAACGTTACATGTGCTTATCGCACTTGCCATGATTGGTGTGGGCATGTGGTCGCAGGCGCGATGGAAATGGCATTTTCCGGTTGTGTGCGGGCTTGGGTTTATGGTGTCGCTGGCACTGGCATCACCTTATCTTCTGACACTGCTGGTGATGAAGCATGACATCCAGTATGAGCTTGGGTTGTTTGTGTATTTCAAAGGCCTGATTCCTTTTTTCGATATTATTGTGGCCAACCCGCTGAGCAACCTGATGATGGTTTTTGCGCTGTGGAGTGGCAGGCATCATCCGGTGATGCGTGCTGTTGCGCTGGCGTGGGTGTGGGATATGGCGTTGTTGTCAGAAGCGGCTTGTCCGCTCTGGGAGCATGTCGACCCCTTGCGGTTCACGCAGTTGCCCAGCCGTTTGTTATCGGCGGATATGCTGTTGCGGTTGATCGGCCATGCGGTGGCGTTGCGGCTTTTGGCCGAACGCCTTGGTTCTTATACGGTGGGATTGCGTATGGGAGCAGGGGTAATGGCATGTGTTCTGACGTTTGTTGCCAGCGTATACTGGCCGATTCCGCACCCGCCTACCAAGCATACTTCTTTTACACTTGCCGCTGCTTATGACGGGGTGAAAGAAATGGACTATGCCGCATTCACTGCCGCCATGAACCAGCGTTTTGAGGACATGACGTTCCTGCATGAATTTACCCCACGTTCGGTTGATCTGAAAACATTTTCTGCCACCCATACGCCGTTCACGCACCTGATGGCCTACCCTGAAACGGTGGATGCGGCGACACTGTTTGAAGCGAGTGAGCATTCGCGTTTTCACTTGCACTATAAGGTATCAGTCAAGCCGTTTAAGGATGGTAGGTCCAAAGCGGTGATGACGATTCGCCAGCTCTATATGGAAGGCTGGAGAGTGCTGGTAAATGGTGTACCTGCTGAACCATTTCCTATGGCGGACGGAACGATCGGGGTGCAGTTTTTGGCAGCAGGTGAGTATGACCTGCAAGCCTATTACGACGGCCCGACCGGTTGGCAATGGCGCAACGCTGTGATCGTGATGGTGCTGATGGCCGCTGGATTGCTGCTGCGAAATCCTCTGGTGTTTACCCCATCTTCGGAGGTGCGATACTGATCCATGGGCGCGTTACGTCTTTTCATAACCCTCGTTATTGTCATTGGCCACATCAAAACCTATTACCAAATGCAAATTCCTCTATTGGGGGTTATTCACAGTGGTGGATTATCTGGCATCTCTAAAGTGCATGTCTATTTTCTGCAATCCGGATTTCTTACGCAGTTGGCATTTTTGGCGACGGGATTTATGCCCGATCAAGCCACACGATATTATTGGAAACGTATAAAACGCATTTATCCACAATATATACTTTTTACAGTGCTGACACTTGTTGTCGCTATGGTTTATAGCGATGCACGCTATCTGGAACTAATGAGTAAAGAAGATATTTCGCCCTATGAAGCGGTTCTTTCGAACATACTTGGCTTGAATTTTCAAACACTTAATCTGTTCAATCTGGATTACATGGCGGGCAGCCGGCACATGCTGTTGACACAATCATGGACGCTGACCTTTCAGGCCGGATTTATCCTGCTGGCACCGTTTATGCTTACCTCGGGCCGCCGCTTACTGATCGTGACCCTTTTGTGCGCGGCCTCTCTGCTTTATGCCTGCTTTATGATGAAGATAGCGCGTAATGTATTTGCCACCGAGCTGATCTATTTCTGGGTGGGGGCATACGTGGCAAGGTTTTCGCTATGGCTGGCAAAGTTTGCCAACCGGCAAAACATGACGATGTTAGGGGTTGTGACGATTGTTCCTGTTGTGATTCTGAGTATCTTCTATCTTCCCGTTGAAGGCATTATGGGTAAATGGATGGTGTTTTTCGCCTATAACGTGCTTTTGGCATGTGCCATGATTCCAGCCTATTATTTTTCGCATGGCAGTGCGTGGGATCGCTTATGTTCGGCTATGGCATATACCGTGTTTTTGTGTCATTTGATTGTAGCCTTTCTGGTGTACAAGCTATTTCCAAATCAGCAATGGCAGGGAACGGTGACGGTCATTATTTCGTTAGCGATTGCTTTTGCGTTGAATGTTATATCATCGCGCTTACACCCCAAAGGCACCGTAAAGAAAGGGATGCATGGCGCAGATTCCTGATGTTTCTGTGATATTGCCCATCCGCAATGCGGCCAGCACGATTGCATCGTTGTTGCTGGAGTTGATGGCTTTCAGCGCGTTGCATCCGGAGTATGAATTCCTCTTTGCATCGGATGGGTCCACCGATGGAACGCAGGACATTTTTGCTGATGTGATACGGCAACACGGCGCTTCGCCGATAAAAATCATTCATTATGACAGGCATCAGGGCAAAGGTGGGGCGGTACGTGACACCTTTGTGCAGTGCTGTGGAAATTACGTGATATTCACCGATGGTGATCTGGCGTATGACCTGAATTTTTTGCTGGTATTGCGTGAAACACTTAATCATTGTGATATGGCAATTGCGTCCCGCCGCAAAGGAGGTGATGCCACGCTTGGAATCCTGACCATGCGCGGCTTTGTCAGTTTTGTTTATAACCGCTATACGGCCTTTGTACTCGCATTGACGCAAACGGACATTCAGGCGGGGTTGAAAGGGTTCCGGCGCAAAGCGGCAGATCGGCTTTTTACGGCACAGAAGATCACGGGGTTTGCTTTCGATGCCGAGTTGCTTTTTCTGGCCAAAAAATATGGATTCAGTGTGTGCGAGTTTCCTGCACAGGTTAGGCCGGAACATCACGGCGCTGGCAGTGTGTGGCGAATCGGATTACGCTCCGCCATTATGTTTTTTCAGGTGCTGAGGGTTCGTTATTATGATCTCGCTGGATATTACTGAACGTTTTATATTGCTGAGTTTCGATATTGAAGAATTTGATATCGCAGGCGAATACGGACTTGAAACTGAGGGAGAAGCGCTTTTCGCACCGTCGCTGGTGGGGTTGCAACGATTGCTGGCTTTGCTGGAAAAGCTGGGGGTGGTGGCGACTTTTTTTGTGACGGTAGCCTTTGCCAGCCGGTATTCGGCATTGATCGCGCAGATGGCGAAAACACATGAAATTGCCTCGCACGGAATGCGCCACGATGTTGTAAATGATGAAGACTACAAGGCATCACGGCTGGCGCTGGAAGCGATTACTGGCAAACCGGTTCATGGATTTCGCATGCCGCGCATGAAGCCTGTTTCGATGCCGTTTCTGCAATCGTCAGGGTATCGTTATGATAGCTCGCTGCACCCTACTTTTTTGCCCGGACGTTATAACCACTGGGCAGCGCCGCGCACCCCCTATCAGGAATGCGGTGTGTGGGAAATCCCCGCATCAGTCACACCCATCCTGCGTTTTCCGCTGTTCTGGCTAGCATTTAAAAACGCGCCGTTATGCTTTATCCGCTACGCTTCATCACGGTGTCTGGCGACTGACCGTTATTTGTGCCTTTATTATCATTCATGGGAATATGCCGACCTTGCAACGTACGGATTGCCGCACCATGTTGCCTCACCTTCAGGTGAGGTGTTGCTGAAACGGCTTGAGTCGTATCTGGTTTGGCTTACTGCGCGGGGACGTTTTGTGACGTTTTCGGCGTTTGTTAACTCTTTGCACGCCTCCAGCGATTGATCGGCTTTTCTACCATGAGGTTTAGCAGCCACGCCAATGGCGTTGAAAGGGCAAGGGTGGCAAAGGCTAATTCGGTGCTATGCGGGGTTAATTCCGGAACTATTATCAGTAGCCCAGTCCCGATTGACATGTGGATGAGGTAAATCGGGTACGAAAGATTGCCTAAAAAACGGTCGAGGTGCTGAAACCACAAGGGCAATGTGCGGGGATCGACTTGCGACAGGTGCCCGATAACCAGTGTGCTTAAGGCTATTGAGGCATAGAATCCACCAGCAATCATATCGGTGAAAATAGCGTGCGACATATATAGTAGAAAGACAAAGCCCGCCATTGCAGCATAGCCTGTCACTGGAGTAACATGCTTCTTTGGGTATTGTTTTCCAAGGAACAAATACAGGCCAAGAGTAAATGGCAATGCTGCTGCTTGTACGCTGAAATAGCGGTCTTTCACCATCAACCAGAAAACGATGCCAGAAGCGCCAGCATGAGTTTCATAGGCATAGGCCGTATAAAGCACCGCATAGATCAGCAAAATTTTTTGCAGTTGTGGGAAGACAAGCACCAGAGGAATAACACCCCAGTAAATAATCTCATTACTGAGCGACCACGCAACCGGCAATAACAATGCAGGGCGTTCCGTCCCCGGACTATTGAGATAATAATTGGTGGTCATGATAAAGATGTTATGTGCCCAGGATAGAGCGGAAGGCGGTAACCCAAAGGAAATATCGATAGAATGTCCTTGATTTGGGTACCAAAGTGTAATTGGGATTGCAGCCAGCGCAGCGAACCAATAAAGGGGCAATATACGCAAGGCGCGATTGCGTGCATAGTGCCACAGGCCATTGGGTAGGGGTAGGTAGGTATGCGTTAAAATATACGAAACCACATAACCGCTGAGGATAAAAAAAGAAAAAACGGCATATTGTCCGGTAAAAGCCCAATTGCTTGGTCCGGTATGGGTGATGATGACCATAAAGGCAAGGAGGTAGCGCAGTGTGCCGAACGTGCCAAAAACCGATGCGTTGTTGCGGTGGTCGGGTGAAATGGGTCTGTCCTTACTATCTAGAGCATCCTGATCGATATAGGGCATATTCAAGGCGGATTTTATGCTATTTTTTAAAAATACACACATTTTACGCATAGTTTTGCGTGATATTCATTTTATTTTGTGCTAATGCTTGGGCGTGAAATGCGTGAATTCGCGATAAGTTCAGGTGGATATTCATTGCTTCATTGATTAGCCGCACATTGTTAAAATTGAATTAAATTATCTACTTTAACCATACTTACTAGTTTTAACCGAAGGGAGTTTCTAATGGCTACAAGCACTAAAAAGAAAAGCAAACCAGTCGCTAGCAAAGCTAAACCAGTTGTTGTCATCCGTCCTGTAAAGGAAGCGCTGACAAAGTCTGCTTTGTTAAATTTGATCGCTGAAAAGAACGAACTCAGCCGCAAACAGGTAGCTGATGTTATCAGCACCCTCGAAGGTGTAATCCTCGGCTGCGTTCACCCAAATGGTGTTGGTGAATTTACCCTCGCTGGTCTTTTCAAAGTGACCCTGCGTAAGGTGCCTGCCCGCAAAGCCGGAACTCTTATCCGCAATCCAGCCACCGGCGAAATGATGAAAGCGGCGGCAAAACCTGCTTCCGTTCGCGTCAAAGTTCGTGCGCTGTCGAAGCTCAAGAACGCAGCTCTCTAATTTTAGATTGTCTGTAAGGTAAGAAAAAGGGGTGGCATTCGTGCCGCCCCTTTTTTATTCACGCGTGACGGTGTTACTTGGTGGGCACAGGCTCCTGCGGCTTTTGCTGTAACAGCGGCGCGATGATAGTGGGCAGGCTGCCGAAACTGCTTCCAAATGGCATACTTGCATTCATCATCCGGCCAAACTCCATAAGTTGCTGCATATTCATCGTTTGCGGAGTGGTTTCAGGGCTATTGTCTTTGGCGGATGGCGCAGGTTCAGGTGGTAAATAGCCTCGTTCCGGTTCACGTACTTTTTTGTATCTGGTTTCAATATCCTTCATGATTTCCACACGTTTTTGCAGCATTAGCAGCGGAAGCTCGCTGGAGCGGCTTTTCATGGCTTCAATAGTTTTATCGTCCGGTACGACTCCTTGATTGGAATACGTATCTTCTCTCAGTCCCTGAATATCGATGTCGTTATCATCGTCGGAATAGGTGCTGCCAGACATTCTAAGCCTGAGCGGGGCTTGCACAATCATATCACGGATAGGTTCACCGTCCGTCAGCGGCGTGTTATCACCTAAAGGTTGCTTGGTGTCGAAACCATGCCCGACAATCCGGATACCCAGCGTCGGCGGAAAGGCCGCTTTAATTTCACCTTTAATTTTAATAGCATACCACGGCACAATTTTTTTATTGTTAGCTGCGCGCGGCTTACCTTCTCTGTCCAGCCAGTCATCAATTGCAATGGATTGTTTGGTGTCGACAATTTCGATATCCTTCCACTGAATATCTGGCGGTAATACAAACGTGACGGCGCCGGAGCGGCCTTTGTTCTGGTAGATCATCTTTTGGGGGTCGGAATAATCCGGTATATTGTCTTGCGGCGGGCTCATGACGATCTGCATTTTCTGGGTACCGCCAATAGGGACATGCATGCCTTCATACCCTGATGCCTTTACATCCCAGCCCACCTTGTTGGACTGGCTTCGCAACGCCTCATTCAGTCTTGCGATTTCACGCTTCAATGCGTTGACTTTCTCTTTCTCGGCATCGCGTTCCTTGGCTTTTTGAGTGACATCTTTACGTGCGGCATCCAGTTGGCTGTCGGCGGTGGCTTTGGCATCGGCGGCGGTCTGAAGCTGTTTTTGCAGCCCGTCGAGTTTCTGGGTAGCTTCGCCCAGCTGTCCGCGTAAGTCTTCTTCCAGTGCTTTGGCGGCGGCTTTGTCTTTAGTAGTAGTATCTTTCATAGCGGTCATCTGGCTGGTCAACTCACGGCTAGCCGCTTCCTTTTTGGTCAATTCCTGTTGCAGCTCGTTCTGCGCTGTTTGTGCTTTTTGATCTCCATCTGCCTTGGCAGATTTCAGTGCATCCAGTTGCGATTGCAGATTTTCGGCAGTTTGTTTGGCTTCTTTAGCGGCATTTTGCTGTTGTTTGGCTTCATCACTGGCTTGTCCCAGTTTGGCAGCAAGGGCACTTGCGGCGGCGATTGAGGCTGCCAGCTTGGTTTCCAGTTCGGATTGTTTGTCCGATTTTTCCCTCACTGCCTGATCAAAAGCCGCTTTGTCACGGCGTTCCGCTTCCTTTGCTTTATCCAATTGTCCGGATAGTTCTTTGGCGGTAGCCTCTTTTTGTGCGGCATCCTTTGCCGCTGTGTCGGCCTTGGCACTGGCAGTAGCGAGCGCACCATTTAATGTCTGAATTTCTTTATCTTTGCTGGCATTGGACTGCGCTAACTCTGTCATCTGTGTTTTAAGCGTTCCCAATTCCTTGTTGGCTGCGTCCAGCTTATCCTTAATCGCTTTTTCAGTGGCCTGTGTGCTTTCTTGCTGGGCTTTGGCAGCTGCCACTGCGTCATCCCTGCTTTTTTCGGCACTCGTAACGCTTTGAGCCAGCGTAGCCACCTGTGCTTTCAGGCCTTCAATGTCTTTTCCAAGCGATTCTTTTTCGTCTTTTGCAGTTTTGGCTGCCGCAACCGCTACGCCCAGCTGTTGTTTCAGGTCTTTCAGGGTATTGGCGGTCTCCTGTGCGGCAGCGTTCAGGTTTTCGATTTTCTGGGTGGCCGTTGCCAAGTTCTGAGTGGTTTGTTCGACATTGCGTTTAGCATCGGCTAACTGTTGATCGGTAGCGGTACCACTCGCTTTGAGTGCTTCCAATGCGAGCTGTGCTTCGCCAGCGGATTTTTCGGCAGCGGTCTTTTTGCTGGTTTCGTCGCGCAGGGAATCGGCGAGTTCTTTATTTTTTCCGGCTAATCTTCCTCTTTCTTCTTCAAGGCGGTCTTTTTCTTTATTCGCGGCATCTTCTTTATCGCCAAGCTCTTTTGCGCGTGTGGCAAGGGCGGCCATTTGTGCATCGCCAGCGGCCAGTTTGCCTTTCTGTTCTGCTACGGTGTCTATAGCTGCTTTCAATTGTGCATTCAGATCGACATTGGCAGCTTTAAGCGTTGCCAGATCAGACGTTAAGCTGGCGTTTGTGGCGGCGGTTTGCTGCACGCTGGCTTGCAGGCCGGAAACGGTTTGGGTGAGCCCTGCCACTTGTTTTTCGGCCGTCTCTGCACGTGCGGTGGCCGCCCCCGCGGCTTGTTGTGAATCTTTTAATTTCTCTTCGGCGGCTTGTTTCTGGCCTGCGAGTGCGCCTGCCTGTGCTTTGACATCACCCATTTCTTTATCAAGGGCCGCCGAGCGTTTTTCAGCCGTCTCCGCACGCTGTTGCGCTGCGGCTCTTTCTTCTTCGGCTTTGCGAAGTTTTTCAGCCATTTCCTTAGGCTGTTGATCCTTAGTAGGGTCTGGTTTGGGCGGGGGATTAAGGTTGAACAGTTTATCGATCCACTGCTTGAAGGCAGGAATAATCATATAGGCACCGGTAGCGATGCCCCCCATTCCAAGTACAACGGCCAGAAATTCCATGTGATGCCTCAACGGTTGCCTATTATAATACAACCATTTTACTATGAATCCGTTAGCAAGCGTGTGAATAGTCCATGACATGGATGGGGCATTCTTTAAGCCATTGTCATAAAACTAACAATATAATTCAATCGATTATATTGTTTTGAGGGTGCTCTTCTTCCAGCTTGCCGAACGACGGACGAAGATTCATAATCGGCACGTATCAATTAAAACCAGTATATGCCGTTGCTTTCCGATCCATCCCCCGAACCCAAAGGTTCCAGCCATGATTTCTGGCTGGTGCTGTTGCGCGGGCTGATCGGCCGTTGTCCTCATTGCGGGAAAGGACGGCTATTACGTAATTATTTAAAACCCGTCGATCACTGTTCGGTGTGCGCGCAGGCATATGGTCATATTCGCGCCGATGACGGGCCGGCATGGCTTACGATTGTGTTGGTAGGGCATATCCTCGCCCCTATTTTACTGTATGTGATTCCAAATTCCCATTGGCCGGACTGGGTGTCGATGGTGGTGTGGCCGAGCTTTGCTTTTATCCTTGCGTTGCTCATATTGCCGCGTGCGAAAGGGCTTTTTATCGGGCTGATCTGGCGCACCGGAAGTGTGGGGTCTGAAAAATAATGGCGTTGGCAATTCCTGATACAATGTATTGCGTGGATGTGCCGCAGGCAGGTGAGGCGGATGTGATGCGTCTGGCCACGGTTGCGGTGCCGCAAGCTAAGGTGGATGAGGTGTTAATCCGTGTCATGGCAGCCGGTGTCAACCGTCCGGATGTGTTGCAACGCAAAGGCGCCTATCCGCCGCCGCCGTCTGCCAGTCCGGTCTTGGGGCTGGAGGTTGCAGGCGAGGTGGTTGCGGTTGGAACGCAGGTAACAACATGGAAGTTGGGTGAGCGTGTGTGCGCACTGACCAATGGCGGTGGTTATGCGCAATATGCTGTTGCACCAGCATCCCAATGCCTGCCATGGCCGAAGGGTTATGACGCGGTGTCGGCAGCGGCGTTGCCGGAAAATTATTTTACCGTGTGGGCGAATCTGTTCCAGCATGACCGTCTGATACGCGGTGAATCCCTGCTGGTGCATGGCGGCAGCAGCGGTATCGGCCTGACGGCGATACAGCTGGCGCATGAATATGGCAATACGGTGTATACCACGGTGGGGAATGCGGATAAACAAGCGGCGTGCATCAAGGCGGGAGCCCGTGTTGCCATTGATTACAAGCAGGAGGATTTTGCCCTGAGGCTACAACAGCTCACAGACGGTAAGGGAGTGAATGTTATTCTCGACATGGTCGGTGCGCCCTATTTCCAGCGCAATCTTGACGCTTTGGCGGTGGAAGGCCGTCTGGTGCAGATTTCGGTGATGCTGGGAGCCAAAGTTGAGCAGTTTAACCTCGTGCAGGTGATGTCCCGCCGCCTTGTTATTACCGGCTCGACCCTGCGCCCGCGTACAACTGAACAAAAAGCGGCCATTGCAAGCTCTCTGTATCAGCGCCTCTGGCCGGTGCTGGATGCGGGCCGATGCGCTCCGGTGATTTACAAGGCCTTTGATTTATCGGAGGTAGCCCGCGCCCATGCGCTCATGGAAAGCAGCCTGCATATAGGCAAAATCATGCTTAACGTATCCCACTAAACAAGGAAGTCTGCCCTTGAGGCAAATTTGTTATGGATTATTTGCCGAAGCCTTTATATAAAGGCGGGATAACTGTATCCCGTCATCATTTGTACCATTGAATCTATGTCATCTGATACCAAAACCATTCACGCTCGCCCCATATCGCCGCATATTTCTATCTATCGCTGGCAGAATTCCATGGTGCTTTCAATCCTGCATCGCATGACGGGTATGGCGTTGTTTGCTGGCAGTGCCCTGATTGTGGTGTGGTTGTGGTCCGCGGCCTACGCTCCGGCATTTTATACCACCCTGCACGGCGCTTTATCGTCTGTGCTTGGCCAAATATGCCTTTTTGGCTGGGTTTCTGCCTTTTATTATCATCTGGGTAACGGCATCCGCCACCTGTTCTGGGATACGGGTAAAGGCTTTGCCTTGCCGGATATGCGCCGCTCAGGCCTGCTGGTTGTGGCGTTTACTATCGGCATGACGCTGCTGACATGGTTTGTGGCGATGACCTCAACGGGAGCGATGTCATGAGCGCCAATTCCTCTAATCTTCAAAGCAAATTAAAACGCGTCAAAGGCCTTGGCTCTGCCCATCACGGGGTGCAACACTGGTGGATGCAGCGTGTCACCGCTGTGGCGCTGATTCCCTTGTCACTGTGGTTTACCGGATCGCTGGTGACGGCGATGCTGTCACCTAATGTGGTGAAGATTGCGACGTGGTTTGCGTCGCCGGTGAATGCGATTGTGATGGTGATGTTGCTGGTGGCTATGTTCATGCATGCGCGCCTTGGCATTCAGGTCATCGTCGAAGATTACGTCAAATGTCCGGTGAAGAAATACGGCTTATTACTTTTGAATACCTTTGTATGTTTTGCATTTGCGGCGTTGTCCATCCTTGCGGTGCTCAAGCTTCATTTCCTTGACATGGGCGCATCTATTTAGCTCTTGGAACATGAAAAAAATATGACCCAATCCTATAAAATTATTGATCATTTTCACGATGTCGTTGTGGTGGGGGCCGGCGGTGCCGGTTTGCGTGCTACGTTCGGTATGGCTGCTGCGGGCCTGAATACGGCCTGCGTGACCAAAGTATTCCCCACGCGTTCGCACACGGTGGCCGCGCAGGGCGGTATCTCAGCAGCGCTCGGCAATATGGGCGAGGATGACTGGCGCTGGCACATGTACGACACCATTAAAGGCGGCGACTGGTTGGGCGATCAGGATGCCATTGAATATATGTGCAAAAACGCTATGGAAGCGGTGGTCGAACTAGAACATTACGGCGTGCCGTTTTCACGCACCGAAGATGGTAAAATTTATCAGCGTCCCTTCGGCGGCATGACCACCAATTACGGCAAAGGCACCGCCCAGCGCACCTGCGCGGCCGCTGACCGCACCGGACATGCTATTTTACATACGCTCTACACGCAGGCACTGCGCCATAATGCACAATTTTTCATCGAATATTTTGCCGTCGATCTGATGATGGACGAAGAGGGAACCTGCCGTGGTGTTATGGCGTGGAACCTCGATGACGGCACGTTGCACCGCTTCAACGCCCACATCACCGTGCTGGCCACGGGTGGGTACGGACGTGCCTATTTCTCCGCTACCTCGGCCCACACTTGTACGGGTGATGGTGGTGGCATGGCAGTACGTGCGGGCCTGCCGCTGCAGGACATGGAATTCGTGCAGTTTCACCCCACGGGTGTGTACGGTGCGGGCTGCCTGATTACCGAAGGTGCGCGCGGCGAGGGTGGTTATCTCGTGAATTCACAGGGCGAACGTTTCATGGAACGTTATGCGCCGCATGCCAAAGATCTTGCGTCGCGTGACGTGGTATCGCGTGCGATGACCATTGAAATCCGCGAGGGCAGAGGGGTGGGGCCGGATAAAGACCATATTTTCCTTCATCTCGATCATCTGGATCCGTCGATTTTGCATGAGCGCCTTCCAGGTATTTCCGAAACGGCGAAAATTTTTGCAGCCGTTGACGTGACTAAACAGCCTATTCCGGTGTTGCCGACCGTACATTACAATATGGGCGGCGTGCCTACCAACTATCACGGTGAAGTGCTGACACTCAAAAAAGGCAATCCTGAATCTGTCGTTTCCGGCCTCATGGCCATTGGCGAGGCAGCGTGCGTATCCGTGCATGGTGCAAACCGTTTGGGCAGTAATTCATTGCTCGATCTGGTGGTATTTGGCCGCGCGGCGGCGCTGCGTGCTGCTGAAATAGTGAAACCCGGAACGCGCCATAAACCGATGAACGGTGTTAATTCTGATGCTATCCTCGCGCGGTTTGACCGTATCCGCCATGCAAATGGCAGTCTACGCACCTCGGAAATACGCCGTGCCATGCAGCGCTGCATGCAAAACCATGCAGCCGTGTTCCGTGATGAAAAAATTCTCTCCGAAGGTTCGCACACGATCGAAGACATCTGGCACAGCTTCGACCAGCTTTCAGTGTCCGACCGTTCGCTGGTGTGGAATAGTGATTTAGTCGAAGCGCTCGAGCTGGATAATTTGCGTTCACAGGCGTTACTCACCATGAACAGCGCGCTCAACCGCAAGGAAAGCCGTGGCGCGCATGCGCGTGAGGACTATCCTGACCGTGATGACCGCAACTGGATGAAGCACACGCTGGCGTGGCTGGATGACAAGGGCAAAACCTATTTCGACTACCGTCCGGTGCATCTCAACACTTTGTCGAACGAAGTGCAGGCCGTTCCGCCGAAAGCGCGCGTGTACTGAGATGAAAAAATACCTTCTCCTTCTTTTTCCTCTGGCAGGTTGCGGTATTCAACCTTTGCCGGTAAGCTCTATGCAGGCTTCATCGGCTGTGTATAATCAAATAGAAAAAGATTTTTACCTTAAAAATAAAATGGTGGTAGCGCCCATAAAATCTGAGCTTCCACCGAAGCTATTAAATCATGACTATTACAACGAGTTATATAAAGATGCTACGTTAGCGTTATCTGGATCTTTATATAAAGCCGGAATGCTAGTTCAGGATGGCTCTAAAGCAAAATATATATTGCAGGCAACGCTAATTGACGTAGCAGATCCTCGCTGTTTCTTCGGAACCTGTGAAACTGGATCTACAATAAAATATGAATTAAAACAGAACGAGAATATTGTTTATCAACAAGTGTTAGTCGTACCTCAAAATTATGATTATCCCATTTTAGGCGCAAATATGGCATTTGTGATTAGGGATGCCATGGGTGCGGCTCTGGGTAATAATTTCGCGCATTTGATTCATGTATTAGCGAATAAAACACAAGAGGATTTAAAATGAGAAAACAGCTTTTTTTAATCCCCTTTCTTCTGACAGGATGCGCTCGTAATCTTGGCCAGAATCATTATAACTATAACGAAGTTGGCCAATCTACGATTGTCGAATATGCCACTATTGTTAAAACAAAAGAAGTTGATATAACAGGTAGGAATACTGGAGCAGGTGCTTTAGCGGGAGGCACCGCTGGCGGAGTGGCTGGATATCAAGTGGGTAATGGGAATGGTCAGCTGGCTGCTACTTTAGGTGGCGTTCTTATTGGTGCAGTAGCGGGTAATATGGCTGAACAGGCAGCAGCAGATCAAAAAGGTTACGAATATACAGTAGTGACCGAGTCAAAAAAAACAAAAACGATTGTTCAGTATCAGAATAAAGAAGATATAATTTTTAAAAAGGGTGATCCTGTTATGGTTCAAACAACTGGTACATATCAGCGGGTTTTACAGGCAGATGATCTACCTTCAGAAATTAAACGCCCCAAGGGCATAAAAATAGTGGATTAATTAGGCATACTAAATATGGCAGAAATCAGACTTCCTCCCAACTCCGTTGTAGGCACCGGCAAAACCCATCCGGCTCAGGCTGGCGCAAAGCGCGTGCGTAAATTTTCCATCTACCGCTGGAACCCAGAGGATGTCGATGACAAAGGAAAACCAAGCAATCCAAAGATGGATACCTATGAAATTGATATGGACACGTGTGGCCCGATGGTGCTGGATGCGCTGATCAAAATTAAAGACGAAATAGACCCTACGCTCACCTTCCGCCGTTCCTGCCGTGAAGGTATCTGTGGTAGCTGTGCGATGAACATTGACGGTACTAATACCCTTGCCTGCATCAAGCCGATTGCCGATGTGCAGGGCGATGTCAAAATCTATCCGCTACCGCACATGGCGGTGATCAAAGACCTCGTGCCGGATATGACGCATTTTTATGCGCAGTATGAGTCGATCAAACCGTGGCTGCAAACCACCACGCCGCAACCCGCCAACCGCGAACGCCTGCAATCGCCGGAAGACCGCTCGAAGCTCGATGGGCTGTACGAATGTATTCTCTGCGCCTGCTGCTCAACGTCCTGCCCAAGCTACTGGTGGAACTCTGACCGCTTTTTAGGCCCTGCTATTTTGCTGCAGGCCTACCGCTGGATTATCGATAGCCGTGATGAATTCACCGGCGAGCGTCTGGATGATCTTGAAGACCCGTTCAAGCTCTATCGCTGCCACACGATTATGAACTGCGCCAAGACCTGCCCTAAAGGCCTGAACCCCGCCAAAGCCATCGCTGAAATTAAAAAACTCATGGTCAAAAAGGTGGTGTGAGGTGGCTGTTTACACCAAGCTCACAGCACAGGACATTGAATCATTCCTCGAGAATTATGATATTGGCACGCTGGTGTCTTTCAAAGGCATCACCGAAGGCGTTGAAAACACCAACTACCTAATCGTTACTTCTATCAACGGTGAACTTGGCCGTTATATCCTGACGTTATATGAGCAGCGTGTATTGTCCTCGGAATTGCCGTTTTTTCTGGGCTTAACCGAATGGCTGGCTGATCGCGGCATCTCCTGCCCGCGTCCGGTCAAAAGCCGTGACGAGCGTGTTGTTTTTACGCTGAAGGACAGGCCAGCAGCATTGATTCATTTTTTACATGGCCGTGGCAGCCCTCATATTACCCCGCGTCACACGCAACTCACCGGTGAGTTGCTGGCGCGCATGCATCTGGCAGCAGAAGGATTTCCAATGACACGCCGTAATGCTCTGTCGGTGGATGGCTGGAACGGGTTGTTCCAGCGTTTCCGCCGCGATGCCAATACAATTACGCTGGGACTGGAGCAGGATATGGTGGAAGAACTCGCCTATCTTGAGGAACACTGGCCACATGGTTTGCCGCAAGGCGTCATTCACGCTGACGTATTTCCGGATAACGTTTTTTTTGTCGATGGGAATACCGATCAGCCCGAGCTTTCCGGAGTCATTGATTTCTATTTTGCCTGCAATGATTTCTGGATGTATGACCTGATGATTTGCATGAATGCATGGTGCTTTGATGCGGCACATAAGTTCATGCCTGAGCGTGCCTCGGCGATGCTCAACGCCTATCACCGTTTACGGCCTATCACGGAAGCGGAACGTGCCGCCATGCCGGTACTGGCGCGCGGTGCCGCCATGCGGTTTCTGGTGACGCGTTCGCATGACTGGCTGCACCGCGTGGACGGTGCGCTTGTGAATCCCAAAGATCCGATGGAATACGTCACCAAATTGCGTTTTCATCAGCGTGTGCGCCATTCACGCGAATATGGTCTGGCATAGTTCCCGTATCCCATGAAAAAACAGGTCAAAATTTATACGGATGGTGCATGCTCCGGCAATCCGGGCCCCGGGGGTTGGGCGGCGATACTGGTGTACGGTGAGGTAGAAAAAGAAATGTCCGGCGCGGACAGTGACACGACTAATAACCGGATGGAAATGATGGCGGCTATTGCTGCATTAGAAGCGCTTAAATCACCGTGTAGTATCGATGTCTATACTGATAGCACCTATGTGCAGAAGGGCATCACCGAGTGGATTTCCGGCTGGAAGGCGAGGGGATGGAAAACGGCGGATAAAAAGCCGGTCAAAAATAGCGATCTATGGCAGCGCCTTGAGCTTGCCGCCTCGCATCATCAGGTGCGCTGGCATTGGGTGCGTGGCCATAATGGCCATGAATATAATGAACGCGTCGACAAGCTGGCGGTTGCCGCTATCAGAAAATAGCAATAAAAAACCCCGACTGCTGCCAGTCGGGGTTTTTGTGTCGCAAAGTCGCTGAGCTTACGCTGCAACAACCTTTTCTTCTTTGATACCAGCGCGTGTTGGGCGCGGACCAGTGTTTGAAGATTGTGGGCTGGTGGTCTTGATTTCGCCCGTCAGCTCACCGCCGCGTTCGATTTCGATTTCACCATAAGAAATTTTTCCGCGAACTTTGCCAGTTGCATAGATCACGAGGCGGTTACGAACTACGAGGTCACCTTCGAACAAACCGCTAATCTCAGCATCCTCTATATTGGCCGAACCTTTGAAAGAACCGGTTTCAGCAATTTCAACGGTGTGAACATCGTTGAGAGTTGCATCTACTTTGCCTTCGATCACGAGACGGTCGCAAGTTGCGATTTCGCCCTTGAGGAGGATGTCGTTACCAACGGTCAGCACACGGCGGCCGGTTTTGTTTGCTTTGTCAATGCCAACACCGGTAGCAGGCGAGGCGTTGACTTTGGTTTCCGGCATACGGCTGCGAACCATATCGCCGCCCATGGATGACATAGGCGAGGTGTTGGGACGGAACGTGGATGCGCTTGGCGCTGGGTTCGAACGGGCTTCTGGACGAGCTTCAGCAGCACGAGCAGCTGGGTTAACTGGTTGTGCGGCAACACCACCAACAACAGGAGCAGCGGTAGCTGCACTCGCAGTGGTAGCGGTAGTGGAATTGCCCATCATTGATGATGGTTGAGCGGTAGTAGTGGTTGTATCCCCGGACATAAGCCCTCCTTGTCCTTGTTCAGTTGTGGTATCAAACAGACCGTTATCTGCATCCTTGCGACGAAACATAAAATCTCTCCCTGGCAGCTTGTATTAATTCGAGCGTACGATGCATTCCCGCACGACTATAAAACCGAGGTTATAAGAATTGTTTTGTTTATGCCACAAGAATCTTTAACATAAAGTGATAAAAATTAATATTGGCAAGCCGCCCATTTTTTTGCTGATTATTTCAGGTTTTTTTTCTTGAAAAAAACCGTGCTTGCCGCGCTTTTGAAGAGTGGGTTGGTGAAAGCAAAATTCAACATCCAGTCAGGTGTAAATCGTTCGTATGTGAGGCGTAGCATCTGCTTGAAATAGAAGCGCGGGTAGATGTGTTCGAGGCGCTGCACCGGATGTGCGCCACCGTTGTGGAGATAGTTTGCAATGGTTTCACCAAGAATTTTGCCATACCGCAGTGCGGTGTGAATGCCGCCCGCGGTAAGTGGTGATACAATGCCAGCGGAATCTCCCAGCAAAATCACGTTTCCACGTGCGAAAGGGCGTACCAGACCGCCTACGGGTATCAACCCGCCACGGCGTGCCACCACACTGGTATTAGTGAAATCAAACAAGGGTTTCATGCGCTCGACAAACGCATCGATATCAGGCCGCCTTGGCATGCGCTGGGCAATGCCGATTTGCGTCACGCCCACACCAGGTATCACCCATCCCAGATAGCCGTGTGCGAGTTGCTGGTCTAAAAAGCAGTAAAACGCGTTAGTATCAGGTAAATTCAGGCCGGTATATTCGGCTTCGGCTCCCAGCAGGAATTTGGTGTTTTGGCCCAGCGAAAAATGATCCGCCACTTTGGAGCGTGGGCCATCCGCACCAATGAGGAACTGGCAGGAAAACGAGCCGTTATTGACGTTGATACGCTCATTCGCCAGTATCGCCGATTCATACGGCGTATCGTATAGTATCACCGCACCCGCCTGAACCGCGTCATCCGAGAGATATTGCATGAGCGCGGGGGTGTCGGTGGTCAGGAAAAAATAATCGCGTGAGTGTAGTTCGACGGATTTCAGCGAAGGGGCGTACAGCCTGACATCCGTGACCTTGCGGGTCAGGTGGTCGGGAATGGCGAATTCATCGGCGCATTCCTTGACGATAATGCCGGTGGTGTGCATACCAATGCCTGCCGCTTTTTTCCGCTCCAGCACGACCACGGGAATATTCTGTGCCGCCAGCGCTTTCGCGCAGGCCAGTCCGGCAAACCCTCCGCCTGCTATGACGACTTCTGTCAGTGCCATTCTTCAATTCCGTATTGAAACCTTGTCTGTTCAGGTTTAACCATGATTACAACGCCTTGACAAAGGCTTTGTAGCGATAAGGGAAAACGGATGAAAATAGCCTGTCTGCAAATGAACAGCAGCCGCGATATCGCAGCCAATATAGCCACGCTTCACGCCATCGTCAAAGAGGCGGTTAGCGCAGGCGCACAGCTGGTCGCCACGCCGGAGAACACGTTTGTTATGGGCGAGCCTGCCAGCGGTGAACCGCGCGTGTTTTACACGCAGGAGAATCATCCGGGGGTGCTGGCGGCGTTGCAGATGGCCAAAGAATATCAATGTTGGCTCCTGATAGGGTCGGTGGCTGTGCAGACCGCGCAGTCACAGGTGCAATATCCCGAGAAAAATTACAACCGCAGCCTGTTGATTAGTCCGCAAGGAGCTGTTGTTGCAAGCTACGACAAGATACACCTCTTCGATGTGGCGTTGCCGAATGGTGAAATCTATACGGAATCCTCACGCATCATCGCGGGCAACAAGGCGGTGATTGCCGATATGCCATCCGTCAAGCTGGGGATGAGCGTGTGCTACGATGTGCGTTTCCCACATCTTTACCGTATGCTGGCGAAGGCGGGGGCGGGGATTTTATCCATTCCTGCGGCATTTACCGTACCCACGGGAGAGGCGCACTGGCATGTGTTGCTGCGGGCGCGGGCGATTGAAAATGGCTGTTTTGTCATTGCTCCGGCGCAAACCGGAACACATTCCGGTGGGCGCAAAACCTATGGCCACGCGCTGATCGTTGATCCGTGGGGGAAAATAATAGCGGAAGCATGTGAGGACACTGGCATTATCATGGCCGACATAGACCTGAATCTGATTGATCAGGTGCGTGGCCGCTTACCCTCGCTGGGGCATGACAGGGATTATAGCTTCTAGGTGACTTGGCGTTTACTTTTATCGCCTTCTGGCGTTCCGCTTGGTTTGAACAGGCCGTCCAGCATACCATTTTCGTAGGCGAACGCGCCGCCAATAGCAGCTGCTCCTAATGTCACTTTTTTCCATGTGCTCATTTCGGTGCCAAGACCGACAAGCGCGGCACTGCCCACAGCACCCGCAGTCACCAGACCCACTTTTACATTACTGAACGCACCTTTGCTGCCTGCAGCCCCTCTGACATTATCAATAAGGGTGGCGTGGTTAGCGGAAATAGCGCCATTTACCTGTTGGAAGCCACCCAGCTTCACGGAATCAGTCAGTTTCTCGCCAAGTGCTTTAATTTTGGTTACTTGATCCGCCGACAACGTACCCTCGCCGCGCACCGCGTCGGCAACCGCTGAAGTTACCAATTTTACCTTTTCTCCTTCAGGAACAGTCGAGCGCAGCATTTCCGGCCAGACGGCGCCAACGGCTTTTTTCATCACCTCATCGCGTACAACCTTCTCAGCGTCATCAAGTCTTTTCACTTCGCTGTTGCGGGTCGCTTTAATGAGAGCCGTTTGTTTCACGGCTTCTTCGGCCAGCGCGTTTGCATCCGCTGCAAAGGTAGCCGGCATGGTTGATGCACCACCGATGGATGCGTTGGTTGTAGTAATGATCGCATCGCAGTTTTTTCGGCGGCGGTCTTTTTTTCAGGTTCGCTGCCGACGTCATTATCTTTCATGAACTTTGTTAATTCTGCACGCATTGCTTTGTCGCGATCAAATATATTTTTTGCGATCGCCGTAGCGTTCACTTTAATATTTACCTCATCTCGTCCACCAGTGGCACGCAACAGTGCCTCTTTAACGGCCGCATCTAACGCAGCCATTTTCTGTTCGTCAGCAGGCTTACCAGGGGCCGCCTCATTTTTGAATTCAGTGTTCAATATTACGGGGATCTGGGCTTGCAGATCGGCCATAACTTGTAGTTTTTTAGCGTCCGTCACCTTTTCGAATTCAGGGCTTAGTAATGCTGCGCCTTTCAATGCGTTCGAGATTTCGTCTGTTACGACGGTTCTGTTTTTAAATGCTTTTGTAATCGCGGCTTCTGACTTTGCTAAGCGGCCATCATATTCCTCCTGTTTTTTAGAGTCGTTATTGCGTGGAATTACCAACACTACAATATCTTTGACCATTTTTTTGGCTTCAAGATCGGTAAAGTCAACCGAAGCACGTGGGTCATAAATTTCTTTCAGGCGGACATCTAATCTTGCGCGTGCTGCTGCTTTTTCTTCATCGGATAGGGTCTGGGTTTTAAAAACCTCATCCAGTGCTTCGCGGGCTTTCGCCTGATAGACGCGCTGCTTTTCCTCTGCGGAAAGTTTGGCCAGTCGTTCGTTTTCTTTTCTGATTTCTTCAGGTGTAGGCATATGAATCGTCCTTTACACAGGTAGCTATACAATACACGCTCATTATAATACCCAAATGGTCTAAGTGTGTGACATTTCGGTTAAGATTGTGTTTTTTGTGCCGATAGCAGGTAGTTCACCGATAGGTCTGATTTGGTTAATTGCCATTTAAAATTCAGTGGATTAAGCGTCATTCCGGTCATATCGGTTACATGCAGGCCATTATGGCGAAGTTCGCTATGTAATTCCGAAGGTTTGACGAATTTTTTCCATGTATGGGTGCCGCGCGGCAGCCAGCGCAAGATATACTCGGCGCCGACAATGGCCAACGCGTAGGATTTTGGGGTGCGGTTGATCGTTGACCAAACCATAAATCCATTCGGTTTCAATAGTTTGCAGCATGATTCGACAAAGGCCGGAATATTCGCCACATGTTCGATAATTTCCAGCGCCAGCACGATGTCAAAACGGGCGTTGGTGTCCACCAGCGCTTCGGCGGTGGTGGCGCGGTAATCGATGGGCAGGTTACCCTGCTGCGCGTGCAAGGAGGCCACTTTGATATTTTTATCCGAGGCATCAATGCCCGTCACCTGCGCGCCCAGACGTGCCATCGGTTCACAAATCAGCCCGCCGCCACAGCCAATATCTAGCAACGATAGGGTGTTAAGCGGGGCAGGGCTAGTCTCGGGCAAGCCAAAATGCGCCAGCGCCTGATCGCGGATATAGCCGATGCGAAGCGGATTGATCAGGTGTAATGGCTTGAATTTTCCGTGGATATTCCACCATTCGCTGGCGATACGCGAAAAACGTTCGATTTCGTCAGGATCGACGGTTGTGGCGCTGGTGGATGTATTTTGTTCTTTCATTTTTATCCCATTAATTTTAAAGTAGATAAGTCGAAACAAAGCACCCTAGGGGATTATGGACTATGCCCGATCCAAAACAGAGCGCACCCAAGACATTCCCCGCAGGCAAAAATGTCAAGGCCAGCCCCGCTGACCTCGCGGGAAATGCTAAACAAGAAATCCTAGCATTTGCAGGCGATGTCAAGAAATCCTTGCTGGATTTCGTCATGAACTGGGAAAAGTTCAAGGACATCGTCAAAAATAATTACGAGCTTGGACGCTACCATCTTGGCAGGGGAAACCTGAAAGATGCGCTGTTACGCCTGAAATTTGTGCTATGGATTGAGCCTGCGCATGTGGACGCTATGTACTATTTAGGCGCAACCTACATGGCGATGGGAAAAAAACGTCAGGCCGCCGATTGTTTTGTTAAAGCCATTAAACTCCGGCCAAACTTTGAAGAAGCGAAATACCTTCTGTGCGTGGTGGGTATCCGCAAACTGACCAAGGAACAGACACCCAAGAGCATGCCTATATCACTGGCGGTTGAATATTTTGACGGGATGGCCAGAGATTATAATACCCAGCAGCTGCAGGTGCTGAAATATGAAGGTCACATTCAGTTGGATAATGCCCTGCGCCCGACACTTGTCACTGGCCGCATGGATCATCTGGTGCTGGAGCTTGGCGTGGGAACGGGGTTGTGCGGTTCGGGTATCCGTGACGTTGCCGCGCATCTGACCGGCGTGGACATTTCAGGCAACATGGTGGATGAGGCGATGAATGTGTTCGATCGCAGCGGTAAGAAAGTATATGATGCGCTGATTAAGCGTGAGGCGCTCGATTTCCTGAAAGACTGTTCCGATAACAGCTACGACATTATTATGTCGGCGGGTATGTTTAGTTACATTGGCGATCTGGAAGCTTTTTTCGAGCAGATTAAACGTGTGCTGAAAGACAAGGGGCATTTTGCCTTTACGGCGGATGTGTTGCCTGAAGGCGAGGGCTATCAGTTTATGTCGAAAGAGGCTCGCTTCGGATTCTCCAAATCATATCTGCAGGAACTGGCCAGCCGTCATGGGTTTAAAGAGCTGAAATTTAAAGATCTTGCTATATACGCGGAGTATCCGGCGTGGGTGTGTGTCTACGAAAAATAAGCCCATTTTGCTCCGGCCGGTCACCTCTGATCAAGCCGAATTATTGACCGGTATCCACCGGCAGTGCTTTACCAACTATTGGAATCTGGATGCTTTCAGCGATTTTTTTACCGTCGCTGGCACCTATGCGCTGGTGGCGGAATCGCCCCTCCCGAAGGGGATGGTGGTGTACCGCGTGCTGTACGAGCAAGCAGATATTATTACCATTGCCGTACTGCCCGAACACCGCCGTCAGGGGGTTGCGCGCATGTTGCTGGCCGAAGCGATCAGGAATGCGACCGAAAAAGGCTGTAAGCATATGTTTTTAGATGTAGAAGATGGAAATAATGCCGCCATTTCACTGTATGAAGGGTTTGGTTTCCGCCACATCAGCCGCCGCAAGCTCTATTACAGGCAAAAGGACGGCTCTTTTACAGATGCACTTGTCATGAAGTGCAAACTTGCTTAAAGTACGCCTCTTTTGAATAGTTTGGCTTAAAATACGAGTTCGTTCATGGCACTTATAGTACAGAAATTTGGTGGCACGTCGGTCGCCACTATCGAGCGCATACGCAATGTTGCGACCAAGGTGAAAAAAGAAGTCGATCAGGGAAATCTGGTGGCAGTGGTGGTTTCGGCGATGTCGGGTGTGACCAATCAGCTGGTGGGCTACGTGCAGGAGCTTTCACCGTTGAACACGCAAGTGGCATGGGCGGAATACGATCAGGTGGTGTCGTCCGGCGAACAGGTGACCAGCGGCCTGCTCGCGCTGGCGTTGCAGGAAATGGGCATTCCGGCGCGGTCGTTCTCCGGCTGGCAGATTCCGCTCGAAACCGATGATGCGTTCGGCAAGGCGCGTATTGCGCAGATCATTCCCGATAACGTGAAGCAGGTGCTGTCGCAGGGTATGGTGGCTGTGGTTGCCGGTTTTCAGGGTACCTATAACGGGCGCGTGACCACGCTGGGCCGTGGCGGTTCGGACACCTCCGCCGTCGCACTTGCCGCCGCGCTCAAAGCGGATCGCTGCGATATCTACACGGACGTGGATGGTGTATACACCACTGACCCGCGTATTGTCGAAGGCGCACGCAAGCTCGACAAAATTACGTACGAAGAAATGCTGGAGCTGGCATCGCTGGGGGCAAAAGTATTGCAGACGCGTTCGGTGGAAATGGCGATGAACCATCAGGTCACGGTGCAGGTACTCACCAGCTTTGCTGACATTCCGGGGACATTACTAGTAAACGAGGAGAATATTGTGGAACAAAAACGCATCACGGGCATTGCCTATAGCCGCGACGAAGCGCGCATCACGCTTACGCAGATTTCCAACGTGCCGGGCATGTCGGCGGCGTTGTTCGGCCCGCTTGCCGAATCCAACATCAACGTCGATATGATCGTCCAGAACGTCACCGAAGACGGGAAGAACACCGACATCACCTTCACCGTACCCAAGAGCGATCTCGACCGTGCGCTGATGGCGGTGGAAAAAGCCAAGACGCATTTGAAATTCAAATCTATGCATGCTGATCGCAATGTTGCGAAAGTATCGATCGTGGGGGTGGGTATGCGCAGCCACGCTGGCGTGGCTTTGACCATGTTCAAAGCGCTGGCGGATAAAAATATCAACATACTCGTGATTTCAACCTCCGAGATTAAAACCAGTGTACTGATTGCAGAGGAATACACCGAACTGGCAGTGCGTGCATTGCATGCGGCGTTTGAGCTGGAGAAGGCCTGAAACTAATTCAAATGGGATAACCTTATGGGCAGACGATGGACATGGAAAGTGGAGGCTGATGGTCTTCCGGTTCGTAAAGTGACCTACGATGTTTCCAAAGGTTTTCCCAAAGTAGGGGGGCATAAAGGCAGGCCGCCTCATGCGATACTTCAGGCGCATTTTGAAAGCACGGAAGTGGCGCGTGACTATATTGACGAGATGCGGAAGTTTGACCCGCACTGTGGACTGAAAGAGAGTATAGTGACGCTTAGTAGCGGGATTACGCCGCAATATCTCTCCAGTTTTCTGCAGGGTTTTAATATGATAGATGATGCGTGTTTTAACGAGCTGCAGGCGGAAATGAAGCTGTGGAAACAAGAAAACCGTAATGATGATGACAACAATAAAGGTAGACCAAATGCTAGATAGATTATGGGAGCGCGGCACGGATTTTTTAGGCACACGCTACGCCATCATGGGCGGGGCGATGTCGTGGGTGTCGGAACGCAACCTTGTGTCGGCACTTTCTAACGCCGGAGCATTTGGTGTGATTGCCAACGGCTCGATGCCACCCGAGTTGCTTGAAAAAGAAATCATCGAAACCAAAAAACTCACCGACAAACCGTTTGGTGTCAACCTCATCATCATGCACCCGCAGCTTGAGCAGCTGATTGAAGTGTGCAAGCGCCAGAACGTGACGCATGTGGTGCTGGCAGGTGGTATCCCAAGCTCATCGACGGTGAAGGCTATCAAAGATTACGGCGCGAAGGTGATGGGTTTTGCCCCATCGGCCCTCATCGGGCGCAAGCTCGTGCGTAATGGCGTGGACGCGCTGGTGATTGAGGGCATGGAAGCGGGCGGGCATATCGGTCCGGTAACAACGTCTGTTCTCGCACAGGAAGTATTGCCGCAGATTACTGACGTGCCGGTGTTTATCGCGGGTGGCATTGCACGCGGTGAGGCGATGGTATCCTATCTGGAGATGGGAGCGTCGGGTGTTCAGCTTGGCACGCGCTTTGTCTGTGCCACCGAATCCATTGCCCATAAAAATTTCAAAGACACGTTTATCCGTTCGCAGGCACGCGACGCGATTCCGTCTGTACAGATCGACCCTGATTTTCCGGTGATTCCGGTGCGCGCCATTGCCAACAAGGCGACCGATGCGTTTGCGCGCATGCAGCGCGAGGTAATCGAGCAGGTGAATAAAGGCGAGCTGGATAAAAAAGCAGCGCAATTAAAAATTGAGCATTTCTGGGCGGGGGCACTCAGGAAAGCGGTCATTGACGGCGATGTCGAGCATGGCTCGGTCATGGCAGGTCAGAGCGTCGGCATGGTGACGAAAGTTGAACCGGTGCAGGACATCATCAATGAACTGATTGCACAGGGAGAAGATTATTTGAAACAACACAGGCGAGTTGCGTGCAGCGCATAAGCAAGGCTATCGTTCATACGTCATCGCCGCTATTGTTGCTGCGGCAGATTCGTGACGTCATGGCGCAGGCCATGGGCGCACAGGCACGCCTCGATCAGGTGGTGGAGGTGATTGCCAGCGGTTTTACGTCGGACGTGTGTTCGGTTTATCTGCTGCGCGCCGGTGACATTTTAGAACTCTTCGCCAGTAAAGGTTTGAAAGCCTCATCGGTACATAAAACCCGCCTGCAGGTGGGCCAAGGCCTTGTGGGTGAAATTGCTGCCACGGCGGAAGCGCTGAACCTTGCGGATGCGCAATCCCATCCAAAATTTGAATACCGTCCGGAAACGGGTGAAGAAATTTACAGCTCGTTTATCGGCGTGCCGGTGCTGCAAAGCGGCAAGGCCATTGGTGTTCTCGTTGTGCAAAGTAAAGAAGCCAAGCAATATTCGCCCGACCAGATGGAAGTGATGCAGACGGTGGCGATGGTGCTGTCCGAGCTTGCCATTTCCGGCCAGCTGGTTGATCTGCAGGAAATAAAGCAGGCGACAGGCGGTCTGATGACGCAGCAATTGTCGGGTATGCGCCTGTCCTCAGGCATGGCCAAAGCAGTTGCAGTCTTGCACAATCCGCAACTGGTCATCACCCGTTACGTCGCCAGCGACCCGAATTACGAGCGCGAGCATTTCGAGAAGGCATTGCGTTCCTTACAGGAATCGTTCGACCATTACATCCAGTCGGCAGGATTATCGGACGACGATGAACAGCGCCAGATTATCGAGACCTATTTGCTGTTCACGCAGGATCGCGGCTGGATTGCGCGTATGAACGAAGCGATCACCTCGGGCCTCACCGCTGAAGCGGCGGTTAAAAAAGTGCAGGAAGAATTGCAGGCCAAAATGAGCCAGCTGGCGAGTCCTTATATTAAGGAGCGCATTCAGGATCTGGAAGACCTCTCTAACCATTTGCTTCAGGTGTTGTTGGGTAAGCCTGTGGTGGCCAATCCGCAGGATTTGCCACAGGAATTTATTCTGGTGGCACGCACGCTCGGCCCTGCCGATCTGCTGGATTATGACCATAAGCGCCTTAAAGGCCTTATTCTCGAAGAGGGCTCCACCACCGCACATACGGCGGTGATTGCGCGTGCCATGGATATTCCGGCGCTGGGAAAAGTTGAGAAAGCCACCGCACTCATCCAGCCGGGTGATATGGTGATTCTCGATGCCGAAAACGGCAATGTGTATTTGCGTCCGAGCGATCAGGTGGAGCAGGCACTCGATGCGCAAATCCGAAGCCATGCGCAGCGCGAAGCAGAGTATGAAAAACTGCGCAGCCTTCCTGCGGTCACTAAAGACGGTGTGCGGATTTCGCTGAATATCAATGCAGGTTTGTTTGTCGATACGCAAAGCGTGTTGCAAGAAGGCATTGACGGCATTGGATTGTATCGTACCGAGCTTCCCTACATGACATCCGATTATTTTCCCGATGTGGAAATGCAGCGCGCACTTTACGCTGGCATGTATGAGCAGCTTCCCGGTAAGCGCATTATCTTCCGCAGTTTTGATATTGGCGGTGATAAAAAAGTTCCTTATCTGCAGGCGGGTGAAGAAGAAAATCCGGCCATGGGCTGGCGTGCAACGCGCATCGGCCTTGACCGTCCGGGAATTTTGCGCAAACAGTTTCGTGCATTAATTGAGGCGGCGGCGGGAAGGCCGCTACATATCATGCTGCCGTTTATCGCGCAGGTATCGGAATTCGATATGGCCAAGCGCCTGTTCGATCAGGAGATGGCGCTGGCGGAACACAAACCATCCGTTGTCAATATGGGCATGATGATTGAGATTCCATCCATTCTCTGGCAGCTGGATCCGATGATGGAACGGGTGGATTTCGTCTCTATTGGCAGCAACGACCTGATGCAATTTTTATTTGCTTGCGATCGTGGTGCGGTCCACATGGCTGACAGTTATGACACACTCTCGCCGGTAATGCTCAAGGTGGTGCATGAAGTAGTCGACAAGGCGCAAGCGCATCAGGTAGAAGTGAGCTTCTGTGGTGAAATGGCCCGCAAGCCGCTTGATGCTTTGGCATTGATCGGGGTAGGGGTCAGGAGCCTGTCGGTGTCGGCATCCAGTATCGGGCCATTAAAGGCCATGATCCGGAGTGTTACGATTTCTGAATTACGTACCTATCTTGATTACCTCACCACCCTATCAGAGCCCAGCATTCGCCAGTGGTTGGCGGCGTATGCGCGGGATCATGGAATTATCGTCTGACTATGAATATAACCGCACCTCATACCGCCGACGCGCTTGCCCAAGTGGATAGTTATGGAGAAATCGGCAAATTACTGCGTTCTTCCCGCATGCAATCGCGTATATCGCTCGATCAGGCCTCGCATTTGCTACATATCCGCGTACGGTATTTGGAGGCGCTTGAAGAGGGGCGTTTAGCCGAATTGCCTGGCCTGACCTATACGCGCGGCTATCTCCAATCCTATGCCATGTTCTTAGGTCTTGATAAAGACGAAATTTTGCGCCGTTTTGAAGATATGGAATCCCTGCTTGGACGTAAAAGTTTCTATTTCCCACAGGTATTTAGCAAGGATAAATCCCCTAGCCGTTGGATGATCTGGGGCAGTCTGGCCATGGCTTTTGTGGTGTATGCGCTGTGGTCGGTCTTCCTGCATCCTGCGCCGGTGCGTATTTCGCAGGTGGAAAGGCTTTTTATCCCCAGACCGGAAGTTGTTCTTTCTGCCGCCACCTTGCATGATGTTGCTTGCCTTCAAAGCCAAGACGTATTATATCCGCCTTGCACGATGGCGAAGGAGCCATTTTTCAGTATGATTCCGAGGCATGGCCATATTCGTTCTGTAATGGAACTGGCGCAACCGGAAGTGCCTTAAACCACTAATTATTTGAAATATGAGCGCTCATTTTTTGCAACGCAGGGTAACGTATCAATCCCGTATCGGCAACGTGCCGGTTGGCTCGCAATCGCCGGTGATGGTGCAATCCATGACCAACACCGATACGGCGGATGTGGCATCGACGGTTGCGCAGGTACGCGCACTTTCCGAAGCCGGATCAGAAGTAGTGCGCCTGACGGTCAATAATGATGCTGCCGCCAAAGCTGTCCCCGCCATTTATGAAAAACTGGAAGCCGCTGGGTGCCATGTGCCGCTGGTGGGGGATTTCCATTATAATGGGCACACGCTATTGCATGATTATCCCGAGGCAGCGCAGGCGCTTGCCAAATACCGTATCAATCCGGGCAATGTCGGATTTGCCGACAAACATGATGCGCAGTTTGCCATGATGATTGAAACCGCATTGAAATACCAAAAGCCCGTGCGTATCGGTGTGAACTGGGGCAGCCTTGACCAGCAGATGCTGGCGAAGGTGATGGATGAAAATGCAAAACTCGCACGGCCTGAGGATGCCTCCGGTGTAGCGCGTGAAGCGCTGGTGCGTTCGGCACTGGAAAGTGCAAAACAGGCCGAAGCCATCGGTATGGCCTCCGACCAGATACTATTGTCGTGCAAGGTGAGCCGCGTGCAGGATTTGATTGCGGTGTATCGCGATCTTGCGGCGCGTTGCCAGTATCCGCTGCATCTGGGGCTGACCGAAGCAGGCATGGGCAGCAAGGGTATCGTGGCCTCGACGGCAGCATTGTCGGTGTTGTTGCAGGAAGGTATTGGCGATACTATCCGTATTTCTCTGACTCCCGAACCCAACGGTGACCGCACGCAGGAAGTGCGCGTGGCGCAGGAAATTTTACAAAGCCTCGGTTTGCGCGCTTTTGTGCCGCAGGTGACGGCATGTCCGGGCTGTGGGCGCACCACAAGCACCGTGTTTCAGGAACTCGCTGATACCATCCAGACGTATCTGCGCAACCGCATGCCGCAGTGGAAGCAGCAGTATCAGGGTGTTGAGGAAATGAACGTGGCGGTCATGGGCTGCATCGTCAATGGCCCTGGTGAAAGCAAGCATGCCAATATCGGCATCAGCCTACCTGGTACGGGTGAAACCCCGTCGGCGCCTGTGTTTGTTGACGGTAAAAAAACCGTCACGCTGCGCGGCGAACGCATCGCGGAAGAATTTCAGGCGATTGTCGAAGACTATGTGCAAAAAACCTACAGCCCTCAGCAAAACGTAGCGTAGTATGGCTAAAAAAATAACAGGAAGGTAACAATGTCAGTTAAATTACAACCTGTGCGTGGCACGCATGATATCCTGCCGGAAGAAAGCCGTAAGCGCCGGCTGATTGAAAATATGCTGGCCATGGTCTGCACGACCTATGGGTACGGCGAGATTTCAACACCGGTATTTGAATTCAGCGAAGTATTCCTGCGTACGCTGGGTGATACATCCGACGTGGTAACGAAAGAAACCTATACATTTGAGGATCGCGGAGGGGAATCTATCACCCTGCGTCCGGAGTTTACCGCTGCGGTGGTACGTGCCTTTATCAGTAACGGTTTGCAGGAAAAACTGCCGTTCAAGGTCTATTATAATGGCCCAGCGTTTCGCTATGAACGCCCGCAAAAAGGCCGTCTACGCCAGTTCCATCAGTTTGGTGCGGAGCTTCTGGGCGAGCCTGACCCTATCGGCGATATCGAGCTAATCGGCATGGCGGTGCATGGGCTGGTAGTGCTGGGGTTGGCCGAGCATGTAAAGCTGGAGCTGAATTCGCTGGGAGATTCAGAAAGCCGCAAAGCGTACCGTGATGCGCTGGTGGCGTATTTTACGCAACATCAGGCCAGCCTGTCGGAAGAAAGCCGTGCAAGGCTGGAGCGTAATCCGCTGCGTATCCTTGATTCCAAAGATGAAGGTGACCGTGCATTACTCGCCGGTGCGCCGCTGATGCACGACCATTTCACGGAAAACGCGAAAGCCTATTTCAAAAAAGTAATGGCGGGTCTGGATGCGATCGATATCCAGTACGAGATCAATCCACGCATCGTCCGCGGGCTTGATTATTATTCGCATACAGTGTTTGAATTCACCACCGACAAGCTGGGTGCGCAAGGCACGGTACTGGCGGGTGGGCGTTATGACGGGCTGGTGAAAATGATGGGCGGGCATGATATTGCAGGGGTTGGTTTTGCTGCGGGCATCGAGCGTTTGCTGGCGTTGATGGAAGCCGTACAGGTGGAAGGACTCAACCGTGACGTGAAGCCGCTGGCGGTGATGCCGATTGACGAGGCGCAGGAAATGGCCGCGCTGCGCATGGCGCAGGAATTACGCGTGGCGGGTTTTGTCATCGAGTTGCTGACGCACGGCAATATGGGTAAAAAAATGAAACGCGCGGATAAGCTTGGTGCGGTGGCGGTGTTGATGCTGGGTGAAAATGAAGTGGCTCAGGGCAAAGTGATGGTCAAGCACATGAGTGACGGTTCCCAGCACGAAGTGGAATATGCGCAATTGCAGGAACACCTGCTGACTATAAAGGTATAGAACAATGAACTTTGAAGACCGTCTCGATATGCTGGTACGCCGTCACGATGAATTACGTGACATGCTGGGCGAGGGGAAAATCGGTGGCAGTGATTTTGCCAAATTTTCTAAAGAATATGCCGATCTCACGCCGTTGGTGGAAACCATCCAGACTTACCAGAATGCGCAGAAATCGCTGCATGAGCTGAAGCATATGGCCGCCGATCCGGCGTGTGATGCCGAGATGAAGTCGATGGCCGAAGAAGAAATGCACGACATCCAGCACAAGCTTCCGGCGCTCATGCGCAACATGCAGCTGGCGTTGCTTCCCAAAGATGCCGCCGATGAAAAGAACGCCATTATGGAAATCCGTGCTGGTACGGGCGGTGATGAAGCCGCGTTGTTTGCTGCGGATTTGTTTCGCATGTACCAGAAATATGCTACGACGCAAAACTGGAAATTTGAAGTCATCTCCATTTCTGAAAACGAACTCGGTGGCTACAAGGACGCAACGGCAGAAATCACCGGCAAGGGCGTATTCGCTAAACTGAAATTTGAATCCGGCGTACACCGCGTACAGCGCGTGCCCACCACGGAAACGCAAGGAAGAATCCATACCTCGGCGGCAACGGTGGCCGTGCTTCCCGAAGCGGAAGAGGTGGATATTAAAATCGAGGACAAAGATTTGCGTATCGACGTGTTCCGCTCGAGCGGTCCAGGGGGGCAATCGGTGAATACCACGGATTCGGCAGTGCGTATTGTGCATCTGCCTACCGGACTGATCGTGCAGCAACAGGATGAAAAATCGCAACATAAAAACAAGGCGAAGGCGCTGAAGGTGTTGCGTTCGCGCCTGTACGAAATGGAACGTGAAAAACTGGCGAACGAACGCGCAGGGATGCGTAAGGAGCAGGTGGGTTCGGGCGACCGCTCTGAACGTATCCGCACCTACAACTTCCCGCAGGGGCGCGTATCCGACCACCGTATCAACGTGACCCTCTATAAAATCGATGATGTGATGAACGGCCAGCTATCCGAATTTATTGATGCGCTGATCGCTGATGATCAGGCTAAAATGCTGGCGGAACTAGGTTAATTATATGTTGGCAAGAAAACTTGAACAAGAAGTCAAACCTCAGTATAATGTGAAGACGGTGCTTTATTCAGGGGCCATTGCGTTACAGCGCGGCCATATAAGGACTGCCTCGCTGGATGCGAGGATTTTGCTTCAGCATGTGTTGCATATAACCCGCGAACAATTGTTGGCTGATGATAAAGTCGTGCTGACAGATCAGCAGCATGATGCCTATCAGGTGCTGATTGCCCAGCGGCTGAAACATAAACCGGTGTCACAGCTTATAGGCCAGCGCGAATTTTTCGGGCGTGCGTTTAGCGTCACGGAAGATACGCTGGATCCAAGGCCTGACAGCGAAACGCTGATTGAAGCGGTGCTGGGAAAATACAAAGACCGTGAGCGCGCGCTTCGGATTCTGGATTTAGGCACTGGCACGGGATGCTTGTTGCTGACGTTGCTGGCGGAATATCCGAATGCAAGCGGAGTTGGTGTCGATATCAGCGAAGCGGCATTGGCCGTGGCGGGTGCTAACGCACAGAAACTGGGGTTAGGGCAGCAGGTAGTATTTGAGCAATCGCGCTGGTGTGAAAAAATGTCACAGATGACAACAGAAAAAAGTGATAACGATAGTTTGAGCAAGTTTGATATTGTGATTTCTAATCCACCGTATATTCCTACAGGTGATATTGCGGCACTGGAGCCGGAGGTACGGTGTCATGAACCGCTTCTTGCGCTTGATGGTGGTGAAGACGGGATGTACTGTTATCGCGATATCATGCAGCAACTGCCCTCTGTTTTGAAGGATGATGGTGTTGCCGTGATAGAGATCGGTTTCGCCCAGCAGCACAAGGTAACCGCTATCGCACAAAAACAAGGATTATGCGTAAGCGATGTAAAATATGATTTAGGTGGCATTGCCAGATGTCTGGTGATCAGCCCCGATATAAAACAACAGAACTAATTTAAAACCATTAAGGAAAAAATCATGAGAAGAAAACCAACCACATCAGGTAGCGGCGGCGGTTATAATAACAATCAACAACGCAGCAAGCCGCGTTACCAGCAAGGTGGAAGCAATGGTGGTGAGCATCGCTCCCATAATGCAGGGCACCATAATTCCGGTGGCCGCCCGCGTAAAAATTATTCGGCGATGCGCGAGAAATATCTGTTACAGGCGCGTGATGCGCTGGCATCGGGTGACCGTGTACTGGCCGAAAATTATTTTCAGCATGCCGATCATTGCTACCGTATGATGGTGGAAGAGGGCTATCAGGTACGTAACAATTACACCCCTGCGCAGCAGGAGCAGTCCGGTGACCAGTCCGGTGACCAGTCTGGCGACCAGCAGGGCAACCAGATGAACGATACTCAGGGTGAACCGATGGAACATGGTGGCCAGCAACATGCAGGTCATACCGAAGAAGCGTCTGAACAGGAAAACCTGCCAGACACCATCCACCAGCTTCCAGCATTCCTGACCGCTAATTTTGAACATGCTCAGGCACAGGCGCCTGCTGAACCAGTGATCGTTCAGAGCTGGGAAGAGTAGGGTACTTCTATTGGTTTGGCGTAAGTTCTGACCTATTCATACGTCTGAACACAAGCAGGCCCAGTATGGCTGTAGCGAATAAATATAGAGTGCGCGGGATGGGGACGGCGTTGACGGCATAGGATGCGGTTGCCAAATAACCAGTGCTTTGGGTTCCTTCAAAGTCGGTCATAAAATATGCTTCTACATTCGAGTAATTAGCTATAGCGGCCCTCTTGCCACTTGCACTGACTGTAATTAATGCATTGCCGGATGTTAAAATACTGGTGACATCGTTATAGAGCGTATTGCCATATAACCCATTACCGTAGAGTGCCCGACCATACAAAGAAGCATCGTAATAACTACCTTCCGCATGTACCGGCGTTCCCAGTGCCGAATAAGAAAATATAATGTCGCTATGAGCAGGAATGGAACCTTCCTGATAAGCAGACAATGATCCCGGGCCAGCATTCAGATTGGTATACCAATTATATAAATGGCCTGACTGTCCAACGGTAGCATTGAACAGCATTGTCCATCCGTTTCCGGAGCCAGTAATATCAACTATATTGGCCTGAGCTGATGCTGAAGGTAGTAGTGTTAATGTAAAAATACCTACAATCAATGCCTTATGAAATTTCATAGAAGTTCCTGCGTTGATGATATCGTTAATATTTTCAATAAAACATTTTAATGAATGGGTATACATAAATAACCCCGTTTTCTGATGGGGCTTAATAGTTATGTGAAAACTCAATCCTTAAGTCCGAACAGGCAGCTCTCGTTTGCTAGGCACTCTTTCGCGAGTGTGGCGGAAGCTGTGCCGAACATCAGGGTGAATTCCGCCCTGATGGGCAGTAGCCGTGCGTCGTCGGTGAAATAAAGACGCAGCTCTGGTTCTTTGGGATCGAAGTCGTCCAGCTCTGTTTTGGTAAATCCGGCTATTTGTTTGCGTGCGACACTGACCATAATCACCGGAACCTTGCCGTCATTGTAGCGCAGCGTCTTTTTCTCGCCGACGACGAAGTGTATTTCGCTCAGTCTCCGGCCATCATACATTCGTATAGTGAATTGGGGAGTGTGGTTTTGTTGTGCCTTCCACAGCTCGCTGCGCATGCGTAGTGTAAGTGAAAGCGGATCAACCACATCTTTTTTCAGGTCTGCGGTTACTTTCGGGCGGGTGAGCGGATTATCCGGCGGCACCAGTGTTTCTTCGCCGGTGATGCCGTCCTTGGTCAGCATTTTGACGTATTTTTTCTTGTTGCGGGTCTGGTAATGGGATTCGTAGGTTGCTTCGGTATAGGCGAAATCCTGAGTCGCCGTGGCATCCACCATCGTATGGCTGGAATGTTTGACAAACAGTTTCACCAGCCCGCTGGTGACGACATCGGACACGATAGTATAATCACGCTTGGTCTGCTTGACTTCAATGCCCAATTTTCCGAGCGGCACACCGGAAAGTTCAAAATTATATATACCTTTGAACTGGATAGGATCGGGGTTGATTGCCGTCAAAGTATCGGCGGCTGATGCGGGATACGATAAAAAAAGAAACAGGATATTGAAGAATGACCGCTTGGTAACCATATCCATCACAATCAGCAAAACATTGAATGGAAGCATAAGTTATGGATTTTGAAAAATATACAGATAAATCGAGGCAAATCGTACAATCTGCACAGGCGTTGGCGCTGCGTAGTGGCCACCAGCAATTGACACCGGAGCATTTTCTGGTGACGCTGCTCGATGACCGCGAACATATCGCCGAAAAACTCATCCGCGCCTGCGGGAGTGATCCGGCGCGCGTGAAGACGGGCACCGAGCTGGCCTTAAAAGCCATTCCCAAGGTGGAAGGTGCGGGAGCGGGGCAGTTGTATATGTCGCCGGATGCGGCGCGGGTTTTTGAATCGGCTGAAAAGCTGGCAACCAAGGGTAGTGATGAGTTCGTAACGGCCGAGCGCCTGTTGCAGGCGATTGCGATGAGCAAGGGAACCAAGGCCGCCGCCGTGCTGACCGATGCCGGTGTTACCCCGCAAAAATTAAACGCTGCGATTAATGATATGCGTCAGGGGCGCACGGCGAATTCTGCCAATGCCGAGGATCAGTTCGAAGCGCTTAAGAAATACACCAAGGATTTCACCGAACTGGCCAGAGAGGGTAAACTTGATCCGGTGATTGGCCGTGACGAAGAAATCCGCCGCACCATGCAGGTGCTGTCGCGCCGCACCAAAAACAATCCGGTACTGATCGGTGAACCCGGCGTGGGCAAGACCGCAATCATCGAAGGATTGGCCCAACGCATTGTCGCCGGAGACGTTCCGGAAACGTTAAAAGATAAACGTCTTTTATCCCTCGATCTGGGGGCAATGATTGCTGGTGCCAAGTACCGCGGCGAGTTCGAAGAGCGCCTTAAAGGGGTGCTGTTGGAGATGGCGCATGCGGGTGGCGATATCGTTTTGTTCATCGATGAATTGCACACGCTGGTGGGTGCTGGTAAGGCTGAAGGCTCGATGGACGCATCCAACCTGTTGAAACCCGCATTGGCGCGCGGTGAATTGCACTGCGTCGGGGCTACTACGCTCGATGAATACCGTAAGCATATTGAAAAAGATGCGGCTCTTGCGCGGCGTTTTCAGGCGGTGTTTATCCCTGAACCAACAGTTGAGGATACCATTTCAATCCTCAGAGGTTTAAAGGAAAAATACGAATTGCATCACGGTATACGCATCACCGATGCCGCCATCGTGGCAGCGGCCACATTATCCAACCGTTACATCACTGACCGCTTTTTACCCGACAAAGCCATTGATCTGGTGGATGAGGCGGCGGCACGTTTGCGCATGGAGGTGGACAGTAAGCCAGAAGAATTAGACGAACTGGACCGTCGCATCATTCAGTTGAAGATCGAGCGCGAAGCTCTTAAGAAAGAAATAGATAATGCCTCCAAAGACCGTTTGAAAAAATTAGAAGTGGAATTGCTGCAACTGGAGAAAGATTCTGCCGATTCGACGACACGCTGGCTGTCCGAAAAATCACAAATCCAGAGCGTCCAGAAGATCAAGGAACAGCTGGAAGAAGCGCAGCGCAACCGTGACGTCGCACAGCGTGCAGGTGACCTGACCAAGGCTGGCGAGATTGTGTACAGCATCATTCCAAAACTGCATGAACAGTTAAAAGAGGCCGAAAAGTTAACGAAGAATGCGGTGATGAAAGAAGCCGTTACCGATCAGGATATCGCATCCATCGTATCGCGATGGACGGGTATACCGGTTGAGAAAATGCTCGAAGGCGAACGTGAAAAACTCATCCATATGGAAGACGGGTTGCGTAACCGTGTCGTCGGTCAGGAAGAAGCACTGGTGGCGGTATCCAATGCCGTACGCCGTGCGCGGGCAGGGTTACAGGATCCGGCGCGCCCGATTGGTTCATTCCTGTTCCTTGGGCCGACCGGCGTGGGCAAGACCGAGCTGTGCAAGGCGCTGGCCGAGTTTATCTTTGATGACGAGACGGCATTGTTGCGTATCGATATGTCGGAATTCATGGAAAAACATGCGGTGGCGCGTCTGGTCGGTGCGCCTCCGGGGTATGTTGGTTATGAAGAAGGCGGCACTCTGACAGAGGCCGTCCGCCGCCGTCCGTATCAGGTGATACTGTTTGACGAGGTGGAAAAAGCCCATCCCGATGTGTTCAACATTCTGCTGCAGGTGCTGGATGATGGCCGCCTGACCGACGGGCAGGGGCGTACGGTGGATTTTCGCAATACCATTATCGTGCTGACCTCCAACCTTGGCTCCGAGTACCTTTCCGATACCAAAGGGGGCGACATCAGCGAGAAGGTACGCGCTCAGGTGATGGATGCTGTGCGCAAGGCGTTCCGGCCGGAATTTATCAACCGTCTGGACGAAATTATCCTCTTTGCCCGTCTGGCGCGTGAAAACATGGTGCATATCGTAGATATACAGCTGCGCCACCTCGAAAAACGTCTGGAAGAGCGCCACATTGCGCTTAAGCTAGACAGCAAAGCCAAAAACTGGCTGGCCGATGCCGGTTACGATCCGGCCTATGGTGCGCGCCCGCTCAAACGGGTGATTCAGCGTCAGCTGCAGGATAAGCTGGCCGGACAGATTCTGGCAGGTAGCATTCCTGATGGCAGCACGGTCACGGTCAGCGCGAGTGACTTGGGGCTAGTGATCGCTACGGCAAAAACCAAGGCAAAGGTGGCTTAAGAGAGCTGTATTTTTCATCAAACCGTCACACTATCCCTACATAATGGTGTGATAGGCTGTTGTCATATGTTCATTCCGCTGGCATAATGATTACCATGCAAAACAAACCATTGTTAAATAATACGCAATTGGATGTCATCCTGCGGTCTGGCCCTGAGCTGGACCGCATAGAGCCACTATTGTCGCCGCCACTGCGTGACGCACTGGTGGAACTGCAGCGTAATGCCGCCGACTCCTATGCGGCGGGCGAGTGGAAGGTGGAAGCCGTCGGCGAGACTATTACGGTGCCGGAATCCTATTCACGTCTTGCATCGGGGCCTAAAGTGGTGGATGACAAATCGTTTGTTGAACACGCGCAGTATGCGCTCGGGAGTGCTTATATGGGCGTGTCAGACCAGAGCAAGCTGATGCTTAAATCCCTTATGGGCGAGCTTGGGCTGAATCCTTCGGCCAAGCAGCCGCCCGCCACCGTCCGTTCCTTGCAATAATCAGATTTAGCGACCCGAATCGGATGGGGTGACTTGCGCCATTTCGAGTTTTTTGTGGCTGTTCGACGCGACATCGGTTTTAAGCGGCGTGCTTTCGCGCTGCGCTTCGATCTGGTTCATGTTTTTGCGGAATGCCGCCATTTCCCTTCCAGCCAGCACATTGCCTGCTTTGAATTTGACGTTTGAAGGGTTTACCTGCTCGTTATTGACAAGTATTTCATAGTGCAGGTGCGGGCCGGTGGCCATGCCTGTGGAACCGACATAGGCGACAATTTGTCCTTGTTTTACGCGGTGTCCGGGGGAGACATTGCCGGCAAAGCGGCTGATATGGCCATAGGCGCTGGAATATTTGTCATTATGTTTGATACGCAGGTAGTTGCCGTAGCCGCCTTTGCGGCCTGCAAAATCAACGGTTCCGTCGCCTGCCGCATAAATCGGAGTGCCGGTAGGCGCGCCGAAGTCAACCCCGCGGTGCATTTTGGAATAGCCAAGGATAGGATGGCTGCGCATTCCGTAACCGGAAGTAATTTTTGCGCCGTTGATAGGGGTACGCAACATGGCTTTTCTAAGGCTTTCGCCGCTCTGGTTATAAAAATCGACGAGGCCATTTTTATCGACATAGCGGTAAATTTTCATGACATCGCCGCTCAGGTTCAGCTCGGCATATAGTACATTACCGTGTCCGGCGGCGGTTCCCTGTTTAGTTTCCAGACGCTCATAGAGCACGTCCATCGTGTCGCCAGGTTGTATATCACGTTGAAAGTCAACATCGTAGCTATAAGCCGTGATAATATCATTGAGCAATCCCGCCGGAATGCCGGAATTCATACCGGTTTCGTACAGGCTGCTGTTGATCTTGCCGCCTGCGTGCGCAAGGCGGCGCTCTACCGGTTCAATAATCTTTTTAACTTCAAAATCGTGGGTTTGTCCCGCTTTCCTGACGATTTCAATCGTGGACGTGGCGGATGTAGGCACTTTCACGCTGGTGATGACCGGAATACCATTACTCTCAGAGGTTTTATCCATGACGATAGACACCCTCTGGCCGATATCCAGCTTCTTGGGATTGTAAACGGTGCGGATCGAATCGACAGCATTCTGCGCTTCTTCATAGGAAGCCCCCGCGTCCGTCAATAGATTCATCAGCGTATCACCATTCTGGACTTTCATAGCCATAGCAACAGGATACACCATAGGGTCCTGTGGCTTGGCAGAAGATTTAGCAGAAGGATCCGAGCTGGTAGCAGGGAGGGCAAGGGCGGTGACATCGATGCTTTGGGTCATCGGCACATCGTAAGGATAGGTGGAACTGGCAGCGTTATCCGCCTGCTGAACAGTCGTCAACAGGGCTGGATCCAGTACATTGATCATTAAAAGGGCACAGCCAACCCCAAAGCCGGCACCCAGCACAAACCAAGAAACACGCTTGAAGCGCTTTTTAGCGATCGAGCGTGAAACTATCTTCACTGGGTAGAAGGGGGTTTGCTCCTGCATAACCTTACTACTAATTGTTAATAAAAGTAATACATTTACTATAGATTGTAAATTTGAAGCTAAGGACTAGGGGATTTTTATCCGCCTGCCAACTTAAAAAAAACAATCAGTTATTTTTTTATGTTTCCCACCAATTTCTACTTGACGGGTGGCCGCAGTATCTCTAAGTTACGCGCCTCTCGAGAAACGAGGACGATACTACTGTTAAGACCGACTATACGCCTGAAAAGGTTTACAAAGGTTTAAAAGTAAGTCCCCGAAGTTTCAAAAGAGGGTTACGTACCAAGTCAGCGTGAGTCGCCCTTACTATATAATGTGTAAGATGCTCCGCTTCTAAAGCGAAACTATTGCCGAAACTATTTGATATATAAGGATATTTGAATGCCAACCATCAATCAGTTGGTCCGCAGCCCTCGTCGCCTCGTTACCAAGCGTAACAAGGTACCGGCTTTGCAGGCTTGCCCGCAGAAACGTGGTGTATGTACACAGGTGAAAACCGTGACACCAAAGAAGCCGAACTCGGCGCTCCGTAAGGTTGCCCGTATTCGCCTCACCAACGGCCATGAAGTGTTTGGATACATTCCAGGGGAAGGCCATAACCTGCAGGAACATAGCGTTGTGCTGATCCGCGGTGGCCGCGTAAAGGATTTACCAGGTGTTCGCTACCACATTATTCGCGGTACGCTGGATACTCAGGGTGTTAAAAACCGTAAACAGTCTCGCTCCGCTTACGGCGCGAAACGTCCGAAATAAGCTAGATAGGATTAAACTATGTCACGTCGTCGTGCCGCGATTAAAAGAGTTGTATTACCGGATGCTAAATACGGTGATATCGTATTGACCAAACTCATCAATACCATGATGTATGATGGTAAAAAATCTGCCGCTGAAACGATTGCTTACGCAGCATTCGATATCATCCAGAAAAAAACCAGTCAGGATCCGCTGAAATTTTTCCACGATGCACTGAATAACATTAAGCCGTCGGTGGAAGTTCGCTCCCGCCGTGTTGGCGGTGCTACCTATCAGGTACCAACCGAAGTTCGTGAAGAACGCCGTCTCGCGCTCGCCCTGCGTTGGTTGATCACTGCATCACGCGAACGCAAAGAAAAGACCATGCGTGACCGTATCGCTGCTGAGTTGATGGATGCAGTCAATGGTCGTGGTGGTGCTGTGAACAAACGTGAAAACACGCACAAGATGGCCGAAGCCAATAAAGCCTTCTCTCATTATCGCTGGTAGTAGGGAATAGGATCACATGGCTCGTAACACACCTTTAAAAGACTATCGTAACATTGGTATCTGCGCGCATATCGACGCGGGTAAAACCACGACCACCGAGCGTATTCTTTATTATACCGGTAAATCCCATAAAATCGGTGAAGTGCACGAAGGTGCTGCCACCATGGACTGGATGGAACAGGAACAAGAACGCGGCATCACAATTACCTCTGCCGCTACCACCTGCTTCTGGAAAGAACATCGCATTAACATCATTGATACCCCTGGTCACGTAGATTTTACCATTGAAGTAGAGCGCTCCATGCGCGTACTCGACGGTGCCGTTGCCGTATTCGATTCCGTTGCTGGCGTTGAGCCGCAGTCGGAAACCGTATGGCGTCAGGCTGATAAATACAAAGTGCCGCGTATCTGCTTTGTGAACAAAATGGATCGCACTGGCGCTAACTTCCAGCGCACTGTCGACATGATGATCGACCGCCTTGGTACCGTACCTTTGGTTCTTCAGCTTCCGATTGGTAGCGAAGACAAGTATGAAGGTATCGTTGACCTGATCAAGATGAAAGAAATTGTCTGGAGTGGTGAAGAACTTGGCGCAAGCTTTGAAGAGCGTCCTATCCGCGCTGAATTGCTCGAAGCGGCTAAAAAAGCCCGTACCGCTATGCTGGAAACAGCAGTCGAAATGGATGACGCGGTCATGGAAAAATATCTGGGTGGTGAAGAGCCAACCGAAGCGGAAATCAAAGAATGTATCCGTCGTGGTACGGTTGCTTTCAAATTTGTTCCTGTCACCAACGGTGCTGCCTTTAAAAATAAAGGTGTGCAGCCGATGCTTGATGCGGTGATCGATTTCCTTCCAAGCCCGCTGGACATTCCGCCGATGGAAGTGCATTTGCCTGATTCGGAAGAGATGGCGATCCGCAAAGCTGATGACAATGAAAAGTTTGCTGGCCTTGCATTCAAAATCATGACCGATCCGTTCGTAGGTTCGCTGACTTTCGTGCGTATCTACTCAGGTACGTTGACTTCGGGTTCTTATGTTCAGAATACGGTAAAAGACAACCGCGAACGCGTAGGCCGTATGTTGCTTATGCACGCAAACAGCCGTGAAGACGTAAAAGAAGCATATGCAGGCGATATCGTTGCGCTGGCGGGTTTGAAAAATACCACCACTGGTGACACGATTTGCGATGTGGATCATCAGGTGATTCTCGAACGTATGGAATTCCCAGAGCCCGTAATCGAACTCGCGATTGAGCCAAAAACCAAAGCGGATCAGGAAAGAATGGGCATGGCTCTTGGCCGCCTTGTTTCTGAAGATCCTTCGCTTCGCGTTTCTACCAATGAAGAAACCGGCCAGACCACCTTAAAAGGTATGGGCGAATTGCATCTGGAAATTATCGTTGACCGTATGAAGCGTGAATTCAAGGTGGAAGCAAACGTGGGCGCGCCTCAGGTTGCGTACCGCGAAACGATCACCAAGAAATACCAGATGGATTACACCCACAAGAAACAATCTGGTGGTTCAGGTCAGTTCGCTCGCGTTATCATCGATTTCGAACCTCTGAAAGCAGGTGAAGGTTTCATATTCGAATCCAAAATCGTTGGTGGGTCGGTTCCGAAAGAATACATCCCGGGCGTTGAAAAAGGTCTGGATGCTTCTCTGGGTAATGGCGTTGTTGCCGGCTTCCCAATGATCGACTTCAAGGCGACACTGGTTGACGGTGCGTACCATGACGTGGATTCCTCGGCGCTTGCGTTTGAAATTGCGGCGCGTGCGGCATTCCGTGAAGGTCTGCCTAAGGCGTCACCGGTTCTGCTTGAGCCTATCATGAAAGTGGAAGTAGTAACGCCGGAAGATTATATGGGTGATGTGATCGGCGATTTGTCATCACGTCGTGGTCAGGTTACTGGCATGGACAGCCGTGGTAATGCGCGTGTGGTTGATGCGATGGTGCCTTTGGCTTCCATGTTTGGTTACGTTAATACGTTGCGTTCCATGTCTCAGGGTCGTGCACAATACAGCATGCAGTTTGACCATTATGAGCAGGTACCAAGCGCGGTAGCGGAAGAGATCAAGAAAAAAGTAGCTTAGTATTTTTATAATTATCGAACACTCATCGGAGAATTGAGTCATGACTAAAGAGAAATTTGAACGTAATAAACCACACTGCAACATCGGCACCATCGGTCACGTGGATCATGGCAAGACGTCTCTGACGGCTGCTATTACGAAGGTGCTCGCCGAAGCGAACAGTAAGAACACCTACACC
>JANYBV010000049.1 GCA_025360605.1 Alphaproteobacteria bacterium | reverse complement strand
CATACGTGGGAGTTTCCTCATTCGGAGATCGTCGGATCAAAGCTTATTCGCAGCTCCCCGACGCTTATCGCAGCGTATCACGTCCTTCATCGCCTTCTACCGCCAAGGCATCCACCAGATGCACTTAACATACTTATTTATCACAATGTACTTAGCTGTTAACACCAAGCACATTGTTTATTTTTTGAACGATGTCTGAAATCATGAACGTACAGAGCAAAACAGCTTGTGGGCTAATTTACTCGAAGAACCTTCCCGCGGAGGAATCGCTCTTCTTTCTATACGTTACTAAACAATTCAAACAAATATTTGCATCGACTCAACTATTTATTGGCCGAACTGATGGGGTATAGGCGAACCTAAGTTCAACTATGTATCCGGCTCGGATACTATCAGTTTCGACCGCTTAAATAGCAAAGCCAAAAAAAACCTATTCACGATATCAACCTGCAAACAAAGACTTTTGGGTGTTTCCCAGAGGTCTTTGTCGAACCACTTCTCGGCGAAGGGAGCGAATGTGTACTACCACTTATTTGTCCTGTCAACACCCATTGTGCAATTATTTTATACTTTTTTTATATTCGTCTGAAACACTAGGTTTTCCAAGGGTTACAGAAGATAGAAAGATTGATGTTTTGAAGAAATCCATGATCAGCGGCAAAGAAAAAAGCGAGATTTTTTTTTGATCGTTTCTCTTACCGCTTACAGCCGTAGTTTTATAGCGTGAACATGATGGCATTATTATGGTGTCCATTCGTGGCAAATAACATATCCTCACCATCGATTTACTTCATATCATTGATAATAAACAATTTTAATTCTTAAAGTTGCAAACTTGCAGATTGATAATGGATAAGTGCTATATAATAGGCTTACGATATTCATAATAGACTTACGATATTCACACCCAATCGGCACCGGGTTCTCAAGTAATAAAATCCTATAATAAAACCTCGGCGCTTTCTTTTTGTATGGAAATAAGCTATAACTATGCGATTAGCGATGATTCAATACCTTACAGATTGCCCAATCATCGCTTCGGCCAAAAATAAGTTCAAAACTTACTTGTTTTAATAGATTGGCAACCTTCACTTAACGACTTGTTCAACGTTTTATGGCGATAATGATACTAGATACCGAGAAAACCAAGCCTGAAGCCAACTTTACTACGATGGCTTCAAGTGATGGTGGATCAAAAGAAGGTGGGTTACAGGAGATCAGAAATGATGGACTGCTACTCGCGGAACCAGAGGTGAAAACCAAACGTCCCCCCTTCTTCAAAGTTGTGCTGCTGAATGACGACTATACGCCGATGGATTTTGTGACCTTCATACTGAAGGATATTTTCCACAAGAACCATGAAGAGGCCGTCAGCATCATGATCGAGATCCACAACAAAGGTGAGGGAATGTGCGGTGTCTACACTCGCGATGTAGCGGAGACCAAGGCGGAACTGGTGATTACTATTTCCCGCCGTAATGAGTATCCCCTGCAGTGCCGTGTTGAGAAAGCTTAAAACGAGTACTGTACAAAAACGTAAGTTTAACGGGGGTGTCCACCATGTTGTCAAAGAACCTGGAGATTAGTCTTCATCGCGCTCTGGCTCTCGCCAAGAAGTATCGCCATGAATATGCAACATTAGAACATCTTCTGTTCGCTTTGACAGATGACCCAGACGCAGCAGCAGTGATGCGCGGTTGTGGCATCAGCCTCCCTGATATCAAAAAGCATTTGTCCGAATTCCTCGAAAACGAACTCACCTCCCTCGTGGTCGAAGAACTCGAAGAATCGCGCCCGACCGCTGGCTTCCAGCGAGTCATCCACCGCGCTGCTATCCATGTGCAATCCGCTGGCAAGAGCGAAGTAACCGGCGCCAACGTGCTGGTCGCCCTCTTCTCCGAACGTGATTCGCACGCTGTGTTCTTCTTACAGGAACAGGAACTCTCACGCCTAGACGTAGTGAACTACATCTCGCACGGTATCGTGAAATACGGCGACAACCAGAAAATCGCCGAATGGAAACGCGAACTCGACACCGACGAATCCGAATCCCTTGAACGCCCGCAGGCTGGCAAAAAAGAAGAAAAAACCGATGCACTGGCTCTCTATTGCGTCAACCTCAACAAAAAGGCCGAACAAGGCAAAACCGATATTCTCGTCGGTCGCGAAGAAGAAGTGGAACGTACCATCCAGATTCTCGCTCGCCGTACCAAAAACAATCCGCTGTATGTCGGTGAGGCTGGTGTCGGCAAAACCGCCATCGCTGAAGGGTTGGCGTTGCGTATCATTCGCGGCGAAGTCCCGAACGTGCTGCGCAATGCCGTTATCTTCTCGCTCGATATGGGCAGCCTGCTGGCAGGCACCCGCTATCGCGGTGATTTCGAAGAACGCATGAAATCCGTCATCAAGGAAATTGAAAAAATTCCGGGCGCTATCCTGTTCATCGATGAAATCCATACCATCATCGGAGCTGGCTCCACCTCCGGCGGCGCGCTCGATGCGTGTAACCTGCTGAAGCCTGCACTGGCTCGCGGCGGTTTCCGTTGCATCGGTTCGACCACCTATAAGGAATACAAAAGCTCCATCGAAAAAGACCGTGCCCTCGCACGCCGCTTCCAGAAAGTGGATGTGGTGGAACCAACGATCGAAAACTCGATCAAGATTCTGCGCGGCCTGAAACCGTACTACGAAGAACATCACAGCGTGCGCTACACCAACGGTGCTATTAAAGCCGCCGTTGAATTGTCGGCACGCTACATCCCTGACCGCAAGCTGCCCGACAAGGCGATTGACGTGCTGGATGAAGCGGGCGCTGCCCAGATGCTGCTGCCGGAAGGCCGCCGCAAGAAAACCATCACCAACAAGGAGATCGAGGATATCGTTGCCAAGATCGCTCGCATGCCAGCCAAATCCATCTCGATGGATGATGCCGAAGTGCTGCGCAATCTTGAGAAGAACCTGAAACTCGTGGTTTTTGGCCAGAACGCCGCCATCGAAGCCCTCGCCGGTGCCATCAAAATGTCCCGCGCGGGTCTTCGTGAAGAAGAAAAACCTATCGGTAACTACCTGTTTACCGGCCCGACCGGCGTAGGTAAAACCGAAGTGGCCCAGCAGCTCGCCGTCCATATGGGCATGGAGCTGGTGCGCTTCGACATGACCGAATATATGGAAAAACATGCCGTGTCGCGACTCATCGGTGCCCCTCCAGGTTATGTCGGCTTTGATCAGGGCGGCTTGATGACCGATGCGGTCGACAAGAACCCCTACTGCGTGATCCTGCTCGATGAAATCGAAAAAGCACACCCAGACGTCTATAACATCCTGCTTCAGGTGATGGACTATGGCCGCATGACCGATTCCAACGGCAAGGAAGTCAATTTCCGCAACGCCATCATCATCATGACCAGCAACGCCGGTGCATCCGATTCCGCCCGCGCTCCTGTTGGCTTCATGAAAGTGGACCGCGCCGGAGAAGACAAGGAAGCGATCACCCGTGCCTTTACGCCGGAGTTCCGCAACCGCCTCGACGCGATCATTGGCTTTGAACACCTGACACCCGAAGTGGTGGCGCATGTGGTCAACAAGTTCATCTTCCGCCTTGAGTCGCAACTAGCCGACCGTAACGTTGCCATCCAGCTTGATGACAAGGCACGCCGCTGGCTCGTTGATCGTGGGTATGACCGTGCAAACGGTGCGCGCCCAATGGCCCGCCTCATCGCTGAAAAAATCAAAAAAACCCTCGCTGATGAAGTGTTATTCGGCAAGCTTTCCAAGGGCGGGACCGTTAAGGTTTCAGTTGAAGATGGCGAATTAAGCTTCCATTACAGCAAGGTTTTAGTGAGTCGCCAGACCAACTCGGAAACCGATGACGAACTGGTGAGCTAACCTTACAGCTACCTATTACGCTATATCAGGGGTGCCTTATGGGTGCCCCTGACGCGTTTGGAGGCACCCCTGAAGATAAAAATCTTTTAAATTAATCAATATCATAATGTTATATTAACAATTAAAAGCAATACATTAGATCTAAAAACGCTAAAAACTGTCACATTCGCATTCATAAAACTGTAACACCCATTGCCAGTTCAACTGGCTATAATTATAATAGAAAATAACAGCATACGACTAACGGGTATTACGATGAGCGAGACTCCTCCACAAGGCCTAGATCCCAGAGTAATGGAAGCCGCAGCGTCCGCTGCCGGTAACGCGCTGTCAAACGTAAAGCTGTCACCCCCACCTGCCGCCGCCACTACTACCGCACCCGCCGCTGGCAAACCGGCCTTAAAACCCGGGGAAAAAATCAAACCGGAAGCACTGGTAGAGCAGATTCTTGCCTCCCCTGAACTCAAAGCCAAACTGATCCCCGGGGAAAGCACCGAGGAAGAGGTGAAAGCCGTCCGCGACGTGCTGACCTATGCGATTAAAGACCAGCAGGAACGCTCCGCCGAATTCCAGAAAGCCAATATGGAATTGATGACGATCCGCAGGGAACTGGGCCTGCCTAAAACCAAAACGGCACAGCCCGACCCCGCCAAACCGGAACCAACACTTACCAAAGATCAGGCCGCCAAACTGAAAAAAGCCGAAGAAGCCGAATCCGCCGCCATGGAAAAGCTCATGGCGAAACTGCCCGCAGGCATGGACAGGAAATTCGCGGAGTCCACCGTACGTATCGTGACCGAAGACACGAACGAACAACAATCGGAAGTAGCATATAACGAAAACCTGAAAAAAATCCAGTTGGAGCTCTCGAAAAAGTCACGCGCATGGTATACGCCAAACAACATTCCTAAAATGGCCACCAGACTGGAAACCGCCAAGGCAAAGCCCAATAATCAGGCGGAAATCGATGCCATCACCAAAGAGATTGCTGATTTTCTGGAAACCAGCAAAGCCACCAGAACCCTTTCAACCGAAGCAAAGCAAAAGCTTCTGGCCGACATCACCGGTAATACCCAGGAAGTGCTAAAAGCCAACGATGCCGCCAACCCGATTGATACCGCCGTGGGTAAAATGGCAGACACCGCCGTAGCCGAAGTGAAAAACGCTCCGGCAATGATGGTGCGTGAAGCCATCGGCACCGCCACCACCGGCATCCCCGGAGCCGCTACGCTCGCAAGAAGCTTTACCCGCACCTAGCTATTGCTTCAGTTTACACCGCACATTGACCACATAGCGCCTTGCGTCGTCGGAGACACGGTCGGGTGACTGGTATATCCCTGAATCGGCCTCCTGATAGGCGATGTTATTGCCCGCAAGGAAATGGCGCAGCACCGGCAGGCTTATGGCAAGGTCGAACGTATCGACCGTTTCTTCCTGCGTGGCGGTATCGTTATAGCTGATAAGCCGTCCTTTAGCCGCCACCACCCCCACCACATTACCCGTACTGTCCAGCAGTGGCCCGCCGCTATTGCCCTGTGCCAGAGCATCGGTGAACTCCAGCCACTTCTCCTCGCCGTGTGGCCCTTTAGTGTTCAGGATGCGCGCCTCACGCGTCTTGGGTTGCCCCGTTTCCCATGATTGCCCCGGATAACCCACCACCACCACTGGATCGCCCGCCCGCAGCGGTTGCTTGATACTGCTGAGCCGAACCTGATCCATCGCCAGTGCATCGGCTTTCAGCAATGCCAGATCGAAGTGGGTATCACGTGCCACCAGCTTGGCGGACGACAGAGGAACCGAGCCGGATACGCTGATGTCGGTGCAGGTATCGATGACGTGGTTATTAGTCACCACATAACCATCACGGGTGACGAAAAAACCGGTGCCGCTGCTGTAAGTGAGCATGGCTGCCTGAACTGGCATGGTCCACATCGCAACGAACGCAAGACAACCACCACGCATTTTCATGTTATGGCTTGGCCTCAGGTGTTGACGAATTATCAAAAATAGATGGTTTTGCAGGCTGAGCCGGAACCGGTGTTTCCACTTTTTCAGGCTCCGCTTTTTTAAGCTGTGCGTCACCCACCGATAAAAGCGAACGCCCTGCAGGCACCGCCTCGCCTTTCGTATTCGTGTACGAACCACGCATGAGGACAACCGTTACACGGCGGTTACGCGGGTTTGTCGGCTCCCCTTTAACAAGAAGCTGACGGTCAGCATAGCCGATCACCTTCGCCACACGGTCGGATCCCAGCTGTGTCGTCACCAACGCACGCCGCGCAGCATTGGCACGGTCAGCTGACAATTCCCAGTTGCCGTAGGACGCGTTGGAAGATGGCCCCTCAGCGTCGGTATGGCCGATAATGGCGATCTGGTTTGGTGTTTTGGCAATGATGTTGGCCATGGAATCCAGCACCTTCTTGCCCGCCTCGGTCAGACTTGCACCACCGGAGGAGAACATCGGTTTCTTGGGATCGTCAATCAGATCTATTTTTAATCCCTCTGGCGTCTCTTCGAACTGCACATTGTTTTTCATCTTTTTCAGGTCCTGATCGCTCTCGATTGCCTGATCTATCTCCTGTTCGGTCAGCTTGAACTGCTCGCTGTCCTGCGCATTTTCGCTGCTATCCTCTTTTTTGTCTTTTTCATCCTTCTTGCCGACATTATCGGCTCTACCGGTGGCGGTAGATTCGGCATCGGGATCGGGGCGTTTGGCATCGTCCGGCTCTTTAGCCACAGGCCCCTGCTGCACCTGCCCGACAACAATCCCAGGTGCGGTTAAATCCGTGTTCGATTTACCCTTTTTCGATGAGGGGCTTTTACCGCCATTCAACCCGATACCCTTGGAATCCTTGATACCGATGGTGGGCGTAAAATAATCGGCGATCGCTTTCTTTTTATCCTGCGTGGTCACGCTCAGCAGCCACAGCAACAGAAAGAATGCCATCATCGCCGTCACGAAATCCGCATACGCCACTTTCCATGCGCCACCGTGATGCCCGTGGCCGCCTTTTTTAATACGCTTGATAATGATCGGTTGAACTGGATCTGCCATAATGGGTTAATTATGACAGGGGAAGGTAAAGAAGCGGTTAGTTTACAGCGACTTGAAGTGTCGTTGCAACACACACAGATGCAACGTAACCTGCTGACAATAAATATGATTAATTGGGCTGCGTACACTGATGTATTAACCAGACGCTAATATCGGGAACCTAAACGGTGCGCCTAGGCTTTTTTATAGATCCACACATGCGCCGGAGGCACGTTGGCCACCACCAGCTTGTGCCGCTTGCCGACCAGATGGTTTTTACGCATCTGCGCTGGCGTGATCGGAGATTTGGGACCGTAGGTAAACTGGATGATTACGCCGTCCTCACCGATGACTTTTGCCATCTGCGCCTGAATGGCATTGCGGACTTCCTGCGGCATCACCAGAAACGGAAGACTGGAAACCACCGCGTTAATTTTGGTAACACCAATGTTTTCAAGCACAGTATCCAGCTCAATGGCATCAGCCTTCAGTATTTTTAAATGCTGGAAATGATTGCTGATCAGCGCGTGTAAACTTTCATCGCGCTCGATCACCACGAGATTTTCTGGCTTTACGCCCACCTGCAACAACGCATGTGTGACCACGCCGGTGCCCGCACCTAATTCAACCACGGCCCCTGCCCTGTTCAGATCCACCCCCGACGCCATAGCACGCGCGAGCGCTTTCGAGCTTGGCAACAAGGCACCGATTTTGAACGGAGAACGCATAGCAGCAAAAATAAAATGATGGCGCTTGCGACGGTATTTGCTCTGCACCAAGGGAATCTTGGTGTCTTCTGTTTTATTTAGCATGACCTGATGCATTTTGTATCTGCTTAATTGCGGCTTCGATTTTCAAACTGAGGTACTTTCGACCATAGGTATCGGACGCTACACTGGAATCACCCGAAGCGCCAGTAGTTTTATAGTCACGCTCGGAATGCATCGCACGCAAATTATCGCGCACTCCCGATGCTTCAACAGCCATGAGTTCCGAGGTGTCAATGTGGCCCGCATGCGCCTCCGGATGGCTAACTTTTACCGGCAGCGTTTCGCTCCACTCCTGATTACCGTTTTTGGAATAATAATTGGCGACGCTGATGACCTTGATGCCATCGGAACGCCATTCTTCCATGAGCTTACTGGCCACCTGTGACTGGATGAGCTGGCTGCCCGCCCCGTCACCGATGAAGCAGATCATGCGGAAACCATGTTGTTTCAGGCTACGCGCAGCATCCTCCAGCAGCATCTGGTACGTGAGGTTGGATACCGACATCGTACCGGCAAATTGCATATGTCCTTCCGGCGGATAGATGCGCCCGCTCGGCGCATAGGGAATAACAGGAGCCACCAGCGCATTGCCCAGCTTGGTGGCAATTTCACCAGCCGTGTAACGCACAACCGTGTTGCGCTTGCCGATCACCATGTGCGGGCCTTCCTGCTCGGTAGCTCCGGTGGGGATGATGGCGATGGTCTTGCCGCCATGCAGGCGCGCATCCACCTCCATCCATGTCAGTTCTTCAATATAGACCGAGCCATTCGCCTGCGCACAGGCCTGTTGCGACGACAGCATGAGTGCCGCGCTGCACAGGATGATTTTAAGTGTTTTCATGTTCCGCTTTTTCATATTATGACTCTTGATATCATGAAAAAACAAAAAATCGACGAAATCTTTAGCCGCCTCGCCGCACAGAACCCGCATCCGGTCACGGAATTGTACTCCACCAACCCGTTCACCCTGCTGGTGGCCATTGTGCTTTCGGCGCAGGCCACCGATGCCGGAGTCAACAAGGCCACCCCCGCCCTGTTCGCGGCCGCCGACACGCCCGAAGCCATGTTGAAGCTTGGGCTTGAAAAACTAAAAAATCACATTAAAACCATTGGCTTATTTAATAGCAAGGCAAAGAATATCATCGGCCTGAGCCAGACGCTGGTGGACATGTTTCACAGCCAGATTCCCCACACTCGCGAAGAGCTGCAAACCCTTTCCGGAGTGGGGCGGAAAACGGCGAATGTGTGGCTTAATTGTGCGCTTGGCATTCCTACCATTGCCGTGGATACGCATGTATTCCGCGTGTCCAACCGTCTGGGATTATGCAATACCAAAACACCGGAAGCCACCGAAATGGCGCTGGAAAAAGCCATTCCCAAGCAATGGATGCAGCACGCCCACCACTGGCTGATCCTGC
>JANYBV010000043.1 GCA_025360605.1 Alphaproteobacteria bacterium | reverse complement strand
ACGCCAGCTTTATCGCAGACGACTTGAACTCAGATGAATAAAACGTCAATTTCTTCTTGGTATTTATATTCTCAGGCATTGGCTCTTAGCTCCTTCAGTATCGCTCAAGCACACTGTCCGCTAAACTATAGCCACTTCAATCTGCTTGACGAAGGCTTCTCGGACGCGGTCGGCGAGGGCGTTGATGGCCTCGGTACGGACGACCTTGGGGGCTTCCGTATCGTTGACTTCGACGGTCTTCGCGACGATGGCTTCGACGAACACCCGAAAGTGACTGCTTTTGCCTTCGATGTTGCCGTAGTCCGACTTGACTTCGCTGTTGCCGACTTGTGACAGATGCAGAGCCATGAGACTTGCTTCCTTAGGAGGCTGTACACTATTGTACGAGCATCCAGTTGCGTGTGGGTAGGGGTTAGCGATAGCTTTCCCTAGTTGTCTACCCAATAGTTTTTCGATTTCTCAAAAAACCCTAGCAACACCTTGATTCTACCATAAAAGGCGTGTGTAATTTGTTAATTTTTTGTGACAGGAATCAATAAAAACATCTGAAATACAATGATTTTATAAGGCGTAAAGTATAAATACAAAAGAAAAACCGACCCGCATTCCGGCGTGTCAGGCGGCCATTGCGTCCATGTCGTAGGACGAGCTTTTGCCGATCAGGTCAAAATTCTGTTCCAGCCAGTCGGTGGCGGCTTGCACGCCGAGGTCATGTAAATACACCAAAAAATCCCAGTCCGCGTTCATTTTGCTGGAACGGCCAAGGCTTGCCAGCATGTCTTCGGATTCGATGCGGTGGATGAAAATTTCTTTCTGGTCGAGCTTGGCAAGCCGTATCATCTGATTGTACAGCGCGATGGATTTCAGCTCCATGTGCAGCATGGAATTAAAACTCATCTCGGTGGCGCGGTCGAGAATGTCGGCGGCGTGGGTGGGCACTTCTTCCACATTCGTCGGATGAATCTGCACCACCAGAATATCGGGGCAGTGGCCGTTATTGATGAGTGGTGCCAGCGCGGGGCATCCGGAAAAACTGCCTTCCCAGTAGGGTTCGCCGTCCACTTCTACCGTCTTGAACATATACGGCAGGCACGCGGATGCCATGACGGCATCGAGCGATACGTCTTTCGCGTCGAAAATTTTGCCCCTTCCGGTGCGCGCATGGGTGGCATTAATATAAAGGCCGAGGGGAGATGTTTTATTCAGTGCGTCAAAATCCACCAGCTCTTCAACAATGCCGCGCAGCGGATTGATGTCGAAAAGATTGAACTGGTAGGGGGAAAAAATACGCGTAATCACATCCAGCGCCATCGTCGTGGGTGATAAATCCAGCCCGACATGACCGAGAAACTTGTCGACCACTTTCATCCGCAGCGGCAGCATCGCCGATACGACGCTGACTTTTTTCCAGAAGGATTTGAGGGCTTCGCGCGCGCCTTCGGCACCACCGTCTTTCATGCCCTGCGCCATGACCACCGCCATCATTGCGCCGCTGCTGGTGCCGCTGAGCGCGTCAATTCGCAGACGTCCGTCGGCCAGCAACTGGTCAATCACGCCCCATCCGAAGGCCGCGTGTACGCCGCCTCCTTGTAAACCAAGGGAAATGGATTTTTGTGTATTTGCCATATGTTACTATAACCTATGGGATGAAATAATGAAAGTGGGCAGTCGCTTTTTTGCCAATATCCATGAAAATACTTGAATATTAGCGAAAAACCACTAAATAGGTGCTTTCCAACCAATATGTATCGTTAAGGATGTTCCATGACATTACCGTTAATGCCTAAAGCTACCGCCGTGTGGCTCGTTGAAAACACCGCGCTGAGTTTTGAACAGATTGCCGATTTTTGTGGCATGCACCCGCTTGAAGTGCAGGGTATTGCTGACGGTGAAGTGTCGGGCGGCATCCGTGGGCTTGATCCGGTGGCGGGTGGCCAGCTTTCGATGGAAGAAGTCAAGCGTTGCGAGAAAGATGACGCGGCGCGTTTAGAGATTCTGGGCACAGCAAAGCAATATATTGCTCAAAAAACAAAGGGTAGCCGTTATACTCCTGTGGCGCGCCGTCAGGATAAACCGGATGCTATCGCATGGCTGGTAAAGCATTTCCCGCTTATGACGGACATTCAGATTGCTAAATTGATTGGTACCACCAAGAACACCATTCAGGCCGTTCGCGGTAAAACCCATTGGAATAGCAGCAATATTAAGCCGCGTGATCCGGTATTGCTTGGCCTTTGCACCCAGACTCATCTGGACGCTGCCGTGGGCACCATCAAGTCGAGTTTGCCCGACAATAAAGACGCAGTTGCACAGTAGTTAGCAAAATAAGTAGTCGTTTTAGGTGTTTGCCGCTTTAATGCGTGTGGCATAAATGTCACGTGCTAAAAAATATTTTTCATCAAAAAAGCAACGAATTTTGTTGTATTAAAATAACATAATTACAAATCAATAAGTGATTACTTTGTTACGCGACTAAAATGAGAAGTCGCTGGCATATGAATTCCTGCCAACACCTCGCTCAAAACAAAAACAAAAGCTGTTTCTGGTAACCAATTGGTAACTATTATTCCCTATCGTCCTGAAAATCGGTACTCATTTTGTAATCATCGAAACATAAGTGGCTGCAACACCTCTTTAAATGGCAGGATAGGAACTGTTAGACGTAATTTAAATCAAAGTTCAAGCGAATTTAAATAAAATTGTTTCTAATTAATACGAAAGTAATTGTTTTAGATAAGCATAGAGACAAATGCGAACACAACAAAAGTCATGAAACGAAAGAAACACCTTAGGAGAATATGTATGGAGAGTCCTAAAAAACATAATAAAAAGATCCAAGAGGGTGGCTTCACACTCATCGAGTTATCGATTGTGCTGGTCATCATTGGGCTAATCGTTGGAGGTATTCTGGTTGGGCAAGATCTGATCAAGGCGGCGGAAATTCGCGCCACCGTGGCTCAGGTCGAAAAATACAACTCAGCCGTCAACACCTTCCGCACTAAATATAACGCACTACCAGGTGACATCACCTCGACGCAGGCGGGTGCTTTCGGGTTGTATTCCGAAACAACGCTGGCGGGTACCGCAGGGCATCAGGACGGTAACGGCCTGATCGAATGTGGCGCATCGGGTGCTGTAACCACTCCAATCGGAGAGTGCCTGATGTTCTGGAGGCATTTAACCGATGCCAACTTAATTGACGGATCGCTCGGTGTGAGCAGTGCTGACGCATTGATTGCTCCAGCCACTGGTGTAGTAACGGCGACGGTTAATACACCGTCGAAATCGTTTCCACAAACCAAAACGACACCGAACAACTCCTTCCTTGTCTATGCGGTGAACGGTATCAACTACTATCAGACAGTAGCTGTAGCAACATTGACCACGGCTCCGGCCTATACCTATAACAACGTCGGGTTGACCCCTATTCAGGCTTACAACATGGATATCAAGCTGGATGACGGTCTTCCAGGTACGGGTATCGTTCAGGCGAGGCTTTATACCGGTGTCAACGTAGCGGCCAGTATTGCGGCTGGTGCTGCTGCGAATACCTGTACGAACGGCACCATTGCTGCGACTGCAACGTATAACCGTGTAGCGGCCACCGGCGGCAACGATGGTTCGTGCGCGCTGCAGTTCCGTTTCAATTAAGCCTTATATAGAAACCTAGGAGTAAAAACCATGGAACTACAACAAACAAATGAAGAAACCTCAGGGAAGGCTGTGTTGAGCCAGTCCAGACGAGATAAGGGCTTTACCCTGATCGAATTGTCGATTGTACTGGTTATTATTGGTCTTATCGTGGGTGGTATTCTCGTCGGTCAGGATCTGATCCGTGCGGCAGAAATTCGTGCCACCGTAGGTCAGATTGAAAAGTACAACTCGGCGGTCAACACTTTCCGTAGTAAGTATAACGGTATCCCAGGCGATTTAACGTCTGACGCTGCTGCGGCCTTCGGGTTTGCTGCTCGTGCCGGTACGGTAGGTCTGGGCGATGGTAACGGCCTGATTCAGGGGGCAAACGCCGGTACGGTGATGAGTGGTACGTTCACTCAGGAAGCCGGTGGCTTGTGGAACGATCTGTCGACAGCCAACCTTATGGACGGTAACTTTACCACAAACACCAACAATACGTTTGTGGCGGCTCTTCCGGGTGCGGCGGCAACGGCCGTTTCGGCAGTGTTGCCAGCGGCACGTCTGGGCCGTGGTAACTATGTAACAGCGGGTTCGTTGAACAGCATCAACTACTGGACCATTGCCGGTATTGGCGGTATAGCGGTTACAACCGGTATTTATTCGCTGAGTACCAACCTTACCCCTATCGAAGCCTACAACATGGACATCAAGTTGGATGACGGCATGCCAGAAACCGGTATCGTGCAGGCGCATGGTACCACTGGTGCGGCTAGCTCAACACCATTAGCGGACGCGGCTTCGTGGAGCACTGCGACCCCAGCGTCAGCGGCGGCGGGCGATTGTACGACCACCGGCGGTAGCGGTAGTGCATCCACTGACACTTATAACCGTGGTGTTACAACGGGTGGTAACTCCCCAGGTTGTATCATGAGGTTCCGTTTTAACTAAAAAGTATTATAAAAAACTACGTCACGAACTTGAGCCGCTCCCTCGGAGCGGCTCTTTTTTGCTATCGAATACGTAGAGATATACGATGATGATTATTGAGTTGAGGACACATTAATGGTTCGTTTGATATCTGAACATACGCTTTACGCACGCACAGGGTTAGGTTTGTTTCTGTTGCAATTTTTTATATTTGCAGGTGCGCTGCCTCCTTTTCAGTATGGAATATGGGCGCAGACCGAACCAGTGCTGCTTGCGTTATATGTGGGTGCGGTACTGAACGCGTTGTGGTGCCTCTATGGTCTCAAAATCGGTGCATTAAAAGTCGCGTTTGCTTCGCCGTTATGGGTGGTGCTGGGCGCGTGGTTGTTGTGGCAATCCCTCACTAGTCTTGCCGCCGTTAATCCGTGGCGTTCATGGCTAGGCTCGCCAGAATTGGGCGAGGGTGTGGCTTTCTATTCTGTATTCATGCTTTTGATAATGGTGGCCACTGCTTTGTGGCAGGTTTCACGCTACCGACAAAGGATGCTCATCATGGCGGCGGTCGTGATTGCAGTGCATTGTCTGCTTTTTGCGCTGTGCCCACTCGGGTCGGATGGGCGCTATATCGTTGGCAGCTGGCGCCCATCGACGTGGGCGGCGTATGTGGCCTTCATGGCGGGTTATCTCTGGATTGCTTTTGGCTTGATGCCACAGCGCCGCACGCGGATGGTTAGTATCGCTGTGATAGTGGGAATGATAAACGCGCTGGTAATATCGCATAATGCTTCGGCCATGTTGTTGCTGGGGGCGGCTATGACAATTAGTGCTATTGCCATGGGCATTCGTACACGCTGCTTCAGGCGTTTTTTCTACCCTTCCCGCACGTGGCGGGTGGTGGCTATGGTGGCTTGCGTATTGCCATTGGGCTGGGTGGGATTCAGCATCGCTTTTCCGGACATTGAACCATACGCTCGCGCCATACCCTCGCTGTCGTTTTTATACGATAAGAATGGTAGCCTTGGTTCGCGTGTCTCGATGAACCGGATGGCGGTCGAGGCACTCAGTCATGAGCCAAGGCTGTGGTTGGTTGGCAATGGATGGGGGGCGTTTTCAGACATCACATTTGCTTACGCACTGATTAGTGGAGTGCATCTGTTTAGCAATGGCGTAATGAATCCCAATAGTGAGTTGATAAATGGGTATGCTTACCATAGTCACAACGAACCACTTGAAGTGCTGTTGTCGGTGGGTTTGGTGGGTATGATGCTATGGCTGCTGATTCCTATCGTGGCAATCGGAAGTATTCCACGGCGTTGTTTCTGGTGGTGTGTGCCTATGCTGGTGGGACTGGTGTGGGTATCGAATGTATGGTTTGAGCTGGCGCAGTGTCTGCCGTTTAAAGTGTTGGCAATGGCCGCCATTGCTTCTGTTCCTCGCTCTGATGGAAAGACGTGGCGTGTGCCGGTGAAAGCATTGTCGTTGGGGGTGATGTGTATTGTCCTTATTGCGGGATGGGCTGGTGTGCAGTACTGGCACTTCATGCGCTACGAGATGCAGCTTCGCGATGCTGCCCATGCTTTGCCCTATGAAGATTATACACAGGAATGGGTGGAGCAGGATATCCGGCTGGGGGGTGACCGTTTGCGCAACTCTGCTGAGTTTTTTTCCTCATGGATTATGCTGAAAGACAAAAATCAGCGATTGGATGATAATGATCGTGGGTGGTATGCGCGGTTTATCGAAGCGGCACGTCATGCTAGTGAGTCGCCGTTGGTGGTGGGGTATACATTGACGCTTGAGATGAAACTATATTATAGGGCGGTGATGGGGATAACCGCACCCGCCTTTAATCCGCTCAAGGCATCAATTATGTCGGATATGTATTTAGCTCTACTTCGGCTGACAATGAAGGCGCCTCAGAGAGATGATCTTACTGCCCCCATCCTCATGGATTTGGCGCTCTTTACGGCGGATCAACCGCAGCGCCAGATCGATCTGCTGAATGAGCTGCTGTCTATCGCCCCCAATAATCGTGGGGCGCTGTGGGTATTAGGCGGGCTGCTGCGGCATGTGTCGGGTAGGGAGGCCGAAGGGCTGGACATGCAGCGTAAGGCGGCCTCGTTGGGCGTGGAGCGGGTGTATCCGGTAACGGACGCCGAGCTGGCAGCGTTAAAATCAATGACAGAAGCCCCCTGAGCGGTTATGGATAGATATCCGTTAACAGCCCTGTAAAGGAATGAACTATGCCTGATACCGCACGCGTGATGACCAGCCCCGTCACCTTCACCGCTCCGATCACCAAAGAATACGCTGCCGTACTCACCCCCGAGGTGCAGGCGTTTATTGCCGACCTCGCCGGACGCTTTACCGCGCAGCGCAACGCCCTGCTCGCCAAACGCGCCGAACGCCAGAAGCGCCTGGATGCCGGTGAATTACCGGATTTCCTTCCCCCGAATCCGTCCATCCACCAAGCGGAATGGAAAGTCGCGCCGATTCCGGCCGCATTGCAGGACCGCCGAGTGGAAATCACCGGTCCGGTGGAACGCAAGATGATTATTAACGCACTGAATTCCGGTGCAAAGGTGTTCATGGCTGATTTTGAGGATTCCCTTACCCCGACATGGCAGTCGGTGATGGACGGCCAGATCAACCTGCGTGACTATGTAGACGGCACGATCAGTTACACCAGTCCCGAAGGCAAATCGTATACGCTCAACAGCACCATCGCGACCCTCATTGTCCGTCCGCGCGGCTGGCATCTGGAAGAAAAACACATGCTCATCGACGGCAGGCAGGTGGCGGGTGCATTGGTAGATTTCGGTATCTATTTTTACCTCAACGCCAAAAAATTACTGGCACGTGGTCTGGGGCCGTATTTCTATTTACCGAAGCTCGAAAGCCACGAAGAGGCGCAACTCTGGGCTGATATTTTTACCTTTTCGGAAAATTCACTTGGCCTTGGCAAGGGCACGATTAAAGCCACCGTGCTGATCGAAACCATTGTTGCTGCCTTTGAAATGGAAGAAATCCTCTATACGTTGCGTGACTATTGCGTGGGCCTCAATTGCGGCCGCTGGGACTATATTTTCAGCTTTATCAAAAAATTCAGCCAGCGTGCCGATTTCGTGCTGCCGGACCGCGCGCAGGTGACGATGACCACGCACTTTCTGCGCTCCTATTCCCTGCTGCTCATCAGGACCTGCCACAAGCGCGGTGCGTTCGCTATGGGCGGCATGTCGGCCTATATTCCCGTTAAAGGGGATGAGGCGGCCAACACCAAGGCATTTACCATGGTGCGCGCCGATAAGGAACGTGAAGCGGGTGACGGCCATGACGGTACATGGGTAGCGCATCCGGGGCTTGTTCCCGTGGCTATGGAAGTCTTCGACCGCCTGATGAAGGGCCCCAACCAGCTTACCCGTCCACTCGGCGATTTTACCGCCACCGCGTCTGACCTGCTGGCCATTCCGGCAGGTACGATTACCGAAGCGGGATTGCGTAACAATATCAGCGCGTCTGTTCAGTACCTTGCCTCATGGCTGACCGGTGTTGGCTGTGTGCCGATCTTCAACCTGATGGAAGATGCCGCCACCGCCGAAATCGCCCGTTCGCAGATCTGGCAGTGGATTCACCATGACGGTGGAAAGCTGGACGATGGCCGCAAGGTGACGCTGGAACTGTATACAACACTGCTGGGTGAGGAACTGAAAAAACTTCCTGCAAGTGGTCTGCCGTATGAGCGTGCGGGTGAGCTGCTGACCTCGCTGGTAAGTCCGAAAGCATTCACGGAGTTCCTGACGCTTCCTGGCTATCACCTGATTCACTAGTCAGAACGACTATGTATCACTAAAAACCCCCCGTTGGTGACGGCGGGGGTATAAGTGATAGGCGGCAGAGTTCCATATTCTGACCACACCTGTCACTAAAGACATAAGAAGCCGCTATCATTTATTTGGCAGCGGCTTTTTTGTGCGTATTAAATATTTGTAATCCGATGCTTAATGCTGGTGAAGTATTGCACTGGCTGTTAAATGAATGGCGATAGGTTTTGGGAAGAGTGGTTCTTCCATTTCAGCTCAAAGATGTTCGCCATTTACATACACGCTCTTCTAGGCCGCTTTGATTGAATCAAGGAAGGCTCTGACCTGCATATTGAGGTCTTCGGCCTGTTGTGACAACATACCCGATGCTGATAATATTTGCTGAGTTGCAGCAGAAGTTGTTTCGGTAGATTTCTGAATGCCACCAATATTATTATTTATCTGATCTACTGCAGAGGCAGTAGTATTCATGTTCGTGGCGATTTCTTGTGTAACCGCCGTCTGTTCCTCTACAGCAGCGGCAATACTACCAGATGTTTCATTAACTTTTTCCACTGAGATGCTCAATTTCACAAGCGCCGCCGCAACATTTTCAGCCATCTGTCCAAGATTATCAAGTTGCTGACGAATATCTACTGTTGCTTTGGTCGTTTGACCAGCAAGACTTTTTACTTCACTAGCCACCACAGCAAATCCTTTGCCTGCATCACCTGCACGGGCAGATTCAATCGTTGCATTCAGCGCAAGGAGATTAATCTGAGCCGCAATGTTTTCGATAAGCTCAGTCACTGAGGTAATGGAGCGAGCCGCTTCCAACATTTGCATAGAAATAGCGTTAGCACTTTTAGTTTCTTCCAAGGCCTCGCGAATATTACTGTTGGATTTAGAAACTTGACTGGAAATTTCCTTTACGGAAGAAGACATTTCCTCTGCGGCAGCAGCAACCGTTTGTACTGTACCAGAGGTTTGATTAGAAGCCGCGGCTACTTCGACCGCTTGTTGGTTGGTTTGGGTAGCAACCCGACTCATATCTGCTGCTGTTTGTGATAACTCTGTGGCAGCCGATGCAACAGTATTTACCGCAGCTGAAGAAGCAATATCAAAATCGCTTACCAACTTATCAACGCGCTCCTGACGATCCAGTTTGCGTTGTACTTCCACTTTTTCCTGCGCTTCCATGCGCCGTCTTTCAAGGGCATTATCTTTGAATATCCGTGCTGTTTTCGCAATATCTCCCACTTCATCTTTACGATCCGTACCAGATATATCTATATCTAATATACCTTCAGCTAGCTTTTGTAAAAGCGCAACAATCGCGGTAATGGGGTTTGCAATACCAAATCGCGCAAGTGCAAAGCCTATTCCCAGCCCTGCCAACGTACCCACTGCCGCTACAACCATCATCAATTTTGAGATTTGCTCGTATAAGGTAGTTATTTCATCTGAGAGTGCGGATACATTTTTCTTGGAATCATCTGAAAATTCACTCACTACTTTATCAAGGGCATCGGATTCATCATCGCTGCTATGAGCAGCTGCCTTGATCTTTGCTTGATCTTCGGAAAGGCTGAAATCTTTAATGGAAGATGCAGTCTTGATGGTTTCATCCAAAGCTAAGATATAGGCAGCTAAATTAGCCTTAATTTTTTCTAATTTCTCATGTTGAGAATCATCAGCAGTTTTTTCGAGCGTTGCTATGGAGTTGTTGAACAGGGTCTTTTGTTCTTCTATAGACTTATATGATTCTTCGAGGGATTTAGTGCTAGGATCAGCCACAATGTGAAACTTTAGTTCATCAATGTTTGATAAACTCAGCCTGAGATTACCAGCTTCCAGTGCTTCCTGCGCTGACTCTTCCATGTGATTGGCTTTGGAATCGAGTGTTGCGAGGCTATGAATACCCACACCCGCCAAGAAAATGCTAATGGCCGACATAAGCGCCACCAACATCATTAATTTGAGTAGTATTCTTTGATTATTGAACCATGACATGCCGACTCCTTTATGGCAGATAAATAGCCGAACTCTATCAACCAATAATTAACTGCCCCATTTAGCTCCCATATCGTTAAAAAATAATTAACAAGAGTCTAAACAAATACGGCGATATCTGTTCTCAGTAAAGAAACTCGCTTGTTGCAGATAGGCAACATGGTTATGTGTATTTCCGCTGGTATCTTTTTTCAGCATGGTGACCTGATAATCCGCTACTTCATTCATCATATCCAGCAGGGGTTTTTCAAACAGCAGGCCTTTGATCTTCTTTTTTTAGAGAGGATTTGGCAGAGGTGGGGCTAAAAAAAGCCACCCCTGACATACAGGAGTGGCTTTTGCATGCGATAAAAGCGGTGGGTTAGAACCCAGCCCAGCTGCGCAGGGTGCTAACAGGGATGGAATAGATGCCCATCACGGTTTCTTCACCGGAGTTGTTTTTATAAATACCAGCGTTGGAAATATGGTTCAAAGCAACGCCCAACTGCATCTGGTTAGGGAGCTGGTAATCCAGTTCGATACCGGAGCGGAATTCCAGTGCGCCGCCCAATTTTTTGCCGCTGCCTTCTTTGAAGGCGCCGACAGCGAAGTTAGGAACGATATACAGCTGGTTTGGGATCAGCGCGACATCCCAGTTGACACCTGCATAACCATATGCCGCACCGGAATCCGTTCCGAAGCCGCCGACAATCGGACGTAGGCCGTACATCACTTCGCTGAAGCGGTATTCCGCACCATACTGGAAGTTATGTTCCTGCCCTGAGCGCAGTGCGTTGAATTCACCGGCATTGAAGCTGAGATAGTCACCAGCCAGCGCGTTGCTTGCAGCCGCAGTGAGAGCGAATGCGGATAGCGTGGCGATGAGTGTGTATTTGAGATGTTTCATGATTAGACCCTTTCAATTTTCTTGTTCTTATACCTTAGTTGCGTGTCTGCGTAAACATCAATTAGTGGGGGGAATTGCATTTCGTACCAGCAATAGTGGGGTGTAATAGAGGGGGCGCTGACGTGCGGAATAAAAAAAGGGCTCCAGAAACCGGAGCCCTCTCTTTAGTCGTATCGTGAAACGATTATTGCTTCACGTTGAGTTCGATTTCAACGCGGCGGTCAGCAGCGAGGCAAGCGATGAGGTCTTTACGATCCATCTTAGCATCGCACTTGGTGACCGAGTTGGATTCACCGAGGCCTTCAACGCGAACGTTTTTCGTTTTCAGGCCGCGAGCAGCGAGAAACGACTTAACGGTGTGAGCGCGTTTTACGGAGAGTTTTTTGTTGTAGCTGGATTTGCCGATCATGTCGGTGTAACCAACGATATCAACGCTGGCAACTTCTTTGGAATCAACAATGATTTTGCTGACTTCATCCAGTTTAGCTTTTTCTTTAGCGTTCAGTGTTGATTTGTTGAAGTCAAAATACACTGTACGTTCTTCTTTGCTGAGGCGTGAAGCGACACCATGTTTTTTAGCGCCGCACTGATTGCTTGAGCTTTCCCATTGGGTTTCAACGCAATTGCCGTTGGTGCTTACTACGACGTTACCGCGAGCATCTTTAACTACGTCACGGAAGCTTGCGCCAGCAGCGAAAGAAACGGCTGGAACGAGCATCACGCACACTGTAGCCAGCAACGATGCTTTTTTAATATTGTTCATGAGCATTATCCTTTTTATTGGTTAGAATATGGTGGCTTAGGTATAACTAGCTGAATTCGGAAAATAATTCAAAACTCCTTCAAACGCAATGTCTATTTCCATATGCAATGGACCCTAAGATTCTATGGATATGATATTAAAAATCAATTAATTATCCGGTTTCTGCGGCGCAATTTCTCCGATTTTCAACATAAAAGTGCGCAAGTGATGCCCAATTGCCACAGCGGCAAATGTTACCTAGTCGGTTGAAATTAAGATTTTTTTGACCCGCCGGTTAGGCAACTGCGTCCTTACGTCCTTGATTTTGGACATAAAGCGCATGAAAATCAATAGGATCAAGCATCAGTGGCGGGAAGCCACCGTCACGTGTGATATCGGAAATCACGCGGCGCGCAAACGGAAATAGCACAAACGGGCAGTCAATCATGAGGAGTGGTTCGATATGTTCCGCCGGAATGTTAACTACCTCGAATATACCGGCATACGCCAGATCGACCAGAAACATCGTATTACCGTCGGTCATGGCGCGCGCGGTGATGTGTAGGGTCATTTCATAGAGGTTATCCTGAATTTTTTGTCCTTTAAGATCCACAGTCACGTCGATGCCCGGACGAACACTGGTGGCAAGCAGGCTCTCGGGGGCATGTGGGTTTTCAAACGACAGATCTTTGATGTATTGCCCCTTGACCATAAAGCTTTGTGCCTGCGTGGGTGGCTGTGTGGTGCTGCTCATTATTTAGTTCCTTCACGATAAAATGATATTTATGTTGTTTTATGTATGACAAAACATATACAAAAAAGCAGTATAAATAAAAAAACTCCGGTCGCCATTAAATTATTTAAACGTTTTTTACAGGTTGTGTATGTCTGATGGTAATTCCTATGCGGATCTCATATTGCTGGCTTTGATTGCAGGCTTTATCCTGCTGCGCCTGCGCAGCGTGCTGGGGGACAAAATAGGCAACGACAGCCCGAGTTACTTCAGTAAACCAACGCCTGTGGCCGATAAGCCTGAACCCGTGGTGCAGCTGAGCGATAAAACCCTCGTTGCCAAAATGCGCGATGATGCGGACACCTACATGACCACCCAGACCAACTCCGACATTGTCGAAGGCATCAACGCGATTAAGGCCAAAGACGCGCAATTTACCGCTACCCGTTTTCTGGCCGGTGCCAAGGGGGCTTTCGAAATGGTGTTCGATGCTTTCAATAAGGGTGACAAGCAAACACTTAAAATGCTGATGTCCGACTCGTTGCTGCAGGAATTCAGCAATGTGATCACCGATCGTGAAGCTCAGGATACGATGCCGGAAACTACGCTGGTGTCGGTATTGCCTAAAGACATTACGCGTGCTTCTTTGAATAACAACGTCGCGCAGATCACGGTGTTGTTTGTCAGTGAACAGGTCAGCGTGATCCGTAATAAAAATGGTGAAATCGTTGGTGGGGATGCCTCGGAAATACGCCATGCCGAAGACCATTGGGTATTCGAGCGTGACGTGGCTTCGAAAAATCCTAACTGGAAAATTATCGAAACCTGATCGCCTGAAGCACCCCCCATGCGGACACTCTTGCGGTTTTTTCTTCTGACCTTCTTCCTGTCGCTGACGGGCTGCGCTTTTTTTAAACCAGCCGATCATTTCGAGTCACGCCCCATAGCGTTTGAATCCCTTTCGGACTGGGCTTCGGAAAACCACGCTCAGGCATTGGAAACCTTTATCGCCACATGCCCCTATCTGATTAAAAAGCAGCGGAGTGAATCTACCGGCAGCGGCTTGCGGGTCCCCGTATCGTTGTGGAGTTCCCTGTGTGACGATGCCGTGCATGTGACGCGTGGCAGCAACAACGATGCCAGAGCGTTTTTCGAGCGTCGGTTTATGCCTTACCGGATTAGCAATAATAGTAAGGAAACCGGTTTATTCACCGGCTACTATGTGCCAACGCTGTACGGGTCGCTTAAGCGCAAAAACAATTATCCCTATCCGCTGTATCAGCCGCCGCCGGAACTGGCCAAGAATAAACCCTATTACAGCCATGCCGACATAGACCATGGTGCGCTGGAGCATCGCGGGCTGGAATTGTTGTGGGTGGATGATCCGGTGATGGTATTTTTCCTGCAGGTGCAGGGCAGTGGCCGCGTGCGTCTGGGCAATGGCGGTGAAATGCTGGTCGGGTATGCGGGGCAGAACGGCCACGCCTATACGTCGCTTGGCAAAATCATGGGTGATGAAGGGCTGATCCCCAAAGACCAGATCAATTTCTACACCATCCGCCAGTGGCTGTATGACCATCCCGACCGCGCATTTGAAATGATGCAGCGCAATCCTTCCTACGTCTTTTTCAAGCGCCTCGATACGTCCGGTGCGGTGGGGGCGGCGGGTGCGGTGCTGACGAAGCAGCGTTCGCTGGCAGTCGATAACCACTACATCCCGTATGGCTTGCCATTATTCATGGAAACTGAGTTGCCCGCTTTGCCGGAAGCATCACCCACACCGTTTCACCGCCTGCTGATTGCACAGGATACCGGCGGTGCTATCCGCGGTCCGGTGCGCGGGGATATTTTCTTCGGTGAAGGCAGCGAAGCCGAATATTTCGCCGGATACATGAAAGGGCATGGGGTTTACAGCCTGCTGGTGCCTAGGGAAATAAGCGACCAGTTGCCGCACGGCCAGTAACGCAGTTTACGAAAAAGGATGTCGGCATGAGGACAGTAGGGCTGATAGGCGGCATGAGCTGGGAGTCGACGTTGCTGTATTACCGCATCATCAACCAGCAGGTCGGTGCTGCGCTGGGTAAACTACACTCGGCACCACTTCTGATATACAGTTTTGATTTCGAAGTAATTGCCGAACTTCAGCGGTCGGGGCAGTGGAACCGTGCGGCGACCCTGATGGCGGAAGCGGGCAGTGCGCTGAAAGCAGCCGGAGCGCAGGCGCTGGTCATCTGCACCAACACCATGCATATCGCTGCTGATGCGGTGGAAGCCGCCACCGGCCTTCCCGTCCTGCATATTGCCGATGGTACGGGTGAAGCCATTAGTCAACGCGGGATACGCACGGTCGGGTTGCTTGGTACGCAGTTTACTATGGAAAAACCGTTTTACCGCCAACGCCTCAAGGAGCGTTTTAACATTGATGTACTGATCCCCGACGAGTTGGAACGTGCCGAAGTACACCGCGTTATTTACGAAGAATTGTGCAAAGGCATCATCAATCCTGCCTCGAAAGCAGCCTATCATTCGGTGATCAGCGCCCTGAAGGCACGCGGAGCGGAAGCCATCATTCTGGGATGTACGGAAATCTGTCTGTTGCTGGAAGGTAATGACTATAACGGGCTGCCATTGTTCAACACCACGCTTATCCACGCGCAACAGGCTGCGTCATTTGCCCTGACGGATAGTCCTGTTCTGGAACCCGTATGAAACGGCGCAACCTCACTCCCGAAGAAGAGATGTTGTGGGGGCAGGTGACGCGCGGCGATACGCCTATCCGTCCGAAAACCTACACCGATGTTACCACGCCGCCCAAAATAAGGATCAGCAGGCAGGAGCATTATATCCCGTTTGAATTGCCGTACATGACGCAGTCGTCACCGCAGGAGAAACCCGCGCTGGCGCAGGGGGAATACGCCGGTATCGACCGCAATACGGCAGATCGTTTCCGCAAAGGGAAGTTTGTCCTTGATGCCACTCTCGATTTGCACGGCATGACGCGTGAAAAAGCGCACCGGACACTAATGGGATTCATCCGGTCGCACTACGAGCAAGGCAGCCGCTGTGTGTTGGTCATCACGGGGAAGGGGCAAAAACAATTGGCTGACCATCCGCCTGCGGGCGAGTATAGTGCCAAAGGCGTGCTGCGTGAGTTGTTGCCGCATTGGCTGGATGAGCCTACCCTCAAGCCGCTGATACTGGCATTTGATCAGGCCAGCCAGCAGCACGGCGGGTCGGGAGCGTTTTATATTTTGTTGCGTCGGAAAAGATGAATGGCTGAGCAGAAATCACATATACTGGTTGTGGATGACGATGACCGCCTGCGCGCGCTGTTACAAAAATTTCTGCATGAGCAGGGATTTCTTGTAACCGTTGCACAGGATGCTGCCGAGGCACGACGCAAGCTGGAATGGTTTGTGTTCGATACGATTATACTCGATGTCATGATGCCGGGGGAAACTGGTTTTGAATTGCTGGAATCGTTTGGCGATGTGCAAAAAAGCAAAGTGCTGATGCTGTCGGCGATGGGAGAGGCCGAGGACCGAATCAAAGGCCTTGAGCATGGGGCAGAGGATTATCTGGTCAAGCCGTTCGAGCCAAAAGAGTTGGTGCTGCGTGTAAAAAATATCATGCGCCGTCAGTCGTTACGCCGTGAAAAAGAGCGCCTCGTCACGTTCGGCCAGTTTCGTTTTGACCTCACCACATCACAACTTAAGCGCGGAGATGAGAATGTGTATCTTACTTCCAGCGAGGTCATTATCCTGAAGCTGTTGGCCGAGAACGCCGGAAAACCGGTGTCGCGCGACGAGCTCTCGGCGGTGATGTCGGGGTCAGGTGTATCGACGGGCAATGAGCGCACGGTAGATGTGCAGATCACGCGCCTGCGTAAAAAAATTGAAGATTCGGAAGGCAAGCCGCTTTACCTGCAAACGGTGCGCGGTGCCGGCTATGTGTTGTACACCGGAAAGGGCATGACATGATCGGCAAACCTCTCCTTCCCAGCAGTCTGTTTGGACGCGCGTTACTGATTCTGGTGTTGCCGACCGTTCTTATCCAGCTGGTGATGGCGTATGTATTTTTTGACCGCCACTGGGATAACGTCATGCGGCGTATGTCGAATACGCTGGCAGGGGAAATGGCATTTTTCGTCCGGCAGCTGAAAACGATTCCGGTTGAGGAAGACTTCCAGCTGGCGCTTAATTTCCAGACCACTACCGGCATTGATGTGTTGTTCGATAAGCCGGAATCCTTTCAGCCCGAGCGCACCACCGACGAGTTCCCCGAGTTCCAGCAACGGTTGCACGCCAAAATCACCGAGCCGTTTACCGTGCGTAAAAATGCCACCGGTACGATCATTGAAATTGCAATCAAGCTGGACGACAAGGTAGTGCGGTTGCAAACGACCAATAAACGCCTCGAAAGCCGCACGACGGTTATTTTTCTGGTGTGGATGCTGGGAGCATCGGCGATATTCCTGATGATCGCGATTGTATTTTTACGCAACCAAATCCGCCCGATCCGCCGACTGGCAGAAGCGGCTGACAGCCTCGGGCGCGGTGTGGATTTGCCGGATTTTAAACCTTCAGGCGCGAGTGAGGTACGCAAGGCGGCACGTGCTTTTATTGTCATGCGCGAGCGCATCAAGCGCCAGCTGCGTACACGCACGGAAATGCTCGCCGGTATTTCGCATGATCTGCGCACGCCGCTGACACGCATGAAACTCGAGCTGGCGATGCTGGGCGACAGCGAAGCGGTGCGCGAGCTGGGCGATGATGTGCAGCAGATGGAGCGCATGATTGCCGAATATCTGGATTTTGCCCGTGGCGAGGGCAGGGAAGAAGCTGTGCGGGTGTCGCTTAATGAACTGCTGGAAGATGTTGTCAGTGATTACCAGCGGTTGAATGCCGATGTGGTGTTGCTGACGAAAAATGACGTGATGGTTGATATACGTGTCAGCGGGTTCAGGCGCATGCTGCACAACCTTGTCGATAACGCCATGCGCTATGGCCGCCGCTGCGAGCTTTCGCTGCGCGTTGCCGCCAACTACTGCGAGGTTGTCATTGATGATGAAGGCCCCGGAATTCCGGTTGAAAAACATGAAGAAGTATTCAAGCCGTTCAACCGCCTCGACCCATCGCGCAACAGCAAGACCGGCGGTGTCGGGCTGGGACTTACGATTGCCCGCGATATTGCGCTTGCACATGGAGGCACGATATCACTTGAAAGCTCACCTAAAAACGGGTTACGTGTTATCATCCGACTGCCTTTATAAGATTCTCATGCTCCGATTATTCCTTTTCCGATTCTGGCCCGTACTGATTCCACTGCTTGTCTATTGGCTCTGGCGCAAAGCGGTTGTGCGCAAAGCCACCAAGGCAGGCGTAGCGGTGCCGCCGTTCCATGATGCCCATTGGTATTGGTTGGTGTTGTCGAGTCTTGCCATCGGGGTTTTATGTTTTGTGTTTTGGGGAGCCACGACGGAGTCGGTCAAGGGCGCCTATATCCCGCCGCATATGGAAAATGGTGCCATGGTGTCCGGTCATGTGGAGCCAAAGCCATGAACTCCCTGACTCCTGAATGGCTGCAATGGCCGCAAACACAATCGCTGATTGCAGCCTTTGCCGCACATCCGGAGGGATTGCGCTTTGTCGGCGGTGCGGTGCGCGACGCATTGCTCGGCCGTGACGTACAGGATGTGGATGCCGCTACGGTGCTGCTGCCGAATGAGACGATGGACTTACTGGAAAAACACTCAATACGCGTCATTCCCACCGGTGTGGCACACGGCACGGTGACAGCAGTGATTCAGGGAAAATCCTTTGAGATAACCACCCTGCGCAAGGATCTCGTCACGGATGGCCGCCATGCCGAGGTCGCGTTTACCGACGACTGGAAGATGGATGCCTCGCGGCGCGACTTCACCATGAACGCGCTGTATCTTTCGCTTTCGGGCGAGCTGTTCGATTATTTTGACGGCGTGGCCGATGCACGGCAGGGTCATGTGCGTTTTATCGGCGATGCCAATAAACGCATCAGCGAGGATTTCCTGCGTATTTTGCGCTTCTTCCGTTTTTATGCCCATTATGGGCAAGGCCAACCAGACGAGGATGCGCTGGCTGCTTGTGCTACGCACGCCAGCTATATTACGACGCTCTCCGGCGAACGCATCCAGCATGAGATGTTCAAGTTATTGCAGGCAAACGAAGTGTTTCCCACGCTTGAGCACATGCAGCGTCAGCAAATATTATCCTATGCGTTGGGGATTCCGGTATCCGATTGCAGCGTGTTCGCGCGCCTCGATGCTATTGTGGAGCAGGAGCGCCTGATCGTGCCTTCGGCTATCAAGCTTGCTTGTTTTATGCTCGCAGCAGCTCTCAGCCATGAGGACGCCACCACCAAGCTGGTCAGCCGCCTGCGGCTTTCCAACCATATCGAACGTCTTATCCATCTAGTGATGATGCATTATACTTCCATCAGGCCTTTAGCATCATTAGCGGAACAAAAACGGATCCTGCGGAAATTGGGCATGGAAGATTTTGTTTGGGCGCTGTTGATGAGCTGGGCGGGTGGACATGAGGCTATTAATGTGTCGCATCCCTACCACGAGATGCTCAATCTGGCTGAGCACTGGCAGCCACCAGCCTTTCCGGTGAACGGCAACGATCTGATGGAACGCGGTATCAAACAGGGCAAAGAGCTGGGTGAGTTGCTAGAAACGCTGGAGGCGCAGTGGGAAGACAGTGACTACACGCTAAGCAAGGACGCGTTACTCGATTACGTGCCGTAGTAAAACCCTATTTTTCCACTTCTTCTACGAACGGCCCGCCGTTTGGATTTTCTTCCAGCGCGTAGCCGGCTGAACGCACGGTGCGGATCATGTCTGGTTGCTTGCCATCGTAATCGAGACCCTTACGCAGGCGGCGGACATGCACGTCGACGGTGCGCAGTTCCACATAGATATCATGTCCCCATACCGCATCGAGCAACTGCTCACGCGAGAACACACGGCCTGGATGCTCTAGCAGGTAGCGTAGCAAGCTGAACTCTGTAGGGCTTAAATGAATTTCAGTGTTGTCGCGCGTTACCTTGTGGGCGGAGACGTCCATTTTAATACCTGCAAAGGCCAGCACTTTCTCCGACAGCGCCGGACGGAAGCGCCTAAACACTGCGCGGATACGCGCCACTAATTCAGCAGGCGAGAAGGGTTTTACGATATAGTCATCGGCTCCGGCATCAAGACCACGGATACGGTCGCCTTCTTCACCGCGTGCGGATAGCATGATAATCGGAATGGCCTTGGTTTCAGGATTCCAGCGCAGCTGTTTGCAGATCTCAACACCTGACATGGAAGGCAACATCCAGTCCAGTACGATGATATCAGGCTTGTAATCTTTCACCATGCCCACGGCTTCTTCGCCATCGCCGGTGGAGTAGACCTTAAATCCTTCGCGTTCGAGATTATAGCGCAGCAAGGTGACAATCGCGGCTTCATCCTCAACGATCAAAACTGATGTATCCAATGGGGTATTCCTTATTTACTTTTCAAGAACCGTTTATCACTCTAAACATAATCATGGTTTGTAGCAACCACGCAATGTTTTTTTAAGCCTTGTGTTAATAGCACCTTGTTGTTTATAAAGCATAATTCTTATTTGTTCGTTAATTTAAGCCGTAAAATGTCTGGCCGTAGCGTTTGAACCTATGAATAGTAACCTAAAATTATTTTTAGATTTCAGTCCATTGGCTAGTTTTTTCTTCGCATATCGTTTGGGTGGGTTGCTGGCGGGGACGGCGGTATTAATTCTTTGCACCCTCGTTTCGCTCATTGTGACCTATATCATGGAAAAAAAGATTGCCATGATGCCGCTGGTATCGGGGGTGATCGTCACTATAATGGGGGGGCTGACGCTCTACCTGCATGACGAGACTTTTATCAAGATCAAGCCCACCATTGTGAACCTGTTATTTGCCCTGATTTTGCTGGGCGGGGTGTTTTTTCAAAAATCCATGTTCAAGTATGTGCTGGGGCATGCCATGCAGCTTAAGGAAGAAGGCTGGCGGCAGCTGTCGATGCGCTGGGGTGTGTTTTTTCTGTTCCTTGCCGTTCTTAATGAATATATCTGGCGCAATTTCTCGACCGATTTCTGGGTGGATTTTAAGGTGTTCGGCATGTTCACCCTCACCATGCTGTTTACGTTGTTACAAGTGCCGCTGATTAAGCGTTACTGGATTGACGAAAAAGAAGCGGAATGAAGGCGTTTGTTCGTTCAAAATGCCTATCGCCCCTGAATCTGTTGATTCTCTCCTGTGTGGGTTTATTTATTGTTATTCTCGTTCGCACGTCGGTGATGGAGGATGCCTATATCACCTTTCGCGTCGTCGATAATGTGGTAAATGGTTATGGCTTGCGCTGGAACCTGCATGAGCGCGTACAGGCCTACACCAACCCGTTGTGGATGTTCCTGCATATTCCTTTTTATGCGATGTATCGCAATATTTTCTGGGACACGCTGATGCTCTCGCTGGTGTGTACGGAAATCGCCTTGTTTATTGCAATCGCTACGTTTCGCCGGTCGCTACTTGCACTTTCGTGCCTGTTCATCCTGCCGTTGGCATCTTCGCGTGCATTTACGGTGTATTCTACGTCAGGATTTGAAAACTCACTCGAGCATTTGCTCTTTGTCTGCTTTGGCTGGTGTGTGCTGCGTGGAAAGCCGGACAAGCTCTGGTTTACCGGAAGCCTGTGCATTGCACTGAGCATGGTGAACCGGCTGGATACGTTGCTATTGTATGTTCCCGTTAGTATCTATTTATATGCCTCGCGCCGGTCGTCGTTAGAGATAAAAAAAGTCGCGGCGGGTTTTTCGCCGATCATCCTCTGGGAGCTGTTCAGCCTTTTTTACTATGGTTTTTTCTATCCCAACACCAAGTACGCCAAACTGAACACCGGTATTCCGTTATCGGACTATCTTGGGCTTGGTTTCAGCTATGTGCTGAACCTGATGACGCTGGATTTTGTATCGGCATTTCTCATCGGGGGAGCCATTGCGCTTATTCCGTTTTTATGGACACGCACCCGTCGCGGCGGCGATGACAGGGCAGGGATTTTTCTCTCGCTTGCGGCGGGCATTGCTCTGTATGTGCTGTATGTCATATCTGTCGGGGGCACCTATCTCAGCGGCCGCCTGTTTTCATTGCCGGTCTTTGCATCCGCATGGGTGCTGGTGGCAGTGGCTGGTCACGTCATGCGCGAAAAAAACATGGTAATTACCGCTGTTGCGCTCGGTGGCATCGCGCTTTTTTCTCCTCCGCAATCATGGGTGGTGGAGCAATGCCTGCCTTGTGTCAGGGGGGTGGATGATATTACCGACGAGGCGAAGGATACGCCGTGGGCTTACCTTAGGGGGAGAATCGATCTTCCTGACGCGGGCTCACTTCATTTGCCACAGGAAGTTATATTAGAATGGTCGATGGGACGGTGGGGATACCGTCTTGACCGGAACATCAAGGTAGTAGACGGATTTGCAATTGTTGATCCTCTCATGGCGCGTTTGCCCATGAACGTAGCGCATATCTCCACACTGGGCATCACTGGCCGCAATGTGCCGAAGGGCTACATGCATGCGGTTGCCACGGGTGATACGGGAGAAATGGATCCGGATCTGGCGAGTTATTATAAGAAGTTGAGCCTCATCACGTCCGGTGATTTATTTTCTTTCGAACGACTTACAGAAATCGTGAAATTTAATTTAGGAGCGTATGATTACCTGCGCGACCAGTATGTGCAGAAAATGCCGAAACCGGAATAATATCAGATAATGGCAGCGGCTTGTGCGATAGCACGCCAGCCGATGTCGCGGCGGGAAAACCCTTCCGGCCAGTCAATCAGATCAAGCGCCTTATAGCCTTTCTCCTGTGCCTCGGCGATAGTTGAGCCTATCGCGGTAATGCCTAACACGCGGCCACCATTGGCCAGAATCTGGTTATTGCGCTGTTCCGTGCCGGCGTGAAATACCATCACTCCGTCCACGGCATTGGCCTTATCTATACCACGGATGACCGAGCCTTTTTCGTAATTTGCCGGATAGCCTTTGGCCGCCATCACGATGCACAAAGCCGCTTCCTTGCGGAAACTGATTTTGACTTTATCGAGTCCGCCCTTGCTGCAGGCGAGCAAGGCGAGATACAGATCAGCATCGTAACGTGCCATCAGGGGTTGCGTTTCCGGATCGCCGAAGCGCACATTATATTCCAGCAACATCGGGCCGTCCTCGGTCAGCATCAGTCCGGCAAACAATACCCCCTTGAATGGGCAGCCTTCTTTTTTCATCGCCTTGAGCGTCGGCAGGATAATGGTCTGCATCACCGTTTCGCGTAAGGGCGGGGTCATGATTGGGGCAGGGGAGTATGCGCCCATGCCACCGGTATTCGGGCCTTCATCGCCATCGAAGACACGTTTATGATCCTGTGCATAGCCAAATTCTACGGCGTTTTCGCCGTCACACAGTGCAAAATAGCTGACTTCCTCGCCTTGCAGGAATTCTTCGATCACCACGCTCTTGCCGCTGTCGCCGAACAATCCGCCGAACATGCCGGAGAGGGCGTCTTCGGCTTCCTTCTGGTTGGCGGCAATCACCACGCCTTTTCCGGCGGCCAGCCCGTCCGCCTTAACCACCAGCGGATAATTTTTGTCCTTCAAAAAGGCTTTGGCTTCGGACAGGGCCGTAAAAAAACCATAGGCGGCGGTAGGGATAAAATACTTGGCGCAAATGGCCTTCATAAAGCCTTTGGAACCTTCGAGCTGGGCGGCTTTCTGGCTGGGGCCGAATACGGCAATGCCTTGTGCGGTCAACTGATCGGCCAACCCTTCTACCAGCGGCTGTTCAGGGCCGATGACGACAAGCGCTATCGCGTTGTCTTTGCAAAAACGGATAATGTCCTGAGTGTTGCGAAGCGGAACGCACTCGGCAACCTCAGAGATGCCGCCATTACCAGGGGAACAAAATACCTTGGATACGGAAGGCGATTGGGCCAGTCGCCAGCATAGCGCATGCTCGCGCCCGCCGGAGCCAATAACCAGAACTTGATTCATGATTTAAGACCTTTGCACTTTTGGATTATCTTGCTACGTTTGCCTTCATGCCAGAAACTTTAACGAACTTCAATGAGAACTCATGATATGAGTACCCCTTCACCCCAGCCCTCCCCTATGTGGGGTGAGGCAGTTGGGCATAACCAGCCGGTGTATACGGTCAGCGAGGTGTCCTCCTCGATTAAACGCACGGTAGAAGACCGTTTTGGCGTGGTGCGCATACGCGGCGAGATATCGGGCTGGAAGCAGGCCACCTCGGGACATGTCTATTTCCGCCTGAAGGACGATAACGCTGTCATCGACTCGGTGTGCTGGCGTGGCACGGCCAGCAAGCTGTCGTTTAAACCGGAAGACGGGCTGGAAGTGGTGTGCAGCGGTAAAATCACCACCTATCCGGGCAAATCTTCTTACCAGATTGTAGTCGACAGCATGGAACCGGCTGGTATCGGGGCGTTGATGGCGCTGCTGGAAAAACGCCGTAAAATGCTGGAAGAAGAAGGTTTATTCGACCCGAAACGCAAAAAGCCACTGCCTTTTCTGCCACGTGTGGTGGGGGTTGTTACCTCGCCTACGGGGGCGGTTGTCCGTGATATTCTCCACCGCATCGGCGACCGTTTCCCCGTGCATGTAATAGTCTGGCCGGTAGCGGTGCAGGGCGAAGGTTCTGCCGAACAAATTGCCGCAGCGATTAATGGCTTTAATAGTGTAATTCCCACGTCCCAATGCCCCATTCCCGATGTACTGATCGTCGCGCGTGGGGGGGGATCGATTGAGGATTTATGGGCGTTTAATGAAGAAGTTGTGCTTCGTGCGGTGGCTGCGTCGCGTATTCCGCTGATATCGGCGGTCGGGCATGAAACCGATACGACGCTGATCGATTTTGTCTCTGACATGCGCGCCCCTACGCCTACGGCAGCGGCAGAAATGGCGGTGCCGGTGCGTCAGGATTTGTGGCTGGCGTGCAAGCAGCTGGATACGCGCCTGCATGCGGCGGTGATGCGTCTGTTGTCGCAACGGCAGGACATGCTCGAAGGCTTGTCGCGTGGCTTGCCCAAACCGGCACAGCTGTTGCAGGTAGCCTCCCAGCGTCTCGATGACTGGAGCGAGCGGCTGCATGCCAGCCTGCCGACGCTGATCGCACGCAAGGAACAACAGTTGATGCTGGTGGTGGCGCGGTTGCGTCCGCAGGCACTGGTGAATGAAATGCGCACCCTGAGCCAGAAACTCGAAGACCTGCAACAACGCCTCAATCAGGCGGCGCAACGTTACCTGCTGAACCGTTCAGAAAAACTTGATGCTCTTTCGGCCATGCTGGAAAGCGTGAATTACCAGCGCGTGCTGGAACGGGGTTTTGCGCTGGTGAAAGATGGCTCTGGTAAGCTGGTGACATCCGCGGTGCAGGCGAAACAGTCCGAAGGACTGTCGCTTACTTTCAAAGACGGCACACTTGGGGTCAAGCATTAGGCCAGCGTTTATGCACCCAGAACCATTGGTCAGGTTTTTCGCGTATCCATGATTCCAGCTGCTTGTTGATCAGCGTCATGATGGCGAGGACATCTTTTTCATTGTCGCCGGTTTTTTCATAGACAAGGGGGGGATAAATTCTGGCAGCAAAATGACAACCTTTAGTCCGGAATACTACGGATGGCATGAGCGGCATATCGTACTTCAGGACCAGTTCTGCAATCGCCGGCGCGGTCAGGGCATCGCGCCCGAAAAAGGGAACGGCAATACCTTCGTTCATTTTCTGGTCGATAAGCAGGGCGAGTGATTTTCTGTCTTTGATGGCGCGGAGTATTTTAACCGCGCCGCGCCCGCCTTTGGGCAGCAGGCCGGCGGTGACATGTGAGCGTATGCCGTTGATAATTTTATCGACATAAGGATTATTGGCTTCTCGGTAAATGACCGAGGTGGGGATATCGGTACGATGGGCGATGACCGAGTTTAATTCCCAGTTGCCGATGTGGCCGGAAAAGAAGAATACCGGATTTCCGCCTGTAGGCAGGTGTTCACGCCCCTCTATGGTAATCCGTTTAAAAAGATTGTCTGTACCAAGCCATGGCAATTCGGCGGCAACACGCCCGAGATTATCCCACATCGCCATGATAAGCTGGTGTTGCTCGGCAAAGGTCATTTTGGGATATATCATGCCGAGATTGCTTTTGGCGATTTTATTGGCTCGCAGGAACGGCCCGATGCTGCGCGCCATAAACCCGCCAATAGCAGACGAAACCTCCAGCGGTAACGCCCTGAACGCAGCAAACAACAGTGATAGTGCCGCCGCCTCAATTTTATATTTAAGCATTTTCATTGAGGCCACAAATATAATCCAGAACGCTGTCAAAGATTGCTGGTTCTTCGAATTCCACTTCCATGTCAAACACTGCCACCGAATCCCTGAATCGTTCGGGGATGCGGACGAAATCCTTGGCGGTGGTTACCAAAACGGCGCTTTCCACATACGATTGCAGCAGCAGTTTTCGCATGTCCAGCGGCGTATACTGGTAGTGGTCGGCAAAGGCAACTTCCTTCACTACTCGTGCGCCGGTGGTGCCGAGCATCTCAAAAAATTTCTGGGGATAGGCAAGGCCACAAAAAGCGAAAAGTTTTTTGCCTTTAAAATTGGCGCTGTCTTTGGGAAAGGTACGGGCATAAAACGCAGGCCGGTCGGTGGGTAATTTGGGTACGCTGGTGGTTTTATTCATCACGATGACCGCATGGGCGCGCTTGTAGCCTTCCTGCGGGCGCTCACGTAAAGGCCCTGCCGGAATAAGCCGGCCGTTGCCGAATCCGCGCAGGCCATCGACCACCAGCAAGGACAGGTTTTTGATGATCGAACGGTTCTGGAAACCGTCATCCATAATAATAGCTTGTGCGCCTTTACTGAGGGCATAGTTAGCACCGCTGACACGGTTTTTCGCAACAATAGTAGGTAATATTTCCGCCAGCAATAATGGCTCGTCACCGACATGGATGGCTTGGTGTTTTTTTGGGTTCACCAGCACGGGGCCTTCCAATTTGCCGCCATAGCCACGGCTTAAGAAAAATGCGTTCACGCCCTTGGCCTTGAGCCGCTTGCCGATGTACAAGGCGGTAGGGGTTTTGCCCGCGCCTCCGGCAGTTAAGTTGCCAATACAGATTATCGGTACAGGAAAACGTACTGGCCGCACCTTAGCGTGCTTGAAGGTATTGACCATGTCGTAAAAAATAGAAACGGGCACCAGCAATGTCGAAAGAATTCCCCGTGAACTCCAGAATTTTGGTGTTTTCATGGTAACAACATAGCGGGTTTCAACACTGAGTCAGGATCGAACACCGGTTCCATTTCGTCCAGCAAACGCTCGGCGGTGCCGCCTTTGCCTTCCATCCATTTTTTGACGGTGCTTTGCAGCCGGTCACGCGCGGCGATGTCGCCCATGAGTTTACTCACCTGCACGGCAAGCTGGTCGGGACCATTCACGCGCAGGCAGCACCCTGTCTTTTCCATATCGTTATACATGTCGGCGAAATTATGGGTGTACGGGCCGGTAAGAATGGCGCAGGAGAGCCGACCGGGTTCGAGAGGGTTCTGCCCGCCGTGTTTTACCAGCGAACCGCCCATGAACACGATTTCGCACAGGCGGTAAAACAGACCGAGTTCACCCAGCGTATCGGCGACATAGATTTGCGTGTCAGCGCTGATGGAGCGGGTCTGTGAACGCAGGCTGACCTTAAGCGTGTTGGAAAGGCTATTGGCAATCTCGGCACCGCGCTGCGGGTGGCGCGGTACGATGATGGTCAGCAGGTTGGGGATGGTCACACTCAGCAGTGCGTGCGTTTTAGCGATCAGCTGTTCTTCGGCCGGATGCGTGCTGGCCGCCAGCCAGAGCTTGCGGTTGCCGGTGTCGGTTTGCAGGTCGATCAGCTCTTCTTCGTTACAGGGGAGGAACGCAGCATCGTATTTCAGGTTGCCGACGCACAGTACATCCCTTGCTCCCAGCTCGCCCAGCCGTTTGGCATCGGCCTGCGTTTGCGCAAAGACGATATTAAAACTCGAGAGCATGGGTTTGATCATCTCCGGTCTTTTTTTCCACCCTTCGAACGAGCGTTCCGACATGCGGCCATTGATGATGCCCATAAACACTTCGGCTTCATTCGCTTCCATCACCAGATTGGGCCACAGCTCTGATTCCACCCACAGCGCGATATCAGGCCGCCAGTGGCGGATGAAACGGCGCACGGCAGATGGCGTATCAATCGGCACATACTGGTGGATCACGTCTTTTGGCAGGCGTTTTTGCATCAGGTTGGCGGAGGTGACCGTGCCGGTGGTTAGCAGCAGGTGGATTTCCGGATAGCGTTCCTTGATTTTCTGGATGAGGATTAACACCGAATTGGATTCACCAACACTGGCGGCATGCAGCCATACGAGTGTTCCCTTCGGGCGTGGTTTCGAGGTGAAGCCATAACGTTCACGCAAGCGGCGGGCATCTTCTTTACCGTAGAGTTTACGCCACTGAAGCCACAAGGGAATGAGCGGTGCAACAAAGCTGGTAATCAGCCGGTAATTACGCATGTGTCAAGCTATCAGCCGTTTCAACAAGTCGGTTCATGGCCTGCTCAATCTCAAGTCTTGCTTGCTCCTGAGCGTGGTCATCCGCATCCCTTGATACCAAAATAGGCGCGCCAACGCAAAAGGCAATTTTGCCAAAGGGTAATGCGATCATGAAACGGTCCCAGCTTGTAAGGCGTTTGTGCCGCGAGGCGGAAAACGTGACCGGCAATACGCAGCGTCCGGTGAGTTTGGCCACCGTCACGATGCCCATCTGCGCTACCTGCACCGGACCGCGCGGGCCGTCGGGCGTGATGCTAATATTGTCACCCTTTTTAAGTGCGCGCATGATTTCCTTCACTGCCGCGCTGCCGCCCTTGCTCGATGAACCCGCAATCGTGGCTTCACCGAAATGGCTAATGACTTTGGAAATGAGGATGCCATCGCGGTGGCGCGAAATCAGCACATGCATCTTGCGTTTAGGCGGTTCGATGGTCGGGCACATCATCATGCGGCCATGCCAGAATGCGAAGATGGCATTATCCTCGCCGCGCATTAAATGGGCGGCGGCGGGATTGATATGGTAGCTCCTGCGGTTGGTCCAATAGACAAGGCGGATAAACAGCGACAGCAGCCACGCGATGGCCGATTGGGTCGCCGGTGCTTTCAGCAGGCGTTTATGTGCCGACATTGCTAATCTCGAAAGAATTTGGCTCAAAATTCTGCGCGTAGAGCTGGTGGTACTTTCCTTGTTTGGAGATCAGCGCCTGATGGCTGCCACTTTCAATGATGCGGCCATGCTCGACCACATAGATGATGTCCGCACCGACGATGGTGCTTAAGCGGTGGGCAATCACGAGGGTGGTGCGTCCCTGCATCAGTTTTTTCAGTGCTTGCTGCACGCTGCGTTCGGATTCATTATCCAATGAGGAGGTGGCTTCATCGAGCAGCAATATTGGTGCGTCCTTCAGCATGGCACGCGCAATGGCAATGCGTTGGCGCTGGCCACCGGACAGACGCACGCCGTGCGCACCGATCATGGTGTCGTAGCCTTGCGGCAGGCGCTGGATAAATTCGTCGGCGGCGGCGTTGGTGGCGGCGGCCATAATATCCACGTCGCTTGCGCCTTCCCTGCCATAGGCGATGTTGGCGCGGATGGTGTCGTCAAACAGCATGGACTCCTGAGGGACATACGCCATCGCCTGACGCAAGCTATTCATGGTGACATCGCGTATGTCCTGTCCGTCGACGCGGATGACACCGGCATTCACGTCATAAAAACGCAAAAGCAGATTCATCAGGGTGGATTTGCCGCCACCGGATAGCCCGACGAGTGCGGCGGTTTTTCCGGCCGGCACGTTCAGGTTGACCGCATGTACACCGGCGGTGTCTTTGCCATATTGGAAGGTGACCAGTTCAAATTCGATGTGACCTTGGGTGACCAACAATGGTTTGACATCGGGTTTATCGGTAATCGCCGGAGCGGTGTCGAGGACGTTGAAAAGGCGGTTGGCAGCGGCGAGGCCTTCTTGCAATGTGCCGTTCATTCCGCTCATGGAGCGCACAGGTTTATAGGCCATGAGGAATGCGGCGATGAACGACATAAACGCCCCTGGCGTGGTTTTGCCTTCGAGGACCTCGAAGCCGCCGTACCAGATGACGAGTGCAATTGAAACGCCCGACAACACTTCCATCAGCGGGGTGGCGGCGGCCTGTACACGCGCCGCTTTCAGATACAGTTCCGACAGGGTACGGATGATTTTTCCGGCACGGCTGACCTCCCATTCCTCGCGGTTATAGGATTTGACGGTGCGAACACCGTGGAAAATTTCATCCAGCGTGATGGTGAAATCGCCGAGCTGGCTCTGGGTTTTTCCGGAAATCTTGCGCATGCGTTTGCCGAGGCGGATGAGCGGATGGATGGCAAACACGAACGCGAAAGTGGAAATCACCGCCAGCTTCCAGTTTTGGTAAAACATGATGCCGATAAGAAATCCGGTGGTGAGTGTGCCTTTTGCCAGTGCGGTCAGTACGGTGGTAAAGGCGTTGCGCAGCAAATTGATGTCGTTGGTGAAGCGCGAGATCAGCCGTCCTGACGATTGTTCATGGAACAGGCCTATATCGCTGTAGACAAGATGTCTGAACAGGCGCAGCTGCATATCGGCTACCATGTTCTGTCCGATATAACGCATAAAAAACATATTACCGTAATTGGCGGCGGCACCAATGATCCCGATCACCAGCACAAAGATAGGGATGAAGGTGAGCATCTCCTTGTTTTTTTCAATGAAGATTTGATCAAGGGCGGGTCGGATCATCCACGCATTGGCACCGGTTGCCATGGCAATCACCGACATGCAGGCAATCGCCAATATGGCTTGTTTAGTATAGGGGCGGATATGTTCGCGAAGCAGGCGGCGGATCAGGACGCCGCTGGCATGTTGATGATTCTGGATGAGCGTCATGTGCCGGCTACCGTCATGCGGTCGATGCGGACCGTCGGTGCGTTAGTGGCGTAGCGGAAGACAAGGTCGTTGGCTGCTGTCATCTGTTTGAACATGTCGCGCAGGTTGCCTGCGATGGTAATTTCCGACACCGGATAGGTGATCTCGCCGTTTTCAATCCAGAATCCGGCTGCGCCCTGCGAGTAATCACCCGTGGTGGTATTGATGCCCATGCCGAAGGTTTCGGTGAGGTAGAGGCCGCTATCGATATCTTCCATCAGTTCGGCGGGTGTGAGTGCGCCCTTTTCGATGTACAGGTTCGACGATGACGGCGACGGTGGAGAAGCAATGCCGCGTGCGGCATGTCCGGTGGTGGTCATTTTCAGTTTGTTGGCGGTGCGCATGTCGAGTAGCCACGTGGTCAGCACGCCATTTTCAACAATGATGCGCTTGCTGTTTTTAACGCCTTCACCGTCAAACGGGCGTGAGCCCAGCCCGCGTTTGATGTGCGGGTTGTCAATGATGGTGATGGAAGGGGCAAATATTTCCTGATGCAGGCTGTCTTTTAAAAAGCTCGAACCACGTGCAATCGAACCGCCGGAGATCGCACTCGCCAAAGTGCTGAGCAGGCTGCGGCTGACGCGCGGATCAAAGATGACAGGCACCTGACAGGTGGGTACTTTGCGCGGGTTTAGGCGCTTGAGGGTACGGTTGGCGGCATTCAGGCCTACTATTTCGGCATCGTCCAGATCGTTGCGGAATCGCGTGCTGGTATAGTCGTAGTCGCGTTCCATGCCCGTACCTTCACCGGCGAGGACGGAAACGGAAATGGAGAAATGGCTGCTGTTATAGCCTTCGCAGAACACCAGCGATTTCCCGTTATGGATGGCAAGATTGATCGAACTCAGGCTGTAGCTGGCATCGGCCCCTTCGGAATTGGTAATACCTTTGACCTCAAGGGCGGCTTCCTCGGCTTCTTTGCATTGGCCTGAAAGCCATTGCATGTCAGGTTCATCATGGTCGCACAGGTCAAGATCGGCAGGGTTGCGGCTGTACAGGGATTCAGGGGCGAGGGTGCTGTCGGCATCCGGTGGAGTGATGCGTGCCATGTCCACTGCGCGTTGCGCCAGTTCTTCGAGCGAACTTTTATTGGTGTCGCTGGCCGAGACGATGGCGGAACTTTGCCCGACGAATACGCGCAAGCCCACCGCCTTGCTTTCAGCGCGTTCCAGCCCTTCGGGCTTGCCAAGGCGCAGGCTGGTACTGGCATGGGTGGTATCGAACAGCACCGCATCCGACGCATCCGCACCAAGGCGTGATGCCTGATCGAGCAGCCAGCTGAGGGTATCAAGGGTATCGGACATGCGGCACAATTCCAGTTAGGGGGTTTCATCATGATGGTATGGCAGGTTCTTAGACCATTATCGGCGATTGCGCAATGAATCAGCGATAAGTTCTTTATGTTTCCAGCTTTTAGAAATAGTTGCATTTTTACATTGGATTGAGTATTAATAGTCTGTATACTACTAGGTATAGCGTATGAGCAGCATAACCACCGCCACAATGCCACTGAGTGTTTCCAGACCTAAAGTCCATAGGCTGCCGGTGCATGGCCGTGCTAAAAAATCATCAAAAACGATCCTCCCTGGCTTCCTTTTATTCTGGGCGGCGGTACTTTTAGCGCTGATTGTGGTGTCTTTATCCCTGAAAAAAACCTCGGAAAACGGAATAGTCATCAAAGCGGCTACCATGCTGCCTGCGGTTGCGGTTGTGTCTGAACGTATTCCACCGGCAGTGACTCCGGCAGTTTCGGCGAAAGCGGTTGTAGAACCTGATACTTCCAGCGTCATTCCAACACCTTTTTCAGATGCTCAGGCAGCTCCGGCACCGTCTTTAGCCCTTACGCAGCCGGAAAAAAATAGTTCTATTATCATGTTGAAGGATAAATCCAGCGTAATTGTTGGGCAAATGGCAAGAATCCCCCTCGAGAATGAGCAAATAACCGAGGTCAAGCCAATAAACGATGTTGACAATCGAGGCGGCCGCGAATTACTTTCCATCGTTGGTAAATATTAACCTATACTCTTCGTATTTTAAGAATTGAACGTCGTCTCCATCGGATCCGCTGCGTTCCTGTAGATAACCTACATCCCGCGCGGCCCTCTCGGCTTGCTTAGCCAGTTCTTAAAAATACCGCGAGTATGACTGTGAGATATAGGAGGACGTATGTCCTGCAAATCGCTTGTAGCATTTGTAGCGGTGTTGGCTTTACTGCCTGCCACCATTTTTTCGGCCCGTGCGGATGACACGCTGGGTATTGTCACTGGCCCCAAGACCGGAACCTACTATGCGTTCGGTAAGGACATTGCACAGGCTGCCGGTAAGGCGGGCATCGATATTGATGTGAAGCAATCCGAAGGGTCTATTGATAACATCAAACGCATCAACAGCTCAGAAAACGCGGCTCTTGGTATCGTACAGTCCGACGTGCTTGGTTTCTTAAGCCGTTCCAAAAGCCCTGAATCAATGCGTATGGCGAGCAACCTGCGTATGGTGTTTCCTTTCTATAATGAAGAAATCCACGTGCTGGCACGCAAGGACATCAAAACCTTTGCCGATTTGCAGGGTCGCAAGGTGGCCATCGGTGAAGACGGAAGCGGTAATATGCTGACCGCCATCAATTTGTTTTCCATCATGAATATCACTCCCAGTGAATCCAAGAAAATCCCGCCTGCCCAAGGTGTGGTGGCTGTGCTGAAGGGCGAAGTGGATGCTGCTATTTTTGTCGGTGGCAAGCCGGTACGCCTGTTTAAAAACCTTGAAGACCTGACGCTGCCGGAAAACCAGAAATACGCCGCCATGCTCGAGCAGGTGCATTTTATTCCGCTGGATAACCCCAAGGTGCTGGAAGAATACAGGCCTGCGGAGCTGACCAAGGCGGATTATAATTTTGTTACCGAAAACGTTCCCACCATTGCCGTACAGGCGGTGATGGTGAGCTATGATTTTTCACAAGGAAACAAGAAGCGTTGCGAAAAGCTGATGGCGTTGACTAAATTGCTACGCAAGGACCTGCCGGACCTGAAAGAAAAAGGTCATCCAAAATGGAAAGAAGTTAATCTGGATGCTGATGCCGGTGTGTGGAAAAAAGATACCTGTGCATGGCCGGATAGCGTTAAATCCGAAGGCGATAAAAGCAGCCTGATGAAAATTCTCGACAAGGGCGAAAAGAAATAATCTTAAAAAAGATGTCCGGCTTTTTTAGCTTTGGCATCAATGTAGGCGTGGTTGTGCACACCGGTCGGACTGATCAGCGGCACACGCTGGGAGATGATGATACCCGCTTTTTCCAGTGCCGCTAATTTATTCGGGTTGTTGGTCAGCATGCGGATGCTGGTGATACCCAGTGATTTCAAGATTGCTGCCGACACCGAAAAATCACGCTCATCCTCATCAAACCCCAGCATCAGGTTAGCGGTAAACGTATCGATACCCTGTTCCTGTAATTTATAGCTGCGTATTTTATTGGTGATGCCGATGCCGCGTCCTTCCTGATTCAGATAAACAAGGATGCCGCTGCCTGCCTTGCAGATTTCCGACAGTGCCAGTTTGAGCTGGTCGCCACAGTCGCAGCGCAGCGAACCGAGGATATCGCCGGTGACGCAGGAGGAATGGATGCGTGTTAATGGTGGATTTTTCGGGTCAATATCACCGATCAGCAACGCCAGATGCACCGATGTGCCGTGGCGGGAACGGAAGCTGACCAGCGTTGCCTTTTCTGCTCCTTCGATGGGTAATGAGGCACGGGCGGTTTCCAGCACGTTTGATTGCGGCATGGCAAGGTAATCGTGTAACTGATTCGTGTGTAAGCTAAACCAGTCCTGCGTTGCCTCCGATATATCTGCTACCAGAAGTGCCGGCAGCAGTGAGGCATGTTTGACTAATGTGAGTGCCATCGAATCTACGGCGGTTGCTTCACGGTGGGGCAGTGCGGGTGTGGCAATGCTGCCTGCGAGCGGGTCGCACAGTGCATGGATCTGGCCGAGCGACAGGCTGCTGGCTTCAATCTTCAGGTCATGAGCGGGAAGGCCGAGTGTTTTGGCGCGTGCCGCCGTAATCAGCAGGCACAGCGAGGGGCTGCGCAGCCGTTCAAGCATCGCATCATCGAGGAATTCTGCCGGATAATTAGCGACCGCATGACTAGCGTTTTCACGGATAAGAATGCCCGTCTGGCGCTTCAGCTCATCAGCGGCACGTTCTGCCATCATCACTAAATCGTCATTAGTATTTTGTTTTTTAAGCATTAATACACTATGTAGCTTGCGAAATGGCGGAAACTCTACTACATGTTACTTGAAAAATTAAGGACAAATGCACGAACGCGTCGATTTATGAGCGAATTACCCCTTCTGATTATCAGTCCGGATGCGGATTTCTCTTTGGCCATGGCCGCCCATGTTAAAAGAGAGCTGGCCATTGCCTGTGTCATAGTATCTGGCAATAAAGAGGCAAAACAACATCTTCCCTCGGTTTTTGCGGTGATAACTACGGAAATACCTGATGATGCTATGACCTGTCCGGTGATCACTGTGGCGCAGCCGCCGGTGAAATTACAAGATTTACTGGACGATATCGCCTATATCCTTCACAATCAGCTCACAGAAGAGGTGAGCTTCGGCGGGCGTTACAGCCTTCAGTTGCGGCATAAACAGCTCAAACATCTCGCTTCCGGACATTCGGTATTGCTGACAGATAAGGAAGTGGCTCTGCTGCAAAACCTTGCCCGCAGTAATGGGCAGGTGTCAGCGAAAGAGCAATTGCTCAAAGAGGTATGGGGATTTGACGAAACGATAGATACGCACACGCTGGAAACGCATATTTACCGGCTGCGTGGTAAATTTCGTGAACTCTCGGATGATGATATAATCGCGGCCACAGACGGCGGCTACAAACTGGAACTATGACAACAAAAACACATATCGTCGGCCTGTCGAAAGACGAACTGGTTGCAAAACTCAAGGAACTCGGCTTTGAATCCTTTCGTGCCAAACAGATATGGCACTGGGTGTACAGCAAGGGTGTCACCGATTTTTCACAGATGTCGACCATCTCGAAAGACTCTCAGGCATTACTGGCAGAGCATTTTTCGGTTGCCCGCCCCGACATCGCCAAAGCGCTGACTTCATTTGATGGTACGCGTAAATGGCTAGTGCAATATCCCGATGCCAACAAGGTGGAAACTGTTTTCATCCCTGAAGAAGACCGTGGTGCGCTGTGTGTGTCGTCGCAGGTGGGCTGCACATTGTCGTGCACCTTCTGTCATACGGGGACTATGCCGCTGGTGCGTAACTTAAGTGCAGGGGATATTGTCCATCAGGTGATGATTGCGCGTGATGGATTAGGCGAATGGAACAAGCGCCGCGAAGATTGCCTGTTCACTAATATTGTGATGATGGGGATGGGCGAGCCGCTGTTTAATTACGATAATGTCGCCAAGGCGCTTAACATTGTGATGGACGGTGAAGGCATCGCTATTTCCAAGCGCCGTATTACTTTATCCACGTCGGGCGTGGTGCCGGAGATTGAACGCGTTGGGCGTGATCTCGGCGTTAATCTTGCCATTTCCCTGCATGCTGTGCGTGACGACCTGCGTGATGAATTAGTGCCGCTTAATAAAAAATACCCAATCAAGCAGTTGCTTGAGGCCTGCAAAAATTACCCTGCTGCCAATAATGCCCGCCGCATTACGTTTGAATATGTGATGCTCAAGGGGGTGAACGATACCGATGCCGATGCGCATGAGCTGGTGCGCCTGCTGAAAGATATCCATGCGAAGGTGAACCTCATTCCGTGGAATCCATGGCCGGGTGCGAAATACGAAACCTCCTCGCGCAACCGCATTAACGCGTTTGCCAAAATCGTCAACGATGCCGGTTATTCCTCACCGGTTCGTGCCACGCGCGGCGAAGACATCATGGCGGCTTGTGGCCAGCTCAAATCCGACTCCGAGCGCAAGGGTAAAGTGTGGCTTGGTGATACTCCCCCGACTAACGCCTGAGCCATTTGTTGCAGGCTATTTTTTCCTCCCATTGCCATTTGGCACGGAACCCGCTAAGAGGTAGAGCATATCTGTCATAATCGGGCATCATCGGGGGCGCATGCGTAAAGTTATTATCGCGGGAATGATCAGTAATGGTCTGGAATGGTATGATTTCGCCCTGTACGCCTTCACTGCCCTTACGATTAGTAAGCAGTTTTTTTTACCTGCCGGTAACTCGAGTGCCCATCTGCTGGCGACGTTCGGTATTTTCGCTGTCGGTTTTATTGCCCGCCCGTTCGGCGGCATTTTCTTCGGTATTCTGGGGGATAGGCTAGGTCGCCGCGCCGCGCTGGTACTTTCTATTTTCATGATGGCAGTGCCTACCGGCTGTATTGGCCTGCTACCCACCTATGCCCAGATCGGCATGGCAGCGCCGTGGCTGCTGATCCTGATGCGTGTGATGCAGGGGTTGTCGCTGGGCGGCGCGTTTTCCGGTTCAATGACTTTTCTGGTGGAACATGCACCACCCAATAAGCGCGGCTTTGTCGGCAGTGCATCGGTGGCAAGCTTAGTGATAGGGTTTTTGCTTGGTTCGGTGGTGGCGTGGTTTTTTACGGCTATCCTCAATCAGGAGCAGTATGAAAGCTTTGGTTGGCGCATACCATTCCTGATGGGGATTCCGATTGGTTTTATCGGTCTTTATATCCGTAATCATTGCGAAGAAAGCCCGACCTATGAAGCGGCTAAAAAAGACGGCACGCTCTCTAAATCACCCGTAAAGGATGTGTTCAAAGGCGAGATGCGTCATGTGGCGCAGGCGATTGGCATTTACATGAGCGTGACCATGCCGTTTTACCTGCTGTCGGCCTATTTTATCACCTTTACTGAGCATACGCTCATGCGCAGCAAGGAAGAAGCCTTGCTGCTCAACAGTATGAACATGCTGATTTTGTTGTTTTGTGCGCCGTTTTCGGCGTGGCTTTCTGACCGTGTAGGACGGCGCAAGGTGCTGGGGCTGACGGCGCTGGCCTATCTGGTCAGCACCTATCCTATCTTTTATCTGATGCAGCAGTCTGGATTCAGCTCCATTGCCCTTGCTCAGGCATGGTTTGCTGTCGTTGTCGGGTTTTACATTGGCCCTGTTCCGGCCTTGCTGGTGGAAATTTTCCCCACCCGTGTGCGCTATACGGGCATGTCGCTGTCGTATAATATCTGCGCCGCCTGTTTTGGCGGCACGGCTCCGATGGTATGTGAATGGCTGATTGGTGTGACCGGTAGTAACTACTCGATCGCTTACTATGTCATGTTATGTGGGTTTATCTCAGCGACGACGCTGTTTTTCTTCTACAAGGACCGCCACGAGCAGCCATTACAATAGGTAGTAGGTGCTAAGGGCTATATAAATCGCTTCAAATAATACCGCAAAGCGGCGCATGATATTGGGCTCTTCTACTCTTTGTGCCTGAAATATAATAAAATACTTAATTATGTGAAACACCAGCAGCGCGACATAGAGCGGGTTTTTTTCGTTAATGATCGAGCCGGAGCCAACGGCGTGCTGAAGCAGGTAAAAGGGTGAGCCATAGACCAGCATATTGTAAAAGACCACGGCGTTCTGCATGGCAAAACCGGCAATAACGGTTCCCATTTCTCCAGCGGTAAAAAGAAAAGCAAATATGGAATACATGTAGAACCATAGGAATCAGTGTGAGTAATGCCTGAAAACTATCGTGATACGCTCCACAAGGCAACTTCAATATGACGTGACTGCCGCCGCGTGGTAATATTTCAAAAAAGACTGACAAAATAGGTACATACCACTTTGAAGCCGCCGGATTGCGCTTGTACCTTGACTTTATGCCGGCAGTCCTATACCTCAGGTCTCCTTGAAATGCAGAGGATGGTCGGGTGGGTCGCGTGCAACGCACGCTATTTCATTCATTATCTGATTGACCGCTTGTCACACTCCTTGCATAAAAGAGCTCCTTGTGGAGGAGTGGCCGAGTGGTCAATGGCAACAGACTGTAAAGCCAATAAGAAACTTTTAGATTGAAAATTTTCATTGTAAAATCAAATAATTAATGATAATTTTAGACCATAGATTCCTAACACATAACTAGCACAAAATTCACGCTAGTACTTTAGGGGGGCTTTTATGGAAACGGTACGCCACGCACTAATGGATAATGCAGTGCAACTATACATGCGTCCCAATAGTCCCCA